>JAUICK010000051.1 GCA_030427865.1 Bacteroidia bacterium | reverse complement strand
ATACGGTAATTGAAAAGTTAGTGATTTTAATATTTATGGTAGGGTTTTTAACGTAATCAGGCGATAATTTGTTTTTTAACAATTCGATAGCTTCTGTTCTAGATAATCCAGCTAATTTCAATCTTCCAAGTACAGGGAAGTCTATGAATCCTTCATTATCAATAAGGTAGGTTTGTTGTTGTGGTGTTCCAACTGCTCTGTCTGTTGTAGTAGCAAAAGTAACAGCAGGTAAATTAAAAGGTTTTACAGCTTCTAAGTCTAAAGCAGAAACAGTGATTTGAAGCAAATCGTCAGCTTTGAAAACAGTTTTATAAGTTGTGCTTGTTTTCGATTGATCAACTTGATCTTTTTGAAAATAAACTATCTCTTTTCTTGAAGCACAAGAAGTTATAGTTAATACAATAAAAGCTAAAACAATTTTTTTAATTCTTTGCATTGATTAAAATTTTTGCGAAAGTACTAATTTAATTTTTGGTATCGATGTCTAATTTTTCGTATATAGAATTGTTAGATATATATTCAGGAACTATTTCCTTAATCAACTGTACCGTATTATGATTGTTATGTGACTTATTTGATTGGCACAAGTCAGTGATTTTCTCAGCAATAGTAGCATGGTCTATTTCTTGGTTTTTAGCAATCATAATTTTTTCATGATAGGTAGGGGTGGTGTTTTCACCATCAGCCAAGAGCTCTTCATACAGTTTTTCACCAGGACGAAGACCAGTTATTTTTATATCAATATCATCAGGGAATTGTAAGCCTGATAAATGAATCATCCTTTTAGCGATATCATATATTTTTACAGGTTTACCCATGTCGAAAATGTAAATCTCTCCACCATTCCCCATAGTTCCAGCTTCTAAAACCAATCGACAAGCTTCAGGAATTGTCATAAAATATCTAGTAATGTCTTTATGAGTAACCGTTAAAGGTCCTCCATTTTCAATTTGACGTTTAAAAAGAGGTATTACCGATCCATTTGAGCCTAAAACATTACCAAAACGAGTGGTTGTAAATTTTGTTGTATGGTTGTTGGAATTACTTAAGCAGCTGATGTACATTTCGGCGACGCGTTTTGTAGCTCCCATTACATTGGTCGGATTCACAGCTTTATCGGTTGAAACCATTACAAAGCGGTCAATATTATGTTTTATTGATAAGTCAGCAATGTTTTTCGTTCCTCCAATGTTTATTTTTACAGCTTCATACGGACTCATTTCCATTAAAGGAACATGTTTGTAGGCTGCAGCATGGAATACTTTCTGAGGTTTGAATTCTTCAAAAATATCATTCATCCTTACTTCATCTCTAACATCCGCTACAATACAAGTGAAATTTTTACAGTCTTTTTGAATAAGTTCTTGTTGAAGATCGTATAAAGGAGATTCAGCATGATCTACTAAAATCAAATTTTTGTGATTATAAACACTTAATTGGCGTGAAATTTCTGAACCTATTGATCCAGCAGCACCTGTAACCAAAATAACTTTATCGTTTACTTCTCTTTTAACAATAGGATTGTCGATAGAAATAGGTTTTCTATCTAATAAATCTTCAATTTTAACTTGTTTAATTTGATTGGCATCCAAGTCGCCATCAATCCATTTAGATAAAGGAGGTACAATTTTTACTTGAATTCCTAACTCTAGTAATTTATCAGTTAGATATAAAAGTTTTTCAGATTTTATATTTTGAATAGAAATAATAATTTCATCAATCTTCTTGTCTTGTATGAAGTTTTTATTGATTACTTCTTTACTATATATTTTTATTCGATCTAACTTTTTACCAATTTTCTTCGGATCATCATCAATAAAACCAATAACTTCATATTTGTTTTTGGTATCTCTGTTTAAAGCTCCATAAGTTATCAATCCAGAGTCTCCAGCACCATAAATCAAAACATTTGTGATTGATTTTAATTCTGTAGAAACAATTTCATAAAAGGCTTTAAATATAAACCTGCTAATAATTAAAACGATGGAAGAAATCAAATAATGAATAATAAGTATTGATTTCGGAATCGTAAAATTTGGAACTACTTTTAAAAGGTTATTAATTAATACAAGGCTCGTAGTAATAATAAAAAGTAAGGTTACACCAATAAAAACATTAAAGGCATCTCTTGTTCCTGTATGACGGACAATTCCTTTGTAAGAACCAACAGTAAGAAAACTGATAAGAGCAATAAAAGCAATGAATGGAATTTGATAGAATAGTTTTTCTACTTCAAAGTTTAAACTCGCATTAAAGCGAACTGTGTAGGCTAAAACAAAGGAGATGCAAACTAAAGTAATATCTATAACTAAAACAACCCACCTAGAAGCATACCTATCAAAAGCTTTTAAAAACAAACTCTTAATCATTGTTAATTTTTGTTGGCAAATAAAGGTACAAAATATAAAATGAACAAATTAAAGAAGAATTAAATCTTCTTCATTTGTTGTTTCATCATTTGCATTTGCTCCTTAAGCATTCCGTGTT
>JAUICK010000050.1 GCA_030427865.1 Bacteroidia bacterium | reverse complement strand
TAATCTGTTTGCATTTTTTTCTGCATCGATCTCTTGTTGGTAATTTAATTCTGCTTGATAATATTTATCTGTAACTAAATCATGACTATAAGTATTATCTGTACTCATTGTAATTACAAAATACATGATAAAAGCTATAAATGCTATTATAGTAACTACGATTCCTGTTCCCCAATTAAATTTCATAATTTTATGTTTTTTTATCATTTCTCCTGTCGATGAAATGACATTACTATCTTTTAAATTATTAGAATTCTTTCTAACTTCTAATATCTAAAACTATCGATAACTTCTTGGTCCCAAGAAATTTGTTACTGTAGTTTCTAATAATCTATCCCCGCTAAAAACGCCAATTTCTATATCTATGTTATCATCTTTTAACACAGCTGCATTTAACTCTATAAATAAAGTTCCTTCGGCTAAACCTTGTTTTGGTACTGTAAAGCTATGGTTTGACACCAATTTTATTTTACCTTTATGAGATAGAATTTTATAACTTACCTCTTCAATATCTTTTGTGGTTTTATTGATAACTTTATAGGTATACACATTACTTATTACATTGTTTTCTTTGTGTTCGTACAATTGTCCTGGCAACCTTAAAATAGAGGCTTCGACATCATTCCTTAAGAATAACATCCCTATTAAAACTCCGACTAAAATTAATAATACTGCTGAATAACCTTTCATTCTAGCACTAAAACGAAACTTCTTTTTCTCGGCGATATTTTCTTCGCTTGCATAACGAATTAGCCCTTTTGGTAAGTTTACACTTTCCATAATATGATCGCATTCATCAATACAAGCAGTACAATTTACGCACTCTAATTGCGTACCATTTCTAATATCTATACCTGTTGGGCAAACTACCACACATTGATTACAATCTATACAATCTCCTTTACCAAGTGCTGCTCTATCTTCATTTTTCTTAAATTTAGAACGCCCTTGTTCTCGCTCACCTCGTTTATAATCATAGGCAACGTTTATCGTTTTATCATCTAATAAAACTCCTTGTAACCTACCATAAGGACAAGCAATAATACACACTTGTTCTCTGAACCAGGCAAATATAAAATAGAAAACACCTGTAAATATTAATAAGGATATTAGGGTTCTAATGTTATCTAAAGGATTACCTGTAACGTAGCTAATTACGGTATCGCCACCTATTAAATACGCTAAAAACACATTGGCAATTAAAAAAGATATCACAAAAAAGATGAACCATTTTAACAATCTTTTTTTAATTTTTTCTGCATTCCAAGGTTGCTTTTCTAAACGAATTTGTTTTCCTCTATCACCATCAATCCAATACTCTATTTTTCTAAAAACCATTTCCATAAAAATGGTTTGTGGACAGATCCATCCACAGAAAATTCGACCAAAAACCACAGTAAATAAAATTACAAAAACTACACCTGTTATCATAGAAATGACTAACAAATGAAAATCTTGTGGCCAAAATGGAAATCCGAAAATATTAAATCTTCTTTCTAAAACATTAAACAGTAAAAATTGATTGCCATTTATTTTGATAAAAGGTGATGACAATAAAATAGCTAGTAAAAAATAACTTACATAACTCCTGTATTTATAGAACTTGCCACTTGGTTTTTTTGGAAAAACCCAAGAACGTTTACCTTTTTCGTTAATTGTACCAATACTATCTCTAAATTGTTCGTTCTTGGGCGTTTCCATACTTACTTACTACTACTTACTATTACTAAATAACTTTATCTATTCTTGCCAGATTTCTCCTTGAGGAGCTTTTGCTTTTGCAGGAGTAGTACCTTGTAATGACAATACATAACTAGATACTTTTGCAATATCTTCTGCTTTTAAGGTTTTGTTCCAAGCAATCATACCTTTACCATCTCTACCCCCTTTAGAAACCGTATTAAAAACGTTTTTAATACCACCTCCTAAAATCCAATATTCATCTGTAAGATTTGGTCCAATAGATCCTCCTCCATCAGCTAAATGACAAGATGCGCAGTTTAGATTAAAAATAGCTTTACCTCTTTTTAAGTCTGATGCATCAGTTAACAATGTTAAATTTGCAACATCAAACACATCGGGTGATGAGGATTTGTATTTATTAATTTCTATTCTTGCTTCTGCAACTGCTTGTTGGTATTCCATTTCTGGCGAATCACCACCTAAAACATGAAAACGCACCAAATAAACTACAGCAAATACAATCGTGGCATAAAACATATATACCCACCAAGGTGGAAGAGAATTATCTAACTCTTTAATACCATCATAATTATGGTCTAAAATAATTTCTTGTTCTTCTTCTATATCTTTTGCTTTGGTCCAAGATTTTAGTAATTTTTTTAACCAAGCATTTGGTGCTTCTGGTACAACTCCGTCTTTTTCATTTTGTAATTCTCTTGCTCTAGAAATTGCCATTTGATTTACAACTTCTTTTAAAACAACTACTAGAATAAAACCAATTAAAGCTAACCAAACCAATGGGTTTTCATAGATATCAAAAGGATTTTGATAACTCATAAACGATTTTGCAAGTGCAAAAAATGTAATTAATACAAATAGCAC
>JAUICK010000027.1 GCA_030427865.1 Bacteroidia bacterium | reverse complement strand
GCCAAAGTCCTTGACAGCACTCCGCTTCGCTTCGTACCGCCAAGAACTTCGCCTATAGCTTATTTTGCTCAACCAAGATATTTTCATATCTTGATTCTCGCAAAACAAGCCATAGCCGCCACACGTTGTACACAAGCTAAAACCAGCCGCATATTTTAGCACTTTCGATTTTTCCCAACCCTAAATTCCAACGCTCAAAAAACCAAAAGAGCTAAAATTTCCCAACGCTTGAATAGTCAATATGCTAACTTTAGTATGTGGTATATTATGAATACTACAGTTAGCTTTGTGCATACTAAGATTAGCAATGGAATCAAACTCAGAAATACTAATTAAGTTCGGAAATATAATTCGAAAATTGAGAAAAGAACAAGGAATTTCTCAAGAGGAATTAGCTCATAGAGCAGATTTACATAGAACTTATATTGGAATGATTGAGAGAGCAGAAAAAAATATAACTCTGCTAAATATTGAAAAATTGGCTAAAGCTTTAGATGTAAACATAACTGACTTATTTAGCTAAATGGAAATTAAAAAATACGAAGAGGATTTAATCACAGAATTAGAAACTGTGGTAAACGAAATAATTACTGAAACACCAAAACTAAACATTGCGGTAAAAAAGGGAGAAAGAGTTGGAGACGCAATAAGCAAATTTTTTGAAGATAATTTTGTAGCTAAAACAAAAGCACACACTTATTTTTCAAATTCGGAAGCATCACCTTCTGGAAAGACTAAAAATCCCTGGGATGCTAGAACTGATTATACGATTCAAGGATTTAAACAAGATGTTTGGATTGATTTTAAAGCTGTGAATGTTGATAATGATGATACTAATCCAGATAGCGGAACACCTGATAAAATCATAACTCATATTCTAAACAATAATTTTTATCTAGTGTTCATTTATGTCTTTTACAAAGGCTCGGATAATGGATTAGAGTTTGTTCAAGTAGATGGGAAATACGTAAAACCATATTTCTTAAAGGATATTAGCTCAACATTTAGAATTACGCCAGCAAATCAAATGCAAGTTAATGGTTCAGCTGAACCTGAATACCGAACAAGAGAGGAATTTCTACAATTGCTATTGACTAAAAAAGTTGAATCTAACGAGAGAAAATTAAAAAAATCAACTCAAGAATTAGAAAACCTTAAAGCAGGATTATTTAAAAAGACAAAATCAATGGAAATCAAACTAAGTGATTTATCAGCAAATAATAAAGCTCAAGAAGATGCTATTAAAAATCTAAAATAGCATTTTGCATAGTATCTAACTCTTCTGTAGTAAGATTAAAGAAATCATTAAAAACAGAATTAATTTCGTTTTTAATGATTTCATCATCATCTGAATTAGAATAAATTTTATCTACTAAATTGGCAACTTTAGTTTGTAAAGCAATGTCTGTGGGAACAGGAATTTGGTACAAATCAGAAGTTTTAATTTGTGGTTGCTTTCCTTTTGAAAACCTTATAATATTTAACTGCTGAGAGTAAAAAGTTATTATATCCGAATTTAATAAACCACATAAAAACTTCAAGAAAACTATACTTTCCTTTTTTGAATCTCTAAGAGTAAATACATACAAACTATTATTTGCAGAACTCGGATTTTCATCATAGGATGCTATAATTTCTTTAGCAGATTGACGTATATAAATTTTTGGATTATCATAGATAATTGTCTCACCTAACCCAAGACGTTTTTTATTTTTAATACCTTGTGCTGTCAATTCAGCTTTTAATTCATCATTAACTTTATCTTGTAATTCTTTATCGTAATGAAAGTACTTAGTACTTTCCATTTTTTGATATTTCCCTTTAAGACCTTTTGAGCCTTGATAATATGGGTAAATTTTAACTTTTGAATCACTCTTTTTATTTTCAAAAACAAAAAGACTTTCCATATTTAAAAGCATTACACAGGTTCTAAGATTCTTTTTTGGATACAAACTCTTAAGGCTTGGACATTTTTTTAATTTAATCTTATCAATAATTGCAGCACTTAATGAACAAGTGTTAAACCTAAACTTAAATTGGTCTTTAGGATTATTCCATATAGCTTGGTCAACTTCAATCCTTACATTTGTTTCAGCATCAATAATTTGAACTAAGTTATTTTTTACTTTAGTTTTTTGTATTTCTAATATAACTTGACCACTTGCAACTTCAAAATCTTTAATATTAAACTCTATACTTAAAATTCGAGTTTTATCTAACAAATATTTCCTTGTATGCTCATACGCTGTCTCAAAAAAAGACAAATCAATAATAAAACTTAGTTTACCATTTTCTTTTAAAAAATCTATAGATTGTTCTATGAACAACATCACATAATTAATCTTACCGTTCTTTAAAGAATCTGGAAATTGAGAATACCTATTTAAGTAATAAATTCGCTGTGCTTCATCTTTCTTTCTATCCCTTCTTCCATAAAGAGAAACGTAAGGAGGATTACCGATTACATAATCAATATTATTTAAAAATTTAGCGAGAGGAATATCTAATATAGAATCAAATAACGAATTGTTTTTTTTGGGCTTAATTCTTTTAGTAAAGTCAAAAACAAAATCATTGAATTTGCCAACATATTGCTCATTAAACTTTGAGAAAAAGTAACTTGAAATGTTAGTTTTTGTTTTCTCAATCATTTTTTCATCAATATCAATGAAAAAAATATTTGATTCAATGAATTTAGAAACTACTTCCTTGTTTTCTATGTTTTTGAATAACTTTTCTAAAAGCCTTATTACAAAAACACCATTTCCACAAGAGGGTTCTAAGAACTTTCTTGAAAGTATATTTTCATCTTCAAAATCAATTATATCTAAAATCTTATCTACAGTATGAATATTATTGGTAAGAAAAACACCAAGGTCTTTTCTATGAGACAATTCTAAATTGTTCTCATAAGTTGATTGATTATTAATTAAAGTAACCGTCTGATTTTGAAGCATAATTTTATCGCTAATTATAGTATGCAAATATATGTATATTAATCGGAATTGCCAAACGCTAAAAGCCATACACATTTGCAATTCGCTTCAGCCAACACACAATCCAAAAATTGCAAAAGAGTATGTCTTTGCCAACGCTAGCAAGTTTGCGGAAAGAAAAAGCCAGTGTACAACAACGTGTATAAAACATAGCTATTACAGGCTTTCCGAGAGGTTTTTATGTATTTATTAAGTCCGCCAAATTTTTATTTTTGTATATTTAAAAAATTAAAAGATAACTAGAAAAAATAAAAATTCGGCTCTTGCTAAATCTGAAACGTTAGTGTTTATCTATACGCTACGTTTCATACACAAAACCGTTGTAAGTAATGCGGAAATCGCGCTACAATTCAACATTTGAACTAAAAAAGCCAACGCTCAAACAGCACATTTATTTTTTCGCCAAATACTTCTTCCAACGCTTAAAAAATAAAAGAGCTGTTTTTTTCCACCGCAAAAAAATAACAAACTTGATATAAAAATCGCAAATTATTATTACATTTGCTAAAAATAGGTCAAATCATTTTTTGATAAAACTATAAATATGGCAAGTTTCGGACATTTTATTAAAACGGAAAGAGAAAAAAGAGAGTGGACACAAACTGAATTTGGAGCTAAAATCGGAATTAATTCAAGTGCAATCAGCAGAATTGAGAACGGAACTCAAAAGTTCAGCAAATCCAAATTGAAATCACTCGCTACTTTATTCGAATATGAGTTGCAAAACATAACGGACTTATTCTTTGCCGACAAATTTGCAAGAGAAGCTTTTAAATACAAATGTTCAGATTCTATTTTTTCAGTAGCAGAAGACACAGCAAATTACATTAAAAACACCAACGTTAAACAAGCTGAATTAGATTTATGAAAACTACATTAAAATACATAGACTTGTTTTCCGGAGCTGGTGGCTTCTCTTTAGGTTTTGATAACAAAGGTTTTCAAAATGTTTTCTCTATTGATATTGAGCCAAGTTTTTGTGAAACATATAAACACAATTTTTCGAATCATCAACTTATTGAAAAAGACATTTGTGATTTATCCGATTCTGAAATAAAATATCTCAAAGAGTTTGACGAAATAGATGTTGTAATTGGTGGACCACCTTGCCAAGGATTCAGTATTGCAGGAAATATTGGTCGAAAATTTGTTGACGACCCAAGAAATAGATTATTTAAAGAATTTGTAAGAGTTGTAAAAGTTATTAAACCAAAATTCTTTGTAATGGAGAATGTTGCAAGATTATACACTCACAACAAAGGTGAAACAAGAAACGAAATAATAAAAGATTTTGAAAAACTTGGATATTACGTGGAATGCAAAATTTTAAATTCAGCAGATTACGGTGTTCCTCAAGTTAGAAAAAGAGTAATCTTTATTGGTACTTCAACAAATCAAAAAATAGAATTCCCACAAAAAGAAGTGGAAAACTATGTTTCTGTAAAAGAGGCTTTGTCAAAATATCCAAAATTAGAATCTGGTGAGGAATCTTCGATTCCTAACCATATTGCAATGTCACATTCAGAACAAATGCTTACCAAAATGAGCTATGTTTCTGATGGTGGAGATAGAAATGAAATTCCTGTAAAAATTAGACCAAAGTCTGGTGATGTTAGAAAATATATCAAATACGCAAGTGACAAACCTTCGGTTTGTGTTACTGGTGATATGCGTAAAATCTTTCATTACGAGCAGAATAGAGCATTAACCGTTCGTGAACTTGCAAAATTACAGTCATTTCCTGATAATTTTGTTTTTAAAGGAAATAGGATATCACAACAACAACAAGTTGGAAATTCTGTTCCACCTAAAATGGCAGAAGCAATTGCAAAAGTAATTATCAAAATGAGTAAAAATGTTTAAGTATCCTAAAGTCAACTATATTGGCAATAAAGAAAAAATTGCACAATGGATTTGTGATCAATTCCCAAAAGATGCGGAAACACTTTTTGATGCATTTTCTGGTGGTTGTTCTTTAAGCTATGAAGCTAAATGCAGAGGTTTAGAAGTTTATACAAATGATATTTTAGAAATAAATTATCATATTGCTAACGCTTTAATCAAAAACAATAAATCTCTTTTAAACAAGGAGGATATTGATATCATATTTTCAGGGAAACCGTTTGAAGGTTTTATGTTCGATAATTATTCGGAGGTATATTTTTTTCCAGAAGAATGTAAAGAACTTGATTTATATAGAAAGAACATTGAAAAGTTAGATTCAGAAGAAAAAAAATCATTAGCTTTTTCTCTAATAAGAAGAGCTATGATAAGAAAAATGCCATATTCTCGCTTTAATCTTAATTGGGATAAAATTGTTCAATTAAGAGATGAAGAATATAGTTATGAAAAGTACAAACGAAGAAGAGCTTATCATAACCAATCATTCAAATTTCATTTCTTAAAAAACTTAGATGATTATAACAATGCTGTATTCAATAATCACAAAGAAAACATAGCTTATAATGATGATATTTTTAATTTATTAGATAAAGTTTCAGCAGATATAATTTATTTAGACCCACCATACACAGGTACAATGAATAATTACTTTGGTTTTTATGGTTTGGTAGATGATTTTATTACATCAAAGAAAACAAAGCCTTTTGAGAATAATTTTATTAATAAAAAAATTGCAGTTGAGTTATTTGATAATTTATTTTCAAAATTATCAAACTTCAAGTATTGGTATTTAAGTTATAATAACTCGTCTTATCCTTCAAAAGATGAACTTTTATACTTACTAAATAAATATTCGGATAATGTTCAAGTCATTGAGAGAAAACACGTGTACAAAATCACAGGAAAGGAAAAAAAAGAAACTAATAAAGAATATTTATTTATTGTAAAAAATGAGTTATCTCAAAAAAATATTAAAAAAGATTATGCCACAGCAGAATTATGAAAACTATTGGAAATTAACCAATGCCTTTACAGATTATAATGGTCAGAAATTTTTGGATACTTTGGCTGTTTGTATTCAATTTATTGATGATTTCAAAACAGAAGAATATTCAGAAGATAAATATTCAAGACTGCAAGACGAAATATATAAGGTAAACCCTATTAATCATATTTCAATTCGAAAATCAATTAACCAATTGGTTAAAATGGGTTTTGTTAATTCCTTTTTAGTTTCATACCATCCTCAAGCTAAAGAATATATTAGTGCACGAACTAATAAAAAACGAGTAACATTATTATCAAAAATTGTTTACTCAAATTCAAGTTTTAATCGAGCTGTAAATAATGAATCTTCAATTAAACAAATTAATTTTTTGGTTCAAACTTTAATTGAAAAAGGAAAGTTATCTAAAGAAGAAATAATTGCTTTAATGCTTGTAGATATTGAAGCGCAAAAAGAAACTTTTTTACCAGAAAACGATTTGAAAAAATATGTAAAGGAAGCAAACAATATTGGATTTTTAAAAAGGAAATATAATCAAATTGGCTACTTATCTAATCTATTAGGTAAGTTAGATGATTTAGTCTTCGTTAATGATGATTTGTACTTTAAGGAAGATGCTGAACAAATTTTTGGAGAAGACTTAAAAGCTATTTCAAAACGAAGAGACCCATATTTGCATAGATTATACAAAAATCAATTACAAGACGAATGTGAAGAAATATACGGAAACCCAATGTGTGTTTTAGAGCAACTAACTTATCCTGTATTAATTGCAAGTCATATAAAACCATTTATTGAATCAGACGAAAATGAAGCTTATGACCCAAATAATGGTTTACTATTAAGTCGCACAATCGATTCACTATTTGACTTAAAATACATTTCGTTTACTGATAATGGAACAATGCTATTTTCGAATAGAATTTCCGAAGATGTAAAAAACTTTTGGAAAGACTATAAACTTGAAAATAATATATTGAATGATGAACGTAAAAAATATCTTGCTTATCATAGAAATTTAATGAGCGAAAGAGATGCCAGAGCTTAAAGCCATACACATTCGCAATTCGCACCAGCCAACGCTTCACCAAAAATTACAAAAGAGTATGTCTTGCCAACGCTCACAATTGAACTAAATAACAAACATTGAAAAACCAAACAGAACGTGAAAAGCACTACTTACAACAACGTGTATAAAACATAGCTATTATAGGCTTTCCGAGAGGTTTTTGTATATTTACAAAGCACGCCAAATTTTTTATTTGTTATATTTATAAAAGAAAATTAAACATAAAAATAAAAAATTCGGCTCGTGCAAAATCCGAAAAGTTAGTGTCTATTTATACGCTACGTTTCATACACAAAACCGTTGTAAACAATGCAAGAATGAAAATAATTCTTCTAAAAATAAACAATGAAAAAATTGAAAATTAAG
This sequence comes from Bacteroidia bacterium, assembly GCA_030427865.1. GTDB lineage: Bacteria > Bacteroidota > Bacteroidia > Flavobacteriales > Flavobacteriaceae > Polaribacter. The sequence goes on along the minus strand of JAUICK010000027.1, from coordinate 6,750 downwards.
AAAATAATTCTTGCTATTTTAACTTTACAAATAGGATTATATCTACTTATCGGAGATTTTATGTTGGAAAAACAAATGTTCAACGAATTTGAGGAATTTAGTCAAAGAAGACTCTCTAATAAGTATAATGTTGAAAATGATAGTATTTTGGAAAAATTTTACTTTTCCTCTTGTGGAGATGAATTCTTTAGAGATATTGAGAAAGTAGAAAAAATCATAAAGAAAACGAATCCTGAAAGATATTGTAAAGAGAATTCAGTTTCAGCTCAAAAATCTGAATTTTATAGAAATCATCTTGAATTTTACTATGAGAAAGTGAAAAAAGAAGATGAAATTAATTTCATTCGTTTTGGTGCTTGTAGAATTAGTAAAATTCCATTTTTATCAACAAAAGTTGAATTAATTGAAAGTTTTTCAACTCATAAGGATTTTCACGCTATGTATTATAACGAACAAATGCTGAATTATAAGGTGAGATATGTTTGGATTCTTTTTAAATGGGTTAGAATTAGAAAAATAAAAGAAATATTTTAGAATGAAAAAAAACACTGTTTACAACACCGTGTATAAAAAATTGCTAAATTAGTGCTTAATCAAAGTTTGTTGCATTTTTGCGTACTTCTGAATTTCCGTTGGAAATTCCTCGCACACAAAAACGCAACTTTCCATAACACAAACACGTTGTAAGTAAGCTACAAATCAGAAAAACATTTAAAATATAGAATATTAAATAAAAAAATGAATACTGAAAAATGGAATGAAATATGTTTTCATCTTTCTGAAAATATTAAATCAGATATTAGCGAAAGAGATTATGAAAACAGTGTTATTAAAGCTCTAACTGTTCTTGAATGGAAAGAATTTTCAGGAAATGTGGAAATTAGACCTTCAATCAGAATTGGAGCAAACAACAGAATTACACCTGATTTTGTAATAAGGTCTAATGAAAAGGAAAGATTGTTTGTAATAGAAATAAAACAACCAAACTTACCTTTAAATTCAAATTTTCAGCAACAACTTTTTTCTTATATGCGTCAACTAAAATTAGAATATGGCATTCTAATTGGGCAAAGAATTCAAATATTTTATGATGGATTTTCTGGGCAAGAAAACCCAATTCTGATTGAAAATATAGAATTTAAGAGAGGAAATAAAAAAGCGATTGAGTTTGTGAATATTTTTTCTAAATCTACATTTAACAAAGTTTCCCTTGAAAATTATAAATCAAAATCTCTAGAAAGAATAAAAAGGAAAAACAATTCAAAAAAACTTAAAGAAAAAATTTTAACGAATGGTTTTCAAGAAAAAGTTAAAGAATTAATCAAATTGGAATTTTTAAAAGAATATGACGATAATTTGATTGAAAATATTTTAAGTGAAATAGATATAAATATCACTTCAAAAAGTGTTTTACAAGAAAACAAGAAACAAATCGAATTAATTACTTCACAAAACCAAAAAGAAAATAATACTGAACCCGAAGTTATATCCAGTATAAAGAGAATAATTACAACACAACCTAAAACGCAAGAGGAAATACTGAAAGAATTGACAATTTTAATCCCTGGAAGAAATGAGAAAGGAATGAGAAAAACAATAATTGCTCAATTAGGAGGGAAAAAACGACCTGTAAGAATCGAAAGAGAAAGACATTTTAGCCTTATAATTAATGTAGATGAAAATGGTACAAAAAGATATTCCATAAATAAAGCTGTTGATTATTCAAAAATATTACCAATTGAATTAAACCCGAAAAATGAATTTGATTTTAAAAATGAATTATTAATAAAAAAACGTGCTTACATAACAATATTTTATGAGAATGGAGACAGAATACAAAAATTATGGAGTGCAAATAGATTTAAAGAGAGTTCAAGCGTAATTAGGAATTTACGTTCTAAAAAAGAATTTAGAAGTGGAAATTGGCAAGATAGAGGAATTGAAAAAGTATATGTTTCAATAAATGAAAATTAAAACGCCTACTTACAACAAAGTGTATATTCAATTGCTAGTTTATAGCCTACTTACGAAAATCCTCGCGGATTTTCTATTCGGCTCTTATTTGCTAACTTTAAGGCTTAAATCACGCAACTGAAACATACACAAAACCGTTCGAGGCAATACTTCGCTATCGCTACGTTTTGCCTCGAACGTGTGGCGGCTAACGCCAAAGTCCTTGACAACACTCCGCTTCGCTTCGTACTGCCAAGAACTTCGCCTATAGCTTATTTTGACTCAACCAAGATATTTTCATATCTTGATTCTCGCAAAACAAGCCATAGCCGCCACACGTTGGGCGTCATTACCACTCAAACTCTGAAAAATGAAAAAACTTACTGAAATAGGGTTTAAAAAAGTAGGAAAATGGAGTTTTGAAAATAGTTCATTTCAATATGAGCTGAACGAAAATTATATGACAAAAAATATACTATATTCTTTCGTAATTGAAAACGAAATAAAATATATAGGAAAAAGTGTCAAAACAATCTCACAAAGATTAAACGGTTATAGAAAACCAAATATTTCTCAACGAACAAACTTCAGATTGAAAAATTTAATTATTGAAAAATTAAAAGAAAAAAAAGAGGTTGAAATTTATTTATTCGAAGATATTGCTGAATTAAATTATAAAGGAAAGAAAATCAATTTATCAGCAGGTTTGGAAGACAATTTAATTGCTGAATTTTTACCAGAATGGAATTATCTTGGAAAAAAAGGAAAATTAAGCGAACAAAAAAAGAATATAAAAATTGAGAATAAAGGAAACATAATGGAAAAAGAATATAAAGAAGAAATTATTGTCAAAATCGGAGAAGCATATTATAATCAACGTTTTTTTAATATTAGAAAAAGACACTCTGAATTATTTGCAAAAAATCATCTTGAACCAATAAAAATCCAACTTGGAGAAAATATTGAAGAAATAATAATTGGTAAAATTAATAGAACAGCAAATTCAAATGGAACACCAAGAATAATGGCTGGAACTGAATACAAGAATTGGATTCAAAAAAATTTTAAAATGGGAGATTTATTTAAAGTTGAATTTATTGAGAAAGATTTAATAAAATTGAAAAAATAACGAACGCCCAACAACGTGTATGTTCAATTGCTAACTTATAGCCTACTTGGGAAAATCCTCGCGGATTTTCCATTCAGTAATTATTTGCTAAATTTAGTGCTTAACCCACGCAACTGAGACATACACCAAGACGTTGTATGCAAGCTGAAAATGAAAAACCAATTGAATAAAATACTGACTATAAAACCTTGGATAATATTTTTATCTATAATCGTTCTCTCGATTTTCTCTGAATCAATAATCGGAATAATATTAATGGTAATTTGGTTATCGTTATTCACTTATTGGACTTTAGGAGTTGGAGAAAAATTATACAATAAGCTGAATGACAAATCCATATTGAACCTAAAACGATTTAAAATTCAAATAGCATTTGTAATTGTTTATTTAATAATTGTATTTGCTTCTGGAAACGGATACGAAATAAATAATGAAAATATTGCAGAATATGGCTGGAAAGCTTGGGTGATTATTCCATTACATTTGATTTTAATGTATTCAATGATTCACACAATCTATTTTCTTTCAAGATGTATAATAACGTTGAGAAACAAAAAAGAAGGATATGATTGGTATATGTTAGGATTTTGGATGTTCCCAATTGGAATATGGATAATACAACCGAAAATAATTGAATTATTGAACGAATAAAAAAGCCTGCATACAACAACGTGTATATTTTATTGCTTTCTTTTAGCCAACTTACGAAAATCCTCGCGGATTTTCTCTTCAGTTTTTATTTACTAAATTTACGCTAAACCAACGCAACAAAGCATACACAAACACGTTGCCCACAATTTAAAGAAACATCGTAAATGACAGAAAAAGAACTGCTAAAATTGGGATATTTCCCGAAAGAACTACCACCACCATTTGAAAGCAAGACTTTTTCAGATAAAATAGACACAATTAAAACAAGTTGGCGTTCTGTGTCAAGTTCTTTTCCAAGACCTGAACGATTAAAATATTCAGATTCTAATTGGGTTGTTTTTTCAATTCCAAAAGTACAATTGTCAAGACGAATTATAAATATTCCTAATCCACTTCACCAATCTAAATTAACTTCAACTATTGCTGACAGATGGACTGAAATTGATGATATATTTAAGAAATCAACAATTTCTTCAAGTTCACCGATTAAAGACCCGAAAAATAATAGAGCATTAATTTCCAAACACAGCTTTAGTGAATTTAAAAGAAGACGTTCAAATGAATCTTTTGCGAATTTATATGAAGTAAGAACTGATGTTTCAAGGTTTTACGGAACTATTTACACACATTCGATTCCTTGGTTAGTTCATACAAAACCAATTGCTAAAGCACATCGAACTGATATGACAATGCTTGGAAATGCTTTAGATAAAGATTTAAGAAATCTTAACTCTGGACAAACAGTCGGAATTCCAATTGGTCCAGATACTTCATTAGTAATTGCAGAAATAATTACTTGCTTAATGGATGAGCAAATTCAATCAAAATTGAAAAATGTAAAATCCTATAGATTCATAGACGACTATTACCTCTATTGTGATAGTTATGCAGATGCAGAAAAAGCATTCAAATTTATCCAATCACTTCTGACAGAATATCAACTCGATATAAATGAAGAAAAAACGAAAATATCAAAAGCACCATTTGCTTTTGACAGTAAGTGGTCTATAGAGTTAGGTTCATTTACATTTAGAAAAAGAGCAAACTCTCAATTAACGGATATTGAAAGATTTGTAAGCCTTTCACTCATTCATTCAAGTGAGAATCCGAAAGATTCTGTATTGCTTTTCTCTATTCAAGTCCTCAAATATTTACAGTTATTTGACGAAAATTGGGACACTTATGAATCGCTAATCTTAAAAATTGGAATAACAGAACCAAGAACTTTACCAGTAGTAACTGAAATTTTAGCTTCAAATATTAGCCGAATTTCAAAAAGAAAAATCAAAAATATCATTGAAAAACTAATTGACATACATTTACCTAAAGGTCATAATTATGAGGTTTCTTGGGCACTTTGGATGTGTGTGGAATTTAATATAAAACTCAAGAATAAAATGGCAGAACGCATTTTTGCTTCAAATGATTACGTGTCAATGTTAATTGCAATGGATTTAAAAAGTAGAGGTCTTATTAATTCAACTGTCAGTACAGACGGACTTTTAACGGAATTGACAGAAGAATCTTTAATGAACGAAAATTGGTTATTTACATACGAATCCATTAAAAAAGGTTGGTTAGTACCTGCCGATAACCCTATTGATGAAAATAAGTATTTCGAAATACTATTAGCAAATGGAATATATTTTTATCGAGAAGATGCGAAAGTAAAAACCTTTACTGTAAAGAAAGCAACAGAACAAATAAGCGAAACAACCAAAAAGCCTGAAACGGAAGAAGCCACAACAATCGTTTCTGGAGGTGGTGGCGGAGGAAGTTCGTATTAAAAACTGTGGGCAACAACGTGTATAAAACATAGCTGGTAAGTGCTAAATCAATAGGTTTGTGCTTATTTGTAAAGACCGCCAAATTTTTAAATTTGGCTTTTAAAATAAAAAAAGTAAAAACAAAACATAAAAATTCGGCTCTGTGTTAATCCGAAAAGTCAGCGTCTTTTTACACGCTACGTTTCATACACAAGACCGTTGTGTGCAAGCTGAAAAATGATAGTTAAAAACAAAAATTTAGATATTCCTCACGGAAATACAGTTATTTGGAGATATGTCGGATTAGACAAATTTCTTGACTTGTTAATATCTCAAGAATTGTTCTTTTCTAATGCAGCTAAAATGTCTGACAAATACGAAGGACTTATTCCAAAACGAAATCAAGACTATTTATTAAAATCAATTAAAAGTAATGGACTTTCGAAAGAAGACGCTGAAATTGAAAGACAAATAAGATTAAGAGAGATACATTCTCTTAAGGAATTAACTCTTTTAAATTGTTGGACGATAAGCCAAAGTGAATCTTACGCTTTATGGAAAATTTATCTTGGAGGCTCTAAATCTGGAGTAGCGATTAGGACAACTGTTGCAAAACTCACCAAAGCAATAAAAAAAGGAAATGACCCTTTTAAAGAAGACATTTTTATTTCTAAAGTAAAATATACTGACTTCATAAAAGAAGATCCAGAAAACAGATTTAATGTTATAACGACCAAAAATAAATTTTACGATTACGAAAAAGAGTTAAGACTTTTTATATTTCATTATCCGCAATCCGAAGGTGGAATTAATGCACCATACAACGTATCCATTGGGAGAAGATTGAAAGTCGACTTAAATGAATTAATTGACGAAATTTATTTAAGTCCATTTGTTGGAAAATGGTTTGACAAAACAATAATTGAAATTTTAAATAAGGTAAATCCAACATTGAGTCAAAAAATTAAGAATTCGGAAATATTAGATGAATAAAAGCCAGCACACAACACCGTATATAATTTATTGCTAGTTCTAGCCTACTTACGAAAATCCTCGCGGATTTTCTATTCGGTTTTTATTTGCTAAATTAGGTGCTTAAACCACGCAACAAACCATATACAACAACGTTCGAGGCAATACTTCGCTATCGCTACGTTTTGCCTCGAACGTGTGGCGGCTAACGCCAAAGTCCTTGACAACACTCCGCTTCGCTTCGTACTGCCAAGAACTTCGCCTATAGCTTATTTTGAC
>JAUICK010000012.1 GCA_030427865.1 Bacteroidia bacterium | reverse complement strand
AATGGTAGCGTAAATTACTAATAGTGTCATTAACAATAGTTTTACACAAAAATAAGTAAAATAAAAAACCTCAAGCATTTCTACTTGAGGTTTATCTCAAATTAATTTAAATCTATTTTCTTACAGATTTTACAATAGCTAAAGCAGCTTTTACATCTTGCTCTAATTTTGCATAATCTTTATTCGCAATGATGTCTTTTGAAATAAGTTTAGACCCCATACCTACACATGTTACACCTGCATCAAACCATCCTTTTAGGTTTTCTTCTGTTGGAGAAACTCCGCCTGTTGGCATAACACTTGTCCAAGGTTGTGGTCCTTTAATGCCTTTTACAAATTGCGGCCCATAAATATCACCTGGAAAAAGTTTTACGATTTCGCATCCTAATTCTTCTGCTTTGGTAATTTCTGTTAATGTTCCACATCCTGGAGACCATAATACTTTCTTACGGTTACAAGCTATTGCAATGTCTTCTCTTAATACTGGAGTAACCACAAAATTTGCACCTAAAGACATATATAATGATGCTTGACCTGCATCTGTAACAGAACCAACCCCCATAATCATACCCGGTAATTCTGTGATAGCATATTTGGTTAATTCTCCAAAAACTTCGTGAGCAAAATCGCCTCGTGCTGTAAACTCCATTAAACGAGCTCCACCATTGTAACAAGCTTTTAATACTTTTTTACTAAGTTCTATATCGTTGTGAAAAAACAAAGGAATCATTCCTGTTTCTTTCATTGCTGCTGCAACTTCTAATCTTGTAAATTGTGCCATATTTTTTTGAGTCGGAAGTCCAAAATTGGAAGTCCGAAGTTTTTAAATTAATAATTTATAGAAGTTTGAAGTTAAGTCTAAACTTCTATCTTCAAATTTTTCTATCTTGCTACACGTCCTGAAGCGTCACCACCCATTAGTTTTTCTACTTCAGAAACCGTTACTAAGTTTGCATCTCCTTTAATTGTGTGTTTTAAACAAGAAGCTGCAACTGCAAAGTCTAATGCATTTTGATCATCTTCTGGGTATTTTAATAATCCGTAGATTAATCCTCCCATAAACGAATCTCCACCACCTACTCTATCTACGATATCAGTAATTTGATATTGACGCGTTTGGAATAAAGTTTTACCATCATATAAAACTCCTGCCCAAGTATTATGAGAAGCTGAAATAGAGCCTCTTAACGTTGTAATTACTTTTTTTGCTCTTGGAAATTTTTCCATCATTTGCTCACAAACCGATAAGAAAGCTTCTGCTTTAACATCATGCCCTTGTGTTTGTACTGTAATACCCTCTGGTTTGATACCAAAGTGCATTTCTGCATCTTCTTCATTTCCTAAAACAATGTCACAGTATGATGTTAATTCTGTCATAACTGCTTCTCTATGAGCAGCATCACAGTATTTCCATAGTTTAGCACGATAGTTTAAATCTGTAGAAATTGTTATTCCTTTAGCACTTGCAGATTTAACAGCTTCTAAGCATACATCAGCAGCACCTTGAGAAATTGCAGGTGTAATACCTGTCCAATGAAACCATTCACAACCATCAAAAACAGCATCCCAATCTATCATTCCAGATTCGATTTCTGAGATTGCAGAATGTGCTCTATCGTAAACCACTTTAGAGCCTCTTGATACTGCTCCAGTTTCTAAAAAATAGATTCCTAAACGATCTCCACCCCATACAATTTTATTTACTCCAACACCTCTTTTACGCATTTCCATCATTGCACATTCACCAATATCATTTTTCGGTAAACGTGTTACAAAATCTACATCTACTCCGTAGTTAGCTAATGAAACTGCTACATTAGATTCACCTCCACCATATACAACATCAAAGTTATTTGCTTGAGAAAATCTTAAAAACCCTTGTGGAGCTAATCTTAACATGATTTCTCCAAATGTTACTACTTTTGCCATTTTAATATTTTTATTATTTAGTTAACTGGTTAAACGTTTAAGCATAAAATCAAAAATAAAATCAAAACTTTAAATAACTAATTGTTTTGATTATATTGAATATGGTTTTATATTTGCTATAACGTTTAAGCAAAGATATAAAAAAATTTATTATCAAAAAGAAAACCACCATAAAAGATATTGCAAATGTTTTAAACATCTCTCCTGCTGCGGTTTCTAAAGCCTTACACAATGACTCAAGAATTAGTGAAAAGACAAAAAAAGCAGTTAGGCAGGTGGCAAAAAATCTAAATTATCAGCCTAATCATCTTGCAAGTGCCTTAAGAAGTGGAAAAAGTAAATTGGTTGGTGTAATTGTACCTAGAACTAACAGCAATTTTTTTTCATCTGTTATTCAGAATATAGAAGAAGTTTTAAATAAAGAAGGTTATAACATTATTATTACTCAATCTAACGAATCTTATAAAAAAGAATGTAATAATATAGACACCTTATTATTCACACAAGTTGATGGTATTATTGCTTCTATGGCAAATGAAACAGTAGATTTAAGCTATTATGAAAAAATAAAATCTAAAGGAATTCCTTTAATTCTGTTTGATCGTGGAGAAAACGATTTAAATGTAGATTACGTTGGAATTGATGATTATAATAGTAGCCATATAATTGTAGAGCATTTAGTTAATCAAGGATGCAAACGAATTGCACATATTGGCGGTTATAAACACACACGTATATACAACAACAGAATTCGCGGGTATATTGACGCTTTAAAAAAACACAACTTACCCTTAGATGATGAATTGCTTTTAGAGTGTAATTTAACCATTAAAGATGGTAGAATTAAAATGGAAAAACTTTTATCTTTAGATAAAATACCAGATGCTGTTTATGTAGCAAGCGATTATGCCGCTTTGGGAGCTCAAAGAGTTTTAAAAGAAAAAAACATAAATATACCTAATGATATTGCTATTGTTGGTTTTAGTAACGAACCTTTTACCTCTATGGTAACACCAACTATTTCTAGCATAGAACAACATAGTGAAGAAATTGGCAAACAAGCAGCTTACGCATTTTTAGAACACGCCAAAAAAGAAGTTGTTAAACAAACTTTAACAAAAAGAATTTTAGATGTAAAACTTTTAGTAAGAGATTCTTCAAATAAAAAGAAGAATTAATGTTTTCATTCTATTTTAGAAACTTTTACCTATTTTTGTTTAAGACCAAAACTTATTTTTAGATATGAAACAGCTAATTATTTTACTTCTTTTAATTATAGCTTTTATTATTGGCTTTGGAAAATATCAACAATACAAAAGATACAACTCTCCTAATGTTGATTACAATACTGAAAAAAATTTAGATTTAGAATATCACAATCAAGAATTGATATTAAATTATTACAAAGCTATTGAAGACTTAAATAGTTTTGTGATGATGCAATGGACCACAAATGGAATTGATGTTAGAACGCCTGAAGATGATGATGAAGTAACTAAACTTGCAATCAGTAAATATGCTAAAAAGTTAGCCACTATTAAATACTATGAAACTAAATTAGAAAAATCTGCTGCTCTAAAAAAAGAAGGTTTGTCTAATAAAGAAATTAAATTTTTAGAAGAAAATGGTACAGATCTAAAAGCTTATCTACATCAGCAAAAAGTAAATAAAATTAAAAGTATGTTTAATGTTGATAATAAAATGGTTTACGGACAAAAAAGTGCGTTGATTTATGAAGTTCAAAAAAAATTATTAGCCAGTGGTATAAAGTTAAAAGTAGATGGTCTTTATAAAATCGAAACCTTAAATGCCATCAAAACTTTTGAAGAAAAAAACAATCTTTATCCAGATGGATTATTAGATGTTTTAACTTTGGATGCTTTGTTTCAATAAAAAAGATGTTGATTTAAAACCAACATCCTTTTTAAAATAAGAAACCAAATCTTCTCTTTGTTTTTTCATTTGGAGTTTCAGTTTCTTTCTCTTTTATTGAATGGTCTTTCATAAAACTTTTCGTTTTAATTCTTTCTTTTTCAGATTTTAGATATTCAATAAATTCATTATTATAAGCATATATATGTGCAAATTTTAAAGTTTCTAAAGCTTTCGAATATTCTTTTGTGTGTTCGTATAAACTTGCTTTTTTTAAATATAACATTGCTTTATCAGAACCTTTTACTGTTAATGCATAATTAATATATTCTTTTGCTTCATCATAATTTTCATTCCACAATAAAGCATTAATATAGTGCGCTTGTACCTCTAAATTATTAATATTTTCTGCTAAAACTAATTTATAATAAGCAATTCCTTCTTCGTAATTATTTAGAATCTCTGCATATACTCTACCCATTAAACTTAATGCCATTTCATCGTTTTCATTATAAGATAAAGCATAATTTAATGCTTCCATACATTTTTCCAATTCATATGGATAAGCATCTAATGCCTCAAACACGTAATTGTTTACTAATGTTCCCATTTTTTTAGTTTTTATCCTGCAAGGTCTTTCTGACCTTGTAGGTTTTATTTTTTCAATACTTTATTTAATACCTACAAGGTTTTTAAAACCTTGCAGGATTGGTTAGGGGTTATTCCAATTGTTTTCTTAAATTATTTTTTAGCTGATTTCTTTTACTTTTAAATGATTTTTCTTTTTTTACTGCTTTAAAATCAGTCCCTTTAAAAACTCTCACAGGATTTCCTCTTTCTAAGGTTTGATGATTTTCCCACTGATTCTTGAGTTGCTCTTTTGCTTGATTCACTGTAAATTCTTCCAACTTTTCTTGTAGCCTTTTTATGGCTAATTTCTTATTTTGATGTTGTGATCTGCTGTCCATCACCAAAACTTGAAGACCTGTTTTTAGATGTTTTGCTCTTATTGCAGAACTCACTTTATTTACGTGCTGACCTCCTGCTCCTGAACTTCTAATAGCTTGAAATTGAATTTCCTTATCTTTTATTCTTGCAAAAGCAGGAATCTCATCAACCTCAAAACAACCAACAAACCAGTTTTTACGTTTGTGAAATTTTCTAAATGTTGAGGTTCCAACCCATTGAATTGTACCCACCCAATTTTTTAAAAAATCAGCAAGATTATTTCCTTTAATTTGAATGCTTACAGATTGCACTGTGCCATTTTCTAATCCGTTTTCTTTGTGGAGAATTGTATATTCAATCTTATTGTTTATCAATTCTTTTAGGAATATTTTTAAGACTTTTGCAACCACAAAAGCACATTCTAAAGGGCCTTTTCCTGCTGATATTTGTATTATTTTGTAGCCCATCCTAACCTTCCCAAAGGGAAGGAACTCAGACTGATTATCTTTTATATTTTTTGCTTTCATTTTTTCATTTTTTTTGTCATTTCGACTTTATGGAGAAATCTCATAATCTTTTAAAAGAGATTTTTCGACTTCACTACGTTTTGCTAAAAATGACACACTCTTTAGTTTTTTAATTTACTTTTAGCTCTTTGCACTTTGCTATTCGCTAGCAAAAAAGTGCGTTAGGGATTGAAACGACATCCTTTTTTTATTGCTTATTAATTAGCGTCATTGCGAATGAAATGAAGCAATCTGTTTCTAAATTGAGATTGCCACAGTTTACTTGAGGTAAACTTCGCAATGACACTAAAAAAAGATATAGTGTAAAGCCCGACCTTTAGGGAACGCCCAAATACTACTTATCCATTCTTACAATTTTTGGTGTAAATGTGCCTAACACCTCTACCAATTCTTGTTGATTTGCCATCACTTTTTTAATATCTTTATACGCCATTGGTGCTTCATCAATTCCACCTCCAATTAGTGTAACATCGTTTATTTTTAACTGATGTTTGATATCACTTTTAGTAAACTTTTCTTTACACTTTCTACGAGAATGTTTTCTGCCTGCTCCATGTGAAGCCGATTGCAAACTCGCCGAATTTCCCAAACCACGAACGATAAAACCTGATGCTGTCATAGACCCAGGAATGATACCCAACTCGTTCTTTTTAGCTGGTGTTGCTCCTTTTCTATGTACAATGCATTCTTTACCATTTACGGTTTCTTTCCAAGCAAAATTGTGATGATTCTCAATTTTTGCGATGGGTTTTGAGCCTATTAACTTTGCAATTCGTGAGTGAATATCATCGTGACAAGCCTTGGCATAATCGCCTGCTAAATTCATTGCTTGCCAATATTCTTGTCCATCATGTGTACTTAAATCTAACCAAGCCAAATGCTGCACATTTTTGGGTAAATAGCATTGTTTGGTTGCCAAATACGTGTAATGTTTTGCAATATTTGCACCCAAACCTCGTGAACCACTGTGTGATAAAACGCCTATATATTCACCAGTTTCCAGTCCGAATTCATTGTTGTTTTCTGTGATAGCAACTGCACCAAATTCTACAAAATGATTGCCACTTCCAGAGGTTCCTAATTGTTTGTACGCTTTGTCTTTTAAGCGTTTTATCAACGGAATTTCTGTAAACTCATCTCTATAAAATATTTCGTGATCGTTTTTTTTAGCATGCGTTTCTCGCATTCCGAATTTTGTGTGATCTTTTAAAATATTTTCAAATTGATGTTGTTTCCCTTTCAAAAATGAAACTGGAATTGGATACACTGTTAAACACATTCTGCAACCAATATCTACACCTACTCCATAAGGAATTATGGCATTATCTGTGGCTAAAACTCCGCCAATTGGCAAACCATAACCATAATGTGCGTCTGGCATTAAAGCTCCTTGCACAGCTATTGGTAATTTTAAAGCATCGTACAATTGATACTTTGCTTGCTCATCAATTTCATTTTCTCCATAAATAGAAAATGGAACTCTTGTATTTTTTAATTGATGCATTTTTACTTCAATTGGTTTTACCAAACCTTCTGCAACTTTTCCCCAAATGCCATTTCCTTGAAACTTTTCTGGAGCTAATAAAACTTCTTTGGCTTCTTCTAAAATGCGTTCTTTGGCTTCTCTTTTTCTGTATCTATTGATTTGCCCTAAAGCTATATTGATACTATTGTTCTTTGGAAAGCCTAATTTGATTAGATCTTTTCCTTTTAATTTATTTCCCATTGTTTTAATTTTGAGATGTTTTGTTTTAGGATGTTAACTTTTAAGTTGATTCCTATTCTTAAAATTTTAATTCGGAAAGTTCTTTAGGAAATTAAATCATAAAAAAAGTCCGAAATTTTACAACTTCGGACTTCTCATATATTATAAAATATTACTATTTGTATTTGTGAAAGTCGCGAAGTAAACAAGAAACAAAACCCGGTTCTGTTTGTATGTTTTGGTTTAATGGATAATTGAACATTGTACTTCGTTTTTAAATATTATTTGTTACTTAATTGCGATGCAAACCTAAAACGTATTTTTGAATTACACAAATAAAATTTTAATTTATTTATCTAACAATCAGATTTTTACATAAAATCAAGGCAATAGATTTCCTGTCTACTTTTAAGCAGATATAAAGAGTTTAGATAACTCTTTGGTTTTGCGTTATGTAGTTAAAACTTACACTTTTTTTTAACATCTATTTTTTTGAAAAAAAAACGTCCAAAGTTTAATTTTTGGACGTTTTATTGTTGTATTAAATATTTGTAATCTAGAATATTGACTTCAATAATCGTAAAAAGCGTCCGTTTTTAAGGTTTTTAAATATATTCATCGATTAAAAAATTTAGTTTTTAAGATTTGTTTTTGCAAATGTGCAAAAATTTATGCAATAAAAAAACGCTCAAATTTGATTTGAGCGTTTTACAATTTAAGTTATCCCCCAATAACTTTATTGTTTTATAAATTTAGCTGTACCTACTTTTCCAGCAGATTCATACTTAATCAAATATACGCCAGAGCTTAAGTTAGAAATATCTAACGTTTTATTTGTGCTATTAATTGCAAAAGACTTCACTTTTCTTCCTAATACATTAAATACTTCTGCTTTAGAAATTGATTCTTTAGCTGAAATCGTTAATTGATTTTTAGCTGGGTTTGGATACATAGCAAAACCTAATACTTTATTATTTTCTGTGTTTGCAGTTCCATCTACATACATATAAATATTATCTGCATAAAGTGTTGATACACCTCCTGTTGAGTTTGTGTGAATTAAAAGTATTTGAGCAATTCTTTCTCTTGCTCCTCCTTCTAAAGGTAAATCTAAAGAAACCCACTTTTTAGTATCTGTAGCAGGTAAAGCAATCTCTTTAATGATTGCACTTGTTTCAGATGTTCCATTTCCGTGATTTGACAACTTAATTTTTAAGACTTGACCTGCAACATAATCGCCTGCAACCCAAAAATCAACATGTACGTGAGTCATACTTGTAGCATTTACAAAACCATCAGTATTGGCAACATCAAATCCTATAAAATCACCGCCTGTACTTGTAATTTTTAGTACTTTATTACCAGCATAAGTTTCTTCAGTTGATTCAGATCCATTATCCCAAGAAACACCATTTAAACCTGTACTTGTGTAAGATTCACTGTAAAAAGAAATTACATTATTAGCGGCAAAAGTAGGAGGAGTGCTTGGAGCATCAGTTGGTGCTACTTCGAATTTAAATGATACTTTGTACGTTTTTGTATTATTAGTGTTACCAGAAGTAACTTTTACTGTAGTATCTCCAGGAATGGAACCAGCTGCAGTGATCATTGTTGTAGCAACACCTTGCGTAGTTGTAGCTGTAACTGTAGGAACTGTTGTTGTTCCTGGAGCAACTAAATATTCATAATCTAAAGTTCCTGAATCAAAACCAGCTATGGTATTTCCATCTACTTTTAGATCACTTAAAGTAGCATCGTCAGCTGGGTCATTAGCAGCCACTTTTTCAGATTTAATGTTATCTACAAAAAAAGTGAAATCTGTTGGTGTATTCCACCCAGAGTCATCACTCTTTCTAAATGGAAAAAACGCCATTAAATTGTATACACCGTTTGCAGTTCCAGTACCATCAGCTCCAGTTGTAAAAGTAAAAGTAATGGTTTCCCATCCTGAACCTGTGTGTTGTTCTAAATCGGCAGAAGCAGGAACTCCAGCTCCTTCAGCTTTTCCCATAATAGTAAAAGCCGTAGTAGAATATATATCTACTTTAGCTGTTTTATCTGTTGTAAAATCGATATCTGCAGTTGGAAGCGTAAACTTACCTCCTTGCCAAACTTGACCGCCAGCAACTGCTACAATTTTCAAAGAATTTCCATTTGAACCGCTTGGAGCAGCTTCAACGCTTGTTGTAACTCCTCCAAAGCCTTCAACTGGTGTGCTACCCTCAAAATCTTCTATAAGTACTTGTTGAGAAAACCCAAATGAAGTAATTAAAAAGGTAAATAGTAAAGTAATTTTTTTCATGATTAAAATATTTAATGATTACACATCAATATTAACCTTAATATATTCAGAATTAACATTTTTTACCTCAACAAAAAACATACAAATCTAAATTACTAAAAAAAAGATTATTTTTTTTTAATAAAACTCAACAATAATAACCGTTTAGGCAAGTATTATTAAATGTTAAATTTTTATTTTTATTTGATGAAAAACTTATCTGTATAGGTAATGTATAGTCTTAAAACACCATGTTAAGTCGTTGATTTTTAAAGTATAGTTTATTAAACAAAAAAACTCTGTAAAAAATAACTATTTACAGAGTTTTATAAAAAATTAATTGTTTTTACTAATACTTTAAATTTTCATTCTTGTCCCATAACCCCCAATATGCACCAACATCGCCTTCGGCTCCAACTTTCCAAGATTCATCAAAAGAAGAGAAATAGAAAACATCTATGTTATCTTTAGCTGACCATACCTGAGTATTTATAAAATATTTCATTGTATTTTCGTCTGTTGAGTCTGCAGCTCCTTCACTGCCTCCTTGACTTGGCCAACCCGTTTCGGTAATAATTATTTTTTTTCCGTTTGCTGCTTCTATAACCTGATCGTACATTCTTTGCATATGCCCCAAAGAATAATCTATTGGACAGCCTTCCCAAAAAGGATAACAGTTGGATAGAATAACATCGCTAATATCTACTAATTCTGGGTGTCTTGAAAATTCATAATACGCATCTACATAACCAACACTAACTTCTGGTATTGCCTCTTTAACTCTTTTAATATAGTTTAACAATTGTTCTAAAGTTAAATCGTTTCTATACAAAACTTCATTACCAACAGCGGCTATATCTACACAACCTTCTTTGGCTAATTGTATTAAAGCTTCTATTTCTTCTTCGTTTTTTTCCATATCATCACCTAACCAAGCACCAACCATTGTTTTTAGTCCATGTTTTTTTGCAATTCTTGGAATATGCTCGTTACCTTCTATACAAGAAAAAGAGCGAATCCATTTGGTATAGGGCTTTAAAATTTTTATTCTTCTTTCTACTTGTTCTTCTGTAATTGTATCTCCAGGTTCTTGACCATCTTCATACATACTAAAACAAATTCCATGCATTCCTTGATTTAAAGTTTTTTTCCAAAGTTTCTTTAATTCTTCAAATGAATATGATGAAAAATCTACACCCGAATCTCCTGTTCCTTCTTTAAGCGTTAAAGAAAAATGATGTTCTTCTCTATATGACATTTTATCTAATTATTTTTATTTACGTTTATAACTCTCCTCTACGTTCTACAAGTATTTTTTTAATTTCTTTTGCTCGTTTTTCATTTAAGCTATACTTCCACATAACTATCATCGCTAAAGCTGCTGTTGAGGCGGGTACAATAATATCAGCAATTCTTAAAGAATTCATTGTTTCTGCTGCTTGATTAGTAATATTTTGATCGAAACCTACGATTTTTAAAATAACACCACTTAAAATAATAGCTATTGCTTGGCCTAACTTTACCATCCACCAATAAATTGCTCCAAAAGTACCTTCTTTTCGTGGCATACCATTTTCTAACTCATCTAAATCGCATACGTCTGCAGTCATAGACATCATTAATGTAAATAAACCTCCCATACCAAATGCAAACAAAGGAATAGGTATAAAGATTAACCATGGAATACCATTACTTGCATCGATACTAAACCAAGACATTCCCATACTATCTAAATAAGGGTTTAAAAAATTAAAGATAGAAGCAACTCCGCTATTCATAGATTGCCCTAGAGATGTTTGATTGAAACTGTTATTTAGTTCTATATCAAATCCCCACCATTTTAAAATATATCCTATGATTGATAAAAAAGTTGAAATTAAAAAAGCTTTTCTTTTTCCCCATTTTGTTGCCATTTTAGAAATAATAGGTATTACTATAAAAGCAGTAATAATTGCATTTAAAGTATTAAACCATGCAGGCCATGTACCAGCTTGTTCCCAACTACCACTATTCATATAAAAAACAATAATAAAAACAGAAAAAGCTGCGACTAATTGAAATCCATTAAAAACTAAAAAAGTTGCCCCACACAGTTTCATAAAAGGTTTGTTTTTAGAAACTTGTTTGATACCCTGCCATAATTCTTTCATATTAGAAGCTAAAGATTTTAAACTTAATTCTTTTCTATTTTCCATATGAGAAGAATCTATACCTCTACAGAAAAATGCAGGTAAAATTCCAAATAAAATACAGACACCACCAACAATTACTGCCATAGTTCTTACCCCTTGTGCTGGATTATCAAAAGTATTTACATCTGGTATAATAACATACAACCAAGGTACTATCATCCATGCAATTTGCCCCATGCTATTTGCCAAACTCATTAATCGGGTTCTTTCATTATAATCTGATGTCATTTCATACCCCAAACCAACTAAAGGTGTAGCAAACATTGTATTACCAACTAAAAACAATATTTGCAAAATCATTACATACCAAAAATTAAATGTTTGAGATGCATTTTCATCTAATTGCCACATTAAAATAAAGAGAATTCCACTAATTATTGCTCCGCTAAAAATATAAGGTCTTCTGCGTCCCCATTTCGATTTAGTATTATCTGAAATGAATCCCATAACAGGATCTGTTAAAGCATCAAATATTCTTGGCAAACCACCTAAAAGACCAGCCCAAACTGGATCCATACCAAATGCAGTTAATATGAAAACTTGTAGGTAAACCCCTAATACTCCTGGTAATAGATTTAATACAAAATGTCCTGCTCCAAATGCTGCTTTTTGTCCAAATGGAACTTTACCTCTTGCTGGTGTTGTAGATTGATTTGACATATTTATTGATTTTAGTTAATTTCTATTTTTATATTATTTACTCAACATTATAGTCTGTAATGCTTGAGCATCGATATTTATAGTTGTTTCTTTTTCTCCTAACTGCAATTTGAAATTTTTCTTTGTTAATCCTTCATTAAAAACTACAACTGCAATAGAACCGTCAGGGTTTTGAGCTGCTGCAACTTGTAAATCTTTATCAGAATTATTTACTCCAATAACTTTTGCTTCTGGTCTTATGTACTTACTAAAATGTGCCATAGTATAATACAAAGGCGTAAAATACACTTCGTCTTTTTCTGGGTCTACAATAATAGGAGCAATACACCAATTTTTAAACCAGTTTGGTCCACCTTTTGTATCTAAAACCATATTCCAGTCTACCCATCCATCAACATAATTATTTAAACATCCAATAATATCTCTTGCATACCTGTTTACTGGAGCGTATTTTGGATGTAAATGTTTGTCTTTTTCTGGAGCCCAAGTATATCCCCAATCTGTAGCTTCTTTTTTCCAATACCAAGCATCATCTTGCCAAACAGGAACTTGAGCATCTATACAAGCTTCTGATTGAATTAAGTATTTATTTGGAGCTTTATTGTGTGCATATTGTAATTCTTCAGGAAATACTTCGAATGTACTTGCGTACCAATGGATAGCAGTTCCATCAAAATACTTAGAAGTTTCTTCATTTTTAAACTGAGAATCTACCCATTCTTTTAAGTGTTCTCTATTTTGATCATACCCTAAAATTTTAATATCAGGATAATCTTTTCTTAATTTTGGTCCTAAATGATGTTGTACAAAGCTGGTCATTTCATCAGGAGTGTAATGCATACTTTCCCAATTGTTACCATTTCCTAATGGTTCATTTTCTACTGTAAAACCCCAAATATCAATTCCTTCTTTTTTATAAGCTTCTACAAATTTAGAAAAGAAAAGTGCCCAAGTATCGTAATATTTTGGCAATAATTTTCCTCCAACCCATTTGTTATTATCTTTCATCCAAGGAGTAGCTGTCCAAGGTGAACCAAATATTTTAAAACCATCTTCAGACGCTTTCATTGCATCTTTTATAAAAGGAATTAAATCGTCTTTATCTTCTTTTATTGTAAAATGTTTCAGCTCTATATCATCTTCTACTGGAGCATAAGAATATTGAGATAAAGAGAAATCGCAAGAATTCATATGTGTTCTTGTAAGTGAATAATTTGCTCCTTCTTTTGAGAAATAAGCCTGAATTATAGTGTCTCTATTCTTCTTACTTAATTTGTTTAACAAGTAAGCAGATGATTCTGTAAAAGCGCCTCCAAAACCAGTAATGGTTTGAAAAATTGTATCTGGATTTATTTTAATTGTTGATGCATTTTTAACATCAACAAAATCAGAAATTTTGGTTAGTTTATTTCCAGCTGCAGATGTTTCGTAAACATCTACTACTAACGTATCTACTTTTGAGTTACAACTAATTATCATCAATAAAAAAAGTGTTGAGAAAAAATAATTTGTTTTCATTGGGTTGTTTTTATCTTGGGTAATTTGTACTGGGTACTAAAACAGTTTTCATCATTTCATCTTTATTACCATTAAAGGTTTTGGTAATTGGTTTTCCGTTTCTAGTTAAGCCTTTAAATACTCCTTTGTCTACCATTTCCCAGAGAGGATATTTGGCTTCTCCATTAAGATTTATCAATCCAAAATGGTTTTCTGATCCTTGAGGGTTGTTTGCATCTTTCCATTGCTCATCAAAAGCTTCAAAATAAAAACAAGAAATGCCTTCTTTATTGGTCCAATTTCTTAGATGCTTATAATACAAGCCTTGTTTGTATTGGTCTGTGGCTCTTGAACCGTTTTCGCCATAATGCCCACTTGAAATTGTTGCCCAACCAGTTTCTCCAATGTGAATTGTTTTGGTTGAATCTATGCTTTTTACATAATCTGAAACATCTTTAAAAAGTTGTTGTGATTTTTTTAAAGCGCGTAACATTGCATTATCTATCTTTTCTAAGTCTGATAAACTTTTTTCACCTTCTGGTATTTTCCAAAAATCTGGAGCATAATGTGAATAATGATAGGGATATGTGTGCATAGAAACATAATCTACAGCCTTAATTAAATCTTCTAAATCTTTAACTCTGTAACTTTCATCTCCACCTCCCCAAGAAGAAAAATCGTCTGAACTGGTAATCCATAAATCTTTAGAAAGTTCTCCTTTTTTCTTTAAGTTTTGCAAATGATTTACCCATTTTAAAATTACACTGGGTTGCACATAATAGCTTGTTGCCCATTTTACCATAGCTTCATTACCGACTGCAATTATTTTTACAATGTCTGGATATTGCTTTGCTAAGGCTACAGCTCTTGCAATTTCACCTTCATTTTCTGTGCTTTCTACATTATGATTTGGCACTTTATCTGTCCAAGCATTTAAACAATCTATCCAAGCCCCTAACATTACATACATTTCGAATTTTGGATCTTCTTTTTTAAGCTCGCTGATGGCTTTTAAAACATTAGCTGCGTGAGGTAATTTTGGTTGCACATTATAAGTTCTCAAAATTCTAATTCCCATAGCAGAAAGAATTTTTAAATCCTCTTTTAATTCTTTTATAGTTGGTTGTATCTCTCTTGAGTTTTCTCTGTATCCACCATAAGAAATTGCCAAATAATCTGGATTTCCTAAAATTTGTTTAGCCGTCATTATTGTTTTTTTCTCTTTAGTATCTTTTGTATCTTCCTTTTTAGAACTACACCCGAAACCAATGACAAAAATTAAAATTGCTGTTGTTGTTTTTAAAATTGATTTCATACGCGATTGTTTTATATTATTCTAAACTTTTCTTCTATTTTTTAAATGTTAAACCATATCCAAATGGATATAATGGTTCTATGCTATTATCCCAAAAATTAGGACCGTATTTACTTTTAAAATCCTCTACTGATTTTGGCCAAGAATGAGGTAGTTTTCCAGAGAAATTATAATCTCCGAATAAAACTTCTGCAACTCCACCTCCTTCTGAACCTAATAACCAAGCAGCAACAAAAGCATCTGATTTTTTAATTTGCTCTGTAACTACTAATGGTCTTCCAGAAATTAAAATCACTAAAGTCTTTACTCCATTTTCTTGATACCTATTAATATAATTTTGATGTTCTTTGGTTAGCGTTAATTCTAATTGATTGGATTCGTGCCCAATATCTCCAAAAAATTCTGCATAAGGATTTTCACCCACCACAATAATGGCTAAATCTGCATCATAATGATTTCCTGCTGCCTCTTTATCGTAAATTACTGTTCCTTTTGATTGCTTTTTGATTCCGTCTAAAATCGTAGTTGCTCCTTTATAATTTTCTTTAGTTCCTTGCCAATTCACGGTCCAACCTCCAGATTGTAAGCCCGAATTATTTGCGTGTTCGCCAACTACAACAATTTTGGTTGTTTTTTTATCAATTGGTAAAATGTTGTTTTCATTTTTTAATAAAACCAAAGATTCTCTTACAGCTTGTTTTGCCACTTTTCGGTGTTCATTACATCCTATTTTAGCAATAAAACTTGCATCAGGAAAAGGGTTTTCAAACAATCCTAATCTATATTTTTGTCTTAAGATTCTTTTTACAGCATCATCAATTCTTGACATAGAAATCGAATCATTTTCAACACCTTTTTTTACTCCAGATTGAAAATCATCCAAATCTCCATCAACAGCCATTACCATATCTATACCTGCATTGATAATGTCATTTCCTCCAAATCTTGAATATCCTTTCCAATCAGAAACTACAATGCCTTTAAAGTTCATTCCAACTTTTAAAGTATCCGTAATTAACCTTTTGTGTGCGTGCATTGAAATTCCTGTAACAGTATTGAATGATGCCATAACTGCACCTATTCCTTCTTGAACAGCAGCTTTATAAGGTGCTAATAATTTAGCTTCAATTTCTGCTGCGTTTAAAGAAGTTTCTCCTCCTTCTACTCCATAATCAGTAGAACCATCGCCTACAAAATGTTTTGCAGTTGCCATAACCGTTTTAGGGGCTGACAATTTTCCTTGATGTCCTTTTACAGAAGCTCTTGTAAGTTTTTCTGTTAGCTCAGTACTTTCTGAAAAAGCTTCATAAACTCTACCCCATTTTTCATTAAAAGGAATGGCTACACAAGGTGAAAACACCCAATTAAATCCTGTAGCTTGTGCTTCTAAAGCTGTTATTGCTGCAGCTTTTTCGACTAATTTTTCATTTGCTGCTGCACCAAAACCTATATTATGAGGGAAAATAGTTGCGCCATTGTACGTATTTTGACCATGAACAGCATCAACACCAAATAACAATGGAATTCCTAACCTTGTTGATAAAGCTTGCTTTTGTAATTTAATGAATTTTTGTTGCCATTCTTGGGCAGTTTCTCCTGGATTTATGCCTTGTGTGTGAATTACTGAACCAATAAACTTGGTTGCCACATCATTATCAGTAATATCCCAAAAATGTCTAACTTGAGTCATTTGTCCAATTTTCTCTTCTAAAGTCATTAACTTTAACAAAGAATCGACTTTTTGCTCAATCATAATATCTTTATCAAACTTTGAATTGGAGTTGTTTTTACAACCAATAACCGTAAAGATTAAAGGGATAAAAATTTGATATTTATGAAATTTGTTAGGCATTATTTACTTTTTAATAAAAACTACTATTTTGTTGATTTCTCCTGTTCTTTTAAAGAGTTTATCGCTATTTTTTTGATCTATTTTTAAACTATTTACTTCGTAAGCTTTACCATCAGTGTAAAATACTTTTAACTTATTTTTATCTGATAATTGATATACAATTGGCACTTGGCAGTAGGTAAATGCTAAAGTTTTAGTATCGAGTGTTAATGTTTTCTTTTCACTATTAACATCAACATAATTGAAGTTTTTAGCTTCTTTTAAGAACTCTTCTTCTCTTAATAATCTTGGGTTAAAAGTTACTTCACCATTCTTTACAAAAACACCTAACTCACCCATTCTTGACAAGATATCTTCTTTCACCTGACCTGTCATTCCTGGTTGTTGTGCGCCTTTTGTAGCAGGTGTATGCGAATAAGGATCTGTTGGAAAAGCACCATACAATTCTGGCGATTTATGCACTCCAATCCCTTCGTTAATTTCGTAATAATGGTCTAACAATCTACCAATTACTTCTTCACTTTCATTTGTATTTATTGCTAATAAGCAGTTTTCTTGAACCGCTAACAATAATTTAGAAACCATGTGCCAATAGATAGAACCTAAACCTTCGTAACCAAAAAATGTTCCTGATCTTCCTGTAAAAGATTTATGGTCGAACATTTCTTCGTAGATACCTAACAATAGATTTTCTTCGTCTTTTACTAAAGATTGATATTCTTCAGGCAGGTTTTCTAATCCTGTTTTTAAAACATCAGCATTATTAAAATTACCATTAAAATGATAATTGCCTGCAACATCTTTATTGATGATTTGATGATTACCATCTGCTAATAATTGCTGTAACAATTGTGATTTCTCAACTGCTTTTGATGGAATATTGTTCTTATCTATAAATCTTCCTAAATCTTTATTAGGATACAAAATATAGCTGTATTGATCTTCTCTAAACAAGACACTTGCTTTTAAACCATCTAAAGTTGCTAAAGCTTGTTTTGGCGATAAATGCCCAGAACTTAATACTGCAACTTGACCTTCTAACATTTCTGACAAGTAAGAAATTGATATTTCTTTCTCGTTTTTTACTGCCATTAAGTTATATGCGTGATACATATTATCATCACGTTTATTGGCATCTATAGTTTGTTCTGTATATTTTTTTGTGATGCTAAAGAACTCTAATACATCGTTTTTAGATATGGTTGTTTTTTTGTTTTGGAATCCGTTTTTATAGATTGATAATCTATAATTGCTACCCGCATTTCCTACTCCATCTAAAACAGTTTTTCTATCAGCATCAGAAATGTTTTTTGCTAAAATATTTTCATTTTCTTTTAGTGATGCAACTACTGACTTGAAGAAAGTTACCAACTCATCAGAAATAGAAATATTATCTATATCTGTGTTAGAAACTACATTTTCGAAAAAGTTTATAAAACGATGTAAATAACATAAAGTAACCATAGAAACTCCATTACCCACTAAAGCGTTGTTGGCATCATTCCATTCTGGTCTTTGTGTATTCATCCAAATACCACCTTCTGGAATAAAATTAGATACTTTTGCTAACACAGTTGCTAACAATTTTTCCATCATATTTACTCTGTAAATATTGTTGTTTGCATCTCTTAACAAAGCACCATCTGCTCCTATTTCAGCTCTTAATTCATCAATTTTATGATTTAATTTTTCATCAAAATCAATGGTATCTTTTGGGTTTTGTAGCGTTTCTTGATAACTTTTAATCTTATAAGGCACGTTTGCATAAACAAAAATGGCTTCTGTAAAGTTTTTTGCCAATTTACCTGGATAATAGTTTTCTATAAATTCTAAGAATTTTAATAGGTAAATAATCTGATGATCTCCCCAATAACCAATGTAAGACCAAGGATCATCTGGTTCTATAATTTCCCAATCAAAACCACCTTTTGTAACTCTGTACGGGTTGTAACCATCAAAAGTAGAAGCGTTTAAAAATTTGTGAATCATACCTTCTATAAACTCAGGATATGAATGCGCCAAGGCTTCCCAATTCTGAAAAATATCTCTCCAGTTTCCTTCGTAATCTAAGATTTTAGAGCCATCTATTTCACTTCTTGTGTTTATCGAAAATCGGTTCCAAGGTCTACTTGGGTCTCCGTGTCTACGACTAAATTTTAATGGCAAGTACTCAAAACATAACCTTTTAAAATCTTTATCTTGATTTGATTTTGCTAAGTTTTTTAAATAATCTACCGTAAATTCTTCTGGTAAATTATCTATTATATTTTTTTGATTTTCAAATACTTCTTGATTGGCATTTACCAAGTATTTTTCGAAATCTTGTTTTTCAATTTGGTAATTGTTGTCGAAAATTCCACCTCTCATAATATTGAAAAGTGTATTTGCAAAATGTCTTGTGTTTCTGGGTTGAATTTCACCTATTTGCAAACCATCTGAAGCTGCTGTTAACTCTATTAAGTTGTCTGTGCCTTTATCTATACTTTTTTGAATTAATTGGGGTAAATTCGATTCTTTTTGAATCAAATTAGCCAAACTATGGTAAGAGCTTAAATTCTGATTTACATTTGCAATTAGCATCCAAGATTGTTCTTCATTAGCGTTTAAGGTTAATTCTTGTATCGTAAAATAAGCTCCTTTTTCTGCTTTTACATCTACTTCTTGATGAATTTCTTGACCATTTCTAAATGCATCTAATTGTCTTGACGATATTAAATATTTTGGATTTTGAACACCCAAAGACCAAACTAAATTCGATTTTAGAGCTTCACTTGGTTCTGCTTTATCCACAATAATGGCACTTAATGCGTAAATACCAATTCCTGAATCGGTTTCTAATTCACATTTTTTATAGGCATCTACCAAATTGCTACGAATACCTTGTATTGCAGAAGTAACTCCGTAAGGCAAAATATTTTGAATTCCGTCTAAAATGGTAACCTCAATTTTAGCAGGAGTATTGTTTATTAAATTTGATTTTCTAACAAAACCATATTCATTTGAAGTATTCCAATGATACCTATAAGTTAACCCTAAATCTTTATTAATTTCTTCGAAAACTACTTTGTTTCCGTAATTGTTTTTGTATAAATTTCTTTTGATTTGATATAGACCTTCATATCTATCAGAAAAAGGTTCCCAAAGAAATGTTTTATCATCTTTATGAACTTGTAGAATAGTTTTACTGCCAGTTATATCTGCAGATTCTGTAATTTTATCATCTGTGTAATATGGAAAAAGAGCACTTTCTGCATCTTTTCTACCCGCAGTTAAACCGCCATTACTGGAAATAAACATCCAATGGTTTGAATTGCTAACAAGACTCATAAAAAATGGTCTCATTTTATTGCTATTGGAAATTTTGTAATACGTTTCATTATCGAAATTCACCAATTCTCCTGTTACTTTTACTTGAGAATTCTTTGCAATATTTTTACCTAAATAAATAGTATTCTTGGTCATTATAAAATTAGACTTAAAACATATCTACAGATATGAAAAACAATGTTTTAATTTTAAATTTGGTTCGTTTTGTTTTGAAGTAAAATATTAACTTCATTAAAAAATTATTAAAAACGAGTTGGCAACGTTGTAAGCCACCAACTCGAAAAATATTATTTGTATACTCTTACATAATCTACAATCATAGTTTGTGGAAAAACAGTATTTGCATCTGGATTTTCTAAGAAATTTCCACCAACTGCAAGGTTTAAAATAATGTAAAATTGGTTACTATTAAATACCCATTTTGTTCCTTCTGGCAAATCTGCTGGAGTAATTTGGTTATATAAAACATCATCTACATAATAGTTTATGTAGTTTGGTCCCCATTCGATTCCAAAAATGTGAAATCCTGTGTCAAACCTATCATTTGTTAATTCGTAACTTTTGGTTATTGGTGTTGCTCCAGAATAACCTGGACCATGAACACTACCATGCGTAATTGTAGGTTGTTGCCCTCTGTATTCCATAATATCAATTTCACCAATATTTGGCCAAGATACTGTGCCGTTAGCATCATCACCTAACATCCAAAATGCTGGCCACAAACCTTTACCCCAAGGTAACTTTATACGGGCTTCGAATCTTCCATATTTAGTTTCATATAACCCTTTTGTTAAGATTTTTGCTGAAGTATAGTTTGCGCCCATAAAAGTTTCTCTGTTTGCAGTAATATGCAACATCCCGTTTTTTACTTCTATATTTTCTGATCTATCTGTATAGTATTGCAACTCGTTATTTCCCCAACCTGGTATTCCTTGGTCAGAACCATCACCTAAATCGTACATCCATTTTGTTGCGTCTGGGGCTCCATCTGCACTAAATTCATCAGCCCAGACTAAATTAGTCATAGTTGTAACTGTTTGTGTTTCGCTGTTTTCGCAGTTTGAAAAAAGTACTATTGCAAGTGCGAATACCGATAAACGCAAATGTGATTTATATTTATTTATAAAATTCATTTTTCTGTTTTTTTAAGTATTAAAAATCTATCTTCTATTTATGAAAATATATGTTATCTAAGAATATAGTACCATTACCATCAAACTTCATTTGAATTATATCTGCTAAATTTACTGGAGAAAAATCTGCTAACGGAATTTCTATACTTACCCAACCTGAATTTGTAGGAACAGCTAAAGCTTTTGCTTTTTCTACTGGGCCAGAGCTAATTAAATATGCGTTTAAGGCAGTTGAATTTGTAGTAAAATAATCTATATGAAGATGTGTCATTCCTGTTACATCTTGAGCAGAACCAATTTGTAATCCTTGATAATCTAAACCCGTATATTTTAAGGTATTGTTACCTGCAATTAACTCTTGAGTTACAACTGTAGATTGCCCCCAGTTAGGGTTAAAATCTGAACCTGCTACATCTGTATAAGCATCACTAAAAATAGAAATTACATCTGAAGCAGGCAACGTTGGTGTTGGCGCAGCAACCGTTGGTGCTGTTGGTACTTCATAGAAATACATATTATCTATTAGAACATCTGTAATTGTAGCATCAGATACTAATACGATTTGCCCTAAGTTTGATTTATTGTTAAGCCCTGTAAAATCTGATAATTTAAAATCAAAGCTTACCCAACTCCCTTTTGTTAAATTAGTATTAGGAATGGTTATACTTCCGGCAGAATCATCTCCGCCCCCAAAAGTATCATCTGCTCCAATATCTTGCAATGAAATTCTGATAAAATCTCCAGGATTTATATCTTCTTGAACTTGAATATCTATATGAAAGTTAGTCATTGAAGATGCATTAACCGTTGGTACATTAATATGAAATTCTATACCTACATAATTAAGCGATTTGTAATTAATAATCTGATTACCATTAATATTGATATCATTTTGGCCTTGAGTAGTTGAACCTCCCCAATACCCATTATAGTGATCTACTGCTATATTTGTATAAGCATCACTAAACACAGAAATTACATTTGCTGCATCTTGAGTTGGAATTGGTGCAGGAGTAAAAGCACCTAAAGATTCTAACGAATATTTTCCTTTAGCGTCTATACCATTTAATTTTGCAGTAATTTCTGCATTACCTGTACCTGATACAGTAATTTTACCTTTTTCATCTACAGTTGCAACTGAAGGATTTGATGATGTAAAATCGAAATACGCAGGAGCAGCAGCAACTGTTTGTTCTGTTCCGTTTCCTAAATTAAAAATTTGATTTAAACCATCGAGCGTAATAACACCTCCTATAAAAGTTTGCTCAGATTTTTCTACACCATTTAATATTTGTGGTCTTGGTTGAGCTATGGTACCTAATTTTTCGAATTTCATTTCATCAATCCAAAATGTGTAACCAGCACCATTTGTTCCTTGTGTACCTGCAGAATATCTAAAAACGCCTCTTTCTTGAGTTAATTTTGAAGCATCTGGAATTGGAATTATAATTTTTTGCCATGCAGTACTTAAGCTTGTATTTTGAAGTGTAGCAACATATTTATTTTCTTCAAAATCTTCTCCAAAACCTAACTCTCCAATAGTAACTCCTTGAGAAGCTTTCGCCCAAAATGTTAACGCATCATAATTAGATAAATCTCTACCTGCTCCGTCTATTCTAAAGATAGCTCCTGCATAATTCCCTTCAGGGTCATTGCCATTAGGAACATCAAATCTCATAGAAGCTGTACCTTCATAGCTTTCTTTTTCGTCTACAGACCAAGCTGTAGGTTTAGAACCACCGTAAGGAAAATAAAAATTGCTTCCTAAACCTATTGGTGAATCTATAAATACATCTGCAGTTGTAGAGAATGTAGCTAAATTATTTGGGTCTGTAATTTCTCTGTCACAACCTGATAAGATCACTAAAATCAATCCTAAAAAGAATGTGATTTTTGTATGTATATTTTTTATTGTTTTCATGTCTTTTCGTTTATTTTCCAATATTGATATGAATATATGTTCTAATTTCCCATTCTGATCCGTTAGGAAAACCTACTGGACTTAATGTTGGCTGTGTCGCAAATGCATTTGAAGTAGCATTTGGTGAATATCTTGGAGAAAATTCGTTTAACGAACGCCATGTTCCTCTTAAACCAACTTTAGTATCGGGTAAAATAAACCAATCTGGTTTGCCTAATGATGTTGATATATCTAACATTAATTGTGTAGGAAAGGTTAAGTTAAAATCTCTATGATAATCGAATGGTCCCCAATCGTTAAATTTAGCCATTGCAGTTACTTTCATTTTATTGAATATCATTCTAAGATCTCCACCACCTCTGTATATAGTTCTTTCGCTATCTCCATTTGCTTGTGCAGTACCATAATAGAAGTTTGCGACTAAGCCTAAATCTGTATGCACTTTTGAAACCATTCTAGAATGTACTTCCCATAAATCTTGTGCTGGTGCTGATTTAGCAAAGGCAAATGAAGCACGATTAGCTAAAAATCCGATAGCAGCATCTTGTGTTGTTGGTAAACTACGATAAACAAAACCTAAATTGAATGCAAACTTTGCATCTTCTGCTTTATCATTATCCCATTGATACATGTAGGTTGCTGGTGTTGGATCGAAAGTAAATAAGATTTCTCCAGCTGTCATTTCTCTATTTCCTCCTCTTACAACAAAAGGATCATCTATAAAGTTTCTTAATCGTCCTGGAGCCGAACCTCCATTTGGCATTGGATCTACTAATGGTTGTTGGTATAAGAAGTTAGGTGCTATTTGAAATTTACCTCCGAAATTATAAGCAATACCTGTTAATAAATTGCTCATGTTTCCACTACCAGAATCTTTTAATCTCCAGCCAGTAAATGTTAATGTTGGGTCTGCTCCTCCATTTGCAACTAAACCTTTTATAGAACCTTGTGCATACCAATTAAATCCTCCGTTAGAATAAGTAACTTTTGCTTTACCTCCCCAATTATCTTTAGATTGAATTCTATCATTAACAACTTGTCCGTTAGCATTAATATCTTGATACACTCTACCATTTAAAGGTCTACCTCCCCAAATTGCACCTAAAGTCCAGCCAAAATGAGTTCCTTTTTTTTCGAAAGCAACAGTTGCTCTTTCTGTTGGCAAAAAAGGGATTACACCTGTTCTAGTTTGAACAGGGTCTAAAACACGATTTCCGTTTTCATCAATACCATTTCCAGAAACTAAATCTTTATGATACACTGCTGAGAAATCTAAACCTCCAATTTTTCTATTATATTTTAATAACACTGCTGGATTTGCTCCCCACCAAAGTTGTGGACCGAAAGCTGCTTTTAAACCTTTTAAAGCTCCTTTGCCATCTACTTCCATTCCTAAGATTTCACCATTGTAAATATCTAAGTTAGGTCCGTAATTTGCTTCTGGATATAATCCAAAGAAATCACCTTCATACCCCCAGTGATAATGCCCTGTTCTGTAGAAACCTCTCATATCAAAATCTTTAGCATTCCACTCGAAAGAAGCATTATAAACTCGTAATCTATTATTATCAGTTAAAGTAACAATACCATTTGGCGAGTTAACTTGTATTGGTCTCCCTACATTTTCGTAGAAAATATCATCAATAGGATTACCTGCTACATTTCCTAAAATGTTGAAATTAACTTCTGCTTTCATATTATTTGAAGGTTTTCCTTGAACTCCAATATAATAGGATTGCATGTGATCAAAACCTAATCTGTCTGGAAAAGTTTGACCTGTACCATCTGCAACATCTGGGGTTGTAATTAGAGACCCACCTGTGTTAAAGGTTGTAAATTCTGCTCTTAGATTACTTATTCTTATTTTTTCTGTACTCCCCATTGAAGCTTTATCTCCTCTTGCTCTTAGTATGGCATCCATTAAGTTTATTTTCTTAAAGTGATTCTCTACTGATGTAGAAGTACTTTCGAAGACATTTAATTGATGTGCTTCTTTTAAAGCATAATAAGATGCTCTTGGATATAAAGTATACAAACCTCTAATATCTGTTGGTCCTTTTGCTGCAATTCCAAACCATTCTTCGTTCATATTCTTATCTCCTTCTTTTGCTTGATCTCTGCTATACCCATTACTTGGCCAAGAGGCTTCAGTATCATGCACATCAGCATTTTTTCTTTCATCAAAACCTGCCTTAAACCACCCATCACTAGATTGAAAAGTAAAACCTCCTATTGAGTTTTGAGCTTTACCAAGACCATATGCATTGGCGTAAATTTCTTTCCAATTATTTACCATGTAATAGGCCTGCATTAATTGATCTTCTTTATTATCTCTTGCGTTATAAGCATCTGACCCGAATTCTGTGAAAAGAACTGGTTTGTTAAATTCTTTTTTTACTCTATCAAACGCATCATAAAAAGAAGCTCCTCTGTACATATTGGTACCGTAAATATCGATGTCTTTACATTCTGACGCTACAATATCTAAGTATAATAAATCTCCATTACAAAGACCTACTGGATGTGATTTATCAATTTTTTTAATCGCTAAAGTTGCATCGTTAAATAGCTTATACATTGCTCTTGCCTCTGCTCTTTTGGCTTTATCTTGATCATTTATAACAATCCCTTCATCTGTCTCAGCTCCTTCCCAAGTTAAGTGATAATTGTTTTCGTTACCTAACATAAATAACAAAAAACCAGGTGTGTCTTTATAAATTTTAGCCATTTTTACAGACTCTTCTATAAGATGTTTTCTTACTTTTTCGTCTGCATATTTTGTTTTTGGATACCATACGCCATCTAAGGTTAAACCATAAGCCCCAAATTGATGATTTATCATTGTGTAAATTCCAAAATTTTCATAGATATAAGTAATCCACTTTGGAGGCATACCAATGTAGGTTCTAATTGCGTTAACTCCCATATTTTGCCAAAGAGGCATTTCTTGATCTAATGCTGCTTTTATAATTTCGTCTGGTTTTTCCCAGAATTTAGCATTAAGTACATCATAACCAATAGGAACATAATCCCAATTGATACCATTTACAATAAAATCTTTTCCATTAACTACTAATTTAAATCCTTTTGCATCATTGGTAACAGAAACTTTGTTTGTCTGAGCAAAAAAACTTGTAGTTAATAAAACAAGTACTAATCTTAGTAAAATGTTTTTCATAATTGATAAAATTTAGTTTATAGTATGGTTTTAATTTCTTTCTTTTTGTTTATTTAATTTTAAAAAAATTAAAACATACTTATTGAATTATTTGACAATGTTAAATTTAAGGACAATAATTTGCTAATTTGTTAAAAAACACCTCAACAAAAAACATACATCATAAAAAAACATCGTTTTAATTAGTAAAATCGATATTTTTTGTTGATATTTTAACATGTTTATCTAAACATTTTTTTGTTATGTTGTGGTAATGTATGGGTTCTAAATTTATTGATGTGGTAAAAAAACAAGTAGAATATTTTTGTTAAGCTCTTTAATTTACCAATACAGTATTTTTTTAATTAAAAAAGGCTGCTTCAAAAGAATACAGCCTTTTTTGTGCTGGAATTTAAAAATTATTTTTATAAACTACTGAAATACCTTTACATAATCTATCTCCATTAGATCTTCTGTAAACGCAGGGTCTACTGTTCCTCCTAAAGTTCCTCCCATAGCAACGTTAAGAATTAGAAAGAAATCTGCATTAAATGGTTTTGTTGCATCGTTATCAAGTTTATGATAAGAAACATCATCTATATAAAATTCAATTTTAGTATCTGTCCATTCTACAGTGTAATTATGAAATTCTGTAGTAGATGTTGGTAATGATGTTGATTGAGATGGTCCACCACCTGCAGAATTACCAGGATAATGAATTGTACTAAATACTGTATTTTTATCATCTCCTTTTTGCTCCATAATATCTATTTCTCCAGAATCTGGCCATCCTACTGAACTAAAATTAGCACCTAACATCCATATTGCAGGCCATGTTCCTTTTGCTGCTGGTAATTTAGCTCTTACTTCTACTCTTCCGTAAGTAAACTCATATAATCCTTCAGATTTTAATCTTGCAGATGTATATCCTGCTCCATTAGCTTTAGCGGTAATTTTTAAAGAACCACCTTCTACTTTTACATTTTCTGCATTATTGGTATATTCTTGTAATTCTCCATTACCCCAACCTCCAGCACCAAGGTCATATGTCCATTTGGTTGCATCTGGCGCTCCATCAGTATTAAAATCGTCTTCCCAAACTAAGTTTGTATAAGTGTAATTTGAAGTTGGGTTTTTAGTTGGTTTTGTTGAAGTAAATTTATGATACCACGCAAAACCATCTCCTTTTTGTATAACTCTTACTATTAATTCGTCTTTTGTTATAGATATAATATCGTAAGTTCCAGAACCAACTAACCATCCCATAAAACCTCCATCAGAAATTTCGAATGTAGTTCTTCTATAGTCTTTATTATTATAAGTTCCAAGTAAAGCTGCTTTAGAAGTAGAGGGTCCAAAAGAAACATTTTTTACACCAAACATTTTAGTTGCAACAGTATCATCATGACATTGATCTCCACCAACACCTAAATCTCCTGCATAAGTTCCAGGCACAAAAGCAGGACCAACAGTTTGCTCAAACGTTATTCCGTTTGCTGTTCTTGTAAATACAAACTCATTATCGTACATACAAGATTTCTCTTTATCCCAAGCTTTAATTCCATTCCACCAAGCTTCATAGGCAAATTCACCATTACCATAATCATCTGTTACAGGGCCTAAGCCAACGTGAACATCTTTATCTGCTTGCCAGTACCATTTTTTACTATCGCCAACATTAGCTCCACTTAATAAGTTTTCTGCTTCTACATCAGAGAAAGAGCTAAAAACTTCTACATCAATTGTTTTTGTAGAAGAAGAACCTCCTGTTCCATTAGCTTTTACAACAACTGTATATGTATTAACTCCTACTTTAGAGAATCTTTTAGAAAGTTCTCCTGAAGGTGATTTTTCTGCGATTCCATCAAAGAAATATACAAAAGAAGATGCATTTTCTGCAGTAGCTGTAAAGTTTACAGAACCACTACCATCTCCGAAAGGATTATTGGCATCTGCACCAACTATTTCTGCTGTGATATTGATGTTTGTTGGAGTTACAATGTCTCCAAACTTATAATCATTTTCTTGACAACCTAAAAAGGTTATCGCTACTGAAAACAATACTATATATAAATTTTTTAATTTTTTCATTATCTTATATTTTATTGTTTTATTAACTTAAAAGTCCAAAAAACACCAGAACCTGCTTCAATAACAAGTTCCATTTCTGTGTTATTATTTGAAAGAGTTACATCGTAAGTTATCGAATTAGGAACTGCTACATTTGGCAATTCTCCATCGTTGTTTACCTTAGGTAATCCTAAATATGCTCCAGCACCATTAAGTGTTAATTTATTAGTAGCTGCATCAAAGGTAAAAGTTGCTGAACCTGAATTATCGTGAGGTGCAACAGGAGTTCCACAAGCATCAGGGCTTGCTCCTTGCCAGCCTTCTAACCAAGTATCATTTCCTAAAATATTTCCAAACACGCCTCCGGGTCTAAACACATACTCATCATCATAGTAACATGCTCTTCCTGCTACACCAGCATCATCTATAGACCACCAGTCTCCACTACCTGGAGATGGACCTACTTTTAACGAACCTGCTTCTGCTGCTACTTTCCATGTACCATCTATTGGAGTTGTGGTAATTGTTGTATCTTTTACTAATTTATATGTCCAAAATACTCCAGAACCTGCCTCTATAATAACTTCCATTTCTGTATTATTATTCGATAGCGTTATATCGTATGTTATTGATGTTGGGACTGCTACATTAGGTAGTTCTCCAGCATTATTTACTTTTGGTAAACCTAAATAAGCTCCATTACCAGTAACCGTAACTTTATTATTAGTTGCATCATGAACAAAAGTTGCAGCAGACATTCCATCGTGTGGGGCAACTGGAGTTCCGCAAGCATCTGGGCTTGCACCTTGCCAGCCTTCTAACCAAGTATCATTTCCTAAAACATTTTTAAATGTAAAGTCTGATTCAAATACATATTCATCATCATAATAACATCCTCTTGCTGCAACACCTGCATCGTCTATAGACCACCAATCTCCGCTTCCTGGAGTTGGGCCTACTTTTAATGAACCTGCTTCTGCTGCTACTTTCCAAGTACCTGTTAATACAGAAGGCGCTGAAGGTGTTTTCCAGAAATAAATATTATCAATAAAAACAGTTCCATTAGGCCAAGGCTGTTCTGCAGCAAATTTTAATTGATGAATATCTGCAACTGTTAAACCTTGGTTTGTAAAAGCAGAAATTGGAATATCTATACTTGTCCATTCGTTTAATTTTAAATCTGACCAAACAGGTTTTTCTCCATTTGTAACACTGATTAAAGAAGTTTCGATTTTTTCTACATCTTTTGTCCAAACGTCTAAATGAATAAATTCCATGTTACTCACATCTTGAGCTGCTCCAATTTGAATTCCCTGGTAACTTAAATTAATGTATTGCAGCATTTTGTCGCCATTTAAATCGAATTCTGCCCAAGAACTGCCTTGTGAGGCTTGATTCCAATCTGGAAAAGTATCTGTACCAGCTACATTTGTGTAAGCATCTCCATAAATAGAAATTACATCTACAGGTCCTCTATTAGGAGGTGTTGGTGCTGATGCAATTGGTGCAGAAATCTCAGTAACTTCAAAATCTACAGCATATTCTGTTGTTGCTATTGCAGCCCCTTTGGCTACAACTTTTATTGAATATGTACCAGGGTCTTTGTATTGGTATGCAATCGCATCACCAATGTTAGCAGTTATAACTGGCTGTGTAACTCCTGTTTCGCCAGAATAAAACTCGTAAGTAGCTGCAAAATCTGCATTTGCTGTAATATTTACTTGCTTTGACTTTGTTGCATCGTTTTCTAAAGTAACGACTAAGTTTTCTGGTGCTTTAAAAGAAACCACCAATTCTTGTGTTGCTTCTGCGGTATCTCCTTTAGAATTATAAGCTATAATTTTTACTTGATAAGTACCTTCTGCATATGTATGTTGTACATTTTTACCCGCTTCTATCCCTTTTTCTTCTGGGGAATTATCGCCGAAAAAAATATCGAATGCTGTTGCTCCGTCTGCAGTAGGAATTATTGTTACCAATCCTGAATTATCTTGGGTAAGATTATATACTGCAGCAACATTTGATGGTGCTGGAATGTTACCTAAGAAATCTAAACCTCTATCTTCTTCTGTACATGCACTAATAATTAATAAAACTAAAAATGCTCTGTATATTGTTTTAAGTCTCTTCATACTTTTTAAATATTAATATCCTTGATTTTGTGTCCAATTTCCTTGAGAAAATTGTATTTCTTCGATAGGAATTGGAAACACTTCGTTTTTACCTGCTGTAAAATTAGGTATCTGTGCACCTCTTCCAGTTCTAACTAAGTCAAAAAAGTGATGACCTTCTCCTACTAACTCTACTCTTCGCTCTTTATAAATTGCGGCAGTTAAGTTAGTTCCACTTGTAGTTACGTTATTATTAGCATTACCAAATGCTCTCTCTCTAACCATATTCAAATAAATTCTTGCTTTATTATCATCTGGATTTGATTTTCTATTATATGCTTCTGCAGCCATTAACAAAACATCTGCATAACGAATTGCTCTGTAGTTATTAGGGTTTGTTAAATTTAAATCTCCTGCTGCATTGGCACTTCTTTTTCTTGGGATGTATTTTCTATTAAAATACCCTGTGTGTTCATAACCTGTTGTAAAAGAAGCTCCTGTAGAAGTTGCCCAAGCATTAATATCTAAAATAGCAACATCTTTTCTTAAATCTCCTGCTTCAAATTCGTCTACTACATTTTGAGTAGGTACGTTAAAACTAAAACCTGATGTAAATTCTGGCCCTTGATAACCTCTTACCCCTTGAAAACCAACAGCAACATTACCTTCACTACATTGTAAACACCCAAAACCTGCGCCTTCTTCATCTGTATATTGTACTTCAAAAACAGAGCCTACCCCATTTTCTCCTGCAAATTCAAAGATTTTAGTATAATCTTGCTCTAACATGTAAGGTCCATTCTGAATTAGATTTTCTAAAATAGATGCAGCTTTATCAAACTTATCTTGATATAAATATACTTTACCTAACAATGCTTGTGCAGCACCTTTAGTTGCTCTACCTACTTGTGGAGCTGTGTAAGATAAATTAGCTACTGCAAATTGTAAGTCTTGTTCTATTAACGCATAAACCTCTGCTTTTGGTGATCTTGGAATCGTTTTCTCATCACCTAAAACAAAACGACCTTTTGGTTTTATTGGAATATCTCCAAACCATTTTACCAATTCAAAATTGTAATATGCTCTTAAAAAATAAGCTTCTCCAAGAATTACATTTTTACCTGTAAAATCTGTTTTATCTTTAAACTCTATGATATAAGCTGCTCTGTTTACCCCTCCATACATCCAACTCCATAAATTTTGCAATTGTGCATTTACAGGACCATGTGTCATATCATCTATTTGTTGATATCCTGGTACATCTGTTGCGCTTTCTCCACCACAAAGTGTATTGTTTGAGGCAATTTCTCCCATTAATACATTAATAAATGTTGATTGTAATGGGTCGTAAGCTGCTACTAATGCATTGTAATAATCTGCTTCCGAATTAAAAAAAGATTCTGAATCTTCTGCATAAACTTTAGCATTATTCAAATAATCATCTGAACATGAGTTTAACACGAATAAACTCGCCATAAAGATGATTCCTAATTGTATTTTTTGTTTGTAATTTCTCATCTTTTATTTTTTAAAATGTAACATTTAAACCTAATAAGAACTGTCTTGCAGATGGGTATGTTCCGTAGTCTATACCTGCCCCAATTGCACCTCCATTAACTGTTGGGTCGAACCCTGTATATTTAGTTAATGTGAATAAATTATTGATAGATGTGTATAATCTTACTTTAGATAAACCTACTTTTTCTAACACACTTGGCGCAAAATTATATCCTACTTGAATGTTTTGCATGCGTAAAAAAGAAGCATCTTCTACAAAGAAATCTGAAAACAACTTGTTATTTGTTGCATCGTTTGTAAGCCTTGGTACAGAGTTACTTGTTCCAGCACCTGTCCATCTATCTAAATAATAAGCTGGTTTGTTTACATTTGGTAAAAAACGTTCGAAATTTCTAACCATATCTTTGCCTATTTCTGCATATAAATAGGTTGTAAAATCCCAATTTCTATATTTTGCAGAAACATTAAAGCCCATATAAAAATCTGCTTGAGGATTACCTATATTTGTTCTATCATCAAAATTGATAACTCCATCTCCATTTATATCTTTATACCTAATATCTCCGGGAGAAGTTATATTGGCTCCTAAACCTGTTTGAGAAGGATGTGCATTTACTTCTGCTTGTGTTTGAAAGATACCATCTGTTACTAAACCTAAAAAATAACCTATGGGTTGTCCAACCTCCATTCTTGAAGGTGCAAGATTACCAATTGCAAAAGCTCCACCTTCTACAAAAGCTCCACCTAAAACATCAGTAACTCTGTTTCTTACATATGTAACATTGTAAGCCAAGTTTAAAGTAAAGTCTTCTGTATCATAGGCTTTATAATTTATTGCCAACTCACCCCCTGTATTTTTAGATGTCCCTGCATTAACTGTAGGATTTGCTCCACCTGGTGCGCCTGAGCCCAATAAACCTGAAACTGGAAAACCTTGAATTAATAAATCTTTTCTACTTTCTTCAAAATAATCGGCTACAATAGTAAGTTTGTCATCAAAAAAATTGATATCTAAACCAATATCTAATTTTTCAGCAGTTTCCCATGTTGCTTGAGGATTTGGTAAACCTCCTTGCGCTGTACCATCTACTAAACTCCCTCCAAAAACATAGGTTCCTTCACCGTTTAATAGAGAACGATATAAATTATCTCCAACTAAATTACCTAATGTACCATAACTTGCTCTTAATTTTAAGAAACTAATGGTTTTATTATCTTTTAAGAAATCTTCATCAGAAAGTTTCCAACCAGTAGTAACAGACCAAAAGTTATCAACTCTTTTATCTTCTGCAAAAACAGAAGCCCCATCACGTCTTATTAAACCAGAAAATAAATACTTTCCTTTATAATCGTATTGTAATCTACCAAAATAAGACGTTAACCTAACATCACCGTTACCAGTATTAAAGCTTCTTTGAGTGCTTTGTAGATTTGTTAAACTGATATCTGCAAAAGCATACGAATTATTAGGCACATCTACACCTGTAGCATAAATGCCATCAAATAAATCATTTTGTACACTTGTACCAAGAGTTAAACTTGCATTATGATTGTCTGCATAAGTCTTTGCATAAGTGGCAAATGTTTCCCAGTTTACTCTTGTAGAAGTTGCTTTAAACTGATATACAGAACTTTGCACCTTATTGTATACTTTACTTGATCCATAGTCTTGAATTGGTGTAAATGAACGTTGCTTTCCGTTATAGATTTTATATCCTAAACGAGAAACAATATTTAAACCTTCTATAGGTTTGTATTCTAATTTAAAATTACCTTCTATTCCATTACCGTTATTTTCTCCAAAAGTATTTTTTAAAAGGTTTAATGGGTTTACCACTTCTATACCTAAGAAATTATTGGTATCATCTTCACTAACACCAAATGTTGGTGCATAATTTAAGCCATTAAATAATAATG
This sequence comes from Bacteroidia bacterium, assembly GCA_030427865.1. GTDB lineage: Bacteria > Bacteroidota > Bacteroidia > Flavobacteriales > Flavobacteriaceae > Polaribacter. The sequence goes on along the minus strand of JAUICK010000012.1, from coordinate 71,181 downwards.
ACCCATCAAAACCTTGAGATGCACTTGTAAAATAATTCGCAATTAAAGAGAAGTTCAGTTTTTCACTAATATCTACTCCTAAATTTAATTTTATATTATTTCTAATAAAATTTGATTTCTCTTTGGCGATAATTCCATCTTGTTCTGTTCGAGATGCACTTACAAAATATCTAAAATTCTCACCACCACCAGATAAACTAATATTATGATTCATTAATAATGCATCGTTAAACAATTGGTCTTGCCAATCTGTACCAATGCCTAATTGCCCTACATTACTAAAAGGTAAAGTTTGACCACTTGCACTATAAGCCTCATTTAAAACCAAAGCATATTCTGTAGCATTTAAGTAATCTAATCTTTTTGTTGTTTGCTGAATGGCAGCATACGTATCGTATTTTACAGTAGCTTTCTTATTCTTTTTACCAATTTTTGTGGTAACCAACACAACACCATTTGCACCTTTAATACCATAGATTGCAGCTTGCGCATCTTTTAATACGGTAATAGACTCGATATCATTTGGATTGATACTATTTAAATCTCCCTCATAACCATCTACAATGGTTAATGGTTGGTTATTTGTATTAGAGCTAACCCCTCTAATTAATATATTTACCTTAGCTCCTGGCGCACCAGAAGATAGATTAACTGCAACCCCAGATGTTGTACCTTGTAAAGCCGTAGTTGCATCTATAGGTTTTAAAACATCTAAAGTTTCTTCTCCAACCAAAGAAACAGCTCCAGTAACATCTTTCCTTTTTTGTTTACCATAACCTACAACTACAATTTCATCAAGTGATTCTGCAGATTCTTCTAAAGAAACATTGGTTACTTGCTGATTAACAATCACTTCTTTTTGAGCATATCCCAAATAGTTAAAAACAAGTATTGCTCCTTTTTGTACTTTTAAAAGACTATAAATACCGTCGAAATCTGTTTCTGTACCAACAGTAGTTCCTTTAATTACCACGCTAACTCCAGGCAATGGATCGCCTGTCTTAGCATCTTTTACAACACCTCTAACGTCGATAGTTTGAGCCTTTACGCTAAAAACTATTAGAAAGAAGAGTAAGAATGTGATTTTTTTTCTCATAAATTTAGTTATTAATTATTTTCCTGTAAAGCTAACTCAGAACCTTAAAGTATTGTTAATAAATAACCTAAACAAAAAACATACACAACCAAAAAAAATAGTTAAACAGCTTATTATAAGTGATTTAAAAAAATTAAAAAGATTTTTTTTAAAAAGCTAAAATAATAACTGTATAGGCTTTGTATAGGTAAAAAATAAAGATATTATGCTAAAAAACAGCTTAAAAAACCTAAAGAGATAAAAAAGTTAATATTTAGATTTCTAAAATGTAGTTTGTTAGATTAGAATCATGAGGTAAATTCATCTTCTTTCTTAACCTATATCTTTTAACTTCTACACTTCTTGGAGAGATATTAAGTAAAGGCGCTATTTCTTTAGAAGATAAATTTAATCTTAGGTAAGCACAGAGACGTAAATCGTTAGGAGTTAAATTGGGGTGTTTGTTTTTTACTTTGTCTAAGAAGTTTTTATCTGCGTTATTAAACGCTTCTTGAAACATTTTCCAATCATCTGTATTATTTAGGTTTTGGTCGATGATTTTAATAACTTTTGTTACATGTCTATCTCCACCATTCATCAACTCCATTTTAATAGTACTTAAAAATTCATTCTTTTTTATAATATTCATTGTAGAAGTAGCCAATTCTTTATTTTTATTAGCAATATCGTTTCTTAGTTTCTCATTATTTAATTTAATAATCTGCTGAGAGCTTTCTAATTCTTTTAATGCTGATTCTCTTTTGGCTTTTTCTAACAACTCTTCTCTTTGTTTTTTATAATATCTTTTAGAAGCTATATGCACAGAATAAAAAGCGAACAAAAATAACATTACATACAATGTAATAAATAGGTTAGATAAATACCAGGGTCTATTAATCTTAAAACCATAAGTTACAACGTTGCTACTTAGTTTATCGCCAACTAAAGCTCTTACTTTTAATTTATATGTACCATAAGATAAGTTTTCGAATAAAACCGAATTAGATTTTGTTGGAGCGCTCCAAATTTTATTAACTCCTTCTAATTGATATTGATATTTTGTAGAAAGCGCTTTGTTAAAGTTGGGCACGCTGTAAAAAAACTCAAGGTTATTACTTTGATAATCTAAAGTTACTTTTTCTGTTAAACTTAGCATCTTTTTAGCTTTATCTCTTACAAAGGTGTTTACTTTATTTAAAGAAACTTTAAAGTCTGAGATTTCTTTTATGTTTTTTAGATCAATCTGAAAATATCCATCAGAAGTACCTATTAAGTAAACATCGTTATCTATATGAATTATGTTCTCGTACCCAGAAGCTGCTTTTGGTATAGATTCTGAGATAGAAATTGTTTTAATTTTAGGTTTATTACTTAGTTTACCAGGAGATAAATATTTTATATGATCTTTTGAAAAAGACCAAAGTTTATTATTTGTAGAATTGTAAACTAATTTTGCAGAAATAAAAGAGTCTTCTGAAATTAATAGACTAAAAAGACTATCTCTACTAAAAGAGTCTTTTAGTTTATTGTATAGATATATTCCTTTTTTAGTAGCATATAAAATTTTATCTTGATATTTTAATATACTAGAATGAATCCCTTTTTCTAGATTTTTTTCAATTTCTACATTAACAACTTCTCTGTAATCTTTATCGAAAGATAATTTATAAACCCCTTTATACTCATGATTAACAAAAACCTTATTGTTATCTAACTGAACTATAAATTTACTCGAATTATTAAAACCCTTTATTTTGTTTCTTAACACCCAACTTTCTCCACTTTTCTTGAGTATATACAAACCATCATAGTTTCCTTGTAAAATAGTATTGTCATCTATTTTCGAGATAGTCCATGTTCCGTTAACATTAAATATATTTTTTGCTGTATTATTACTTATTATAAATGTACCCGAATTGTGTCCGCAAAATAATTTCCCATCTATTGTTACTAAACTCCAAACTTGACCTTGAGTATTTTTTATAAACTTGAAATTATCTTTAGAAGATACCTCTTTATAGAATAAACCTTGATTTGTTCCTAAATAAATGTTATTCTCAAAAATTATTGATGTATAAATTGTTCCTAAAAAGTCGCTTTCTTTTTTATACATCTTAAAAGGAGATGCATTATTAACACAGTTAATACCATTATCTAAACCCAGCCATATATTGTTTTTTTTGTCTTCAAAAATAGACAGTATTGTATTGTTACTCAGCCCAGAACTTTGATTTATTTTATAGTTTAGCGCTCCAATATCATTCAAATATATTAAGCCATTAGAAATTGTACCAATTGCAAAACTTTTATCTGCTAATTGTTTTGCACTATAAACTGTTTTACCTTCTAATAATTTCTCTGCGGGTATTATCCATTTCTCTGCAATACCATTTTTAAGGAAAAAGAAACCATTTTCTTGGCTTAAAAGCAGCAGTTTATGCTCTACTTGAAAAACATTGACAATAAAATTTTCTTTGAGTAATTGATGATCAGAAACTAATTTTGGAGCACCATTTTCTATCTTAAATAAACCTTTTTTTGCCTCGTGAAAATAAACTACCCCAGCAACCTTAGTTAAACTATTAATTCTATTCTGAACATCAATAACCTTAACTTCTTTAGAATTTAAATGATATAGATATACTCTTTGTAATGATTTAAAAATCATCCATCCATCAACTTCAAGAATTTGCCAAATCTGCTCGTCTTCGAGCATTTCTACCTTTTGCTCTTTTACAATAGAATGATATATAAACTCTCCAAAAACATCTTTTTTCCAATAACCAAACCCCATATAAAAACCCGTAAAAACTTGATTTTTATGAACTTTTACAGATCGCATTATAGTTTCATTAGGAGTTTCATAGAGTTTCCATGAAGCTCCATTGTATTCTAAAAGCCCTTTATTATTGGCTACATATATAAAATCATTTTCTGCTTGAGAGATATCCCAATTTTGATTTTCTGCTTGATAATCTTCTGTATAATAAATATTAATAGGAGGTAATTCTTGAGAAGAAACTATACCAACTATAAACAAAAAAGAAACAAAAAAGAAACATCTAATATCTTTCATATACCAAAATTACAATATTGTTTGGTTACTAAATTACGGAAAATATAGTGAAATCAGTAAATTATTACTTTATTGTATCATATTGTATAGTTTTTTTTATTTATAAAAATAAAAATTTATCATCAATACTATCATGTTATATACTTTATTGACTTAAAATTAGTAACTTTATTAAAATTTTAAATCGTATATGAATTTTATAAAAAAATTAGGTACAGCTAACTTCTTAATGTTAGCTTTATGTATTTTAATAGTTCTTGTTGCAGAATACCTCTTTCTTAGCGGAGACAGGTTGCATGGAATTTTCCTCGGGCTTTGGGCTCCAACTTTATTAGGAGTAATGATTTACCTTAAATTAATAAATCGTGAGCGCAGATAATATAATATTCTACTTTTCTGTTTTTGTTGGTATATGTGTAGTTATTTGGGCTTATCTAATGATAAATGAGTTTAACAAAATAAGTAAAGATTAAAAAATTTTACTTTTTAATACTTATAGCTAAACCTCCACCTGCTGCTAAATTAAATTTTAATTTAGATTTTTTTTGGACTTCTATAGTTTCTATTTCTATTGCTAAAGGATTTTTATTCCAATGTGCATTTTTAGCATCCTTATAAATTTTAGCTTTATATACTTGGTCTTCATCTAAAAAGCCAAAATCAATTTCAATTTCTCTTGCATTTTCATCAGTAATACTTCCTAAAAACCAATTTTCTGTTTTACGTTCTTTTCTTGCGATAGTCACAAAATCACCAATTTCACCATTCAAAACTCTTGTTTCAGACCAATCTACGCCAACATCTTTAATAAATTGTAAAGGTTTAAGGTTTGCTTCATAATGTTCTATCAAATCTGCTGCCATCAGCACAGGACTATAAATAACCACATACAATGCTAATTGATGCGCTAATGTTGTATTTACTTGATTTTCCTTTTTATATTCATCAAATTTGATGTTAAAAATACCTGGAGTAAAATCTATTGGACCCGCTAACATTCTTGTAAATGCTACAATTGATAAATGCTCAGGAGGATTTCCTCCATCACTTGACCACGCATTAAACTCTTGTCCACGTAAACCTTCTCTTGAAATAATATTAGGATAAGTTCTTCGTAAACCAGTAGCTTTTATAGGCTCATGTGCATTTACAGCTACTTGATATTTGGCTGCTTTTATAGCTGCATTGTTATATTGATTTACCATATACTGTCCATGATGATATTCGCCTTTTGGTAAAATCTTACCCACATAACCCGATTTTACAGTATGCATTCCATATTTCTGCATCAAAGCATAGGCTGTATCTTGCTGTTTTTCATAGGTTTGTGTTGCTGCTGATGTTTCATGATGCATAATTATTTCTACACCTTTTTCTTTGGCATATGCAGTAACTTCCTCTAAATTATAATCTGGATATGGAGTTACAAAATCAAAAACGCCTTCTCTATCTTCAAAACCAATCCAACGTTCCCAACCTGTATTCCAGCCTTCAACTAAAACGCCTCCAATATTATTTTTTGCAGAAAAATCTATAAAGCGTTTTACATTTTGGGTTGTTGCTCCGTGTTTTCCATGCGCTTTTCCTGTATCTTTCCATTTGCCATCCACCATTTCCATTCCATAATCCCAAGAAGATTTTCCTAAATGCATTTCCCACCAAACTCCAGTATATTTCATTGGTTTAAACCAAGAAACATCACCTAATTTATTAGGCTCATTTAAATTGACAATTAAGTTAGATTGAATTAAATCTGGAGCATTGTCAGTAATTTGAATGGTTCTCCAAGGTGTTTTAAAAGGAGCACTTCTTTTTACCTTATATGCTGTATTTTTGGAGCCTACCAAATTACTTTTAAAACCTAAATTTTTGGTATCTACTTTTAAAGTCATTCCTGAATAATCTACCAAAGCAGCTTCATGAAAACTTAAATGAACACCCTCTTTACCAACCAAAGTTACAGGTGTATTTACAGCATTTTCTGGAATAAAAGACTGCGCTAAATTGGTTTTAGAAATGTATGATTTGGCATCTATTTCTGAGATTTTAGTTGTACTGTACAAATGTTCGTAAATGTCCCAATCTCCAGGAATCCAGAAGGTTTTATAATCTTCTGTTAAGTTGAATTCTGTATGTTCTTCTTTGATAAAAATTTCTTTTAGATTTTCTTGTTCTGGAAACTCGTATCTAAATCCTACTCCATCATTATATACTCTAAAAATCAGGTTTAATTTACGTTGTAAATTCTCTTTTTCTTGCAGTTCTATTTTTACTTCTTTGTAATGATTTACTACATTCAATTGCTCTCCCCAAGGCATTTGCCAAGTTTCATTTACCTCTTCAGGTTTTCTAACCTTTGCAATAAAACCTTTGTTGAATGCTGGTGCATTTGTAAATTCGAACCCAACATAAGAAGTATCTATAATAGCTTTATTTTTATAATGAATGGTGTAAAAGAATTTTCCAACTTCATTTAAATGAAAATTGACTTTTATGTTTTCATTTGGTGATGCAACTCCTGATGATTTTACTTCACAAGAAATAAAACCTAAGCAACTAATTACTAAAACTAAAAATCCTTTTTTCATAGCTATCATTTTTCTAACAAAACCATATCAAATTCAGAGTTAATCACAACTTTTCCGTCTTTTACTTCAACTTTTTGGTTGGAATAAAAATCGTTTAGTTGTTCGCCATTTTTAAAGATAGAGGATACCTCAATCGTCTTTTCGCCCTTTGGTAAATTGATGCCTGCAATGATTTTATCGTGATTTCTAACTCTGGAAAAAACCAAGCCATTTTCATCTGAAATCAATTGATGTTTTCCAGCTCCAACAGCCATATGATTTGCTCTAAACTGCCCTAATTTTTGCCAATGGTTTAATATGTTTTGTGTTTCTTTTTTATTTGTGATATCATCCCAATTCATAAAAGAACGTAAAGTTGCATCACCAATTGTACCTTCAATGGTTAAATCTCTTGCAGATTCATCACCATAATAAACCTGAGAAGTTCCTGGAGTTAACAACAGCATAGTCGCAGTTTTATAAGGCATTTTTCGTTCTTTGTCAAAAGGATTTCCATCATCGTGAGAAGTCATATAATTTAAAACTCCATAGCCTTTTAAATTGGTATTAAGCAATGAATCGTATTTGTGAAAAACATCTTTTTCTGCCATTTGTTTTGCGTTCCATTTGATTTCAAAATTGATAAGACTGTTAAAAGCTTTGTCAAAATAGTTGACTTTTTTATCGCCAAAATCAAACGCTTTTCCGTGAGAAATTGCATAATTATAGACTTCCCCTACCAAATAAAAATCATTTTTATCCAACACCTTATCTGGATTATTTTTCTTGTATTGTTCAAAAGCAACATCACATTCAACTTTAAATTCTTGCCAAACAGATTCTTCTGTATGTTTCACTGTATCAACCCTGTAACCATCAATTCCGAATTCAGTAATATAATCTGTCAACCATTTTATAATGTAAAAACGTGGTGCTTTTGGATATCCAGTTCTTTTAAAAAATGCATCCAATTCTTTGAGTTCTTGTTCATATCTACCTTCTGCTTTCCATTTTGCAACCAATTGTGGAGGCAACTCTACATTTTCATTGCTTTCGGTTTTAATATCTGGTAAGTTCTTAACCAAGGTACAAGAAACTGTATTTTCATAATTGTTATAGATACATTGAGGTGCTGTTCTTACCCAATCAATTGGCCAAACAGGGTCTTTTTCTGTAACTGGTCCTGTATGATTGATTACTGCATCTAACAAAATTCTGATACCGTTTTTGTGTGCAATAGCTACCAATTCTTTTAAATCTTCTTTGGTTCCAAAATTAGGGTCAATTTTTGTCCAATCTTTTGCCCAATATCCGTGAAAACCATAAGAAAGTCCTGTACCTTCATCAGTTCCATCGTGAATTTGCTCAACAATAGGCGTCATCCATATAGCATTGATTCCTAATTTGGTAAAATATCCTTCTTTTATCTTTTGGGTAATTCCTTTGATATCTCCACCTTCAAAACCACGTAATTTCCCTGTTTTTTTGGTTCTATTAAAGTTGATATCATTGGTTTTATCTCCATTATTGAATCTATCTGTCAATAAAAAATAAATGTTTGCACCCTCCCAAACGAATTCTTTTTTAGCAGTTGGTTTGGTCTCTTTTTTTTCTGTAGATGTTGGCTTACAACTTATTATTGTTGATAGTGTGATGTAAAAAAATATTTTTCTCATTTGTGTTTTTTAAGTTAAAACCTCCAAGGTTTTAAAAACCTTGGAGGTTTATGTTAAGTTATTCTACTTTTAAAATAAACGATTGTAATGGTTTAATATCTATTCTTACTCTTGCTTGATTATCTTTTACCATTAAAGTTGATGAATAGTTACCAAACAACTGGTCTTTAACTTGGTATTCTCCATCTTTTAAACTCCATTTTTTGATGATTTCTGATGGAATTTTTAACTCAAATTTATAAGACCTATTGGCATCAAAATTAGAAATTACCACCAATTTTTCATCATCAGAAAAACGAACAAAAGACAAAATTTTACTGGTATAGTTTTCTGTATTTTCTCTGTTATATTGATGAATATCAGCATATTTACCCATTAAAGCATCCGAAGATATGGTAAAGTTTAGCAAGCGTTTGTAGAAATCTCTTAAATCAAGTTCTTCTTTGGTAGATTTTCCTCCATCAAATTTCTTGTTATTTACCCATCTTTGTAATGTTGGCACACCCACATAATCGAAAATAGAGGTTCTTGATGGGCTTCCAAATCCTGCATTTTCGGAACCATCTTCTCCAAATTCTTGTCCAAAATAAATCATTGTTGGTGCAGTAGAAATGGTTGCAGAAACCACCATTGCTGGTTTTGCTTTGTTTGCATCTCCTGCAAATTCTGGGCTCGCAATTCTTTGCTCATCATGATTTTCTAAGAAATGTAACATATTGTGTTCTATATCTTTTAAATCTTCTTGAATTGGAGGAATATTATCTGTTAAACCATGACCTTGCATTACGTGTTTTATGGTATCATACAACTGTACTTTATCATATAAATAATCCATTTTTCCTTTTTTAATATACGCTCTATACAAACTCGGGTTATACACTTCTGCCAATAAGAATGCATTTGGGTTTTTCATTTTAATGGAAGAGTTTAAGTAACTCCAAAATTCTACTGGCACCATTTCTGCCATATCATATCTAAATCCATCTACTCCTTTTGCTATCCAATACAAAGCAATATCTCTGAATTTTATCCAAGAATTAGGTACAGTTTTATCTTTCCAAAAAGCAAAATGCTTTTTATAATTTTCATTTTTAAATCCATCAGGTAATTCATCAAAATCTTTTTTACCATCAGGAGAAACTCCATAATTTACCTTTACAGTTTCGTACCAATCGTATAAACTTGGTTTTGGAGAACGAGCTCCATTACCTGTCCATTTTGCTGGGTTTTCATCAAATTTACCATCAGAAAGTGGATGATTTTCTCCACCTAAAGGTTTGTATCCATTTAAAAAGTCTGGAACTTCAAATGCTTTATTTGGTACATAATAAAAATTATTATTAACATGGTATTCTACAGATGTATCATCATCTGCACCAAAATCTTTGGTTCCTTCAGGGTTTGATAAACTTTGGTAATTTCTTGCAACGTGATTTGGAACAATGTCTATAATCACTTTTAAATCATTCTTATGAGAACGTTTAATTAACGCCTCAAATTCTTGCAGTCTGTTTGCTACATTTTCAGCCAAATCTGGATTTACATTGTAATAATCTTTTACTGCGTAAGGAGATCCTGCTCTACCTTTTACCACATCTGGATCGTCATTAGAAATACCATATTTTGTGTAATCACGAATTACATCATGATGTGGAACACCTGTATACCAAATGTGTGTAACTCCTAAATTTTTAATTTCTGTTAATGCTTTGTCTGTAAAATCATTAAATTTTCCAACACCATTTTCTTCTATAGTTCCCCAAGGTTTGTTAGTAGTATTTGTATTACCAAACAAACGTGTAAAAACCTGATAAACAACAAGTTTACCTTTCCTATTCTCTTGCATTGTTATCTTTTCTTCCTTTTTTGTTGATGTACAACTAATTAGAACTAAAATAAATACTATTAAAATGCTTTGTATTTTTTTCATAATTGCTAATTATTTAGTTGATATTTTTATTTTTAATTCTTTCTTTGGATTCCATTTTACTGGAATTTTTAAAACATTATTTTCTGGTGATATTCTTACCCTTTTTTTACCTACTCTAATTTTTCTTGGTTTCCAATTGATATTATGAATAATTAAAGTCACTACTTTTTCTGATGGAGTCCATTTTTTTCCAAATTTGGCTTCAAAATCTATTTCTAAAATTCGCTTAGACAATTCTGCTTCAAATTCTAAAATTTCATACTTACCTTTTTCGAAAGCATTTGCAGTAACACCATCATCATTATAAAAGGTTCTTTCACTTTCTTTTACAGAAGCATCAAAATAATAATGTAATTCTAAATTATCTGCTTTATAAGCATCTGTTGTCTGAACCAAGTCTGTCATCAAAATAAAAGCACCACTTCTTACGTAAGTAGGAATCGATTTTTCTTTGATTTTTACGATTTTTGATTGACCTCCTTCTATTTTTTCATCAACATAAAAATTGTACCAATTGGCAGTTTTAGGGAAATAAATTTCTTTTGTTTTAACAGAATCTTTTAAAATGGGTGTGATTAAAAAGTCTTTTCCCCATAAATAGGTTTCTGAATTGCTCATTAATTTATCATCTTCTTCTTCAAAGAAAATGGGACGCATTAAGGGTGTTCCTTTTTGATTATTTTCAAAAGCTAAATTGTAATTATAAGGCAACAATTTGTAACGCAATTCAATCGCTTTTTTTGCTAATTTCTTTGCTTTTTTACTTCTAAAAACAGGTTCACTTGCAACATCTTCTTGTGCATGAGGTCTGTAAATTGGTTGAAAAACACCATATTGCAACCATCTTACATACAAATTGTCGTTTAAATTTGCGCCTGCAAATCCACCTAAATCTGAATGCATATAGCCCAAACCTTGCATTCCCATTTGCAAAGAAATTTCTGGTTGACTTTGCAAACCTCCCCAAGTTCTATTTACGTCTCCAGACCAAGGAATCATTCCAAAACGTTGCGAACCAGAAAAGCCTGCTCGCATTAAAATAAAGGGTCTTTCGTTTGGATATTCTTTTTGATAACCTTCAAAAATTAATCTTGCCCAATCGTGTCCATAAATATTATGAATTTCATCGGCTTTAAACTTTTTATTTTCTCCAAAACTAACCCAAGAAGGCAACACTTCTGGCTCGCCCAAATCTCCCCATAAACCTTTTACCCCTAAATCTAAAATGTCTTTATAAATATTCCAGAACCAGCTTTTACCCTCTTTTTTATAAATATCTACGATACTTGTGCTGCCAAAGTAAAAATTATATTTCGCTGAATTGCCTAAGGTATCTTTGGCTAAAACTTCTTTTTGATTTGCTTCTTGCCATTTTTTAGATTTATCAACAATAAAAGGCTCTGTAATTAAAACCGTTTTTACGCCTTTATTCTTCAAATTAGCAACCATTTGCTTCATATCTGGAAAAGAATCTTTGTAAACTTCTAAGTTTCCCATTGTTCCTTTTAACGTTTTTCCAAACCAGTACAAATCTAAAATCACAGCATCAACAGGAATTTGTTCTTCCTTAAATTTAGCAATAGTTTGCTCAGTTTCTTTTTGAGAATGGTAGCCAAATCTGCTGGAAAAATTCCCTAAAGCCCATCTTGGAGGCAAAGGTTGCTTTCCTGTTAAATGGGTATAATTATCGATTAAATCTTCCCAAGAATCGCCAGCAATAATTTGGTAGGTTTTTCTTCCTGAAATGGTTTCGTAGGTTAAAGAATTGTCTTTTTTGCTATCCAAATCCAAATATCCAATAGGTGCATTATCAAAATGAACCATATATTTTTTTGAAGATACTACTAATGGAATTGTAAAATTCATCAATTTGGAAGTAGTTTCATAACCATAATGTGCTCTGTTGTACAACCTTAAACGATTTCCTCTTCTGTTCATTCCTAAAGCTCTTGCTCCTGTTCCATACAAAACCTCATCATCAGTTAAACTTAAAGTTATGGTTTCAAAATCGTTTGTTTTTTGATAGCCATTTTTTTCTGAAGTTAATTGTTCTCCATTTTTCCAATAAGAAATGTGAAAAGGTTTTTTTGTGATTTTTACTGCAATTTTATCCGATAAAAAATTGATTTCTGTTTCATTTTCATCAAACTTAACATCTTTATATTTTTCTGATAAAACAACTGCATGCGAATTTTTTAACTCTTTTTCACCTTTTGGAACAAAGGTATTTTCAATAATTTTTGAATCATAAAAATGGATTTTATAAGTCCCATCAGAAACATTGATTTTCAAAGTGTTATCAGAAAAATTAGCATCAACAAAAGTTCTTTCTTTGATATTTTCTTTAAACAACCATAAAATAGTTTCTTCAAAATTAGTTCTCCATAATTCTTCATTATGTTTGCCATTTGGAACAATTTTAGATTTGATATTTTCTAATGGAAAATTTTGATTTTTTAAAATCGCAATAACAGTATTCAACTCAGAAACCATTTCACTTTTTTGGTTTGAGCCTTTTTTTACACTTTCCTTATCGCCCACTAAAAAATACATTTTCGTATTATTTATGTTTCCGTACTTTTTTGTGAATTCTTTTACTTTAGGCGAAAACCAAAATGAAGGCGAATACACACCAATTTTTCCAAAAATATTTGGATATTTTAAAGCTGCATAATGAGAAATTAAACCTCCCATAGAACTTCCAATAATCCCAGTATTCTCCTTATTTTTTAAGGTTTTATAATTGGCATCTATATAAGGTTTTAAAGTATTGCTGATAAAATCTACATAAGCATCTCCTTCTCCACCTCCATATTTGTCATTTTTCCAAGGAGCATATTCGTCCAAACGTTTTTTGCCTCCATTATCAATTCCAACAACAATGAGTTTTAAATTTTTCTCTTTAAATAGTTTGTCTAAAGTTTCATCTACATTCCATTCTCCTGAATATGCAGTAGTTTCATCAAAAATATTTTGAGCATCGTGCATATAAACTACTGGATAAGATTCGTTAGAAACTTGATAATCTGGAGGTAAATACATCCAAATTCTACGTTTTCTGTTTAATTGAGGAATGTAAAATTCTTTATCTAAAATGGAAACATTTTTAGAAATTGTAGGCATTTTTTTCGCATCAAATAAATGACTCCAACCTTGAATTTTATAATAAACCGTATCGTGTTTTTTAGTAAAAGTGTGAGACCTGTTGTCTAAACTTTCTCCTACTTTATTAGATTCTGCTGTTTTCCAAGAACCTAAAGTGAACTTAAATAAAATGCTTACGTCTTTTTTAGGAAGCGTAATTGAGTAAAAATCGTTTTTTTTCTCTAATATATATTTTTCATTACCTCCTGTCCAACCTTCAAAATCTCCAGAAACGTAAATTGAAGCTCCTTTTGGAGTATCTTTTGGCAGTTCATTTACTACAATAGTAACTTGTGCAGAAGAACTTAAACTGTAAAATATGAATATTAAAAAAAAGAGTTTTTTCATTATAGTTAATCTTAATTAAAACCTCAAAGGTTTTAAAAACCTTTGAGGTTTAATAAATTCCTTATTATTTTTTCAATAAAAATGTTAATGGTATGTCAATCCTTTTTTGCCAAGAATTTTCTGAATGATTTGTTCCTTCAAAAAATAAATTCTTAAAATTTTGAGACGTATATCCATTATTTAAAAAGATAGTATCTACTCTTGCTGCATATTGTGGATAATGCTCATCTAAGGTTTTGTTACCATAATCAAAATACATTTTGTGGTTTTTTGCTTTTGGGATATTCTTTTCTAAATAACTAAAAATAGCTTTTGGAAAAGGATTATTTTCTCTTGGCATTGCACCCACCCAATGTGTGGAAATGCAAGCTGCACCTTGAAAAACTTCTGGATATTCAGCAATAGCATACATAGACATTAAGCCACCCATTGATGAACCAGCCACAAAGGTATTTTCTTTGTTTGAGTGTACAGAGTAGGTGGCATCTATATAAGGTTTTAATTCTTGTACTATAAATTGTAAATACTCATCTCCTTTAAAATCGTCTAAATGTACTTTTGTGTTAGCAATACTTTGTGCTTCTTTTATTTGAGCATCCGTTAAATTTTGCATCGCTTTTTCTGGAAACAAATCTAACCAACGAATTTCTGGGATGTTATGAATTGCCACCACAATAAAATCTTTTGTAACTCCTTCTTTCATCAATTTTGATGACGCTTCATCAATCATCCATTCTTGTTTGTTCCAAGTGGTATTGGCATCAAACAACATTTGACCATCATGCATATATAAAACTGCATATTTTTTTTTGGATGAATAATTTTCTGGCAACCAAACATCTACAGGTCTTGGTTTCATATATTTTGTAGGAAAAGAATCTACTCTAATTAATTTTCCTGATGATAATGTTGCTGACGTTAATTCGTATGCTTCTATTTTAGATGAATTTTCATCTTCTTTTTGTTCTTGTTTAGTTGTTGGTTTACAAGAAAAAAATAAAATTATTAATAAGATTGAAGTTAGATTTTTCATAATTAAAAAGTTCTCGATACTAATTTATTCGTTCCTCATAAATTCACTCGAACTGACAGTTTGCTTTTTTTAAACCTCAAAGGTTTTTAAAACCTTTGAGGTTTCTTTGAGGTTTCTGTGTATATTATAATTTTGTTGTTAAAATAAGGCTTCCTTTTTCTTTTAAATCAATGGCATCGCCTAAATCAATGGCATCGCCCCAAATAAACTCTTTACCTGTAATTATATTTTTTAAAGTTTTTCCTTTTAAACCAACTTCTGCATAGCGTTTTAAATCTATGGTAATGGGTTGTTTATTTTTATTGATGATATGTACAACTGTTTCATCATCTTTAATTCTAAACAAAAAATACGTTCCCATAAAAGGTGCAAAATGAATGGTTTTTCCATCTTGAATGGCAGCACTATTTTTGCGATAATTCAACACTTTTTTGGTAAAAGATTGCATTTCTTTTTGTTGATTTGTTAATCCTTCTCCTGTAAAAGCATTTACTTTATCTCCTTTCCATCCTCCAGGAAAATCGGTTCTAATTAAACCATGATCTCCAGGTTTTGCAGTATCATCCATCAAAATTTCTGTTCCGTAATAAACTTGCGGAATTCTTGGTAACATCAACAAATAACTCAATGCCATTTTTGCTTTTGTAAAATCTTCTCCAACTTCTGTGTACAATCTACTTTTATCGTGATTGTCTAAAAAAGCCATGATATCTTTTGGTGTTGCGTAATGAAAATCGTTGGCCAAACCTTCGTATAATTTTACCAAACCTTTGTCCCAAGATTCTTTTTCGTTAAGTCCGTCTATAATTGCTTTTTGCATCGGAAAATCCATTGTAGATTTTAAATTAGACTCATAACCATCTTTATTATTTGCGCCTGTTTGCCAATAACCCACTAACAACGGATTGTAACTCCACTCTTCTCCAACTATAGAAAAATTAGGATATTCGTTCATAATAGCTCCTGCCCAATTTGCCATAAAATCTTTATCTGGATAAGGATAGGTGTCTTGACGAATTCCACCCAAACCCAAGGTTTCTATCCACCAAATTGAATTTTGAATGATGTACTTTGCCATAAAAGGATTTCGTTGATTCAAATCTGGCATTCCAGACACAAACCAACCTTCGTTATTTCCTTTTCTATCTGCTTCTGAAGCATACAAATCTTGATTGGTAGTTCTTCTATGATTGGAACCTATGTTGGTTTTATAGTTCCAATTGTCAATATTGTCTTCGTAATTTTTTTGATGATTTACCCAATCAGAAAAAGGGATGTCTTTCATCCACCAATGTTCTAATCCACAATGATTAGCCACTTGATCCATAATGAGTTTCATTCCTTTTTGGCGCAATTTATCAGCTAATTCTTTATAATCATTCATTGTTCCAAAACGCGGATCCACTTGATAATAATCTGTAATTGCATACCCATGATAGGAGCCTTGAGGCATATCATTTAGTAACACTGGAGTTGGCCAAACAGCTGTAAAACCTAAATCTGAAATGTAATTTATTCCATTTATGATTCCTTGTAAATCTCCTCCATGTCTTTTATAGCCATCTGTTCTATCTAAAGATTGATCTTTTAAATTTGGTACTCTATCATTAGATTCATCAGCATTTGTAAATCTGTCTGGAGTAATTAAATAAATCGCATCAGCACTATCAAAACCTTTGTAATCTTCTGCAGATTTTACTCTTTCTTTTAATTGATAAGTGTGAATTAAATTCTCTGAATTATCTTTTTTAAAAGTGATATCAAATTTACCTGCTGATGCATTTTCAGCTATTATTACATCAATAAATAAATAGTTTTTACTTTTTTCTGAAGGTGTAACTTTTGCAATTGAAATTCCTTGGTAATTTATTTCTGGAGTATAGTCAGAAATATTTGGATGATGAACTAAAAGCTGTAATTCATTATTCTCCATGTCTACCCACCAATGTGGAGGTTCTACCCTTTCTACAGAAGTATTTGAAACAGGAATTTCTGCAATACTTTTTTCAGTTTCTGTCTTTTTACAGGAAATTGTGGATGCCAAACAAATTAGTAAAATAATCTTTAGTAGTTTCATTATTTGCTTTTTTGAAACCCAAAAGGCTTTTAAACCTTTTGAGGTTTTGTTAGTTAGTATCTAATCTAATTCTTCAAAATGATTACTCTTTTCAAACTCTAAATGCACATATTTAAAATTCTCTTTATCATCAAATAACTCAATAATTTCTTCGCGCTTCAAAATTGTAGATTTTGAGGATAAAATTGACCTAAAAGAAGAATATAAATATTCTTGATAATTGTTAGTAAATCTGTGTTTGTATGGGTTTAAATGAATATAACAAATTACATTTCTTAAATAATTTACATCCGTAATTCGATTTCTTTTGAACCTTACTTTAAATAAACTTCCTTCTCTATTATATTTTTTGTTGATAGCTTTTGTATACGCATTAAACAAATTAGAAAAAGGTTGCGATAATTTTTCTAAATTTATTTTTATAGAAGACAATTCTTCTATAGACTTCATTTTAATTAGAAGATGAAAATGGTTTTTTAATAAACAATATGCATAAACATCTGCTATGGGTACAATATGTTTTTTTACTAAATTTAAAAAATGTAAATAGTTGCTTTCTTCAAAAAATAAATTTTCTTTATTATTTCCTCTATTGTAAATATGGTAAAAATGGTCAGGTTCTAAAACATCGTATTTTTCCATATTTGTTTTATTTTTTAATTATTGAAACCTCAAAGGTTTTTAAAACCTTTGAGGTTTAATTAGTTATACTTTTTGCAAACTATTTGGCGTAAGTGTTATAAGCTCTCCATTCACCAAAATTTGAATTTCCTTTTTTCCATCAATCTCAAAATGAGTTCCTTTTTGGGTAACATTTACGGTAATTACTTGATTTCTAAAGTTTACTTTAAACGAATACGAGTTCCATCCTTTAGGAATTTTTGGCGAAAAAGAAAGTGTATTATTTAGCACTCTCATACCTCCAAAACCTTCTACAATACTCATCCAAGTTCCAGCCATAGAAGTAATATGTAAACCTTCTTCTACTTCGTGATTGTAATCGTCTAAATCTAAACGTGAAGTTCTTAAATAAAACGTATATGCCTGTTCCATTCTGTCTAACTTTGCAGCCTGAATACTATGTACACAAGGAGAAAGAGAACTTTCGTGAACGGTAAATGGCTCGTAAAAATCGAAATGACGCTCTAATTCTTCCGTAGAAAAATGATCTTCAAACATATAAAAACCTTGCAAAGTATCTGCTTGTTTGATGTATGGTGAACGTAAAATTCTGTCCCAACTCCATTTTTGATTGATAGGTCTTTGACTTTTGTCTAAATCTGCAACTGTAATTAATTCTTTATCTAAAAAACCATCTTGTTGTAAGAAAACATTATGTTTTTCTGAATACGGAAAGTACATATTATCAGCCACTTTTTTCCAAGAAGATAATTCATCATCAGTAAAATTAACTTTCTCTTTAATTCTAAAATAATCAGAAATATGGTCAGTTTTTACAATCTCGATATTTTCTAAAGCATACTCTATACACCATTTTGCGATGTAATTTGTATACCAATTATTGTTTACGTTATTTTCGTATTCATTAGGGCCAGTTACTCCTAACATTACATATTTATTTTTGTCTGTAGAGAAGTTTACTCTTTGATGCCAAAAACGAGCAATCCCTATTAGTACTTCCAATCCTTTTTCTGGGATGTAAGAATAATCTTCTGTAAACCTGTGGTAATTGTAAATGGCAAATGCTATGGCGCCATTTCTGTGAATTTCTTCAAAAGTAATTTCCCATTCATTATGGCATTCTTCTCCATTCATTGTAACCATTGGATACAAAGCAGCACCATTTGTAAAACCCAATTTCTCAGCATTTTCAATCGCTTTATCCAAATGTTTATATCTGTATTCTAACAAAGTTCTTGCAACAGATTGGTCTTTAGTTGCCATATAAAAAGGAATGCAATAGGCTTCTGTATCCCAATAAGTACTTCCTCCATATTTTTCGCCTGTAAATCCTTTTGGACCAATATTTAAAGTCGCATCTGTACCCAAATAGGTCTGATTTAGTTGAAAAATATTAAAACGAATGCCTTGTTGCGCTTTTACATCGCCTTCTATGGTAATGTCTGACATGTTCCAGATTTGTGCCCAAGATTGCTTTTGCATTTCTAATAAAGCATCAAAGCCAAAACTTACAGCTTTGTCTAAAACATCTTTTGCAACTGCTACTAATTCGTTTTTATTGTGGTTTCTATCCACAACATAGCCACCAAATTTGTGGATGGTATACGTTTGATTTTGGTTGATTTTTTGTTGATATGTGCAAGTTGCGGTTTTTTCTGTTTTTTGATTATTGCAATCTGTTAAAACCTCTTCATTATCAACAAACAGTCTTGATTGCATAAATGTACACGTATAAAAATGCGTTTTCATTGTACGTGCTTGAATAAAAGATTGCTGATTGTTTTGATTTACTTCTAAAACATCCCAAAATTGGTCATCCCAATTGGTATCTTCATTAGTAATACCTGCATCTAAATATGGTGAAAACGTAATTTTGGCATTTGAATTTAATGGAGTAACTGCATAGCTAATTGCACCCACTTCATCTAATTCTAAACTTAAAAAACGTTTGGTTTCTACTTTTATTTTGATGCCGTTTTGTAATTCTGCTACAAAACTACGAGACAACCAACCTTCTTTCATGTTGAGTTCTCGCTTAAAATTAGACACTTTTTTACACGAATGTAAGTCTAATTCTTCATTATTAATTGTAACGTTTATTCCTATCCAATTAGGTGCATTTAGCACTTTTGCAAAATACTCTGGATATCCGTTTTTCCACCACCCAACACGTGTTTTATCAGGATAATACACTCCTGCAATATAACTTCCTTGAAAAGTATCTCCTGTATATGTTTCTTCGAAATTTGCACGTTGTCCCATGGCTCCATTACCAATGCTAAACAAGCTTTCTGAAGATTTTACCATGGTTGCATCAAATCCTTCTTCGAGGATTGACCAAGCATTAGGTATGATATAATCTTGATTCATTTTTTTTCTTTTTGAGAGAAAAGAACAGAGAAGAAAGGATAAAGATAAACCTAAAAGTTCTTTAGAAAGATTCTCTTTTCTTGTTTCTAAACTCTATGTTCTATTAACTAACTATTAATTTTGTAATAAAATCGGTACTGATTTCTGTGAAATCTTTAAAGTTAAATTTTGCGTGAGATAACACTTTATCATCACCAATACCTATACTTACCATTTCTGCAGCATTTGCAGCTTCTACACCAGCAACAGCGTCTTCAAACACAATACAATCTTCAGCATTTACACCCAATTGTTTTGCTGCTAACAAAAATACTTCTGGGTCTGGTTTTGCTTTTGTAACATTATTTCCATCTACAATGGTATCGAAATAAGGCAACAAACCTACTTTTTCTAAAATAGGTTGTGCATTTTTACTTGCTGACCCAAGAGCAATTGGAATGTTACTTTCTTTTAAAAACTTTAAAACTTTAGGAACATCTGGTAAAATTTCGGATGCATCCATATTTTTGATATACTCTAAATAATCAAGATTTTTCTCAATCATCCAAGTATCAAATTGTTCTTGTGTATAATCTACTTTACCAATGTCGTTTAATAAAATATGTAAACAACGTTTTCTACTAACGCCTTTAAACAATTCGTTTTGTGCTGTGGTAAATTCGAACCCTAATTCATTAGCCAACTTTTTCCAAGCTAAATAATGATATTTGGCAGTGTCTACAATAACACCATCCAAATCGAATATAAATGCTTTTTTCATTTTAATTTGATTGTACTACATCATCTACATCTTTTACCTTGTAGACTAAAGCTGCAGCAATTAAGAAACTAAATCCACTAATAACTAATGCAAAAATGGCTTCGTTATTATATGCGTATTTTACTAATGGACCACCAATTAATGCATTGATAATCTGAGGAATTACAATAAAGAAATTAAAAATCCCCATGTAAACACCCATTTTTTTAGCTGAAATTGAACCTGCTAAAATTGCATAAGGCATTGCTAAAATACTTGCCCAAGCAATTCCAACTCCAATCATAGAAACAATTAACCAGTTTTTATCTGGCATTATGTAAATTGATAAAAGTCCTAAAGCTCCAATAATTAAAGAAATAGAATGTGTTCTTTTTCTTCCTAATTTCTTTGCGATGTAAGGCAAAGCAAATGCATAAAAGGCTGATACTAAATTATAAATACCAAAAAGTATTCCTACCCAGTCTCCTGCATCTTGGTATGTAGTACTACTACTATCTGTATGGGGTAAACCATAAATGTGTTGCGCAATGGCAGGTGTAGCAAAAACCCACATCCCAAAAAGTCCAAACCAAGAAAAGAATTGCACCCAACTTAATTGACGCATTGTTGTTGGCATTTTTTTGAAATCATCAAAAATATCCATCAAACTTGAACTTTCTTCTTCAAAAACTTCATCAGAATCATTATCAAAACTTGCTAATTCTTCTGGAGAATATTCTTTTGTTGTAGTAACCGTAACTAAAATAGAAATAATTAAAATAGCTGCCCCTATAATAAATGACCAAATTAAGTTTGCAGGAACAACGCCTGCTGAGGTTTCATTAGAAACTCCAAACCAGTTTGTTAGCGCATAAGGTAACCAAGAACCAACTACAGCCCCAAAACCAATTAAAGCTGTTTGAACACTAAAACCTAAAGTTCTTTGATCTGTTCTTAAATTATCGCCTACTAAAGCTCTAAAAGGCTCCATAGCAATATTAAAAGAAGCATCCATAATCATTAAAAAGCCAGCGCCCACCCATAATGCAGGTAAGAAAGCTATGAAAATATCTGCTTGTGGCATTAAGACTAACCCAATTGAAGCTAAGATAGCTCCAATTAAAAAATAAGGTTTTCTTCTTCCAAATTTGCTCCAAGTTTTGTCACTGTAATGACCAATAATGGGCTGAACAATCAACCCCATTAGTGGTGCGATAATCCAAAACCACGAAAGCTCATGAACATCAGCTCCAAAAATTTGTAAAATTCTACTTGCGTTAGCATTTTGAAGGGCGAACCCCATTTGTATTCCTAGAAATCCAAAACTCATGTTCCAGATTTGCCAGAAGCTTAATTTACGCTTCTCCATTATCGTAATTATTTTAGTGAATACTACGATAAGTGTTTAGACTTATCAACTTATTTATAGTGTGGAAAGAAATTTATTGATAAATCGTATTATGATTCAAAGATATATTTTTTCTTTGATTTTTAGTTAAAAGTATTTAAAAATTTACGACGACGGTTTCGTAAAAACAGTAATTTTCAAAAAAACTACGACGACGGTTTCGTAGATTCTCGTAATTTTAAATCACTGGAAATCACAATCTTTTTAGGTTTAAAAGTCTCTGATTCCTTTTCTATTCTTTCAATCAATAATTCTACAGCTTGTTTACCCATAGTAAAACCATGTTGCGCAATAGTTGTTATAGATGGTGATGAATATTCAGAGATTAAACCATCTGTAAATCCAATAACAGAAAGGTCTTGAGGTACTTTTAATCCTTTTTCTTTTGCAACTCTCATTGCTTTTGCCGCATAAATTTCGTTTACGGCAAATACACCATCTATTTCTTGTATAAAAACTTTTCTAATTTGCTCTTTAATATTAGCTTCTTCATCAATTTCTACAATTATATTTTCATCTGCTTTAATGTATTCTTCTATTAAAGCCTTTTCGTAACCTTGTCTTCTTAGCGTACCTACATTTACGTGTTTTGGGGTGGTAATTAATGCTATTTTTTTTCTACCATTATCTAACAAATGTTTGGTTGCTTTATAGCCTGCTCCTACATCATCTACAACAACTTTATCACATAAAATATCATCAACAACTCTATCAAAAAGCACCAAAGGAATTTCCTCAGAAACCAACCCTTTAAAATGATTAAAGTCTTTATTTTCAAGAGTTTCACTGGCTATAGACACAATAATCCCATCTACACTTCCGTTAGACAAAACCTTTAAAGTTTCTACTTCTTTTTTATAAGATTCATTAGAGAAACACACCATAATATTGTAGCCTTTCGCATTGGCTCCATCTTCTATTCCTTTAATCACTGTAGAGAAAAAATGATGCACAATTTTAGGCAAGATAACACCAATAACTTTTGTCTTTTGATTACGAAGCTGAAGTGCTAAATGGTTAGGTTTATAATTATACAAGTTGGCATAAGCTTGAATTTTTTCTTTAGTTTCTATACTAATCTCATGGCTATCTTTTAGAGCCTTAGACACAGTAGAAGTAGAAACACCTAATTCTTTAGCAATTGTCTTAATAGTAATTTTTTGCTTCATTTTTTGTTAAAAGAAAAATATTGACACTCTATTTTGTTAAAATGATAGTTTTTTGTTAAAAAAAGTTGTTAACACGAAACCGTTTTCGTGACTTTTATCATGTGGAAAATACAGCTTTACATTATATCTTTACTATGTGGAATGTAAATTTATTGTAAAATCCAAGTCAAATTTACAGTTATTATTTAACAAATTATACATGAAAAAATTTAAATTATTGTTAATTGGAATTCTTTTAACTTCATCATTTACCATGTTTGCTCAACAAACAGTAAAAGGTGTCGTAAAAGAAAAAGCAACAGGTGAACCTTTACCTGGTGTTAGTGTAGTGGTTAAAGGTACAACAAGAGGTACCCAAACCGACTTTGATGGAAACTTTTCTATTGATAAAGTAAAAACAGGAGATGTTCTTATTTTTCAATATTTAGGCTTTGCAGAAAAAGAAGTTACAATTGGAACTAATTTTAACCTTACAGTTGAATTAGATGAATCTGCACAACAACTAGACGAGATTGTTGTTGTAGGTTATGGTACTACAACCGTAAAAGATGCTACAGGTTCTGTAGAAGCAATTACATCTAAAGATTTTACAAAAGGAAACATTGTAACTCCAGAAAACTTATTAAGCGGACGAGTTGCTGGGGTAAACATCACCACAAGTGGTGCTCCTGGTTCTGGTTCTCAAATTAGAATTCGTGGAGGTTCTTCTTTAGATGCATCAAACAACCCTTTAATTGTTGTAGATGGTTTGCCATTATCGAACACTGGGGCTGATGGATCAAGAGGTATCTTAGCGAGTATTAACCCAAATGATATTGAATCATTTTCTGTACTTAAAGATGCTTCTGCAACTGCAATTTATGGTTCTAGAGGTGCAAATGGTGTAATTATCATTACTACTAAAAAAGGTAGAAGCGAATACTCTTTAGATTACGATTTACAAATGAGTTTTGGAGAGGTTAGAGACAGAATAAATGTTTTTAACGGAGATCAATTTAGAGCTTTAGCTCCACAAAAACAACCAAGTTTAGCTAATTTATTGGGTTCTGCAAACACAAACTGGCAAGACGAGATTTATCAAAAATCTGTATCTACTCAGCATAATTTAACCGCAAGAGGTCAAATTTTTGGAAAAATACCTACAAGATTATCTGCAAGTATTGCTGGTATTGAAGGTAATATCTTAACCTCTAATTACGACAGAGCTACTTTTTCACTTTCTATGAATCCTTCTTTCTTCGAAGATCATTTAAAAATAAGTTTAAATTACAACAGAGCTTTTGAAGATAATAGATTTGCAGATACAGGTCAAATTGGTGCTGCTTTACGTTACGACCCAACACAACCTGTATATGATGCAAGCTCACCTTTTGGAGGGTTTTATCAACATTTTACAAGAGATGCTCAAGGACGTATAATCGTTTCTAACGGAACAAGAAACCCTGTTGCTGCTTTATTACAAAACACCAATACTTCTCTTGTTTTTAGACAATACGGAAACTTAAAATTAGATTATAAGTTTCATTTTTTACCAGAATTAACAGTTACAGTTAATGCAGGTTTAGACAAAACTGAAACTGATGGAAGTGCTATTACCACTTTAAATGTGCCAAACAGTTTTAACGATCAATTTATTGGTAATGAATCTTCTTATACAGATAAAATAGAAAACGAATCTTTTGATACTTACTTTAATTATGTAAACACATTTGGTAAAATTAAAACTGACTTTATGGCTGGTTACTCTTACCAATCTTTTAATCGTTATAGAACTTCTACTGGTAACCTAAGAAACCCTAACAACCAAGATGCTAATACAATTACTGACCCTGAAGTAGTATTAATTGGTTTCTTAGCAAGAGCTAATCTTACATTAAATGAAAAATACCTTTTAACTCTTAATTACAGAAGAGATGGTTCTTCTAAATTTGGCTCTACAAACAGATGGGGAGATTTTGGAGGTGTTGCTTTAGCATGGAGAATGAGTGATGAAGATTTCTTGAAAGATAATGAAGTAATTTCTGAATTAAAATTACGTGCTAGTTATGGTTTGAATGGCCAGCAAGATATAGATGGTTCTGATTTATATTTAGACAGGTATCGTTTTGGAAATACAAATTCGCAATATTTATTTGGAGGCGGCCCAATATTATCTACAATTCCCTCTGGAAGAAGTTTTTTAAGATGGGAAAAAACAGCTACCGTAGAATTTGGTTTAGACTATGGATTGTTTGACAACAAATACACAGGTTCTATTAACTTTTTCCAAAAAAATTCAACAGATTTATTATCTAAAGCACCTGTAGCAGATGGTTCTAACTTTACCAATAGAATTTTTCAAAATGTAGGAGAAATGCAAGTAAAAGGTGTAGAGTTCACTTTAAATGCAGATGTTTTAAAAACAGAAGATTTGAATTGGAACTTAAACTTTAATACAACTTACCTTGACAGAAAAATTAAAACCTTAGCTTTAGATCAAGATATTACTAAAGGAGGTATTGCTGGAGGTACAGGAAACTTTATTCAGCTTCACAGAGAAGGTTTTGCTCCAAATTCGTTTTTCGTTTACAAGCAATTGTACAACAGTGCTGGTAAGCCAATAGAAGGTGCTTATGCAGATTTAAATGGAGATGGAATTATTAATACACAAGATAAATACTTAAAAGAAGACCCTTTTGCTGATATTACTTTTGGTTTACAATCAAGTATTAACTACAAAAACTTTGATTTTGCATTTAACTTAAGAGCAAGTGTTGGAAATTATTTATACAACAATGTAAACTCTTCTTCTGCACAGTACGATTTAATTCAAGACAATGCAGTATTAGGAAACATACCAACATCTGTATTAAATACAGACTTTAATAGTACATCAGATGTAATTCTTTCTGATATTTATTTAGAAAATGCATCATTCTTAAGAATGGATAATATTACATTAGGATATACTTTTGATAGACCTATCAAAAAATTTGCATCAAACAGCATCCGTATTTGGGCTGGTATGCAAAATGTATTTACCATAACAAATTACTCTGGTTTAGACCCAGAATTAGCTAATAACGGTATAGACAATAACATTTACCCAAGACCAAGAACTATTTTGGTTGGAGCTAATATTAAATTTTAATTAATAAAGAATTAATGATGAAAAAAATATTTAAAATAGAAAAAATCGCAACATTACTTCTTGTATTAGTTGTTGCCTTTTCATCTTGTACTAAAGATTTAGATATCACTCCAAAAGATGATCAAGATTTATTAGGAGTAGACTTCTTTAAAGATGAAACCTCTTACAAAAGATTATTAGCAGGAGTTTATGCAAACTTATCTTTAACTGGAGTTGATGGCCCCACTTCTTCTAATATCGAAGGTTTAGATGCTGGTACAAGTCAATTTGGTAGAGTATTACTATACTTACAAACATTATCAGCAGACCAAATGATATGGTCTTACGAAAACGACCCAGGAACAAGAGAAATTCAACGTAATATTTGGAGTGCTGACGACCCTATAATTTTAGGAATGTTTGGTAGATCTCATGTAACTATTGCATTTGCAAATAACTTTTTAAGAGAAACTACAGATGCTAAATTAGATGAGAGAAATGTTTCTGCAGCAACAAGAGCAGAAATAAAAACTTACAGAGCAGAAGCACGTTTACTAAGAGCTATGTCTTACTATTACATGATGGATTTATTTGGTCAAGCAAACTTCTCTACAGAAGAAGACGCTATTAATGCACAACCAAAAGCCTATACTAGAACACAGTTGTTCGAATATATAGAAACTGAATTAAAAGCAATCGAAGCAGACTTAAAAGACCCTTTAGCTAACGAGCATGCAAGAGCAGATAAAGGTGTTGCTTGGATGATATTGGCTAAGATTTATTTAAATGCAGAAGTTTATATTGGGCAAGCTAAATATACAGAATGTATAGATTATTGCAACAAATTAATTGCAGGAGGTTATACTTTAGCAACAGATTACAAACATAATTTTATGGCAGATAACGATGTTAATTCTGCTAAAAACGAAATTATTTTCCCTTTAGTTTCAGACGGTACTTATACGCAAAACTACGGACCAACTACTGTTATGATTAATGGCTCTGTTGGTAGTATAGAAAAAAATGGTGCTGCTTTAGGTGTTGGTGCTGATGGTTGGGGAGGCGCTTTAAGATTAAGAAAGCAATTTGTTGAGTTGTTTGATGGAGGTATCTTTAGTGGAGATAGAAGAAACGGAATTATTTCTGGAACAAGAAGCAAAGAAATTACCGATATTTCTGACAAAGACCAAGGGTACGTTTTAGAGAAATACTCTAATGCAAAATCAACAGGTGGTTTTGGAGTAGACCAAACTTTTGTTGACACCGATTTTCCTTTATTTAGATTAGCAGACGTATATTTAATGTATGCAGAAGCTCATTTAAGAGGTGGTGCTGGAGCTTCAGTTGCAAATATGGAAGCATATATTAACAGCTTAAGAAGTAGAGCAAACAACCCACAAAATAATTTAACAGCTGCAGACATTACTTTAGATTTTATCTTAGATGAAAGAGCAAGAGAATTACATTGGGAGGCTCACAGAAGACAAGATTTAATTCGTTTCGGACGCTTTACAGGAGGAAACTACAACTGGGCTTGGAAAGGTAATGGTAGTAATGGTATAGCTTTACCTGCGCACATGAAATTATATCCAATTCCTGCAGCAAGTTTAGCTTCTAACCCTAATTTAACTCAAAATACTGGGTATTAACATTAAAAACAAATCACAAATGATGAAAAATATGAAACGATTTTCAGTAGTTGGTATTATTGGTTTAGTACTATTATTCTTCCAATCTTGCGAAGATTCTTCTGAAACATTCACTATATCACAACCCACAGCTCCTGTTTTGGCTAATCTAAACTTTAGCCAATTGCAGTTAGATGCTGTAAATACAACAAACCCTGCTTTAACACTTAATTGGAATGAAGCAGAATACGGTATTCAAGCCGCTATAAATTATGCCATACAATTTTCAAAAGACGACACTTTTACTAATCCTGTTACAGCATCTACTATTACAGGGCAAAGTTCAGTAACACTATCTGTAAACGAAGTAAATGCTGCAGCTGGTAACGCCGGTTTAAACCCTTTTGAATGGGCAGATATTTATGTTAGAGTTGTTTCTTCTTTAGGAAC
The DNA here is from genome assembly GCA_030427865.1 of Bacteroidia bacterium. Lineage (GTDB taxonomy): Bacteria > Bacteroidota > Bacteroidia > Flavobacteriales > Flavobacteriaceae > Polaribacter. The sequence continues at coordinate 42,740 of JAUICK010000012.1, read as the reverse complement.
TAAAAACAGCGAAACTTCAAATTCTAATGCAATTACATTTAAAGTATATCCATACTTTAACTATGTTTTTAATGATTATTATTTAGTTGGTGATGCTACAGCTCCAGGATGGAACAACAACAATAACAACCCTGCATTATTTAGAGATGCTACAGATAGTAATACTTTTTATTATACAGGTTTTTGGGCAGACAATGGACACTTTAAAGTTTTACAAACTAAAGGTTTATGGCAACCTCAATGGGGAACTGACGATGGAACTACTGTAGGAAATAATCCTGGAGGTGGAACAGACCCAGAAAGATTTCCTTATGGTGGTGGAAACGGAATTCCTGCAGGTTACTATACATTTAAAATTAATTTTGCAAGTAATACTTTTACTTTCGAACCTTTTGATGCAACTGGAATTACAAGCCCTGCAAGTTTAACTGTTCAAGGCACAAGTACAGCAAATATAGCAATGAGCGCATTAGCTTTTGATGGCCATATCTGGTATGCTAACAACGTAAGATTAACTCCAGGTAATATCGAGTTTGTAACAGGTGCTGGCGCAAAATGGGGTGCTTCTACCTCTTTCTCTGGCGTAGCTACTGATGGTGGTGGAGCAGTTCCTGTAATTGTCGAAGATGATTATGATATATGGTTTAATGATTTAACAGGTCGTTACATCTTAATTCCTTTAAATTTATAATAACTTATACTAGAAAAAATGAAAATTTATTTAAAAAGATTAAGCTTTTTATTTTTATCACTTACCCTTTTATTTGGTGCTTGTGATGTAGAAGAAAGCCTAACAATTACAAGTCCAGACCCAGAATTTAAGTTAATTACTCCTGGTATTAGCAACGTATTTCTAAACTTTTCGCTGCAAGACAATCCTGCATTTACAATTACTTGGATTGATGAAATTAACACCTCTGCAACATACAATGTAGAAATGGCGTTAGAAAACACATTTGCAGCTCCTATTCAATTGGGTAGTACAGAGCAAAAGAATTTTACTATTTCTGTAAAAGATTTAAATGAAGTCTTAGACAATGCTAACGTAAAATCTTACACAGACACCCCTATCTATATAAGATTAAACACTGGAAGCACCACATCTAATGTCATCTTATTTCAAGTTTCTAAATTTGCTGTAAAACCTCCTGTAATTACAAGTCCAGATAATACTTTTTCACAAGTATTAACAGATACAAATCCAGATGCTACAGCACTAACTATTACTTGGGACGACCCTGAAATTGGTGAAACAAGTAGTTTAAAAATTAGTTACGAAGTAGAAATGGCTGCTAATGGTACAAATTTTGCAACTCCAACTAATATTGGAACAGTAGATAAAACTACTTTCGAAATTTCTCATGACAAACTAAACGATTTAGTAATTGCCAATGGAGGTATAGCAGATATGGCATCGAATTTTGATTTTAGAATTAAAGCAATTGCAAAATCTGCATCTGGAGATTTAACAAGAACTTCAGATCCAATTACAATTTCTTTAACCGCATTTAAAGCAGCTATACCAGATAATCTATATATGGTTGGAGCTCATAATGGTTGGAACAATGCAGACCCAACTCAAAAGTTTTTTAACGATGGAAATGGTGTTTTTGTAAGAGTACAAGCATTTACAGCTGGCCAAGAATTTAAAATGATTCCTACTTCAGGTTCTTGGGATGGAGATTATGGAGAAGATAAAAATAATCCTGGAAAAATTGTTCAAGATGATGAGCAAAATATAAAAGTAGCGAATACAGGTAATTATGTTGTTATTGTAGATTTTAACACTCTAAGCTATAAGTTAGCAAACATAGACACTATGTTTATGGTTGGAGCTCATAATAGCTGGAATAACGCAGACCCAACCCAACAGTTTAACACCTCTGGAAATGGTGTTTTCACAAGAATTCAAACATTTTCTGCTGGTGATGAATTTAAAATGATTCCTAATTCTGGTTCTTGGGATGGAGATTGGGGAGAAAATAAAACAACTTCTAATAGATTAGAACAAGATGACGAGCAAAACATAAAAGTAGCTTCTGCTGGTACTTATATGGTAACATTAGATTTTAACACTTTATCATTTAATTTTAAAGAAGTTCCAGATAATTTGTATTTGGTTGGCTCTCCAAATAGTTGGAATAACGCTACTGCGCCTGCATTTACAAAAGTATCTACAGGATTGTTTGAAATAACGCAAACTTTAACTGCAACAGATGAATTTAAATTTTTACCTGTTCAAGGTTCTTGGGACAATGATTGGGGTGAAAGCAAAAATTATCCCGGAATGATTGTTAGAGATGATGAAAACAATGTAAAATCTCCTGGAGCTGGTACGTATAAAATTACGGTAGACTTTAACAAAGGAACAGTTACTGTTCAATAAATTTATTAAACTTTTCAAAGGCTATCTTACAGGATAGCCTTTGTTTTTTTATTCCTAAATTATGAAAAAAATTACTTTTCTTTTTTTATTGATTACCTCGTTTGGATTTAGCCAAGTAACAATTTCTCCAAATCCGTTTGAAATAAATCAATCTATAACCATTAGTGTAGATGCTAATAGTACTGCAACCGATTGTAATGGTTTTAGTAACCCAACCAAAGTGTATATGCACTCTGGTGTTGGTGATGAAACTAATGCTTTTGGAACAAGTGTAGTTGGTAATTGGGGGCAAGATGATGGCGTTGGAGAAATGACATTAAATTCATCTAACAATCGTTGGGAAATTACTTTAGTACCAAAAACTTATTATGGCTTAACAGACGCCCAAGCAAATAGCATTACTAAAATAGGAATGGTTTTTAGAAACGAAACAGGTTCTCAAGAACTAAAAGATAATGGATGTGCAGATTTTATCTTTAATGTGGGTTCGTTTCAATTAACATTAAATTCTCCTGCTATTTCAACAACGGTTTTAAACTCAGGTCAAAGTTTATCTATAAACGCAACGACTTCTTTAACCGCCCAATTTACCTTAAGAGCAAATGGAACCGTAATTGATCAAAAGTCTAACTTAACCACTTACACCTTCTCTCCTACTGTAACCCAAAATACAACTTACATTTTAGAAGCTAAAAACGGAGCAGAAACAAAAAGTACAACTTTTCAAGCAATAGTAAGACCTACCGTAACAGAAGCACCTGTACCCGCTGGTTTAAAAGATGGTATTAACTTAAATCCATCAGACAATACAAAAGCAACCTTGGTGCTTTATGCACCTATGAAAGAATTTATTCATGTTATTGGTAGTTTTAATAACTGGCAAATAAATGATAACTATTTATTAAAAAAAGACAGTGCAAAAAATCGTTTTTGGATAGAATTAACGGGTTTAACTCCTCAAACAGATTATTCTTATCAATATATAATTGAGGCTGTTTTAAGAGTAGCAGACCCATACTCTACTATTGTTTTAACAGAATCTAACGATCAATTTATAAATGCAACTACATACCCAAACTTACCAAGTTATCCTTCAGGAAAAACGAACCATTCTGTTACATTATTAAGAACTGGAGACACACCTTATGCTTGGCAAACTACCAATTTTCAAAAACCAGCAAAAACAGACTTAGTTGTGTATGAATTGCTAATAAGAGATTTCGATGCTTTACATAGCTATGATGCGGTAAAAGCAAGATTAGATTATCTACAAGAATTGGGTATTAATGCCATAGAGTTTATGCCTGTAATGGAGTTTGATGGTAATGAATCTTGGGGATATAACCCTTCTTTTCATATGGCATTAGACAAATATTATGGTAACACCAACTCTTTTAAACAACTAATTGATGAATGTCATAAAAGAGGAATTGCTGTAATTATAGATGTGGCTTTTAATCACGCCAGTGGTCAAAACCCTTACTATAGAATGTGGAATACAGACAATGGTGGTTATGGAGGACAAGCAAGTGCAGATAGTCCATTTTTTAATCAAACAGCAACACATTCTTACAGTGTTTTTAATGATTTTAATCACTCTAAACAAGCGGTTAAAGATTATGTAAAAAGAGTATCTCAATACTGGATTGATGAATATAAAATTGATGGCTTTAGATGGGATTTAACTAAAGGATTCACTCAAAACTGTGCTTCAGGAGATGCTTGTACAAATGCATATCAACAAGATAGAGTTGATGTTTTAAAAGAATATGCAGATTATCAATGGGAAATTGACCCAAATTTTTATGTTATTTTTGAGCATTTAGGCACTAATAACGAAGAAACTCAATGGGTTAATTATAGATTAAACGAAGGAAAAGGAATCATGGTTTGGGGTAATCATAACCATCCCTATAATCAATCTACAATGGGTTTTGGTAACGAATCAGATTTTTCTTGGATTTCTTACAAAAATAGAGGTTGGTCTGTACCAGCAAATGTAAGCTATATGGAAAGTCATGATGAAGAACGTTTAATGTATAAAAACTTACAATTTGGTAATTCAAATGGTTCTTACAATGTTAGAGACTTAAACACAGCTCTAAAAAGAATGGAATTAGCAGGAGCTTTCTTTTTTACAGTTCCTGGACCAAAAATGATTTGGCAGTTTGGTGAATTAGGCTACGACATTAGCATTAACCAAAATGGTAGAACCGGAAATAAACCCATTTTATGGAATTATTTGGCTAATGAAAACAGAAGAAATATAAAAGAAACTTGGTCTAAATTAATTCAACTTAAACTAAAATATAATATTTTTAAAACATCAGATTTCACTTTAGATGTTGGAAACACTAATGGTTTAAAGAAAATAAAGCTTACAGATACTAATGCTACAGACATAAAACATATTACCATTATAGGTAATTTTGGAGTTACTACCCAAAATATTAACCCTACGTTTCAACAAACAGGAACTTGGTACAATCTTTTAGATAATAATTCTACAATTACTGTTAGTAATACAAATTCTTTAATTTCTTTGGCTCCTGGAGAATTTAAAGTATATGGTAGTAGCCCTGCAACACTTTCTAATGAAGAATTTGCCTTATTAGCGAACAATTCTATAAAACTTTTTCCAAACCCTACATCTACTCATTTTATCCTTTCGGATGAAGTTTCTGAAGTAACTATTTTTGACATTACAGGTAAAAGAGTAAAAAAATACTCTAAAAAAGTTGTTAAAAATAACTTATATTTAGTGTCTGATTTAAATACAGGAATTTATTTTGTTAAAATTAAAAACGAGGATAACAAAATACTAATTAAAAAACTAATTATTAATTAAACTAAAAAATGAAAACATGAAAAAAAATTATTTTTTACTATTATTCAGTTTACTTTTAAGTGTCTCTTTAAGTGCTCAACAAGATGCTTTTAGTAGAAGCGAATCTGGAACCGGAGATTGGGGTTCAGCAAGTTTGCCTTGGTTCTATTCTGGCTCAAATCAGGGAGATCCAGATAATGGGAATACTATTAGAAATTTCGTTAAAATTGGTCATAACAATAATACCACAATGACAACCAATGGTCGCTTTTACATTTTTGCAACCTTAGATTTTCAAGCTGGAGCGTCTTCTGCTAGAACTATTAACAACTCTGGTGGTGGATTATCAGCATCTTCGGGTATCTATAATCTTTCTGCTGCAAATCATACAATAAATACTCCTTTAGGAATTGATGGAGCTACTGTTCAATTACACACTAACTCAACTGGTAATTTAACTTTTAGCGATAATATTTTTATTAATGCAAATACCGTTAATTTTGGAGGCTCAGGTTCTGGAAATATATCTGTTAGTGGAACAATGTCTGGTACTGGTAATGTAACAAAAACAGGAACTAATACTTTAACTGTATCTGGTTCACAAACATACTCAGGGACAACTACAGTTTCTGCAGGAACATTAGTTTTAAATTCTAGCATTGCTAGTAGTGCTGTTACAGTTGAAAGTGGAGCAACTTTACAGATTTCTTCAAATGCTACTGTTTCTTCTTTAACAGTAAACTCTGGAGGTATGGTTACAGTTGATGCTGGCGTAACACTTACAGTTTCTAACAATCTTACTTTAAACTCTGGATCTTCATTAGATGTAGAAGAAACAGGCTCTGTATCTGTAACCGGAAACGCTACATTTAATAGAAATTTAACAAATGGATCTCAATGGTATTTAATGTCTTCACCAGTTGTAGGTGAAATGTATGATGATGCTTGGGTTACTGATAATTCTATTTCATCTGGTACTATTTTTGCGACTAATAGAGGTATAAGCTGGTATGATAATGCTACTAATACAATGCCACATCAAGCAGGTTCAGCTGGACATTGGCGTTACATGCAAGGTGGTGGTTCTGGAACTTTTGATGATAGCAAAGGTTATGGAATTATTCGTTCTGCTACAGGAGATATTTCTTTTATTGGTACTAATATTTATTCTTCAGACCAAACTATCGGGTTAACTTTAGGAGTCAACAATTTTAATTTAGTTGGTAATCCATTTACTGCATCATTAAATCTTGGACAATTCTTTGCTGACAACGGTGCTGGTGTAATAGCTGGTGCTCAAACTTGGTTTTGGAATGGTTCTAGTTACGATGTTAAAACCTCAATGGCTAATTCTACATTTGAAATTGCACCTGGGCAAGGGTTCTTTGTAGATGCTGCTGCAGCAACAAATCTTACATTTGATATTGCTGACGTAAGCCATACCTCAGCTACATTTCAAAAAACAAATCCAAGACCAGAAATAACCTTAACCTTAACAAAAGATACAAATACTAGAAATGCTTATGTTTACTATATTAATGGTTCAACAACAGGTTACGATTTAGGTTATGATGGTAATTTATTTGGTGGCGTAAATCATTCTTTAGCTATTTATTCTCAACTTATAACCAATGATAATGGTAAGAGGTATCAACTACAAGCGTTACCAAAAACAGATTTAGAATCTATGGTTATTCCTGTTGGAGTTATAGCTAATGCTGGAGAAATTACATTTACAGCAGAAGTGTCTAATTTACCATCTGGATTAAAAGTGTTTTTAGAAGATAGAGAAAATAACACTTTCAATAGATTAGATGAAGCCAATACAAGTTATAAAGTAACTTTAAATACTGCATTAAATGGAATTGGACGTTTTTATTTACACACAAAAGCCTCTGCTTTAAGCACAGATAATGTAAAGTTAAAAAATATTAGTATTTACACTATTAATAGTTCTACGCTTAGAATTACTGGTTTATCACAAGGAAAATCAAATATTAAATTATTCAATACTTTAGGCAAGCAAGTTTTAAATACTTCTTTTACTTCTAATGGTGTATATGATGTTAATTTACCAAGGTTCGCTACTGGGCTTTATATTGTTCAGTTAGAAAGCGAAAATGGAAAGTTATTTAAGAAAATTATTTTAGAGTAATAAGCAAGAATTTAAAATAAAAAACATCATGAAAAAACATATAAAAAACAACAATATTAAAGATATTTCTCGTAAAGAAGCTATTAAAAAAATAGGAAATTATGGTAAATATGCAGCTTTAACAGCTTTAGGAACATATATGATTTTAAATCCTCAGAAAGCACAAGCGCAAAGTCCAGAAGAACCTGGTACTGGTTTTTAAACAAAAAAAATCAAAAAAATTAATTATTAACTAATCTAAAATTCAAATTATGAAAAAAAATTATTTTTTAACATTTATCTTCTTAATGGTTTTTACTGGGTTTAGTTACTCGCAAACCACCTACTTTTGGAGAAGCCCTGAAGCTATTAATGGAAATTGGGAAGAAGCAACAAACTGGTGGAATGGAGCTATGGCTGCACTTCCAGGAGGAGGAGAAATATTAAGATTTGACAACAACCACGAAACGTCAATGACTAATAATTTATCTGCAACTAATCGTTATAGAATTTTCTTTGACGCATCAGCTTCTTCATCAAGAACTATTGGCGGTGCAACAGAAAATACATTTTTCGATTTTGGTGGTAATAAACCTAAAATAGAAAACTCATCAACTACTTTACATACTCTTAATTTTCCTATTAAAATTGGCTATAATCCATTAGAAATAAACCCTGTAAATGGAGATTTAACTTTTGGAGGTGATATTAATTTTCAAGGAAATTTTCTAGATGTTTTTGGTGATAATTCTAAGGTATTAACCTTTAACGGAGTGCTTTCTGGTACAGGTGGTATTTCTATTCAACAAAACAGTAAAGTTGTATACAATGCTATAAACACTTATACGGGTCAGACCACAATTAACCGAGGAGATTTAGAAGTTAAGGCAGATATGGCCAGTGGAATTGAAGTAAATAATGATGGAAATCTTATTGTAGATTCTGATGTATCAATTCCATATTTAACCCTTAACAATACAGCTACAGTTACTATTAATTCTGGTAAGTCTTTAACAATATCAGGAAATCTAACAAATAATAGTAGTAATGCTATAATAATAGAAGCAGGAGGCTCGCTAATAGTTAATGGAACCTCTACAGGTAATATTACATATAAAGTAAATGTTAATGATGCTAACTGGCATTTAATTTCATCGCCAGTTGTTGGAGAACAGTATAATGATGATAATGCAGCTAATGATTGGGTTACTACAAACGCTATTGCATCAGGAACCAATAGTAATGTAGGAATTGCTACTTACGACAATGGTGCTGCAGACACAGATACCGATGGTGGTGGCCCAGATACTGCAACTGGTCATTGGAGATATTTTCAGGCAGGTGGTGCTGCAACTACTTTTAATTCTGGAGTTGGTTATTCTTTAAAAAGAACTGGTGCTGGAGATTATACATTTACTGGAACTTTTCCTGCAGCAGGAGTTACTCCTGCTATATCACAAAATGTTAACAACTGGAATATGGTAGGAAACCCTTATCCTTCTTATTTAAATATAGCTACATTTATAACAGAAAATTCTGTTACCAATGATAATTTATCTGCTGGCTTTCTTGCTGTATATGTTTGGAATGCAAGTACTAGTTCTTATGATGATTTAACAACAGGGCACATTCATCCAGGGCAAGCCTTTTTTGTAAACTCTAAAGTTAATGGAACAGCATCTATTACAGAAGCTATGCAAAGTCATCAAACAGGTATTACTTTTTATAGAAGCTCTAATCCTACAATTAATTTAAATGTTACTAATGGTAATATTACTAAAACTACACAAATTAATTATTTAGAGGGAAAAACTAAAGATTTAAATCCAGGTTTTGATATAGGTATGTTTGATGGCGTTTCATCAGATTTAAGTATTTACACTCATCTATTAGATAATAACGAAGGAATCTCTTTTAAAAGGCAAGCGTTACCTAATTCAGGTTTTGAATCTATGGTAATACCTGTAGGTATAAAAGGTGAAGCTGGAAAAGAAATTACATTTACTGCTGAAGCTTTAAACTTACCAGCAGGAATTAAAGTTTTTTTAGAAGATAAAGTTCATAATACTTTTACTCGTTTAGACGAGATAAACAGCAGTTATAAAGTTACTTTAACTGACGCTTTAGATGGTGTAGGTAGATTTTATTTATATACAACTCAGAGTTCTTTAAGTATTAATGATGCCGCTTTGAATACGGTTAGTATTTTTAAAACAAATGCTTCTACTATAAGAATAACTGGCTTACCGCAAGGAAAAACAACAATCTCTTTATTTAATATTCTTGGAAAAAAAGTAATGACTTCTTCTTTTAAAGCTAATGGTATTAAAGATATTTCTTTACCCAAATTAGCAACTGGAATTTACTTTGCAAAAGTGCAAACAGAAACTGGCAAAATAAGTAAGAAAATTATTATAGAATAATATCAAGAATTTAAATACACAAAATCATGAAAAAACATATAAAAAACAACAATATTAAAGATATTTCTCGTAAAGAAGCTATTAAAAAAATAGGAAATTATGGTAAATATGCAGCTTTAACAGCTTTAGGTACATATATGATTTTAAATCCTCAGAAAGCACAAGCGCAAAGTCCAGAAGAACCTGGTACTGGTTTTTAAACAAAAAAAATCAAAAAAATTACAAGCCAAAAACCTTTACGTTTTTGGCTTTTTTTTTGTTGCAGAACCTCTTCAATTAATTTTTAAAACTTATTGTTTATTCTATCAAAAATAAAATCTTTTTTTTTTATTAAAACACCTAAACATAATGAAATTCAATATTTCTATTAATTAAAATTTTACTAAAAACACTTAGCTAAAAAACGAAAGGCTTATAAGAAATTTATTCATAGAATAACCATTTTTCAATAATGAATAGGTGTTTAAACATTTGTTTTTAAGCAGCTTGTAGTGTATATTTGTAAAAAGCAGCCTATACTTCTGTATAGCAATGTTTTAAAAAACTCATTATGAAAAATGTTATTTCAAAAGTATTTGAGTTTGGGGGAATTCAAAACTTTAAAAATAATTTACTCCAAAGTTGTTGGATTATAATTCTTATAACTTGCAATAATCTAATAAATGCTCAAACCATACCAAGCACTGGTTCTTCTGCTACAACCTGTGGAGACTGTACACCTACTGGTTGGATAGATTTTTTAGGAACACCAGATATTTCCAACAGAAATGTTGCTGGAGGGCAAGGTACATTAGGTGCAGAAGCTACTTGGTTTGCTGCTCCTCTTCCACTTCCTCCAACTGGAGACGCAACTTGGATTACCATGAAAGATTTAGGAGGTAATGGAACAGAAGAATCTGTCCAAACAACTATGGGTGGTATTGTTTCTGGAAAAGTATATCGTTTAACACTCTACACAATGGGAGCTATTTCAAATGAAGATGGTGGAGCTGGAAACAATGAATACTATGGAGGAACTTACAAAACCAAATTTGATTACCAAGTTGGGGCTAACCCAAGACAAGTAGTTTCTGGAATTACGCAAAACGTATGGGGAAAAACATTTTTCTATTTCATAGGTGATCCTGATGGTAGTGGCAACATGACTTTAGGCGTATTTCCAGGAGAATACTCTGCTTTTACAGGCGCAAATCGTATTGCTATTGAACCTCTACATTTAGCAGTAGAACTGAACTCCTTAGATGAATTAGATACTGATGGAGATGGTGTCCCAGACTCTGTAGATATAGATGATGATAACGATGGTATCTTAGACACAGATGAACTAACCGTAAGCGGAGTAACTTACGACCCTTTAGGAGATGAAGATGGAGATCTACTTCCAAACTACCTAGATGTAAGAGATGATAATGGTACTTCAGACGGAAGTACAACAGACTACAATGACATTAACGGAGATGGCATTCCAGATATATACGATTTTGATAAAGACGGAATCCCTAACCACTTAGACTTAGATGCAGATAATGATGGAATTCCAGATATCATAGAAGGGCAACCCACTGCAACCTATGTAACTCCAACTGGTATTGTAGGCGCAAACGGTTTAGACAGTGCATTCGAAAACAATGATACACCAAGCGCTACAAGTTATACAATTACAAACACAGATAGTGGTGTAGATACAATACCAGATTATTTAGATTTAGACTCTGATAATGATGGCACAAGTGATGAAATAGAAGCAAATACTTTTCTTACCTATGAAGTTGGAGAAAATGGATTAGACAATGCTTACGATAATGGCGATGGTTATGCAGACCCAAATGGTAGTTTCGATAATACACAAACAGACAACTTTCCAGACACAACAGCAGGTGGTGACGTTAACTGGAGAGATAATGGAACCACAGTTGGTAAAGATACTGATGGAGATGGTATTTTAGACACTGTAGATATAGATGATGATAACGATGGTATTCCAGATGTTAACGAATGTGCAACATCAAACACTGCTGCAAGTAATGCCTCTGGTATTCAAGCAGAAACAAGTATTACCAATTCTGGTAACGCAATTGTCGCAGATAATTCTTATGCAGTATTAGATGATGTTGGAGATAGCCTAACCATAGATTTAAATAGCGATACAGATGTAGCAGACAACACACTTATTTTTATTGAATCGTCTATAACTTCAGATATCACTCACACAATGCGCATAGAGCAATCTGCAGATAATATTACATTTTCTAATCAAAAAATTTTTACTTGGACATCCACAGGAACTGACGAAAACAAAGAATACAGATTAGATGGAGTTGCAAGATACATTAGAATTCGATTAGAAGTAGACAATGGAGGAACACTACAAATAGACAATGTCAGTTTCGATGGCTTTACAATAACTTGTGATGCTGATGAAGATGGAATCCCTAACGAATTAGATTTAGATTCAGATAATGACGGTATTCCAGACAACATAGAAGCACAAACAACATCTGGCTATGTAAATCCATCTGGTGTAGATACTGATAATGATGGGTTAGATGACGCTTACGACCCAGATTGTACACCATGTGGCGGAATTACTGGTGTAGACCTATCAACACCAAATAATCATGATGGTGCAGATACAGCAGATTATTTAGATTTAGATTCAGATAACGATGGAACACCAGATAAAGTAGAAGCAAATTTATCCTTAAGCGGTAGCTCTGGAGCTAATGGCTTAGACTCAAATTATGATAACGGAGATAATTATGCTGATGTAAATGGTAATTACGATACAACACCTTTTAACGATTTTCCAGACAATCCTTTAGGAGGAGAAATTGATTGGAGAGACGCCTCATCTATTTTTACAGACAATGATAACGATGGTATTCCAGATAATCTAGATCTAGATGATGATAATGATGGTATTCTAGACTTTAATGAAGGAGGTCCTTGTAATGGAGCTCCAGTTGCTATCTATGAAGCATATTATACATACGAAGATACTACTGATGATGTTTCTGGAAATAATAATAATCTAGTAGCAACAGAAGGTACAGCTCCTGGTTCCATTTATTCCACAACTGCAAAAACAGGAAACAAATCGCTTTCTCTAAACGGGAACTTCTTCTTAAGATATAATGATGGTACTTTTATGAACAAAGCCATTACTTATTTATCTTATTCTATGTGGATAAACCCAAGCTCCTTAACAGGTACACAACACTTAATTGATGAAGGAGGAGCAACAAATGGTATTGCAGTAAGATTAAATGGAAATATTATAGAAGCTGCTGTTAGAGAAAGTGGATCTCAACAAAATTTAGATACTTCTTCATTACCAACACTATCTACAGGTACTTGGTATCATGTAGTAATCACCTATAACAATGGAGATACAATTCTTTATTTAAATGGCACAGCAACACCTACATTAGCTACTGGTTTTGCAGAATTAGATGCACATAGTGATGGTAGTGGATTAGGTGGTCGTTTTAATGACTCTGCTTTTGGTACAGATGTAAATGGCGACTTTTTTACAGGCTTTATAGATGAGGTAGTATATTACCAAGATGCATATCTCACACCTGCGCAAGTAGCTCAGTTAAATATTACCTGTACTTCAACTGGTATAGCTCCACCTGATACAGATGCTGATGGTATACCAAATCATTTCGATTTAGATGCAGATAACGATGGTATTCCAGACAATATAGAAGCACAGACAACAGTAGGATATATTATTCCAAATGCTATAGTAGATGGAAATGGTGTAGACACAGCATACACAGGTGGATTAACCCCAATAGATTCAGATTCTGATGGAACAGCAGATTATTTAGAATTAGATTCAGATAACGATGGTTTGTTAGACAATACAGAAGCAGGCGTTACCTTAACAGGTATTGTAGGTAGTAATGGATTAGATAACGCCTATGATAACGGAGACAATTACAGTGATGTAAATGGAAGTTTCGATGGCTCACAAACAGATAATTTTCCTGATGACGATTCCGATGTATTTTCTGGTGGAGATGTAGATTATAGAGACAATACCTTTACAGTAGATACAGATGGAGATGGTGTAAATGATGAAATCGATTTAGATGATGATAACGACGGTATATTAGATGCAGTAGAACAAGGCGAATGCGTTGGTACAAATTCAACATTAAACTGGGGAACAGAATATACATTAACTAACGACCCTGTTACAACCAATAGCGGTCTACTAGAAATTAATAATGTAGACATCACATTAACAAGAACAACTACTGTAGGTAGTGATAGTAATTATCAAATCGGAAACGATGCAACAGTATCTAACGGAACAAATGCTTATATTTTTACTCAAAGAGCAGCCGTTAGTGCAGAATCAAGGCACATATTTACTTTTAAAGTTCCCATTAAAAACTTAGGCTTTACCATTTACGATATTGACGAAGACAATGGCGCAGGCGGAACATCAAAAGACAAAGTACAAATTATCATTACCCAACAAGATGGCTCAAACTACACAATGGTTGGAGGTACAGATTACACCACACCAGCAGCCACCATCACAGATTCAGGTTTAAATACTTTTGAAGCAAATAATGACAATACAAACGAAGATTTAGTAATAAATTCAATACCAGTTTACATTACCAAACTACAAATAGTATACACAAATACAGGTGCAGGATCAGTTACAGACAATCAAAGTTTAGCAATCGGGAATTTTACATTTTGCGCACCCTTAGATTCAGACGCAGATGGGGTTTTTGATTATATAGATTTAGCTCCAGGAGAATCTATAATTATTACAAATACCAACATAGTTAATATTGCAGATGGTAACGATATATTGTTATTAACACATCCAAATGGCTTAGCCTCTGGTTCTACTGCTTGGAAAAACAGATACGACACTACAAACAATATTTCAAATAACACTTCTTATGTTAGATCAGATGAAATAACAAACACAAATAAAGACTTTACAGGTACAGAATGGATTGCTTTTGTAGATGATAATTTAGACCCTTATAGAGATGCCGGTTTAGGCGGGCCACAGAGACATCCACATTCTCCTGTTCTTTCAGAGATTTCGAGTGCCAACATAGAATCTAACATGGCTTTAGGTAAGCATAGAATTAATTCTACAAGCAGATCAGGTAGTAGCTGGACCAATGGTTATCCAGATATTACAAGAAGAGTAATAATTAATGAAGATTATACAATTTCTTCAGATTTTAGCGCAAGACAATTAACTATTAATTCTGGAAACAAACTCACTGTCACAGATAATATTCTTAGAGTTTCTAATGACATTACATTAACCAATTCTTCAAGCGAAATTCGTTTAGCAGGCAACTCTCAATTAATACAAATTCATACAACAACTTCTAAAATCTCAGGTTCTGGAAAACTCTATATAGATCAAAACTCAGACTTGGCAAGTATTTACAGATATAATTACATGAGCTCTCCCGTTGGCGGAACAGCTTACACTTTAGCGGATGTATTAAAAGATGGAACAAATCCTACTTCTGCATCTTCAAATCCTTTAAATATAGATTTTATTGCTGGTTATGATGGTGACAACACAACCCCTATAAAAATAGCAGAATACTGGATTCATACTTATGCAAGTGCAGATGGCTCTTATTCTAATTGGATTCAAAAATTAAGCTCTGGATCTATTTCGGTTACAGATGGATATACGTTAAAAGGACCAGGAGTTGCTCAAAACTACACATTTGTAGGAACCCCTAATGATGGTAACTACACCACTGCTATTGGAGCAGAAGAAGCATATTTAGTAGGTAACCCCTATCCCTCTGCAATTAGTGCAAAGAAATTTATAGAAGACAACGCAAGTTCTATTTCTGGTACACTTTATTTCTGGCAACATGCAGGAGAAGATGACATTGCAAGCTCTAATATAGCTGGTCATATGTATCAAGGCTATATTGGTGGATATTCTGCAAGAAATCTTACCATGGGTTTGGCAGCAAACCAAGTAAGCAGCAATAATAGTAGCGATACACCAGACTTAGGAAACGGCAGCTATACTGCTCCTGCTAATTATATTGCAGTTGGACAAGGCTTTTTTATTAATGGAGATGCAGATGGTGGCCCTGTAGTTTTTAACAATAGCCAAAGAGAATATAAAATAGAAGGTGCAGAATCTATTTTCTTTAAGAGTGATTCTAATAATAACGAACCAAGAATTCCAATAATAAAATTTGGAATGAATTATAAAAATTTAGACAACAAAGATATGCATCGTCAAATAGGGATATCATTTCATCCTAATAACACCTTTGGATTTGAAACTGGTTACGACAGTTATTTGTTCGATTTATCAGATACAGATTTTTATTGGAAATTTCCTGGTTACGAAGAAAGTTATGTAATTGCAGGAGTAGAAGAAATTTCACCAAATCTTCAAGTACCAGTTGAGATTGTTTTAGCAAAAAACGATGAAATATCAATAGAAATTGATGAATGGAATTTAAAGAATAAAAGAGTTTATCTGTATGATAATGTAACAAATACTCATTACCCACTGCACAAAGAAAAAGCAGTTATAAACCTTGAAAAAGGAGAATATTCAGAAAGGTTTTATATAAAATTCTCAAAAAAACATGAAGTTTTAAATATTGATGACACTATTTTATCGAATAATACTTTCGTATTCTATGACAAAATCAATAAAGAGGTAAATATAAAAACTAATAACGGTATTAATGTCTCTAAAGTAGAACTGTATTCTATTTTAGGTCAAAAAATTAATACTTGGAAAATTAAAAATCAATCAAAAATAAAATTAAAGATCAACAATAAATCAAAATCAGTTTACATATGTAAAATAACAACTAACAAAGGAAAAATTTCAAAAAAAATAATACTAAAGTAAACTTTTAATACCCCTAACCCCTAATGATTACTTTTATAGAAGCGCTCAATGCAACAGCGCCACCAATGCCTGCGAGACCAGGTGGACCTGGACCACCGGGTTTACCTATAGATAATGGTTTAATAATATTGTTCATTATAGCAATAATTTACGGTATTTTTATTTTAAAAAGAACAGGTAATTTTAAATTAACCAAAACTAAACCATTCTTAAAATGAATAAATTAAAGATCTTGTATATGAAAAGTAGCGGATTTTTATCACTAATTTTTCGGATTATAACAGACCTTTAATTTATTCTTTTTTGTTTCGATTAAGCAACCAAACTACTATTTTTATATATGTAGTTAAACACTAACTTTTTCCATTCAGATTGTCATTCAGTATTAGCAAAGACATGCTTTTTTTTGCAATTTTAAAACCAAGAGTAATTGCAAATGTGTATGGTTTTATACGTTGACTTTTACATTCCGCTTATCAATTCCTTTGCTTTATTCAATGTAAACGCTCCAGCAACTTCTTTTTTGTCAAAAATCATAAAGTAAGCAAAGTCATTTCCAGCCTGTTTTTCCCATTCGTTTCCAAGTCTGCATTTACCTTCGCTGTCTGAACCATCTAAATGATCTCCTTTAGTTTCAATCAAAATGGTTTTTCCTGATTTGGTTCTCAAAATAAAGTCAGGGTAATGGTTTGCTTTAAATCCGTTAATGTAAAATCCTTTTCCTCGTTCTAAATTTCTATGCCAAAACTCAATGTTTGAGGAAGTTCCAATTTCCATAATTACTTTTTCCTCAAAGTTGTTCATTGAACCTTCTTTTTCGTACAGTGAATTTCCGATTGATGAGCCAACTTTTCCTGGAACAATTTCCTTTCCTAATTTCCAGTTTTGTTTTGCAATTATGCGTTTCGATTTTATCAAATCCATAAACCTTTTTTCTGCATAACTGTCCGAAAGTTGTCTAATTTTAGCTTTAATTTTGTCTGTATAACTCCATTTCCGAACTAAAATATCACGCATTTGTTCTGCGTTCATTCCTTTTAAAATTCTACCAACATAAATTTTAATTTCTTGGTCTGCAATTGGGTACATATTTCCAATAATCTGCATTATTTGGTGCGTAATATCACTTATTTGTGCATCTTTTGGTTTGGCTAAAATGTATTCTGCAATTGGGTCTTTAACTTGGCTTTCCTCTATTTTTACCCAATCTGGTGTGTAATTGTCTTTTACAGTTTCGGTTAAATCTACTTTGTACAAATCAGACGAAATTTGGTCAAAGTTAATTTTAATATCTTCATCAGAAAGTTTAAAGTCTTTTAATAAAGATTCTCTATTTAAAAGTTCTTCGTCTGTTCCAAAAATGTCGCTTGCTACAACTTTTAAGAAAAATTGCGGAAAGTCTATTTGTTCAATAATTTCTTTGTTTGCTTCTTTTACACGATAACGTTTTACTTTATCTCCCATTTCTTGAAATATAGCTGAGTCAACAGGTTGCTTTTCCTGTTCCTTTATTTGCTGTTCTAATGCTGCGTTTTGTTCTGCTGCCATTGCTTCTATTTCGTCAATGACTGATGTATTTTCAATTTCCTCTTCAGTTGCATTTGGGTTAAAAGAAATTCGTCTTTTGTCAATCGTTTCTTCTTTTTCCTCTGTTTGTTGCTCTGGAAATAAGAAAGACTCAACAGAATTTACAACTGCTGTTTGTTTCTCTTCTTCTGTCATTTTATCTGCAACCCTGTGTTCGTTACCACTAAAACCTGATGCTTTTAAACCTTCAACAATGCTTTGCAGTGTTTCGTTAAATTTTGCAGATGCAGTTAAAACGTAAGAAAGGTTTAATTGAAATGCTTTGTGTTTTTGAACATAAGGTTGGCGTAAAACTCTACCCAAAATTTGCTCTACATCTACAGCGCTCGATTTGTCTGCCAATGAAGCCAAAATGTATGCAAAAGGACAATCCCAACCTTCTTTTAAAGCGTTTATTGTAATGATGTAACGAACTTCGCAAGCTGCACTTTGCAAATCTGGAATGTTTTTCAGTTCGTCTATATTTGCTGTCTTTATTTTGATTTGATTTTCGGGAATACCCAAACTCAACAATTGTTCTTTTAATTTCTCAAAAGTGGTATTGTCGTTTTTAGTTTTAGGTTGTGCCTGAAACAATACAATGGGTCTAATGTATTTTCCGCCTTCGGCTTCTTGTTTTTTGGCTAAAATTTCCAATTTGCGTTGTAAATGCAGCGCATTGTTTATCACTTCTGTTTTGTCGTGATTGTTGTACACAATAACAGGAAGTTTAACCATATGTTCCTTTTTTAATTCTATTGCAGGAACTAAACTCACAATATTGCTATTGTCTTTTGGGGTTGCTGTTAAATCTAAAATGAAAGACGGATTTAAGTTCTTTAGCATATCTACACTCAAATCACTTTCTGCGTTGTGACTTTCGTCAACTACCAAAACAGGATGCAAGCTTCTAATTACATTAATTAACGCTGTGTCATCAACATCGGCTAACAAATGTTTTCTGTTTGCATATTGAGTTACAAAGGGCTCTAATTGTCCGTTTTCTTGATACACTTTTCTGTCTTCTTTGTTTTTGGCTCTTAAACTCGCAAAACTCAACACAAAAATGCTCAATTGTTCTTTTACAACTGTTGGATTAAAATTTGAACCTTGTAACAAATCTTCTTTTTGATAAATGGCAACTTTATGGTTAAAAAGAGCATTTAGTTTTTGACGATAAGGATGCTCTAAACTTGATAAAGCATTTACGGTTTGTTGTAATAAATTACTCCAAGGCACTAACCAAATTACTGCCTTTGTTTTACTTGTATCGTAAGCCGAAAAAATAGAGTGCAACGCGTTTACTGCAATAAAGGTTTTACCGCCAGCAGTTGGTACTTTTACACAAACGTGAGCAGCATTTGGAACATTTTTTTTATAAGGTTGCATTCCTGTATTGTCTAAAGGATTGTAAGGTCCTATTTTATCTTCCCAATATTGATTAAATGCAGTTGCTACGTTTTTATGTTCTTGAACATACGCTAAATACGCTTCAAGATTTTCTATTACTTTTTGTTGATAGCTTTTTAATTCCACGTTCTTGTTTTTTTATTTTATGCACAAAAAAATGCTATTTCTTGTGCATACTTTTGTTCTGTGCACAAAAAAATGCTATTTCTTGTGCATACTTTTGTTTTGTGCACAAAAAAATGCTATTTCTTGTATAGAGGTTTATCATCTTACCTTTCTTTTAATAATTTTAATAAAGGTGCGTTAATATAATAGTTTTGGTTTCCAACTTTTATTTTTAGCAATAGTCCGTGTTTTGTTAATGCATTTAAATAACTTGAAGCCGTATTTCTGTGAACTTTTAATTCACGCTCTAAAAAACTGTTTTTAGTGTAAGGGTGCTTAAAAAGGATGTTAATTAAGTCGTGGCTATAAAAACTAAAATTGCTTCTTATTTCCTTTTTATATTCGTCCATTAGTAATTTTATTTTATTTACCACTACAATGGTTTCTTTGGCAGTTAGCTCAACACCTTTTAACATCCAAACAATCCATTCTTTCCAACTATCTTTAGTGCGTACTTCTTGCAATAAACGGTAATAATCACTTTTGTTTTTTATGATATAGCTACTTAAATAAAGTACTGGAATATCTAATAAACCTTGTTGCACCAAATACAAAATATTTAGTAAACGCCCTGTTCTACCATTCCCATCAAAATAAGGATGTATGCTTTCAAACTGAAAATGAATTATAGGCATTTTTATTAAAGCATCAGTATCGTGAAATTCTGGTATGTTAATATAACGCTCTAAATTATCGAGCAAAGATTTAATATCGTCGTAATGCTGTGGTGGTGTGTATACAACTTCTTGTGTTTTAGGGTTTTTTAAAACTGTACCAGGTATTTTTCTTATTGGGTGGTTAGGTGAAATGATATGCTGAATTCTCGAAATATCGTTTATGGTTAACAAGCCTTTGTTACGAACAATATCTAATCCTAATTTTATGGCATTTGAGTAATTAAGAGCTTCCTTTGCGGTTACTGAAGCCACTGTTTCGTCAATACTGGCCTGATATATTTCATCATCTGTAGTTACAATATTTTCAATTTCGTTACTATCTTTTGCTTCTTGAAGCGTAAGAGTGTCTA
Source organism: Bacteroidia bacterium (assembly GCA_030427865.1). GTDB lineage: Bacteria > Bacteroidota > Bacteroidia > Flavobacteriales > Flavobacteriaceae > Polaribacter. The sequence goes on along the minus strand of JAUICK010000012.1, from coordinate 21,904 downwards.
ATAGTATTTGCGAATTGGGGATTTTAGAAACTTCTCCTTTTAATTGACCTAAAGCTCTTGATGCTTTGTTAAGCTGCTTTAAAATAGCTACAGACTCACAATCAATACTTGGTGGTAGGTTTTGTATTTTAATTTCTTCCATATTAAAATCGTGTAATATCTCTTGGTATTTTTTTGAAAATGATGTTGTTTTTTACCATAAACTCTTTTGGCAACAAACAATTATCTGCATAAATAACGTATTGTTCGCCTTTAGTTTTTATAAGTTGTAAAGCATCAAAATCTAATGTGGTTAATTGGTCTTTTTCGTAGATGAAATAGTACACCGTTTCTTCTTTTTTACCTAAAAAGTAGTTTGCTTCTTTTGGTGCTGTAAATGGTGTTCTGGTTTCTGAAAACCAAATGTATTCTCGTATTTTTTCTATACCAACTTGCTCGTTTAAGTTTTGGTTGTTATCAAAAAGTGGTAAGCCTAATTCGTAAAAATTAAAACTTCCTCCAGTTCCTTCTACTTTTTTGTTGTCTTTTCCATAGCCTTTAGCAACTCTTTTTACGCGTTCTGCAGTAATAGTATTAGCATAGTCTTCCATTTCTATTAAAATGAACTTACGATTGCCACCATCTTGTTTGTTTAGATTTAATACTGCGTGTGCAGTTGTGCCTGAACCTGCAAAGGAATCCAGTATGATAGAGTTTTTGTCAATTTTAACGAAATCAATAATTGTTTCAATTAACTTAACAGGTTTTGAATACTTGAAAACATTTTTATGGAAAATAGCTTTCAGACCTAATGCAGCGTCTGCATTTAAAACGTCATTAATAAGGTTTTTTTTAGGTGCTGCTCTTTCAATTAATTCATTTTTATTATTAACATTTAAATAGTTTTTATAATAAACCGCCCAACCACTTTTCTTTTTATCTGATTTCTTAACTACTATGAAATCGTTTTCAATTGCCCATTTAACTTTTTTTTCACTCCATTTCCAAATCCAACCATCATTTTCAAACTTCTTTCTTCCATTTGGAAATGTCAAAGTTCCGTCTGGGCATTTAACTCCAAAATTTAATGAATCTGAATATTGTAAACCGCCTCTGTCTAAATTATCTATATAATAAGGTCCTCTTTCAGGGTATCTATCATCAAAAAATTTATACCGTTTTAAATCATATGATGATTTATTTTTAGCAAAAATAATAGATCTAAAAAATGCCTTTTTTGTATAGCAAACGACATATTCAGTAATATTTGCTATATCCTTTGCATCAGATGCACCAGTTTTTTTTTGCCAAATGATATTTGAAGTAAAATTTGAAATACCAAAAATCTCATCACAAATCAATTTTAAATTGGCTTGTTCATTATCATCAATAGATATAAAAATAGCTCCATCATCTGCCAACAATTTATACAGTAACTGTAACCTTGGGTACATCATACACAACCATTTGTCGTGTCGTGTTAAATCTTCTCCATCTTTTCCAACAACTTCGCCTAACCATTTTTTAATTTTCGGGTGGTTTACATTGTCATTGTAAACCCAACTTTCATTTCCTGTGTTGTAGGGTGGGTCTATGTAGATGCACTTTATTTTTCCTTCGTATTCAGGCAGCAAACTTTTTAGTGCTTCAAGGTTGTCTCCGTGTATTATTTTGTTTCCGCTGTTGGTTGGCTGTTTCTGTTCGCCATTTTTAGCTGTAAAACCGTATTTGTGTTCCAAAACTCTGTAAGATACCTCTTGGTGGTGGCTTATTACTTTATCTTTTCCTATCCAATTGAGTGTTGGCATATTAGTGTTGGTCTTTGTTTGAGATTATTAATTCTTTTACGTCCACATCTAAAATATTGGTAATTTCCATTAGCGTTTCCAGTCGGTAGTTGTTGTCTATTTTGAGCATAAGCATTTACCATATTGTAGCTTTTCCCAAGTTTTTCAGCCAACCAAGTTTGTTTAAATTCCTTTCTGTTCGAGCACTTCCTTAATTCGGTTTATTTAACTTGCATTTGTTATTTTTTCAAAAAGGTCTCATTGATTCGCTTTGTTTATTTCAAATGTTTTGTTAATCTACTAATTTACATTTATATCTCAAAAAAAGATGTAAAAAGTAAAAATATTTTCGGGTGATGATGGAGATGCAAAAGCTCTTTTGGTTTACAGGGTTGGGAAAAACGAAATATACTTGAATTTGAGTTGACTTTTTAAGAGCTTGTGTACAACTTGGATTTTATTAAATATTAAAAAACAAAAAAGCCTCACATTTCTGTGAAGCTTTATGTGAGCCCTGAAGGATTCGAACCTTCGACCGCCTCCTTAGAAGGGAGGTGCTCTATCCAGCTGAGCTAAGAGCCCGTAGTTTTTATGTTGCTACGACAACTTAGTCGGGGTGGCAGGATTCGAACCTGCGACCTCCTCGTCCCAAACGAGGCGCGATGACCGGGCTACGCTACACCCCGAAATTAAAATGCAAATAAAATCTACATTTTAATAGCAATTTTGCGGAGAGACAGGGACTCGAACCCTGGCGACCAAAAAGGTCGACAGATTAGCAATCTGCTGCATTACCACTCTGCCACCTCTCCTTTTCGACTTCAAACAAAAGCTTGAAACAAAAATTGCGAGTGCAAATGTAAGATTAGAAAAACAATTTAGCAAGAGGTTTTTAACTTTTTTACAGTATTTTTTTACTCTGGATATTCTATTCTTAAATGATAAATGTTCATCAGTTTTTTCTTAACAACTTTTTTTATTAATTGTATTTCTCTAAATGTAATATTAGAATTTAAAAATTGATTGTCTGCCATTTGTTTATCTACAATTTTATCTATTAAGTTACTAATAGCTTGCGCTGTAGGTTTTTTTAAACTTTTAGACGCTGCTTCTGCAGCATCACATATCATTAAAATTGCAGTTTCTTTAGAAAAAGGAATTGGGCCTTTGTATTGAAATTTTTTAATATCTATATCAGAATCTGGATTTAAATCTTTTTCTTTCATATAAAAATAATAGGTAGAACTTGTTCCATGATGCGTTCTAATAAAATCTATAATTCTATCTGGTAGGTTATTCTTTTTTGCTAATTCTACTCCTTTTATTACATGATCGGTAATTATTTTAGAACTATCTCTTGGCGATAAATCGTTATGAGGATTAACTCCTGTAGATTGATTTTCTGTAAAATACATAGGGTTTAACATCTTACCAATATCATGATATAAAGCACCTGTTCTAACTAACATCGAATTGGCTCTTATTTCATTAGCAGCTGCTTCTGCTAAATTTGCAACTTGCATGGAGTGCTGAAACGTACCTGGTGCCTTTTCATTTAATTCTCTTAGTAGTTTTGTGTTTGTATTTGATAATTCTAGTAAAGTTACATCAGATACTAATCCAAAAATCTTTTCGTACATATAAATTAAAATTATAGAAAGAAAAGATAATAATCCGTTTGCAGCAAAAAGCATAAAATAAGTCCAGTTTATCTGAGATGCGTTTCCTTCTTTTATAATTGAAAACGCAAAATACGTTAACATATAAATTAATGTAATCTGAGCCACCGATATAAAAAGATTTGCTCTTTTGTATAGCTCAGAAACTGTTAAAATTGTTACAATACCAGCTATAATATGAAGGTATATAAACTCGAAACTATTTGGTACAATATACCCTAAAAGCAATACTGTTAAAACATGTGTAAAAAGCCCCAAGCGTGCATCAAAAAAGGCTTTTAAAACTATTGGCAATATACTTAATGGCACTACATACAAGTAATCTGAATTGTATTTAATAACCAAGGTTTGTATAAATATCATCGAAAAAACATTGAAAAAAATAAAGGTGACTTTATTATTATTTTCAAAAATTTCTAATCTATATTTTTTTAGAAATAATAAGAGCATTAGTAATGCTAAGGATACTAAAATTGTATAACCTAAAATAATCCAATTGTAATTCGATTCAGTCCAAACTTGAGATTCTGACTCACTTTTTAAAGAATTTAAGATGGCCAATTTTTTTCCTTCTACAATATCTCCTTTTAAAATAATTAACTTTCCAGATTCTACTTTGCCTTTTGTATAAGAAATATTATTAATTTCATTTTCGATTATTTTTTCAGTAAAAGCATCATCGTAAGAAAGATTTGGTTTTATAACTTCTGATAATAAATCGAGTAAAAGTTTTCGTTTAAAACCAGAATTAATTTCAGCTAAATTATTATTTATGAGCTTAAGAACTTCTTTAGAGTTTAGTAGGGTTTTAAATACTACATCTTCTACTTCGTTTCCTTTTCTAATTGCTACAATTTCATTTTTATTTGATACTTTATCTTCGCTAACGACATTTAGAAATCCTTTTTTGTAAATTTTAGCAATTGTATTTTTTCCAATTTCAAAAAGATTTTGAATACTTTCTACATTAAGCGAATCAGATGGTTTTATCTGAAAAATTCTTCTCTTAAAATTGGCATTTACCTCTTGTTCTACATCTAAATCATTTAAAAAATAAAGTTTTGCATTTACTTCTATTTCTTTCTTCTCGATAGTAATTTCTTCTTCTGTTTTTTGAATTGCAAAATCAAAAGGAGCATATAAATTATCATATTTCCATAATTGTCCATTATTAAAATCGTATTTAAAATGACCTCCTTTTGGAAATAAATATACTATTGCTGTTGTTGCCACTAAGAACAAAATTACCTTGTAAATAATGGTGTTATTCTGGTATAATTTATTAACAATATTACTCATAGAATTTATCTTCTAACAACAAACTTACCATAAAAAAATTAAGGTCGAAAATTCAGATACGATAATAAAAGTAAAATTGATTAAAAATAGTTAATTTAGCATAGAAAACTTATAAAAAATAAACTCAGTATATATGAAAGAAGTAGTAATTGTATCTGTTGCAAGAACTCCAATTGGTAGTTTTATGGGAAGCTTATCTAACATTCCAGCTCCTAAATTAGGAGCTATTGCTATAAAAGGAGCTTTAGAAAAAATAAACTTAAACCCAGATGAGGTTCAAGAGGTTTTTATGGGAAATGTTGTTTCTGCTGGCTTAGGGCAAGCGCCTGCAAGACAAGCTGCAATGTATGCAGGTATTCCAGATACTGTTCCGTGTACAACTATTAATAAGGTTTGTGCTTCTGGCATGAAATCTATTATGTTAGCTTCTCAAACCATTGCTTTAGGTGACGCAGATATAGTTGTGGCTGGAGGTATGGAAAATATGAGTTCAATTCCTCATTATCAACATGCAAGAAAAGGGTCTAAATTTGGGCCAATTACCATGGAAGATGGAATGCAAAAAGATGGTTTAGTGGATGCTTATGACAAAGTAGCCATGGGTGTTTGTGCAGATGCTTGTGCTACAGAATATAAGTTTTCTAGAGAAGACCAAGATAATTATGCAATTCAATCTTACAATCGTTCTGCAAAAGCGTGGAGCGAAGGTAAATTTAATGATGAGATTGTTTCTGTAGAAATACCACAAAGAAGAGGAGAACCTATTCTTTTTTCTGAAGATGAAGAATATAAAAATGTAAAGATAGAAAAAATACCAGCTTTAAGACCTGCGTTTACAAAAGACGGAACAGTTACAGCTGCAAATGCATCTACTATAAACGATGGTGGAGCCGCTTTAGTTTTAATGTCTGCAAATAAAGCCAAAGAATTAAATTTAGCTCCACTTGCTAAAATTAAAAGTTATGCAGATGCTGCTCAAGAGCCAAAATGGTTTACAACTGCACCTGCAAAAGCATTACCAAAAGCATTAGCTAAAGCAAACATTTCGATTAAAGATGTAGATTTTTTCGAATTAAATGAAGCTTTTTCTATTGTTGGTTTAGCAAATATGAAAATTTTAGGCATTTCTGATAAAAATGTAAATGTAAATGGTGGTGCAGTTTCTTTAGGACATCCTTTAGGTGTTTCTGGAGCAAGAATTGTTATTGCTTTAACTTCTATTTTAAAACAAAATAATGCTAAAATTGGTGCTGCAGGAATTTGTAATGGTGGTGGTGGCGCAAGCGCAATGATTATAGAAAGAATCTAAAAAAACAGCAAATCTTATATGCTTTTTGGTATATGTAATTTAAGTATTGTTCCTTTAAGAATCGAAGCATCTGAAAAATCTGAAATGATGAGTCAAGTGCTGTTTGGTGAAACTTTTGAAATTATTGAAAATAATAAAGGATGGAGTAAAATTCGTTTAACTTTTGATAACTATGAAGGTTATATTGATGCAAAACAATATTTAAATATTACAGAAGAATTTTATTTAAAAATTAAACATTCTAAATCTTCTTATTCTGGAGAAATCATTGAATTTATTACCAATAAAAAAAATGAACTATTTACAATTCCTTTAGGCTCTCATTTGCCTTTGTTTGAAAATCAGAAACTAAACTTAAACTCAGAAATTTTTACTTACGAAGGAAATGTTTTCTCTGAAAAACTTCAAAAAAATGAAATACCATATAAAGCTTTTACCTATTTAAACTCTCCTTTTTTATGGGGAGGTAAAACTCCTTTTGGAATTGATTGTTCTGGCTTTACGCAAATGGTATATAAACTTTGTGGTTATAAATTATTTAGAGACGCCAACAAACAAGCAACTCAAGGAGAAGTATTAAGTTTTATTGAAGAGAGTGAACCCGGAGATTTAGCTTTTTTTGATAATGATGAAGGTGAAATAGTACATGTTGGCATACTATTAAATAATTATAATATTATTCATGCTCACGGAAAAGTACGGATTGACACTTTAGATCATAGTGGTATTTTTAATGCTGATTTACAAAAACATACACATAAACTACGGGTAATTAAAAAAATTATATAAAAAAAGACCAAGATAAAAATCTTGGTCTTTTTTTTTAAAACTCAGTAAAATTTACTGCTTACTTTTCATTTCTTTATAGATAGGTCTTAATTTATCAGCTTTTTCAGTCATTTCTAAAGTATCATAAATATTCATTAGAGTTCTAACAGTATCTATAGTTCTTTTTAAATTATCTGCTTTTTCTAAATAAGGTAAAGCTTCTTTATATAATGCCAATTGTTTCTTTTGCAACTCATTGTATTTTTTTTCATTTGAAAAGTTAGCATTCATTTCATCTACAATTGCTTTTTCACCATCTAAGATAGCTACTGCTAAATTCATGTAAGCATCTGTATAATCTGGTTTTAACTCAACAGCTTTTAAGTAATACTTTTTAGCTAAATCAATTTTCTTTTGATTTTGATTTATTACTCCTAAGTTAAAAAATAGAGTTGGATTATTTGGGTCTAAGGTAATTGCTTCTTCCATTAACTTTCCAAATTCGTCCATTCTATCGAGCTTAATATACACCTGAGCTGCAGTTAGCAGTAGATTCATATCTTTTGGATTAGATTTTCTTGCTTCATTTAAAGCCTTTAAAGCTAATTGTGGTTTTCCTTGATTTGCATAAATAAACCCAATATTTTTAATGATATCTCCTTGTTTAGATGGAGTAGATTTTTGAGATGGGCTGTTATATTTCCCAAATTTTACCATTGTATCTCTATTAGATTTAGAGCCTAAGTTTTCTTCTTTTCCAGTTTCTTTATTAATAGCAAAATACTGTGTAGTAATACCTGTATAACCTATTTCTTTTAATTTATTATAATGCTTTAAAGCTACATCATAATCTTTATCTAATGTTGCACTAACCGCAGCATTATAAAGCATTGTTGTGTCTACTGGACTTAATTTATAGGTTAAAAAGAAATTATCTTTGGCTTCTTTAAATTGTTTATTATTGTATTGTTCTATGGCTTTGTTAGAGGTAAACTGTATTAAAACATTTAATTTAGGTTTTGCTTCTTTAGTGTATTTCATTTTGCCAGATGCTTTTTCAACTTCAAAAAGTTTTTCATAAGCACTTGCTGCTTTTGCTACATTAGTTTTACCGTAAGCATTTCCTTTTAAGAAATAATATTTTGCTTTGTATTTGTCTTCGATAGCATCTTCATTTTTTTCTAAAGTTTTAAGAAGAGTTTTGGCTTCTTTAAAGTTCTTTTTCTTTATAGCCTTTTCAATGGCTTTAATTTCGTTTTTTTGCGCAAAAGTTGCTATAGAAAGCAAACCAACCATTAGCGCCAATATTAGTTTTTTCATTTTGTTAATTGTTATTAATTGTTGTTATTCTTGATTTTCATTTGTGTTGTTTTCAATTTCCGTGCCATTTTCTGAATCATTATCAGATTCGTCTTCATGTACTACTTTGGCAACTGCAGCAATACTATCATCATCTTTAATATTTATTAAACGAACACCCTGAGTTGCACGTCCCATAACTCTTAAATCTTCGACAGCCATTCTTATAGTTAATCCAGATTTATTAATAATCATTAAATCATTAGAATCATCTACATTTTTAATAGCCACCAAATTACCGGTTTTTTCAGAGATATTCAAAGTTTTTACCCCTTTTCCACCTCTATTTGTAATTCTATAGTCTTCTAAATCAGAACGTTTACCATAACCTTTTTCAGATACAACAAGAATATTACTTTTCATGTCATTTACAGCAACCATACCCACAACTTCATCATTGTCATTTTGAAGAGTTATACCTCTAACACCAGAAGCTGTTCTTCCCATTGGTCTTGTTTTTGCTTCTTCAAAACGAATAGCCTTACCAGATTTTAATGCTAACATTACTTGGTTGTCTCCTGTCGTTAGTTTTGCTTCTAACAACTCATCTCCTTCTTTTATGGTAATGGCATTAATTCCATTTGTTCGTGGACGAGAATATTGCTCTAAAGAAGTCTTTTTAACCTGACCTTTTTTAGTAGCCATAATAACATAATGACTATTAATGTACTCTTCGTCTTTTAAATCTTGGGTAACTAAGAATGCTTTTACTTTATCATCTTGTTCGATATTAATTAAGTTTTGCATAGCTCTACCTTTGGTGTTTTTACCACCTTCAGGTATTTCATAAACTCGCATCCAAAAAACTTTCCCTTTTTGGGTAAAAAACAACATGTATTGGTGATTTGTACCTACAAATAAATGCTCTAAGAAATCTTCATTTCTTGTGGTTGCTCCTTTTTGTCCTCTACCTCCTCTATTCTGAACTTTGTATTCATCAAGATTTGTACGTTTTAAATAACCCGCATTAGAGATTGTTACGACAACTTTAGTATCAGGAATCATGTCTTCAATACGCATGTCTCCACCTGCATATTCTATTGTAGATCTACGCTCATCACCATACTTTTCTTTGATATGTAACAACTCATCTTTGATGATTTGATAGCGTCTTGGTTCGTTTGCTAAAATATCTTTTAAATCAGCAATCGTTAACATAATCTCTTCGTACTCAGCACGTAATTTATCTTGTTCTAAGCCTGTTAATTGACGCAAACGCATTTCTACAATAGCTTTTGCTTGAATTTCGGTTAGCTCAAAACGTTCAATTAATTTCTCGCGAGCTTCATCGGCATTTTTAGAACCACGTATTAAAGCAATTACTTCATCAATATTATCAGAAGCAATAATTAATCCTTCTAAAATATGCGCTCTTGCTTCTGCTTTTTTAAGCTCAAATTCTGTTCTTCTAACAACAACTTCGTGTCTGTGTTCTACAAAATAATGAATTAACTGTTTTAAATTTAATTGCTCTGGTCTTCCATTAACTAAAGCGATATTATTTACACTAAAAGATGTCTGTAATTGTGTGTATTTGAATAATTTATTTAAAACGATATTGGGAATTGCATCTCGTTTTAAAATATACACAATACGCATTCCGTTTCTATCAGATTCATCTCTAATATTAGCAATACCTTCTATTTTTTTTTCGTTTACCAAGTCTGCAGTTTTTTTTATCATATCTGCTTTATTTACTTGGTAAGGGATTTCTGTAACAACAATACACTCACGCCCTTTAACTTCTTCGATATTGGCTTTAGCGCGCATTACAATACGTCCACGCCCCGTATGAAAAGCATCTCTTACACCATCGTAACCATAAATAATACCACCAGTTGGAAAATCTGGTGCAGTTACGTGTTGCATTAACTCATCAATTTCGATATCTCTATTATCAATATAAGCAACAGTACCGTTAATAACTTCTGTTAAGTTATGAGGTGCCATATTAGTTGCCATACCTACTGCAATACCAGAAGCTCCATTTACTAATAAATTAGGAATACGTGTTGGAAGCACTGTAGGTTCTTGTAAAGTATCATCAAAATTTAAACGATGATCTACAGTCTCTTTTTCTATATCAGCTAACATTTCTTCTGATATTTTCTGCATTCTCACCTCAGTATAACGCATTGCAGCTGGAGAATCTCCATCTACAGAACCAAAGTTTCCTTGCCCATCTACCATCAAGTAACGTACGCTCCAATCTTGCGCCATACGCACCATAGAATCGTAAACAGATGTATCTCCATGTGGGTGATACTTTCCTAAAACTTCTCCAACAATTCTTGCTGATTTTTTATACGCTCCAGTAGCTTTAATTCCTAATTCGTGCATTCCATACAAAACCCTTCTATGAACAGGTTTTAAGCCATCTCTAACATCTGGTAATGCTCTTGAAACTATCACTGACATCGAGTAATCGATGTATGCAGATTTCATCTGCTCTTCAATGTTAATCGGAATTAACTTTTCTCCGTCTGCCATATATTATTTAGTTAAAATTTAGTCATTTTTTTAAAACAAGGCAAGATACTATTTCTACTTGTTTTTACAAAGGTTTTCGACTCTTGAATTCGTTAGAGTTATCAACATTTTTTGATAATTTTTAACAGCTTTTTATATGGTTGATTTTCAACTATTTTATATCTTAGTTGAATGGTCAAACTGTCAGTATTTTTCTATTGGCATCTTTTTTGTAATTAATTCACAAAAAAAAGGACTAATTTTACATTACATCAATATAGATAGAAAGAAATATGGACGATAATTTTTCACCAAAAGTAAGAGATGTTATTACTTTCAGTAAAGAAGAATCACTACGTTTAGGGCACGAATTTATTGGAACTGAACACCTTTTATTAGGTTTAATAAGAAAAGGCGAAGGAAAAGCAATAGAAATATTAACAGCATTTGATGTTGACTTAACCTTATTGCGTAAAAAATTAGAGCAATTAAACCCTGCCAATCCTACGTTTACAGATAGCTCAGATAAACCAAGTTTACGACTAACAAGACAAGCTGAAAAAGCATTAAAAACCACTTTTTTAGAAGCTAAATTGTACCAAAGCGAATCTATAGATACTGCGCATTTATTACTGTGTGTATTACGTAACGAGAATGACCCAACAACAAAATTGATTCATAAATATCACGTAAACTATGATGAAGCAAAAGCATTGTACAAACAACTTCATGTAGATACAGATACAAATTTACCTATAAATCCTATAGCAGAAACACCTTCTGATGATGAATTTTCCTCAGAAAAATCAAATCCTTTTGATCAACCTCAAAAAGGAAAAACTACTAAAAAATCGAAAACACCTGTTTTAGATAATTTTGGACGCGATTTAACAGATTTAGCCGAAAAAGGAAAGTTAGACCCTGTAGTTGGGCGTCAAAAAGAAATTGAACGTGTTTCTCAAATTTTAAGCCGTAGAAAAAAGAATAATCCAATGTTAATTGGAGAACCTGGAGTTGGTAAATCTGCCATTGCAGAAGGTTTAGCGTTACGAATTGTAGATCGTAAAGTATCTAGGATTTTATTTGATAAAAGAATAGTTTCTTTGGATTTAGCAAGTTTGGTTGCTGGCACAAAATACCGTGGTCAATTTGAAGAACGTATGAAAGCTCTAATGAATGAATTAGAAAAAAATGATGATATTATCCTTTTTATTGATGAAATTCACACAATTGTTGGTGCTGGTGGTGCAACTGGCTCTTTAGACGCTTCCAATATGTTAAAACCCGCTTTAGCGAGAGGAGAAATACAATGTATTGGTGCAACTACATTGGATGAATTTAGAACAAATATCGAAAAAGATGGTGCTTTAGAACGTCGTTTTCAAAAGGTAATTGTAGACCCAACAACTGTAGAAGAAACCATTCAAATTTTACACAATATTAAATCTAAATACGAAGAACATCATAATGTAGATTTTACTGATGATGCAATAGAAGCTTGCGTAAAATTAACCAATAGATATATGACAGACAGATACCTTCCAGACAAAGCTATTGATGCTTTAGACGAAGCGGGCTCTCGAATTCATATCACAAATATTGTAGTTCCTAAACAGGTTTTAGAGTTAGAATCGCAATTAGAAATCATTAGAGACCGCAAAACAAAAGCTGTAAACGGGCAAAAATATGAAGAAGCTGCTAAATTGCGTGATGATGAAAAAAATATGGAAGCGGCTTTAAATTCGGCTCAAAATCAATGGGAAGAAGACTCTAAATTAAATAGAGAAATTGTTACCGAAGATAATGTTGCTGAAGTAGTTTCTATGATGACAGGAATTCCTGTAAATAGAGTTGCAGAAGCAGAAAGTCATCGTTTGCACGAATTACCTCAACTAATTAAAGGCAAAGTAATTGGTCAAAATGAGGCTGTTACCAAAGTAGTAAAAGCAATACAAAGAAATAGAGTTGGCTTAAAAGACCCTAACAAACCTATTGGTTCGTTTATTTTCTTAGGACAAACGGGTGTTGGAAAAACACAATTGGCAAAAGTTTTAGCTCGTGAATTATTCGACTCTGAAGATTCATTGATTAGAATTGATATGAGTGAATACATGGAGAAATTCGCCATTTCTCGTTTAATTGGTGCACCTCCAGGATATGTTGGTTATGAAGAAGGTGGGCAATTAACAGAAAAAGTTCGTAGAAAACCGTATTCAGTTATTCTTTTAGATGAGATAGAAAAAGCACATCCAGATGTATTTAATATGTTGTTGCAGATTTTAGATGACGGACATATTACTGATAGTTTAGGTCGTAAAATTGATTTTAGAAATACCATAATTATTATGACTTCCAACATTGGTGCACGTCAGCTAAAAGATTTTGGTGGTGGTGTTGGTTTTGGTACAGCTTCTAAGAAAGAACAAGCTGATGCACATGCAAAATCTGTAATAGAAGGTGCTTTAAAGAAATCTTTTGCTCCAGAATTCTTAAACAGAATTGATGATGTAATTGTCTTTAATGCTTTAGAACGTGAAGATATTCATTCTATTATAGATATTGAGTTAGATAAGTTATTACAAAGAATTTCAGATTTAGGCTATACTTTAAACTTAAGCGAGAAAGCTAAAGACTATATCGCAGACAAAGGTTTTGATAAAAAATACGGTGCAAGACCATTAAAAAGAGCCATACAGAAATACATTGAAGATGCTTTAGCAGAAGAAATTGTAAATGCTAAACTCTCTGAAGGCGATACCATTACAATGGATTTAGATGAGAAAGAAAACAAACTCACTATTAAAATTAAAAAAGGTAAGAAAAAAGAAGAAACTCGAACAGAAACCGAGACTAATGAATAAAAATAAAAATCCCAAACAAAAGAAACGTTTGGGATTTTTTTTACAATTCTAATTCTAAAAAAAGCTAATTACTCACGGTAGTTTTTATTCAATAATCCATAAAACCAACCATAAAATTCAATTATGCATAATGAAATCCTACAGGCTTAACCTAATTAATTTTAACTATTTTTCTCTCTTTGAATGTAGTATATTTGTTGGCTGAATTAAAAAAGGATGAGATTTTTTTGGTACTTACTTAGTGTTTTTATATTACTATCTTCTTGTGCAAAAAAGAAAGAAGTTAAAAAAGTAGAAAAAACCAAAGATTACGCAGTTATATCTGGAGTTTTTAAGAACAGTACAGAAAATCATTTTATGATTATTGGCAAACACATAAATCATAGAATAGACTTAAGTGAAGATGGTTCTTTTTTAGATACTATAACTATTAAAGTAGTAACAACTAATGGTTTTAAAATTAACAACAAACTACTTCCTCTTTTTATTAAAAACGGATATCACCTATCCTTGCATGCAGATATAAATAACTTTCCAAAAACGCTGCAATACTCAGGTTCTGGTAGTAGAGAAAACGAATATTTATTAGCGCAATACAATTATGGCTTAAATTCTGGAAATGTAGGTGCCAATGGTATTTTTTCATTAGAAGAAGCAGATTTTTTTAAGAGATTAAAAATCTATCAAAAAGACTTAGATAGCATTGATCTAATTTACACAGATATAGACCCTTACTTATTGAGTTTAACTAAAAATCAAAATATTAAATCTATAGGTTTATTAAAAAATTTATACGAAACCTCTAAAGATGCTATAAAAAAACAAAAAGAAGCTGTAAAAAAACTGGTGAAAGGAACTCCTTCTCCTACATTTAAAAATTATGTAAGTTTGGCGGGTAACTTTGTAAGTTTAAAAGACTTTAGAGGTAGCTATGTTTATATTGATATTTGGGGAACTTGGATTAAAAAATACACTGAGCAATCATCAGCAATTAATGCTTTTAAGAAAAAGTATTCTAATAAAAATATTAAATTCCTAACACTTTGTGCAGACAATAGAGCCAGTTCTGGTACCATATCTTATGCAAAGCAAAAATGGAAAATGGCTATAGAAAAAAACAAACTTGTTGGAACTCACTTATTTATTGGAAACGATAGAGAATTTTTAAAAGAATACCAAGTTTTATTTTTACCAAGATATATTTTAATAGACCCTAAGGGAAATATTGTTGATGCTATGGCACCAGCACCATATGATGAAAAAATAAAAAAACTATTTCAAAAATTAAATTTAAAATAAAAACATGAAAAAATTTAGCCTCTCGCTTTTTACCTTATTCATATTGTTTTCTTGCTCTAAAGAGCACTCTACAAAATATGTTTCTTTATCTGGTAAATTAGATAATAATAAAGATTCTATTATCAATATTTTGGGTAGAACAGGAATTATCAAAACAATTGCAATCAATAAAGATGGTTCTTTTAAAGACACACTAAAAGTTCCTAAAGCAGATATTTATACTTTTCAAACAAGCAGAGTAAAAAGAGCTCCAGTATTCTTAAAAAATGGATTTAACATTTCTATAAAAGGAAATGCTGATGAGTTTATGACAAGTTTTAAATATGATGGAAATGGAGCAGCCAACAGCAAATTTATTATTGCTCAGTTAGCTAAAAGCAAAAGCATAGGTAATCCTGCAAGGTTTTTCGAATTAGAAGAAGAAGCTTTTTATAAAGAAATTGATGCCATAAAAAAATCTTACGATAGCATTTTGTCTTCTTACAATAATTTAGATAGCACTTTAATTAATTTAGCTACCAAGCAAAACCAAAATATGGTAGATTATTTCCATAATACCTTTAAAAAAAATCAAAAAATGGCTAAAGGCAAACCTTCTCCAAAGTTTGAAGGTTATGTTGATTATAAAGGAGGAAAAAAATCTTTAGATTCATTTAAAGGAAAATACGTTTATATAGATGTTTGGGCAACTTGGTGTGGTCCATGTATTCAACAAATACCTTATTTAAAGAAATTAGAAAAAGAATACCATAAAAAAAATATAGAATTTGTTAGTATTTCTACTGATGAATCTCGTAGAAATGGTGGTTCTTGGGAGGCTGCTGAAAAAAAATGGAGAAAATTTGTAAAAGAAAAACAATTAAGTGGTATACAATTATGGTCTGGTAAAGATTTTAGTTTTCAACAGGCTTATGAAATCTCTGGTATTCCAAGATTTATTTTAATTGATCCTGATGGAAATATTGTTGATGCTAATGCTCCAAGACCTTCAGATCCGAGGTTAAAAACATTATTTAATTCTTTAAAGATTTAAGACAATTAAACGTAAAAAGGCGAAATCTAAAATTTAGATTTCGCCTTTTTTAATTTGTATCGTTTATAAAGAGTTACTCTTTATAAACTCCCATTTCTGCATATTTATCCATTCTTTTAGAAACTAAATCTACATCATTTAAATCTTTTAACTCTTCAAAAGCAGTAATAATTTGCTCTTCTACAGCTTTAAAAGCACCTTCTCTATCTGAATGTGCGCCTCCAGTGGGTTCTTGTATAATTCCGTCAATCAGCTTTAACTTTTTCATGTCATTGCCTGTTAATTTTAAGGCCTCAGCTGCTTGTTCTTTAAACTCCCAACTTCTCCATAAAATAGAAGAACAAGATTCTGGAGAAATTACAGTATACCAAGTATTTTCCATCATATATACTCTATCTCCTACTCCAATTCCTAGTGCACCTCCAGAAGCGCCTTCGCCAATAACCACAGTTATAATAGGTGTTTTTAAACGAGTCATTTCTAAAATATTTCTAGCAATTGCCTCACCTTGTCCTCGTTCTTCTGCTTCCATTCCAGGGTAAGCACCTGGTGTATCTAACAAAGTAACCACAGGAATTCTAAACTTTTCTGCCATTTTCATTAAACGCAAAGCTTTTCTATATCCTTCTGGGTTTGCCATTCCAAAATTTCTATACTGGCGTGTTTTAGTATTGTATCCTTTTTGTTGTCCTATAAACATAAAAGATTGGTTCCCTATTTTACCTAAACCACCAATCATAGCTTTATCATCTTTTACACTTCTATCTCCATGAAGTTCCATAAAAGTATCTCCGCAAATGGCTTTGATATAATCTAAGGTATACGGTCTGTTTGGATGTCTGGATAATTGAACTCTTTGCCAAGGTGTTAAGTTCTTATATATATCCTTTCTTGCTTTATCTAGTTTTTTCTCTATTTTTTTGCATGTAGCACTAACATCTACATCACTTTCTTCACCAATAATCTGACACTTATCTAATTGTTCTAAAAGCTCTTTAATTGGCATTTCAAAATCTAAATATTCCATATTCTAGTTATTTGATTTTAGTCGTTTGAAAGAACAAACATACTATAAAATTAGTTGTTTTTTTTAAAATACAGCTACTTTTTTCTTCTTGTTTTTGCCTTAATTTTATTTTTAATACTTGTTTTATTCTTAATAATTCCGTTTAATAAAACTACAAATAAAACAATAAATGCCCCTAAATAAAACTCAGGATTCATTTTTTCTTGTTCACCAAAAATAAGCAATGCTAATATTATTGCATATACAGGTTCTAAATTTATGGTTAACATTACTGTAAAGGGCGATAAATATTTCATCACTTTTACAGATACTATAAATGCATATGCAGTACAAACAGTACTTAAAATAAATAAATATAACCAATCTGAATTTGGTAGTTTAAAAAACTCGGCAGAAAACTTAGAGGTCCATAAGATATAAATTGTTATAAATACTGCTCCAAAAAATAATTGATAAAATGATATTGTGTTGGCAGAATATCTCTTTGCAAACAATCCGTTAAAAACAGAAAACAAAGCACTTAAAAAAGATGAAATTAAGGCATAAAAAATACCTAATTTGTATTGACTTTCGAAATTAAAGATGATATAAAGCCCCAACACAACCAATAGGCCTAAGATAATTTCTAGTAGTTTTAGTTTTCTTCTAAAAAAAAGTGGTTCTATAAAAGATGTAAAAAATGCTCCTGTACTCATGGTTACTAAAGCTACTGAGACATTAGAAACTTTTATTGCTTTAAAAAAGAAAATCCAATGTAGCGCTATAATTATTCCTGTTATTAGAAACTTAAAAAATGCTTTGGCATTAATTTTAATAGAATGCTTTTTTAACAGCAAATAGATTAGTATAAAAATAACTGCCAAAAGCATTCTATACCATACTAAAGGAATTGCTTCGATTGTAATTAGTGCTCCTAAAATAGCTGTAAAGCCCCAAATAAAGACTATAAGATGAAGAAGTAAGTAATTCTTTAATTTACTTTCTTGCATTGAAGTAGAGATAAACAGCTAAGCAACCAAAAACAATATTAGGTATCCAAACATATAAAAGTGAATTTACCCCAGCTACACCTCCTAATACTTCTGCAATTTTCATCAAAAAAACATAAATAAACATAACTCCAATACCTATAGCAAGATTAACTCCGGTACCTCCTCTTCTTTTTCGAAAAGCAAGAGCAACTGCAATAATTGTTAGTATATAAGAAGCAATTGGCAAGCTGGTTCTTTTATGAAACTCTACCAAATAGGCATTTAAATTTTTTACTCCTCTTTTTTTAGAAATATCTATAAATTTAAGCAACTCTCCAGAAGGCATTTCTTGAGAAAGCGCAGATTTATAAATTAAATCTTTAGCCGTAAAATTAAAAACAGTATCTATTTTTGTTCCAGAAGAAATACTATCTCTCTTTTTATAAATTAATCTTTTTCTCCAATTATATAAGATAAATGAAGAATCTTCTTCTTTGTATGTAATTCTACTTGCTACCAATTTAGATTTTAGTTGAATGCCATTATAAACTTCTGATGTAAAATCATAACCAGAATTTGCTTCTGTATCGAAACTTCGAATAAAAATATAAGTACTATCTGTTAACTGTAAACTAAACTCACGAACATACTTTAACTCTTGTTTTTGTCTTCTATTTTTAATGTATTCTTTTTCAAATTTTTTACGCTCTTTACTACTATTAGGCACCACAAAATGATTCATTCCTAAAGAAATAAGAGTAACTAAAGTGGCTCCAATAAAATAAGGGTACAAAAAACGAGTAAATGAAACTTTTGCATTTGTAATTGCAATAATTTCGGTATTGTTAGAAAGTTTAGAAGTAAATAGAATTACAGCAATAAATAATGCCAAAGGCATAAATGTATTGGTATAGTAGATGATAAAATTCTTATAATACTCATCTACAATCTGATAAAAACCAAGGTTTGGGTGTTCTAAGAAATTATCTATCTTTTCTGATATATCTATGGCAATGGCAATAGGAATCAAGATTAATAGGGTAAACACAAAGGTTACCAAATAACGTTTTAATATGTATTTGTCTATAATTTTCAAACTACAAACGCTTATCCATTTGTTTTACCATTTTATCTTTCCATTCTCTAAAATCTCCAGCTAAGATATGTTTTCTTGCTTCACGAGTTAGCCAAACATAAAAACCTAAATTATGTATAGAAGCTATTTGTTTGCCTAACATTTCTTTTGATGCAAATAAATGACGTAAATAGGCTTTTGAATAATAGGTATCTACATTTGTGATTCCTATTTCATCAATAGGTGAAAAATCTTTTTCCCACTTTTTGTTTTTAATGTTTATGGTTCCATGAGTCGTAAATAACATTCCATTTCTAGCATTTCTTGTTGGCATTACACAGTCAAACATATCTATACCTAAAGCAATATTTTCAAGAATATTTATAGGAGTTCCAACTCCCATCAAATAACGAGGTTTGTCTTTGGGCAAAATTGCAGTAACCACTTCTGTCATTGCATACATTTCTTCTGCAGGTTCTCCAACAGAAAGTCCACCAATTGCATTTGCTTGTGCACCTGCATTTGCTATATATTCTGCAGATTGTTTTCTTAGATCTTTATAAGTACTACCTTGTACAATTGGCATAAAGGTTTGCTCATAACCATATTTGTATGGCAATTTTTCTAAATGATTGATACATCTATCCAACCATCTATGTGTCATGTGCATAGAACGTTTTGCATAATTATAATCGCAAGGGTAAGGTGTACATTCATCAAAAGCCATAATAATATCTGCTCCAATTGTTCTTTGGGTTTCCATAACATTTTCTGGTGTAAAAAAATGTGTAGAACCATCTATATGACTTTTAAACTTTACGCCTTCTTCGTTAATTTTTCTTCTACCCGATAAAGAATATACTTGATAACCTCCAGAATCGGTTAAAATATTTCTATCCCAGTTTATAAACTTGTGTAAACCTCCAGCAGCTTCTAAAACTTCTAATTTAGGACGTAAATATAAATGGTAAGTATTCCCTAAAATAATATCAGGATTTATTTCATTCTTCAATTCAGTTTGATGAACTCCTTTTACTGTTCCAACTGTACCCACAGGCATAAAAATTGGTGTTTCAATTACACCATGATCAGTAGTAATGCTTCCTGCTCTTGCCTGACTTTTTGGGTCTGTTATTTTTAAATCAAATTTCATTGCTGGCAAAGATACCATTATTTAGGAAGTGAAAAACTAAATTAATCTTAAACCTTATACTTTGATAAGGTTATGAAATATTAAAATCGTTGTTTTTTTTTGGATGAAAAATTAGTGCTCTTTTTCTTATTTTTTGGCGATGTTTTTCGAAAAGAAGCACTTTTTTTATTAAAATCGTTTTTAATAGTAGAAAACTTTTTTTTGGGTTTTAACCTTTTTGGGTTTTCTTTTACAACAGATGCTTCTTCGGTTTTAGAAGAAGTTGCAATCATTTTATTTATTTCTTTTAATTCTTCTGATGTTAATTCACGCCAATCTCCAGGCTTTAAATTACCTAACTCAACATTCATAATTCTTGTACGTTTTAGTTTGGTAACCTCGTAATTTAAATATTCGCACATTCTACGAATTTGCCTATTTAATCCTTGAACTAAAATGATTTTAAATACTTTTTCTGATACTTTTTCTACCTTACATTTTTTGGTAACAGTGCCTAAAATAGGAATACCATTACTCATTTTCTTAATAAAATCTACATCAATAGATTTATTTACAGTAACAATATATTCTTTTTCATGATTGTTACCAGCTCGTAAAATTTTGTTGACAATGTCTCCATCATTTGTTAAAAAAATTAAGCCTTCAGAGGGTTTATCTAAACGGCCAATAGGAAACAAACGTTGTGGATGATTTACTTGTTTTACAATATTGTTTCGTTCTTTAGAGTCTGTGGTAGATACAATTCCGACTGGTTTATTTAATGCAATGTATAGTGTTTTTGGTTTGTGTTGTAGTAGTCTTCCATCTACTTTTACAACATCATTTTTAAAAACACGATTGCCTAATTGTGTGGGATTTCCGTTGATAGTTACTCGTCCTTCAACAATCAGTTTTTCAGCTTCTCTACGAGAGCAAATTCCTGTAGAACTGATAAACTTATTTAAATTTATAGACTGTTGATTATTGTTTTCCAAAGAAAAATATTTTGAGCAAAAATAAGTATTAGATTATAATTCTATGGTTCTAAAAGTTAAATTAATTCTTGGAGAATTTACTTTTTTTGTAGGTGGCAATCTGTGTAGCCAATGCGTTTGCGTACCTTCTTTCATCACTAATAAACTTCCGTTTTCTAAAATAATATCAACTCTTTGTTTATTTTCTTTGTGTTTAAAAGAAAACTTACGTTCTGCTCCTAAAGAGACTGATGCTATTGCTCCGTTTTTTTTCAACATTTTTTCTCCATCAGAATGATATGCCATTCCTTCTTCTCCTGAATGGTACAAGTTCAGTAGACAAGAGTTATAGGTTGTTCTACTTTCAGTTTCAATAATATGCTTCAACTCTAACAACTCTTTTGTAAATATTTTTGCAGTTTTTGTTACTTTAGAATAAGTATATGAAAATGGCGCTTCTGCATACCAAGCAACTTTTCTTTTGGTAATTATTTTTTTCCCAAAGATAATAGCTTCATCGTTTTTCCATTCAATTGTTTGCATCAATTTGTGGTAAAAAAAATCACACTGATTTTTATTTAAAACAATTCCATGATAATTGGTTACGCCATCGAAAGGGAGAATGTTTTTAATTTTTTCTGCAGAAAACAAATCCATAAATTAAAGGTACAAAAAAACCTCACAATAAATTGCGAGGTTTTGCGGAGAAAGAGGTAAGTGAACCTATCTCTTAATGCCTTTATTTATTACTGTTTTAGTCCTGTACCATTATGAGGTCACCTAATAGGTCACCTTTAAAACCTTGTGTTAAAGATACGAAATTTACTTGATTAATCCTCGTACTTTACTGATTTCAAAGCCCATAAAGTCGCAAAATTCATCA
>JAUICK010000026.1 GCA_030427865.1 Bacteroidia bacterium | reverse complement strand
CAACACCAGAAGGTAAAGCGGCTTTAAAAGGCTTTGATTTTAATAATAGAGCTGTTTTAAGTGCGGTTTTATTTGCTCCTTTTAGCGTTGATGGTTCTACAGGTGAAATTTCAATCCCAAATTTAACGCCTGCAAATGATATTGCTTATCCAAGTGGCGCAACACACGTAAGTTTAAGTTCAGCATTTCTTAAAGTTGACTTTGATACAACAGATAATTCAATTGAATACAGTCCAACTGTAAATATTCCGATAGATTCAACCTCTGCAACTCAAACACTAACGCCTGCAGGTGTTCCAACAGGCACAGGAAACGATATATTCGTTTTATTGGTTGAGTTCTTCCAAGAGATTAACGGTGTTCAGTATCCGCTTAAAAATGGCGCATATAACGTTTTAAATATCGTTGAAGTAGCATAAAAGTTTCATTCTGACCTTTGAAGCTGAAAGAGTCCTATAATTATTATTGTAGGGCTTTTTCTTTTGCCATAATTTTTTTGAAGAAAAGAAAAAAGATAGCCAATGTTGAAGGTAGCGTGGATGATGCTGTCAAGGTTTTTGGGTAAAAGTTTTTTACTCTAAAGTCTTGAAACCTATTAACATTGCCACTTAAAAAAGTTTTATTCAAAACCCGTAGGGCTTGACCTTTACAGTATTAAGCGTTGGCTGATGAAAGCTACCTATATTTGCTTTCTTTTTTATTTTATTCTTATCCATTTAATGAGAGTAATAATTACGCCTATCATTACGACAAAGGTAAATTTTTAGTATATTTACCCTCGTTAAGAAAACACAAGTAATATTTACCCTTGTTTAAAATGGCAAAATTTAATAGAAACACACCTTATAACAGCCTACCGCTATTACCACCTAAAACAACTTTAGAAACTACTAAAGTGTTACGCAAGACTATTGATGCCAGTAGAGCATTAGCAAAACTTAATGGTATGCTTACCAATTTACCAAACCCAACATTGTTTTTAGATACCATTCATTTACAAGAGGCTAAAGCAAGTTCTGAAATAGAAAATATAATAACTACTAATGACGATTTGTATAAATCTTTGGTAGCAGACAAAAAGTTTGATAATCCAGCAACAAAAGAAGTTATAAGTTATAAGGAAGCACTTTGGAATGGTTTACAAGAAATAGAAACACGTCCATTTATAAGTACAAACCTATGCGTTGAAATTGTACAAAGCATTAAAAAAAATACCGCAGGTATCAGAACAACGCCTGGAACTGCTTTAAAAAATGCTAATGGCGAAACGATTTACACACCACCAACAGGTGAAGCTGTGATAAGAGAAAAGATGGCTAACCTTGAAACCTTTATAAATGGTGAAGATACTGTAGACCCATTAATTAAAATGGCATTAATGCACTATCAATTTGAAGCGATACATCCTTTTAGTGATGGTAATGGTAGAACAGGACGTATTTTGTTATTACTCTATTTAAAACTTGAAAAATTATTAGATACTCCAGCTATCTATTTAAGTGAATATATCATTAAAAATAAGGCTGATTACTATACTAAATTACGTGAGGTAACTGAAAATAACGATTGGGAAGGCTGGATACTCTATATGCTTGAAATGGTAGAATATACTGCTAACAAAGGACTACAACGTTTAAAAGATGTCACCGATTTAATGGAACAAATGACCAAAGAAATTAGAAATACCTTACCCAAAGTATATACTAAAGAATTGGTTGAAATACTATTTAGATTACCATATACCAAAAGACAGTTTTTAATTGATGCTAAATTAGGCACACCAAAAACCGTAGGGAATTATTTAATGGAATTAGAAGAAGTTGGGTTTTTAATTTCTGAAAAAGTTGGTAAAGAAAAACTATATCTCAATCACAGATTAATGACTGTGTTAGAAGCATCCTAATTTCCTTGGTTAACGAAATGAAACATCAACTAACTAATCTCAATCGTGTAACTAAATGATGATATTGATGTTCAATGTGACCTATAAAAAACAATAAATACTACACATTAAACAAACAAAGACTTGAGGTAAGGAATACTTGGACTTAACGATGATTTTGTGCAGTTGAATGAGATAACGTCATTTTCTTTGAAGTTCTAATGTGAGCGTGGGATAAGCGGATATTTTACATAATACCAGTTATAGCTACGAAAATATAAGAATACTGCGATAGCAAACCCTTGAAAGGATTTTTGTTACTATAACTACGCATTATGTAAACATAGCTTGGGTGAGTTTAGGGTTTTATGATATAATAATAACAGAATAGCTTATTGCAGTTTGATTTGATTTTATGAAAAGCAAAGCTGTAATATGCTATTACCTTAAAGACAAAAAAACGCTAAACTTGTGAGGTGAGCGAAACAACACAAAAGACAGAGGATTTTGAGGTACGAAAAAACTGGGTTTTGGGTTGTGGGGACTTAATAGTAATCAAGTTTTCTTTCACAGATGAATTGTAAAGAATCATCAATGCAAGTAACTTTTTCAACCCAATGACCTTTTTCATTAAACTTGTATTCATAAGTTTTAGTCCAAGGTTCTTCTGAAATATAAGAGTCTGATTTTATCAAACCACTACCATAATAAGTATGTAAATAATAGTCTTTTGGCTCAAATTTATCTTCAGTTTCAATTACTTCACCATCATCATTATAATCAAAACTATGATAGTAACTTTTAACAACTTGCTTATTTCTATTTAACTCATAAATACTAACATCTTGCCAATTACAATCAGCATCTAAAATTTCTTCTCTATAATCATCAAATTCAATTGTTTGATGTAAATACCATTCATCCATTGGTACGTTCTTTTGCTCTACACAAATTGAATCATACTCTTTAGAATGATGAATCTCTCTTATGCGCTCATAAGATTTGTCAATATATTCTCTGATATATTCTACAAAATTCAATTTGTCCTGATGCTTAATGTTGTTTTCTCTAATTAAAGCATTTGATATTTTGTCAACTTCAATAATTTTCACAAGTCTATTTTGATTATCGTAATAATATGAGAATTTATTATTAGCACGAGGATGAAGATTATTCAAATGAATTAATTTACCCTTTTCATTAAAAAATGCTTTAAAACTATGTGACGTAATTTTTAATTTTCCTTTAGGTTGCTTACTAATTGAAATAGAGGGATAAGCTGTTTTTTGAGTAATCGATTTTAAACCACGTAAGTATTGATTCTGAAACTTTATGTATGCCTCGTGATAATACATTAAGATATGATTTTAGTTAACACCTCATAAATCTTAACCATTGCCAATGTGTCTAATTCGCAATAGTCTAAAAGATTTTTTCTTGTTGTTTCTATATCTTCATTAAAGTTTGGGTCTAAAACCATTCTGCCCCAAGTATCTAATGCCATAGTGCCATTATTAACATCTAAATCTGAATAGCTTATATCTGGACATAAAACTGGCAATACTTTTTTAATGGAACTTGAACCGTGAAAACGATAGTCTATGTAGTCTTTTTTGAAAATCGTCTCTAAATCAAACGTATGCTCATTAATGTAAGTTAGATAGTTGGTAAACTGTGGCAACCATTCTATTAAGTCTTTATTTCTACTTATTTCAAAACTTGCGTGCCACGATATAAACGTGCCTGTGTTTCCTGTGAAGTCTTGCATTGCTTGTAACATATCTATTGGCATCTGCATTGCATTTAATAAATATTCAAAATGTGTTAGCGTATTGTCTTCTGTTAGTGTGTGAATAGATACTTGAAAGGTTAAATGTTTATGTGGACTTAAACCATCTAATCTTGGGATAGCACTTGCATAGGTTTCATAATCTATAAAATGTAATGGAAACTTTAATTTATCTAAAACTCTTTTAATGTTAGCCTGATTGACAATAGGTTGCTCTTGTTTTACAGATGCTACTTGGGTTTGTTGATTTAGATTTAACTCAAAATCTAAAGGAATATCAATAATTGCTAATTGCTCATTATCTGCTAATAAACCTACTTTTTTTGCTGAAATACGACCTATTTCATAAATACTATATTCTGGTATAGTTGTATTAAAATAACCAAATGCATCACAATGATTAGACCTTGTTTTATGTTTACAAGAACATACGGTTTCATTAATAATTTCCTTATTAATAAAATTTGAAGCCGAATTAATTTGATTGACTACACTTGAATAAATGCCATCTACTGCTTCTGTAACCTCTGTAATTTCTAATAATTCATTTGCTACAATAACACCTTGCTTAATATAGTCTTTGTTTAAATGGATAATAGACACTTTAGAAACTACGTAACCACATTTTGTAAGTACATATTTTTGAAAACACGCATCTTCTATATGTCTATGCTTTCTATCTTTTTTTATTGAGGTAGAAGATTTTACCTCATAGATATGCCACGTTCCATCTGCTAACCGCTCAAATATATCTATTCGTGCAAATATGTCTTTATTGGTACTAAATGATGGCTGAAAGTAAACACTATGCGTATTTGTTAGTGCTTGTTGTGTTTCTGTAGGACTGCCATATTCTGGTAAGTCTAAACCATTTGGAAATAATTGTTTTGCATAGGCTTCAACCTCATAACCCTCTTTAATTAATTTTTCTGCAAATAATGAAAACTCACCTTTAGGATATACCTGTGGTTTATTTTTTAATAACCATATAGATTCTGGACAATCTAAATAATATTTAAAATCTGTTTTGGTGAGTTGGTGCATATTTTAGTTATTTAATACACTAATAATATCATCATACTTAACAGGTGTTCTGTTAAATGTATATAAGCCATTCTCTATCCAAGACTTTGAGTTTTTAATATTATCTGGTATCATATTAATTGCATCATCGTGTAGATATATTTTTACGCTATCGTTTTCTATAAAAGCTATATAAATATTTTTATCAATATATTTTTTTGCCAAAGTGAAACGTCCCTTTAATTGTACTTTAAGCATATCATCACCATCAATATGTACAGCAATAAAATCAGCTCCTTGCCAATCGTCGTTTAAACGCATAGAATTAAATCCATAATTAGCTAATGCAGAAGCAACTTTATGAAAATTATAGTTTTCTTTTTGCTTTGAGTTTAGGTCTTTATAGTGAATTATGTCATATAGTTTTTTAAACTTCATCCATTACTTTTTAGTAAAACTTGATTGATACTATCATATTTATAGTCAACTATTTTGCCTGATAAAATTAATGTAACAACTTTATCAATAATTGGTCTTGGTGCAACAAACCATTCCCTTGGTGTTATTCTTTTTCCTTTGTCATCAAAAACATCTACGTTTAAACAAACATCTGCAAAGAAGCGATGTATTAAATGTTCAAACTTTTGTGCATCCATATTATAACAAGCATACTTATCCAATAAATGAACATCTGCGTATAAATAAGTGGATTCTTTAGAAGCATTTTTGATTCGTTCATTTACATCAACAGATGAAAAGCCAATTTTATACAAATCTTCAATTGATGCAATTTTTGGGTTAGTAGATTTTGACCTTAACACGTATATCCAACCTGTTTGAATATCTTCTTCGTTTACTGAATTTATATTATCAAATAACTCTTTCTCTATTTCTTGTATCGTGTGAGATACAATTTTACCATCATTATCCTTGTGCAATAGTGCTTTATCTAAAGAACGATATTTCATATTACTCATAGTACCATTTTCAAAAATAATACGAGTACGACCATCTTTTCTAACTCTATTACCAGAAGGAAGTGTTACATTTTCAGATTCAATATTTGCTTCTTCTAAAAATAATAACACACCATTTAAAACATAATAAGAACCAGCCTCTAAATTAGAACCTGCTTTTGCATAAGATTTCAAATTACGCTTACCTTGTCGTAATTCTTTATGTATTTCTTTAAACATTGCTTCATAAGGTAAAAACTCCTTGTCTTTCATAGCTGTTCGTTGAGCTACGAAATCTGTTTCACCTCTTTCAGTTGAACTTGGGACATTCTTTAACTCAAAAATTGATAAAGTTTCTTCTGTATCTAATATTCCTAAATCATCATCCTTTAAAATATCTTCTACTGATTTTACCTCTTCTTTAGTATTTAATAAATTATGCGTATCGTATGGTTTTAGTACTTCTATTTTTTTAGCATCGTTTCTTAATGCCTTTAATCTTGATAACAGCTTAAATTCACTAACATTTGTAGCCTCTGGTTCTCTATCATTCTTTTCAAAAAAAGCATTAATCTCTTGGAACGATTCAATTAAGCGTTCATCTTCAGATTTTACATTAGAGTTTTTGGGTTTAGAATCTAAAATTCCAAACTCATCATCATTAAATATATCTTCTAATGTTTTCTTTTTACTCATTTGCTTGGGCTTTACGCTTTTGCTCTTTTAAAAATATGATTGCTTCTGCTAAACGTCTTTCTTGTGGGTCGAAAGATTGAATGCTTGGTTGTTCTCCTGTCTTTGCTATCCAGTTTTTTATTTTAGGCCATAATATAATAGCCTCCTCTTCTGTCATTGTAATTCTGGTAGCATCAATTGTTTCTTGAATTGCTTTAAATACAGAAGCAGTAACCGATTTAGACAATATTTCAAATGCCTTTTGAAAAGGATTTATAGTATCTATTAAATCAATATTAATATCATCAATATTTACAAAACTATCTGCCATACGAATAAAACGTTTATCTCCTTGTTCTTCAATAGTACCGTTCTTAATAACAGAATCTACAACTACGTGTTGACGTACAGCTTCTACTTCTTCATCAGTTAAATCTGGATAGGTTTCTTTTATAATTTTAGGAATCAATACTTTATTAATGACTTCTGGGTCTACATTACCAGGCATTGCTTTAAGCATCTGGTCATCTTGCATAATTTTTGCCTTTAGGTCATTAATATCACTTTCAATAATATCCTTTGCTCTTTGCGAACTTGGAAGTTTAAAACCTCTAATCTTTATCGTGTTATCATCATCCTCTGAATCATCATCATCTTCTTCTGGAAATTTAGGTTTAAACTTAAAATTAGGTGCTAAAACTTGCTCCATTAATAATGATGCTGTAATAGCCTTTAGCATATTATTTACAGATAACTTTACTAAATCATCTTCTGCATCTGGTTGCGCTATTAAGTTGGTAAATTGAGCGTGTGTTTTATTATCACTATCTCTTGTTGCTCTACCTATAATTTGAATAATTTCTGTTAATGAACCTCTATAGCCAACAGTTAAGGCGTGCTCACAATAAGGCCAATCAAAGCCCTCTTTTGCCATACCTAATGCTATGATAATATCAATATCATCAACATTTGAAACATTACGTAAATAGTTTTGAATCTTATCTCTTTCTTTTTGTACATCGTAAACTAAATCAGCAACTTTTAATAGTTTCCCCGATTTTTTACTTCTAACAAAATTAACATTCGTGTCAGGGTCTTGATATTCTAATTCACCTAAACTATCAATTATTCTTGCTACTTCCTGTTCTTTATCTTTAGTAGACTCCCCAGAATTAACACTTGGAATATGGACTATTGTTTTTTTGTTTTCATCTAAAATTTCGTCAATAGCATCTGTATATCTACCCTGATAAAAATGATACCCAATACCTAAAGATTTTAAATAATCATACCCATTTAATTGTTGGTAATAATCATATTTAACTTTAATAAACTTTTCTTCATCTTCTGGTAATAATATAGGAACGCTATCACCTCTAAAGAATGAACCTGTCATTGCTACGACGTGAGCAGTAGATTTAGACATTACACTACTTAAAACCAATCCTAATTTATTATCACCATCTACAGAAACGTGATGAAATTCATCTATTGCTAATAAACAATCATTTAGTTGTTTTTCGTCTATTGCTTCAAATGCAAAGCGCAATGTAGCGTGCGTACATATTAAGATTTGCTCATCTGTTTCTAAAAACTCTAAAAAGGCTTTTACTTTACTTTGGTCACCACCAGGCGTACAAAGGTTATATTTAGGATTAGGAATCCAATCTTCAAAAAAACCAAACTTCTTTAATTCTGTTTTAGCAAACGAACTACCAATAGACCTTTCAGGAACAGCAACAATTACTTTTTTAATACCTTGATTTACTAACTTGTCTAAACCAATAAACATTAATGCACGAGATTTTCCAGAAGCTGGTGGTGCTTTAATTAATAAGTATTGAGCTGTACGAGCCTCAAATGCTTTTTGTTGCATTTCTCGCATTCCTAACTCATTAGTGCTTTTGCTTTTTCCTGTTTGTTGGTATTTTACGTGTACTATATCTGGCATATATTAAGCTTTCTTTTTACGTGTTCTTTTAGGTTTTTCTAACAAGGTATTTTTGTTTATCATCTTTTCATATTCTTTAAAAAGATATTCTAAACGTTCTGTATCACTTTCAAATGGCTTTAAACGATAACAACGCTCTATGGCTAAATCTAATTGATGGTGTGCTTCTTTTAAGCCTTTAGGCATTTTGTCTCTATCATAAAGTTGTGCCATTGTTTTACTTGAATGCTTCTCTCTTTCTTCTAAAATGGCTAAAACGTGTAAGTTAATTTGTTCTTTTTGTTTTTGATTGATTTCTGGAAATGGAAAAGAATTATAGCAAACACCAACTGTGTAACGTATTCGATTCTCCAATTTGCCTGCAACAGCCTTTACCCAAGTATTATGAATTTTAGAACACAGGACACCAAAAACATACATATCTGGGTCGAAAATAACATTAGCAGAATTTAGAACAATAAAATCTTTTTCAATGAAATCTATAGGTATGTATTCTCTGCTTTCAGAAGAAACAACAGGAATTATTATTTGATTACTTTTTGCTTCTTTATTTTGAATAAATCGATAAGAAAATTTGACGAAGTTTTTCTCTAATGTATTCCCATTAGCCCTCAACTCACGAACCAAATCTATTTTATTTTTGAGAACATTAATCTTTAATGCTTTATCAAGTTGATTTTCTTTTATCCATATGCACCATCTTTCAATATTTTTTAAAAATTCATTAGAACCAATTAATCTTCTAATAAAAATTTTTGCTTCTGGGTACTTTTTTACAAAATCTATTTTCTCCTCATTTGATAAAATAAAATGCCCACCCTCTCTTGGTTGGTTGCCTCCCTCCATTTTGGGTAATTTTGATAACGTTTTTCCTCTTTTTGATATTATGATAGAATTTCCAATAGTCAAGTATGGATTTATATTTTCTCCAAATATCTTTCTATTACCATCAAAAAGAAATTTCTTCTTGTTTTGAGGTTTAGATAAACCAATGATAGAAACCGTAACGCCTGCGTTACCTTTAGCATTATTAGTCCATTTAAAATCTTTATAAGCGAAGAATATTTCTAAATTAAAAGAAAATATTTTAGGCCATAGCATTTCAATTTGAACACCTTGACAAATTGAATTAGTTGTAACAAATGCAAACTTTATTTTTAATTTATCACAATATTTTGAAGCCTTTAGAAACCAAATTGATATGTAATCTAAATTTTTATAATTTTTATATCCTGCAAAAGCAAAATCCATATCTTCTTTATGCTCTTTTTTTTGATTGCGTTGTCCTAAATAAGGTGGGTTTCCTAAAATAAAAATCTCATCATCTGCTTTTTTAGGACAGGTATCTTCCCATTTTAAGCGGGTAGCATTCCCTTGTGTTATATGACCTGCTTCTTTTAAGGGCAGTATAGGTTTGGCTCTACCAAAATCGAACAACTCATCTACAAAGATTTTATTCATTTGGTGTTCTGCTAACCATAATGATAGTATTGCCATTTCGTGAGCAAAGTCATCTAACTCTATACCATAAAATTGTGATAGTTTTACTTCCGTAAACACAAAAGAGTATTGCGGTTCTAACTCATTAATTTGTTGCCAAATCTTTATTTCTAATTTTCTTAATTCCTTATAAGCAATAATTAAAAAATTACCACTTCCACAAGCAGGGTCAAATATTTTAAGTTTTGATATTCTGTATATTAATTGGCGTAGTTTTTTAGTGTTCTCTTTGTGCTTTTCAAACTCTTCGCATAATTCATTAAGAAACAAGGGTTCAATCACTTTCATAATATTTGGTACAGAGGTATAATGCATACCTAAACCACTACGATACGCAGGATTTACAACTGCCTGTATCATAGAACCAAAAATATCTGGGTTGATTTCGCTCCAATCTAAATCCCCACACTCAATAATTATCTTTCGTGCTTCTTTTGTAAACTTTGGTGATACAATAGTGTCTCTAAATAAACCACCATTTACATATGGAAACTCTCTAAAATGTGATGCTTCTTTACTATTGTCTTCTGTATTAAGGACCTTGAAGAGTCTATCTAAAAACGTATGAG
This sequence comes from Bacteroidia bacterium, assembly GCA_030427865.1. GTDB lineage: Bacteria > Bacteroidota > Bacteroidia > Flavobacteriales > Flavobacteriaceae > Polaribacter. Next base: position 4,108 of record JAUICK010000026.1, on the reverse strand, counting down.
TATCACTACCATCTTTTTGAGTATGTTGCTCTAATGTATCTGTAAACATTCCCTCGATGGGAAATATATCTGTGTCTTCTGCAAAAAAGCAAAAGAGCAAACGAGATAGAAAGATATTTAAGTTATGACCTCCATCATCATAGATATTTGGATTTTCTGTAACTAATATATCATAGAGCTTCGCCATTTTATATGACGCTTTTCTATCTGCATAATTCTCATTTTTTTGAGCGTACTTTTCTTGTCCTGCCCAAGGTAAAAAGAAACCAAAGTGTTTATGTATTTCAAGAATAGGTGTGTCTAATGCTAACCCAGTTCTTATATCTTTTGCTAATAATGTTTTGTAATCTGTTACTATTACAAAGCGTGGATTGTGTTTTAGTGAATCTACATCTTTCGTTAATTCATCAATAGTATTTAATAGTGTTCCAGATTCAACCTCTTTAAAAAGCATTTTACTTTTATAAAGGACTTCACCTTCAACTTTAGATAAATTAAAATCTCCCTTTTTTAAACGTGTTATAGATGTCTTCGAGATACCGTATGCTTTCAGTAAATCAAATACAAATTCTTCTTTGTTGAAGTTTTCAACTAAAGCTATTACGTTCTTTTCTATTTGAGATGCGTTCATTAAATACTATAATTATGAAATCAATAATTCCTTTGGATTGACATTTAAAATTTTTGCAATCTCGTATAGGGTTTCTAAACTTGGTTGCTTACGGTTTTGTGCGTAACCATTAACTGTATTGAAACTCTTGCCTAATTGCTCTGCAAGCCATACCTGCTTAACTCCTCGTTCTTCGAGGACTTCTTTAATACGGTTCATAGGGAATTATTTTGAATGTTAAATATAGCATATACTTTGTATAAATACATCGTATTACGTTATATATTTTTAATAATGACCATCAATAAAAAAACCCAAATTAACCGATGGGTTGTTTTGGGTTTAATTGGATAATAATAGAGTTGTAGATTATGAGGCTACTGCAAATGCTTTTTGTTTTAGCTCATTAACTTCTTTAATGATATTGGCTTTACACCAATGCTCTTCTTTAATACCAGGAATTGCTCCAATACCATCTACAAATTCTTCTTCCATAATCTTTCTTATTGCAGGAATATATTCTTTAGTAGATGCAATACTGTCGTGTATGGTGTGAATAGATGCTTTTGGCAATTCTTTTGAGACACGCTTTGCAATTCTATCTATAAATAAATTGCTTTCTATACGTTGCAGTATGCGAGGAAGTATAGTATGGTCATATTCTTTTATGCCATAAAACACTTTATAGACTTCTGGAAACAACTCCTCAAATAGTTTCACAAACTTTGATTTAGAGTGTACTTCTGAAAACATAAACTTGAATACGTTACGTTTAACGTCTCCTCTGGACTCAATATACACACCTAACTCCTGATGTATCTTTTCTCTTAAACTCTCGTAGAAATTACCCTTAATAGCCAATCTGAAGTATTCCTGAAACCTTATGTTTAAAGGGCTATCTTTAAAAAGTCCTAACATAATGTAAGAGGATTTACTTAAATTATATTTAGTTATTTTAGAGTTTAAACTATCAACCTCTAAAAAGGGTTGATTAGTTAAACGTTTATATATTTCAATAGGATTATCAAAGATGATGTCGACTTTTGCACCATCTCCATAGCTTCTTATTAAATAATTAGTAGATAAAAGTTTTGTGCTCAAAAAAACTTGGCTGTTTTTTAAATCGAGTGCATACAACTCTTCGCCATTGTAGGTAACCGCATTTCTGTATATGCTATTCATATTTGTCAGTACAGAATGATAACGCAGTACATTGTTATCTCGACGAGGTTGATTTAATGCTTCTTTAAATCTCCCAATAGAACCAAGAGCAAAGTCTTTCTGTTTTAGTGGACTTTTTTCTTCGCCAGTAATTATATTAATATCTCTTAACTCTGGAAATTCTTGTTTGATATTAAATATCTCATTCATTGCCCAAACACATATTTCTTCATCAATTTGTAGCTTGTCATCAAACCATTTTGAGAGATAAGTATACGACCTGTTTTGAGATTTTATTCTGTTGATATAGTTAATCAGCTTTTTTCTAATAGACCTATCACGAAGAGTTAAAGGCGATTTTACTATTGGTGTGTCATAGGCTTCAACAAATTTGTAGCCTTTACTTTTATTACCGACTTGGTAAGAATCATTACGCTCAACAATTTTCAAGTCATTTATAAAATACTCCCAATAGTCTTTATAATTATGTACCATATCTTGCATCATTTGTGCAGATAGTTTGGTGTATTCTTCGGTAACCGAATCTTTCTTGTTCAATCGCTTTACACTAATTAAGTGTAGTAAGTATCTTGCTTTTTCTCTAACAAAAGGCTTAAATATTGGGTAGTTGTCATCGATTAGATTGTCTAAATCTAAATTCTCTGGAAAATAAAAATGTAACTTCATTAAGCACTCTTGTTTTGGGTTAAAATTCTAACTACATCGTCATACTCATAGTACATTGTTTTACCCATTTTGGTAAAGGGTAGTGTACCATTGATTCGTAAATTCTGCAACGTGCCTGCTGAAATATTTAATAGCTCACGTACGTCTGCTGATTTTAACCACTTTTTTTGCTCGTTTTGGCTTCCTAAAATTGTCTTAAGTTCTGTGATGATTTCCTGTTTAAGAGTCTTTAAATCATCCTTTGTAATTACTTCAAATGTCATTCTATATTAAAATGTATTAAAAGGTGTAAACACCTGATTTATATTGTGTTAATTTACGAAAATTTGATGCTTTTATAAAATGAAGTTATAAACAGTTGTAAACAAAAAGGGCTCTTTTTTCAACAGAAAAACCCCTGTAAAAACAAGGGTTTAAGCATATACTTATAAATTCTGTATTTATGTTCTAATTAGCTATTCTTTTGGAAGCGTCAACAATACTCTTATCTGCAAACTTTTGTTTTAAAATTGCCATATCATCACTTACTTTTCTATCCAATATTTTAGCATAGTGTTGTGTTGTTTTTAGTGATTTATGCCCTAACATTTTACTTACTGATTCCATTGGTACACCATTAGACAATGTTACAGTAGTTGCAAACGTATGACGAGCTAAATGGGTGGTTAAGTTTTTATTGATACCACACAAGTCTGCTATCTCTTTTAAATAAGCATTAGACTTTTGATTGCTCAATACAGGAAGTAATACACCTTTTGTAACTGCCTCTGGATGGTTCTCGTATTTCTTTATAATCTCTAAAGCTGTTGGAAGTAGTGGAATATTACTGCGTGTATCGGTTTTAGTACGCTTTGTCTTTATCCATTTATCGCCATCAATACCAAATACCAAATTATCTTTTGAGAGCTTCTTAACGTCGCTATATGCTAAACCTGTAAAACAACAGAATATAAAAATGTCTCTTACTTGCTCTAATCTATTGGTGTGCAATTCTTTTTCGAGCATTGTTTGTATTTCTTCTTCTGAAAGAAATTGACGTTCTACTTCCTTTAAACGTACTTTATAATTTAGAAATGGGTCTTTTTTAATCCAATCATTGGCTATTGCTATACGTACTATTTTTTTGAAATTCTTGATATACTTGATTGTACTGTTATGTCCGCAGTTTCTAACGGTTTTTAAATAGAACTCAAAATCTGTAATATACTTGTGGTCTATTCTGTTTACTGGTATATCACTTAAATTGTATTGATGTTGCATAAACTCTTGCAGATGCTTACATACTGTTTTATAACGCTCTAAAGTTCCTGCCGAAAACTCTCTACCAACTAATTTTTCAACTTGCTTGTTGTGATTTTTAAAGATGGTTATGAGTGTTCTTTGTTTTTCCTCAACGCCTAAAAACTTGTTTTTAAGGGTTTCTGTAGTAACCTCTTTGTTATCTTGTATTAAGTCTCTTTGGCTTTGATATACTTTTGTAGTAAGAGAATCTAAATAGGCATTTAGTTCTCGTATATCTTCTGTTCTACCAATAGCTTTATTGGCTTCAACGCTCCATTTCTCAATCTCAATGGTACGTTTTGTACTAATCTCTGTACGCTTACCATCTATGGTAATACGTAGGTAAATAGGGCATTTGCCCTGTGCATC
>JAUICK010000049.1 GCA_030427865.1 Bacteroidia bacterium | reverse complement strand
TTGTACTTAGATGTAAATGCACTTCCTTCAGAGGCTACATGACGTTCCATCCGATCATCTATTCCTCCTGTTACGCCAATATATAACGTCCCATTGGGTTTGTTTGTCAAAATGTAAACCCAATACTTATGATGTGCCCTTTTCATTAGGATAAAGAAATAATTATTTTTTTGATTTTGTTGTTGCTATAGGAAACTTATTGTTAAAAATATTTATGAAATTACTAATCCTTATTTGTTGCAGGGCTTCAAACCTTGTTTGACCCAAAATGGTTTATATTCATAGAAATAGATTTGGTGTAAGATATTCATTTACTTATAAATTAAGATGAGATCCTGAAATAAATTCAGGATGACAAAAATAAGAATGAACAAACCAGTATAACCTTTACTACTATTTTTCATACTGCAATTATCATTTAAATCGTAAATTTGTAAAAACAGAAATACACCTATGTTTTTTTTTAAGCAAAAAGAAATACCTTTAAACGAATTTTTTCCAAAAGGATTTATAGATATTCATTCGCATGTATTACCTGGCATTGATGATGGTGCCTCAAATATAGACGATTCCATTGCACTGCTTGAAAAAATGGCTTCATTCGGCATTAAAAACTTCATTACTACGCCTCACGTTTTAGGTGATGTTTACCCAAATACGACAGTTACTATAAAGCAAAAGTTAAAAGAAGTGCAAGAGGAATTAATCAAAAGAAATATAACTGACATTTCTATTTCAGCAGCAGCAGAATACATGTTGGATGAGCAATTTTCAAATCGATTAGAACAAGACGATTTATTGCCCTTAAAAGACAAGTATATTTTAGTGGAGATGTCTTATTTTAGTCCGCCTATAAATTTATTTGACATCTTATTCCAAATGCAATTAAAAGGGTATAAGCCTGTTTTGGCACATCCTGAGCGTTACAATACCTACCATACGAATTACAGAATGTATCAAAAATTAAAAAATGCAGGGTGTTTGTTTCAATTGAACCTACTTTCATTAACAGAGCATTATGGTAAAGGAGTACAAAAAACAGCAGAAAAGTTACTTAAAGATAATCTTTATGATTTTGTAGGCACTGATGCACATCATTCGAATCATTTAGCTTTACTCCAAAAAACAGGAACTAAAAAAAACTTAAAGGCTATTCAGCATTTATTAAAGAATAATAAAAAGTTTTTGTAAAACACTCTTATAGCTATCTTGAAATTACTGGAGCAACCTTATAAAGAAACCTTTTAAAAATCCTAACGTCATCAAAGCCTGTACCGAACTAGTTGAGGTAACCTTGTGCAGAGATCTCCTTCCTAAGCACAAGAATGTCAATTCGAGTGGTTTTCTGATGAAAAGAAGAAAACTGTAACGAGAACTTGTTCTTTTAAAATAAAACTAGAGATGTTCATTTCCAGCACTAAATAAATACAGGTAACCGACCTATTTTATTTTTTTAAATTTCTCTATATCTTTTATTCGCTTCGCGAGCTACTTTCAATTAAAATATATTTTAATTTCAGTAATAGTCAAAATGACAAGGATACTTTCAAACTAACGAATGCCATCTTAGCTAGTACACAGCTTGTCAAAGTAACTTAGTGAAGCGGTTTTTATAAGAATTAACAAAATTGATCAGCTTGCGAAAGGCCATAGACTTTGCAGGCGAGTGTCAATAGTTTTGAAAATCGTAAAAAAGAAAAAGCTGTTTGAGGTGGTTCACCGAGTTCTTTTTCTTTAGATTTTTAAAACGTAATTGACCGTTGAAAAGTCAAGGACTAGATCTTTTTGGTTCTTTTTGCAGCAATGGGAAAAAGAATAGGAGAAATATAAAAACACACTACTGTCAGTTCGAGTGGTTTTCTGATGAAAAGAAGAAAACTGTATCGAGAACTTGTTCTTTTAAAATAAAACTAGAGATGTTAATTCAGGAGTTTTAATGAACAGTGGTTACTGTCCTATTTTATTTTTTTAAATTTCTCTATGTCTTTTATTCGCTTCGCGAGCTACTTTCAATTAAAATATATTTTAATTTCAGTAATAGTCAAAATAACAAGGATACTTTCAAACTAACGAATGCCATCTTAGCTAGTACACAGCTTGTCAAAGTAACTTAGTGAAGCGGTTTTTATAAGAATTAACAAAATTGATCAGCTTGCGAAAGGCCATAGACTTTGCAGGCGAGTGTCAATAGTTTTGAAAATCGTAAAAAAGAAAAAGCTGTTTGAGGTGGTTCACCGAGTTCTTTTTCTTTAGATTTTTAAAACGTAATTGACCGTTGAAAAGTCAAGGACTAGATCTTTTTGGTTCTTTTTGCAGCAATGGGAAAAAGAATAGGAGAAATATAAAAACACACTACTGTCAGTTCGTGTGGTTTTCTGATGAAAAGAAGAAAACTGTAACGAGAACTTGTTCTTTTAAAATAAAACTAGAGATGTTCATTTCCAGCACTAAATAAACACAGGTAACCGACCTATTTTATTTTGCGTAAAAATTCAAAAGTTATAAAACGGCTAAGTGCCCAAAGAGCTTGCGGTCTGGGCGCGATAGTGTAATAACTTATAGAATTTAAGTAAAATAAAAGTGAGTCTTGATTTTTTGAATACTTTTTGATCAAGCAAAAAAGTATTAGCATAAAAAAAGAGATTTCTCCATACCGCTAACGCTATAGTCGAAATGACAAACCAAATGTCATCTCGAC
>JAUICK010000048.1 GCA_030427865.1 Bacteroidia bacterium | reverse complement strand
GAATAAATCTTGGCGGAGAAAGAGGGATTCGAACCCCCGGACCTGTTACAGTCAACAGTTTTCAAGACTGCCGCATTCGACCACTCTGCCATTTCTCCAAGTGTCCCATCAGCTATTTGCTGAATGCGGATGCAAATATAGAAAGCTTTTTTATTTTCTGAAACAAAAAAGACATAATTTTTTATCTTTTTTGAATATCGTTTTATCCCAAAGATATCTTACTAAAAATCAAGGTTTACAATAAAATCGAACCATTTAGAAATCGGTATCAAAATAAGTAAAAACTCATTTTTTCTACAACAGTTTAGTATATTTGCTTATAATAATTTAACCTTATAGTATGTCATTCAATTCTTTTGGAAATTTAGTAAGAGTTACAACTTTTGGAGAATCTCACGGAACTGCTATTGGTGGTGTTATTGATGGATTTCCTGCTGGAGTTAAAATTGATTTTAAAGCTATACAAGAAGAATTAAATAGACGTAAACCTGGGCAATCTAAAATTGTTACCCAACGAAAAGAACCAGATACAGTTGAGTTTTTATCTGGTATTTTTGAAGGTAAAACAACAGGTACTTCAATTGGTTTTATTATTAGAAATACAAATCAGAAGAGTAAAGATTACAATCATAATACCAATGTGTACAGACCTTCGCACGCAGATTACACCTATGATAAAAAATACGGCTTAAGAGATCACAGAGGTGGTGGACGTAGTTCTGCTCGTGAAACTGCAAATTGGGTTGTTGCAGGTGCTTTAGCAAAGCAATTTATTTCTCAAATTAATATTAATGCCTTTACATCTTCAGTAGGTGATATTTTTATGGAAAAACCTTACCTAGAGGTAGATTTCTCTAAAACCGAAAGCAATATTGTACGTTGTCCGGATGAAGCATCAGCAGAAAAAATGATTGCTAAAATCAAAGAAATTCGTAAAGCGGGTGATACCATTGGAGGTACAATTACTTGCGTTGTTCAAAATGTTCCTGTTGGTTTAGGTGAACCTATTTTTTATAAACTACATGCAGAATTAGGGAAAGCAATGTTATCTATTAACGCTGTAAAAGGTTTTGAGTTTGGTAGTGGATTTTGTGGTGTAAAAATGCAAGGTTCTGAACATAATGATGTTTTTAATGCTGATGGTTCTACAAAAACTAATTTATCTGGAGGAATTCAAGGTGGAATTAGCAATGGAATGGACATTTACTTTAGAGTAGCTTTTAAACCTGTGGCAACAATTATGACCAACCAACAGACTATAAATTCTGAAGGAGAACTTACAGAAATCACAGGAAAAGGACGTCATGACCCTTGTGTTGTGCCAAGAGCTGTACCTATTGTAGAAGCTATGACAGCATTGGTTTTGGCTGATTTCTATCTATTAAACAGAACAAGACAGGTTTAATATTGTTTTTTTGTTGTTGATAAATTAATTTGAAACTTATCAACATTTAACAAATTTTCTTTTTTTCTAATGTAATTTTATAGAGTTACTGAGAGTGATTTTGATATTCAATCAAAATAATTATTGAACAATTTTCTAAATCTCTGCGTTCGATTCTATCATTCAAAAGTCATTTTTATTTAATTTAAACAACTATTGCTATGAGTTACATCAAAGGAAGAGGTGCGCAACTGAACACCCATAATCGATTTTTTAAAGAAAATCATATTATAAGAGATGATTTTCTAAATTATTGTGAGGCAGAACAAGAAAGTTCAGATAGCAATAAAACCTCGTACTTAGAAATCTTTCCAAAAACGATTTTAAATAAAGTTACAAGCCCAGATATTGGTTTTGGATATTCTATGAATCCTTATCAAGGATGTGAGCATGGTTGTATTTATTGTTATGCCAGAAATACACATGAATATTGGGGGTATTCTGCAGGATTGGATTTTGAACGTAAAATTTTATACAAAGCAAACGCTGCTGAATTACTTGAAAAGAAACTAAAAAGCAAAAATTGGATCCCTCAAAACATTATGTTTTCTGGAAATACGGATTGCTATCAACCTATAGAAAAGAAATTAGAAATCACAAGAAAAATGCTAGAAGTTTTATTAAAACTAAAACATCCTGTAAACGTCATTACCAAAAATGCTTTAATACTTCGTGATTTAGATATTTTAAAACAAATGGCTGAATTAAGTGTAGTAAATGTTAGTATTTCTGTTACTTCTCTATCAGAAGAAACCAGACGAATTTTAGAACCCAGAACAACAACCATTAAAAAAAGATTAAAAACTGTACAAACTTTGTCAGAGAACGGAATTCCGGTTAACGTAATGATGGCTCCTATAATTCCTGCAATTAATAATCATGAAATCTTTAGGTTGGTAAAAAAAGTGAGTGAATTAGGGGTTAAATCTGTTGGATTTACTGTGGTAAGATTAAATGGAGCAATTGGTAAAATATTTACCAACTGGGTTCAAAAAACCTATCCAAATAGAGCAGAAAAAATATTAAATCAAATAAAAGATTGCCACAATGGTAATTTAAACGATAGTAGATTTGGTATTAGAAGTCGTGGAGAAGGAAAAATTGCAGAACAAATTGCTTTACAATTTAAATTGGCAAGAAAAATGTATTTAAAAGAGAGTTATTTACCTCCGCTTAACTTTTCTTTGTTTGATAAGAATGAATCAAATCAATTAAATTTATTTTAATTAAAAAAAGCTGTCTGAAAAGTAGTAGTATTTGTCATTTCGACTGTAATGGAAAAATCTTATTTATTGA
>JAUICK010000047.1 GCA_030427865.1 Bacteroidia bacterium | reverse complement strand
ATTGCATTTTCAGACAGATAGTTAGCTATAGCAATACCATCTTTTTTAGTTCTAGTTAACACACAAATTTCTCCTAAAGAAAATTGTGTTCTTAACTCAAGTACTTTTGCTAAAACTTGTTTTAGATATCTTAAATCTTTATCATGTTTATCAACCTCTTCCTCTAGAAAAGTTAATGAAACATAGCCTCCTTTTTTTTTATTTTCTGACTGATTATTGCCATCAATAAACATTTTTTTATAAACAGAATTCTCTAAAAAATTTGAAGTATGCTTAAAAAATTTATTATTAAAATCTATAATTTCTGAATAGCTTCTATAATTGGTTTCTAATTGTTGCTTCTCTTTTTTAATAGAAAAAGGATTGTTATTTTCTGAACCCAAAGCAATAAATTGTTCTGCTTTACCTCCTCTCCACCTATAAATAGCTTGTTTTGCATCACCTACCAATAATAAACTACTTTTTTCTTGTGCTAGTGCATTATCTATTAAGGGTATTAAATTTTGCCATTGTAAAACAGAAGTATCTTGCATTTCATCAATAAAATAATTTTGAAAACGTTGTCCAATTCTTTCATAAATAAAAGGCGCAGGTTGTTCTTTTATATTTTCTGAAATTAACTGATTAAACTCAGCATTTAACTGCAAATTATTTTCTTCTTTAATCACAGAAAGCTCATTGTTAATCTTATTTAAAACAGCTAAAGGGATTATACTCTTTAATAAAAGCTGACACAATAAATAATCTGAATAATAAGTGTTGAATATTTCTTTTGATTCGAAATAGAATTGATACAATTGCTCTTTTATAGCATCAATAGTTTGTTTTGCATTTTCAGGGGTTTTTGCAGCATATAGATTTTTATTTTCCTCAATATTTTTATTTAATCTACCATCAAACTTTAATTCTTCAAATTTTAAAGTGCTTAGTTTTTGCATTTTTTGAAAATGCTTTGGATATTCTCCAGAATAACTAAAATCTGAAAATTCTAGATTATGATCTTTTATAAACTGTAAGGTTTTATCTGCTATAGAAGTAAACTTTTTTTCTATGACATCCATTTGATCTTTCACCTTCTTTTTTAAAGTGATAAAGTCATCTAATGATTTATTTGATAATTTTTTAAAATGTAAAATATCATCTTCATTTAATAACACTTTTGCAAACTCATTTAAATCTCTTGAAATATCCCAAGATTTGTCATCATCTGCTTTTTCTAAAGAATATTCTATTAATAAATTTGTTAGTTTTTTGTCTGTACCTATTTTAGATATTAAAACGTCTACTGCCTCATTTAATAAAGTTTGCGCATCTAATTCTACTTCAAAATTTAGAGGTAAACCCAAATCGTAAGCAAAACTTTTAATGATTTTATGTGTAAAACTATCTATAGTAGTAATAGAAAAAGCTGAGTAATTCTGTAGAATTGCATCTAAAATTTTTATGCTTCTTTGTTTTATAATACTCTTATCTAAAGCTGTTTCTTGTAAAATTTCTGGCATTAAATCATTTTCTCTTTCTTCAGAAAAATCCTCTAAACTTTTTAAAACTCGATCTTTCATTTCAGCTGCAGCTTTATTAGTAAAAGTAATTGCTAATACATTCTGAAACGAAAAAATATTTTCTGAAGTTAGAATGATTTTTAAATACTCTTTTACGAGTGTAAAGGTTTTTCCACTACCTGCAGAAGCATTATAAACTTGAAAAGTTGAAGGTTGATGCACAGAATTATTTTATTGCAAAATAATCTTTTTACAAGCAAAAGACAAGCGTCAAAAGAAAAGAAAAATAAATAGTTTGTTATTCTATCCTAGACCAACATCAAGTGACATCATTACAATAAATCCGCCAATAAAACCTAATGTTGCAATATCTGTATATTTATCTCTTTGTGTTTCTGGTATAACTTCTTCTACCACAACAAAAATCATTGCACCTGCTGCAAATGCTAAGGCATAAGGTAAAATAGGTGTAAAAAATGACACTGCTAAAGCTCCTAAAACTGCAGCTATTGGTTCAACCACAGCAGAAAGCTGTCCATACCAAAAACTTTTTCTTCTACTTGCACCTTGTCTTCTTAAAGGCATAGCAACTGCAAAACCTTCAGGAAAATTCTGGATTCCAATACCTATTGCTAAGGAAATTGCTGCTATAATCATTTCTGTTTGCTCAACACCTACTAAAGTTGATGCAGCACCAAATAAAACACCAACTGCTAATCCTTCAGGAATATTATGTAGTGTAATTGCTAAAACTAATAAAGTTGTTTTGTGCCAATTTGTTTCTACACCTTCAGCCTCTGTTTCTTTAAAATTAATATGTAAATGTGGCAACCATTTATCCATCATGCCAAATAATGCTAAAGCCCCTAAAGCAAAACCAAAAGCAGCAGGAATTACTTTTATAAAACCTTCTCCAGGACTATTTTCTATTGCAGGAGATAACAAACTCCAAAAACTTGCAGCTACCATAACTCCTCCTGTAAATCCAAGCATACCATCTAATACTGCTCTATTTAATTTTTTAAAGAAAAAAACCAAAGCAGCACCTGCAGCTGTTAAACCCCATGTAAAAAGAGATGCATATAACGCTGCTTGTATTGGGTGTTCTTTACCAAATGCAACTATTTGATCAAAATAACTCATGATGTTTTTATGTATAAATTATTTGCAATTTTATTTGAAACTGATATTCTTTTCTGATTTATTTCTATAATAACAGAATTATCAAATTCTTCTTTTTCTA
>JAUICK010000011.1 GCA_030427865.1 Bacteroidia bacterium | reverse complement strand
ACTAAAGTTCCAACTATTTCCAATGCCAAATTTGAAAACGAAATATGCTTTCTCGAAGGTTTTGAGTTATCTCCAAATTTTAAAAAGTCAAATATTCCCATAATCTTGGTCAGCATTACACACAACGTTGTTGTGTATGATTAGTTGCGTGTTTCAAGCACTAAAGTTAGTAAATAAATCACAGATAGAAAGTCCGCGAGGACTTTCGTAAATTGGCTAAAACCAGCAATTAATTATACACGTTGTTGTGTGTACGTGCTTTATTTCAGTCGTTTTTCTTAATTACGTTATAAGGCAACAGTTCAACAATTACTTTTCCGTTTTTATCTTTTTTAATAATTTTTTCAGGTTTATTTTCTCCGTTTGTCAATATTCGTGCTTTATAGAACAATTCCAAATTTCCATTTAAGAATCCATTTCCGAATTCCGACAAATCTGTTTTCGCTTTTTCCAGACTTTCTTTAAATTCACTTTTCTTTGGAAAGTCATATCCATTATATTTTTTATTCGGTTCAGATAATCTTTGAATATCAGAAATCGAAATAGAATCCCATTCAGATTCAAAGAAATCATCGCAATTCCCTTCTCCAAGTTTTATGTCATAGGTAAATGGATAATCAGTTGGGAAATCAGATGCAGTTAATTTCACATACTGTTCTTCTTTCCGCCAAATTATAGTTGTAAAGTAAGTCTCAATCTTTTTTCGATAAAACTCAAATCCGTTTTTTTCTACTAAAGTTCCAACTATTTCCAATGCCAAATTTGAAAACGAAATATGCTTTCTCGAAGGTTTTGAGTTATCTCCAAATTTTAAAAAGTCAAATATTCCCATAATCTTGGTCAGCATTACACACAACGGTCTCGTATAACCGTCAGTTACGGGTTAATATGCGTTAATTTTCGGTTAGGCACTGACGCTCGCAATTCCGAGTGGATTCGGACGTAGTCGAATCCGCCGTAATTGCGGTTATACATTGTTGTGGGTAGTACTTTTTCCAGTTTATAATTTCTTTAAATTCCTAAATTCATATTTTTCAGTCGGACTGTTTTTCTCAATTTCAATCTCATAATTTTCTGACTGAAAGGCTTTTTCAACAAATTCCTTTGCCTTGGAATACGCACAATGATAAGTTTCATACGAATCTTGCCAATGTCCATCGTGTTCATAGTCAACCGAAAAGGCATATTCGTGTAATAGTGAATTCGCTTTAGTTTCTATTCGTCCAGCGTTTTTACTTTTCAGAGCGTAAAGTATTTTCCAGTCATTAAATCCAGCGTATTTAGTTCGATTTAGTGATTCTTCTCTTACTTCAACTGCTTTTGAAAATCCAATTTTCACAAGTTCTCCAGATAAACTACCGGCAATATATACGATTCCGCCAGAGTCATTCCTTTTTTGAAAACCTAATGTAGCTGTATTACATTGACAACAATGTCCGCTTCTCGTTCGTAAAGTGTGTCCTTCTTTTTGACAAGGCGTAACATTATAAGCAACTCCTTTATTTAGTTCTTTCATAATCACTCGATATTCGGATTTTGAAAGTCCTTCAGCATTGAATACATATTTCGGATGTACTTTTTGCTCTTTTAAAAATCTAATTTGTTCGCTTGTTAATCCTGCCATTTCGTTTTTCTCGTATTACCCACAACGTGTTATATAATAAATTTTATTAATTATATCCCGTAAATTTAACCAGATATAATGTTTTTCATATTACTGTTATCCTGCAAAGATAATTTATTTATTGCAGTATCTAAAGGACTTTTTATGAGTTCTAAATCTTTTCTTGTAACATGAGTGTAAATCATGGTGGTTTCTGGTCTGCTATGACCTAATAATTCTTGAATATGCCTTATGCCTATTCCTTGTTCTAACATGTGAGTTGCATAACTATGTCTTAATGTGTGTGGTGTTACTTTTTTAGTTATTCCCGACAGTTTTAAACTCTTTTTTAAAAAGGCACGAATAGATTCTGGACTGTATTTGCCTCCTTTTGGATTTTCTATAAAGTAGGTGTTTGGCTTGTAGGTTTTGTAATAGTTTTTAATTAATGGATAGGTGCTTTCTGCAATTGTAGCATATCTATCTTTACGCCCTTTGCTATTTTGTATATGTAACTGTTTTCTTTTAAAATCAAAATCGCTCAATTTTAAATTAATTAGCTCACTAATTCTTAAACCAGAAGAATATAACATAGTTATTATAACCCTATGTTTTAAATTTTTAGTTACTTGTATTAATAAAAGTATTTCTTCTATACTCAATACAACAGGTAATTTTCTGTCTTTTTTTGGCATATAAATTTTCTCTATGTTTATGGCGCAAGCAGGATAAAAATAAGCAAAATGTTTAAAACCACTTACCATTTGACGGTGAGTACTTACTGAATAGTTTAATGAACTTACAGCCCATTCTATATACTCTCTAACATCGTTTTCATTGAGTTGATTAACAGGTTTTTGATTTGTGAAACGTAAGAATTCTAAAATAAAATTACTATAGCTTGCTATGGTGCTTTTACTAAATCGTTTTCCTTTAAGAAACTCTAAATAATGACGATAAACAATAGTTTTTTCTTTATTTAAAGATTTAAGTTCAATTTTTACGTCTTTTGTTATTCTTGAAATATAATTGTTATTCTTTTTAGTAATAATTCTTAAATTCCCTTTTATAAGATGTGTTTTTAACTCTTCTAACCTTAGTTTTGAAGAATAAATGTAAAATGTTCTATGTGTCTTAGACCATCTCACTCCATTAAATTTTTTGATATATTCTTTAATTTCAAAATTATAAGAAAATTTTATAGCAATACAATGTTGAGAATTATGTGTAAATGATTCTAGCGAGACAGCAGTCATAACAATATAGGTGTAATTTTTTGAAAATAAATGTACAAAAAAACCTGTTAAGTTTTTAAACTGAACAGGCTTGATGTTTATTTAAAAGAGAAACTAAAAATTATTCTTCTTTTTTCTCTTGTCTTGGTTTTCTATCATCACGTCTATTGTCACGTCCACGATTGTCTCTACTTCTGTTGTCTCGTCCACGACTATTATTATCTCTTGGAGGTCTTGCCGTCCAACCTTCTGGTTTTTCTAACAAAGCTTTTCTCGAAACTTTTTCTTTACGAGTTTTAGGGTCTATACCAAAGTATTTTACCTCTAAAATATCACCTAATTTTACTACATCAGAAACGTTATCAGTACGTTCCCAAGCCAATTCGCTAACATGTAATAAAACTTCATTTCCTGGAGCTTCTGTATATTCTACAACTGCACCAAAATCTAACATTTTAATTACCTTCACTTCGTAAACAGAGCCTTTTTCTGGTTTGAATAACATCGATTCTATCTTTGCAATTACTGCATCCATTCCTGCTGGTTTAGTACCTAAAATTTCAATAATACCTTCTTCAGTTACTGGATCTTCTGTAATTACAATTGTAGTTTCAGTTTCTTTCTGTAATTCTTGAATGTGTTTACCACCTGGACCAATAAATGCGCCAATTAAATCGTTAGGTATTCTTCTGGTTATCATTTTTGGAGCGTGAGCCTTAACTTCTGCATTTGGTTTTTCTATAGTATCGGTTAGTTTACTTAAAATATGCAAACGACCCTCTCTGGCTTGTTTTAAAGCATTTACTAAAATCTCGTATGAAAGCCCTTTAATTTTAATATCCATTTGACATGCAGTAATTCCGTCAGCAGTACCAGTTACTTTAAAATCCATATCTCCTAAATGATCTTCATCACCTAAAATATCAGATAAAACAGCATATTTATCACCATCAGAAATTAATCCCATAGCAATACCAGAAACAGGTTTTTTTAGTTGCACACCAGCATCCATTAACGCCATTGTTCCAGAACAAACAGTTGCCATAGAAGAAGAACCATTAGATTCTAAAACTTCACTTACAACTCTTACAGTGTAAGGGCAATCCGCAGGAATCATTCCTTTTAATGCTCTTTGTGCTAAGTTACCATGACCAACTTCTCTGCGTGAAGTTCCTCTTAAAGGACGTGCTTCTCCTGTAGAAAAAGGAGGGAAGTTATAGTGTAAATAGAATGTTTCTTCGCCTTCGAAAGATGGCATATCTATTTGGTTTGCTTCTCTTGATGTTCCTAAAGTTACAGTGGCTAAAGCTTGCGTTTCCCCTCTTGTAAAAATCGATGAACCATGTGTTGATGGTAAATAATCTACTTCACACCAAATAGGTCTAATTTCATCTGTTTTTCTTCCGTCTAAACGTAAACCTTCGTTTAAAGTTAAATCACGAATAGCAGTTTTTTGTGCTTTTGCTACATATTTATGAATTAATTTTCCTAATTCTGCTTGATCTTCTTCAGAGAAAGAATTGAAAACTTCTTCTTTAATTTCGCTAAAAGCAGCACTTCTTTCATGCTTAGCAGAACCAGCTTTTGCAATAGCATATGTTTTATCATATACCATTTCTTTAATTTTTGCAGCCAAATCTTCATCTTCTACTTCTGGCTCATATTCACGAGTTTCTTTTTTACCAAAAGCTTCAGCCAAAGCAACTTGTGCAGCACACTGAACTTTAATAGCTTCATGTGCAAATTTAATTGCATCTGCCATTTCTTCTTCAGAACACTCATCCATTTCACCTTCTACCATCATTACAGAGTCTGCAGAAGCTCCTACCATCATATCGATATCAGCTTCGTCTAATTGAGTTCTTGTAGGATTAATGACAAACTCGCCATTTATTCTTGCAACTCTTACTTCAGAAATTGGAGTTTCAAACGGAATGTCTGATAATTGAATCGCAGCAGAAGCGGCTAAACCTGCCATTGCATCTGGCATTACATCATCATCATGAGACATCATCTGAATCATAACCTGAGTTTCTGCGTGATAATCTTTTGGGAATAATGGGCGTAAAACACGGTCTACTAAACGCATGGTTAATACTTCTCCATCACTTGGTCTTGCTTCTCTTTTAAAGAAACCTCCAGGATAACGTCCTGCAGCAGCAAATTTTTCTCTATAATCTACAGTTAAAGGTAAAAAATCTACATCAGCTTGATGATAATTTGAGACTACTGTACACAATAACATACATTTTCCTGATTGAACAACAACAGAACCGTGTGCTTGTTTCGCTAATTTACCGGTTTCTAATGAGATGGTTCTTCCATCTCCAAGGTCTATCACCTCTCTAAATACTTTTGGAATCATAAAATTTTAATTCTAAATTTTTAATTTGTTTGTTGTTGTGTTGTTGTATGTTGTGGGTTTTCCAACGGAAATTCAAAAGGATTGTTAGTTCTTTTGATTTTTTTTACTTGAGAGTTTGTTAGTCTTTCAAGAGGTTTTGTATTTGTAGATTCCCTTTTTCAAAGGAATGACAATTTTAACTTTTATCATTTCGACTTTATGGAGAAATCTCTGAAAGTCAAAATTTAGATTTCTGCTTTCGCAGGAAGTAGACTGTTGATTTGAAACAAGTTTCAAAATATCTACCAATAAAAAAGAGGCACGTTTATAGAGCCTCTTTTTATGTTGAATTATTTTCTAATTCCTAATTCTTTGATTATTGCACGGTATCTTGCAATATCTGTTTTCTTTAAATAATCTAATAAACTTCTACGCTTACCAACCATTCTTACTAAAGAACGCTCTGTGTTAAAATCTTTACGATTTTGTTTTAAGTGCTCTGTTAAGTGATTAATTCTGTGCGTAAATAACGCAATTTGACCTTCTGAATTACCAGTGTCATTCTTTCCCTTACCGTGTTTTTCGAAGATTCCTTCTTTAATTTCTCTTGTTAAGTACATGCCAATATTATTTAAATGATTTTTATGCATATCAATGATATTTTCATTGAAGCTGCAAATATAGAATTATTTTGGTAATAAATAGCAGTAAAACACTTCTTTTTAGAAACTTGTGTAAACAAAAAAACCAGCAACAGCTGGCTTTTTTGTTATGATATTACTTCTTCTTTTCGAATTGGTAGGTTTTGTATTAAGTCTATATATAGGTTAACTTGTTTTTTTAAATCTTTACGCTCGTAAATTGCATCTAAGAAACCATGTTCTAATACAAATTCAGATTTTTGAAAACCTTCTGGTAAATCTTTACCTGTGGTGTCTTTTACAACTCTTGGTCCTGCAAATGCAATTAAAGCGTTTGGTTCTGCAATATTAATGTCTCCTAACATGGCATAGGAAGCTGTTGTGCCTCCTGTTGTTGGGTCTGTACATAAAGAAATATATGGTAGTTTTGCTTCTGCCAATTGTGCTAATTTTGCTGATGTTTTTACCAATTGCATTAAAGAAAGCGATGCTTCCATCATTCTTGCTCCACCAGATTTAGAAATCATTAAAAATGGTAATTTATGTTCTATAGCATAATTAATGGCGCGTGCAATTTTTTCGCCAACAACAGACCCCATAGAGCCTCCAATAAACGCAAAATCCATAGCAGCAATAACTAAGTCTTTTCCTAAAGATTTACCAACTGCTGTTCTAACGGCATCTTTTAATTTGGTTTTTTCTTGTGCAGCTTTTAGTCTGTCTGGGTATTTTTTAGTATCAACAAATTTTAAAGGATCTTTAGAAGTAAGGTTTTTATCTAATTCTTTGAATTTGTTATCATCAAAAAATAACTCGAAATAATGTTTGCTTCCAATTCTTACATGGTAACCATCTTCTGGGCTTACATATAAGTTTCTTTTTAACTCTTCTGTATCTATAATTTTTCCACTCGGGGTTTTATACCACAAACCTTTAGGAGTGTCTTTTTTGTCTTCTGTAGAGGTTTGAATACCTTTATCTGTTCTTTTAAACCAAGCCATAGTTGTTGTTATGTTTTTTAGTTTATTTTCTTTTTTACAAAAAAAATAGAATTACAAATGTAAAAGATTTTTCTTTAAACTGTTCTTTTCAATAAACTAAAGTCATAAAAAAAAAGCACTTTGAAAAAATCAAAATGCTTTTTTATAATTTTATAAAATTTAAAATTATAACGTATCTACATTGTTAAGGTCAGAAAAAGCTTGTTTTAAACGCTCTTTAAAAGTTTCTTCTCCTAAACGCAACCATTTTCTTGGGTCGTAGTATTTTTTATTTGGTTGATCTGAACCTTCTGGATTACCAATTTGCGTAGCTAAATAATCTGCTTTTCCTTGCATGTAATCTCTAATTCCTTCTGTAAAGGCAAATTGTAAATCTGTATCAATATTCATTTTTACAACACCATATCCAATAGATTCTCTAATTTCTTCTAAAGTAGAACCTGATCCACCATGAAAAACAAAATCGATATGATTTTCTTCTACACCATATTTTTTAGTGATAAATTCTTGAGAATTTTTTAAGATTTTTGGAGTTAATTTTACATTTCCTGGTTTGTAAACTCCATGAACATTACCAAAAGCAGCTGCAATTGTAAATTGAGGAGAAATTTTCATTAATTCTTCATAAGCATAGGCTACTTCTTCTGGTTGTGTATATAATTTAGATGCATCTACATCTGAGTTATCAACACCATCTTCTTCTCCACCAGTAATTCCTAATTCAATTTCTAAAGTCATACCCATTTTACTCATTCTTGCCAAGTATTCTTTACAGATTTCGATGTTTTCTTCTAAAGGCTCTTCAGATAAGTCTATCATATGAGAACTGTATAAAGGTTTACCTGTTTCTGCAAAGTGTTTTTCTGATGCATCTAACAAGCCATCAATCCAAGGTAATAATTTTTTTGCGCAATGGTCTGTATGTAAAATTACAGGAACACCATAGGCTTTGGCTAATTCATGAATATGTTTAGCACCAGCAATAGCACCAGCAATAGCTGCTTTTTGTCCATCATTAGATAACCCTTTTCCGGCGTTAAATTGAGCTCCACCATTAGAGAATTGAATAATTACAGGAGCATTTAAATCTCTTGCAGTTTCTAAAACTCCATTAATTGTATTAGAACCAACAACGTTAACCGCTGGTAATGCAAATCCTTTTTCTTTAGCAAGGTTAAAAATAGCTTGTACTTCTTTACCTGTTGCTACACCTGGTTTTATATTATGACTCATTTTTATTTATTTTATCATTAAATTCTCATCAAAAGTAATGAAAATACCAGTGAAATTTGGAATAAAATAACGAAAACGTTATAGGGTTTTTCGAAAATTTTAGAAAGGATAGTTAATACCAATATTATAGACAGCATCTGTAAAGTTGTAGTTTTTAAACCACTTTTTACCAGATAAATAAGGTTCGTAAGTTTTAAAACCAACATCGAAACGCAGGATGAGAAAACTAAAGTCTAATCTTGCTCCAATACCAGAGCCAATTGCAATATCTTTTAAAGAAGAGAGTCTGTTAAATTTTGCATCAGTATTTACAAATTCAGACCTAGAAATATCCCAAATATTACCTGCATCAAGAAATAGCGCTCCTTTTAGTTTACTGAATACAGGAAATCTGTATTCTGCACTGGTTAAAAATTTAAAACTACCTACATTAAACTCTAAACCAGAGTTTGTTGCGCCTGGGCCTAACTCGTATGTTTGCCATGCTCTAATATCGTTAGAACCACCTGCAAAATAACTTTTAGTAAAAGGAATATCTGAATTGTCGTAAGGAATTATAGCTCCTAAGAAGGTTCTAAAGCCAAAGACCGAATTTGCGCCAACATCCCAAAATTGTTTGTATTCGATATCTGTTTTAAAATATTGAGCAAGAGGGATGCTTGCAAACGTTTTTTTTCCGTTGGCATTTATAGTGTTAGAAATTAAACCTAAAATGTTTCCAGAATTGGCAACTCTAATTTTAAAAAACGAAAAATTATTATCATTAAAATTAACCTGACTATTATAGGTAAAAGAGTAGGCAAGTGTTGGTACTAAAAAATCTGAAGTAATAATATTGTATCTGTTTAATATGTTTAGAGTGGTATTATATTCTTCAGGGTTTGAGGCTTTAAAATTGGTATCAGTAGAAACAGAGTTCATAAATTTAATAATGGCTGTACTATTTTCAGGTTTGTTTTCGGGTAATGTTTGGGTAGGATGAATAGAGGCTACTGTTTTAAGATTAGTGTATTCAGAACTATAAATTCTAAAATAGCTACTAACATTTAAATTTTGGATATACTGTGTATTAAAAATTTCTAACTGAATTGTTTTTTTTGAATTGAATTGCCACCTGTAGTCTGATAAAAACGTAAAAGTTTGTCTGTCTAAGCCTATATTTTTTTGAAAACTAGAACCTACAGAAAATAATGTTCGTGGAGACATTTCTTTAGGAACCAATTTACTAAGACCAAAAGGAGCTACAAATCTCGGAATTTCTAATGAAGCGTCTACACCTATTTCCCAACCTGGACCATTGGTGGAGTTAAAATAAGAGCCTAAAAAAGAAAGTTTTAATAATTCTGCTCCTCTAAAAGCATTTCTATTTGTAATAGAAAACTTTGCAGACGTACCAATTTCTCTAATGTTAGAATGTGTTAGCTCTGTTTCTAAACCTAAAGTATATTTTTCTATTGGCGATAAAAAAACATCCATATTCAGTTCATTATCTGAATTGGCAACACTACTAAATTTGATATTAGTAGATTTAAAATTTTTAAGTGACTTTAAGTGATTTCTTGTTAGGTTTCTTAGCGTGTCTTTGTAAATTTCTGTTGGTTTTAGAAAAATAGATTGAGATAAATATTTAGGGTTGTATTTAATTTTGTGATGAGCAAGAAAGTTTATTCCGTTGTAAGAAATAGAATCTAATAAAGGTTCTCCTTTTTTTGTGAATGAATAATCTGTAATAACATTTACATTTTTTATTTTAAAAACTTTAAAAGGAGTGCTAACGTAATTTCCAGATTTTTCTACTAATCGAGAGCCAGAAATAATAAAATCTACATTGGTTTTGTAATCTGCTCTTGTAGAATCTACATAAAAACCTAAAGCAGACTCAGTAAAATGGTACACACCATTGTTTCTAAAAAGTTTAACAACTCTACTTGCTTCGTTTCTAAAAGTTTTGTCATTATACTGGTTGCCAGTTTTTAACAAAGATGGAGAGCTAGCTTTTTTATAAATTGAATCTAAAACAGTAGACTCTATTTTTAGTTTTATGGTGTCTAATATAGTTGGTTTCCCTTTTGTAATATGATATTCTACAGTAGCTTTTTTGTCATTATACCTATTAATTTTAGATTCAACCTTAGATTTAAAATACCCTTGGGTTTTATAAAAAGCCCACAAATTGTTAGCTGTGTTTTCTACTTTTTTATCACTTATAATCACAGGACCTTGATAACTTAAAAACCAATTATTTAAACCTATAAAAGAATTTGCGTAGGCTATACTTTGCTTTTCAGAAAATATGTTTTTTATAAAATTATAAGATCTTGGATTTTGTTTTGCCCATTCTGATGGCGTTTTAGCTTTGTCGTGATTTCCGAAATTATGAAAATATAAACCCAATGGTAAATCCAATAAACGAGGATTGGGTTTTTGTAGAATGTATTTTTGTAAATCACTACTCTTATTTCTAACACTGTCTACATAAATATAGTTTTGTGTAAGCATGTGTTGGTCTTCAGCAACATGTTTTGTAGAGTTACAGGAAGCTAACAAGATTAAGGTAAAACAATAAAAAGAAAGTTTTTTCATTAATTTAGCAATGCTATCAAAATCAAAAATAGTATTTTTCGGCGGTTAATTTTCTATTTACAAACAATTAATGGGCGTCTCAAAAAATCAATATAAATTAATAACAAGTTTATCTCAAAAAAAGTATAGGCAAAAGCATAAATTATTTATTGCTGAAGGTGTAAAAGTGGTAAATGAATTATTGCAATCTTCTTTCGAAGTTGATACTCTTTTTTGTACAGAAGATTTTAAAACAAATCTGCCTGAGAAAATATTGAATTTTATTTCTACTACTGATTTAAATAAAATTAGCAATTTAAAAACACCTAATAAAGTGTTAGGGTTGTTTAAAATTCCTGATGATAAAATAGTTAAAAATAAAGGGCTAATAGTTGCTTTAGATACTTTAAATGATCCTGGTAATTTAGGCACAATTATACGTCTATGCGATTGGTTTGGAGTTGATGAACTCATTTGCTCTAAAGAAACTGTAGATTGTTACAACTCTAAAGTAGTGCAAGCAAGTATGGGGTCTTTAACGAGAGTTTCAATTCATTATATTGATATTATTGAGTATCTAAACAATACAGATTTGCCTAAATTTATTGCAGACATGAATGGTGATAATGTGTACAAAACTCAATTGCCAAAAGAAGGAATTTTAGTTATGGGGAATGAGGCAAATGGTATTTCTGATGAAATTAAAAAGTTGGTAAAAAATAAAATTTCGATTCCACGTTTTGGAGAAATTCAAGCAACAGAAAGTTTAAATGTAGCTACAGCTACCGCTATTTTGTTGAGCGAATTTAAGAGAGGTTTTAAGTAGGTCGATTTCTCTAAGTAGTTTTTAAAGTTTAAAAAAATAACCTTACAACTAATTTATTACTCAAAAGCTAAAGTTAAAAATACACCACGAGTTCCCATATAATTTACAGGAGCAGTCCATTTACTATTTACATCATCATCGTATTTTATTTCATTATTAATGGCAAAAACACCACGAATAGAGGGAGAGAATTTAAAGAAATATAAGTAAATATCGATTCCTACACCTAACTCGTACATAAAATTACTGGTTTTCATTCTAAACTGGCCAGCAGAATTATCATCTTGATTGGCTTCATTACTCGAAAAATTGTAGTTGTAAGAAACTCCACCTAATACATAAGGCCTAATATTTTTATATCTATCTGTACTAAATTTTAGTAACAAAGGAACGTGTAAATATGTAGAGCTTACATCTCTAACACTATCTCTTGGAGTTGTTAAATGATTGAAATATATTTTTTTAGCATTGGTCATTAAACCAGGTTCAAAACGCAAGTTTAGGTTTTTATGTAAACGTAAATCTGCAATTAAACCTACATTAAAACCAGCTGTAGGTTCTACAGTAATATTTGCATTAGCAACATTTGCGTTCTCTCTTAAACTTATTTTAAAATCGTTTTGGTTTAACCCTAAATAAAACCCATAATGTAATTTCCTTTTATCAAAACTAGGTAAATACTCAACTCGCTCTCTTTGAGCAAAAAATGCGATAGAAGTTAATAGGAAAAAACTAAAAATTAAAACTCTTTTTTTCATCTTTTATTTACGTGCAGTATAAATTGTAGCAACTCCAAAAGTTACGGGTTTGTCTTCTGTATGTGTAAACCCATTTTTTTGTAAAATATTGTTGAAAGCTTCTCCAAAAGGAAAAGAATTTGCAGATTCAGATAAGTATGAATATGCAACTTTGTCTTTTGAAAAAAGTTTACCAATGATAGGTAAAATATAATTGGTATAAAATTGATATCCTTGTTTAAAAGGAAATTTAGTAGGGTTAGAGGTTTCTAAGATAACTAAAACTCCTGTAGGTTTTAAAACTCTTGCTATTTCTGTAATTCCTTTATCTAAATGCGCAAAGTTTCTTACGCCAAAAGATACCGTAATTGCATCAAAAGTATTGTCTGCAAAAGGCATTTTCTCAGAGTCGCCTTCTATCATTTCTACTTTATCAGATAAGTTTGCTTTGGCAATTTTTTGTTTGCCAACCTCTAACATTCCTTTAGAAATATCTAAACCAATAACTTTGTCTGGATTTAAAGAAGCCATCATTAGTGCTAAATCTCCTGTTCCTGTGGCTATGTCTAAAATTTGTTTTGGGTTATTTTTACCAACAATTTTTACTACTTTTTTGCGCCATTTCACATCAATTCCCAAAGAAATTACTCTGTTTAAACCATCATAATTTTCAGAAATATTATCAAACATCTGAGCTACTTGTTCTTTTTTACCAAGTTTAGAGTCTTTGTATGGATTTATTTTTTCTGCTGACATTTTTATCCGTTAATGGCTACAACTTCGTTAATTTGATTTGGCAACATTTCTTTTAGCAAGTTTTCTATTCCGTTTTTTAAAGTTGCAGTAGAAGATGGGCAGCCACTGCAAGCTCCTTGTAAAATTACTCTTACAACTTTATGTTCTTCATCGTAAGAACGAAAAGCAATGTTTCCTCCATCACCAGCTACTGCAGGTTTAATATATTCATCTAAAATGTCTACTATTTGAGCAGAAATTCCTTCTAACTGAACTTTTGGTTCTTCAATCTTTTGAGATGAAATTTGTTTTTCTTGATTTGGTAATTCTTGAATAATCGTTTTTCCTTCCACTAAATACTCACGAATAAAAGTTCTAACTTCAGCAAAAACTTCATTCCATTCTACCATATCATATTTTGTAATCGAAATGTAATTGTCAGAAATAAATACTTCTTTTACAAACGGAAAGTTAAAAATAGCTTGCGCTAAAGGTGATGATTTACTGGCTTCGTCAATATTTTTAAACTCAACATCTGTTTGCGTTAAAGATTTATTTGTGCCAAACTTCATTACTGATGGATTTGGAGTAACTTCTGCATACACTTCTATAGCTTCTTTTTTAGAAGAATTTACTTCTTCGTCTACAACTATTCCATTGCCATTTAAATAAGTTTCGATTTGTGCTGCAACTTCATCTTGTACATCTTTCCATTCTACAATATCAAAACGTTGAACAGCAATAAAATTAGCCGTAATAAAAACTTTTTTAACAAAAGGTAAATAAAATAATTGTTGCGCTAAAGGTGAGTTTTTAGCTTCATCTATATTGCTATATTCGTAACTTCCTCCGTTAATTAAAACAGTATTGGTGTTGAATTTTATTATGGTGTTATTTGTGGTTTCTTGAACAGAAATTTTTATTTCTTGCATCGTGATAAAAATTGAGTTGCAAAATTAAGGCAAAAAACGTAAACAGTATTGTTTTTAATGTGTTAAATAAAAATTCCGTTAAACTTAATGCTTTTTAAATTTAACGGAATTTAGAAATTCGTTTTTTAGAGTTAAAGATTTAAAGTAACAGTAGCTGTTATTATTTTATTATCTATTTGTAGTTCTGATGAGTTTACATTAAAACCTGGATAGAAGTTATAAACCCCAGTTCTGTTGTTGTTTCTGTAAGAAAAATCTAATTTAAAACTACCAAAATTATAGCCAGCACCTAGAGAATATCCTTTTAAATTATCAGATTCTTTTGCTAGTTTATCAGGATTCTGCTCAAATCTGTACCCACCTCTTATGCTAAATCTATCTAACCTCCATTCGGTTCCAACATTGTAAGCATGTGTGTTTCTTAATTCGTTCTGGAAAAATTGATTTTCTTGTGTAAATGTACCATTTGATAGATTTATACTTTGGTAGTTTTTGCTGATATAATCGAAACTTAATAAGCCATTTTTACCGAAAATAAAAGCTGCACTTGCTGTTAATTTACTTGGTGTTTTTAACCTGTAAGAAATGTATTGCCAAGCATTAGATTCTCTGTAAACATCATTTCCTTGATAAAATGTAGTTTCTCCAATATCGATATTACTATCTTGGTCAAAATTTGTGTCTTGTAAAATTTCTGTATACCATGTAGGCGTTTGATAAGCTAAACCAAACCTAAAGTTGGGGTGAGCTTTATAAATAAAACCTGCATTTGCAGAAAAACCTGTGCCAGTAGTTATGTTTT
Source organism: Bacteroidia bacterium (assembly GCA_030427865.1). Classification (GTDB taxonomy): domain Bacteria; phylum Bacteroidota; class Bacteroidia; order Flavobacteriales; family Flavobacteriaceae; genus Polaribacter. Next base: position 101,845 of record JAUICK010000011.1, on the reverse strand, counting down.
CTTGGTATAATTCTACATCTAATTCATCTCCGTTAGTACTACTGTTAAATTCTGTAAGTAAAGCTTGTTGAGAGAAATTTAAATCATAAAAATTTAAACCTAAACCGATGTATAATTTGTTTTGATGTACAGAAGAAAAGGCTATGTTTAATTCAGAAATTTCCCCATTGTAATTATTAGAAAAGCGTTGTTCGTCTGCAATATTAAAATCTGTTTTTGGAGTATTGTTATCTAACGGAAATTCATTAAACGTTACCACTTTGCTGTTACCTTGTGCTAAAAAATTATTTGTAAAATCTTTTGTTATTCTGTAGTTAAAACCTATTGCAAATTTGCTCCAATCAGAATTATAAGCAGAATCGAAAACTAAAACTGCACCAGCATGAGATAAATTAAAAAATTGATTTTGTGTAGCAATCGAATTGCCATAGTAATTAGATATTATGTCTGAGTTTCTTGAAGCTACTGTACCAGAAAACACACTGTTTTTAAATATGGCAATACCCGCAGGGTTAATATTCATAACAGATACATCGCCTCCTAAAGCTCCAAAAGCACCGCTCATTGCTGTAAAACGTGCAGAGCCATTTTCATCACTTTGAGAGAAAAGAATTCCTAAATCTTGGTATCCTAATGATTGAGAATAGGATGTAAGTGTTACTGCGAGTATAATCGCTATAGTTATAATTTTTTTCATTTTAATGCTTTTTGTAATCTTTTATTAACCTCTTTTTCTTGATGAAGATGAACTTCTTGAACTACTTCTTCCAGAGCTTCTCGAAGATGAAGACCTACTTCGAATACTTCTTGTAGATGAAGAACTTCTGTTAGAGGGTTTGTAATTTCTATTTGAAGAAGAGCTGTAGTTCCTTCTTGAAGAAGATGAACTTGCGGTATTTCTTCTTGTATTAGATTGGGTATTTCTACGAGTAGTGGTTCTGTTTCTGTTGTAGCTTTGAGAAGCATTTGATGATCTTCTTGTAGAAGTATTATTTCTATTAGATGCTGTAGATCTTCTAACTACAACAACTTGTCTTGTATTAGAATTGCCACTTCTATTTATACTTGCATTATTTCTTCTGCTTCCAGAACTTCTCCTTGTAGAAGAACTTCTTCTTGTATTTCCAGAACTTCTTCGAGTAGAAGGAAAAGAACTTCTTCTTCTTGTAGAAGAGTTTCGTCTTGTACTTGTTGTAGTAGATCCTCTTCTTCTAACTGTGGAATTAGATTGTCTATTCATAGAAGAACTTCTTCTGCTTGTTACACTTCTATTTCTTGATCCAATAGTATTTCTCCTGTAAGTTCTATTGTTATTGGCAGTTCTTCTTCCATAATTTCTACTTCTATAATATCTAAAGTTATCTCTATTCCATCTTCTTATACCATTGCTCCAAGCCCAATTATTAAAATATCCAACATTCCAAGCGTAATAATTATGGTAAGGATGCCAATAAGGATTAAATCTCCAAAAGCGATTTCTAAAGCCCCAGCCATTGTTCCATCCCCAACCGTAATTCCAAGCCCAGTCATTGTAAAATCCGCCATTCCAATAAAAATCATTCCATAAAGGAGAAGTAGACCAAAAAGGACTTGTTAGTAAATTTACATTTACAACAACGTTATTATCGTTATTATAACCCCAAGGTTCGTTAGGAGTATAATTGGTGTTATCATTTTCATCAACATAAATCGTATCTACAGTATTGTAATCATCTACGTCTGTAAAAACATCATTATTATCAATTTTTTGCAGACTATTATATTTCTTTAAAAAATAATTGTCTTCGTAATCATCATATTCTTCTTCACTAACAATAACAACTTTTTTGTTTTCTTTTACAATATCATCACCATAAATGCCATCATCGTTAGCTGCATTTTGATAAGTTCCACAGGAAACCAATACAACATTAGCAGTAATTAAAAATATTAACTGATTTAGTTTAAGGTTTGTATTTGGTAACTTCATAATGATAATATTTAGATGAATACTTCTTTTTATTGGAAAATTTATGCTAAAAACTCTACTAAATATACTAATTTTGTATCGTTTTTTTAAAAGTTGATACTAATTTTTAACAAAAACTTCACATAAAAGGCAACAATATTTGTGCCAAACTTTTGATTATGAGTAAACATTTAACAAAAAGAGCAGACGATTATTCTAAATGGTATAACGAATTGGTTGTAAAAGCTGATTTAGCTGAGAACTCAGCAGTAAGAGGTTGTATGGTAATTAAACCTTATGGTTTTGCAATTTGGGAAAAAATGCAAGCAGAATTAGATAGAATGTTTAAAGAAACTGGGCATCAAAACGCATATTTTCCGCTTTTTGTTCCAAAAAGTTTGTTTGAAGCTGAAGAAAAAAATGCTGAGGGTTTTGCCAAAGAATGTGCAGTTGTAACCCATTATCGCTTACAGAATGATCCTGATAATGAAGGAAAGTTAAGAGTAGACCCAGAAGCAAAGTTAGAAGAAGAATTAGTAGTTAGACCTACTTCTGAAGCTATTATTTGGAATACCTATAAAGGATGGATTCAATCTTACAGAGATTTACCTTTGTTAATAAATCAATGGGCAAATGTTGTGCGTTGGGAAATGCGTACACGTTTATTTTTACGTACAGCAGAATTTTTGTGGCAAGAGGGGCATACTGCGCATGCAACAAAACAAGAAGCTATCGCAGAAGCAAAACAAATGCAAGATGTCTATGCAGAGTTTGCAGAAAATTTTATGGCAATGCCTGTAGTTAAAGGTGTGAAATCTGATAGTGAACGTTTTGCAGGAGCAGAAGATACGTATACCATTGAAGCTTTAATGCAAGACGGAAAAGCATTACAAGCAGGTACAAGCCATTTTTTAGGGCAAAATTTTGCCGAAGCTTTTGACGTAAAATTTACCAATAAAGAAGGAAAACAAGAATATGTTTGGGCTACTTCTTGGGGAGTATCTACGCGTTTAATAGGTGGTTTAATTATGACCCATTCTGATGATAACGGCTTGGTTTTACCTCCAAAATTAGCACCAATTCAAGTGGTTATTGTGCCAATTTATAAAGGAGAAGAACAGTTAGTGGCAATATCAGAAAAAGTAAATGAAATTGTAAAAGAACTGCGTGCAAAAGGAATTTCTGTAAAGTTTGATGATAGAGATACGTTTAGACCTGGAGCAAAATTTGCAGAATATGAATTAAAAGGAGTTCCTGTTAGAATTGCAATGGGAAATCGTGATTTAGAAAACGGAACTTTAGAAATTGCAAGAAGAGATACTTTTGAAAAACAAACCATTAATCAAGAAGATACAGTTGTTGTAATAGAGAAACTTTTAGAAGAAATTCAAGCGAATTTATTTGCTAAAGCAATAGATTACAGAAAAGAGCATACAACTGTAGTAAATGATTTTAAAGAGTTTAAAAAAGCGATAAAAAACAAAGGAGGTTTTGTTTCTGCGCATTGGGATGGTACAGAAGAAACCGAAGATAGAATAAAAGAGTACACCAAAGCAACCATTAGATGTATACCAAATGATACTTTAGAAGAAGCAGGAAGCTGTGTTTTAACGGGTAAACCATCAGTAAAAAGAGTGCTTTTTGCTAAAGCATATTAATTTTTTAAATTTTTTTAAAAAAATATTGCAGAATTTTAAAAACGTTGTATATTTGCATCCGCAATTGAGATATATTTAATTGTTAAGGTCCGTTCGTCTAGGGGTTAGGACGCCAGGTTTTCATCCTGGTAACACGGGTTCGATTCCCGTACGGACTACAAAAGTTTTAATAAAAACAAGAAGTAAAGAAATTATGGCAAATCATAAGTCAGCATTAAAAAGAATTAGAAGTAACGAATCTAAAAGATTACGTAACAAATATCAGCATAAAACGACTCGTAATGCTGTAAGAGATTTACGTGCTGTAGAAGACAAGAAAGAAGCTGAGGGAAAATTAGGAAGTGTTATTTCTATGTTAGATAAGTTAGCTAAGAATAACATTATTCATAAAAATAAAGCAGCTAATTTAAAATCTAAATTAACAAAGCACGTTGCTGCATTGTAAGATTTTAAATTTACAAAATATAAAAGCTCTGAATAAAAATTCAGAGCTTTTTTTTATGCTTGAGTTTTTATTACAATTAATCTACCAGTCGTAATTTTTATGAGCATCTAATCTTATAAATATGAATAATAAGATGGTAAATCCCCATAATGAAGAACCTCCATAACTGAAAAATGGAAGGGGAATACCAACAGTTGGTAATAGACCAATTACCATTCCTATATTTACAATTACATGGAAAAATAAAATAGAAGCTACACCATATCCATATATTCTACCAAATTTGTTTGTATGTGTGTCTGCCAAGTAAATGATTCTAAATAGCATCAACATAAATAAAATAATTACTGTAGAACTCCCTAAAAACCCCCATTCTTCACCTACGGTGCTAAAAATATAATCTGTATGCTGTTCTGGTACAAAGTCTCCTTTGGTAATATCGCCTTGTAAAAAACCTTTTCCAGAAAATCCTCCAGAACTAATTGTTAATTCAGATTGATGCGAATTGTAACCAATGTTTTTTGTATCTGTTTTTAATCCCAATAAAATTTCGAAACGATCTCTATGATGCTGTTTAAATATATTATTATAGGCAAAATTTGTTCCAAAAATAAACAATATTACCAATAAATATATGCCAATTACCTTATGCCAATTAAATCTGATAAACCTTTTTCCTCCTTTATAAATGGCATAAAAAACACCTACCGTAATTAAAGCGATTAGTATTGATAAAACCCAAGCAGATCCAAAAAAAATGGATAGTATAAAAATGAGTATAGCTAATGCTCCAATAATTGTGTAGTTAAGTGTTAAGCCTTCTCTGTTTAAAACAAAAAAGAATGCTAAATATATTAAAGCAGACCCAGCATCTGGTTGTAGTGTAATTAAAATAGCAGGTGTAAAAATGATGATAAAAGCTTTGATTTGATTTTTTATCAATTTAAAATTATACTGTCTATCACTTAGTAGTTTGGCAACTGCTAAAGCTGTAAAGGCTTTTACGAATTCTGAGGGTTGTAGTCCTAAAACCCCAAAGTTATACCAAGATTTAGCACCATTTATTTCTTTACCGAATACAAATAGCCCTATTAGAGAAATAAGAGAAATAATGTAAAAAATACTTGAAAACTGTTCGTAAAACTTAGAGTTAAAAAAAAGAATAATAATTATTAAGGGAATTGTTAAGCAGATAAATATAAGCTGTTTGCCGTATTTGGTAGAAAAACTGAGTAGTTGAAAATCTTCATCTGCTTTTGAAGCTGCATAGATGTTCATCCAACCAAAACCTACTAGAATGATAAATAAGATTACTAAAATCCAATCTATGCCAGCAAAAATGTTATTTCGTTCCTGACGCAATTTCTTGAGGTTTTTGGTTTAATTTGTCATAAATATTGTGCAAACTTAAGTTTAGCATATTTTGCTCTCTGTATTTATTGGCTTTTGATATTTCTCCATGTAAGTATTTTTCTATCAATAAGCTAGTTATTGGGGCAGCAATTGTAGATCCGTAACCGCCGTTTTCAACAAAAATAGCCAATGCTATTTTAGGATTTTCTTTTGGAGCAAAAGCTACTAAAATAGAATGGTCTGGTAATTGAATTTTTTGCCCATCTATTCTTGCGAAATTTTCGGCAGTACCTGTTTTTCCACAAATTTCAATTCCTTTTACTTGACTCCATTTACCTGTACCAGTTTTAAAAACTTCGTGCATAGCTTCAACAACAGGAGTAAAATGTTTTTTATTAATTGTGGTTTGTTTAGCGATTGTAAAATTAGAGTTTTTAATAGGTTTTTTATTAACTTTTTTTAGAATGTGTGGTGTATAAAAATAGCCTCTATTGGCAATAGCGGCAGTAAAATTAGCCAACTGAATAGGGGTTGTTAAAATCTCTCCTTGACCAATGGCATTAGAAATAGTTGTAGAACCATTCCAAGAATATTTATAACGGTTGTCGTAATATTTTCCGTTAGGAATTAACCCAGGGCTACCTGCTGGCAGATCGTATCCTAAATAATTACCTAAACCAAAACTCGAAACATGTTTATGCCAATTGTCTAACCCTTCTGAAGGTTTGTTGTTTTTTTCAACAATTCTTTTATAAGTATTAGAAAAATAGCTGTTACAAGATTTTGCTATGGCAGTTTTTAGTTTAATTGGCCGTCCAACAATTCCGCAATGACATCCCATAAAATCTGTCGATTTTGAACCATATTTATAACCATGGTAACATTTGAACCAAGTTTGCTCATCGATTACATTTTCTTGCAAACCAATTAAGGCATTCATCATTTTAAAAGGAGAGCCAGGAGGATATGCAGCTAATAAACCTCTGTCATAAGATGGTTTGCTGATTGTATCATTAAAAAGAATTACCGAGTTTTTTGAGCGTTTTCTACCAACCAACATATTTGGATTGTAAGTTGGGGCAGTTACTAATGCTAATATTTCTCCAGTAGAGGGTTCTATAGCAACAATTCCGCCTCTTTTTCCAGACATTAGTTTTTGTGCATAAACTTGCAAATCGATATCTAAGGTTAATGTTAGATCTTTCCCGTTTTCGGGAAGTGTATCATATTTTCCATCTAAATAAGAGCCTGTAACTTTGTTCAGATTGTTTCTTTGTAAGTATTTTTTTCCTTTTTTTCCTCTTAAATAGTTTTCATATTGTCTTTCTATACCATCTTTACCAATTAATTCTCCAGGTTGATAATAATCGCTTTTTTTAGCTAATGCTTCATTTACCTCACCAATATATCCTAAAACATTGGCGGCAGCATTTATTGGGTATTCTCTAATAATTCTTTTTTGTATAAAAAAACCTTGGTATTTATGAAGTTTTTCTTGAAGAAAAGCAAAATCTTCTTTAGCCAATTGTTTTAAAAATACTGAAGGCAAATAAGGTGCATAATTTTTTGCTTTTTGAAATCTTTTAAAAAAATCTTTTTTAGATATTTTTAAAAGCTTACAAAACTCTAAAGTGTCAAGAGGTTTTACCTGATTGGGTTGTACCATAACGTCATAAGAAAGTTCGTTAGCTACTAAAAGTTTACCATTTCTATCATAGACATAGCCTCTTTCGGGATAATCGTACTCAATTTTAACAGCAGAGTTGTGAATAGGGTCGTAGTTAGCGCCTCTAATAATTTGTAATTGAAATAATCTTCCAATAAAAATAACTCCAATAAGTGTAATTAAAATGTACAGTAAAAAACTTCTTTGCATTATTGACTTTTAGTGAAAATATAGGTTCCCGAGAAAAATAAAATCAACGTAAAAATACTTGAGTATAAAGTATTTAATAATACCATTGTAATATTTTGAAAACTAAAATTAATAAAAGAAAAATAGATAAGATGATGTATAACTGTTAAAGTTACAACATAGTTAAAAACTTTACCAAACGCCTCGCTTCTTAGGTTAAAAAAAGGGTAGTCTGCAGGCAATTTTCTAAAATAAATTTTCACAAAGAATAATCTTAAATAGGCAATACATAAAGTTGAGAAAGCATGAATTCCACCAGAATCAGAGAAAAAATCAATACACAGCCCTAACAAAAAACTTAAAAAAAGAAATGCAAAACGATTTTCTTTAAGCGGGTATAAGAACACAAAGGCAATGTATAAATAAGGGTTTATAAAACCTGAAAACTTAATGTTGTTTAATACAAAAACTTGTAATAATAAAAGGAAAACAAATAGCAAACCGTTATTAAGAGTCTTATTCATTTTCAGTTGCTTGTAGGGTTCTTATTTCTGTTTTGTCTAAACTTTTAATAACATAAACGTAGCCTAAATTACTCATATCGTTAAAAAGAGTAATATCTACTTTATTATCAACTGTATTTCTTTGATTTATTTTTGATATTGTTCCAATAGGAATTCCTTCTGGAAAAATTGTAGATTTTCCACCTGTTTCTATGGTGTCTCCAATTTTTAATGGTGCTTGTCTTGGAATGTCGTGTAATTGAACAGTATTATAATCTTTACCATCCCATTGCAAAGTACCAAAGTAAAAGTTGTTTTTTAAACGAGCGTTAATTTTACTATTTCTATTTAAAATAGACTGTACTCTTGTGTATCCTGAAGATGTGTTTTCTGTAATCCCAATAATTCCTTTACTATTAATAACCGCCATTTCTTTACCTATACCTTGATTAGAACCTTTGTTTATTAGTAAAAAATTAAAAGCTTTAGAGTATTCGTTTTTATTAATTTTAGCAACTGTATAAATGTATTTTTGATAATATTTTAGACTATCAATAACAATAGAATCTGCAGTATTAACAATTGAGTTTTGTTTTTGCAATAAGTTTTTTAAACGATTGTTTTCTTCTGCTAAAAGAGCATTTTGTTCTTTTAAGTTAAAATATTCTGAAGTATTAGAAATAGTAGAGTAGATGCCTCCTGTTATTGAATTTGCAGAATTTATAAATTTACTTTTTTGAAAGTTTAAGTTGTTAAAAGTAAATGCTAGTGCAATTATTTCTAAGAATATAAAAAACAGAAAATACTTAAACTTCTGAAAAAAATAGATAATCTGTTGCATTACTTAGAAACTATAACTGCTATTTCATTAAAACATTCTTGTATTTATTTAATTCTTTTAAAGCAATTCCTGTTCCGCGAACAACAGCTCTTAATGGGTCTTCTGCAACGTAAACTGGTAAATCTGTTTTTCTTGATAAACGCTTGTCTAATCCTCTTAACATAGAGCCGCCTCCAGCTAAATAAATTCCTGTATTGTAAATATCAGCGGCTAATTCTGGAGGAGTTTTAGACAAAGTTTCCATAACTGCATCTTCTATTCTTAAAATAGATTTGTCTAAAGCTTTTGCAATTTCTCTAAAAGATACTTGTACTTGTTTAGGTTTACCACTTAAAAGATCTCTACCCTGAACTAACATTTCATCTGGTGGAGTTTCTAAATCTTCTGTTGCAGCACCAATTTGAATTTTTATTTTTTCGGCAGTAGTTTCTCCAACATGTAAGTTGTGCTGTGTACGCATGTAGTACATAATATCACTGGTAAATAAATCTCCAGCAACTTTAACAGATTGGTCGCAAACAATACCACCTAAGGCTATTACGGCAATTTCAGTTGTTCCTCCACCAATATCAATAATCATGTTTCCTTTTGGTTCCATAATATCTATACCAACACCAATTGCAGCAGCCATTGGTTCGTAAATTAAATAAATTTCTTTGGCATTCATGTGTTTTGCAGAATCACGCACAGCACGTTTTTCTACTTCTGTAATACCAGAAGGAATACAAATAACCATTCGTAAAGCTGGTGGAAATAATTTCTTTTTGATGGATGGAATTTGCTTTACAAATTCTTTAATCATCTGCTCTGATGCTTCAAAATCTGCAATAACACCATCTTTTAATGGGCGAATGGTCTTAATATTTTCATGGGTTTTTCCTTGCATTAAATTGGCCTCTCTACCAATAGCTATAATATTGCCAGATATTCTATTTCTTGCAACAATAGACGGACTATCAATAACCACCTTTCCATTGTGAATTATTAAAGTGTTTGCAGTGCCTAAATCAATGGCAATATCCTCCGTCATAAAATCGAAAAAACCCATAAAAATATCTTTGTTGTTTTATTTTTGATGTACTGCTACAAACTTACTAAATTTCTGAGTGTAAATAACATCGAATTCATTAATGTTTAAAATGTCTTGTGCCTGTCATTACCATAGACAGATTATTTTTATTGCAATAATCGATACTTAGTTGATCTTTGATAGAACCTCCAGGTTGTATCACACTTTTTATACCTGCTTTATCTGCAATTTCTACACAATCTGGAAATGGAAAAAACGCATCACTTGCCATTACAGAACCATTTAAATCAAAACCAAAAGAGTTGGCTTTTTCTATGGCCTGATTTAGAGCGTCAACTCTACTTGTTTGTCCTGTTCCTCCTGCCAATAATTGCTTGTTTTTTACTAAAATAATAGTATTCGACTTTGTGTTTTTACACAATTTAGAAGCAAACAATAAATCATCTAACTCGTTTTGAGTTGGTTTATTGTTGGTAACATATTTTAAATCTTCTAATTTGTCTGTAATATAATCTTTATCTTGAACTAAAGTTCCGTTTAAACAAGTTCTAACTGTTGTTTTTGGTAATTCAACTTCTTTTTGAACCAAGATAATTCTATTCTTTTTTCCTTTTAAAATAGTTAAAGCTTCATCTGAAAAAGAAGGAGCAATAACTACTTCGCAAAATAAAGAATGAATTTCTGTAGCAGTTTCTGCATCAATTTTTGTATTGGCAATTAAAATACCACCAAAGGCTGAAACTGGGTCTCCAGCTAAAGCATCTATATAAGCTTGTTTAATTGTTTCTCTTTGTGCAAAACCACAAGCGTTATTGTGTTTTAAAATTGCAAAAGTTGGTGCTTCTCCTTTAAATTCTTGAATTAAATTAGCAGCAGCATCTACATCTAAAAGGTTGTTGTAACTTAGTTCTTTTCCGTGAAGTTTATGAAACATTGCTTCTAAATTTCCAAAGAAATATCCTTTTTGATGAGGATTTTCTCCATAACGCAACACTTTTGAAGTTTGTTCACTTGCTTTAAAAACTACTTCATCTTCATTAAAATAATTAAAAATGGCAGTATCGTAATGAGAAGAAATATTAAAGGCTTTTGCTGCGAATTTTTTTCTATCTGATATTGAAGTTTTCCCATTATTTTTAGAAATAAGAGTTAAGAAATCTTCATATTGGTTTATAGAGGAAACAATACATGTGTCTTTAAAGTTTTTTGCAGCCGCTCTTATTAGAGAAATTCCGCCAATGTCAATTTTTTCAACAATATCTTGCTCTGTTGCACCAGAAGCAACTGTTTTTTCGAACGGATATAAATCAACAATCACTAAATCGATTTGCGGTATGTCAAATTTAGCTAATTCAGCAACATCATTTTGGTTGTCTTGCCTATTTAAAATCCCACCAAAAACCTTAGGGTGTAGTGTTTTAACCCTACCTCCTAAGATAGATGGATAGGATGTAACTTCATCTACAGGAATAACGTTTATCCCTAAATCTTTAATAAACCTCTCTGTTCCTCCTGTAGAATATATAGTTACATTTAATTCATTTAATTTTTTCACAATAGGTTCTAAACCATCTTTGTGAAACACCGAAATTAATGCGGATTTAATTGTTTTTGAAGTGCTCATTTAGTGTGTCTTGTTAATAAGCTCGCAAATTTAATAAAAGCAATCTTGTAAGACAATAAAAGATAGTAACAAAAACAACAAATAGTTAATAACTACTCTACTTGAATTCTGGTTTTAAAATGTTCTACCAGAGTTGAGTAATCTCTTGGTGTCCTTTTGTCCTGTTTTTTTGATAAAAACGGAAGCATTTTCAGCAAAATGCTGTTGGATTGTTTTCTCATAATTAGGGGATTAAAAAGTTAAAAACTAAAAAAATTATATTATTCTGCATTTTCAATAAAATCTCTAAACCAATGGATAAATTGATCTAAAAATGATTGTTTTTTTGCAGTAGAACTGTGGGATGAATTGCTTGATGCAACTGACGAGGTAAGTTGTTCTTTTCTCATTATTTAGGGGTTTAATGATTAATAGAAATAATATAATTTCCTAAAATATTGCAACAAACATAAGTAAAAAACTGATAAAATCAAATTTTAATTTAAGATAACTGCTACTTTTTTACAAATATATTCTAAAAGTTGTTCGTCTTTCGTGGTAAATGGGTTTGCAGTATGAGAGTCTATGTCTATTTGTCCAATGTTTTTTCCATTAACAAAAATAGGTATTACTATTTCTGACTTAACTTTCCATCCACAAGAAATATAATTGTCTTGTTCGCTAACATCTTGTACAACAAAATTTTGATTACTAACGGCTACCTGACCACATATTCCTTTTTCAAAAGGAATAATGGTGTGCTCTGTTTCTTCTCCTGTATATTGTGCCAATTTTAATTCTTCTTTGTTTCCATTTTTAAAATAAAAGCCAACCCAATCGTAATAAGAAATTTCTTTATGTAAATAGTTACAAATAGCTTGCAATTTATCTTCTTTAGAAGTATTTGAAGAAAGGATAATATCTACCTGATTTTGTAATATATCGATATTCATTTTGTATATTCGTTTTAAAATATTTTGCTAAATTAATTTAAAATTTATTGTGAAAAAACATAAAAATATTATCATTTTTCTATTTAAGTTTTTCGTAACCTACTTTATGTTATTCGCAATTTATTCTTTTTACTTACAGAAATCTCAAAAAAAAGAAGATGTTTTTAAAACAGCATCTATAACTAGGTTGGTTGCAAACCAAACCATAGATGTATTAACTTTTTTTGGTTATCGTGTTAAAACTGTTCAGCATGATAAAGAGGTTTCAATGAAATTGTTAATAGAAGGAAAGTATATAGCAAGAGTTATAGAAGGATGTAATTCTATTAGTTTAATTATATTATTTATTTCTTTTGTGGTTGCTTTTACAGGTAGCTTAAAATCAACATTTTTATACATAATAGTTGGAAGTATATTTATTTACATTGTTAATGTTTTAAGAATTGCTTTTCTAACAGTTATGATTTATAAATACCCCCAACAATTGGGGATTTTGCATGACTTGGTTTTTCCTGCAATTATATACGGAACTGTTTTTTTATTGTGGGTTATTTGGGTAAACAAATTTTCTAACTATAAAAAAAGATGAATAAATACTTAAAAATAATCTTTACAACAATTCTTTTTTTAGCGTTCTTTTTCATCAGAGCTTTTGATACTCAGTTGTTTTACGACCCATTAATAGATTATTTTAAAAACGATTATCTATACAAATACATTTATAATATTGATATTTGGAGATTAACAGTAAATATGTTTTTTCGATATTCTATAAACTCGCTAATATCATTAGGTATTATCTGGGTTTTATTCGAAAGAAAAGATTATTTAAAATTTTCAGGTTTTTTCTTAATGTTGGCATTTATAATTCTTATAGTTGTGTTTGTAACTTTACTTAAAGACGATTTTGAAAGTGGTTATTTACTCCCCTTCTATATTAGAAGGTTTATCATTCATCCAATATTTTTACTATTGTTATTGCCTGCGTTTTATTATCAAAAGTTGAGTAATCGATAATTTAACAGTATTTTAATTTTTCTTATTGTAAATTTGCAAGAGAAATGAAATCAACTTTTTCTAAAATATTATCTACTTTATTAGCCTTTTTAGTGCTTTTTTCTACATTTTCTTTTACTGTAGAAAAACATTATTGTGGAGAGTTTTTAATGGATGTTTCTTTTATGGGAGATGCTGATGATTGTGGCATGGAAATGGAAAAAGTTGTAAAAAAGAAAAGTTGCTGTAAAGACGAAGTTCATCATATAGAAGGGCAAGATGAATTACAGCAAAATTCTGTGCAAGATTTTAACTTAGAAAAGCAGCAGTTTGTTGCCGCTTTTTTTATATCGTATAAAGATTTATTTATTAAAAATGAATCTAAAAATATTCTTTACAGAGATTTTTCTCCACCAGATATTCCAAAAGATTATCAGGTCTTATTCCAATCTTTTTTAATTTGATTTTTATTTTTTAACAAGAAAGTTCATCTATTTGGATGATAAGTAGTTACGTTATTAAATAAAAATAAAAACAATGAAAAAATATATTATAAGTAGTTTTTTACTACTTATGCCAATCATAATATTCTCACAAAAAGATTTTAAGGGAATGATTATGGACAAAAGCAATCCTAAAAATAATTTAGGAGTAGAAGGTGCAAGTGTACATTGGTTAAATACTAATGTTAGTGCAATTACCAACAAAAAAGGATGGTTTACAATTCCGTATAAAACATCTTACAAGAAATTGGTTGTTAGTTATTTAGGATATAAAACAGATACAATTACAATAAATAGTTTAAAGCCAATCCATCATTTTTTAACTTTAGATAGCGATTTAGAAGAAGTTACAGTAAGAGCTCAAAAAAAGGCGACTTTTAAATCTACTTTAACTACAGCAAATATGTTTACAGTAAATTCTGAAGAATTGCTAAAAGCAGCTTGTTGTAATTTAGCAGAAAGTTTTGAAACAAATCCTTCTATAGATGTTAGTTTTTCTGATGCTTTAACAGGTACAAAACAAATACAAATGTTGGGTTTAACGAGTCCTTATTTGTTAATCACGCAAGAGAATATTCCCTCTGTAAGAGGTGCTTCTCAAGTTTTTGGACTGACTTTTACGCCAGGAACTTGGGTAGAAAGTATTCAAATAACCAAAGGAGCAGGTTCTGTGGTTAATGGTTTTGAAAGTATTTCTGGTCAGATAAACGCAGAGTTGGTAAAGCCTTTTTCGGATAATAAATTCTTTTTAAACGCCTATTCTTCTTTAAACGGAAGATTGGAATTAAATACACATTTTAATCAGAAAGTATCAGAAAAATGGCAAACAGGTTTGTATGTTCATGGTAATTATAGAGGCGAAAAATTTGATAGAAATAAAGATAATTTTTTAGATGCTCCTTTAGCAAACCAGATAAATGTAATGAATCGTTGGCAGTTTACAGATGCCGAAAAAGGATGGGTAAGTTTTATAAATGCTCGTTTTTTAAATGATGAAAAACAAACTGGAGAACTCAATTTTAATCCAGATACAGATAGAAGAACAACTAATGCTTGGGGAAGCGAAATTAAAACCAAACGTTTTGATGCTTCTGCAAAATTGGGCTATGTTTTTCCAGAATTGCCTTTTCAAAGTATTGGTTTTCAAATGGCATATAGCAACCATCAACAAAATTCTTATTTTGGGTTGAATGGATATGATATCAATCATCAAAGTGTATATTCTAATTTGATTTTTAATTCGATAATTGGAGATACCAGAAACAAGTTTAAAACGGGTTTAAGTTTTACCTATGATAAATATGATGAGTTGGTGAATGCAAATAATTTTGATAGAAATGAAAATTCTTTAGGTGCTTTTTTTGAATATGCTTTTGATAATTTAGACAATTTTAGTTTTACAGCTGGTTTAAGAATAGATACACATAATTTATTAGGAACATTTTTAACTCCGCGTTTGCATTTACGATATGTTCCTTGGGAGAACAGTGTTTTTAGAGCTTCTGTTGGAAGAGGAAAAAGAAGCGCCAATATTTTTGCTGAAAACCAGCAATTATTTGCAAGTTCAAGACAAATAAATATTGATAATGTTGGCGGAAATATTTACGGTTTAAACCCAGAAATTGCCTGGAATTACGGTGTTTCTTATATGCAAAAATTTAATTTATTTGATAAAAAAGGAGACATAACCTTCGATTTTTATCAAACCGATTTTCAAAATCAAGTGGTTGTAGATTGGGAAAATCCGCAAGAAATCTCTTTTTATGATTTAGATGGAAAAAGTATTGCCAATAGTTTTCAAGTAGAGTTAAATTATACTATTGCACCTTTTCTCAATTTAAGAACAGCGTATAAATATTTTGATATTTCTACAGATTATAAAAGTGGCAATTTGCAGAAACCCATTCAGCCTCAAAATAGGTTTTTTGCGAATCTTTCTTATGAAACAGAAGCAAAAGAAAATGGAGCTAAGTGGAAGTTTGATACAACTTTTAATAATATTGGTAAACAACGTTTGCCAAATACAAGTACAAACCCTATTCAGTATCAATTGCCAGAATTTGCAACGTCTTTTCAGTTGTTTAATGCGCAAATAACTAAAGTGTTTTCATATAAATTCGAAATATATTTAGGAGGTGAGAACCTAACAAATGTTCAACAGAAAAATCCTATTTTAGCAAGTGATAATCCTTTTGGTTCGAATTTTGATACCACAATTGTATATGCACCCATTTTTGGAAGAGCTATTTATACAGGTTTGCGATTTAAAATAAAGTAGCCTATTCTATTAAAAGAATAATTAAAAATAATAAAAAATGAAAAAAATAATATTTGCATTCGGTTTATTAATGATTGGCTTTACCACTCAATCACAAGAAATAAAAAAGAAAAAAAACGCTAAAGTTTCTTTTGAAGTAGATGGTATTTGCGGAATGTGTAAAAAGCGAATTGAAACTGCTGCCTTAAAAACAAAGGGTGTAAAGTTTGCTTTATGGAGTGTAAAAACACATCAACTAAATTTAATTATGGACGAGCGTAAAACAGATGTTTCAACCGTACAAAAAAATATTTTAAAAGTTGGTCATGATGTAATTTTAGCCGAGAACAAAAAGTTAGAAGCAAAAACGGAAGCATATAACTCTGTACATCCTTGTTGTAAATATAGAGATGAAGAAATTGTTTTAGATCACACAGGTGGGTTAAAGAAGCAAAAAAAGAAAAACTAAATTATTTTAGTTTATAAAAACAAAAAATCCGATAGAAATTCTATCGGATTTTTTATTTTCAAATATAATTTTAGCAAGAGTAAGATACTTGCAAACCCACGCTTGTGGGTTACATCATTCCTGGCATTCCACCACCCATTGGAGGCATTCCACCAGCAGGAGCATCTTCTTTAATGTCAACTAAAGCACACTCTGTAGTTAAAATCATACCAGCAACAGAAGCTGCATTTTCTAAGGCAACACGCGTTACTTTTTTAGGGTCTATAATACCAGCATCTAACATATCTACATAAGCATCAGATTTGGCATCGTAACCAAAATCTTTTTTACCTTCCAATACTTTATTAATTACAACAGAGCCTTCACCTCCAGCATTTTCTACGATTGTTCTTAAAGGAGATTCAATAGCTTTATTTACAATTTGAACACCAGTAGTTTCGTCTAAGTTTTCTGTTGGTAATTTTTCTAACACTTTTTTAGCGCGCACTAAGGCAACACCACCACCCGCAACAATTCCTTCTTCTACAGCAGCTCTTGTGGCATGTAAAGCATCATCAACTCGGTCTTTCTTTTCTTTCATTTCTACTTCAGAAGCAGCGCCAACGTATAAAACTGCAACACCACCAGCTAATTTAGCCAAACGCTCTTGTAATTTTTCTTTATCGTAATCTGAAGTAGTAGTTTCTATTTGTGCTTTAATTTGATTTACTCTTGCTTTAATAGCTTCTGCATCTCCAGAACCGTTTACAATTGTAGTATTGTCTTTATCAATAGTAACAGTTTCAGCAGTTCCTAATAAATCTAATGTTGCATTTTCTAAAGAGAATCCTCTTTCTTCAGAGATAACAGTTCCGCCAGTTAAAATTGCGATGTCTTCTAACATTGCTTTTCTTCTATCGCCAAAACCTGGAGCTTTAACAGCAGCAATTTTTAAACCGCCTCTTAATTTGTTTACTACTAAAGTAGCTAACGCTTGTCCGTCTACATCTTCAGCAATAATTAATAAAGGTCTGCTAGATTGTGCAACAGGTTCTAAGATTGGAAGAATTTCTTGTAAGTTAGAAATCTTTTTATCAAATAATAAAATGTATGGATTTTCTAAATCGGCAATCATTTTATCTGCATCTGTTACAAAGTATGGTGATAAATATCCTCTATCAAATTGCATACCTTCTACAACATCTACATAAGTATCCATCCCTTTTGCTTCTTCGACAGTAATAACACCTTCTTTACCAACTTTAGTAAAAGCGGTTGCAATTAAATCTCCAATAGTATTGTCATTATTTGCAGAAATTGCTGCAACTTGTTTTATCTTTTCTGAAGAATTACCTACTTTTTTAGTTTGTTTTTCTAAATCTGCAACGATTGCCTCTACAGCTTTGTCTATACCACGTTTTAAATCCATTGGATTTGCACCAGCAGCCACGTTTTTTAAGCCTTCTTTTACAATTGCTTGCGCTAAGACAGTTGCTGTTGTTGTTCCATCACCAGCTAAATCGTTGGTTTTAGAGGCAACTTCTTTTACCATTTGAGCACCCATGTTTTCAAGCTCGTTCTCTAATTCTACTTCTTTTGCAACAGAAACCCCATCTTTAGTTACAGTTGGAGCACCAAAAGATTTAGAAATAATTACATTTCTTCCTTTAGGTCCTAAAGTTACTTTTACCGCGTTTGCTAGAGCATCTACGCCACGTTTTAATCCGTCTCTTGCTTCTATATCAAATTTTATATCTTTTGCCATTGTTAAATATGTTTTATGCTTTGGGCTTTAAGTTATATGCGAAAAGCCAAAAGCTAATTGTTTTAATTTTTGTTTTAATGAATAAATTTTTCTTTTAATTATATTAATTTCATGATTTAATTTGATAAAAGTAGTTTTATCAATATAATTTAAATCTTTTAAAATCTCTCATTAGTCTGCTTACAACTTAAAGCATCTTAGATTATTGCTAAAATATCAGATTCGCGCATCATTAAGTAATCGTTTCCTTCTAATTTTAATTCTGTACCACCATATTTGCTATATAAAACTGTGTCGCCAACTTTAACGGTTAGTGGCTCGTCTTTTTTGCCAGTTCCAACGGCTACAACAGTTCCTTTTTGCGGTTTTTCTTTGGCGTTGTCTGGGATAATGATACCAGAAGCTGTTTTAGTTTCTGCTGGAGCAGGTTCTACAAGAACTCTGTCTGCTAAAGGTTTAATGTTTAAACTCATTTTTATATAATTTTTTGATTAAATAAATTAATTTTTACGAAATAACATTTGTCAGAAATTATGCCATCAACAGAAAACTGACAATTTTTCTATGATTAATTTTTATCGCCAAATTTTAGGAATAAAAAAATGCCAACGTGTCATTTTTCGTTGGCATTTTTTGTGTTTAAAAACTCTAAATTTAGATACTATCTTTAGTTGTTGATGGTGTTGTGTTGTCAACAGGAGTTGTAGTTTCTACTCCGTCTAAAGTGTTGTCTAATTTAAAATCATTATCAGTATTTCTTGGAATTGCAAAATTTGCTAATAAAATTAATGCAAACATAGCAATTGCTAATGTCCAAGTAGTTCTATCTAAAAAGTTATTTGTGTTTTGCACTCCTCCTAAAGATTGTGCACCACCACCTCCAAAAGAAGAAGATAAGCCTCCGCCTTTAGGATTTTGAACCATAACTATTAAGATTAATGCAATTGCAACAATCAAAATTAGGATTAAAAATGCTGTATAACTCATAATTTATTTTTTTGTAAAATTTGTACTCTTTTAATTTGGTCTGCAAAGAAACCACTTTTTTCTGGATATTTCAAACTTAAAATTCGATAAGCTTGTATTGCATTTTCATACTTTTTTTGCTCTAAGTATACTTTAGCCAAAGTTTCTGTCATTAAAGAAGAATCTTGCTTGTTTTTTGATATTGGAACTATAATATTTTTGTCTTTAGCTAAAGGTTCTATTTTAGGATTGTTTTCTATAAATTTATTTATTAATTCTTCTTTTTTAATAACAGCATTTACTACTTTTTTATCTTTTCTGAGAATTGGTTTTTTTGTTGATAATCTTAACCATTCACCAAAAGAATGACTTTCTGTTGATGTAAAAGAAATAGGTTTGCCTATGCTTAGTTCTTCTTTTACTTTTACAATTTTTTCTTCTAAAGAACGATTAACTTTTGGGGTTGTTTCAGTTGGTTTTTCTTTAGATATTTTCTCGGAAATCTGCTGATGAATATCTGCTTTTTGAGAATTAAAATCATCAGAAGTTATAAAATTAAATAAAACAGTTCTGTCTGTTGTATAAGCAGCTGTAGTTTTTAATTCGTTATTGTATTTAAAACTATCTTGGTTTTTTAATCCTTTTAGATATAAGGCTCTTGCTGCTTGAAAATAAGGAAATTTTTCGACAATAGATTTTAGCTCAGCAGTTTCTAATTGCTGAATATTTTGTTTCTTTTCTAAGATTTCTATGAATGTGTTTTTATTCAAATTTGTAGTTTTCTTCTAACTTCTATTACCATTTTGCAACAGAGGCATTAAAAATATCTTGAATTATTCTCTCTAAGATTTCATCTAAAGCAGATTCTAAAACACCACCAGTAAGTTGAGATCTTGCATCAAAATCTGAATAAAATGAAAACTGTTTTTCAAAATTATCTTTTTCTACCAATTTATTTACAAACCTAACATTTACGGTAATTGTTAATCTATTTTGTGCAGCTGTTTGGTTTGCAGTTGCACTCATTGGGTTAACTCTATAATTTATTATTTCTCCACTAAAATACAAATCGCCATTAGACTTGGTAAGCGTTAAATTAGTTTGTCGTGTAAATAAATCTTGTAAATCTTGAGTAAAACGTTGACTTAAGGTAGGTTCTACTAAAGGTGCTTGATTTGGGAAAAAATCTACTTGTAAAGTTTTTGCATCACCAGTACTTCCTCCTGTAAAAGAATAGGCTCCACAAGCAATAAAGGAAAATGTGCTAATGATTGCAAAAAGGAGAATTAAATATTTTTTCATTCTAAATCTAAATTGATCATCTTTCTAAAGTCTAAAGTCTAAAGTCTAAAGTCTAAAGTCTAAAGTCTAAGGTTACAAATCGTATTGTTTAATTTTTCTGTACAAAGTTCTCTCAGAAATTCCCAATTCTTTAGCTGCTAATTTACGTTTATTGTTGTTTTTTTCTAAAGATTTTTTAATCATTTCTATTTCTTTGTCTTGTAAAGATAAAGATTCGTCTTCTTCAATTGTCTCAATAAAATCATAATCTTTTTCTGCGGATGAATTTTGAGGGATATTTAAGACTTCTACACTTGATTTTTCTGGTTGACGATCTCCATAGATTTTTTCAATCAATTGATGATGCTCTTCTTGTACTTCTTTTACATCTCCGTTTTTCATTAAATCTAAAGTCAGCTTCTTTAAATCGTTGATATCATTACGCATATCAAACAGAATCTTATACATAATATCACGTTCTGTAGAAAAATCATTTTCTTTTTTACCACCTACTATTGCTGGTAGATTTCCATTATTATTTGGAAGGTATTGTTGTAATTTTGAAGCAGAAACTGTTCGGTTTTCTTCAATTACAGAAATCTGTTCAGCTAAGTTTTTTAATTGACGAATGTTCCCTGGAAAACGATAATTTAACAGCACATTTACTGCATTTTCATCCAAACGAATAGATGGCATTCTGTATTTTTGAGCAAAATCTGAAGCAAATTTTCGAAACAACAAATGAATGTCTTCATTACGTTCTCTTAATGCCGGCAAATGAATTTCAACAGTGCTTAACCTGTAATACAAATCTTCTCGAAACTTTTCTTTTTCAATAGCAGACTGCATATTCACGTTGGTTGCAGCTACAATTCTAACATTGGTTTTTAAAACTTTTGATGACCCTACTTTTATAAATTCTCCATTTTCTAAAACACGTAGTAAACGTACTTGTGTTGTTAAGGGTAATTCCCCAACTTCATCTAAAAAAATGGTTCCACCATCAGCCACTTCAAAATAGCCTTTTCTGTCTTGTGTTGCGCCTGTAAAAGCTCCTTTTTCATGACCAAACAATTCACTGTCTATAGTTCCTTCAGGAATGGCACCACAGTTTACTGCAATATATTTTGCGTGTTTTCTGTGTGATAAAGAATGTATAATTTTCGGAATATTTTCTTTACCAACACCACTTTCTCCAGTAACCAACACAGAAATATCAGTAGGAGCAACTCTTACTGCTTTTTCTAAAGCACGATTTAGCTGAATATCGTTACCGATAATTCCAAAACGTTGTTTTAAAGCTTGTAAATTTTCCATTTCTTTTCTTTAGAATAGAGAAAAAAGAATAAAGAGAAAAGATTCGTTCTTTGTTCTTATCTCTTGCTTCTCTTTTCTAAAAATTAATTATTATCAGAATACCCAACTGCTTTACCAATTAAAGTAGCAGAAGTACAGTCTTCTATCTTAACATTTACAAAATCACCTAATTTATAATGTTCTTTAGGAAAAACAATTACGGTGTTTTGTGTATTTCTTCCTTTCCATTGATTTGGGTCTTTTTTAGAAGTCCCTTCAATCAAAACTTCCTCCGTTTTTCCTAAATGTTGTTGTGTTCTGTATAAAGCGTGTTTTTGTTGTAAATCGATGACTTCTGTTAAACGACGTTTTTTTACATCATTTGGGATATCATCATTCATTTTTTTACCTGCTAAAGTTCCAGGTCTTTCAGAATACGCAAACATAAAACCAAAATCGTATTTTACATATTCCATTAAATCTAAAGTATCTTTGTGATCTTGCTCAGTTTCTCCACAAAAACCAACAATCATATCTTGTGATAATGCCATTTCCGGAATTATCTTGTAGATATTATCCACCAACTCCATATATTCTTCACGCGTATGTTGTCTGTTCATTGCTTTTAACATTGCATTACTTCCACTTTGCACAGGCAAGTGAATGTATTTACAAATGTTTTTGTGTTTTGCCATTGTATGAATCACGTCTAAACTCATATCTTGAGGATTAGAAGTAGAAAAACGAAAACGTGTTTTTGGGAATTGAGTTGCACACATATCTAACAATTGTGCAAAATCAACTGCTGTAGCTTGTGCCATTTCTGAAGCTTTTTTAAAGTCTTTTTTTAAGCCACCTCCATACCATAAAAAGCTATCTACATTTTGACCTAGAAGTGTTATTTCTTTAAAGTTTTGATCAACCATAGATTGAATTTCGGCTAAAATACTTTTTGGATCTCTGCTTCTTTCTCTTCCTCTTGTAAAAGGAACTACACAAAATGTACACATATTATCACAACCTCTCGTAATCGATACAAATGCAGAAACTCCATTAGAATTTAAACGAACAGGAGCAATGTCTCCATACGTTTCTTCTTTAGATAAAATAACGTTTACAGCATCTCTACCTTCATTTACTTCTTCTAATAAATTCGGTAAATCTTTGTAAGCATCAGGACCAACTACTAAGTCAACAATTTTTTCTTCTTCTAAAAATTTCTCTTTTAAACGTTCTGCCATACAACCTAAAACGCCAACCTTCATGTTTCTGTTAGATTGTTGTTTTACAGCATTGTATTTCTGTAAGCGTTTGCGAACTGTTGTTTCAGCTTTTTCTCTAATAGAACAAGTATTTACCAAAACCAAATCAGCTTCTTCTAAAATTTGAGTGGTATTATAGCCTTGTTTGTCTAAGATAGCAGCAACAATTTCACTATCATTCATATTCATTTGGCAGCCATAGCTTTCTATGAATAATTTCTTAGAATTTTCTTCTTTATTTTCAGTTACAAGTGCTTTTCCTTGTATTTTTTCGTCTATGATTTTTTCTACGTGTTCCATCTTTCAATTTAGCATTTGAAGGTGTGCAAAGATACAACCAAATTTGAATTTTTATGACAAATTGGCAGAAAATATAATGTTGTAATTCTGTTAATTATTTATTGAAAATTCAAGAAAAAATTTTTTTTCACAAAAAACTGACTACTTTTGCAAACCAAAATAGTGCGTTTTTAAAGCGTTTTAGCGACAAAAGAAAGATAAATGGCAAAGAATTTAGTAATAGTTGAATCACCTGCAAAAGCAAAAACCATCGAAAAATTTCTTGGAAAAGATTTTCAAGTAGAATCGAGTTATGGACATATTGCAGACTTACCATCCAAAGAATTAGGAATAGATGTAGATGGAGATTTTAGTCCAAAATACATTATTTCTGATGATAAAAAACCCGTCGTTAAAAAATTAAAAACCTTAGCAAAGAAAGCAGAAACGGTCTGGTTAGCAAGCGATGAGGATAGAGAAGGAGAAGCAATTGCTTGGCATTTAAAAGAGCAGTTAGATTTAAAAGATGCCAATACAAAACGTATTGTTTTTCATGAAATTACCAAAAAAGCCATTTTAAAAGCAGTCGAAAATCCAAGAGATATCGATTATAATATGGTAAATGCCCAACAAGCACGTAGAGTTTTAGATAGATTAGTGGGGTATGAGCTTTCACCTGTTTTATGGCGTAAAGTAAAAGGAGGGTTATCTGCAGGAAGAGTGCAATCTGTAGCTGTAAGATTAATTGTTGAAAGAGAGAGAAGCATTCAAGAATTTAAAGCAGAAACACACTATAAAGTAGTTGCAGAATTTTTAAATAACGAAGGGAAGAAGTTTAAAGCTACAATTCCAAAGAATTTCTCTTCTAAAACAGCAGCAGCAGACTTTTTAAAATCGTGTGCAAATGCTAATTTTTTTATTGCAGATTTAACCAAAAAACCAGCAAGAAAATCGCCAGCAGCACCATTTACAACATCAACTTTACAACAAGAAGCATCACGTAAATTAGGGTATCCTGTGGGCAAAACAATGCAAGTTGCACAACGTTTGTATGAGGCAGGTTTAATAACTTATATGAGAACAGATAGTGTTAATTTATCTGTAGATGCAAGAAACGAAGCAGAAGAAGAAATTATAAATTCTTACGGAAAAGAATATAGCAAACAACGTGTTTTTAAATCGAAAGCAAAAGGAGCGCAAGAAGCGCACGAAGCTATTAGACCAACAAACATGAAAATGCATTCTATAGATACAGAATACGATCAAAATAGATTGTACGACTTAATTTGGAAAAGAACTTTAGCGTCACAAATGAGTGATGCGCAATTAGAAAGAACCAATGTAAAGATTGAAAATTCTGAAAACGATAAAATTTTTACTGCAAATGGAGAAATGATAAAGTTTGATGGGTTCTTAAAAGTGTATTTAGAAGGGACTGATAATGAGGAAGAAGAGCAGGCAGGAATGCTGCCAAATCTAAAAGTTAACGATAAATTGGAGTATGAATTTATCAATGCTACACAACGTTTTACGAGTCCACCTTATCGTTTTACAGAGGCATCTTTAGTAAAACAATTAGAAGAATTAGGTATTGGTAGGCCATCTACGTATGCACCAACAATTTCTACAGTGCAAAGAAGAGGTTATGTAGAAAAAGGAACAAATGAAGGCGTAGAAAGAAATTACGAGCAATTAATTTTATCTGCTGGAAATGTAAAAAGTCAAACTTTAACAGAGAAAACAGGCTCAGATAAAAATAAGTTAGTTCCTACAGATATCGGAAACATTGTAAACGACTTTTTAGTAGCAAATTTTTCTAATATTTTAGATTTCGGCTTTACAGCCAAAGTAGAAAATTCTTTTGATGATATTTCTGAAGGTGATGAAGATTGGATTGAAATGATAAAAGGTTTTTATACCAAGTTTCATGATAATGTAGAAGATGTAAAGGAAAATGCTGATAGAGAAAGTGGTGAGCGTATTTTAGGAAAACATCCACAAAGTGGAAAAACAGTTTTGGTACGTTTAGGTAAATTTGGACCTATTGCACAAATTGGAGCTCCAGAAGATGAAGAAAAGCAATTTGCGAGCTTAAATAAAGATCAAAATTTAGGAACAATAACATTAGAAGAAGCTTTAGAGTTGTTCTTATTGCCAAAAACCTTAGGAATTTACGAAGGTGAAGAGGTAATTGTTTCTAATGGACGTTTTGGACCTTACATTCGTTTTGGTAAACTATTTGTTTCTTTAGAGAAAGGCGAAAATCCGATGGAAGTAGATTTAGAAAGAGCACAAGAACTAATTGCTGCAAAACAAAAGGCAGATGCTCCTATTTATCATTATGAAGATTTGCCTGTTCAAAAAGGAGTTGGACGTTTTGGTCCTTTCATTAAATGGAATGGAATGTTTATTAATGTTAGTAAAAAATACGATTTTGATAACCTTTCTGATGATGATATCGTTACTTTAATTGAAGAAAAAAAGCAAAAAGAAATCGACAAAGTTATCCATAATTGGGAAGATGTTGGTATTCGTGTCGAAAAAGCAAGATGGGGTAGATTTAATGTTTTAAAAGGAAAAATAAAGGTAGAATTACCTAAAACTACCAAAATAGAAAAACTTTCTAAAGAAGAAGCTGTAAAGATGATTGAAGCAAAAACACCAAAGAAAAAAGCAGCAAAAAGAAAAACAACACCAAAAAAAACAACTAAAAAGCAATAAGTATTTCTTATATTGCAATCGTTTAGAAAAAAATTGATGAACCAAGATTTTTTAACCCCTATAAAAGATTCGGTTGTAGCACATTTAGTGTTGCAGTCTCCAATATGTTTAGGGAAAAGAATTAGGTTTCATTCTACACAAGAAGGTTTTCCAGACCTAAACAATGTGCAAATAGCTATTTTCGGAGTTCAAGAAGATAGAAACTCAGAAAATAATTTTGGATGTGGAGAGAATTTACATTTTATTAGAAGAAAATTATATGCCTTATTTCCTGGAGATTGGCATACAGAAATAGCAGATTTAGGAAATATTTTAAAAGGAAACTCTGTAACAGATACTTATTTTGCAGTTTCAGAAATTATAACATATTTACTTAAAAAAAATATTATTCCCATTATTATTGGCGGAGGTCAAGATATTACATATGTAAATTATAGAGCTTACGATTCTTTAGAGCAAACAGTTAATATTACTGCTGTAGACAGTCGTTTTGATTTAGGAAATTTAGATGATGAGTTAACTTCTCAATCCTATTTGAGTAAGATTATAATGCAAGAACCTAATAATTTATTTAATTACTGTAACGTTGGTTACCAAACGTATTTTAATGCTCAAGATGAAATAAAATTGTTAGATAATTTGTTTTTTGATGCATATAGATTAGGAAAAGCTAAAGAATTAGAAAATATAGAACCCGCTTTTAGAAATGCAGATATTGTTTCTATTGATATAGGCGCTATTAGGCAAAGTGAAGCACCAGCCAATAACAATGCTTCACCAAATGGATTTTATGGTGAAGAAATTTGTGCTATTTCAAGATATGCTGGTTTAAGTGATAAAGTATCTTCTTTTGGAATTTACGAATACAATTCAAAACTAGATAACAATCATCAAACCGCAAGTTTAATAGCCCAAATGATTTGGTATTTTATTGAAGGTGTAAATTTTAGAGTTAAAGATTATCCATTTTCTGGAAAAGAAAATTATCAAAAATTTACAGTTTTATTAGAAGAAGACGAGCCCTTAAAATTTTATAAGAGTAATAAATCTGGAAGATGGTGGATGGAGATAAATATTTTATCAGATAATAAATACAAAAGACATGCGTTAATACCATGTACATATAACGATTACATTGTAGCCACAGAGCAAAAAATACCCGAAAAATGGTATAAGGCAATGAAGAAATTAGTGTGATAATAAAAATATTAAGATAACAATACGTTAAAATACAATTTGAAGATTGTTTTTTAGCAAAAAAAATAATAGGTTTACGGACTTTTTAGTAAAGACATTTTAGAATATGAAGAAAGCAGCAATATTTGCACTTTTAATAGCAGTTTTTTACAGTTGTGGCTCTAATGATAGAGGAGAATTGGTAGGAGTAAAGTCAAAAAAGAAATGGTTTTCCGAAAAACCTTTTGGCATGGCTTTAATTCCTGGAGGATCTTTTACCATGGGAAAACAAGATCAAGACATTATTGGTACCATGAACGCACCTACAAAAACAGTTACTGTTAGACCATATTATATGGATGAAACAGAAATTACCAATAACGAGTACAAAGAATTTGTTTTTTGGGTAAGAGATTCTATTGTAAGAACAAGGTTAGCATATCAACAAGAGTTTGCTGCAATGGCAGGTACTCCAAATCCTAATGGCACTCCTCTTTCAGGAGGGATACATGATTATGCTTTTGCAGTTGCAGATACAACAGATGCCAATGCATATCAAAAGTATATGTATGATAATTATTGGAGTTTAGGAGATGGAATAGATTCTATAAAACCTCTAAATTGGGAGAATGAATTAATCTGGAAAAAAGAAGATTTCCCTGACGTTGATTATGTAGAGGTAATGGATTCTTTATTTATACCAAGAGAAGAAGCAGTAGATGGAGTGAGAACTTTTAATGTAAAATTCTTAAAATATAGATATTCTTGGTTCGACAGAGACAATGCAGCAAGAAAAGGAGGGAATAGAAAAGATTTTGTAAAAACAGAAGTTTTAAACATTTATCCAGACACAACAGTTTGGGTAAAAGACTTTAATTACTCATACAACGACCCAATGCACCAAGATTATTTTTATCATCAATCTTATGGAGACTATCCAGTAGTTGGTGTCACTTGGGGGCAAGCAAATGCTTTTTGTAATTGGAGAACAAAAAAGAAAAACGACTATTTAAGAGGTAGAAAAAACGCAACTTCTGTACCAGATTTTAGATTACCAACAGAAGCAGAGTGGGAATATGCTGCAAGAGGCGGATTAGAATTCGCAACCTACCCTTGGGGTACAGGAGGAACAACAAGCGACAGAGGTTGTTTTTTAGCAAACTTTAAACCAGTTAGAGGTAACTATGCAGTAGATGGAGCATTGTATACCATGGAAGCCAAGTCTTTTAATGCAAATGATTACGGACTATACAACATGGCAGGGAACGTTTCTGAATGGACAAATACAGCCTATAACCTATCTTCTTACCATATGGCATCTACAATGAATCCAAATGTAGAAGATAGAAAAAATAAAAGAAAAATAATACGTGGTGGTTCTTGGAAAGATGTAGCATACTTTTTAGAAGTAGGTTCAAGAGATTACGAATATGCAGATACAGCAAGAAGCTACATTGGTTTTAGAACCGTACAAAATTACATAGGTACAACAAATAAATAAGAATAAATAAATTAGAAAATTATATTATGGCACAGTCAAAATCTTACAAAAAAACAATGAATTTCGTTTACGGAATGGGAGCAGCAGTTGTTATTATTGGAGCATTATTCAAAATTCAGCACTTTTCAATAGGTCCATTAACAGGAGGTTTAATGTTAACTATTGGTTTAGTTACTGAGGCAATTGTATTTGCTATTTCTGCTTTTGATACTCCAGAAGATGATTTTGATTGGTCTAAAGTATATCCAGAGTTAGGAGAAGATGGTGTAGAGGTTGAGTCTGAAAGTACTCAAGGATTATTATCTCAAAAATTAGATGCTTTGTTACAAGAAGCTAACATAGATGCAGATTTAATGCAAAACTTAGGAAATAGTATGAAGAATTTTCAAGGAGCTGCAGAAGGTTTATCAGCTGCATCAGAATCTATTTCTTCAACAAACAAATATAATGAACAAGTTTCTATGGCTGCAGCCCAAATGGAAACGTTGAATAATTTGTATAAAGTTCAGGTAGAAAATACTGGAAAACAAACCGAATTAAATTCTGCTGTAGTAGAAAATACAGAAAAACTAAAAGAACAAATGGAGTCTTTAGCACAAAACTTATCTTCTTTAAATGGAGTTTATGGCGGAATGCTTTCTGCAATGTCTAAAAACTAATTAGTTGCATATAAATGAATATTAACTTAAAAACTAATTAGAATGGCATCAGGAAAAATGTCTGCAAGACAGAAAATGATAAACTTAATGTACCTTGTTTTTATTGCAATGTTAGCAATGAACATGAGTAAAGAAGTTTTATCTGCTTTTGGTTTTATGAATGAGAAATTAAGCGAGAATAATATTTCTACAACACAGAAAAACAACGATGCTTATGCTAACTTAGCAACTAAAGCTTCCGAGCAAGCCGCTAAATTTGGACCTCTAAAAATTCAAGCCGATAAAATAAAAAAAGCATCAGCAAATTTTTATGCTTATTTAGCAGATTTAAAATCTAAAATGACTGCTGATATTGAAGATAAGACCGATTACGAAGCAATGGACAAAACTGCTTTTTTAGATGAGTATTTCTTTAAGGGAGACAAATACACACCAGAAGGTCAAGAATTTTTAGATAAAATTAATACATACAGAACAGATGTTACCGCTGTTTTAGGGGCAGATTCTAAATTTGCACCAATACTAAAAGATAGATTTAATACAGAAGATCAAAAAAACAGAGATGGTAAAACCATAAAGTGGTTAGATTATCGTTATAAAGGATTTCCATTGGTGGCTTCATTAACCAATTTAACACAAATGCAAGCAGATATTAAGAATACTGAAAGCGATATTGTTACAGATTTGTTAGGAGGTAAATTAGAAGAATCTTTATCGTTAACTAATTATGAAGGAATTGTTGCTTTAGATAAGAATGCTTATTTTGCTGGAGAAAAAGTTACTGGTAAAATTGTTTTAGGGCGTTATGATAATACAATGGTACCAGATAACGTAACTTTAAACGGAAAAAACTACAAGAACATTCAAGCAGGTCAAGTAATTATAGACATGCCAGCAGGTAATGTGGGGTCTCATGATATTAAAGGTAAAATTGCCTTTACGCAAAACGGAGAAGTTGTTGAAGTACCTTTCGAAAGTTCTTATTCTGTTATACCAGAGCCAAGTACTGCTGTCGTTTCTGCAGATAAAATGAATGTGGTTTACAGAGGTTTAGATAATCCTATTTCTGTGTCTTTACCAGGTGTAAGTGATAATAATTTAAAAGTTTCAGCTTCTGGTGGTAGATTAACAGGTAGTGGTAGTAAATACTCTATACGTCCAGGTTCAGGAAACACAAGTATAATTAACGTAAGTGCAAAATTAAGTAGTGGTAAAACAGTAAATTCTAAAAAGACATTTAGAGTAAAAGACATTCCTGCTGCAATGGGTTCTGCTCGTGGACAGTTTGGAATTGTAAGAATGCCTAAAGGAAGTTTAGGGAGAACACCAATTGGTGCAGGCTTACCAGATTTTGTTTTCGATTTAAAACTAAAAGTAAATAGCTTTAAAGTAAAAGTACCAGGACAGGTAACCGTTTTAGTTAATGGTACAGTATTTAATGCTCAGGCAAAAAAAGCTCTATCAAGAGCAAAAAGAGGAGATGTAATAACAATTTTCGATATTAATGCATCTATTGTAGGTAATTCTTCTTATAAACTGCAAAAAGTTTTACCTGTAAGTATAGAAATTTCGAATTAGAAGTAAAAAAATAAAATATGTTTAAAAATTGTTTAATAATAATTTTCGCTTTATCTATAAGCGCTTCAGTAAGTGCTCAAGCAAACTTACTAAATGCTAAAACTGTAGATCAAATCGGAAAGAAAAGCGATCAACAATTAGCTGCAGATAACGATGGTCCTATCCCTTATGGATATGTAGATGATAGAGATGTTCTCTGGTCTAAAGTGGTTTGGGAGTTTGTAGATTTAAATCAAAAAATAAACCTACCCTATTATTTTCCAATAGATACAACAAATATATCTTCAGATAGAAGATCTTTGTTCGATACCTTATTAAAAGGAATTAAGCAAGGTAAAATTAAAGAAGCGTATGCAGATTCTTTTTTTACTTCTAAAATTACTCAAGAAGAAATAGATACTCGTTTGGTTAATATACGTGAAGAAAACGGATATAAAGATACTTTTAGAATTCAAACTCAAGATGTAGAAGGATACATGATAAAAGGAATGTGGTATTTTGATAAACGTCAAGGAGAATTAAAATACAGATTGTTAGCATTAGCACCTATGGGTAAAGATGTACAAACCTTAGGCGTATCTGAAATAGACGATGAAAATTTGTATGAATTATTTTGGGTTTTCTTTCCTTCTGCAAGAGAGGTTTTACACGACGCTAAAGTGTTTAACCCTAAAAATGCATCTCAACCTATTTCTTTCGATCACATGTTAAATGCAAGAAGGTTTAGTGCAGTGATTGTGAGAGAAGAAAATATTTACGGAAATAGAGCTATTGCAGATTATGTTAGAGGTAATTCTTTATTTCAATTGTTAGAAGCTAACAAGATTAAAGAGAATATTAGAAACAGAGAAATGGATATGTGGAATTACTAAATTTAGTTACTATCAAAAAATACAAAAAGCACCCAATTTATTGAGTGCTTTTTGTGTTAAAAGAACTATTTTTATCAGGTGAAAGTAGATTATATTATTGTTGGTTTAGGCTTAGCAGGATTAGCATTTTGCGAAGAATTAATAGCAGCAAATAAATCGTTTGTTGTGTTTGAAGACGATTCTCAAACATCATCTTTAGTTGCTGGCGGAGTCTACAATCCTGTAATCTTAAAAAGATTTACTCCAGTTTGGAATGCTAAATCACAATTAGAAATAGCGCTCCCTTTTTATAAACGTTTAGAAGAAAAACTAAACATTAAGGTTGATGAGAAATTTATAACAAAAAAAGTATTTAAATCTATAGAAGACCAAAATAATTGGTTTGAAGCCTTAGATAAACCTAAATTAGTAAATTATTTAGATAAGAGTTTAGATACATCTAAATATAAAGGTGTTTTAGCCGATTTTAATTTTGGAAACGTAAAAGGAACTGGTAGAATAGACACTTTAAAATTGGTATCATCTTACAGAAAATTTCTAAAAAAAGAACAACGTATAAAGTTTGAAAAATTTCAGTACAAAAAACTCGAAATTTTAAAAAATATGCTTTTATATCAAAATATAGAAAGTACTAAAATTGTTTTTGCAGAAGGTTTTGGTATCAAACAAAATCCTTTTTTTAATTATTTACCTTTAAATGAAGCAAAAGGAGAATTAATTACAATTTATGCTCCAGATTTAACAATAGATTTTTTATTGAAATCTACACTTTTTGTTCTTCCTTTAGGAAATCATCATTACAAAATAGGGGCAACTTTTAATTGGAAAGACAAGACTTCTCTTCCTTCTGAAGAAGGAAAAGAAGAATTGATAACCAAACTTAAAAAAGTGATAAATGTTCCTTATAAAATCATTAACCAAACAGCCGGAATAAGACCTACAGTTAAAGATAGAAGACCTTTGGTTGGTGTGCATCAAAAGTATAAAAAACTTTGTGTTTTAAATGGCTTAGGCACACGTGGTGTAATGATAGCACCTAGTGTAGCTAAAAAGCTATTTCATCATTTAGAGTATAATGTACCCTTAGATAAAGAAATAAATATCAATAGGTTTTTGTAGCCTATCTTCTTCCGCTATAATGCATCATTTTTGCTTCACGATTGGCTTTTCTTCTTAATCTTCTATATTCTCTTCTATCTTTTCTTTTTTCCTTAAACTGATCAATTTTTTTTGAAATAATTTTGAGTAGTAGCATGATTCCAAAAATTTAGTAAAAATCAAAAATCTATAAAAAGATTGAATAAATCTTGGGTATCAATACCTAATTAAATAGATGTCTGTTTTTTTGAACCCACGTTAATAACGCTCCAGTTTCTCGAGATAAATCTAATTTTAAAATTATTTTGCTTCTATATTTCTCAACTGTTCTATGAGAAATAAATAAAATACGCCCAATTTCTTTATTGGTTTTGTGCTGAGAAATGAGTTTTAAAATTCTTTTTTCTGATGGAGAAATATTTTTTAAAATGCTATCATTCTCTTCTGTAAAGCCAATATGTTTTTGTAAATTTTTGCTGAAATAAGGAATGTTGTTAGAAACAGATTTTATACAAGATTCTATTTCTTCTAAAGCAAATTCTTTAAGAATATAACCATAAACTCCATATTTCTTTGCCATTAAATATAAGTTCATCTCTTTATGAAGGGTAATTAAAATAATTTTGGTTTTAAGGTTGCATTTTTTACAATGTTTTGCAATTTCGACACCAGTTTTTAGAGGCATTTCTACATCTAATATGGCAATGTCGGGTTCGTTTTTAATAATAAAATTTAATGCAGATTGCCCATCTGTAGCTTTATCAATAACATCAATTTTTTTTTCTAACAATAAATCTTCTAGCCCTTTTAATAAAAGAGGATGATCATCTGCTATAAAAATTTTTAAATGCTTCATATTGTAGGAAATTTAATATGAAAAGTTGTGCCTGTGTTTTTAATAGAATCAATTTTTATACTTCCTTTTAAAAAACGTACTCGTTCTTTTATGGTTTTTAAACCTAAACTTTTAAAATCGTTATATTTTTCAGAAAAATCGAAGCCAACCCCATTGTCTTGTATTGTTATTATAATGGTTTTTTCTTGTTCTATTAGAGAAACTTTTGCAGATGCTGCTTTTGCATGTTTTATAATATTTGATAAACATTCTTGTACAATTCGAAATACATTTACCTGCTGACTTTGATTTAAATTGGTTGTAATTTCATCAATTTCACCAAAAATATAAGTAGATTCATAGCTTTCATCTAATTGATGAATAAGGTTTTCAAGTGCTTTAGAAATTCCAATTTCTTCTAATTGAAATGGATGTAGAACCCTTGATATGCTTCTCATTTCTTCGATAGCATTATTTACCAATGTTTCTGTTTTTTTATCATTTTTTAAAGAAATTTTATTTTTAATAAGCAATAAACTTTGCCCTAAGCTATCATGTAAATCTTTAGAAATTCGTTTGCGCTCTTCTTCTTGAGAAAGTAATAATTTTTGAGAATATTCTTCTTGAATTTTCCTCTTTTTTTCAGACAATTGTTTGTTTCTGAGTAGGTAAATGATTAAAAAAACTAAAACTAAACTAATTCCTCCATAAATTAAAAGACGCTTTTTAGCTTCGTTTTCTTTAGATAGTAATTTAATTGATGCCTTCTGAGTATTAATTTCTTTTTCTTTTTTTTCAGTTTCATATAACGTTTGATAATAAGAAAGTGCATTGGTCTTAGTAACGCTAAAGATAGAATCTTTAATATTGCTGTAATTTTTAAAAAAAGTTAATGCTTTTTGCTCATTTCCAATTTTAGTGTAAATAGTAGAAAGTAATTCACCACTATGCATCATAGAAGTTACAGCTCCTGTTTTTTTTGATATATTATAAGAATTCAAAGCATTTTCTATTGCCAGATTGTATTTTTTTTGTTTAAATAAATAACGTGCTTTAGCTCTCAAGAATTCTGCAGTATAGCTGGTGTTTTCATCAATTTTTCGATGGTATTTTTCAGCTTCATCTAAAAATTGTTTAGCTTTTACTAAATTATTTTGCGAAGAATAAAAGCTAGAAAGAGTACTTGTTAATATTACCATATGAACTGGTTTTACTCTATTTTTACCTAATTTGGTTGTTAATTTATAAGCTTTTAGTAAAGATTCTTCTTGCTGTTTTATACTATCTATTTTTTTATAGTTTAAAGATTGGTTGTAGTAATCTATATGAAGGCTAGAGGTTTGCTTTTGTTCTATTTTTTTTTGAATTAATTTTTTGCGTTCTTCAATAGTTTTTTTGTTAAAGCCGTTTACTCCATATACACTTATAATACTTGCCAAAGTGTAAAAGTGATATTGTTGATCTCCTAGTTTTTCATAATAATTAGAAGCCAATTGATAATCTTTTAGGGCGTCAAAAAATTGCCCTTTATGAAAATTTTCATTTCCTCTAAAATAAAGTGCATCAGCTTTATAAACCGAATCTTTTTCAGAATAATAATTAATAGCTTTTGTATAATATTGTACAGCCTTTTTATGATTTTTTGTACTGGAAAAAACAGCTGCTTTTTTTAAATAAATACCACCTAAAAGATAAGAGTCAGAAATACTATCTTTATATTTCTCTACTTTTTCAATTAATTTTAAAGCCCTATCCTTTTGATTTAATTTATTGTTTATATTGTAAAAACCTCTTATCGAAAATTCTATTGCATTTTTATATTCACCCAGTTCAATAGCTAAATCTACATATTGTTCTAACCTATCGGCAAATTTATTAAGGTCTTTTTGGTTTCGAAAATTATAAGTTAAACTGTCTAAAGCAGCAAGTTTTAGTTGTTTATTTTTGGTAGTATCAATTATTTTTTGGTAATAAACTTCATTTTTTTGAGCCACCAATACAGTGGTAAAAAAAAGAAAAAAGCTGAGCGTCTTTGTATACTTCATAAGAAAGGGAATGTATACAAATATCAATAAAAAATAGTATTAACACCACCGTATTAATACTATAAAAATTTAAGAATGGTATTTTACTTGGTGTTTTTCTTTTTTAAATCTTTGTATGAAACAAACATATTAATCCATAAAATTCGAGATAATCGTAAGTTAATAGGTGCTAAAACTAATAAAGCTATAATAATTGAAATAAAACTTTGCAACAAAGTTAAATGAAAGATAAGCTTGCCAATTAAAAAAGTAATAATAGAAAGTGCAACAGTAATGGCATAATTAACATACATAGCACCGTAAAAGAAAGAAGGTTCTATCATATATTTTAAATTGCACTTAGAACAATTTTCATGCAAATGAGTAATTTTATTTGGGTTAAAAGTAAAACCATACTTAAAGAAACTACCTTCATGACATCTTGGGCATTTTCCTTTTATAATACTGTATAGCTTTGTTCCTTTTTTAAGCATTGCAAGACTAAATTTATATATTTTTGCAAAGGTAAATTTTTTACCACTTTAAATCTGTAACAATTAATACATTTCATGTTAAACGTACATAATTTAACAGTTTCTTTTATGGGGACTGACTTGTTTTCTAATATTACTTTTAAACTAAATAAAGGAGATAGAATTGGTTTAATAGGAAAAAACGGAGCAGGAAAATCGACACTTTTAAAAGTACTTTCTAAAGATATTGAAAGTAGTGGAGGAACTATGGCATTTGACAAAGATGTAAAAATTGGGTTTTTACGACAAGATATCGATTTTGAGCAAGGAAGAACCATTTTAGAAGAAGCCTATCAAGCTTTTGAAGAAATTAAAGAGTTAGAGCTTAAGTTAGATGAAATCAACACTCAATTAGCAACAAGAACAGACTATGAGAGTGATGCCTAC
Source organism: Bacteroidia bacterium (assembly GCA_030427865.1). GTDB lineage: Bacteria > Bacteroidota > Bacteroidia > Flavobacteriales > Flavobacteriaceae > Polaribacter. The sequence continues at coordinate 65,219 of JAUICK010000011.1, read as the reverse complement.
TCTCAATTAATTCATGATCTAACCGATTTTCAAGAACGTTATGAGCTGTTAGGTGGTTACAACTATCAAGGAGATACAGAAAAAATTTTACAAGGTTTAGGTTTTCAAAGAGAAGATTTTGATAAGCTTACAGATACTTTTTCTGGCGGATGGAGAATGCGAATAGAATTGGCAAAATTATTATTACAAAACAATGATATTCTTTTATTAGATGAGCCTACAAACCACTTAGATATCGAATCTATTATTTGGTTAGAAAATTTCTTAAAAAACTATGCAGGTGCCATAGTGTTAGTTTCTCACGATAAAATGTTTTTAGATAATGTAACCAATAGAACAATAGAAATTTCTTTAGGGCAAATTTACGATTATAAAAAACCATATTCTCAATTCTTATTATTAAGAGCAGAAATTAAAGAAAAGCAACTACAAGCTCAGAAAAATCAAGAGAAAGAAATACAACATACACAAAAATTAATAGAAAAATTTAGAGCCAAAGCCAATAAAGCTTCAATGGCACAATCATTAATTAAAAAACTTGATAAAGTAGAGCGTATAGAAGTAGACCAAGATGATAATTCTACCATGAATGTGCGTTTTGCTATCTCTAAAGAACCAGGAAAAATAATTGTTGAGGCAGAAAATCTTTCTAAAAATTACGGAGAAAAACAAGTACTACAAAATGTAGATTTATTAATAGAGCGAAATAGTAAAATTGCGTTTGTAGGTCAAAACGGACAAGGAAAATCGACTTTAGCAAAAATGTTGGTAGGAGAAATTCCGTTTGAAGGTCATTTAAAATTAGGGCATAATGTAGAAGTAGGGTATTTTGCTCAGAATCAATCAGAATATTTACCACCAGAAAAAACAGTTTTAGAAATTATGGAAGATGCAGCTACAGATTCTAACAGAATGCGTGTTAGAGATATGTTAGGTGCATTCTTATTTGGTGGAGATGCAGTAGATAAAAAAGCAAAAGTGCTTTCTGGTGGAGAGAGAAATAGATTGGCATTGTGTAAATTATTGTTGCAACCCTTTAATGTCTTAATAATGGATGAGCCCACAAACCATTTAGACATTGCCTCTAAAAACGTATTAAAAGAAGCATTAAAGCAATTTAAGGGTACGTTAATTTTAGTTTCTCACGATAGAGAGTTTTTACAAGGTTTAACAACTACTGTTTACGGGTTTAAAGACCGAGAAATTAAAGAGTATTTAGGCGATATCGATTATTTCTTAGAGCAACACAAAATGGAAAGTTTGCGAGATGCAGAAAAAAGAACCATAGTTGCTACCGTAAAAAATGTTTCTAAAAAAGAAACTTATCAATTGTCTAAAGAACAAGAAAAAGAACTCAAAAAACTAAACAATAGGCTATCTAAAATAGAAACTGAAATTGCCGATTTAGAAACTGAAATAGAAAAAATTGACTTAGAATTGGCTCAAAATTATGATGAAGTTTCATCAAGACCTAACTTCTTTAAAAACTACAAAGCTAAAAAAGCAAAAGTAGATATTTTGATGGAAGAATGGGAAAAGGTTGAAGGACTGGTTTCAAATTTTTCTTAGAAATTTAGCTTATAACTCATAGATATGACTTCTTTTTTTAATCGAGATTTTGTTAGTAAAAACCAACAAATATTTCTTCCTTTTATAGAAGAAAAAGCAATAGAACTTGTTATTAAAAGAGAGGATGAAATTCATCCTTTTGTATCTGGAAATAAATTTCGTAAACTCAAATACAACCTGAAAGAAGCAAACAAACAACAAAAAAAGACCTTGCTTACTTTTGGAGGTGCATATTCTAACCATATTGTAGCTACAGCTGTGGCTGCTAATTTAAATGGATTTAAATCTATTGGAGTTATTAGAGGAGAAGAACTCGCAAATAATTTAGAAAATACTTTAAAAAACAATTTTACTTTAAAAGAAGCCCATAAAAACGGAATGACTTTTGAGTTTATTACAAGAGAACAATATCGAAAAAAAACAACGCAAGATTATACCAACAAACTAAAAGAAAAGTTTGGCGATTTTTATATGGTTCCAGAAGGAGGTACCAATGAATTTGCCATTAAAGGATGTCAAGAAATTTTAACTAAAGAAGATGTAAAATTCGATTATATTTGTTGTGCAGTGGGTACAGGAGGTACAATTTCTGGACTAATAAATGCAACTAAAAATTACCAAACAGTAATTGGTTTTCCTGCTCTAAAGGGCGATTTTTTAAATGCAGAAATTAGACAGTTTACAAATAAAAAAAATTGGAGTTTGCAAACCGATTATCATTTTGGTGGTTACGCAAAATATAATGAAGATTTCATTGGTTTTGTTAATAGTTTTAAAGATGAAACAGGTATTTTATTAGACCCAATATATACTGGAAAAATGTTGTTTGGAATTTTAGATTTAATTAAAAAAGATTACTTTAAAAAAGAAAGTAAGATTTTAGCAATACATACAGGAGGAATTCAAGGAATAAAAGGGTTTAATCAAAAATTAGAGAAAAAGAATCAGCAAATTATTAAGTGTTTATGAAATTAAAAATAGTAATATACAGTGTTTTTTTGTTGGTATTAGCAAGTTGTGGTGCCAAGAAAAAAACAATTCGAAAAAATAAAGATGTTGGTATTGTTCTTGTAGAACCCAAACCTGTTAAATTACCTTCTGTAAAAGAAGACAAACACATAAAAAAACTCGAAAAAACAAAAAAATACTTAAGTAAACATACGTTAAAGTATATTGAAGATTATGCAGCAATTGCTGTTAAAGAGATGCATGCTCATAAAATTCCTGCAAGTATTACCTTGGCTCAAGGTATTTTAGAATCTGGAAGTGGTAGAGGAGAATTGGCTCGAAAATCGAATAATCATTTCGGAATTAAATGCCACACACAATGGAAAGGACAACGTGTATACCATGATGATGATGAAGATCAAGAATGTTTTCGAAAATATCAATATGTAGAAACTTCTTATAACGATCATTCAGAATTTTTAACCAAAAGGAAACGTTATGCATTTTTATTTAATTATAAAACAAACGATTATAAACGTTGGGCAAAAGGACTAAAAAAAGCGGGTTATGCTACAGATAAAAAATATCCTTCTAAATTAATAGGTATTATTGAGCGTTATAAATTATACGAATTTGACAAAGTGAAAAAGAAAGATTTTAAAATACAAAAAGATTCTAATAAAAAGGATGAAAAACCAAAGTATACTATTGGAAATTATTACGAAGTAAAAAAAGGAGATACATTGTATTCTATTGCCAAAAAGTTTAATACAACTGTAGCTTTTTTAAAAGAATTAAACGGCTTAAAAAGCAACACAATTTCTATTGGTCAGCACTTATTAACGAAGTAGCTTTATCTAGTAAAAGTTTTTGAAGAACGATTTCTACCCCATTATTATCGTTACTTTCTGTAGTGTAATTTGCAATTTCTTTAATGTCTTTATGAGCATTTTTCATTGCAAAACTAAAGTCAGCTTCTTGCAACATTTCAATATCATTATGGTAATCGCCAAAAACTAATGTTTCAGTTTTAGAAATCTGTAATTTTTTTTGAACTTCTCTCAAAGCATTTCCTTTATTAGCTTTTTTATCTGAAATATCTAACCAGTTCTTTCCAGAAATTTTAATAAAAATAGCATCACTAAAATTATTTATTTCTGGAAAAATGTATTTTTCTGAAGAATCGAAATGATAAACAGCAATTTTAAAAACGGGAGTAGTTTTTGCAATTTTAATCAAGTCATCTACTTGTTTAAAACTTTGGTAGTATTCTTGAAATAAACTTATAAAACGTTTGTCTGTGCTTTCTATAAAAGCCATTCCCTCGCAACATAATACCATATTTACATCTTGTATCTTTCTTAATACAGGAATTAAATTGATAACTTTTTCTGCTGCTAAATAATTAGATAACAAAACTTTTTCTGATTTTTTTGTAATTCCACCGTTTTCGGCAATCACAAAAATCTCATCTTTTATAGGATATAATTTATGTACAATGCTATTATGTTGCCTACCACTTGCAGCGCAAAAATGTACTTTGTGTTGTTTTAGTTTATGGAACAATGTAAAGAACAAGTTACTAACTTCTCCTTTAGAGTTTAGTAGCGTTCCATCCATATCAGAAACTACTAATTTTACGTTAGATAAATTCAAAAAAGAGAATGGATTTATAGGATTTTTTTAGTCGAATTTCTTTCTACTAAATCTGTTTTTACAACAATAGTTTCTGGTTTTTTCTCATCGTCAGATTTGTCTTCTAATCTGTTAATAAGCATTGTCGCAGCTGTAGCTCCCATAATTTCTCCATGTTGGCTAACTGTTGTCATTCTTGGGTTAGAATGTCTTGCCAAAATTCCGTTAGAAAAAGAGATAACAGAAAAGTTTTCTGGTACTTTGTGTCCTAATTTTTGAGCTACTTTCATGGCAGCAATTGCAGAAGATTCATCAGTTGCTAAAACACTATCTATTTTGTTGTTTTTAAGAATTGGTTCTAAGATTTTTTCGTAATTTTTATAGTTATCATCAATAGTAATAATTAAGTTTTTATCCACTTTAATATGGTGGTCTTCTAAACCTTTTAAATATCCTAATTGTCTTCTTCTTCCAATTTCTAAATTTGCAATTGTAGAGACAAACGCAATATTTTTATGACCTAATTTTACCAAATGCCCAACTGTACTTCTTGCGCTATCAAAGTTATCAGTTACAACTTTATCGCACTCTAAACTGTCAGCAACTCTGTCAAACATCACAATAGGAGTTCCGTTATTTAATACTTCTTGAAAGTGACTGTAGTTTTTTTCTGATACTGTTTCTTCGGCAAGCGATAAAATAAAACCGTCTATACTTCCGTTAGAAAGCATTTCTATAGTTTCTACTTCTTTAGTAAAAGACTCATTAGAAATACAAGAAATAATTTTATAACCTCTATCATTGGCAACTTTTTCTATTCCGTTAAAAACTTGTGCAAAAAAATAGTTTAGCATGTTCGGAATAATAATTCCAATAGTTTTTGTTTGTTTGTTTTTAAGGCTTAATGCATTAAAATTAGGTTTGTAATTGTGTTCTTTAGCGTATTTTTGAATTTTTTCTTTAGTACTTACACTAATCTCATAGCTATCATTCAAGGCTTTAGAAACGGTAGAAATAGAAACTTTAAATTCTTGAGCAATGTCTTTAATGGTAAGTCTTTTCATTTTAATGATAAAATTAAGCTCTAAAATACAAAAATCATTGAGAATAGAGTTTAAAAATATAGATTTTACAATTTAATAATGTTCTTGTTTTTTCGAATTTCAAAAAATAAAAAACTAAAAAGAATTAGATATTCTGCTGCAACTAACCATAAGTTTTCTTTCCATGGTAAATTTGCATAGGCTTGATAGCTAAAAATAACAACAACAGTCCAAATTACTGGAAAACGATATTTTGTAAAAACCGACAAGATTAATGGAGTTGCCAAATACCAAGGATGCACAGTTGTTGCCGTAAAATAATAGAAACATATTGCAAATAAAAGTGCAGTTATTAACGCAACTAAGGTTTTGTTTTTTCTATAAAAAGTGATAAAAACTAAAAAAAGTAAGGTTAAAATTGGTGTTATTTTTCCAATAATTGCAATTTCATTCCAGCCTCTAAAAAGGTAACCAATTTCTCTAAAAATATAATAAAGACTTGCATTAAATTCAAAATTTCTAAACCATAAACCTACTGAATTTGAATAGTTTGTAATTAATTCTGATGAATAAAAAGGTAGAAAAAATAAAATAGTTGTTGCTAACACAATACCATAGAAACTCGCCAATTTTTTTAGCCCTAAAAACCAAACCTGCTCTTTTTTTACAAACCATTGATAAAATAAAGGTAAAAATAACAATGGAATTAATTTTACAGAAACAGCACAAGCTAAAAGTACTGCAGCCCAAATCCATTTTTGTTGTTGTAATTTGTAAAAACTCCAAATTAAGAAAAATAACATTACGGGTTCGAAATGTAAATTTCCTGTCATTTCTATAATGATAAATGGATTTAAAACATACCAAAAAATATTTTTTACAGAGAGTTGTAATTGCTCTAATAATTTCTTTCCAAAATATAAAATTCCAATATCTGCTAAAATGATAATTACTCTTAAAACAACTACAGAACCAAAAATACTTTTATTAGCAAAAAAGGCAGCTGTTAGAAAACACAATTGATTTAGTGGTGGATAGTTGGTGTAATGACTTCCGTTCATTTCTCCCATTCCATTATACAAATTAGAGGCTTCAGAAATAGGGTGTATACCTTGCTGAATAAAAGTTTCTGGCAATGATAAGTAAGGATTAAAACCTTCCAAAATCATACGGCCATCCCAAATAAACCTGTAAAAATCTTGTGATAAATTAGGAATAGCAAATAAAAAAATGAATCGGAAAAGAATGGTTAAACCTATTAGTGTAGAGGTGTTAATAGTATTGTTTTTTATTAAAAAATAAAAACATACAAAAAGACCAAACCATAGAAAAAGAAGCTTGTTAAATTCTGTTCTGTCTAAGAAATAAGCAATTAAAAAATAAAGTATTGTGCTTATAAAAATGAGTAAAATATCTTTATATTTTGATAACAAAGACATTATGCTTTAGAGAATATTGATTTAAAAAATACATAACTAAAGCCAACAAAAAGCATTAAATGAAAAGGGAATAACCCATAATCTCCTCCTTGATCGCCAACAATAGAAGCGCTATACATTCCAAAAGCAAAATAAATAGCTAACAAACCCTCTAATATTACATGTACAGAAGGTTTCTTTTTGATGTACTTATTGTTTTTCCAGCCATCTGAAAGTTTTTTAATATTAAATTTTGGTGTTCTTACAAATTCACTTTTTTTTCCAAAATGACCTTCTATAACAGCAATGGTATTGTGTAGAGAAAATCCCATTGCGATAGAAAAAAATGTAAAAAATGCGCCAATGTATTTAATGAATTTAACAAAACCACCTCCATAAATATTTTTGTACATATACCAATAACAGATAAAAAAAATGATAGAACTAATTACAAAGAAACTCATTACGTAAAAATAATTTTTTAAATGTGCATACTCATTTTTAATATAAAGCATTGGTATACTTAAAACAGCAACTAAAAAAATACAAGTAAACATAGAGCTGTTTAAAAGGTGTAAAAAACTATGGATTTTTGTTTTTAAAGAAATGTTTTTATTTCGAATAATACGTTTTATCATTTTCTGAAAATTCTCTGCTCCACCTTTATTCCATCTAAATTGTTGCGACCTTGCTGCACTTATTACTACTGGTAATTCAGCAGGAGTTTCTACATCTACCAAATACTTAAATTTCCATTTTTTTAATTGCGCTCTATAGCTTAAATCTAAATCTTCTGTAAGCGTGTCTCCTTCCCAATTGCCAGCATCATAAATACATTTTTTACGCCAAATACCAGCGGTTCCATTAAAATTAATAAAATGCCCTTTGCTATTTCTGCCAACTTGTTCTAAGGTAAAATGGGCATCTAAAGCAAAAGCTTGAATTTTAGTTAAAGTAGAATAATTTCTATTAATGTGCCCCCAGCGTGTTTGAACTACTCCAATATTATCATCTTTAAAATAAGGAACTGTTTTGTACAACCAATCTGATTGTGGTAAAAAATCGGCATCAAAAATGGCAATAAATTCTCCTTTGGCAATTTTTAAACCTTCCTTTAAAGCACCTGCTTTAAAACCTTGTCTATTGGTTCTTCTAATATGTTGAATATCAATCCCTTTTTCTTGAATTTTTTTGATATGTTTTGCTGTAGTTTCTACAGATTCGTCAGTAGAATCATCTAAAACTTGAATTTCTAATTTTTCTTTAGGGTATTCTAATTTTGCAATATTTTTAAGCAAGCGTTTCATCACATACAACTCGTTATACACAGGTAGTTGTATGGTAACAAACGGGATTTTGTCTGGATTTGAGAAATCAAACTTTTCTGAAGTGTCTTGCTTTTTTCTTGCTTTTAAATAATTGAATAGCAAGTTTAATTGTGCTAATGCATACATAAAAATAAGCAGTAACGAAATTGAATAAATAACAATGATGATATATGCTAAAACCACTACTTAAAACTGTATTTAAAAATCCAACCTAAAATTTTTACACCTGCAAAGATAGTTCCTTTTACGGTACCAGAAACTTTAGAAACACCAATTCTGTTTCTATATTTCATGGGTACTTCTGTATAAGTTAGTTTTTGTTTTATTGCTTTTAATTGCATTTCTACAGTCCAACCGTAGGTTTTATCTTCCATTTTTAAAGCTAAAAGCTTGTTGTATTTAATGGCTCTAAAAGGGCCTAAATCTGTAAATTTTGCTCCAAAAAATAATTTCATTAAAGAGGTAGCTAACCAATTACCAAAGATTTGTTGAGGTGTCATAGAGTTAGCTTCTCTTAATTTTTTAACACGAGAGCCAATCACAAAATCGATATCATCATGTATAATTGGATGTACTAATTCTGTTAATTGCTCTGGGTAATCAGAGTAATCTCCATCTAAAAAAACAATAATATTGGGTTTGTTGTTTTGTTTTGCGATATAATTCATCCCTTTTAAACAAGCGTATCCATATCCTTTTCTATTTTCTTTTAAAACAGTAGCACCCGCATTTTTCGCATTAATTTCTGTATTGTCTGTAGAATTGTTACTTACTACAATAATTTCATTAACAATTTTAGGAATATCGTGAATTACATTTGCGATAGAATCTTGCTCATTATAAGCAGGTATGATAACTTTTATAAGTGACTGCTTCATTGTCTTAGATCATTTAGATTGTTTTCATCTTTAAAAGATGAGAAATCTGTCCATTCTTTTACTTTTTTTCCGTTTTTATATTTAGCAGCTTTTATCAATTTTTTATTATTGTAAATTAAGCAATATCCGTTTTTTTTATTGTTTTTTAATTGGCATTTATGGTTCACAAACCCTTTATTATCGTAAAATAACCACCAATTATTTTTGTATCCATTTTTAAAATGCCCTTCTTTTTCTATAGATGAATTTTGGGAGTAAAAGTACCAATATTTGGTTTCTAAATTGTTTTTAAAATGCCCTTCTTTTTTAATATTACCATTTCTGTAATAAAATTTCCAATAGTTAGTTTTTTTATCATTTAAAACCCAACCTTCTTCTTTTATTTGTCCATTTTTGTAAAATTCTTTGTAATATTTTTTTTGAGAAAATAGCGATAAACACATTAATAATAAAAAACAAAATAAGGAATTTCTAAGCATTATTTTTTATTTATTAATTGCATTAAATCTACATTATTACCCAATAAAACTTCAGTTGGATTTATTCTACCTTCTTCAGGTCCGTTTTCTAATTTTAGAACACCTCTTGGGCAAACAGCAGAACAAATTCCGCAACCAACACAACTAGATCTTACAATGTTTTCTCCTTTTTGTGCGTAAGCTCTAACATCTATTCCTTGTTCACAATAAGTAGAACAATTTCCACAAGAAATGCATTGTCCACCATTTGTAGTGATTCTAAAACGCGATTTAAAACGTTGCACTAAACCTAAATAGGCAGCCAATGGACAGCCAAATCTGCACCAAACTCGGTTTCCAAAAATAGGGTAAAAACCTGTACCAATCACTCCAGCAAACCAAGCTCCAATTAAGAAACTATAAGTGTCTTTTATCCATTGAGATTTGATACCAATAAAACTTTCTGTTCCTGAGAAGTAGCAATATAAAGTCACAATAGTCATCACTAAAGAAAACACCAATACAGAATGGATTAACCAGCGTTCTAATTTCCAGGCATTCAGGCTTTTGTTAGAATGTTGTCTGTAAGGGTCGCCTAAGGTTTCTGCTAAACCACCACAACCACAAACCCAAGAACAGTACCATCTTTTTCCGAAGAAATACACCATAATTGGAACGATAACAATGGTTAAAATTACTCCCCAAACTAAAATAAAGATTCCGATTCCGCCACTATTTCGTAAACTGTCTAAATTCCATTCAAAGAAAAAATCATAATCTAAAGGAAATGCATTTTTAAAATCATAACCAGGCATGTTTAAACTGGTCATAATTTCTGGAATTAAAAAAGCAAATACGATTTGGAAAAATAAAACAGAGGAAGTTCTTACAATTTGATATTTATTATGTCTGTATTTGATGTACATTCTTACGCCCATTACTAACATAATTGTACAATATAAAAAGCCATATACAAACCATTGAGAGGCATTTCCGCCATTTAAAAAGTTACTGATTGGATCTAAAATATAGGTCCAGTTTACAGCATAATCTGCCATAAAATACAACACTAAATAAAAGGTAACTAAGTAAATTAAAACCAACCAAGCAATCCACCCTCTATTGGTTGCAGATTCTAAGTAAATTCCATCATTTTTTATTCCTGGTTTTCCTAATAAAATTAAGTTTGGAAGAATAAATAAAAGCGCTCCAATAATTCCTAATCCAAAAGTTAAAAACCATACCAATCCTGCATTTTCTTTTACAAAACCACTTCCTGCTTTTTTTGCCAATTCATAACTTAGGGTATGTGGTTTTCCGTAAATTTTATATTGATATTGTTCTCCTTTTTTACTCCAATTTTTTTCTGCATCATATTTCGCAATTAAATTATCATAGTAGTTATTAGAAGTTTCAAATGCTTTTCTAACTCTGCTCGAAAATTCGAAAATATTTAAAGATTCATCTGTAACAACTGCTTTTTGCAACTGTTCTTTAATAACGTTACTTTTATATCCTTTTTCTTGAATATATGTATCTAACTCAGATTGGGTTAAACTGAAGGAACCTGTAAAAATAGTTCCTGTAAAAATGGCTAATCCTATTAAAAAGATTACTAAACCTGTGTATTTTATTATTTTCAAAATGTTAATTTTATAATATTAGTTGGTTAGTTTTACTACTTAATTGTTGGATTTAAGATGTTAATCTTAAATCCTTCTTAGAGGGTAATTTTTTATACTTTAGAGAATATACGTTTCCAACTTTTCTTTTTTAATTGAATGTTTGTATTGTTTTCTTTATTGAATTTAGCAACAATTTCAGCTTCATGTAATTTGTAAAACTCTGGATCAAAATTGGCGTCGGCTAAATATTCAAGAACATATTCTACAGATTGATTTTGAGTTAACCATCTGTCAAAAATTTCGTGACGCATTCGAATTCCGAATGTGTTGATGCCTAAAAACTGATGCGAATCTTTATCAAAAGAAATGGTAATACATTTGTAATCTTTTGGATGTCTCCACTGAAAGTATTGTTCGTTTTCTTTTTTATTTCGCTCACTAAAAACCCAACCATAGGTTTGATATTCGATATCTAAAAACTTTGCAGAATTAAACCAATGTCCGGGTTTGTATTCGGTTTTATTTCCGCAAATTGTTTGTGCAAGGGTTTCACCCATCATTCTTCCTGTGTACCAAACAGCTTCTACATTTCTACGCTGACCAATGGCTTCTTGTTGTTCTGCGCAATCTCCAATAGCGTATACATCAGAAATATTAGTTTCTAAAAAACGGTTGACTAAGACTCCTCTTTTTGTTTCAATTTGAGAGTTTTTTATAAAATCGATGTTAGGAGAAACTCCAGCAGTTAATCCAACTACATCACAGAAGATTTCTTCTTCAGTTTCTTCAATGATAACAGATTTTACGCGACCATTTTCATCAGCTTTAATCTCTTTTAAGTTGGTGCTTAAGCGTAAATCGATATGATGTTCTTTAATATGTTCGTTAATCATTTCCGATTCTTGAGCTGGTAAAACTCCATTCCAAAAACTCGATTCTCTTACTAAAAAAGTCACTGAAATGTTTCTACTTCTCAACATTTCTGCCAACTCAATTCCAATTAACCCACCACCTACAATTATAGCTCTTTTACAAGTTTTATTATCTGGTGCATATTTTTCTAATTTTTCTAAATCTTGTTTATGATACATGCCCATTACACCATCTAAATCTTGCCCAGGCCATCCAAATTTATTGGGTTTAGAACCAGTTGCAATAATCAATTTATCGTAAGAAAGGTGTTCTCCATTAGAGAATTTTAACACTTTATCATCGGTATTAATTTTTCCAACATAACCCTCTTTTAAATTAATCTTATTTTTATCCCAAAACCAATTTTCATAAGGTTGCGTGTGTTCAAACTTCATATGTCCCATGTATATATACATAAGTGCAGTTCTCGAAAAAAAGTATTTGGTTTCTGCAGAGACAATGGTTATTTTATGATCAGAGTTTTTTCTGATATGTCTTGCAGCGGTAACTCCAGAAATTCCGTTACCAATAATTACAATGTGTTTCATAGTTGATTGATTCTTGCAAATTATGTCGAAGTTAAAGTTAAGAACTTAATGAAGAACTATAATTTAGAATGGTTTTAAATAATAATTTTTAAAAAAGTTTGTAAGTAGTTTTATATTGTGTAGACTTATGTTGTAGAAAAAAGATAAATTAAAATAATTAATTCTATAAAATGAGACATATTCTATTAAAAATCGTATTTGCACTTACATTTATTCTTAGCTTACAATCTTATGCTCAAGATGATAATGACGATAACAAAAGTAACATTCAAACTTATACACCTTCTAAATTATTAGACAAAGGACAGTGGGATATTAAGTTTTTTAATAATTTATATACAGAAACAAAAGATTTATTTGGACCTAATGGAGCTAAAAGAACCAAGCCAAGAGAAAGTTTTTTAACATCTACAATAGATGTTTTTACAGGTATTTCTAAAAATAGTAGTTTTAATATTGGTTTACTTTTAGAATTTAGATCTAATGTTATTGGAGGAAGAAATGCCTTAGATGTTTTTTCTTTTGATGGGGAATCTGGAACAGCACGTTCTGGAATTACATCTTTTGCACCAGCAATTAAATTTAATCCTATACGTAATGTTGGGAATTTTACAATTCAATCTGCTTTCCATATTCCTTTAATAGATCAAGAAACAGAAGATGGTTTAAAAGATGCGAATGGAAACATTACCAGAAATGCAGTTTTTTTAGACCAAAAGGGATATACTTTCCAAAATCGATTTTTTTATGATTACACATTACCAAGTGGAGATTGGCAACTATTTACAGAATTAAATACAGAATATCATTTTGGTAAAAAAGCAGTTGAGGATGTTAATGGTAATAGAATTGATGGAAGTTTTGCTAACAATACATTTGTGTTAGCCCCTGGAGTTTTTATGAGTTACTTTCCAAGTGATAAATCTACAGTGTTAGGATTTGTTCAACATTTTCAAAGATTTGGAGATTTTACACAAGATTTTACATCTTTAGGTTTTGGAGGAAAATACCAATTAACAGAAGTACTTAACTTAGAGGTTTTATACAGTAAATTTGTAAGAGGTACAGCTACAGGTTTAGGACAAAGTTTTAACATTGGTTTAAGAGCATTGTTTTAGTAAAAAACTAAATTAGGAGTTTGATTATGAAAACATACAAACTCCTTTTTTTATTGCTGATTTTTATTCAAATATCTTGCAATAGCCAACATAAAAAAATAAACGGAATTAGTTTTGTTGCATCTGGAGATAGCATCAATACATCACATACAAAATCTGTTATAAAGGCACAAAGCAATTATGTTGCATTGATGCCTTTTGGTTTTATTAGAAAATTGTCTTCACCGAAAATAATTCATAATACCAATAAACAATGGTTTGGAGAAACAAAAGCAGGTTTGATTCAATATGCCACCGAATTTCAAAAAAATAATATAAAAATAATGGTAAAGCCACAAATTTGGGTATGGGGAGGACAATATACTGGTTTAATAGAGATGAAGACAGAACAAGAATGGACGATTTTAGAAAATTCTTATACCTCTTTTATCATTACTTATGCAAAAACTGCACAGAAATTAAAGGCAGAAATTTTTTGTATCGGCACAGAATTAGAAAAATTTGTGCTAAAAAGACCTCTGTATTGGCAAGAATTAATTGCTAAAATTAGAGAGGTGTATAAAGGTAAACTAACTTATGCTGCCAACTGGGATGAATTTAAACGCGTACCTTTATGGAAAAGTTTAGATTACATAGGTATAGATGCATATTTTCCTCTAAGTGATAAAAAAACTCCAGAAATTAAAGATTTAGAAAAAGGATGGATGCCTCACAAAAAAGAAATTCTAAGAATACAGAATCAATATCAAAAAAAAGTTTTGTTTACAGAATATGGTTATAGAAGTGTAGATTATAACGCAAAAGAACCTTGGAATTACGATAGAACCTTGGGTGAAGTTAATTTACAAGCTCAAGTAAATGGGTTAAAAGTAATTCATAAACAATTTTGGAAAGAAGATTGGTTTGCTGGAGGCTTTTTATGGAAATGGTTTTATAAACACGAAAAAGTTGGTGGAGAAAAAAACAACATGTTTACACCACAAAATAAACCTGCAGAAGAAATAATTAAAGAATTACATCAACAAAATCATTAAACTTAAAACATGACAAAAGTCCTAAAAAAATACAAATCAGCAAGTTAAATTTGTTATTGTAATATTAAAAATAGTAAATCATGAAAAAAATTATTGTTCCAGTAGATTTTTCCAAACATTCTGAATACGCTTTAAAAGCTGCTGCATCTTTAGCTAAAAATTATAACGCAACAATTTATGCTCTGCATATGTTAGATATACAAGAAGTAACATTAACAGAAAGCGAAATTTATCAACAAGAAAAAGCAATATTCTTTTTAAAATTAGCAGAGAAAAAATTTAAAAACTTTTTAAAGAAAAAATATTTAGAAGCTGTTAAAGTTGTACCCGTAATTAAGCACTACAAAGTTTTTAGCGAAGTAAATGCTATTGCAAAAGAAGTAGAAGCAGATATAATTATTATGGGATCACATGGAGCAAGCGGATTAAAAGAGTTTTTTGTAGGCTCTAACACAGAAAAGGTAGTTAGATACTCAGAATTACCAGTTTTGGTTATTAAAAATGAAATGTTAAACACCGATTTTTCAGATATTGTAATTGCTTCAGATTTCTCTGAAGAAAGTATTCCAGCATTTAAAAAATTATTAAAAACATTAGACTTTTTAAAAGCTAAAAAACATATTTTGTATGTGAATTTACCTAATGAAGATTTTAAAACTACATCAGAAATGGAAACGATGGCCAATAATTTCTTAATGAAAGCAGAAGGCAATAGAGACAGATTAATAAATGTAAATTATATTTGCGATAGATCTATAGAAAAAGGAATTTTAAATTTTTCTAATGCAGTTGGTGCAGATTTAATTTCTGTAATTACACATGGTAGAAAAGGGTTGTCGCATATTTTTGCAGGAAGTATAGCAGAAGATATTACAAATCATTCTACATTGCCAATAATTACTATTAAAATATAAACATATAAATGAAATTTCAAAACGTTCTGATAATCTTATTTTTTTCAGTTGTCCTTTTTTCTTGCACAGAAGATAATGATGTAACAGTACCCAGAAATCTGCAAGAATACATAGAAACAATTTCAGATAATAATTTAGGAGAAGTTATTGCCTGTGCAGCAAATCAGAACGGAAACTCTAATTTAACCTATATCTTTTATTATCCAGAAGAAGGAGCAACAGATATACG
The DNA here is from genome assembly GCA_030427865.1 of Bacteroidia bacterium. Taxonomy (GTDB): domain Bacteria; phylum Bacteroidota; class Bacteroidia; order Flavobacteriales; family Flavobacteriaceae; genus Polaribacter. The sequence continues at coordinate 49,562 of JAUICK010000011.1, read as the reverse complement.
TTATTATGAAACAGATAGCCTAAATGTAGATATTAATAACTTTTCTAATTATAGAAGAAAAAGCCTAACAATAGAAAATGTTTTTGGAGGAAAATTACAACGTTTTTCAAGGACTAATTCTGATGAAAACTGGGGTTTGGTTACTTATGTTGTTAATGGTAAATTACATAAATCCAATCCAATTCGTTTAAAAAATAAAACAAAACCAACAGGTTGGACCAATCAAGTTACTATTGAATATACTGAAACTACCAAGCCAAAATTTACTTGGTCAGATTTTGGAATAACAGATAATGCCATTTATTTTAATGTAATTTCTGAAGTTGAAGAAAGTAGATTTATTTCTGGAACCTACACGTACGATAAATATTTCCAATATTTTAATGACTCTAATGTTGTTTTAAATATAAATACCCCTAAAACTCCAGAAAATTTAGTAGAAGATACTGAATATGTTTTTACAATGATGGCTGTAAGTGCAGATAATTGGGTAAATACAATAATTCAAGAATCATTTATTCCAAGAAATTTACAAGAGTACTTAGATTTAAATTCAACAAAAACAATAGAAACAGCAATAGCTTTTGGAGCAAGTAATTCTACCAACACAGCAATATCTTATCTTTATTATTACCCTTTAATTGGTGCTTCAGATTTAAGATATTATGAAACAGAAAACACTCTTGTAGACCAAAATGATTTTAATAATTACAGAAGAAAAAATATTACTGATGAAGCTGTTTTTGACGGAAAATTAAGACGATACTCTCGCACAAGTACTCAAGAAAGATGGGCTATTATTACCTATGTAATTGACAATAAGTTGTATAAATCTGCTCCTGTAAGAATTAAAAATCTAACGAAACCCACAGAATGGATTACAGATGTAACTATAGATTATCCACAATCTTTAAACCCAAAATTTACTTGGACCGATGGTACAATTCTAGAAAACATTAAATACTTTCAAGTAATTACAGACAATTCAAACAGTTTTTTATCAGGAACCTTTACCACAGAGAAAACTTTTGAATACAACAATAGTGCTAATTTAGAAAATATCAACACAGAAACTCCACCCATTTTGGTTTTAAAAGACGAATATAAATTTACTTTATTTGGGTTAAGTTCAGATAATTGGGTAAATTTAATTATTCAAAAATCATTTGAAGTTGAGTAATGAATTGTAAAAATATTCTTTTTTTTCTATTAATGTTCTTAGTATCAGTTAACTATTCTCAAGAAAAAACAATAGCTGATGTTAAAATTCAAGGAGCAAAAAAAACAAAACATTCGTTTATTAAAAGTCTTTTAATAACAAAAAAAGGCAACACTTTAGATTCTATTGCTTTAGAAAAAGATATTGTTCTTTTAAGAAGATTGCCCGCTGTTAGTCATGCTTATTATCAAGTTTTTCACTCTCATGATAACGCTTATAATGTCTTTATAAATATCGAAGAAAACTTTACCATAATTCCAGAATTAAACCTCTGGACTACCACCAATAATGTGTTTTCTTACAAATTAGGGTTATACGATTATAATTTTTTAGGAAGAAATATCGCCTTTGGCGGATTTTATCAATATAACGGATTTGATTCTTACGGTATTAATTTTAGAGCACCAAATCTGTTTTCTAAACAATGGGGTTTAGCTGTAAATCATCAAAACTGGAAAAGCGAAGAGCCTCTGTATTTTGCCGATAAAACTGCAAATTATTTATACAATAATATCTCTTTTGAAGTTTTGGGGTTGTATCAAGTAAACTTAAAAAATCAAATTAATATAGGAGTTAATCTATTCAGAGAGAAATATCAATACCTATCTGGTTTTTTTGATGCTTCAAGAGAGAGTTTAGATTTAAATAAGCTCTTGTTCAAATTAGTTTATACCTATGATAATTTAAATTATTATTACCAATATGTAAACGGATTTAAATCGAATTTATACATCCAATATGTTGTTACAGAAAACGATTTTCAGAACGATTTTTTTATAGCTTGGAACGATTTTTTTTACTACAAAAGATTTGGTGAAAAAGGAAATTGGGCAAACAGATTGCGTTTTGGTTTGTCTTCTAATGAAAAATCACCTTTTGCACCTTTTGCCTTAGACAATAATGTAAACCTTAGAGGAGTTGGTATTTTAGTAGACAGAGGTACAGGAAGTTTTGTGTTAAACTCAGAATACAGACATACCATTTATAACAAAAATTGGTTGGCAATTCAAACCAATGTATTTGCCGATTTTGGTTCGTGGAGAAACCCTGGAGGCGAACTCAATGATTTTTTTGAAAGCAAAAATTTAAAATTGTACTCTGGTTTTGGTTTGCGTTTTATTAGCAAAAAAATATACAATGCTACGTTTAGAATCGATTACGGATTTAGTGTATTACATCAAAAAAACGGATCAAAAGGAGGATTGGTTTTCGGAATTGGACAATATTTTTAAGAAACTACTTTACTTTTGTCGATTTAACACTTAGTTTTGCCAAAAAACAAATTCAATGAGAGCGTTTGCAATTGGTGATATTCATGGAGGTTTAAAAGCTTTATTACAGGTATTAAATCAATTAGAACTCCAAAAAGAAGATAAGCTCATTTTTATGGGAGATTATGTAGATGGTTGGAGTGAAGCTGCGCAAACTATTCAGTTTTTAATAGATGTATCAGCAAAATTTGATTGTGTTTTTATCAAAGGAAACCACGATGTTTGGTGCCAAAATTGGTTAAAAGACAATAAAGACGTAAATCCATCTTGGTATCTTCATGGAGGAAAAGAAACTATAGAAAGCTATGAAGATTTTTCTTTAGAAGAAAAAAAGCAACATCTTATTTTCTTTGAAAACATGTCCATGTATCATTTAGATAATAAAAACAGATTGTTTTTACATGCAGGCTTTACCTCTATGCATGGAGTAGAGAAAGAAACATTTCCTCATAAATTCTGTACAGACAGAACTTTGTGGGAAATGGCTTTAGTGATGGATAAAAAGATTAATTTAGACCATGTCTTATATCCTAAAAGATTAAAACATTATAAAGAAATTTATATTGGACATACACCTACTACAAATTACGGGGAATCAGAACCTATGAATGCTATTAATGTTTGGAATATTGATACAGGAGCTGCATTTAAAGGTAAGCTAACAGCAATAAATATAGATACGAAAGCCTTTTTTCAAAGTGATGATTTGCCAAGTTTATATCCTCATGAAAAAGGTAGGAATAAATAGGTTTGTTAGTTGTTAGTTGTCATTCCGAAATGAGGAACGATTGAGGAATCTTACGCGCATTAATCTTTTTTCCCAAAAGGATACAACTCTTGTTTAAGAAAATTTTTTGGAAAATTTTCATCACCTTTAAAACCAATTTCTATATCACGCCCAGAATGTGGAATATAGTTGGTTTTAAAAAGATAATCCCAAATGCTTAATGTAATTCCGAAATTTACACCGTTTTTTCTTTCTTTTGGTAATTCTTTAGCATGATGCCAAATATGCATTTTCGGGTTGTTTAAAATATACTTTAAAAAACCATAATCCCAATTAATATTTGCATGATTCAAATGCCCAATAGCAATATTAAAGAAATGAACTAAAGCTACATCTTGTGCCGTAAACCCGCCCATAATTGCTAGTGGAATATATTTCATAGAATTATAAACTATTGGTTCCATCCAATGATACCGTAGATGGGCAGCAAATCCCATTTCTTTTACAGAATGATGTACTTTATGAAAGCTCCAAAGAAACTCATATTTATGCAATAAAGTATGTGTAAACCATTGCACAAAATCTATAATAATAAAAAATACAAACAGACGTATTGCTAACGGAAATTCATTAATATCAAATAGTTGAAAGTTAGCAATTGATAAACCTACAACTCTTAAAATATCATTAAATATTTCTGCGGCAGAATTTGATAATGCGATTAAAATTATAAGATTCAATAAAAAGAAATTAAAAAACATATAAAACGTATCTAACCAAAAATCTTTTCTGATTATAGATTGATTTTTACGCCAAGGAAATAATATTTCTAAACTCCAAACCGCCAAAGAAATAATGATTAATCCATAGAAATAATTCTCCCAATTCAATTCCATTAAAACAGAATTTTTTAGGTAATTCCAATAATCAGAATAGGAGTTTTTTATAAGGTTTATGTATTTGTTCATTAAATTACTTTAACTACTTCTTTAAAAAGTGTAATCATTTTAGGTTCTGCTTTACCAGCAATGGCAATAATTTCTGCAATATTTACAGGTTGTAAATTTTTAGGGTTGCATTCGTCTGTTAAAACCGAAATGGCAGCACAAGGCAAGTTGAGCTGTTTGGCAACAATAACTTCAGGTACAGTGCTCATACCTACAGCGTCTGTTTCTAAAATTTGCAGCATTCTATATTCTGCTCTGGTTTCTAATTGAGGACCTAACACACTGGCATAGATTCCTTTATGTAATTTAATATTTTGTTCTTTGGCTATTTGAGATATTTTAGCATTTATTTTTTTTGAATAAGGTTCTAACATATCTGCAAAAATATTTCCAAAATTAATAGCTTCTTGAAATGCCAAAGGAGATGTACTTTGTAAATTAATGTGATCTTCAATTAACATTAAATCGCCTTTTTTATAGTTAAGGTTGATGGCTCCAGCAGCATTAGAAATTAGCAGGTTTTGAATCCCTAAACCATGCATAGTTCTAATTCCGTAAGTAACTTCCCAAGCATTATAACCTTCGTATAAATGAAAACGACCAGACATTACCAATACTTTTTTATTGGATAATTCTCCATAAATTAATTTACCAGAATGAAACTCGACAGTAGCTTGTGGAAAATGTGGGATTTCTGCATAAACGATTTCTTTTTCAATCGAAATTTCATCCACTAATTTGCCTAATCCTGTTCCTAAAACAATCCCGATTTCAGGATTAGTAATGCCATTTGATTTTAAAAAATCGATGGTTTCTTGTAGTTGATCTTGTTTGTTCATAGTTGATTCTAATTAACTTTGTCATTTTAGACGAAAGAAGAAATCTCAAAATACAGATTTCTCGATACAATCTTTTCGTAAACTCAAAAACCATCTAAAATAACAGATAGAGGTTTTATTCAATGACTAATTTTTGTGTTTTTGATTTTCCATCAATAGCTATTTTAACTAAATAAATTCCTTTATGAAAAGAAGAAATATCTATTGTTTCTTTGGTTATTTTTGATTGATGAAAAACTTGTTTTCCTAAAACATTAAAAATACGAATTTCAGCAGAAAGACCCTTAGTATTTGAGATTTGAATTTGGTTTTTTGCAGGGTTTGGATAGAATTCAATTGTATTAATTGGTAAAGTATCTGTGCTCAAAACCGAACAGTTAGCACCTGAAAATGGTGTAAATGTGCCTACATCCCAAAAAGCAGTAAATTGTAGACAATAAAAGAAAACGGTATCATATTTTGTAATGTCTACACTGTTAGGTATAGTTTCTGTGTAACTTTGAGCACCAGAAAAACCAATTAACCCAAAAGAAATATTTTCTAAATCATTAGGGTTCACAGTTTTTAATTCAGCAATAGATTTGCCTTCTGAGTTTATCAAATACAACCTAACATCTGGCCCAGAGGCTGTACTAAAATTATTACCAAAATTGATAGTAACTGTATTATTGGTGTTTAATGTTACAGTTACATCACCAGAAATATTGTAAGATGGAGTTGAGGTATTATTGCCAAAATTGGACACATTTTCAGAACATTGTGCATTGATTTGTAAAAAAGTAAAGCTTAAAAAAGCAGTAAGTAAAAGTGTTTTCATTGTAAATTATTTAGAGTTGATGAACGCTTCCATAATTTCTGGAATATCGATAATATCTTCATATACATCTATGTCGTTCTTCTGGTCTAATAATTTCACTTTTTGATAAATTAAATCTTGTAGAGTAGCTTTTCTAACAGTTTCAGTTCCCCAATTTTTATTTTTGAATACGGATGCGTGTAGTTTTTTCATGCCTAATAGATAATAACCACCATCTTTGGCAGGCCCAATAACTACGTCGTTATTATCCAATTCCTCAAAAGCTTTTTCAATATTTTTTGAAGATAAATCGTATAAATCGCTACCAATAATAAGTACTTTTTCATAGTCAGTATCAAACCCGTTTTTGAAAGCATTTAGCATTCTAATGCCTAAGTCTTCACCTTTTTGTTGGTATTTTTGATAGATGGATGCATCCCAAATATCATTTTCTCTAACTTCTACAGAATAATAGACAGCTTTGTCTGCATTTACTTTTGATGAAATGTTGCGTGTTTTTTGGAGTAAGAATTTATATATTTTTAGAGCAGTTTCATCACCAACTGTTTTTGCCAAACGTGTTTTTGCTTTTCCTAATTCTGGGTTTCTAGTAAAAATTAATAAGAGATTTCTCGATTGCACTTGAAATGACATAAAGTTTGTAATTTTCAACTAACAACTAACAACTAACAACTAACAACTAATACACCTTCTTCCCTTTCTTCAACCATTTGCTCCAATCTTTATTAAAAGTATGGACTTTTTCTGTGGGTTTTCCTAAGGTGTCTACTACTTGAAAATTGGCGTTTTTCCACTCAAAAATTCCACCATATAAGTTGAAAACATTTGTGTACCCAGCTTGTATCAATTTATATGCAACTGTTTCAGAACGAATTCCCAAAGAGCAATACACCACAATTTTTACATTTTTATCCTCAGGTAATTTTGCAATGGTTTCTTTGAGTCTAAACTTGTTATAACCCACACAAATCGCATTTTTTAAATGACTGACTTCAAATTCTTTTTGTTCTCTTGCATCTAATAAAATGGCATCAGTTTTGGGTAACGCTAAGGTTTCTACAGACATGTAGGGTACATTTCTTTTGTTCCATTTATTCAACAGTTTGTCTAACTTTTTTTGCCCAAAAGTTGTTGCGCTAACCACTAAAAAAAGTATCAAAAGTTTTTTCATTTTATTTGAATTTGAGATTCCTGCCTAGGCAGCAATGATAACTATAAACCAATAACTATCAACTAAAAACGAATCTAACAACATCCACCTCCATCATAATGAAATGTGCTTTCGGAAATATATATGTCATTTCTACCTAAAGAGCCTAAGGCTTCAGCAGTTTTATCACAAATAGCTAAAGGTTGATTTTTTAATAAAGTATGCCCTAATCCATCATCAAAATAATCTTTATCACCATAATAAATGGCAGCTTTTCCGGTAAAAATACAAGGTCCATCATCAGGCATTGGATCTTTAATGGCAGCCACTTCAATCGATTCTATATAAATCAATTCGTTTGTTGGATAATTCTTTGGATCTAAAATTCTGTATGGTTTTCTGGCTCTAATTTCAATGGTACCAAAACCAGCATCTGTTAAGGCTTTTACATAATTGGCAATCGATAAAGAACCACTTAAACACAATGCTCGTAAACGTTCGTCATTACGTAATTCATCATTCATAGGTTGCTCGCAAGTGGGATCGCTCATTACCAAACGTCCATGAGGTTTTAAAACACGGTACATTTCTGCAATCGCTTTCTTTAAATCATCAGATTTAAAAATATTGAACAAACAGTTTTGAGCAGCTACATCAATAGAATTGTCTTCTACAGGTAAATTCATTGCATCTCCCTTTCTTAAATCTACAAAATCAGATTGAAACCAATCGTTTTGTTCTTCAGCAATTTTAAAGTTTTTACGAGAAGCTTCTAACATTTCATCCACAACATCTAAACCAATAACTCCGCCTTTATTTCTGTTGAAATACGCAAATTGCAATAATTCCATTCCGCCTCCAACACCAACATATAACATTTTAGGGTTGTTGGTTAAATCGCGAGCATGCACAGTAGAACCACAACCGTAATTCATTTCTTGCATAATTCTTGGAATCTTAAGACCTGGTAATTCCCAAATAGGGTTTGTAGTGCAGCACAACCCAACATCTGGGGTTAAAGCGGCTTCTTTGTAAACATTATGTGTGGTTTCTAAATAACTCATTTTTTGTTTTATTACCTGCAAGGTTTTGCTAACCTTGTAGGTTTTGTTTTTATATTTATTTATACCTACAAGGTTTTAAAAACCTTGCAGGACTTTTTTAAGCGACAACACCTTGACAACTGCTTCCTGCACCAGCAGTACAACCATAACAATGTTGATTGATAATTATATTTCTATTTTGTAAAATTTCTTCATTGTACTCAGCAATGTGTTTTATTTTAGAATTTACCTTTAAATTGAGCATCTGATTGAAATCACAATCATACAAATTACCATCCCAACTTACAGAAAGTGTGTTGGTGCACATTACATTGGCTACAGCTGCAGGATTATAAGCTTCTACTAACGAATACATATAATCTTCATAATTTTCTGAAGCGATTAAATAATCTAAAAATCTGCTAATTGGTAAATTGGTAATGGCAAATAAATTATGAAAATCGATGTTAAAATCTGCTTTTAATGCTTTTTTAAAATCGGCTTCTAAAGCCATTTGATCTCCAGGTAAAAACGCTCCTGAAGGATTATAGACTAAATCTAATTTTAAATCGGAATTTGGCATTCCATAACCAACAGCATTCAGTTCTTGTAAGGCTTTGATAGATTTGTCAAAAACACCATCACCTCTTTGTTTGTCTGTTTTTCCACGCGTCCAATGCGGCATAGATGAAACTACGTGTACATTGTGTTTTTTGAAGAACTCTGGTAAATCGTAGTATTTTTTGTTCGCTCTGATGATGGTTAAATTAGAACGCACAATAAAATCTTTAATTCCGGCTTTGGATGCTTCTTCTACAAACCATCTAAAATTCGGATTCATTTCTGGTGCGCCACCAGTTAAATCTAAAGTATGTGCTCCCGTATTTTTGATAACTTCCAAACACTGATGCATCGTGTCAAGCGTCATAATTTCCTTACGGTCTGGACCCGCATCTACGTGACAGTGTTCGCAAACTTGATTACACATATAGCCTAAATTGATTTGTAAAATCTCTAATTTTTTAGGGCGTAAGGGAAACTGATTCGTTTCTTTAATTTTTGCTGCAAAAGTGGGTAATTCCCCGTCTGCGAAAATTCCGTTTGAAAGAATTTCCATTTGACGTGCTGTATTTGCAATATCGTTATTTCTTGCTTTTAAAGATTTTGTTGCCATATTTTAATTACGAATGTAGAATTATGAATTACGAATAAAAGTATTAACTCATAATTCGTAATTGAAAATTCATAATTATTATTACATTTCAAGCTTATTCACCTTATTCATCATTTGTACTCCGTGAACCAAAGTAGCTCCACTTTTTATGGCGGCACCAACGTGAATGGCTTCCATCATTTCTTCTTTGGTAATACCTCTTTGCAAACCATCTTTAGAGTAAGCATCTATGCAATAAGGACATTGTTCTGTGTGCGCAACAGCTAAAGCAATTAAGCTTTTTTCGCGAGCAGTTAAAGCGCCTTCTTCAAACACTTTTCCATAATAATCAAAGAACTTGTTTCCAAGTTCTTCGCTCCATTCTGTTATTTTTCCGAATTTTCTTAAATCGGCGGCATCATAATATGATTTTGACATAAATCGATTGTAATTATTTGAAGTTTAAAGATACAATTTGTTTTTAAGAAAGTTTTGTTAAAAAGCCTCCTATTTACCATTTAAGGACCAGTCATATTTTAAATAACTGATTTTCGCATTCGACTTAATTTCTGTGTTCGAATACTTGTTTAAATAATCGATTACAGAACCATTTTTAGTGAAATCGCCCTTAAACCAATTGAAAATTTCTGATATCTGAACTTTCTTTTTGGTGATTTTATTTCTTGTTACATCATTTACAAAAGCTTTCATTAACTTGGTTAATTCAGCATCGATGTTATCTTCTGTGAACGCTACGTTTCCTAATTTAGGACAAGAACCTGAAGCACAATTTACACCAACGTGAATTTTTGGGTCGAATAATTTTTTACGTAAAATTTCGTGCTCAATATGGTCTAAAGTGTAGGTTTTTCCACCCACTTTTGCAAAAGGAATTTTCCAAGCGGTTTTCCCTTTTTGTTTGATATCCATAATACTTTTTAAAGGATAATTCTCTAAAATTAATTTGATGGTGTAAGCATTATAAGCGTTAATCCAAAAAGCTCTTTTTTTATTGTCAGACCAAGATTTTTCTGGAGTAGTTTTTTCTAAATAAGAGATATAAGTATCTAATTTTGTTTGATCTGCTTTAAAAGATTTGTAATCTACAATTCCGCTGTCTGAAACGTATTTTTGTAATAAATCGTTAAAAACAGATGTTTGTGCATAACCTTGAGAAAAGGTAAGGCTAGCAATAAGTACTAAAAGTATTTTCTTCATTTTTATGTAATTTCTGATATTTTAGACGAATACTTTTTGAATTAATTACAAAACTATTCTATATTTTTTTCGCCTATTTTATCTATTTCATTTTTTTTTGATAAAAGTATCAAATCATCAATTTCTTCGCCTGCTTTTAAATTGAATCTTTTTCTAAAAGCAAAGACAACAATGTATAAGATTGGTGTGTCTAATGCAGCAATCATCATTTTAAAAATAACACCGCTAATTAATAGTCCTAAAAAGTTTTTCCAATCAATGATACCAAAAGAACATAATAACAATAAAACTGTGAGAGTATCTATGATTTGAGATGAAAAAGTAGAGAAATTATTACGTAACCACAAGTGTTTTCCTTTAGTTAACTGCTTCCAAAAGTGATAGACTCTAATGTCTATAAATTGCGCAAACAAATATGCCATCATAGAGGCTAAAACTGCCAAAGGAGCAGCTCCAAAAACATTTACAAAAATACCATTATTTACTGGAGACCATGAAGTGGCTGGAACTTCTTTAGAAATATAAATGATTAATAAAGAGAAAAACGACGCAAAGATTCCTGAAATAACTACTTCGTTTGCTTTTCTTTTTCCATAGATTTCTGATAAAATATCTGTGATTAAAAAGGTAATTGGATAAGGTAATAAGCCAACTGAAACTTCAAAAAGCTTTACATCAAATATTTCTACATTAAAAGGATACCAATAAAAGAATTTTTGAAAAATTAGATTAGACGTTACTAGTGATGCAATAAAAAGTGCAGCAAGAATTAAATAGATTCTATTAGCAAGTAGTTTGTCTTTTGATGTCATAAAGCGAAGTTACGGATTTTGTTTGAAGTTTAAAGTTAGTAGTTTGAGGTGTGAAGAAGGAAGGTTGAGAAGGGAAATATGAAGTTGGTAGAGAAAAGTTTGACGGAGGATGAATAAATAGATAATTACTTATTTAGCTAAAACCATTGAATTGGCAAACAAGTTTAGCTCAGGTTAACTCTACTTTCATATTTTATTGAATCGTTGAATGCTTCGCATTTGAAGTATTTGTTTGAGCTCTTTTTTATTTCTTTTTAGGATAAAAAAAGCGAGTGCGAAAAGCAGGATTAGCTTCCAATAAAAATGATTATTTTTGCAGCCACAAACAACAATAAATTACTTTATGAAAGCATACATTTTTCCAGGTCAAGGAGCGCAGTTTACAGGAATGGGATTGGATTTATACGAAAAATCGCCATTAGCGCAAGAATACTTTGAGAAGGCAAATGATATTTTAGGGTTCTCTATTACAGACATTATGTTTGAGGGAACTGCTGAACAATTAAAAGAAACCAAGGTAACACAACCAGCTATATTTTTACATTCAGTAATTTTAGCAAAAGTTTTGGGTGATTCTTTTCAGCCAGAAATGGTGGCTGGACATTCTTTAGGAGAATTATCTGCTTTAGTTGCAAACGGAGTTTTATCTTTTGAAGACGGATTAAAATTAGTTTCTAAACGTGCTTTGGCAATGCAAAAAGCTTGTGAAACACAACCGTCTACAATGGCAGCAGTGTTAGGATTAGATGATAATGTAGTAGAAGAAACCTGTGCAGAAATTGATGGAGTAGTGGTTGCTGCAAATTACAATTGTCCTGGACAATTAGTAATATCAGGAGAAATTGAAGCGGTTGAAAAAGCGTGTGAAGTCTTAACAGAAAAAGGAGCAAGAAGAGCTTTGTTGTTGCCTGTTGGTGGCGCATTTCATTCGCCTTTAATGGAGCCAGCAAGAGAGGAGTTAGCGGCTGCAATAAAAGCTACTGAGTTTAGTGCCCCTACTTGTGCAGTGTACCAAAATGTAGTGGCAAAAGCAGTTACAAATCCTGATGAGATTAAAGAAAACTTAATTGCACAATTAACAGGTCCTGTAAAATGGACGCAATGTGTGCAAGCTATGATTGCCGATGGTGGAACTGAATTTATAGAAGTTGGTCCAGGTAAAGTATTACAAGGTTTAATGCGAAAAATAGATAGAAGCGTTACTGCAAGTGGAGCTGCTTTAGCTGAATAATAATGTGATGGACTAAAATTAGTGAGATAGAATTAATAAAAAGGAGCCTTGATTTTAAATCAAGGCTCTTTTTTTATTTTACGGAGACAACTTTTTTTATTTTACGGAGACAACTTTTCCATTTTGGTCTGTCCATATACCATCTTTTAAAGTGATAACTCCATATTCATGATGCATATATATGTTTCCGATTTCAAAATTATGGTCTTTTCCATTTAAAAATTCTGGAATACAAATTTCGTGGCCATTAGAGTTGTAAGGTTTGTATCCTTCATCACATCTATCTGAATCACAGTTATAAAGAAATGCAATAGCTGTAAAAAGTAAAAATATTTTTTTTGTCATGATTTAATTATTTTGTAGTTGCCATTTCCAGGCAGATTCTAAAGCTTCTTCTAAACTTTTCTCGGTTTTCCAACCTAATTCTTTGTTGGCAATTGTAGTATCTGCGTAAGCAGCAGTAATATCTCCTTCTCTTCTATCAACAATCTTATAGTTTAATTTTAGATTGTTTACTTTTTCAAAAGCATTGATAATTTCTAAAACCGAACTTCCTTTTCCTGTTCCAACATTAAAAAACTCAAAAGATTTTTTATTATTCTTATTCATTAATCTTTGTAAAGCAGCAATGTGTGCTTTGGCTAAATCTACTACATGAATATAATCACGGATGGCTGTTCCATCTGGAGTATTGTAGTCATCACCAAAAACGGACAATTCTTTACGTATTCCTGCCGCGGTTTGGGTAATAAACGGAATTAAATTTTGAGGAACACCTAATGGTAATTCTCCAATTTTTACAGATTCATGAGCTCCAATTGGATTGAAGTAACGCAATGCTATAATGTTTAAATTGTGAGCGTTAGATGCATTTTTTAAAATTTCTTCACCTATTTGTTTGGTGCTTCCGTATACAGATTCTGCAGTTTTTACAGGTGCTTTTTCTGTAATTGGCAATTCATCAGCCTGTCCGTATACAGTACAAGATGAAGAGAAAATAAAGTTGTCTAATTTACGATCTCTCATTTCTTGTAACAAATAGACTAAAGCGCCTAAATTGTTTTCATAGTAATCTAAAGGTTTGTACATGCTTTCTCCCACAGCTTTAAAAGCAGCAAAATGAATAATTCCATCAACTTTATTGTTGTCGAAGAATGTTTTTACATCATTTTTAATTCTTAAATCAATTTGATGAAAATCGGGTTTTGTACCCGTTATTTCAGTAATACTATCTAAAACTTTAATTGATGTGTTCGATAAGTCATCAATAATAATTACTTCAAAACCTTCATTTTGTAATTCAACAACGGTATGAGAACCTATAAACCCTAATCCGCCTGTTACTAAAATTCTTTTCATACTATTTTATAAATTGATTGATTGTTTCTGTTATAAATGTTAATTGTTCATGGTCTAACTCTGTATGCATAGGTAAAGAGATAACAGTTTTTATCAATTGATTGGTTACAGGAAAATCACTTTCTTTGTAACGTGAGTCTTGATACGCTTTTTGAGCATGTAAAGCTACAGGATAATAAATAGCATTTGGAATTCCTTTTTCTAACAAATGTTTATGAAGTTCGTCTCTTTTGCCATTTGTGATTTGTAATGTATATTGATGAAAAACATGGCAATCACAAGTATCGCACAATTGTCCACAATTTTGTGTATTGTTAGATTTTGTTGTTGGTGTAATAATATTTGGGTTGTTTGCAAATGCAGTATTGTAAAAACGAGCTGCATTTCTTCTTGAAGTACAATAACGATCTAAATGCGGTAGTTTTGCTTTTAAAACTCCAGCTTGTATGGAATCCAATCTTGAATTTACCCCAACAACATCATGATAATATCGGGTATACATGCCATGATTTACAATTCCGCGAATTGTATATGCCAATTCATCATCATTTGTAAAAATGGCGCCACCATCACCATAACAACCTAAATTTTTTGATGGGAAAAAAGAAGTAGTACCAACATTGCCAATAGTACCTGCCTTTTGTTTTGTATCATCTTTAAAAGTATAGTTTGCACCAATAGCTTGTGCATTATCTTCAATAACAAATAAATTGTGCGCTTTTGCAATTTCCATAACTGCATCCATATTGGCAACTTGTCCAAACAAATGTACAGGAACAATGGCTTTGGTTTTTGGAGTAATAGCTTTTTTCAAAGCCTCAATATCTATATTAAAAGTCTTTGCATCTACATCAACCAAAACAGGTGTTAGTTTTAATAGCACAATCACTTCTACAGTAGCTGCAAACGTAAAATCTGCTGTTATTACTTCATCGCCTTGTTCTAAACCTAAACCCATCATTGCAATTTGTAAGGCATCTGTTCCGTTTGCACAAGGAATTACGTGTTTTACGTCTAAATATTTTTCTAAATCTGCTTGAAATTCATGAACTAAAGAACCATTGATGTATGCAGATGTATTTAAAACTTGTTCTATAGAAGTATTTACTTCATCTTTTATTTGTTGATATTGACCTCGAAGGTCAACCATTTGGATTTTTTTCATATAGAAAATTTTACTCATCAAAAATACAAACTTCCGTTGATTTTTGTTGTATTTATCCGTAAATAATAATTCTATTATCTTTGAAAAAAATCAATTTTTATGAAGTTTGTAAAGCGTTTTTTAAGAATACTACTAATTCTTGTATTATTAGTAGTTATTCTAGGTTGGTTATATACCAAATATGCTGCTCCTAAATATTCTGGAGAATTAGAATTGAAAAATATTTCCAATAAAGTAACTGTCTATTTTGATGAGATTGGAGTTCCGCATATTAATGCAAAAAACCAAAAAGATGCTTATGTAGCTTTAGGTTATGTGCATGCACAAGATAGGTTGTGGCAAATGGAGTTAATGCGCAGAATAGCATCTGGAAGATTGGCAGAGATTTTTGGTAAAGACTTGGTAAGAGTAGATCAGTTTTTTGGAGGTTTAGGCATTGAAGAAGCTGCTGAGAAAACTATAAAAGGTTTAGATAAAACTTCTAAATCTTATATGTTAAGTCAAGCTTATTTAGATGGTGTTAATCAGTACATAGAAGAAGGAAAAACACCCATAGAATTTTATATGGTAGGCGTAAATAAAGAAAAATATACAATAAAAGATATGTACAATGTTTTTGGGTATATGTCTTTTAGTTTTGCAGTTGCCCATAAAATCGACCCATTATTAACTGAAATAAAAGAAAAATTAGGTGATTCTTATTTGCAAGAATTAATGAGTTCTTACAGCGAAAATTTAACGATTAATAAAACATACAATCCGAAAAAAATTGATGCAGTTTTTTCTAAAACTGTAAGTGCAATTATGGATGATTTACCTGTTTCTCCTTTTATTGGAAGCAATTCTTGGGTAATAGCTCCTGAGAAAACTAAAAACGGAAAGGTAATTTTTGCTAACGATCCACACATTGCTTTTGCGCAACCTTCTGTTTGGTATCAAAATCATATAAAAACACCCGATTACGAAATTTACGGATACAATATTGCATTGATGCCTTTTCCGTTGTTAGGGCATAATCGTGAATATGCTTATGGTTTAACAATGTTAGCGAATGATGATTTAAACTTTTATATTGAAAAAGAGAATCCTGACAATCCTTTAGAATATCAAACAAAAGAAGGTTTTAAAAAATATGAAATTAGAAACAAAACCATTAAAATTAAAGGGGAAGCAGATACTACCTATCAAGTTAAAGTAAGTAAGCATGGACCTATTATGAATGGTTTGATAGAGCATATTATTGATGAACGCCCAATTGCGATGAACTGGATATATACACAATTACCAAACGAAATGTTAGAAGTTTCTTATGGAATATCACACTCTAAATCTTTAAACGATTTTAGGAGTTATGTTGCTAAAATTCACGCTCCAGGGTTAAATGTAATGTATGGTGATGCAAAAGATAATATTGGTTGGTTTTCATCAGCAAAATTATATCAGTTAAGAGATTCACTATCATCCAAAACTTATTTAGATGGTGCTTCTGGAAATGATGAAATTGTGGAGTTTTTACCTTTTGAAGAGAATCCTCAAGCAATAAATCCACCAAGAAATTATGTATATTCTGCAAATCATCAACCAGATTCTGTAAGAGGTAAATTGTATCCAGGATATTACCAGCCACAAGATCGTTCTAAGAGAATTGTGGAGTTATTGTCGCCAAAAAATGATTTTACAACAAAAGACGTTCAAAAAATGATTTACGATGTAAAATCTGCAACAGCCCCAGAAATTGGAAGGAATTTGTTAGAGAATGTAGATAAATCGCTGCTGACTCCTTCAGAAAGAAAAGCATATTCAGTTTTAGAAAGTTGGGATGGAACTTATTTAAAATCTTCTGTTGGAGCAACTATTTACAATCGTTTTTTATATGAATTTTTAAAAGAAACTTACAAAGATGAATTAGGAGTTAGTTTCGATTTGTTTATCAACTCCCAATTGCAAGATCATGTGTTGCCAGTACAAGTAGATAGAGAAAAATCTGTTTGGTGGGATGATGTTTCTACTAAAGATAAAATGGAAACCAAAGCAGAAATAATTAATACATCATTTAAAAATACAATTTCTTTCTTACAAAATCAGTTGGGTGAAAATGTAGAAGATTGGACTTGGAACAGAGTAATTTCTGTAGAATACGAGCACGCAATTGGAAAAGCGGGTGGAGTCTTGCGTAAGCTATTTAATGTGGGACCTTTCGAAACGATTGGAGGAAATGAAGTAATTAATAATCAAATTTTTAAGTTAGATAGTACTGGCGTTTATAAAGTAAATGCAGGGCCATCAACAAGAAGAATTATCGATTTTTCTGATGTAGAAAATAGCGTGTCAATTTTACCAACAGGTCAATCTGGAAATGTTTTTAGTGAATATTACAAAGACCAAACCCAAAAATATTTAAATGGCGAGTTTGTAAAAATGTATTTGAACCAAACAGAAATTGAGAAAAGTGAAAATGTTTTGGTTTTGAAGCCTGAAGATTTATAATATGAAAGAAGAACAAGTTATTATTAAACTAAAAAAAGAAGAGGCATTAGTTCTTTTCGAGTTTGTTACTGAATTTACAAAAGATATTCCTTTTGAAAACAGGAATTCAGACACTTACGCCTTGTGGGGTTTAGAGAGTGCTTTAGAAAAGGAATTAGCAGAACCTTTTCTAAAAAATTATGGTAAAATAATAATTGATGCAAGAAAAAAGTTAGAAGAATTTTATAGGTTAAAATAATTAAACCTCTTTATAAACTTCCTCAAAAGGAATTCTAAAACGCTCGCCATAAACTCCTTTTTCGGTTCTAATTCCGCAAGAAACAATCATGTTAATTTCTGAAGAAAAAGGCAATCCTAATAAATTTTTTACACGCCAAGTGTCTGAACCTTCCATTGGGCAAGTATCGTAACCTTTTGCAGCCATAGAAATCATAAAATTCTCTGCTGCTAAACCACAGGTTTTATGAGCAACAATGCGCATATCACTTTTTCGAACTTCTCTGTAGATGGGTTTAAAAAGTCCGATAATTAAAATCATCAGATATTTTAGAAAACCTAAAATGCCTAAGAACTCTGCATACGCAAACGGAATTATTTTTCCATAATAATTTCTTGCTACTTTTTCTCTGCTGCTTTGTTCTGCTTTAGGATTGTTTTTACCGAAAACGGTATCCATATATTGTAAATTGGCTTTGGCTCTTTGTTTCCATAAATCTTTTCGAACTACAAAAACGACTAATTGTTGGGCTGTTTTTGCTGCATTTTGGTTGAAACAATAAGGCGCAATTTTGTCAATAACATCTTTAGATGTAATATGATAAAATTCCCACAATTGCATATTGCTGCTGTTGGGTGCTAATGCAGCAAGTTCCAAACATTTTTTTACAGTATGTGTATCAATTGGTTTTTGAGCATCAAAAATTCTTACAGAACGCCTGTACTTTATGGCTTCTGAAACCTTTTTTTCTTGAGACATGTTTAATTACAGATTTTTTATTCTTTTATTCATCACCCAAAACCATAATGGAGGTAAGAGCGAAAGTAGCATCATTCCTGGATAACCTGTTGGCATTTGCGGGCTTTCTGGTAAAGATTTTAAGAGCTGGTAATGTTTTGCACCATTATAATGATGATCTGAATGACGTGATAAATTAAATAACAATGCTTGCCCAACTTGATGGTCTGAATTCCAAGAATGATTTCTTTTTACACGTTCGTATCTTCCGTTTTCATTCTTTTTTCTAAGCAAACCATAGTGCTCTATGTAGTTTACGGTTTCTAACAAAACAATACCAATACTTGCAGCAGCAATAAAAGATAACGTAGCAAATTGTCCGAAGAAAAAATAAATCAAAGCAATTAAAAAGATATTACAAAAAGTATAGATTAACATTCTATTTTGATGATGGAACCAAGATCTGTTTTCAGACTTCATTCGTTTATTTTCTAATTTCCAGGCTTGTACATAACTTGTAAAGTGAGAACGAATCCAAAAAGAGAAAATCCATTCATTTTTTCTTGCTGTGGCTGCATCTTCTGGAGTAGCTACATTAAAATGATGTCCTCCATTATGATAGGGTAAAAAATGGGTGTTTAATGAAGATAGTAATAATATTTCTCCAATAAGTTCATCAAACCTATTGTTTCTATGTCCTAACTCATGGCCAACATTAATGCCCATTACTCCACATAAAATTCCCATTGCTAAAATTCTTCCACTAATTTCTAAGGTAGATAAATTAGGCTCTTGGATTACATTTAAAAAAAGTATTAAAAAAATAATTTGAATAGGTAAAGTTGCATACAATAAGTAAGTGTAATTCTTGTTTTTCTTTTCAATTTTTTCTTCTTCTTTTGATAAGTTTTTCTTGTTAGGTTTTATAAAAAACTCGATAAAAGGAACAAACCCAAAGACATAAAAAATTGGTAAATAAGTCCACCAGCCATAATTGTAAAAAGAAATGTATACCACAACAGGTAATGTTAAAACAGTACAATATTTTAAAAAGTTCATTTACAAAAATATTTTTCTAAAGATACCAATTAGTTACAAGCGTTCCAAATAACATCATTTGGTAATGGTGCTGTAATTTTTATAGTTTCTTTACTCACAGGATGTGTAAATTCTATTTTTTTAGCATGTAAATGGATGCTTCCATCTTTATTGCTTCTTGGAAATCCATATTTTAAATCTCCTTTAATGGCACAACCCATAGATGATAATTGTGCGCGAATTTGATGATGTCTTCCAGTTTCTAAATTAACTTCTAATAAAGAATAGTTTTCTAATTTTTGAATCACTTTATAATGTAAAACAGCTCTTTTACTTCCAGTAATTTCTTTATTAAATACTGAAGATTTATTATTTTTAGGATTCTTTTTTAGGAAATTAATTAAAGTGTCTTTTTCTCTCTTAGGATGATTTTTTACAACAGCCCAATAGGTTTTGTTAACGACTTTATCTCGTAACATTTTATTCAGGCGTTCTAAAGCTTTAGAGGTTCTTGCAAAAATGATAACTCCAGATGTGGGTCTGTCTAAACGATGTACAACTCCTAAATAAACATTGCCTAATTTGCTGTATTTATCTTTAATATATTCTTTAACAACTTCGCTTAAAGGTTTGTCACCGGTTTTATCACCTTGTGTAATATCTCCCGCTCTTTTATTCACAATTATAATGTGATTGTCTTCAAATAAAACTTGTAAATTTTCTTTAGTAGATCGCATTTATCATTTTAAAAAACAGAAAAAAGCTATTTAAAATTATCTTTTACATCTTCATTAACTCCTTCAATAAAATTTAAAAACTCATCTCTACCAAAACCTGTAGATGATGATGTGATAAAAGAAGTTGGTAGCGACTCCCAATACTGTAATAATTTCTTTTTGTAAGAAGTAATCTGCTTGTTGAGTTTTGAGCTACTTAGCTTGTCTGCCTTGGTAAAAACTATACAAAACGGAAGTTGTTGTTCGCCTAAAAACTGCATAAAATCTAAATCTATTTTCTGAGGATCGTGCCTTGAGTCTATCAAAACAAATGTGCAAACCAATTGTTCTCTTTCTTTAAAGTAATTTTCTATAAAATACTGAAAAATAACTCTTTTCTTTTTAGAAACTTGAGCATACCCATAACCTGGTAGGTCTACTAAAAACCATTCGTCATTAATCTTAAAGTGGTTGATGAGTTGTGTTTTTCCTGGTTTTCCAGAGATTTTTGCTAAATCTTTACGCTCCATCAACATATTTATTAATGAAGATTTTCCGACATTAGATCGTCCAATAAAAGCATATTCTGGAATTCTATCTTTTGGAGCTTTAGTAACATTACTATTACTCATCACAAACTCTGCAGACTTAATTTTCATAAAAATTTAGATATTTCGTGCAATAAACCAGTCTTGAAGAACTTTGTTGAATTCTTCTGGTTTTTCCATCATAGCTGCATGCCCACATTTATCTATCCAAAATAAATCAGAATTTGGCAAAAGTTTGTGAAAATCTTCAGCAGCTTCAGGTGGAGTTACAGTGTCTTGTTTACCCCAAATTAAACAAGTGGGATGTTGCATGTTTGGCAAATCATTCTTCATGTTATGGCGAATAGCACTTTTTGCAATAGATAAAGTTTTTAAAGCTTTTATTCTATCATTTACTGTTGCATACACATCATCAACCAATTCTTTTGTAGCAATAGCTGGGTCGTAGAAAACATCTTTTGCTTTTTGCTCTATATATTCGTAATTCCCTCTTTTTGGGAAACTATCTCCCATTGCGTTTTCATATAGGCCAGAGCTTCCAGTTAGTACCAAAGCAGTAACTTTTTCAGGATAATGTTTTGTAAAATATAATGCTATATGGCCACCTAAAGAATTTCCTAATAAAATGGCTTTTTCAATTTGTTTGTATTCCATAAAATCCTTTAAAAACCGCGCTAAATTTTTAACGTTAGTTTTTAATAAAGGTAATGTATATAAAGGTAATTCAGGAATTAAAACGTTGTAGCCATTTTTTGAAAAGTGATTAAATGTTGGGTCAAAATTACTCAAGGCGCCCATCAACCCATGTAAAACAATGATTGCAGGTCCTTTTCCAGCTTCTGCATAGGTAAACTCTCCTTCCTTTTTTAACTTATCAGTCATTGATTTTTCATTTCGCTTAAAAGCAAATGTAATTCTTTTTTATGAAATAGATAATGTTTTCCTAAATCTCAAAAATTAAAAAACAATCAAACTGATTTGCAATGAATTGTTAACAAATACGTTATTTATTAACAAAGTGGTAAAAAGTGGTAAAAAGTGGTAAAATTTATATATTTTTGATTTTAATAAACTAATTTTTTTGTGATAAACCTAATTGGAACATACGAGTGTAAAGCAGATGCTAAGGGAAGATTGATGTTTTCGTCAGCTTTCAAAAAGCAACTATCTCCTGTGTTGCAAGATGGTTTTGTGGTAAAAAGAGCTGTTTTTCAACCGTGTTTAGAGTTGTATCCGATGAAAGAATGGAATTTGATGATGGAGAAAATTAACAAACTCAATAAGTTTAAGAAAAAGAATAATGATTTTATTAGAAGATTTACTGCGGGAGTGAAAATGGTGGAGTTGGATGCTTCTGGTAGAATTTTAATTCCTAAAGATTTATTTGCGTTTGCTGGTATTAAAAAACAAGTAGTTATGTCGTCATCAGTAAATATTATTGAGATTTGGGATAAAGAAAAATACGAAAAAGCAATTGATGATGCAGCAGATGATTTTGCAGATTTGGCTGAAGAAGTAATGGGAAATACAAATTTCGATGAGTTATCATAATCCAGTTTTGCTTCAAGAAAGTGTTGATGCGCTTGCAATAAAAAAAGATGGTGTTTATGTGGATGTAACGTTTGGTGGAGGTGGTCATTCTAAAGAAATTTTAAAACAACTTGGAGAAAACGGGAAGTTGTTTGGTTTTGACCAAGACCCTGATGCGCAAAATAATTTGATAGATGATGAGCGTTTTGTATTAATACCTGAAAATTTTAGATACATCTCAAGATTTTTAAGGTTTCATGGAGTTCGAAAAGTGGATGGGATTTTGGCTGATTTAGGAGTTTCTTCTCATCAGTTTAACGAGGCAGAAAGAGGTTTTTCAATTCGTTTTGATGGTGATTTGGATATGAGGATGAATCAGAAGTCGAAAACATCAGCAAAGGAGATTGTTAATAATTATTCAGAAGAAAAAATAGCTGAAATATTGTTTCTCTATGGTGAGTTGAGAAATTCAAGAAACATAGCTAAAACGATAGTTGAAAAAAGAGAAGAACAAAAAATTGAGACAAGTTTTCAGTTAAAAGAAGTGTTACAAAGGTATTTGCCAAAAGCTAAAGAGCATAAAATTTTAGCGCAAATATTTCAAGCAATTCGAATAGAGGTAAATGAAGAGTTGGAGGTGTTAAAGGAGTTTTTAATGCAAATTCCAAATTTATTAAAAGAAGAAGGAAGGTTAAGTGTAATTTCATATCACTCTTTAGAAGATAGATTGGTAAAACGTTTTATAAGAACAGGATTATTTAGTGGCGAGCCTGAGAAAGATGTTTTTGGAAATAGTAATGAACCGTTACAAAAAGTTGGAAAGTTAATAGTGCCTACCCCACAGGAAATTAAAATTAACAATAGGGCTCGCAGCGCTAAATTAAGAGTAGCAACATTAAAAAAATAAAATGTCGAAAGTTAAAAAAGGGGTGTACGATTTTCTAAGAGGAAGTTTTCTTACAGACGAATCTGCTTTTAAAAATTGGCGAATTATCATTTTTGTAGTTATGTTACTGTTGTTAATGATTACAAGTGCTCATAGAGCAGATAAGAAAGTAATTCAAATTTCAGAATTAAATAAAAAGAAAAGAGAGTTAAGGGCAGAATACGTAGATACAGGAACGATTTTAATGCGAATGAAAATGGAATCCAATATCAAAGAAAAAGCAAAAGAAAGAGGTTTGCAACCTTTACAGTCTCCTCCAAAAAAAATTAAAGTAACTATTAAAGAATAATAAAATTGGCAACTCACAAAAAAAGCATACTTACAAAATTCTACTTGGTAGCTGCTTTTATGACGCTTTTTTTATTGGCTATTGTATTTCGTGTTTTTACGATTCAATATACAGAAGGAGAAAAATATAAAAAACTTTCAACAGAACTTACAGTTAAACAAGATACTATCTACGCCAATAAAGGTAATGTATATGCGGCTGATGGTAATCTACTAGCGACATCGATGTCGAAATTCACGATTAGAATGGATGTTGTAGCAGCTGTAAAAAGTGGGGTTTTCGAAAAAAACATAGTTGGCTTGTCTAAAGAGCTTTCAAAAATGTTAGGTAAATCACCATCTTTCTATCAAAATAAACTAAGAAGAGCAAAAAATAAAAAAAGTAGATACCTCTTAATTGCTAGAAATATTGGATACACAGATTATTTAAAGATGAAACAATTTCCAATCTTTAATAAAGGAGTGTATAAAGGAGGTTTTATAGCAGAACATAAAACGGTTCGTGCACATCCAATAGGTAAAATTGCAGAACGAACAATTGGATATGATGATTACAGAGGTGGAGCTGGAATAGAAGGTGCTTTTGCAGATTATATGCAAGGTGAAAATGGTTTAAGATGGAAACAGAAAATTGCAAAAAACCAATGGAAGCCAATTAATGATGTAAATGAAAAAGAACCTATAGATGGCCATGATATTATTACAACAATAGATGTAAATATACAAGATGTTACACATCATGCCCTGTTAAATAAGTTGGAGTATTTTGAGGCAGATCATGGTTGCGCAGTGGTTATGGAAACTGCAACAGGAGAAATTAAAGCGATTTCTAATTTAGGAAGAACCTCAAAAGGAA
Source organism: Bacteroidia bacterium (assembly GCA_030427865.1). Classification (GTDB taxonomy): domain Bacteria; phylum Bacteroidota; class Bacteroidia; order Flavobacteriales; family Flavobacteriaceae; genus Polaribacter. Next base: position 25,247 of record JAUICK010000011.1, on the reverse strand, counting down.
CCTACTATGAAAAAAGAAATTATGCTGTTTGGGAAAGTCATGAGCCCGGTTCTACCTTTAAATTAGCAAGTTTAATGATTGCTTTAGATGATAAGGTAATAGATACTGCTACAGTGGTAGATACCGAAAAAGGTAAAATATATATTCACAACAGAAAGGTAGAAGATTCGAGAAGAGGTGGTTATGGTAAAATATCAGCCGCAAGAGTTTTTGAAGTTTCGTCTAATGTAGGAATTGTAAAGTTAATTCGAAAGTATTATGATGATAAGCCAGAAAAATTCGTTTCGAAATTAGAAGAATACGGTTTTACAAAACCTATTGGCTTTCAAATTAAAGGAGAAGGACAACCTTATGTTCCTAATCCAAAAGATAAAAAAAGATGGAATAAAATTTCATTAGAATGGATGTCTTGGGGGTATGGTGTTTCTGTAACAGCAATGCAAACATTAATGTTTTATAATGCTGTTGCTAATGATGGAGTTATGGTAAAGCCAAGGTTTATTAAGGAGTTGAGAAGAGAAGATAAAACAGAAAAAATATTTGAAACAGAAATTGTGAACCCAAAAATTGCCTCAGAAGAAACTTTAAAAAAGATTCGAAAGGTAATGGAAAATGTGGTTATAAAAGGAACCGCAGATAATATTTATTCACCTAACTTTTCTATGGCAGGAAAAACAGGAACTGCAAAAAAGTATATTCCAAGAACTAAAAACAGTAATGGAGAGTGGGAAGGTGGTTATTATTCTACGAAACATTATGTAGCATCTTTTGCAGGTTTTTTTCCTGCAGATAAGCCTAAGTACACTTGTGTGGTTGTAATTCACGATCCGAAGAAAGAAAAAGGATATTATGGTGCTACTGTTGCTGCCCCAGTTTTTAAAGAAATTGCTCAAAAAATTTATACCACAACTCCTGTTGATAAGCAAGCTGTAGATGATGAGGTGCAATTTGCAGAGATAGAAAAACAATATCAAAATTTTAATAAAAAAATAAATAAAGAATATCAAGAAGTTCCAGATGTAAGCGGAATGTCTGGAATGGATGCACTGTCTTTATTAGAAAATATCGGATTAAAAGTAAAACTCTCTGGAGTAGGAAAAGTAAAATCTCAATCACTTAAAAAAGGAGAAAAATTAGTTAAAGGGAAAACCATTATTTTAAAATTGTCATAAACTGAAAAAATTAAAAGACATATTATATCAAGTTGCAATTCAACAAGTGTTTGGTAATACAAATATTGATGTGAATGCTGTTGTTTTTGATTCGAGAAAAATCAAAAAAAATGATGTTTTTGTAGCACAAAAAGGAGTAGCTGTAGATGGTCATTTGTATGTCGAAAAAGCCATTTCTTTAGGTGCAACTTCAATTATATGTGAAGATTTTCCTAAAGAAAAAAAAGAAGGAGTTACGTATGTGCAAGTTGCAGATGCAAATGCAGCTTTGGCAATTATGGCATCAAATTACTTTGATAATCCCTCTAAAAAACTACCACTTATTGGAGTTACTGGAACCAATGGAAAAACTACTATTGCATCACTTTTGTATCAACTATTTAAAAAAGCGGGTTATAAAGTTGGGTTGCTATCAACTGTAAAAATTTTGGTTGATGAAACCGAATTCAAAGCAACTCATACAACTCCAGATTCTGTAACTATTAATAGTTATTTAGATAAAATGATAGAAGCTGGTGTGGATTATTGTTTTATGGAGGTGAGTTCTCATGGAATTCATCAAAAAAGAACAGAAGGATTAACATTTGCTGGAGGAATTTTTACCAACCTTTCTCACGATCACTTAGATTATCACGAAACATTTGCAGAATATAGAAATGTAAAAAAAGCATTTTTTGATGGTTTGCCTAAATCTGCATTTGCATTAACAAATATCGATGATAAAAATGGTGATTTTATGTTGCAGAACACTAAAGCCCAAAAACACAGTTATGCTTTAAAAACCATAGCAGATTACAAAGCTAAAATTTTAGAAAAACAATTTTCTGGAACACTTATAAAAATTAACGAAACCGAAGTTTGGACCAAGTTAATAGGAGGTTTTAATGCGTATAACCTATTAGCAATTTATGCAACAGCAGCATTGTTAGGTTTAGAAAAATTAGAAATCTTAACCATAGTAAGTCAGTTAGAAAATGTAAGTGGTCGTTTCGAATATGTAGTTTCTGATGATAATGTTACTGCAATTGTAGATTATGCACACACCCCAGATGCTTTAAAAAATGTATTAGAAACCATTAATGATATTAGAACTGGAAATGAACAACTGATAACTGTAGTTGGTTGTGGTGGAGATAGAGATAAAACCAAAAGACCAAAAATGGCACATATTGCCTCGCAATTAAGCAATCAAGCCATATTTACTTCAGATAATCCAAGAACAGAAGATGCACAAGTTATTATTGATGAAATGGAAGCTGGGGTAGCTGCCGAGAATTATAAGAAAACACTATCTATTTTAGATAGAAAACAAGCTATAAAAACAGCTTGCAAGTTTTCTGAAAACGGAGATATCATTTTAATTGCAGGAAAAGGACACGAAAATTATCAAGAAATAAATGGTTTAAGAACTCATTTTGATGATTTAGAAGAAGTAAAAAATTGTTTTAATCAACTAAAAAACAACTAAGATGCTGTATTATTTATTCGAATATTTAGAAAGTCAGTTCAATTTCCCAGGAGCAAGTGTGTTTCAATTTATCACATTTAGGGCAGCTGCAGCATTTATTTTGTCTTTGTTAATTTCTGCAATTTATGGTAAAAGAATTATTAATTTTTTGAGAAAACAACAAGTTGGAGAAACGGTTCGTGATTTAGGTTTAGAAGGTCAAAAGCAGAAATCTGGGACACCAACTATGGGCGGAATTATTATCATTTTAGCAACATTAATTCCAGCAATTTTATTAGCAAAATTAGACAACATCTACATTATTTTATTATTAATCACCACAGTTTGGATGGGAATGATTGGTTTCTTAGATGATTATATAAAAGTGTTTAAAAAAGATAAAGGAGGTTTAAAAGGAAAATTTAAGGTTTTAGGTCAGGTTGGTTTAGGTTTAATCGTTGGATCGATGTTGTATTTTAATGATGGTGTAACTATTAAAGAGCAACTTCCTGTAGAACAGCAAATTGTACAAGAAAATGGCAGGAAAAAAGTTTTTGGTGATGCCTATAAATCAACAAAAACCACCATTCCTTTCTTAAAGAATAACGAATTAGATTATTCTAAAGCGTTAAGTTTTTTGGGTAATGGATATGAAAAGTATGGATGGATTGTGTTTATATTTATTACTGTTTTTATTGTAACAGGAATTTCTAATGGCGCAAACCTAACAGATGGAATAGATGGTTTAGCAGCAGGTTCTTCAGCAATTATGGTAATTACTTTGGCTGTTTTTGCATGGGTTTCTGGTAACATTATTTTCGCAGATTATTTAGATGTAATGTATATTCCCAATTCTGGTGAAATGACAGTTTTCATTTTTGCATTTGCTGGAGCTTTAATAGGTTTTCTTTGGTACAATACTTATCCAGCTCAAGTATTCATGGGAGATACAGGTAGTTTAACTATTGGCGGAATAATAGCAGTTATTGCTATTGCTATTCGTAAAGAATTGCTATTGCCCATTTTAGCCGGAATTTTTGTAGTAGAAAACTTGTCAGTCATTTTGCAAGTATCTTGGTTTAAATACACAAAAAAGAAATTTGGCGAGGGAAGACGCATCTTTAAAATGTCGCCTTTACATCATCACTATCAAAAATTAAGTTATCACGAAAGTAAAATTGTAGTTCGTTTTTGGATTGTAGGAATTTTATTGGCAGTAGTTTCAATAGCAACATTAAAATTAAGATAAAATGAAACGGTTAGTTGCGCTTGGAGGTGGAGAAAGTGGTGTAGGTACAGCCATTTTAGGAAAACAAAAAGGATATGATGTTTTTGTTTCTGATAAAGGTGAAATCGCAAAAAAATATAAAGAAGTTCTTTTACATTATAAAATAGATTTTGAAGAAAAACATCATACAGAAAAGATAATTTTAAGTGCTGATGTAGTTATGAAAAGCCCTGGTATTCCAGATAACGTTCCTTTGGTGGTTAAGCTCAAAGAATTGTCTATTCCTGTAATTTCAGAAATTGAATTTGCTGCTCAATTTACGAAAGCAATTATAGTTGGAATAACAGGTTCTAACGGAAAAACAACCACAACAATGTTAACGCATCATATTTTAAAAAATGCAGGATGTAGTGTTGGGGTAGCAGGTAACATTGGAGACAGTTTTGCTAAACAAGTTGCTGAAGAAAATTATGAAAACTATGTGTTAGAAATTAGTAGTTTTCAGTTAGATGGAGTAGAAAAGTTTAACAGTCATATAGCCATTTTAACCAATATTACACCAGATCATTTAGATAGATATGAGTACGACTTTAATAAGTACATAGCATCAAAATTTAGAATCACAAAAAATCAAAATCCAACCGATTTTTTAATTTATGATGCAGATGATGAAGCCATTAATAAATGGTTAGAAAAGAATAAAACAAAAGCAAAATTAGTACCGTTTTCAATCGAAAAAAAATTAGAATACGGAGCATTTTTAAAAGACAATAATATTATAATCAACATAAATAAAGACAAACTTATTATGCCATTATCAACTTTAACAGTTAAAGGAAAACACAACACAAAAAATGCAATGGCGGCAACAATGGCTGCGCAATTATTAAAAGTAAGAAAAGAATCGATAAAAGAAAGTTTGGCAAATTTTGAAGGTGCAGAGCATCGATTAGAAAATGTAGCTAAAATTAAAGATGTAGAATACATCAACGATTCTAAAGCAACCAATGTAAATGCAACTTTTTATGCTTTAGAATGTATGGATAAAACTACAGTTTGGATTGTTGGTGGGGTAGATAAAGGAAATGATTATAACGATTTGTTGCCATTAGTAAGAGAAAAAGTAAAAGCAATTGTTTGTTTAGGTGTTGATAACAAAAAAATTAAAAATACATTTGGCAATGTAGTAGATATTATTGTAGAAACAGCAGGAGCAGAAGAGGCTGTAAAGGTTTCTCATAAATTGGCAGAAAGAGGAGATGCAGTTTTATTATCACCAGCTTGTGCAAGTTTCGATTTGTTTGAAAATTACGAAGACAGAGGTCGTCAATTTAAAAAAGCGGTAAGGAGTTTGTAAAAATCCCATCCCAACCTTCCCAAAGGGAAGAAGTTAGCTTGTTTGTGGTAAAATAAAAAGAGGTGAAAATATAAAAACATAGGTAAATACAAGAGTTTTTCTCTCCTTTGGAGAGATTAAGAGAGGATTATGAAAACCATTTTTCAACATATAAAAGGTGATAAAACTATTTGGGCAATTGTTGCTGTTTTGGCAATATTCTCGTTTATGCCTGTATATAGTGCAAGCACAAACTTGGTATATGTTGTGGGTTCAGGGTCAACTTTAGGGCACTTGGTTAAACATATAGTATTGTTAATTATGGGGTTTGCCATTATTTATGGAGTTCATAAAGTACCTTATAGGTATTTTTCTGGAGGCTCTGTTTTAATGCTTCCTGTTGTCATTGTTTTGTTAATTTTTACTCTATCTCAAGGCACTACAATTGGAGGGGCAAATGCAAGTAGATGGATTCGAATAGGAGGTATAGGTTTTCAAACATCAACCTTAGCAGGTTTGGTGCTAATGGTATATGTAGCAAGATATTTAGCTAAAAATAAAGAAAAGAAAATTAACTTTAAAGAGAGTTTATGGCAGCTTTGGTTACCTGTTGCTTTGGTTTTAATACTTATTTTACCAGCAAATTTTTCTACAACAGCCATTATTTTTGTGATGATTTTAATGGTAACCTTTATAGGTGGTTATCCAATAAAATACATTGGTTTTATTTTAGGAGCAGGAATTGTTGCCTTATCAATTTTTATTTTAATAGCCAAAGCTTTTCCAGATGCAATGCCAAATAGAGTGCAAACTTGGCAAAGTAGAATAGAGAGTTTTTCTAATGATAAAGGTAAAGAAGCGTATCAAGTTGAAAAGGCAAAAATAGCCATTGCAACTGGAGGAGCATTAGGAGTTGGCCCAGGTAAGAGTATACAGAAAAACTTTTTACCACAATCTACATCAGATTTTATTTTTGCCATTATTGTAGAAGAATATGGTTTAGTTGGTGGTTTTTTAATAGTATCTATTTATTTTATTTTACTTTTTAGAATTTTTGTAGTTATCAAAAAAACCACCACAATTTTCGGAACGTTATTGGTAATTGGAGTTGGTCTTCCTATTATTTTTCAAGCTACAATAAACATGGCAGTAGCCACCAATTTATTTCCAGTTACAGGGCAAACATTACCACTAATTAGTAGTGGAGGTACTTCTATTTGGATGACGTGTTTTGCTCTTGGAATGATTCTAAGTGTAAGCGCATCAAAAGAAGAAACAGAAGAAGATATTTTAGATGATAATCCTTTAGATATTTTGCATGAAACAATCGATTAATATATTAATTTCTGGAGGAGGAACAGGTGGTCATATCTATCCTGCAATTGCAATTGCAAACGAATTAAAGTTGCGTTATCCTGATGCAAACTTTTTGTTTGTGGGTGCAAAAGATAAAATGGAAATGGAAAAAGTGCCACAGGCAGGTTATGAAATAAAAGGATTATGGATTTCTGGAATTCAAAGAAAATTGACTCTCGATAACTTGTCTTTTCCGTTTAAAATGATAAGTAGTTTGTGGAATGCAGCTAAAATTATTAGAAAGTTTAAACCAGATGTTGCTATTGGTACAGGAGGCTTTGCAAGTGGGTCAACATTAATAATGGCTAATAGAAAAGGAATTCCAACATTAATTCAAGAACAGAATTCATATCCTGGAATTACCAATAAATTATTAAGTAAAAAGGCGCATAAAATTTGTGTGGCTTATGATAATTTAGAGCGTTTTTTTCCTGCGGATAAAATTGTAAAAACGGGGAACCCAGTTCGTCAAGATCTATTGTCAATTCATTCAAAAACAGATGAAGGGAAAACCTTTTTTAAGTTAGATAAGACTAAGAAAACCATTTTAGTTTTAGGAGGAAGTTTAGGAGCAAGAAAAATAAATCAATTAATAGAAAACAACTTAGAGTTCTTTAAAAATCAAGAAGTACAGGTTATTTGGCAATGTGGTAAATTTTATATCGATGAATATAAAAAGTACGATGATTTAGAGCATATTCAAGTACATCAGTTTTTAAATAGAATGGATTTAGCCTATGCAGCTTCAGATATTATTATTTCGAGAGCAGGTGCAAGTTCGGTTTCAGAATTGTGTATTGTTGGCAAACCCGTAATTTTTATTCCATCTCCGAATGTGGCTGAAGATCATCAAACAAAAAATGCAAAATCTGTTGCAGATAAACATGCAGCTATTTTGTTAAAAGAAAGCGAGTTAGAAACCTTTCCAATTGTTTTTGAAACCTTGTTAAAAGACAAAGGAAAACAAGAATATTTATCAGAAAATATACATGAATTAGCATTGCCAGGAGCAACTACAGATATTGTTAACGAAGTTGAGAAATTATTAAAAAAGTGAATTTAAAAAATATACATAACGTCTATTTTGTCGGAATTGGAGGCATAGGTATGAGTGCAATTGCTCGTTACTTCGTTTCCAATGGAAAACAAGTGGCTGGTTATGATAAAACACCTTCTTTAATCACTTCAGATTTAGAAGAATTAGGTGTAGAAATTCATTTTGAAGATGTAGTAAAAAATATTCCGATTTCATTTTTAGATAAAAAACAAACATTGGTTGTGTATACACCAGCAATTCCTAAAAATCATTCAGAATTAAATTACTTTTTAGATCATAATTTTACAGTTTTAAAACGTTCAGAAATTTTAGGAAAAATAACAGAAAACACCTTCTGTTTAGCAGTTGCAGGAACGCATGGTAAAACCACAACTTCGTCTATTTTAGGGCATATTATGACGCACGTAAATGCTACTTCTTTTTTAGGCGGAATTGCAGAAAACTACAATTCAAACCTAATTTTAGGCGAAGACAAAGTTTCTGTGGTAGAAGCAGATGAATTTGATAGATCATTCTTAAAATTGAGCCCAAACATTGCTTGTGTAACTTCTATGGATGCAGATCATTTAGATATTTACGGAGAGCCAGAAGCGTTGCAAGAATCTTTTATAGAGTTTTCTAACAAGGTTTCAAATACGTTAATTGTAGCAAAAGGGTTGTCTTTAAAAGGATTAACGTATGCCATAAATGAAACAGCAGATTATAAAGCCTTTAATTTAAAAATTGAAAGCGGAAAATATATTTTTGATGTAAAAACACCTTCTTCAGAGGTTAAAAATATAGAATTTCATTTACCAGGACAACATAACGTAATGAATGCTTTAGCAGCCTTAGCAATTGCTGATGTTTATGGGGTTTCGTTAGAAAATATCAAACAAAAATTAGGCACTTTTAAAGGTGTAAAACGTAGGTTTTCATATAAAATTAAAACAGATGATTTTGTGTTGATAGATGATTATGCACATCATCCCACAGAAATCAACGCAGTAGAAAATTCGGTAAGAGAAATGTATCCTAATGAAAAAGTGTTGGTCATTTTTCAGCCTCATTTATTTTCGAGAACCAAAGATTTTATTGATGATTTTGCATTAGCTTTATCAAAGTTCGATGAAGTTTTGTTGTTAGATATTTATCCTGCAAGAGAAGAACCAATTGCTAAAGTTAATTCTGAATGGTTATTGAGTAAAATCGATACAAAGCATAAAAAAATGACACAAAAAAATAATATTTTAAAAGATATTAAAAATTCATCAGCAAAAGTGGTTGTTATGTTAGGTGCTGGAGATATTGGGGTGGTAATAAATGAGGTTACCAAAAAACTTTTAAAGCAACAATAAATGAAGTTTAAAAAGTTTTTAAAATATATAGTTTTTCTTTTGTTAATAGTAAGTTTGGCTTTTTTATATAGTTTCTCAATTCAAAGAAATTTACACAAAAAAGTAAAAGAAATAGTGGTAGAATTTGAAGCTGGAGACAATAATTTTTTAACTCATGAAATGGTTAATAAATTGTTAATACAAAATGATGCAACCGTGAAAAACCAAGCAAAATCTATGTTAGATTTATACAGTTTGGAAAAAAGAGTGTCTAAAAACCCTTATGTAGAAAATGCTTCTGTGTTTTTAACTATTGGAGGTACACTTAAATCTACCATAAAACAACGAACGCCAGTGGCAAGAATTATTAATGATTCTTCCTCTTATTATATTGATAAACAAGGTGTAAAAGTTCCTTTGTCTAATGTTTATTCGGCAAGAGTAATGTTGATTTCTGGAGTTAAAACCGATAAAGATATTAAAGAAATATTGCCTTTAATATCTTTGATATTGGATGATGATTTTTTGCAAAAAGAAGTCGTTGGAATTCATAAATTCGACGATGGTGAGTATCAATTTTCCGTAAGAAGCGGAAATTATAAAATCGATTTCGGAAAATTATCTGAAATGGATATAAAATTTAAAAAGTTAAAAGCGTTTTACAACAAAACATTTTTAGACAAAACGATTCAGAATTATAAAAGAATTAATGTTAAATATCACAACCAAGTTGTGTGCACAAAATAAATCATAATGGAAAACAATAAAATAGCTGTTGGTTTAGATATTGGTACCACCAAAATTGTCGCAATGATTGGTCGTAAAAACGAATACGATAAAATTGAGGTTGTTGGTATTGGAAAAGCAAAAAGTTTAGGTGTAAAACGTGGTGTAGTAAGTAATATTACACAAACCATTCAATCTATACAACAAGCCGTAGATGAAGCAGAAAGTGTTTCAGGTATTAAGATAGAAGAAGTTGTGGTTGGTATTGCTGGTCAGCATATTCGCAGCTTGCATCACTCAGATTACATCACCAGAAATAATGCTGATGAGGTTATTGAAGATTCTGATATTGATGATTTGGTAAATCAGGTACACAAATTGGTTATGTTACCTGGAGAGGAAATTATCCATGTTTTACCACAAGAATTTAAGGTAGATTCTCAAGCAGACATCAAAGAGCCAATTGGAATGTATGGAGGTCGTTTAGAAGCAAATTTTCATGTTGTTGTTGGGCAAGTTTCATCCATCAGAAATATTGGAAGATGTGTAAAAAGTGCAGGTTTAGGGTTGAATGAAATTACCTTAGAACCTCTTGCATCTGCATCTGCAGTATTAAGTCAAGAAGAAAAAGAAGCAGGTGTTGCATTGATTGATATTGGTGGTGGTACAACAGATTTAGCCATTTTTAAAGACGGAATTATAAGACATACAGCTGTAATTCCTTTTGGAGGAAATGTTATTACAGACGATATAAAAGAAGGTTGTTCAATCATCGAGAAACAAGCAGAATTGCTAAAAATCAAGTTCGGTTCTGCATGGCCAGGAGAAAACAAAGAAACAGAAATCGTTTCTATTCCTGGTTTAAGAGGAAGAGAACCCAAAGAAATTACGTTAAAAAATTTATCAAAAATTATACATGCAAGAGTTCAAGAAATTATTGAACATGTGTACTTAGAAATAAAAAATTACGGACACGAAACTGCAAAAGGAAAATTGATTGCAGGAATAGTGTTAACAGGTGGAGGATCTCAATTAAAACATTTACGCCAATTAGTAGAATATATTACAGGTATGGATGCAAGAATCGGTTTTCCAAATGAGCATTTGGCAGGAGATTCTGATGAGACATTATCAAGCCCATCTTACGCAACTGCAGTAGGTTTATTAATGGAAGGTTTAGAAAGAGGTAAAGAAGAAGCTTTAGTAGAAGAAGTTATAGAGGAACTTGTAGAAGAAAATCAAGAAGAAACCATAGAAGAAACTCCTATTGTAGAAGAAAAACCAAAACCAAAAAAGAAATCGTTTTTTGAAAAATTTACAGAAGGGTTAAAAGACTTTTTGGACAATGCAGAGTAAAATTAGTGAGTAGTAGGAAGTTGGGAGACTGAAGTTGTAAAATGTTCCCAAAACTCGCAAAAAAATAAAAGGGAAAGTAAAAATTAGATAATAAAAACAATCAATAAAAATAATAGAACGTTATTATGAGCGCAGAATTTGATAACATTTCATTTGATATGCCAAAAACACAATCCAATACCATAAAAGTAATTGGAGTTGGTGGTGGAGGTAGCAACGCAGTAAATCACATGTTTACACAACATATTAAAGGTGTAGATTTTGTTATTTGCAACACAGATGCACAAGCCTTAGAAAACAGCCCTATTCCTAATAAAATTCAGTTAGGAGCAAACCTTACTTCTGGTTTAGGAGCAGGTGCAAACCCAGAAATTGGAGCACAAGCAGCTAAAGAAAGTATGCAAGAAATCCAGCAAATGTTAAATACCCAAACCAAAATGGTGTTTATTACTGCTGGTATGGGTGGAGGAACTGGAACAGGAGCAGCACCAATTATTGCAAAAATTGCAAAAGATATGGATATTTTAACGGTAGGAATTGTTACAATGCCATTTGCTTTTGAAGGTAGAATGCGCTCAAAACAAGCTCAATTAGGAATCGATCAACTGCGCCAAAATGTAGATTCTTTAATCGTAATTAACAATAATAAATTACGTGAAGTTTACGGAAACCTTGGTTTTAAAGCGGGTTTTTCTAAAGCAGATGAAGTACTATCAACTGCTTCTAAAGGGATTGCAGAAGTAATTACACACCATTACAAGCAAAATATTGACTTGCATGATGCAAAAACAGTACTTTCTAATAGCGGAACTGCAATTATGGGCTCTGCAAAAGAAGAAGGAAATGACCGTGCAAAAAATGCGATTGTAAAAGCGTTAGACTCTCCTTTATTAAATGACAACAAAATTACAGGAGCTAAAAATGTATTGTTGTTAATTGTCTCTGGAACTAACGAAGTTACCTTAGATGAAATTGGAGAAATTAACGATTTTATTCAAGATGAAGCAGGATACGATGCCAACATTATTATGGGTATTGGTGAAGATGAAGAGTTAGGTGATGCCATATCTGTAACAGTAGTAGCTACAGGTTTTGCAGCAGACCAACAAAGTACTATTACCAATACCGAAGTAAAGAAAATTGTGCATACATTAGAAGATGAACAAAAAGCTACATATGATTTTGGTGAGAAAAAAATTACAAAATCACCAACATTAAATGAACCTTTAACCACTAAAACAGAACAGAAAATAGTACATGTTTTAGAAGATGATGTAGAGGAAATAAAAACCCAAATGGATTTGGTAAAAACCACCACTGATATTGCAAATATGAATGTTGTTTTTGAAGAAGTAGGCTTAGAAACCATTTCTGATGATGATTTTGTAATTACAGATATGACACCTCAAAAAGAAGAAGCAGTAATTGAAGAACCTCAACAATTACAAGCAGATTTGTTATTTGATTTGCCTTTAAATTCGTACACAGAAGTAAAAGCAAATAAAGAAATTCGTCACAATTTACATGAAGAAAAAAAGGCAAATGTTAATGAAATTGAAGTTTACGGAGTAGAAGAAGTTGTTTTTGAACGTAAAGAAAAAGAAACACGTTATGTTTTAGAAGATTTTGATGCACAACCTACTATTGGTAAAAGTTCTCGTATTGTAGAAGAAAACCAAGTTGCTGCCGAAGAAGAAATTCAATTTGAATTAAAAACAGCCACTCCGCAAGCAGCAATTAATGAAATTGAAACAAAAAGCGAAGAAGTTTCTCCTTTAGATTTAACCATTACTGAATTGCAAAAGAGAGCAGAAGAACGCCGTAAGAAGATGAAAGGATTCAATTACAAGTTCAATGATCAAATGAACAAAAATATTGATGAAATAGAGCGTCAACCTGCTTACAAACGTTTAGGGGTTGATTTAGATACCAATACTGCTATCAGTAAAACAAAAACATCTATTAAAAAAGAAGACGATGATTTAGGTTTAAAATCGAACAATTCTTTTTTACACGATAATGTAGATTAAAAGTTATATAATAAAGCCTCAATAAAAAACCACATCAACTTTTTGATGTGGTTTTTTTATTGCTATAAAATGTCTCTTTGTGTTTGCCATTGATGATGGTTTAATGAGTGAAAAATCTTTTTTTTAAACTAAAATTAAGTTTTTAAGTATCTATTTTAAACCTTCCTTTTCATCCCAAAATCTGTCCAAAGTTTTACATAAGAGTCCAGAATTATTAAAACCAATAAAAAACACAAATATTTAAAAGCCTAATAATCAATCTAATAAAAATAAATGAGTCCGAAATTCTGCCAAATGCAGAATTCTGGACTCCTAAAACTTAGTTTATCAGTAATTTTAAAAACACAAACCCCAAAACCAAATAACCATGAAAAATTTGAAACCAAAAATCTTAATGCTCATCTTTACAACACTATTTTTTAGTTGTAACAATAATGAAACTATTTTAGAGCCTGTAACAGAAGACCAACTACCACCCATTACGCAAACTGGTGCAAATACTTTTGGTGCTATTGTAGATGGTAGAATATTTATTCCTAAAGATAAGACAGGGTATTCTGCTCCTGGAGGAGGAAAGCCAAAAGGACTAAATATTTCTTCTGGAGATGGTATTATATCAAAAAATTATTATGCTATTTCTGCTGTTAATTACATTGATACTGATATATATATACCAGAAGATAGACCACAACAAAAACAGTATGATTTCAAATTAAGTACTGGTACAACTTCTACTTCAAATGCTCCAAATTTTGCTCATATTTATTGTTATATTAACAATAGGAAATACATTTCTTTTGAAAATTCTGGTACTATAAATTTTGAAACAGTAGATTTTATTAAACAAGTATGCGCAGGAAATTTTTATGCTAAATTAAAAAATGAAAGTGATGAAAATGACATTATAGAAATTACTAATGGGCGTTTTGATTTAATATGCACAGAACCAATTGGAGATTAAAAAAGCAGTAGTGCCAACTACTGCTAAAAAATTAAATACCACAAAAACCAATTCACATGCGCTGAACCTGTTTCAGTGTCTAATTTAACACACAAAACTATGAAAAAAATTACAGCATAAACCTTCCTTTTCATCCCAAAATCTGTCTAAAGTTTTACATAAGAGTCCAGAATTATTAAAACCAATAAAAAACACAAATATTTAAAAGCCTAATAATCAATCCAATAAAAATAAATGAGTCCGAAATTCTGCCAAATGCAGAATTCTGGACTCCTAAAACTTAGTTTATCAGTAATTTTAAAAACACAAACCCCAAAACTAAATAACCATGAAAAATTTGAAACCAAAAATCTTAATGCTCATCTTTACAACACTATTTTTTAGTTGTAACAATAATGAAACTATTTTAGAGCCTGTAACAGAAGACCAATTACCACCCATTACAGAAACTGGCGCAAATACTTTTGGCTGTTTAATAAATGGTAAAGTATTTATACCCAAAGATAAAACAGGTTATACACCTCCTGGGGGGGGTACACCTAAAGGATTAGAAGTAACTATAGGCAGTTTTTTACCATCCTATGAATATTTTTCTATTGATGCTGAAAATTATCAAGGAATATATATATATATATACCCAAAGAAATACCTGATGAAATAGAATATATGTTAGATGAAAGTACTGGTGTAAGGTCAAGTCTTGAAACACCTTCATTTGCTCATATTTTTGCAATTATAAATAATAACAAGTATTTATCAATTAAAAACTCTGGAAATGTAACATTTTCAAAATCTAACTCAAACTCAAGTATCTATTCTGGTAATTTTAGTTTAGAATTAAAAAATATAAATAATGAAAATGATATAATAAATATTACAGAAGGAAGATTTGATATAAACTTAAACACATTAAATAACTAAAAAAAAGCAGTAGCGCCAACTACTGCTAAAAAATTAAATACCACAAAAACCAATTCACATGCGCTGAACCTGTTTCAGTGTCTAATTTAACACACAAAACTATGAAAAAAATTACATTATTAACTTTACAGTTTAACTCTAAATCCCAAAACTTATGAAAAATTTACTTTTTAAAACAACACTTTTACTTTTTACACTTACTTTAAGTAATTGCGAAAAAAACGACCCACAAGACCAACTACCACCCATTACGCAAACTGGCGCAAATACTTTTGGTGCTATTGTAGATGGAAGAATATTTGTAGCAAAAGATAAAACTGGATATACACCACCTGGAGGAGGAACACCTAAAGGAATTGCGGTAACTGTAGGAAGTTTCTTGCCAGATTATGAATATTTTGGAATTGATGCAAGAAATTATGAAGATATATATATATATATATATATATATACCAAAAGAAATACCAGAAGAAATAACCTATAATTTCGAAAAAAGTCCTGGTGTTAGGGCTAGTTCAGATAAACCTAATTACCCACATATTTTTTGTAGCATTAATGGAAATAGATATATAAGTTATGTAGATTCTGGTTCTATAATTTTCACTAAAGTTGATTTTAATTCTGGGATATATGCAGGTACATTTAGTGTAAAATTGAAGAATAAAGATAATGAAAATGATATCATAGAAATTACAGATGGTAGATTTGACATCTAAAAAAAGACGGTTACGCCAATAACCGTCTATAAATTATTAAACGTCCAACTAAATATAAACACTTAATTCTATAAAATTATGAAAAAAAATACTTTTTGTATACTGCTAATGATATTTTCATTACAACTACAAGCCCAATTAACCAATGGTACCTATACACAAGAAATAGATGAACGTATCAAAAACCTAAATAAAAGTAACATTACCTCTAATATTTTAATAAACAGAGTCTTCTCTTTTGCTAAAATAGATGAGTTTAACCAAGGTACTCGTATAGACACTTCTTCTTATATACATTTTAAACAAGCGTGGAGTGAGTTGTACAGAGCATCTTACAGTAAAAATTTTGCAAGCTTAGCACAATTAAATGTGCAATTAAAAAACAAAGCCTATCAAAAAAATGAAATCCCTATTGGTATTATTAATACCGAATTTCACGAGTTTAATTTTGGTACAACCACAGCAAATGCAAATGTGGGTTACAACGAAGGCACAGGGTTGTTTTACAATATTTCTGGTAAAAATCCTTTTGCAAAAAAACAAACCACTATTATTGCACCTTTAGTTTCCGTAGCTACTGGCACAACTATTTCCTTTACAACTGATAATTTATTTACCTTATACAAACATGGTAAACAAATTAAAACCTTACAATTAATTACCAATAGCAGTACGTTTACACTTATCTCAAACTATAATTTAATTTCGGGCAATTTTACCACTAATTATAATACTTCTGGTGTAAAAGATTTGCGTTTTAACATCACTTATTCAGACAATACTACTAAAACTACCTATGCAAGAGTAGTTGTTAATGTACCACAACAGTATTATGCAAGAGCAAACACTTACACATCTCCCTTAGAACCTATAGAGGCAGATGATGATTTGGCTTTTATAGGTTACGAAGCAGGAGACCAACCCATAAAAGGAAAAAACGAATATCGAATTTATTATAGCGATGCCAGCAAAACAATAGACAAACCCTTATATATTATAGATGGCTATGACCCTGGGGATACTAGGAAAATTGAAGAATTTGATGAAGGGCATAATGAAGATGAAAAAAGTATTGTTGAATTAATGAGTTACGACCCAGATAACAACATAGAAACTAACAATAATATTAGTCTAATAGATTCTTTAAATATAAAAGGCTATGATGTTATCATTATAAACCATGTTGTAAACCCAGATAATGGTATAGATGGTGGTAGCGATTATATAGAACGTAATGCCTACACCTTTATAAGTTTACTACGTAAAATAAAAGATATGCAACAAGGTAATGAAAAAGCTGTAGTTATTGGGCCAAGTATGGGCGGTTTAATTTCGCGTTATGCATTGACGTATATGGAGAAAAAATATGCAGAAACTGGTTTAGAAAAATGGAACCATAATACCCGTTTATGGGTAAGTTTTGATAGCCCACATCAAGGAGCAAATATACCCATTGGTGTACAAAAAGGCATACAATATTTTGCAGATGTCTTAGAGGTTCCAGCTGCAGAAAAATTTATAGACGAACAATTAAACAAACCCGCAACCAAACAAATGTTGGTAAATCATTATACCAATGACACCAATTTGCCTGTAGGTGCACCCAATTATAGAAACCATTTTCAAACTACTTTAGATAATTTAGGAATGCCGCAAAACTTACGAAAAGTTGCTTTAATAAACGGTAGTATTATGGGTGCTTTAAACGGAACATCTGAAGCAAAATATTTACAAGTTAATAGTAGAGTTCCTTTTTTAGGTGGAATTTCTCCAATTATTTCAAATCATTTTTTTCATAATACAAATAGAAAAAATGGTAACCAAAATTATTTAACCTTTAAAGGTAATGGACTCTACTTACATTTTTTACTTTTTAGGATTCCAATTATTAAAGAAAGAAAAAATTATTCGACTCCTATTAATAAAGGGAGTTATGATATTGCTCCAGGAGCATATTTTAATGCGCAAGGTTTGTTAGCGAATGAGTCTAACACAGATTCTTATTGGACTATAAATGGCGTTAAGCTTTTTCATTCTTTATCTACTCGATCAATAACATATGACTCCACTCACAGCTTTATCCCCACAAAAAGTGCCTTAGCCTATACAGGTAGTAATGTTTTAGATGAAGTTATCGGTTTTAAAAATAGAGTTTGTACTGGTGAAACCCCTTTTGATAATTATTTTGCGCCCCAAGAAAATGAAGAACACATTACCTTAACTACTGCAAATGTAGCTTGGTTAAAAGACGAGTTAGACATTACTACTTCAGAGCCTTTACCAACAGTGTATCTTACAGAAAACGATTTACAAGGCGCAACAAGAATTTGTCAAAACACCACAGAAGTCTATGCTTTTTCTAATTGTCAGTTTACTGCAACCAATTGGCAAATTTCTAATAACTTAACCAAAGTGTGGTCTAACAGTACACATATAGCCGTTAAACCTAAAACTGGGGTTAATTATGGGGCTGCATTAATTACTGCTGTAAACGGAGATGCATCTGTTACCAAACAAGTTAATCTTGGGTATCATTTATTTACCACTATTACAGAAATACCTGCTGCTACCATACAACACTTATTGCCTACTGCACCATTGGGCAATACAGACATTGGTCTGCAATTAAACTTTAATGCTTCGAATACAGAAATAGAAAACATAGAATGGCAAAAGACAAGTAATAATTTTATTTGGTCGCAAGACAACAACTTGTATGGTAATGACAATCGAGTAATTGTATCGAAAAACTGTAATGGTCCAATAGAATTTAAGGTTAGAGTTAAAAATAGTTGTGGTTGGTCTAATTGGCAAGATATTATATATAACATTACCAGTTGCGCAACCAATTGCAGTAATGCTGGTAATACAAACACAACAGGAGTAAATAGTACAAATTTTGAGGTATATCCTGTACCATCTTCTGTAAACTTAACCGTTAAAATTAAAAACCAACCACCTGCCATATTACAAAATGGAGAATTTTTTATTGTTACGCTTTATAATAAAGTCTTTAGAATTAAAAGAGAAGTTAATGGAGTTGCCATTGCTATTACTGTGCAACATCCGATTTGCCAATAGGTTTGTATATTTTAACCATTCAGTACAATGGCATTTACGAGAGTTATACCATAACAATTGACTAATAAGTTGGGAAAATATCATTGAAAAAGAAAAGTTGTCTTCTAAAAGCGTCACTAAATTTTAGTGGCGTTTTTTTATAAAACCATTTTTTTACTTTTTTTCTGATTCTCGAAAGCCATAAATACTACAAATGGCTCTTTTTTAATATTTTCTATAATTTATATTTTGTAACATTTTTTTTACAATGTCGTCTACTTTATATAATCAACAAAACCAAATACCATGAAATACATACAAAATACAACAGTACAAGAAAGAGGAATTTTAACTTCAAAATATAAACAAGAAATTAAAAACCTATCAAAAATAGAGAAGTCTAAGTCTTTATCTAAAATAAAATCGATGATTTTTAATCACCAAGATAGAATTGAAAGTCAAGCAGGTACGATTTTACGTGTGTCTTTTTTTATGTTAGCTATCATCTTTATGGTTGCTTAATAAAAGATGAGCTTATAGTTTTTTGAGTTTGTTAGCAAGTAGGTTTGCGTGAGCGATAGAAACGGCATCCTTTTTTGAAGAATGAAAAAAAGATATAGTGGAAAGCGCGGTTTTTGTTTTTTCAAAAACACGCCAAAATAAAAAAAATCCATCTAAAAAAGATGGATTTAATATTTTTTCTCAACTGCGTTTTAATACAAATCAAATTATATTTTTAACTTAAAGCAGCTGCTATTCTCTTAATTGCTTCACGAATTTGCAATTCTGATGCTGCATAAGAAATTCTAATACAATTTGGTGCGCCAAAAGCATCGCCAGTAACCGTAGCCACATTTGCATGTTCTAAAAGAAATAAAGAAAAATCGTTGGCATTTTCTATTTTAACATCTTTAATGGTTTTGCCAAAGAAATCAGAGATGTCTGGAAAAACGTAAAAAGCACCTTCAGGAACATTTACTTTAAAACCATCTATTTCTCTTAGTAAACCAATTACAATATCTCTACGGGTTTTAAACTCATCTACCATAAATTGTATTTTAGAAACTGGTGCTAATACAGCTGTAATTGCAGCTCTTTGCGCTATACAATTGGTTCCAGAAGTAATTTGTCCTTGCATTTTTGTACACGCTTTCGCAATCCACTCTGGCGCACCAATATAACCAATTCTCCAACCTGTCATTGCAAATGCTTTTGCCAATCCATTAACCGTAATGGTTCTATGATACATGCTTTCTATGGCAGCAAAACTAAATGGTTTGGCATTATAATTTACATGTTCGTAAATTTCGTCGGATAAAATAAAAATCTGCGGATGTTTTTCTAAAACAGCTGCCAACGCTCTGTATTCTGCTTCACTATAAATCGTTCCACTTGGATTGTTGGGCGAGTTAAAGAAAATCATTTTTGTTTTAGGTGTAATTGCTGCTTCTAATTGTGCTGGAGTAATTTTAAAATCAGTATCAATAGAAGAAGGAATTTCTACAAAAGTAGCTTCACACAAAGTAGCAATTGCAGAATAACTAACCCAATATGGTGCTGGTAATAAAACTTCATCATTAGGGTTTAACAATACTTGAGCAACATTGGCTATAGATTGTTTTGCTCCTGTAGAAACTACTACTTGATTCGGTTTGTAATCTAAATCGTTATCACGTTTAAACTTAACGCAAATAGCTTCTTTTAATTCTAAATAACCATCAACTGGTGTGTAAGAATTATAATCTTGGTTAATCGCTTCAATAGCAGCGTCTTTGATAAAATCTGGTGTATTAAAGTCAGGCTCACCTAAACTTAAACCAATAATGTCTTTACCTTCTGCTCTTAATTCTCTTGCTTTAGCAGCCATTGCCAAAGTTTGAGATGTAGGCAGGCTGTTAATTCTGTCCGATAATGGATGTGTCATTTTACTAAATAGTTGTTGTCGTTGTTGTGTAATTTATTTACGCTAATTCTGGATTTTTACCCAAAACGCCCAAATGTCTAAAATGCTCTATAATGGCTCTACGAGTTGTTTCGTACTCATTGTAAGGCAGGTTAAATTCTTTAGCCGTTTCTTTTACAATTTTAGCCAATTTACCATAATGCACATGAGAAATGTGTGGGAAAATATGATGTTCAACTTGATGATTTAAACCTCCTGTATAGAAGTTTACCAACCAGTTACTGGGCGCAAAGTTAGATGTGGTATATAACTGGTGGACTGCCCAAGTGTGTTCTAAATTTCCATCTTTATCTGGAA
This sequence comes from Bacteroidia bacterium, assembly GCA_030427865.1. GTDB lineage: Bacteria > Bacteroidota > Bacteroidia > Flavobacteriales > Flavobacteriaceae > Polaribacter. The sequence goes on along the minus strand of JAUICK010000011.1, from coordinate 4,305 downwards.
TTGGCATTTCTGTTTTAGGAACAATATGTGCCAATTGAAAAACGAGGCTTAAAATCATACCAGCAGTGTAATGCATTACAAAAAAACCGATAAGAACTTTCCACCAAGCAACGTCTAAAACTAAAATTGGTAAAACAATCCAAAGTGAATAGTATGCAATTTTAGAAATGACCAGTTTTGTCCATTCTGTTGCAGGATTTGGAAACTCACCATAAGAGAGTTTACGTTTTAAATACCTACGCATTTGTTTAATATCTGTTGTAATTGCCCAATTGATGGTTAATAGTCCGTAAAGAAAAATAGAATAATATTTTTGAAATTTATGAAAATTGAACCATTTAGAATGTTGCGAAAATCGAATAACTCTACCAGCATCAATATCTTCATCATGATCTTTAACATTGGTAAATGTGTGATGTAATACATTATGTTGTACTTTCCAATTGTAAACATTTCCGGCAAGAATGTAAATGCTACTTCCCATTAATTTGTTTACCCATTTTCTTTTAGAAAATGATTCGTGATTTGCATCGTGCATTACATTCATACCCACTCCAGCCATTCCAATACCAGTAATTACCATAAGCAATACCATAACCCATTGAGGCATAGAAATGGTTAGTACTAAGATAAAAGGCACTAAGAACAAAGAAAACATTAGTATTGCTTTGGTATACAATTTCCAGTTTCCTGTTCTTTTGATGTTGTTTTCTTTAAAATAAGAATTGACTCTTTTGTTTAAAGTTCTAAAAAACTTTGCCTTGTCAACTCTTGAGAAATTTAATGTTTTCATTTATTGGTTTGATAATACTTTGCAAAAATATGCTTTTTGAAATAGCTTTATATGATAAACGTCAGTTTTTGTTAGTAATTGTTTATTTACAATAACTATTTTTGCATTTCTAAATTTTATACTTGATGGAAATTATACACAAATATTTTAAAAATTTATCAGAAACACAAGTTGCACAATTTTCTAAATTACAAGAATTGTATGAAGATTGGAATTTAAAAATAAATGTAGTTTCAAGAAAAGATATAGACGAGTTGTATTTACGCCATGTTTTGCATTCTTTGGGTATTGCTAAAGTGATGCAGTTTAAACCTAAAGCAAAAGTAATGGATGTGGGTACTGGTGGTGGTTTTCCTGGAATTCCGTTAGCAATTTTATTTCCAGAAACGCAATTTCATTTGGTAGATTCTATTGGAAAAAAAATAAAAGTTGTTGATGAAGTGGTTGCTGGTTTAGGTTTAGAAAATGTAAAAACCACTCACGGAAGAGTAGAAGATATAAAAGATACCTACGATTTTATAGTAAGTAGAGCAGTAGCGCAAATGGAAACTTTTGTACGCTGGAATAAAGGTAAAATTGCTAAAAAACAAAACCACGATTTAAAAAACGGAATTCTCTATTTAAAAGGTGGAGATTTAACCGAAGAACTACAAAAATACACTTCTGCTGCCATTTATAATTTACCAGAATATTTTGATGAACCCTTTTTTGAAACTAAAAAAGTGGTGCATTTGGGGTTGAAGTTTAAGTAGGCTTTTTGATTGTTTTTTGGTATGGTTCGCTAACGTTTTGTATAATATTAGTTATGCTATGTTATTAGTTTCCTAATTCAATTTGATAGTTAGAAATACCAGCTGAACCAAGGTTATTTTTTAAATTTGCTTTAACTTTTAAACTTCCTCCTGAAAAATTGGAATTGAATTTAATTGTGGCTATAGATTTATTAAATCCATCTACAATTGTGTTTTCAATTTTTATTATTTCAATATTTCCTGATTCGATAGTCCATAATATTTCAGAATAATCAAAAGTAGATTTACTTGCGTAAGTTATTATTTCATTCGGTAATACTGATGTTGCACCATCTAAACATATACCTGTAGAAATAGGATTTGTGTTTAAATCACAATCAAATACACTTTTGAGGTTAGTTTTAATTCCATTTTCAACATTTTCATCACTTTCACAAGAGATAATAGTTAACAATATTAAAACTGTAATTACTTTTAGTAATTTTTTCATTTTTTTAAACTTTATTCTATAGATTATTTTAATTGAAATCTTGAATATTTTCTTTTTAGAAACAAACGAAACTATTACATCTGGGTATCATAAATTACAGGATGTTGGTCTGGAATCTCATTATTCTTTTCTCCTAAATTTTGGCGTAAATCAATTTCTATTCCTCTTGCTATGGTAGATATAGGAACATCGTTTGCAGAACCTTCAAATGGATTTTCTCCTGTTCTTCCAATTTTTTCCATGGTATGAAAAATCCAAGCTACTGCAACATAAAACGGAATGGCTAACCACATAAAATACTTTCCAATTATTGCATTTATGCTACTAATTTCTTGCCCGATTTCAGCAAATTGTGGTACAATAGCTAAACGCAAAACCAAAACAAAAACCCACATAAAATAATGGTTTAAGGTTGCAAAATGCCTTGGATAAGGAAAATTTTTAATACGTTCTGATTTTCCTTGTAACGTAAATAATTCTTGAACAACCGTTTCTAAATTTAAAAAAGAGAATTCCCAAATAATTCCTTTTTCTTTTAAGTGGCGCAAATGATGCGATTGTAAATATAATAAAGCTGTTTGTTTGTTGTTTTTTTCAGGTCTGTATCAGATAAATATGGTTTTAAATCTTCTTCGAGATTAACTTTCCATTCTGGAGGCTGAATCATTTGGCTCCAATCTTGGTTCGCCTTTTCCATCATTACGGTTTCCCAAGGCTTTTGAGTTCTCATAGCATGGCGTAAAGCATTCATCCAAGCAATATGCCTGTAAGTAAGTGTTTTTATTTCTTTTTTGAGAGATGCATCTGTTTGTTTTTCTATGGCGTGTTCATTAGTAACCATATCTTGTACAAACATTCCAAAAGTTCTGGATGTGTTTACAATACCTCCCCAAATTTTTCTAGCTTCCCAAATTCTTCCATAAGCAGAGTTATTTTGAAAACCAATAACAAAAGCAACAGCTGTACCAATTAAAGCAATCGGAGTCCAAGGTATTTTTAGCCAATGCAAATCAAAAAAGAAGTAAATACCCACAATAATAGATGAAAATATAATGAAGAAAATAGTCTCAAAACGAGTCCACTTTATCATGTCTTTGGTTTTGTATACCTTTTTAGTGTACATGTTATTTGTTGATTTTGGTTGCTGTTAACGAATATAGTTGTAAAATTTTAGATACAAAAAAAAGGAACTAAATCTCTTTAATTCCTTTAGTTTTTATTCTTGTAATAAAAAGAATCTCTATGTATTAATTATATGGATTTCTGATTAAGCAGGAATGACAGAAATGTGTCTTATAAAGCTTCTACAAACAAACCTTCATCCGTTTTAGAAACTTTAGCAACTTCTTTTTTAGTTAAGCCTTTTATGGTTTTGTCCCATTTTTTATTAGATAAACCAGATTGTGTTTTCAATGCTGATAAATCAATTTTTTCTGCTTTCGTGATAATTGCTAACACTGCTTTTTCTTCATCATTCAATTCTACAGCAGGAGCTTTCTTTTCTGGTCTCATTTGTGGGAAGAACAATACTTCTTGTATAGATTGATTATTGGTTAAAAACATAATTAATCTATCCATTCCAATTCCCATTCCAGAAGTTGGAGGCATTCCATATTCTAATGCACGTAAAAAATCATGGTCTATAAATTCTGTAGCTTCATCATCACCTTTTTGCGCTAATTTTAATTGATGTTCAAAACGCTCACGTTGGTCAATTGGGTCATTCAATTCAGAATACGCATTGGCAATTTCTTTACCACACACCATCAACTCAAAACGTTCTGTTAATTCTGGGTTTGTTCTGTGTTCCTTACAAAGTGGACTCATTTCCTTTGGGTAATCTGTAATAAAAGTTGGCTGAATGTAGTTTCCTTCACATTTTTCACCAAAAATTTCATCAATTAATTTTCCTTTCCCCATAGTTTCATCAACTTCGATATTCATTGATTTTGCTGCAGCTCTAATTTCATCTTCAGTTTTGTTGTAAATATCAAAACCTGTGAATTCTAAAATAGAATCACGCATTGAAATTCTCTTATAAGGCGCTTTAAAATTGATTTTATGTTCGCCAAAAGTAGCTTCTGAAGTTCCGTTTACAGCAGTAGCACAATGTTCTAACAAACGCTCACAGAAATCCATCATCCAATTGTAATCTTTGTAAGAAACATAGATTTCCATGGCTGTAAATTCTGGATTGTGCGTTCTGTCCATTCCTTCATTTCTAAAGTTTTTAGAAAACTCATATACACCATCAAAACCACCAACTATTA
>JAUICK010000010.1 GCA_030427865.1 Bacteroidia bacterium | reverse complement strand
AACCCACCACAAGATGAGATTTCTTTAAAGGGTCGTTGGAGATGACAACGTTGATAGGCTATAGGTGTAAAGGCAGTAATGTCATAGCCGAGTAGTACTAATAACCCATAGACTTATGTACGCTTCTCCCGTTAGCAATAACGGGAGAGACACTCTTTTTTTGTTTTTGAAACTTATAATATTATTTTACCATATGTTAACTTATTGCAGCTATGCTGCAGTTGTTAGTTGATAGTTTTTGGTTGTTAGTTAAACTACTAACCACTAATCCCTAACTACTAACCACTAAATTCTTAGGGTGGTTATAGCATTGGGGCTCACCTCTTCCCATACCGAACAGAGAAGTTAAGCCCAATAGCGCCGATGGTACTGCATTTATGTGGGAGAGTAGGTCGCTGCCTTTCTTGAAATCCTTGTATTAGGAACATATTAAACCTCATGTCTTATGATATGAGGTTTTTTTATATGAATATAGTAGTATGATAAGAGGATTATTGCTTTAACGATGAAATTTTATTTTTACTAAGATTTTATTGTACTGCCTGAGATAATAGAATGCTTGATAAATTAGAATAATTTTGAAAGAGTACTACAAGAGGATTATGATATAAATAAAACTCATCAACTTAATATTAATGAGTTTTTGAAGATATATCTTTATTATTATGTTGCATAAATGAGGTTTATGATATTACATTTTCACTAAATCTCCAGAAATATCTTTTGATGGTAATTCTGATTTCCCCATTAAGTATATATCTACTTGTCTTGCAGCTTCACGTCCCTCAGAAATTGCCCAAACAATTAAAGATTGTCCTCTACGCATATCTCCAGCTGTAAAAATATTTGGAATGTTTGTTTGGTATTTTCCGTATTCAGCTTTGTAGTTAGTGCGGAAATCTTTTTCGATACCTAATTTATCTGCTAAAGTACTTTCTGGGCCAGTAAAACCTAAGGCTAATAAAGCTAAATCACAAGGCCACGTTTTTTCTGTATCTGGGATTTCAATCAATTGAGGTCTTTGACCAGAAATCATTTTCCACTCTACATTCACAGTTTTTAGGGCAATTAATTTGTTATTTTCATCAGTAACAAATTCTTTTGTGTTGATTAACCAATTACGCTCAACACCTTCTTGATGTGAAGAAGACGTTTTTAATTGTAATGGCCAAAAAGGCCAAGGAGTAGTTGGTGAACGATGACCAGGAGGTTTAGGCATAATTTCAAAGTTAACAACAGATTTAGCTCCATGTCTGTTTGATGTACCTATACAATCTGAACCTGTATCTCCACCACCAATTACAATTACATTTTTATTAGTAGCTAATACTTGGTCTTTAACTTCTTTACCAAATAATACTTTTGTTTGTTGAGTTAAGAAGTCCATAGCTTGCACTACACCATCAGCATCAATACCAGGAGTTGGTAAACTTCGTCTTTCTGTAGCTCCACCACAAAGTACTACTGCATCAAAAGCTTTTAATTCTCTAACATTATAATTTACACCCACATTTACATTGGTTTTAAAAGTGATGCCTTCTGCTTCTAAAATAGCTACACGTCTATCAATAATTCCTTTTTCCATTTTAAAATTCGGGATTCCATAGCGTAGCAATCCGCCTACTTCATCATCTCTTTCAAAAACGGTAACAGTATGACCTGCTCTGTTTAATTGTTGAGCGACCGCTAAACCAGCTGGACCAGAACCAACAACAGCAACTGTTTTACCAGTTCTTGTTTTTGGAGGTTGTGGCTTAATCCATCCTTCTTTAAAAGCACGCTCTACAATATTTTTTTCAATATTTTCTATTGATACAGGATCTTCTATAATACCCAATACACATGATTTTTCACATGGAGCAGGGCACAATCTTCCTGTAAATTCTGGGAAGTTGTTGGTTGAATGCAATATCCAAGAAGCCTTTTTCCATTCTCTTTGATGTACCATGTGGTTGAAATCTGGAATTAGATTTCCTAATGGGCATCCACTGTGACAAAAAGGAATACCACAATCCATACAACGTGACCCTTGCTTGGTAATTGCTTCTTCAGAAAGCGGTATTGTAAATTCTTTATAATGTTTTACACGATCTTTAACAGATACGTATTTTTCATCTTGCCTTTCAAATTCTTTAAATCCTGTTACTTTTCCCATGACATTATGCTGTTGTTAATTCTTCTACCATTGGTTCTTCAGTTTCTAAACGCTTTAAAGCACGTTTGTATTCAGTTGGCATTACTTTAACAAAGTTGTTTAAGCTTGTGTTCCAATCTGCTAATAATGAAGTTCCTTTTTTACTATTTGTATATAATACGTGTTTTTCTATTATAGCTTTTAAATCGGCTGCATCTTCTTCTGATGGTTTTTCAAATTCAATTGTTTCTGTATTACACAATCCGTTAACGAATTTGTTTTCTGGGTCGTATACATAAGCAATACCACCACTCATACCCGCAGCAAAATTTCTACCAGTTTTTCCTAAAACAATTACTTTACCACCAGTCATGTACTCACAACAGTGATCTCCAACACCTTCCACTACTGCAGTTGCACCAGAATTACGAACAGCAAAACGTTCTCCTGCAATTCCGTTGATGTATGCCTGACCATTTACAGCTCCGAATAAACATACATTACCAACAATAATATTTTCATCAGCAACAAAATCTGCTTCAGATGGTTTCTTTACAATTAATTTTGCTCCAGATAAACCTTTACCTAAATAATCGTTTGTATTACCATTTAAAGTAAATGTTAATCCAAATGCACCAAATGCACCAAAACTTTGTCCAGCAGAACCTGTAAAATTAATGTTTAAGGTGTCTTCAGGTAAACCTAAATGGCCGTAAATTTTAGAAATTTCATTACTTACTATTGCTCCAACTGTTCTATTTGTATTCTTAATTGGATACACAAGATTCATTTTTTCCTTACGATACAATGCTCTGTGAGAATCTTTTAAAATTGTAAAGTCTAAAACATCATCTAAATTATGATCTTGTTTTTCTGTATTTCTTACCACCATTTCCCTATAAGATGATGGTCTATGTAAAATACTTGATAAATCTAAACCTTTGGCTTTGTAATGTTTAATTGCTTTGTTTGCGTTAATTTTATGTGTTTGCCCAACCATTTCAGCTAAAGTTTTAAAACCTAACTGTGCCATAATTTTTCTTAATTCTTCTGCAACATAATAGAAGAAATTGATAACATGTTCTGGAGTACCTTTAAAGTTTTTACGTAACTCTTTATCTTGAGTAGCAATACCAACTGGACATGTATTTAGGTGACACTTACGCATCATAATACAACCTGAAGCTACTAAAGGAGCAGTTGCAAAACCAAATTCTTCAGCACCTAATAATGCAGCAATAGCAACATCTCTTCCTGTTTTTAATTGCCCATCGCATTCTACTACAATTCTACTTCTTAAGTTGTTTAAAACTAAAGTTTGTTGTGCTTCAGATAAACCCAATTCCCAAGGTAAGCCTGCATGTTTTAAAGAAGTTAGAGGAGAGGCTCCTGTACCACCATCGTAACCAGAAATTAATACTACATCTGCTTTTGCTTTGGCAACACCAGCAGCAATGGTACCTACACCAACTTCTGAAACTAATTTTACGTTTATTCTTGCTTCACGATTTGCATTTTTTAAATCGAAAATTAATTGTGCTAAATCTTCAATTGAATAAATATCGTGATGTGGAGGAGGAGAAATTAATCCTACAAAAGGAGTGGAATTTCTTGCATCTGCAATCCAAGGTAAAACTTTATGAGCTGGTAATTGACCTCCTTCACCAGGTTTAGCACCTTGCGCCATTTTTATTTGAATCTCTCTTGCATTTGTTAAGTAGTGTGATGTTACACCAAATCTACCAGAAGCTACTTGTTTAATCGCAGAGTTTCTACTATCTCCATTTATATCTTTTTGGAAACGTTTTCTGTCTTCACCACCTTCACCAGAGTTGGATTTACCACCAATTCTATTCATTGCAATTGCTAAATTTTCGTGTGCTTCACGAGAAATTGATCCGTAAGACATTGCACCAGTTTTAAAACGTTTTACGATTTCTGTCCAAGGTTCTACTTCTTCTAAAGGAATGGGGTCTAAGTTATCAAACTCAAACAAACCACGGATGGTCATTAAGTTTTCTGATTGTTCGTTAATTGCTTTAGAATACACATCATAACTCGCTTGATCACTTAAACGAACAGCTTGTTGTAATTTTGCAACTGTAGTTGGGTTAAATAAGTGGCGTTCTCCATTACGCCTCCATCTATAATCACCACCAATGTTTAATCCTAATTTTTTATCTATTTGATTGTTTGGATACGCTTGTTCATAACGTCTACTAATTTCTTTTTCAATCTCATACAAACCTATACCTTCAATTCTTGATGCTGTATAAGGAAAGTATTTTTCTACAAATTGAGAGTTGAATCCAACAATTTCAAAAATTTGAGAACCTCTATACGAATGCAAAGTTGAGATTCCAATTTTGTTCATAATTTTCAAAATCCCTTTTCCAATAGCATAGTTAAAATTATCTACAGCTTGTTGCTCATCCATATTAGTAATAAAGCCTTCTTTAACTTGCATTCTAATAATTTCGTTTACCATATATGGATTGATGGCACTTGCTCCATACCCAAATAAAGTAGCAAAATGATGTGGTTCACGTGGTTCTGCAGATTCGATAATAATATCGAAATAAGAACGTTTGCGCAATCTGTTTAATTGATGATTTACATACGAACATGCTAACAAAGCCGGAATAGGAGCAAATTCTTGATTTACACCTCTATCTGAAAGAATAATGATGTTCGTTTTTCTTTCTAACGCTTTTTCTACTTGTAAAATAATGTTGTCTAAAGCATCTTCTAAGCCATTCATACCTTGTGCTTTTGGGTATAAAATTTCTATGGTTTCTGCTTTAAAATTTTCAACATCAATGGTCCTTATTTTCTCTAAGTCTGCATTAGAAATTACTGGGTTTTTAATTCGTAATTTTCTACATTGACGTTCTGTAATGCTAAAAATATTTCTGTCTTTTCCTAAGTTTAGGCTAATATCGGTTACAATGTTTTCACGAATACCATCTAAAGGCGGATTTGTAACTTGCGCAAATAATTGCTTAAAATAGTTAGATATTAATTGAGGTCTGTCTGATAAAACCGCTAAAGGAGTGTCAATACCCATAGAACCAAGTGCTTCTTTACCATTTTGAGCCATTGGTGTAATTACTTCTTGAATATCTTCGAAAGTATAATTAAACAAACGCTGACGTGTTTTAATATCAATGGTTTCAATAGGGCAAGTTTCGCTTGTATATGGCACATCTTTTAAATGTAAACGAGTTTTATTTAACCATTTTTGGTAAGGTCTTTCTGAAACAATTTTATTTTTGATTTCTTCATCATCAATAATTCTACCTTCATTCATATCAACTAAAAACATTCTTCCTGGTTCTAATCTACCGTGTTTTTTAACGTCAGAAGGATCTATGTCTACCACACCTACTTCAGAAGACATAATTAGTTTACCGCTTTTGGTAAGTGTATATCTTGATGGTCTTAAACCATTTCTGTCTAATAAAGCACCTATATAATCACCGTCTGTAAAAGGTACAGAAGCTGGCCCATCCCAAGGTTCCATAATACAAGCATTGTACTCATAAAATGCTTTTTTTTCTGGAGACATGGTTTTATGTTTTTCCCAAGCTTCAGGTATCATCATCATCATAATTTCTGGGAGAGATCTATTTGTATGAGTTAACAATTCTACAACCATATCCATAGATGCAGAATCGGATTTCCCTGGTAAAATTATTGGGAATAATTTATCGATTTGTGGTCCAAAAACATCACTTTTCATGATTTCCTCACGCACACGCATTCTACTTACATTACCACGTAATGTGTTAATTTCTCCATTTTGACACATGTATCTAAATGGTTGAGCAAGCTCCCAAGTTGGCATCGTGTTTGTAGAAAAACGTTGATGTACAAGGGCTAAACGAGTTACCAAATCTATTTCTTGAAGATCTAAATAATATGGGCCTATATCTTCGGGCATTATAATACCTTTGTATATAATAGTTGTTATTGATAAACTTGGAACATAAAAATAATGAGCCTCAGAAATTTTAGAATTGCTTATTACGTGCTCAGTTATTTTACGAGCAGCATATAATTTTGCTTTAAAACTAGCTTCGTCTATATCTTGGGTTTTACTGATAAAAAGTTGTTCGATGTTTGGTTCTGATGCTAAAGCTATTTCGCCTAATTGTGAAGAATCTACTGGAACTTTTCTCCACCCCAAAACTTTTAGGTTTTGATTTTCAATTTCTCTTTCGAAAGTTTTTTTACAATAATCATACTGATTGGAAACTTTTGGTAGAAAAACCATTCCAACTGCATATTCTCTTTGTTTTGGTAGCGGAAAATCGCAAACTCTTGTAAAATATTCATGAGGAATATCTATTAACAAACCTGCTCCATCACCTGTTTTACCGTCTGCACTTACACCACCTCTATGCTCTAATTTTACTAAGATTTCTAAGGCATCGTGTATAATTTGATTTGTCTTTTCTCCTTTTAAATTACAGATAAAACCAGCCCCACAATTTTCGTGTTCAAATTCTGGTAGATATAAGCCTTGTTTCTTCATATTTTGTTAAATTATATCTACAAATCTATGTATTTTATTAAAAAAAAATTAACAATAATGATGTTTTAATATGATTTTTATGGTGAAAGTAAAAAAATGATGATAAAAATTTATTTATGACAATTAAAATCTTTTTAATTGTCATATTCATAAAAATAAAAAAGCCTGTAAGTTTTTTAAATTTACAGGCTTTTAAAAAGTAATTCTAAGTATTTAATGTTCATTTAAACGAAAATCTGGATAAGCATCCATACCATGTTCGTGAGCATCTAACCCTTCTAATTCTTCTCTCTCACTAACTCTAATTCCCATTGTTTTCTTTAATGTGTATATAATTATAAATGATGTTGTTAAGCAAAAAATTGCATATGAACTTACACCTATTAATTGACTTAAAAATTGATCTACACCAGCAAGATTTCCAAAAAGTCCTACTGCTAAAGTTCCCCAAATACCACAAACTAAGTGAACAGCAATGGCTCCTACAGGATCATCTAATTTTAATTTGTCTATTAAGCTTACTGCAAATACAATAATTGCTCCTGCAACACCTCCAATTAAAATAGCGTCTGTTGGAGACATCTGATCTGCACCTGCTGTTATACCTACTAACCCTCCAAGAATTCCATTTAAAAACATTGTTAAATCTAAGTTTTTAAACATTATTGTAGATACTATCGCAGCTATTACTCCACCAGCAGCTGCAGCTAAACATGTTGTAACTAAAGTTAAAGAAGTTAAAGTTGGATCTGCAGATAGTACAGAGCCACCATTAAAACCAAACCAACCTAACCAAAGGATTAAAACCCCAGCTGTTGCTAATGGTATATTATGACCGGGTATTGCTTGAATTTTTCCATTCTTGAATTTTCCAATTCTAGATCCTAATAAGCAAACTGCAACTACTGCAGCCCAACCGCCAACAGAATGTACTAAAGTAGAACCTGCAAAATCGTAAAAAGGTGTAGATAATTGATCTAAAAATCCTCCTCCCCATTTCCAAGAACCCGCAATTGGATAAACAAATCCTACGTATATTAATGTAAAAATCATAAAAGGAACAATTTTCATTCGTTCTGCTACAGCTCCAGAAACAATAGTAGCAGCAGTAGCAGCAAACATTCCTTGAAACAAGAAATCTGTCCAATAAGTATAACCTTCATTGTAAGTTAAGTCTAAAACTCCTTCGGCTGTTAGTGGAGAAGATAAGCCAAAGTTAGTAAAACCTAAGATGCCAAATGAATCTTCTGAAAACCCAGGGTACATTAAATTGAACCCTACTAAACAGTATAATAATAAACCTACTGTTATAATAAAAATATTTTTAAATAATATGTTAATTGTATTTTTCTGTCTTGTTAATCCTATTTCTAAAAATGCAAATCCTAAATGCATAAAGAAAACTAGTGCTGTACAGATCATCATCCATACGTTGTTTATTGTAAATAATTCCATAATAATGTTTTCTAAAAGTTTAGTTTAAAGTTTTTCCTCCTTTTTCTCCTGTTCTAATTCTGTACGCTTCTTTAATTTCGCTCACAAAAATTTTACCATCTCCAACATCTCCAGTCGAAGCTGCTTCAATAATTGTTTTAATGGTTATTTCTTCGAAATTATCATTAACAACAATAGATAGATGTCTTCTTTGTATATCGCTTGTGCTATAACTAACACCTCTGTAAACATGACCTTCTTTTTCGTTTCCTAAACCCGTTACATCCCAGTAAGAGAAGAAGTTAACACCTACGCTGTGTAAAGCTTCTTTTACAGCACTAAATTTTGATTTTCGAATAATTGCTTCTATTTTTTTCATAATAAAAATGATTTTAAATTGTTTTTAGAAAGAGTAAACTGCGGCTAAGGTTGCGCCAGTCATGTTTTTTTCTGCTGGGAAATTAGGGATGATTAAATCTGATGAAGAATCGATTCTAATTTCTGGAATTACAGTTAAACTTTCTGTTAAAGATAAATTACCTGTTAGTGTAAATGCAGACACATTTGCATCTCCTGCTCCTGAAGTTGTTGTGAAAAATTCTGGTCTAAAACCTAGAGAAAATGTATCAGAAAATTTATTTTGTAAATATAAAGCTACACCTTGGTAACCTGTATCTGCATCATTAGATTTAGAGTAAGCAGCATTAATCCCTAAGAAAAAAGCATCAGATAAATCAAATCCACCTGTATAATCTATATATAATACATCCTTAAAACCAAAGCCATCAGAACCATAAGCCAAGTTAAAGTATTGACCTTTATAACCAGTTTGGAAACCTAATTGGTAATCATTTGTTGGGTTTGCTCCAATAGATACTCCATGAGGATTTGTTATTGCTACCATAAAAGATAAATCTTCAGATGCTGTGTAATCAACTTTTAAACCTGTGTGAGAAAATGGACCTGCATTAAATAAATAAGATACTGAATAATTAAAATTTCCAGTTGGAGAAATTACTTCGTATCCTAAGAAAGTATTAAACTGACCTAAAGTTAAGGTAACACTTTCTGATGCTTTATAGTAAGCGTATAATTGGTTAATTGCTCCTTGGTACATGTTTGCTGCATTTGCTCTTGGACCGTAAGCTAGGTCTGCAACAATACCAGCTTTTCCTTTTTCATAAGAAAAAATAGTATTTACCATTCCTAACCCAAAGCCATTAACAGGTACATCAGATAAGATACCTACAGATCCTAAAGAATTACTTTTAAGGTTACTACTATAATATACATCAACGCTTCCGCTTAATGTAAATGTTCCTTTGTTTTCTTTTTCTTGTCCAGTTACTATTAAACAACTTGTTAATAATAGAGTGAAAATTAATTTTTTCATAATTGTCTGTTCTTTTAGTGTTAAATGATTTTTTTTAATTGAACTGGGTCAAAAGTATATATTTAATTTTTAAAAACAAGGGGTGTGTTTTTTAAAAACTATATTTTTTAATTGTTAACCCTCAAAAAAATAGGGTATATTTTAAAATAAGTTTATTTTTTAGAAGTTATAAGGTGTAAAATATTGGGTTTTTGAAAATGAAGTTAAATATTTTGAGATATTCATAAAAATGCACCTTTTATAAAAAAAATGTAATTATTGTACATTTACGCTTATGAAATATTCAGTCTCTTATATAATTAATTTGCAATTTTTCGGATTTCGTTTTTCTGGTTGGCAAAGACAAACTAATGCAAAAACATTGCATGATATGGTTGATAAAACCTTGTCGTTTGTCTTAGGAAAAAAACATTATAAAACTATAGGTATAGGTAGAACTGATGCTAAAGTTTCTGCGAATTCTTACTATATTCAGTTGTTTTTAAATGAAACTGTTCGGCAAGAATTGTTTTTAGTTTCTATGAATTCTAATTTCCCTCCAGATTTTAGGGCGATTTCAATGCGGCAAGTTGATGTTAATTTTAATGTTATTAACGCGGCTAAGCTGAAAGAGTATCATTATTATTTTTCTTTTGGAGAGAAGAATCATCCTTTTTCGGCAGGATTTATGACTTCTATTGATGTAGATTTAGATATTAATTTGATGATTGAAGGAGCAAAACTTTTTCAGGGAGAGCATTATTTTCATAAATATTGTACAAAACCTTCGGCAAATACAATTTTTAAAAGGAAGATTGATTTTTGCGAAATTGTTGAAAATGATGTTTTAACTGCTAGTTTTTTTCCGAAGAAATCATATGTATTTAAAGTAAAAGGTAAAGGTTTTTTGCGTTATCAAATACGATTGATGATGGCAACATTGTTTGAATTGGGGAAAGAAAAGTTAACTTTAGATTTTATTAATGCTTCTTTAAAAGAAGATAATGATAGAAAGTATTTAAGAAATATTGCGCCAGCTTCTGGTTTACAACTCTATAATATTGAATTAGAATTGTAGTTGTTGGATAGGTTTTGCGCAAGGGATTGCAGCTTTGTTTGAGCTCTTTTATGAAGAATGAATAAAAAGCGAGTGCGAAAAGCCCGACCTGTAAGGTTGCGCCCAAAAATAAAAATCCATCTTAAAAAGATAGATTTTTATTTACACAATATATAATAACTTTTTACCCTTTTATAACACCTCTTGAAATTACGATTTTCTGAATTTCTGAAGTTCCTTCGTAAATTTGGGTAATTTTTGCATCTCGCATTAAACGTTCTACATGATATTCTTTTACAAAACCATTTCCTCCGTGAATTTGAACTGCTTCAACTGTTTGTTCCATGGCAACTTTAGATGCGTATAGTTTTGCCATTGCTGATGACATATCGTAATTATTGCCTTGATCTTTGTCCCAAGCTGCTTTTAAAACCAACATTCTTGCAGCTTCAATTTCTGTGTGCATATCTGCTAATTTAAAAGCAATTGCTTGATGATTGCAGATTTCTGTGCCAAAAGCTTTACGTTCTTTACTATATTTTAAAGCCAATTCGTAAGCACCAGAAGCAATTCCTAAAGCTTGAGCAGCAATACCAATTCTACCTCCAGAAAGGGTTTTCATTGCAAATTTGAATCCGAAACCATCTTCACCAATTCTATTTTCTTTAGGAACTTTTACATCATTAAATTGTAGAGTATGTGTGTCTGAACCACGAATTCCTAATTTGTCTTCTTTTGGACCAATATGGAAACCTTCCATTCCTTTTTCTACAATAAAAGCGTTAATTCCTCTGTGTCCTTTTTCTCTATCAGTCTGTGCAATAACCAAATATACATCAGAGCGACCTCCGTTAGTTATCCAGTTTTTAGTTCCGTTAATTAGATAGTGGTCTCCTTTATCTTCTGCGGTTGTAGCTTGAGAAGTAGCGTCTGAGCCTGCTTCTGGTTCGCTTAAGCAAAATGCACCTAAGAATTCTCCAGTTGCTAATTTTGTTAAATATTTTTGCTTTTGTTCTTCAGATCCGTAAGCTTCTAAGCCATAACATACTAAAGAGTTGTTTACAGAAACCATAACAGAGGCAGAAGCGTCAACTTTAGATAATTCTTCCATAATTAATACGTAAGAAATGGCATCCATTCCGCTTCCTCCATATTTTGGGTCAACCATAATACCTAAAAAGCCTAAATCTCCCATTTTTCTGACCAATTCATTTGGGAATTCTTGTTTGTTGTCTCTTTCTATAACACCTGGTAACAATTCTGTTTGTGCAAAATCTCTTGCAGCATCTCTAATCATTAAGTGTTCTTCTGTTAAACTAAAATTCATGTAGGTGTATTTTATTAAATTCGTAATTTTTGGCTACAAAGATATCGATTTCGTAAGATATTATCAATAAAGTTTTTTAATTTTACGGATATGAATAAAAAAGAGGTTTTTGTAATTGGGTTGATGTCTGGAACCTCTTTAGATGGAGTTGATTTGGTCTACACAAAGTTTGATAAAAATGACTACAAAAGCTTTAAAATTATTGAAGCTAAAACGTTTCCTTATACTCTTAAATGGAAAGAAAAACTGCAAAAAGGAATTGAATTTTCTAAGGATAATTTAGCTGAGTTAAATGTTGACTATGGAAAATTATTAGGAAAAATTATTGTTGATTTTATTGATGAATTCCAAATTAAAAATATTGATTTTATTGCTTCTCACGGACATACAATATTGCATCAGCCAGAAAAAGGAATAACACTTCAAATTGGTGATGGGCAAACTATTGCTGATATAGCAAAACAGAAAGTAGTTTGTGATTTTAGGAAACAAGATGTAAAATTAGGTGGGCAAGGAGCTCCTTTAGTTCCTATTGGTGATGAATTATTGTTTTCTAAGTATAAATACTGTTTAAATTTAGGAGGGTTTTCTAATGTATCTTACAGAAAAAATGACAAAAGAATTGCATTTGATATTTGCCCAGTAAATATTGTGTTAAATCACTATGTTAATAAATTAGGCTTAGAATATGATGAATCTGGAAAAATAGCTTCTAAAGGAAAAATAAATAGCGAACTTTTAGAGAGGTTAAATTCTTTAGAATTTTATCAAAAAACTCCGCCAAAATCTTTAGGTTTAGAATGGGTTCAGCAAAATATGTTTCCATTAATAGACAATTTAGAAACTGATATTTCGTCAATTTTAAGAACTTTTGCAGAGCATATTGCTATTCAAATAGCTAAAATTATTGATGGCAATTCTATCTTAATTACAGGTGGAGGTGCATTTAATTCGTTTTTAATTCAACGAATTAAAGAACTGTCTAAAATAAAAATTATCTTACCAAACTCTCAGTTAATCAATTTTAAAGAAGCCTTGATTTTTTCTTTTTTAGGTTTGTTACGTGTTGATAATCAGGTAAATTGCTTATCTTCGGTAACAGGAGCAAAAAAAAATCATAGTTCAGGTGTTCTTTTTTATCCTTCATCAACAAAATAAAAAATTTGAACCCTCAAATTTTTACAGTAAATTTGTGAGGTATCAACATTAAATAATTCCAAAAATTTTATAAATGAATCAATTGTAACTTTTCCCCTGAAGGGGATTTTAATAAAAGATTAAAAATTGTTTAAAAAACAAAAAAAGAGTAAGTTGATTTAAAATTTTAAAATGAAAGATTTATTAAAAAAATACGAAAACAAACAACCCGAAATTGTTTTTAATTGGAAAGATTCTGAAACTGAAGCAGAAGGTTGGACAGTAATAAACTCATTAAGAGGTGGTGCTGCAGGAGGAGGAACAAGAATGAGAAAAGGTTTAGATATGAACGAAGTTCTTTCTTTAGCAAAAACTATGGAAGTAAAATTTACAGTTTCTGGACCAGCAATTGGAGGAGCAAAATCAGGAATTAATTTCGACCCACAAGATCCTCGTAAAAAAGGTGTTTTAGAGAGATGGTTTAAAGCAGTTTCTCCTTTATTAAAGAATTATTACGGAACAGGAGGAGATTTAAATGTTGATGAAATTCACGAGGTAATTCCAATTACAGAAGAAAGCGGCGTTTGGCATCCTCAAGAAGGGGTTTTTAATGGTCATTTTAAACCAACAGAAGCAGATAAAATTAACAGAATTGGACAATTGCGTCATGGAGTGATAAAAGTCATAGAAAGCGAAAAATATTCTCCAGATATTTCGAAAAAATATACAATTGCAGATATGATTACTGGTTTTGGAGTAGCTGAAGCTGTAAAACATTATTATGGTATATATGGTGGAGATATTTCTGGTAAAAGAGCAGTAATTCAAGGTTTTGGAAATGTAGGCTCTGCTGCAGCTTTTTATTTAGCACAAATGGGTGTTAAAGTTGTTGGTATTATTGATAGGGTTGGAGGGGTAATTAACGAAGATGGATTTACTTTCGAAGAAATTAGAACTTTTTTTCTAAGAAAACACGGTAATACCTTAATTGCAGAAAACATGATGTCTTTCGAAGAGATTAATGAGAAAATTTGGGGTTTACAATGCGAAATTTTTGCACCTTGTGCGGCATCTAGATTGGTTACTCAAAAACAAATCAATCAGATGATAGCTTCTAATTTAGAGGTAATATCTTGTGGAGCAAATGTGCCATTTGCAGACAAAGAAATTTTCTTTGGCCCAATAATGGAAGATACAGATAAGAAAGTAAGTTTAATTCCAGATTTTATTTCCAATTGTGGAATGGCAAGAGTTTTTGCTTACTTTATGGAGCGTAGAGTAGAAATGACAGATAAAGCAATTTTTAGCGATACATCAGAAATAATAAAGAAAGCCCTGCAAAGAACATTTGAGAAGCATGGATCAAAATATAATATTAGCGAAACTGCTTTTGCAATAGCTTTAAAAGAATTAATATAAGTTTATAAACAAAAAACGAACTATACCATGGAATCAGTAATTATTATTGTATTTGTAATGGGTTATTTAGCAATAACCTTAGAACATAATTTAAAATTAGATAAATTAATCCCAGCCTTAATTATGATGGCGGTTTGTTGGGCTCTGGTGGCACTGGGAATAGATAGTTTTTCTAATTGGTTCGATTCCGCAAATCATGGTTTAGTAGATGGTTTTTCAGCAATGGTTCATGATGATAAATTACATTTGGTTGAAGAAACTTTATTGCACCATTTAGGGAAAACAGCAGAAATTCTAGTTTTTCTTCTAGGAGCAATGACAATTGTAGAGATTATCGATTATTTTGATGGATTTTCGACCATTAAAAGTTATGTAAGCTTTAAGGGAAAAAAGAAATTACTATGGATGTTTGCCATATTAGCATTTATTTTATCTGCAATTATCGATAATTTAACTGCAACAATTGTATTGATTTCTATTTTACAGAAAATTGTAAAAACAAGAGAAGACAGAATTTGGTTTGCAGGTTTAATAATTATTGCGGCAAATGCAGGAGGTGCTTTTTCACCAATTGGAGATGTAACAACAACAATGCTGTGGATTGGAGATAAAGTAAGTACAGGAATGTTATTTGCATATTTATTTATTCCATCATTGTTATGTATGGTTGTGCCAACAGTAATTGCATCTTTCTTACCAGCGTTTAAAGGAGAAATAGATTTTGATGAAAACGAAGTAGAAAAACCCAAAAGCCCTCATAGTGCAAGAATGTTGTATTTAGGTTTGGGTGCCATTTTATTTGTGCCTGTTTTTAAAACAGTAACACATTTACCTCCTTATGTAGGTATGATGTTGTCTTTAGGTATTGTAGCTACATTTGCAGAAATCTATAGTAATTCTAAATTCTCTATTTCAAGTGTAGAAGGTGAAGATGCAGAAGATCACAAAGCAGGAGCACATCATAGCCCTGTTCATCATTCTTTATCAAAAATCGAAATGCCAAGTATTTTATTCTTCTTAGGGATTTTAATGGCGGTTGCTGCTTTAGAATCATTGGGGATTTTATTTAATTTTGCAGATAGTTTAAAAGAGGGAATTCCGTTAATAGGTTCTGAATTAAATGGAACAGCGGTTTCAGATTTAGTGGTTATTTTATTAGGTATTGGTTCTGCAGTTATTGATAATGTACCATTAGTAGCAGCAAGTTTAGGAATGTTTTCTGAACCTTTAGATAATCCTTTATGGCATTTTATTGCATTTTCTGCAGGTACAGGAGGTTCTATGTTAATTATTGGTTCTGCAGCTGGAGTTGTGGCTATGGGTATGGAGAAAATAGACTTTTTTTGGTATTTAAAAAAAATATCTTGGTTGGCTTTTTTAGGCTTTATAGTTGGTTCAGCCGCTTTTGTGGTAATAAGAATGCTTATCTAATTCATTTAAATAAATATAAAAAATGTCATTTTGTAGAATTACAAGGTGGCATTTTTTTTGATTCATAAAAATTGATTCTTTTTAATTGAAACAATTTAAAAAAAGAATAGTCGTTAGTTTAGTAGAACATAAAAAAGAATTAAATGTTATCATTTTTTCAAGAAAATAAAGAAGTGTTAGAAGAGGCAGTATCAGAAGAAAAAACATTATCTATCTATAAATTAATTATGGATGGTGGTATAGGTGGGCAAATAATAATTGCGCTACTTTTTATTTTATTAGCTGTAGCTTTATATATTTATTTTGAACGTTTTTTTGCAATAAAGTCAGCCTCTAAAGTCGATAAAAACTTTATGAATCAAATAAAAGATTATGTTTCTAACGGTAAATTAGAGTCTGCAGATGCATTATGTAAAAGTAAAAATACACCCACTGCAAGATTAATTGAAAAAGGAATTTCAAGAATTGGAAAACCTTTAGAAGATATTAATACAGCAATAGAAACTGCAGGTAAATTAGAAATCTATCAGTTAGAAAGAAATGTTAGTGTTTTGGCAACCATTGCTGGAGCTGCTCCAATGATCGGGTTTTTAGGAACCGTTATTGGAATGATTGTTGCAATTCACGAAATAGCAAATGCTGGAGGTCAAATAGATATTAAAATGCTATCTGACGGATTATATACAGCAATGACTACAACTGTTGCAGGATTAATTGTAGGTATTATTGCTTACATTACTTACAATCACTTAGTGGTAAGAACTAATAAAGTTGTGTATCAAATGGAAGCAAAATCTGTTGAGTTTTTAGACTTATTAAACGAGCCAGTATAAATTAAGTATAAGAGGTTAAACTTTAAAAACTAATTTTAAATGAATTTAAGAGGAAGAAATAAAGTAGATCCGTCATTCAACATGTCATCAATGACAGATATTGTTTTTTTATTGTTGATATTTTTTATGCTTACATCAACTTTAGTTACAGTAAGTGCAATTGATGTTTTATTGCCAAAAGCAGGAGGGAAGACTGAGAACAACAAATCTGTTGCAGTTACAATTACCAATAAGTCCTTGTTTTATATTGACAAAACAAAAGTAAGTCCATCAACATTAGAAAGTGAAATTTTAAGAAGTGTTGGCGCAGATAAAAAGAAAACCATTGTTATACGAGGAGATAAAGATGTTCCTTATAAAAATGTGATGAAGGTAATAGATATTGCTAATAAGAATAAACTAAAAATGATTTTAGCTGTAAAAGGAAAATAACAAACGTGTTATTTTTAAGAAAGCAGGAATCTAAAAATAAAATGGAAATTTTAAATACCAAACATAAACGCAAATCTGCTCTTATTACAGTAATAATTCTCATGTTACTCGTCTTCGGAATTCTTAATTACGGAATGCAATATTTAGACCCTCCAGAAGAATACGGTTTGGCAATAAATTTTGGGAATTCTGATCTTGGAAGCGGAAATCCTGTTGAGAAAACTAAAAAAAATGCTACTCCTAAAGTTGTTGAGAAACAGAAAGTTGTTGAGGAAGAAGTAAAAGAAACACCTAAAGAAATTATAAAAGAAGAAATTATTACAGACGAAAGTTCTAAAGATGTTCCTGTTGTAGAAAAGAAAAAACAACCAAATAAATTAGTAGAAAAAGAGATTAAAAAAGAAAAGCCTAAAGAAAAACCTAAACCAAAACCATCTAAAGAAAATCAGAATGCTCTTAACAATTTATTAAATGGAAATTCTTCTGATGGAAAACCAAAAGGAGAAGGAAATGATAAAGAACATGGAGTAAAAGGGAAAGAAAAAGGAGATCCGACTTCCAACAAGTATTATGGAAACACGGGAAATGGTTCAGGGGGAAATTACAATTTAGCAGGCAGAAAAGCGCTCTCAAAACCAAAAGAACAACCAGATTGTCAAGAAGAAGGAATTGTAGTGGTAAGAATTCAAGTAGATAAATCTGGAAAAGTAATTTATGCTTTACCTGGTGTAAAAGGAACTACAAATTCTGCAGCTTGTTTATTGAAACCTGCAAAGGCAGCAGCTTTAAAAACAAGATGGAATGTAGATAACAAAGCGCCATCTAAACAAACAGGAACAATTATTTATAAGTTTTCGCTCTCTAAATAATCACGTATTTTTGTATCCTTGTCATTCTTGTGTAAGCAGGAATTGCATTTAACTATTTATTACTTTGTTATTCAGTTTATGACGTACCAACAAACATTAGATTGGATGTTTGCACAATTACCAATGTATCAAAGAGAAGGTAAAACTGCATTCAAAAAAGATTTAACCAATACTTTAGCATTATCAAAAGAATTAGATTTTCCAGAGCGAAAGTTTAAGTCCATTCATGTTGGCGGAACAAATGGTAAAGGTTCAACAAGTCATATGTTAGCTTCGGTTTTACAAGAAGCTAATTATAAAGTTGGTTTATATACTTCTCCGCATTTAAAAAACTTTACAGAAAGAATTCGAATTAATGGCGATGAAATTCCGAAAAGAAAAGTATCATCATTTATAAAAAAACACAAAATTTTTTTAGAAACACAAAAATTATCTTTTTTTGAAATGACTGTAGGAATGGCTTTCGATTATTTCGCAAAAGAAAAAGTTGATATAGCAGTTATTGAAGTTGGTTTAGGTGGGCGATTAGATTCTACAAACATCATTACCCCAGAACTCTCTATTATAACTAATATTGGACTGGATCATACACAATTTTTAGGTGAAACATTGCCTGAAATTGCTTTTGAAAAAGCAGGTATTATTAAAAAAAATATACCAGTTGTAATCGGAGAAAGACAAAAAGAAGTAGAGACAGTTTTTTTAGAAAAAGCAGTACAAACTAAGTCTAAAATTATTTTTGCTTCAGATTTAAATAATGGTTTTAAAACAGATTTATTAGGAGATTATCAAAAGAATAATTCTAAGACAGCAACTGTTGCAATTAATTGCTTAAACGGTTTTGTTGTTTCTAATGAAAATATTCAACAAGGATTATTGAATGTTGTTAAAAATACAAACCTAAAAGGAAGGTGGCAAGTTTTAAAAAATAGCCCCAAAGTTATTTGCGATACTGCACATAATAAAGAAGGTTTAAGTATTGTTTTGCAGCAACTTAAAAAAGAAAAATATAAAAATTTACATATCGTTTTGGGTGTAGTTTCTGATAAAAAATTAGAAGATGTATTACCTTTGTTTCCTAAAGAAGCAGCTTATTATTTCTGTAAACCTAATATTCCAAGAGGATTATCTGAGTCGGAGTTACAAGAAAAAGCTTATAGATTTAATTTGTTAGGAGAAAAATATTTGTCAGTAAAAAAGGCTTATAAAAATGCGTTACTACAAGCAAATCAAGAAGATATCATTTATGTGGGAGGAAGTACTTTTGTAGTTGCTGAAATAATTTAAAATAAAATCATTTTTTCTTTTGGTAAAATTAAAATGTATTATATATTTGCATCCGCAATCATGCAAGGGCGCGTAGCTCAGTTGGTTCAGAGCACTTGGTTTACACCCAAGGGGTCAGGGGTTCGAATCCCTTCGCGCCCACTTTATAAAATCCTTCACAATTTGTGAAGGATTTTTGTTTTGTAATACACTTGTTTTTTGTTGCTTTTTGTAAAAAGTTTTTTTGTACTTTCGCAACTTGAAAAAGAACATTTAGTTTTCTATTTAAATGAATGTAAGTTTAACAGGGAAAAATATATTAGTTACAGGAGGTGCTGGTTTTATCGGTTCTAACCTTTGTGAGGCATTAATAGATTTAGAATGTAACGTAATTTGTTTAGATAACTTTTCTACAGGTAAAAAAGAAAATATTTTACCCTTTTTAAACAACAACAACTTTAAGTTAATAGAAGGAGATATTAGAAATATTGAAGATTGTATGATAGCAACCAAAAATATTGATTTTGTCTTACATCAAGCTGCTTTGGGTTCTGTTCCTAGATCTATAAAAAATCCAAGAGTTACTAACGATGTAAATGCTTCAGGGTTTGTTAATATGATGGTAGCTTCTAAAGAGAATAAAGTAAAGAGGTTTGTTTATGCAACAAGTTCTTCTGTATATGGAGATAGTAAAATCTTACCAAAAACCGAAGACATAATAGGTAAACCTATGTCTCCTTATGCAGTTACTAAGCATGCGAATGAATTATACGCAAATGTATTTGCCTATAATTACGGAATAGAAACAATTGGTCTAAGATATTTTAATGTTTTTGGAAGAAGACAAGACCCTAAAGGAGAATATTCTGCGGTTATTCCAAAATTTATTGATAAATTAATGAAGGGTGAATCACCAATTATTTATGGCGATGGCAAAACCACAAGAGATTTTACACATATCGATAACGTTATATACGCTAATATATTAAGTTTAACTACATCAAATAAAAATGCAGTTAACCAAGTTTTTAATATTGCAGGAGGTGGTAGAGATACACTACTAGATTTAGTGAATTACTTAAAAAAGTTTCTTTCTGAATATGGTTATAACACTATTAATATTAAGATTGAGTACCAAGATTTTAGATTAGGAGATATTGCACACTCCTATGCGAATATAGACAAAGCAAAAAAAATATTAAATTACACCCCCAAATACACATTTCAAGAAGGCTTAAAAAAAGCTATTAAATGGTATAAGGAAAACTTATAAAAAAAGAAAAATGAAAAAACCAAAAATAGCAGTTTTAGGTCTAGGTTATGTTGGGCTACCTTTAGCAAGATTATTTGCCACAAAATATTCAGTAGTTGGGTTTGATATTAACAACGAAAGAGTAGCAGAGCTAATGACAGGTGTTGATTCTACTTTAGAAGTAGAAAATGACATTTTAAAATCAGTCTTAAAAGATAGCCCTTCTGAAGAAAAAGGGTTATTTTGTTCAACTTCTCTGTCAGATATTAAAGATTGTAATTATTATGTAATTACTGTTCCAACTCCAGTAGATAAAAATAACAGGCCAGTTTTAACGCCGCTGGTAAAAGCAAGTGAAGCAGTTGGTAGTGTTTTAAGTCAAGGAGATATAGTGATTTACGAATCAACAGTTTATCCAGGTGCAACTGAAGATGAATGTATTCCAGTATTAGAAAAATCATCTGGCTTGGTGTTTAACAAAGACTTTTATGCGGGTTATTCTCCAGAAAGAATAAACCCAGGAGACAAAGAACACACTGTAGAGAAAATTTTGAAAGTTACTTCTGGTTCAACGCCAGAAATTGGAGTAAAAGTTAACGAATTATATAAATCTGTTATTATAGCAGGTACTCATTTGGCACCAACAATAAAAGTTGCTGAGGCTGCTAAAGTTATTGAAAATTCACAAAGAGATATTAATATAGCATTTGTTAATGAATTGGCTAAAATATTTAGCCTTATGGATGTTAATACTCATGATGTTTTAGCGGCAGCAGGCACAAAATGGAACTTTTTACCTTTTAAGCCAGGTTTGGTTGGAGGTCATTGTATAGGTGTAGACCCTTATTATCTAGCGCAGAAAGCTCAAGAATTAGGTTATAATCCTGAAATTATTCTTGCTGGTAGAAGAGTAAACGATGGCATGGGAGCTTATGTAGCATCTGAAGTTGTAAAACTTATGATTAGTCATGACATAAGAATTAAAAATGCAGAACTACTTATTTTAGGCTTTACCTTTAAAGAGAATTGCCCAGATGTAAGAAATACAAGAGTTATAGATGTGGTAAAAGCACTTGAAGATTTTAATGTGAAAGTTACTGTTCATGACCCTTGGGCAAATGAAGAAGAAGTTATGCATGAATATGAAATTGTGTCTAATAAGCAACTACCATCAAGCAAATTCGATGCAATTGTATTAACTGTTGCTCACAATGAGTTTAAAGATATTGATTTAAATTCATTAAAGAAAGATAACTCTGTTGTCTATGACGTTAAAAATAGTCTTTCTGAAAATCAAAGAGATAGAGGTTTATAATATTTTAACATTCTTTTAGTGAAGATATCTGTTATAGGAACTGGTTATGTTGGATTGGTGTCTGGTACTTGTTTTTCTGAAATGGGTAACTCTGTTACTTGTGTTGATAAAAACCAAGAAAAGATTGATTTCTTAAAGAAAGGAATAGTTCCAATATATGAACCAGGTTTAGATGTTCTAATTCGAAGAAATAAACAGAATAAAAACCTTTTTTTTTCTCATTCTATTAAAGATTCTGTTAAGCATTCAGATATTGTTTTTATTGCAGTTGGAACACCAACATTAGATAATGGAGCTGCCGATTTAACACAAGTTAAAAACGTAGCAAAAGAGATAGGCAGGAGCATAGATAAAAAAACTCTTGTTGTAAATAAATCTACAGCACCAGTTGGAACCTGTAATCTTATTGAGCAAATAATCGGTAATGAATTACAGAAAAGAAATTTAGATGTAAACTTTGAAGTTGTTTCGAATCCAGAGTTTTTAAAAGAAGGAGATGCAGTAAATGATTTTATGAAGCCAGATAGAATTGTTATCGGGGTGAAATCAGAAGACTCCTTTCAGCTAATGAAAGAACTGTATAGTCCATTTTTTAGAACAAGAGATCGATTTATTAGAATGGATATTAGATCTGCAGAAATGACAAAATATGCAGCAAATGCAATGCTAGCCACTAAAATATCTTTTATAAATGAAATTGCTAATATTTGTGAAAAAGTTGGAGCTGATGTTAATAAGGTTAGAGTTGGTGTTGGGTCAGACTCAAGAATAGGTTATAACTTTATTTATCCGGGTGTTGGCTACGGAGGAACTTGTTTTCCTAAAGACATTTCTGCTTTAATAAAGTTGAGCGAAGAGTATAATTATTCGCCTAAATTATTAGCCTCAGTAGAAGAAATTAATGAAAATCAAAAAAAATTTTTTTTAAACAAGTTACTCAATAAATTTGGTGAGAACTTATCAACTTTTACTTTTGGGGTTTGGGGTTTGTCTTTTAAGCCAGAAACTGATGATATGAGGAAATCTCCCTCTATTTATATTGTAAAAGAGCTTTGTAAAAGAGGTGCTAAAGTAAATGTATTTGATCCAAAATCAATGAAAAATGCGAAAGAAAAATATTTTAGTAAATTAGATATTTTTTACGGACAAAATAAATATCAAATAATTAATAATATAGATGCATTAATTCTTCTTACAGAATGGAAAGAATTTAGATCTCCAGATTTTGAAGAATTAAAAAATAGAATGAAAACCCCAATTATTTTTGACGGAAGAAATCAATATAATGCATTCAATCTAACAAAAAAGGGCTTTGAATATTATCAAATAGGAAAAAATAAGAATGGATAGAAAGAAATACTTTTCACATGAAACTGCTGTTATAGATGATAACTGTGTAATAGGAGATAGTACTAAAATATGGCATTTTTCTCATATTATGTCTAATTGTAAAATTGGAGAAAGATGTAATATAGGTCAAAATGTTGTTGTTTCTCCACAAGTAGTTTTAGGAAATAATGTTAAAGTTCAAAATAACGTCTCAATTTATACAGGAGTAATTTGTGAAGATGATGTGTTTTTGGGACCTTCAATGGTTTTTACAAATGTAATAAACCCAAGAAGCGCAGTTAACAGAAAAGAAGAATATATGAAAACTATTGTAAAAAAAGGCGCTAGCATAGGTGCTAATGCTACAATAGTATGTGGCAATAATATAGGGAAGTTTTCTTTTATAGGAGCAGGTTCTGTTGTTACTAAAGAAATACCTGATTATGCATTAGTAGTAGGTAATCCATCAAGACAAATAGGTTGGGTAAGTGAGTATGGGCATAGGCTTAGCTTTAATAAAGAAAACATTGCAATATGTAAAGAAAGCGGTCAAAAATTTAAAATAAAAGACAACGTTGTAGAGAGAATTCAATAATTAATAGAATAATCTTAACAGATAGAAATTTAAAAGTATTCTTAGTAGAATAAATGCTTAAAACATTACATTTGCAAAAATATTTTTAATTGAGTTGCTAAAAATATTATCTTAAATAAATAATTATTAAAAGGTTATGAAAAATTTTGCGTTAATTGGAGCATCAGGCTACATAGCTCCAAGACATTTAAAAGCAATAAAAGATACTAACAACAATTTGTTAGCAGCATTAGATACATTTGATAGTTTTGGAATAATTGGATAGCTGCTTTTTAGATTCAGATTTTTTGTTGATATTGAATGTTTTGATAGATATATAGAAAAACTTAGATATGATAAAGGAATTAATATAGATCATTCAAGTATTTGTTCGCCAAATTACTTACATGGTTTTTATATTAGAATGACTTTAAAAAGAGAAGAAGTTGTAAAAGTATTTGCCTTAAAGTAAATGCAAGTAGCTAAAGAAAGTTATAAAAAAATAAAAGATAAGATGAATTTACCAGTTATTTTTGATTGAAGAAATCAATACGATGTTTTGGTTTAAATGAAAAAGGCTTTGATTATCATCAAATAATCAAGAAATAAATCAAAATATAAGTTGGAAAAGAATAAATAAAGTTAGTGGATTTTAAATTTAAGAATAATTAAAAACTCATATATTTGTAAAAAAATTACTATGCTAATTAATTAAAAAATTACTGTCTCTTATAAAAAAAAATCACTCTTTTACTAATAATATGAAGAATTTTGCCTTGATAGGTGTTTCTGGATATATTGCTCCAAGACACTTAAAAGCAATTAAAAACACAAATAATAATCTCATAGCAGCTCTAGACAAGTTCGATAGTGTTGGTATTTTAGACAGTTATTTCCCTAAAGCTGATTTTTTTGTTGAATTTGAGCGATTTGATAGACATATAGAAAAGATGAAGCGTAAAAAAAATATTCATTTGGACTATGTGAGTATTTGTACTCCAAACTATTTGCACGATTCTCATATCAGAATGGCATTAAGAAGAGGAGCTGATGCTATTTGCGAGAAACCTTTAGTTCTAAACCCTTGGAATATAGATGCTTTAATTGATGTCGAAAAAGATTATAAGCAGAAAGTTAATGCAATCTTACAATTAAGAATTCATCCTAACATAATTCGACTAAAAAGAAAGGTTGATTTGGAGAATAAGAAAGGTAAATATGATATTGATTTAACTTACATAACCTCAAGAGGGAATTGGTATGATGTTTCATGGAAAGGTGATCAAAGTAAATCAGGTGGAATTGCAACAAATATTGGAATTCATTTTTATGACATGCTTTCTTGGATTTTCGGTGAAACTCAAGAGAACATTGTACACTTAAGAGATAAAAAGAAAGTAGCTGGTTACATAGAGTTTGAAAAAGCAAGAGTACGATGGTTTTTGTCAATTGAAGAAGATTGTTTACCTAAAAAAGCAAAAGTACTCAATCAAAAAACATATCGCTCTCTAATAATAGATGATGAGGAAATTGAATTTAGTTCTGGGTTTAATGAATTGCATGACGAAAGTTACAAGAAAATATTGAAAGGAGAAGGATTTGGTCTAATGGATGTAAAACAATCGATTGAAATAATTCATGATATAAGAAATAATGAAATTTTAAAAATAGGAGAAAAACATCCTTTTTTAAGGTAATTAATATAACTATATTTGTAAGAAAATGAAAACAGGAATTACATTTAGTGCATTTGATCTTTTACATGCTGGTCACATAAAAATGTTAGAAGAAGCTAAGCGTGAGTGCGATTTTTTAATTTGTGGAATTCAGACAGATCCAACTATAGATAGACCCAACAAAAATAAGCCAGTTCAATCTGTAGTTGAAAGGTATATTCAACTAAAAGGCTGTAGATATGTAGATGAAATTGTTCCTTATGCTACAGAACAAGACTTAGAAGATATTTTGAGATCTTTTAAAATTGATGTTAGAATTCTCGGAGACGAATACGCTAACAAAAATTTTACAGGTAGAAAATATTGTGAAGAAAAAGGAATTCAATTATATTTTAATAGAAGAGATCATCGTTTTTCAAGTAGTGGATTAAGAAAAGAAGTTCAAGAAAAAGAAAATTTAAAAAAAGAATAAAGGTTTTTAGAAAAAGCAACAATAAACGTAAAATTATATTTATAAAATTTTAAAGAATTAGAAAATAAAAATATGTTAGACTTAAACGGAAAATCAATACTTATTACTGGAGGAACTGGGTCTTTTGGTAAAATGTTTACACAACTAATATTAGAAAGAAATCCAAATGTTAAGAAACTTGTAATCTTTTCTAGAGATGAGCAAAAACATTTTCAAATGGCTATGGAATTTCCTGAAGAAAAATACCCTGCAATGAGGTATTTTATTGGAGATGTTAGAGATAAAGAAAGGTTATACAGTGCGTTTGAAGGAATCGATGTTGTAATTCATGCGGCTGCAATGAAACACGTACATTTGGCAGAATATAACCCAATGGAATGTGTGAAAACTAATATTTTAGGAGCTGAAAATGTCATTTCGGCAGCACTTAAATGTGGAGTCAAAAATGTTGTTGCTTTATCTACTGATAAAGCAGCAGCCCCAATTAACCTTTATGGAGCTACAAAGTTAGCATCAGATAAGTTATTTATAGCAGCTAACAATATTAGGGGTAATAGAAAAATAAAATTCTCTGTTGTTAGGTATGGAAATGTTATGGGATCCAATGGTTCAGTAATGCCCTTTTTCTTAAAAAAGAGGAGTGAAGGGGTTTTACCAATTACACATAATGAAATGACGAGATTTAATATATCCTTACAAGATGGTTGTCAAATGGTTTTTGATGCAATTGAAAATGCATGGGGAGGTGAAGTATTTGTGCCTAAAATACCATCATATAAAATTATAGATGTTGCTACCGCAATAGGACCAAATTGTAAACACAAAGTTGTAGGAATAAGACCAGGAGAAAAATTACATGAAGAAATGATAACGGTATCCGATTCTATGAATACATATGATTTGGGTAAATACTATGCCATTCTACCTCAAAAACCAATTTTTGATTTAAAAGAATATATCAATAACTTTGGAGCTAAACTTGTGGATGAAGGGTTTAGTTATAATTCAGGTAGTAATACTGAATGGGAAACAGTTGAGAGTCTTAGAGATTTAGTTAAAAAATATGTAGATCCAAATTTTGTAGTTTAATTTGAATAAGAATAAATTAATTTTAGGAACTGTACAATTTGGGCTAGATTATGGAATTAATAATTCCAAAGGGAAACCTTCGATAAATTCTATAAAAGAAATTTTAGATTTTGCTTATTTAAATCGAATATCGATGCTGGATACTGCTGAGATTTATGGTGATTCACAAGAAAAAATAGGAAGCTATATTAAAGAATCTGGAAATAAATTTGAAGTTGTTACAAAGTTTAGTCCCAAGAGAAAAGATCTTCCGGAAAATATAAAAACTAGAGTATATAATAATTTAAATATATTAAATATTGATTACTTATATGCTTACATGTTTCATTCTTTTGATGATTTTAAAGAGTATTATCCAAAGTTTGAAAAGGATTTAGAGGAATTAAAAAAAGAGAAAATAATAAAAAAAATAGGAGTATCATTACACTCAAATGAAGAAATAGAAGAGGTAATAAAATATGCAACTATAGATATTATTCAACTGCCATTTAACCTTTTAGATAATCAAAATCAAAGAGGTTATATTTTAGATAAAGCTAAGAAAAAGGGAATAGAAATTCATACTAGATCCGTCTTTTTGCAAGGACTTTTTTTTAAAAAAAATAACTCTTTAAACAATTATTTTAAACCTTTATTTAAAGATTTAATCAAATTAAAAGATATCTGTAATGAGAATTATATGATGAATGATTTAGCATTGAATTACGCTTATAATCAACCATATATTGATAAAGTATTAATAGGAGTTGATAGTGCAGAACAATTAAAGTCAAACATTATTAGTATTTCTAAAGGTGTTTCAAAAAAAATAATAGACAAAATAAGTGAAATAAAAATAATAAATAAATCAATATTAAATCCTGCAAACTGGAAATAATGAATGTAGTAGCAATAATACAAGCAAGAACCGGATCAACAAGGTTACCCAGTAAAATTTTTTTAGATTTATGTGGTAATAGTTTGTTATTTCATGTAATTGATAGATTAAAACCTTCCAAGTTTATAAATAAAATTGTTGTAGCTACCACTACTGCATCAAATGATGATAAAATTCAAGATTGGGCTATTGATAATAACGTTGATTGTTTTAGAGGTTCTGAAGAAAATGTTTTAGAAAGGTATTATTTCGCTGCAAAAAAATTCAATGCAAATATTGTTGTTAGAATAACAGCAGACGATCCTTTTAAAGATTATAGAATGATAGACAATGCAATAATGATTCTTAAAGATGGTAACTATGATTTTGTTTGTAATAATAACCCTGTGTCTTACCCTGAAGGTTTAGATGTTGAGGTTATTAGTATGGATGCCTTATGCCAATCATATGCAAAATCAACTTCAAAATTTGAGCAAGAACACGTTACTCAATACATACATAAGAATAAGGATAAATTTAAGATTTATAACTTAAAAAATGATAAAGATTTGTCTTATTACAGATGGACAATAGATACAAAAGAAGACTATATTTTTACAAAAGAAATTTATAATTTTTTATACAAAAAGGATAGAATGTTTTTAACAGAGGATGTTTATAGACTGTTAGAAATAGAACCAAATTTATTAAAGATTAATAATGAGGTTAAAAAAAGTGACTTATATAAATAGAATTAAATATGAAACGAATTACTGATTTAGAAAAGAAATATGTTTTAGAAGCTTTAGATAATGAATTTAATACTTCTAAAAATGGAATGTTTACAAATAGAATGGAGGCAAAGTTTACAGATGTTTTTGAATATGAATATTCCATAAGTCATGTTAATGGTACAGCTACAATGCATACTGCTTTGCATGCATTAGGTGTGGGTAAAGGGGATGAAGTAATTGTACCTCCTTTAACAATGGCAAGTACATCTCTTTGTGTACTTCAAAATGGTTCTATTCCTGTTTTTGCTGATGTAGATATAAATACATTTAATATAGACCCTAAATCTATTTTAGAGAAAATAACTCCAAAAACTAAAGCTATAATTACTGTTGCTTTATATGGTCTTTCACCAGAGTATGATGAAATACTTGAAATTTGTAAAAAATATAATATTTTTTTAATTGAAGACAATGCTGAATGTTTTTTAGGCTATTATAAAGGTAAATTAGTTGGTACATTTGGCGATTTTTCTAGTTATAGTTTTCAAGCCAGCAAACATATAACTTGTGGAGAAGGAGGTATGCTTACAACAAATAATCCTGAATTAGCTGATATCGCAAGAAGATTTACATCATTAGGTTATGCTGGAGTTAGTGGTAAACAAGCTAAAATTACAAGGAATGATATTCAAGACCCAACTTACAACAGACACATATCTGTGGGTTATAATTATAGAATGTCAGAAGTTCAATCTGCTGTTGTATTAGGTCAATTAGAAAGAATTGAAGATTTAGTTAATATAAGAATTAAGGTTGGTGAAATTTTTGACGAAGCAATTGAAGGAAGTTCTATTGTAACAAAGCAGTTCACACCTGATTACTGTGTGAATTCATATTGGGGTTATAGTATGGTTTTGAATACAGATAATCCAGAAGTTGATTGGTATAAATTTAGAGATTTGTTTCAAAAAAATGGAGGTGATGGTTTTTATGCTGCTTGGAAATTAACTTATCAAGAAGATCTTTTTATCAAAGAAATACAGTTTATGGATGGTATTACTCAAGAGTATAAAGAAGGACTTTGCCCTAATGCTGAATTTCTTCAAAAAAGGATTATTTCGATGAAAACTAATTATTGGAATTTAGAGGAAGCAAAAGAGCAAGCAGCAATTTTAAAGAAAACTTTAAAAGAGTTTAAATAGAAATCCGGATGAAAAATATTCTTATTACAGGAGCTTCAGGTATGTTAGGAGGGACTTTGTCAAGGTCTTTTTTAAATGAATTTAATGTTTTTGGCACAGGTAATTCGGTGTTAAAAAAAGTAAGCTTTAAGTATAAGGATTTTGATTTATCTTCTTCAAGCTATGAAGAACTCATAAAGTGGTCTAATCCGGATATAATTATACTCAGTGGGGCAATAACAAATGGCAATTATTGCAATGATAATCCTTCTGAGGCCTTTAGAGTAAATGGATTATC
This sequence comes from Bacteroidia bacterium, assembly GCA_030427865.1. Lineage (GTDB taxonomy): Bacteria > Bacteroidota > Bacteroidia > Flavobacteriales > Flavobacteriaceae > Polaribacter. The sequence continues at coordinate 93,694 of JAUICK010000010.1, read as the reverse complement.
GGTTCAAAAATTTTTGAAGGCTACTAATAAAAATGTGAAAATAATTTATATTTCTACAGATGCTGTTTTTCCATCATCTTTAAATTTAGCAAAAGAAACGGATTGTGTTTCCCCAGAAAATGTTTATGGAAAATCTAAAGAATTAGGTGAATTTTTTTTAAATACATCTATAAGTAGAAGATATACAATTATAAGAACAACAATTGTAGGATTAAATATTAATAATCGAAAATTAGGATTTGTTGAGTGGATAATAAATACAGCAAAGAATAACCAAGAATTAGGTTTGTTTTCAGATGTTTTATTTACTCCTATATCAATCTGGGATTTAGCTACTGAAATAAAATTTTTAATAAACTCTGGTAATATAAATTCAGAAACTCTTCATATTGCTGGAGAATTATGTACTAAATATCAATTTGGAAAAAAATTATTACAAAATTTAAATATCTCAATAGACAAGTTAGCTAAAAGTTCAATTTTGTCTTTTAGTGGTAGAGCAAAAAGATGCTTAGATCAGTCAATGGACTCAAGTTTTTATGAGCAGAAATATAAAAGAAATCTACCTAATCTAAATCAAACAGTCAATACTATAAAAAAATACTACAATGAATAAAATTAAACTAGGAAATAAAATAGTGGATGATAATTCATTATATTTTATTGCAGATATTGGTGCAAATCATAATGGATCATTAGAAAAAGCATTAAAATTAATTCATTTAGCTAAAGAAGCAGGAGCAGATGCTGCTAAATTTCAAAATTTCCAAGCTAATAAAATAGTGAGTAAAATAGGTTTTGATAATATGAAAGGTAAGATATCTCATCAATCAAAATGGAAAAAATCTGTTTTTGAAGTATACGAAGATGCAAGTATTTCAAAAGATTGGACTAAAATATTAAAAGAAGAATGTAATAAGGTTGGGATAGATTATTTTACAAGTGCTTATGATTTTGAATCTGTCGATATAGTAGATCCATATGTAGATTTATATAAAATTGGTTCTGGAGATATTTCTTGGTTAGAAATAATTGATTATATTTTAGATAAGAAAAAGCCAGTTTTAATTGCAACTGGTGCATCATCTAATGAAGATGTATCTAGAGTTATGAAAATGGCTTTAAAAAAATCTAAGAATTTAGTATTAATGCAGTGTAATACTAATTATACAGGTTCAGTCGAAAATTATAAATACTGTAACCTTAATGTATTAAAAAAGTTTTCGAAAGAATATCCAAATGTTGTTCTGGGATTATCGGATCATACGGCAGGACATGCAACAACTCTTGGGGCAATTGCTTTAGGAGCTAGGGTTATTGAGAAACATTTTACAGATGATAATAACCAAGTTGGTCCAGATCATGGTTTTGCTATGAACCCTAAATCGTGGAGGGATATGGTTGATAGATCTTATGAGTTATTATTAGCACTAGGAGATGGAGAGAAGCGAGTAGAACCAAACGAAGAGCAATCGAAATTAGTACAAAGAAGGTGTTTAAGAGTTGTAAAAAGTTTTAAAAAAGGTCATATATTATGCAATAATGATTTCATAGCATTGAGACCAATATCTGAAGGTGGCTTTGAACCTTTTGAGAAAATAAACCTAATAGGTAAAAAATTGTTAGAAGATATAGAGGCTGGAGAACATTTAACAAAAGATATAATTAAATATGATTAAAGGAAAAAAAGTAGGTTTAAGAGCCGTTGAAAAAGAAGATTTACCTTATTTAAGAGATTGGCGAAACTTACCAAATTTTAGAAAACATTTTAGAGAAGTCAGAGAACTGTCTTTGACAGATCAAGAAGCTTGGTTTGAAAGCCTCCAAAAAACTAAACATATAAATTATATGTTTGTTATAGTTGATATTGAAACTAGTCAACCTATTGGAGCAGCAGGTATTTTATATGTGAATTGGATAAATAGGTCTGGAGATTTTTCATTTTATATTGGTGAAAATGAAATGTATATAGGTGATGATGGAAGAGCAAATGAAGCAGCACAACTTTTAATAGACTATGGATTTAAAAATTTAAATCTTCATAAAATTTGGATGGAATTATATGAATTTGATAGTAAGAAGATAGATTTTTTTACCAAAAGGTTTAATTTTCAAAAAGATGGTTTATTGAGAGACAATTGTTTTGAAAATGGACGATATTGGAATTCACTAATAATTTCATTAATAAATAGATAATTTCATTAATTTGAATAAAAAGTCTAAAATACTAAAGAGTTCAAGTTTACAAGTTAAATCTATTTTTTTGTTTTTAGGAAGAATAGGAGGTTTTTTGGTTAACTTCTTGATCCCTATAATTTTAGTTAGGCTCATTACAAAAGATGAGTTTGGTTATTTTCAGCAATTTAATTTGATGTATACCACTTGTGTTATAATTTTTACATTATGGTTAAATTCTTCTGTTTATTATTTTTTTCCAAAAAGTTCTAAAACAGAAAAAGCCCAATATCTTATTTACATTTTATTTGTTGAAGCGATTTTGTGGATAATGTTATTAATTTTATTTTTTATTTATAAAACACAATTTTTAAATTATTTTTCTATTACAGGAGTAGAGAATTATAGTTGGGCAATTATCTTAACAATATTCTTTTTATTTATATCATCGATATTAGACTTTTTATTTATTGTAGAAGATAAGAAGTTACATAATTTAACATTTTTTCCAATTGATAGAATGTTAAAAGGTGGCTTAATTATCTTTTTAGTTTCTTATTTTTCTATAACAGGCATTATATTTTCATTCTTTATTTATTCGTTCATTCGTTTTTTATATACAATGAAATTTGTTTATAAATATTTCAAAGACTTCAGGGTTGTTAGTTTTTCTAACACAAGAATTATTCTTAATACATTGTTTAAATACTCTCTTCCTTTTGGAGTAGGTTTAATAGCGCAAAATATTGCATTGAGAATTGATCAGTTCGTGTTAATAGATTATATAAGAACCAGTCAGTTTGCTATATATAGTATCGCTTTTTATGGTATACCAATTATAAATTTTATTTTAAGTTCTATAAATAATGTTGCAATGCCAGAATTTACATCCTTTGCTAAGGATAAAGATTATGTTAACATTGTTAAACTTTGGAGAAAGATTATAAAAAAAACAATTTCTGTAATATTACCAGCATTAGGTTTTTTTGTTTTATTTGCCCCAGAAATAATAATATTATTATTTACTGAAGACTATTTAGATAGTGTTTTTTATTATAGAATTTATTTATTTACAGTACTGCTTTCAGCATCAAGTTATGGTTTAGTTTTAAGAGCGGCTAATCAAACCAAAAAAGTTATGATCTCTAATGTAATTGGGTTAATTTTTACTTTGATAGCTGGATTTTTATTAATTCCAAAATATCAAATGAATGGAGCTATTTTTACAGCTATGTTGGCATATATTATTCCAGTAATGTTACAGTTATATTTTGAATTTAAGTTCTTGAAGGTGAAATTTTATAAAATCATTCCTATAAAAAATATAGGGATTAATATATTTATAACAATTTCTGGACTCTTAATTTCTTTTGGTTTTAAATTTTTATTTGAAAATACTATATATATATTAATTTCATCTTTGATTTTTTTCTTTTTGTATGTTGTCTTTTTTCAATATCAATTTAAAAGTTTTATACTTCAGAAAGAACTTGGAACGTATATTAATAAAATTAAACATAAACAGACATGTTAGAGTTACTTGTATTTGTAATTTCTATTTTTTTAATCTTAAAAAAGGGTAAAGGAGCAATACTATATTATCCTGTTATTGGTACTTTATTTGATATTTTTAAAGGCTATCACTTGCATAATTTTGTGACAGAAAACTACAGGTTTGTTTTTTTAATTATATTGTTGTTTTTTTTCTACTTACCCTACTTACCCTATAGTAAGGCAAAGCCTATATTATTTTTTATATTATTTCTGTTTGTGTTACTATTGTTTAATCCTCTTACAGATTCTTGGAAACCATCTCAAATAACCTCTACATTTAATGCTAGCTCTATAGTTTTTATGTTTTTAGTAGGTTATAATTATATAAATTCATTTAAAAAAATAAAGAAATTATATAATATTTTAATATTGAATTCAATCATAATTTTAGTTTACTTTGTTTGTATCCAGATATTTAGTTTTCAATTATTAACAGCTGATTCTAGTTACTCAGATATATTTATTAGTCATCATTTTGACTATGATATTTATACTGTTTCATATACCGTTTTAATTATGTTCTTCATAAGAGAACATTTAACCACTAAAAGAGAAAAATTATTAAATACTTTTTTTATTGTTGCAAACTTAATTTTATTAATCATTTTCATGAAAAGATGGGCAATATTTTCTACTTTCTTAGGAATATTTATTTTTTTGTTTTATACAGGTAATGTAGCAAAAAAATTAAAAAGCCTTTCTTTTGTAATAATATTAGCAATAGCCACTTCAATATTTTTTATGGATATAATAATTGAACAATTTGTGAATAGAGGTGATAAAGTAAGTGGTCTAAATGAATTGAAAAATGAAGGAAGAACTTTCGATTATTTAAACATGTATCATTATATTACAACTAACAATTCTATTAGAGAAATTTTAGTCGGAGGTAATTTATTTGAATCAAGAGATTTTGGTCAAAAATATTTAAATGAAGTTAGAAACATACATCCAGATTTATTGGCTTTGTTGTATGGAACAGGGTTCTTAGGTTTATTTTTATACTTATATATTTATAAGTGGTTGTTTAAAAAAACTGGGGCTGTTTATGATGTAGCTATAAAGTCGTATTTAAATAAAGATATATATAGTGTCTGCAAAATGTTTATAATTGTACTAGTTTTTATCTCGATTGCAGGTGGAGCGCTCAGGGTAACAACAGCAGATTCTTTAGCCTTTTTATTCATAGGAGGGTGTATTAGAATACTTTCGTTAAAAAAAAAGTTAAATAAAAACTAATGAAAAAGATATTTATAAATGCTAATTTTAGTAAAAACTCTGTACAGGCACAAGATAGAGATGGCAAGTATTATGCACTATTTTTAGATAGTAAAAAGTATAAAGTTTATGGTTATTCAACGGATAACGATATAGAGGATGTTTTAAAAAATAAAGAGAACCTATCATTTTTTGTGAGCTCTAATAAGTTCTCGATAATTATAAGAACTATATATTCCATAATATTCAATAGAATTGATGTTGTTATTAGTAGTAAAGGTTTTTGGAAAGAATATATTTATTTTAAAATTAATAAATTTTTTAACAGAGGTAAAAATATATTGATTCTGGTAAATCAAACACCTTATTTATGGTTTAAATTTGATTTAAAAATATTTACTAAAGTTGTTAAATCATCAGACAAAGTAATAGCTATCAGTAAGAAGGTCGCTGCAACATTTACACAACAATACAATATAGGCACAACTTTAATTCCATTATTTTATAAGCTACTGCCAAATGAACTTGTAAACAAAAATAATGTTAGAAAAAAAGTTGTATGTGTAGGAAGTATGATAAGTCATAAAAGACCTTTTGTATTTTGTGATTTAGCAAAAAAAATGCCTGAGTTTGATTTTATTTGGGTTGGTAAAGGGTATTATTACAATTGGTTATTAGATAAAAAAAATAAAGAAAATATTTCTAACTTAAAACTAATACCAAAATTATTGCAGAAGGAATTATTTCAACTATTAACTCAAAGTGATTTGTTTTATTTTCCTTCAATTCATGAAGGTTTTCCAAATGTATTAATAGAGGCAATGAATTGTGGTTTACCTGTAATTTGCTACGATTCTTATGGGCCAGACGCTATTAAAAATAATTTTAATGGAATAGTTTTGAATAATATTTTCGATTCTGAAGCTGCAATTAGAAGTATTTTACTTGATGAAAAGAAATTAAAAGAAATGAGCTTGAATGCAAAAAAGTCTGTAGAAGCTTATAATGGTGAACTCTTATCGGGTGATTTAGAGAAATTGATAGATTCAATTTGTTAGGATTGTTATGGAGGTTAATGAAAAATATAATTTATTAGATTTATTTGAAAGAGAAAACAAGGTTACTAATTATAGTTTTGTTGGCATACCAATTTGGCCAATATTAAAACAGTCTATTATTTTAGAATTAGAAAAAGATTGGAAAAGAGTGCCTAGTAATAGTTTTAAATCTATCTTAAAAAAAATTAATTTAAAAATATTTGTCTTTTTAAAATTTTTTATTTTAAATTTTTTTAGCTTATTTTTTTCATTTATTTATACTTTACTTTTAATCACAGGAATTAAAAAAATTAATGTTCTATATTTATCAGGAACTAATGCAAAAAGAGTAAAGAAAAATAATAAATATTATGATGTTTTTTGCGACCCAATAATAGATGAGTTGAGTGTAAATAATAAACTTAATAATTATTTGGTATTAGAAACATCAAATGAATATAATTACAAAAAAAAATCGTATCATAAATCTATGAATATTCAATTACTTATACATTTCTCACATTTTTTAAGCTTAATTTTTACCAGATTAAATACCTTTAAAAAAAATAAAGATATTGAAATATTGATCAATAAATTGGAAGTTTTTTTCAAAAAAAAAGAAGTTAATTATTCTACAAAAAGTTATTCTTCACTAATTTTTGAAGTATATAATATTTATTTCTTAGGAATTATTTTTAATCAAATTATAAAAAAAGCAAAAGTTAAAATAGTTTTTATGATATGTTATTATGGTCCACAAGGGATGGCTATGTGCAATGCAGCTAATAAAAATAATATTCATTCAATTGATATACAGCATGGAGTTCAAGGTGAAAATCATTATGGGTATGCTCAATGGAATAGTATTAATAAAAAAATAAGTAATGTTTTTCCAAAAGAATTTTGGGTTTGGTCAGACAAAGAAAAAGAATTAATTAATAGTTGGGGGAGTTTCGTTAATATTTCAGCAATAACAACTGGTAACTTATTTCTTGAAAAGAGTTTAAAAGATAAAAAAAGAGAAAATATTTCTTTACCAACTAGCATTAATAAAGAAACCAAAATAATTCTTTTTACATTAGATGAAATACCTACAATACCTGCAATAGTAATTAAAAATTTAAAAGCTATAAATGTTTTTTGGTTATTTAGATTTCATCCTAGAACAACTTTAAATGATAAGAAAAAAATAAAGTATTTTTTAAAAGATTATGATAATACAAATATTGAATTAGCCAATGATAATAATTTATATGATTTGTTAAAAATAATAGATTGGCACATAACCGAATTATCTTCTGTTGTTATAGAAGCGTCAATATTTGGTATACCTAGTATTATTTTGTCTAATTTAGGTGCGAACTATTATAAAGATTATATAGAACAAGGGAAAGCTTTTTTTTGCAATAAAGATGAAGAACTAAAAATTAAACTTGACAATCATTATCAAAACATGGCTAACAATAGTAATAATTTTTATAAATTTGACGTTTTAAAATATACTAATCAAATTTTAAAATATTAATTATGATTACAAAATTTTTAGGTTGGTCTATTGGTAAGTACAGGAAGACTATATTAAAGTTAAAGACCAAGTATTATCGTTCTGTAGGAACTTTTATTGGCGAAAACACATACATAGCACCAAATGTATATTTAGATGTTTCCCATAAACCTGGTAAAATTAAAATTGGTAGTAACTGCAATATAACTAGAAACGTTGTTGTTTTAAGTCATACAGATACTAGGTTAGGAGGGCCTCGTAAAATTTGGGAAGAATATGGAGGTGAAAGAACTTTTGGGGAAACTATAATAGGAGATAATGTTTTTATTGGCGTAAATAGTGTTATTATGCCGGGGGCTAAAATTGGAGATAACTCAATAATTGGGGCTCTTTCATTTGTAAGAGGAGAAATACCAGAAGGTTCAATAGCTGTTGGTAATCCTGCTAAAGTTATAGGTAAAACGATGGATCATGTTAAAGGGCAAAAAAAGAAATGAGGATTTTAGTTGATATTATTCACCCAGCAAATGTTCACTATTTTAAGAATTTTATTTTTGAAATGCAGAAAAGAGGACACCAAATCTTTATAACTGCAAGAGATAAAGATGTCTCACATAAACTATTAGACGCATACGCTTTAAAATATCATTCTATGGGTAAAGGAGCTATTGGTAAAGGAGCTATAGGTAAGATGCTTTATATTATTTATGCTGAATTTTTAACACTATATTATTTTTTTAAATTTAAGCCTCAGTTATCAATAAGTTTTAGTTCTACACCTATTTCTCATATTTCATATTTGTTTGGTATAGATCATCTAGCTTTTGACGACACAGAGCACGCAAAACTGAATAGAAAACTATATATCCCTTTTGCAAAAAAAGTATTTACCCCTTCTTGTTTCACCTTAGATTTAGGTGAAAAACATATTAGAATAAATACTTACATGGAATTATTTTATCTTCATCCTAATAGGTTTAAACCTAATAAAGATATATATAACTTGTTAAGTATAAAAGAAGGTACACCTTACATTATAATCAGATTCATTTCTTGGAAAGCATTTCATGATATTGGGGAAAAAGGAATTAGTTCTGAAGAAAGAATTAGACTGGTAAATGAATTATCAAAAAGCGCTAAAGTATTTATTACATCAGAAGGCGATTTACCCAAAGAATTATTACCATATCAAATCAAAATTCCTGTAGAAAAAATGCATGATGCGTTGGCTTTCTCAAAAATGTACTTTGGAGATGGAGGAACAACAGCTTCTGAATGTGCAGTTTTAGGAATCCCATCTATATTAATTTCTAGTTCTACTACTGGTTATTTAACTGAGGAAGAAGAAGAATACGATTTATTGTACAGATATACAGGAGAAAAAGGAACTTTTGAAAAAGCACTTTCAAAGGCGAAGAACTTATTGAAAAATACTGATTTACTAAATATATGGGACGAAAAGAGAAAAAAAATGCTAAATGAAAAAATTGATGGTACTGATTTTTTAATTAAGTTTGTTGAAAAAGAATACTTAGAAAATGAAAGGTAAAAATATTTTAATTCCAGGTGCTGGAGGGTTTGCTGCTGTGAATGTTATAAAATCACTAAGAAAAAGCAATGTTTTTTCATTTAGTTTAGTTACTACCGATGCAAACCCATTATCTGTTGGTTTTCATTTAGCAGATAAGGGTTATGTTTTACCTAAAATATCTGATAAAAATTTCTTAGAAGAAGCAATAGCTTTAATAAAAAAAGAAAAAATAGATATAATATTACCTACAAGTGGTTTTGATATAATTGTATATTCAAAACATAAAAAAGAAATTGAAAAATTAGGTGTTACTTGTTTTTTTAGTGATTATGATGTTATAAATTTATGTAATAACAAAATTAAATTCTATGAAGCGACTAAATTAGCAGGCTTTAAAGTACCTAAATATACAGACGATATAAAGAAAATTGATTTTTTCCCTATTTTTGCAAAACCTATCCAAGGAAAAGGAAGTAGAGATACCTTCTTAATAAATTCTATAAAAGATTTAGAATATATTAATGAAAAGTATCAAGATATGATTTATTCAGAATATTTGCCCGGTATAGAATATACAATTGATGTATTATCTGATCTTGATGGAAATGCTATTCTTGCTGTTCCGAGGGAAAGAATAGAAACCAAAGAAGGAATTTCTTTTAAGGGTAAAGTGGTTAATAATGTCGCTATTGAAGAAGAAGCTAAAAAATTAGCACAATTTTTAAACATTAAAGGACCATGTTGTATTCAGATGAAAGAAGATATTAATGGTAAATTAAGATTAGTTGAAGTAAACCCTAGAATGGGTGGAGGGACAATTATGGCAAAATATGCAGGTGTCAATATTCCTGAGTTAATATTAAAATTAGAAAGTAACATAGAAATATCTGAAAATGAAATTAACTTTAATAGTGTTACAGTATTAAGGTATTACGAAGAGATAGTTATAAAAAATAAAAAAAAGATATGAATATTTTAGCATTTGGAGCTCATCCAGACGATTTAGAAATAGGAATGGGAGGTACCTTAGCAAAGTTAGCTAAGGATAAAAATAATAAAGTTATAGGAATTGTAGCAACATTATCATCTAGTGAGGAGATAAGAAGAAAAGAATCTTATGAAGCAGCAAGAATTTTAGGAATTGAAATTGAATTATTAGAAATTGATTTCCATAAACTTTTTTCTAGCAGAGATATAGTTAAAGTTATTGATTCTTTATTAAAAAAATACAACCCAGACATTGTTTTTACTCATTGGAATCACGATTCACATCAAGACCATAATGCTTTAACAGATGGAGTAATTGCATCTACAAGAAAAAATAAGTGTTCTGTATATATGTACGAACAAACATTACCAGGAGGCATTGTTCCAGAATCATTTAGAGCTCAAGTTTTTGTTGAGATCGAAGAAGATCAAATAAATGAAAAAATTGAAAGTGTAAATGCTCATCAATCTCAAATTGTTAAAAATAATAAATGGTGGTTGGATGGTATTAGGGGGAGAGCAATGTACAGAGGTAATCAAATAGGTGTACAGTATGCTGAAGCTTTTGAAGTAATTAAGCAAGTAAGTCCATTTTGATATTTGAAGAAAAACTTTTAAGTAATTATGATTATTTCATTATTGATTTAGATAACACATTGTTTTTAGAAATAGATTATTTATTTCAAGGTTATTTAGAAATATCTAAAAAAGTTTCCGAATTAAGTAATTTAAATCAAAAAGATAAAATGCATCAATATTTGAAAGAACATTTCTTAAATATTGGTAGGAAAAACCTATTCGATAATTTTTTACAAGAATTCAATATTCAAAATTTTAAAATTATTGATTGTCTTAAAATTTTAAGAAACTTTAATCCAGTCAAAAATATTTATCTATTTAAAGAGATGTATTTTTTTTTACTCTTTTTAGTAGATAATAAAAAAAAAATAATTGTTGTTACAAATGGTAACGTAAATCAACAAAAAAATAAAATAAGAAGCATAAAATGGTTTGGATTAAATAATAGTATAGAATTTGTTTATGCAAATAATTACAAACCTAAACCTTCCATTGCATCATTTGAATATATCTATTATAAATATAAAAATCAAATAGATAGAACTCTAATGATTGGTGATATGTTAAGTGATGAAGAATATGCAAGAAATGCTAAAATTGATTACTTAGATATAAAAGAATTAAAAAAAAATATGAAAAATAAATAAGTATGTGCGGGATATTTGGTATTATAGCTACTGATGAATCTAAGTATTCATCTAAATTTTTAAAAAAAACTGTAAAAAAAATAGCTTCATTATCAGAAACTAGAGGGAAAGATTCTTCTGGAATTTGTTTTAGAAATTCTTCACAAAAAAAGTATTCTCTAATAAAGGCTACTAGCCCAATTTCAGAAATTTTTGATAGTAATCATTATAGTAATTTACTGAAAGAAAATTTAGAAGCTTTTAGTACTAAAAAAACTAATTTTACCGTTTTTGGTCATTCAAGATTAGTAACCAACGGTTCGCAGTTAGAAGACTTTAATAATCAGCCGGTTTTAAAAGATAATATTATTGCAATTCATAATGGTATTATCGCAAATGATTCTCAAATATGGGAAAAATATAGTCATTTAGAAAAAAAGTATGATATAGATACAGAAATAATGCTTTCCTTAGTTAGTGATTTTATTAATAAAGGAGACTCCATACAACAGTCAATAAAAAAAACAATCAATGAGGTTTATGGGACAGTTTCTACAGCTATGTTTTTTAAGGATAAAAATGATTTTGTATTAGGTACCAATAATGGTTCTTTATATTATGCTACTAACAGTAATGATTTTTTAATATTCGCATCCGAAAGGTATATGTTAGAAAAACTTATATCAGATTTAAATACCCAAAAATATACTGGTCATTTAGAAGTGAGTCAATTAAAGGCTAATAATTTTTTATTAATTAATCTTGATAACCTTAGTGTAAATAAATTTAATGTTAGAGATTCTATAACAAAAAATAGTTTTGAAGGTAAAACATCAGAAGAGTTTGATATAGAAAAGTTTACTATTAAGGGAATTAATAATAAAAAATCTATAGTTATAGATGTAGATCAATATTATTTGGATTCAGAAGATTCTTCTAAAAGAAATCTTTTGATTAATAACGAGGAAAAAATAAATAGATTAAAAAAGTGTACAAAATGTATTCTTCCAGAGACTTTTCCTTTTATTTCTTTTGATGCACTTGGTGTTTGTAATTATTGCAATAATTATATTAAGCGTAACCAACCAAAATCTATTGAAGAGCTAAAAAAAATAGTACAACCTTATAAAAGTAAAAACGGAGAAGTAGATTGTCTTGTGCCATTTAGTGGAGGTAGAGATAGCACTTTTGTTTTGCATTTTGTAAAAAAAGTTTTAGGATTAAACCCAATTGCATATACTTATGATTGGGGAATGGTTACAGACTTAGCCAGGAGAAATATAGCTAGAGTTTGTGGTAAATTAGGAGTAGAAAATATAATCGTTGCAGCTGATATTAAAATGAAAAGAAGAAATATCAGATTAAATATTGAAGCATGGTTAAAGAACCCTAACTTAGGTATGATTCCTTTGTTTATGGCAGGAGATAAGCAGTTTTTTAAGTATGCAAATGTTATTAAAAGGCAAGCTAAATTAGATTTAAATATTTGGGGTATCAATTTTTTAGAGAATACAGATTTTAAAGTAGGTTTCTGTGGCGTGCCTCCAGATTGGGGGAAAGAAATGATATATTCAATGTCAGCAAAAAGAAAAGGTAAGCTTTTTGGTTTTGTAGCAAAAAATTTTATTAAATCACCTTCTTATATAAATTCATCTATTTATGATACTATAGATTCTTTTTTGTCTAGGTATTTAAACCCAAGAAAAGATTATTATCATTTTTTTGACTTTTACAAATGGGATGAAAAGGAAATAGAAGATATATTGATAAATGAGTATGATTGGGAAATTGCAAAAGATATAAAATCGACATGGAGAATAGGAGATGGTACAGCAAGTTTTTATAATTATATATATTATACTGTTGCAGGGTTTTCTGAATTTGATACCTTTAGAAGTAACCAAATAAGAGAAGGTATTTTAAATAGAGAAGAAGCTATAGAATTAGTGAAAGAAGAAAATAAACCTAGGTACAATTCTCTAAGGTGGTATGTAGAAATTGTAGGTTTAAACTTTGAAGATACTATAAAAAAAATTAATCAAATTCCTACTTTGTACTAAAAAAAATATTAACTTTAGTAAGTTAAATATTAAAAAAATGAAAAGTTTAATAATCGAATCTACTTCAGAAAAAGCATATAATTATTTCAATGAATTTATAAACACTGAAGCTGATGGTAATTTAACCATGTTTACTGACAATACTTTTAATATACTGAACAATAAAAACAAAATTAAAAATTTTATTAATTTAAATAAAGTTAATGATATTAGATTTATTAATAAATTTTTTGAGTTAACCAACTCTAAATTAGAATTAGATTCATATTTTATTTGTTGTGTTGAAACTTTTACGGCAAGAAAAAAAAGAAAGAAAATTGGAAAAATCCCAATAATTAGACACATTTATTTTGCTTTAGAGTTTATATTTATGAGAGTTTTTCCAAAACTGGGAGGTTTTAAAAGCATATATTTTATAATTACTAGAGGTAAAAATAGATTGTTGTCTAAGGCTGAAACCCTCGGTAGACTTGTGAGTTGCGGTTTTGAAATTATAGATTATAAGACAATAAATGGTATGTTATTTATAGTTACAAAAAAAAAAGGAAAACCAAGATTTGATATGAATCCCAGTTATGGTCCTATTTATAAAATGCCAAGAGTAGGGAAAAGAAAAAAGATAATAAATGTATATAAGTTAAGGACTATGCATCCTTATTCAGAATATTTACAAGAATATATTTTCTTGAAAAATGGAACCTCTAATGGAGATAAAGTAAATCAAGATTTTAGAATATCACCGATTGGTAGTTTTTTTAGGAAATTTTGGATTGATGAATTACCTATGATAATTAATTTAGTAAAAGGAGATTTAAAAATTGTAGGAGTTAGACCATTAAGTTTGCAAAAATTTAATATGTATCCAAAAAATGTTCAAGAATTAAGAACGCAATTTAAACCAGGTTTAGTGCCTCCATTCTATGCTGATTTACCAAAAAGTTTAGATGAACTAATAGAGTCGGAAATAAGTTATTTAAATCAATATTCTAAATCTCCTTTTTTAACAGATATTAAGTATTTTTACAAAGCATTTGTAAATATCTTATTTAAGGGAGCCAGAAGTAATTAGCCATGTTAACGACACAACAAAGAATAATAAAAAGAGGATTTGATTTATTTTTGTCAGTAGTATTACTTTTTTTTTTTCTTATCTTATCTTTCTTCTAATAATAATATCTTCAATAAATAACAAATCCTTTGGGCTTTTTATACAAGATAGAATTGGAAAAGATGGGATTATATTTAAAATTTTAAAAATAAAAACAATTGACTCTATTGGAAGAATTTCTAATTTTGGGAAATTTTTAAGAAAAACTAAATTAGACGAACTCCCTCAATTGTTTAATATATTAAAAGGGGAAATGAGCTTTGTTGGTCCAAGACCTGATATATCTGGTTTTATTGATAAACTTAATGATGATGATAGAATTATACTTAATATTAAGCCTGGTTTAACTGGTCCAGCATCAATTTTTTTTTGGAATGAAGAAGAAATACTAAGAGCTCAAATAAATCCAGAATCGTATAATAAATCAATTATTTGGCCTAAAAAAGTTCAAATTAATAAAGATTATATTAAAGATTTTCATATATTTAATGATATAAATTACCTTTTCAAAACATTTTTTATTGCAACAAAAAATTTATTTACTAAAGCCTCAAATTTCGAAATTTGAAATTGAATTTGTAAACGAAGCTTTCAATTCAAATTGGATTACTACTGAAGGGACTAATATAAATGGTTTTGAAGATGATATTCAAAAATATATAAGTTCAAAAAAAGAAATTTTAGCATTAAATTCTGGTACAGCTGCTATACACCTTGCTTTGATTTTATTAGGAGTAAAAAAAAATGATGAGGTAATTTGTCAATCATTTACTTTTTGTGCTTCAGCAAACCCAATATTATATTTAGGAGCAAACCCAATTTTTGTTGATAGTGAAAAAGAAACTTGGAATATGTCTCCTTTTTTTTTAAGAAAAGCAATTAAAGATAGAATAAAAAAGAAGATTAAACCCAAGGCTATTATAGTCGTTAATTCTTATGGAATGCCAGCAAAATGGGATGAACTCAATAGTATTTCTAAAGAGTTTGAAATTCCTATATTAGAGGATGCTGCCGCTGCTTTGGGTTCTAAATACGATAATAAATTTTGTGGAACTTTAGGAGATTTAAGTGTCTTATCTTTTAATGGAAATAAAATTGTAACAACATCTAGCGGAGGTGCTTTAATTTGTAAAAATATAGAAACAAAAAATAGAGGGTTATATTTAGCAACTCAGGCAAAAGAAAAAGAGAATTATTATTCTCATACTGAATACGGATACAATTATAGAATGAGTAATGTATTGGCTGGTATTGGAAGGGGGCAAATGAAAAGAATAGATGAGATAATTATTAAGAAAAGATTGATAAACGATTTTTACAAAAAGATATTAAAAGATTTTACCGATATCGATCTTCATTCAGAATCTTCAAAAGTTTTTTTCTCCAATTTTTGGTTAAATTGTATTCTATTTAAAGATAATAGAGATATCCAAGAATTAATACTTAAGTTTAAGAAAAACAACATTGACGTTCGAAGGTTATGGAAACCACTTCATAAACAGAAATACTTTGAAGATTATCCATTTTATGGAGATAATTTATGTTTAGATTTATTTAATAGGGGACTATGTTTACCTTCAAGTTCAAATTTAACAAAGCTAGATGTTTTTAGAATTTGTGATATTCTTTTATGAAAAAAAACATAATAGTATTTATCATTATGCTTAAAAGTGTTATTTTCGCCAAAAATATGTAATAATGTTAAATAGAAAAGTTTTTAGTAGCCTAATAGTTTTTTTCTTGTTGAGTTCTTGTGTCTCAAAAAAAGAAATAATATATCTTCAAAATGATGAAATAAATCAAGAGAAAGTATCTAATATTTATAAAACTATTTTTAAATCTGATGATTTATTACAAATAATAATAAATTCTACAGATTTTGAAGCTGTTAGACCATTTAATCTTTCTTCAGTGGTGCTATCTGTTTCTACAAATACAGTTGTTAGCCAACCAATTCAACAACTTTATCTAGTAGATAGCGAAGGTAATATTGAGTTTCCTGTTTTTGGAAAAATTAAGGTTGCAGGATTAACAAGGATTGAACTTATTGATTTGCTTAGAGAGAAATTGTCCCCAGATTATGTGAAAGACCCGTCCATCAATATTACAATTACTAATTTTAAAATTACTGTAATTGGAGATGTAGCAAGACCAAACACATATACAATACCTAACGAAAGAGTTACAATTATTGAGGCTATTGGCATGGCAGGGGATTTGACAATTTCAGGGGAGAGAAGTAATGTAAAAGTAATAAGAGAAGTTAATAATAAAAAAGTACAGTATGTTGTAGATTTGAAATCTAAAAAATTATTAACATCTCCTGTTTATTATTTACAACAAAATGATGTTGTTTATGTTGAACAAAACTATGCCAGAGCTCAAGATGCAGCTTATACAAGAAACACAGGTTTATTTATATCCTTAGCATCTGTTTTATTATCCTTAATCACAATCATAACAAGATAAATACATGCAATCAAATAATAATTATAATGAGCTTGAAGAGTCAAACTCTTTAAATCTCAGAGCAGAGATAGAAAAATACTTTTTATTTTGGAGATGGTTTGTTATATCTGCCATTTTAGGTGTGGCTATAGCTTTTATATATTTGAGATATACTTCTCCTTCTTTTAGTGCTTCTGCATCTATTATGATCAAAGACAATAAGAAATCTGGAATTTCTGCTGAATTAGCTGCCTTTGAAGATTTAGGTATTATAGGAGGAGGATCTGCTAATAATACAGATAACGAAATAGAAATTTTAAAGTCAAGAAAAATTATTGAACGAGTTGTAGATTCTCTAAATTTAAACATTTCTTATTATATACAAGGTAGAATTTTAGAGCATGAACTTTACAAAAATAGTCCTATTAAGTTTCATTTTACTAAAAGAAATTTATTGTACAAAGAAAAAGATACAACAATTATTATTTCTTTCAAAGATTTGAATACTTATGATTTAAAAAACCAAGATAATGAGTTTGTTTCAAATTATAAGTTTGGGGAAGAAGTTGAAAGTAAACTTGGTTTTTTTAAGATTTATCGAGATGATAACTTTTCTTATGATGTTAAAGAATATTTTGTAAAGATTAGAAATAAGAATAAAATTATTGATAGTTATAGGGAAAGTATTTTTATAGAACCTGTAAATAAAAACTCTAGCGTTTTAACTTTGAGTTTGAAGGGAAGCGTGAAAAAGAAAATTGTAGACGTTTTAGATGAACTTGTTAAGCAGTATAACATTGATGCCATAAAAGATAAAAATCAAATTTCTATTAAAACAAAAATTTTTATTGATGAGAGATTATCAACAATATCTAAAGATTTGGCAGCTATTGATGACAATGTTAAAAAGTATAAATCAAAAAATGGGTTTACTGGTGCATCTAAAGAAGTAGAATTAGTTTTAGAGTCAGGATCACTTAATACTAAATTAATGATTGATACAAATGCTAAACTTAAAATTAGTGAATGGATTCAAGAAAAGTTAGATAAGAATAATGAAGTTTTACCTGTTGGACTAGGTTTCGAAGATGCTAACATATCATTCGCAATAGAAAATTACAATAAGCTAGTTTTAAGGAGAAACCAATTACTACCAAGTGCAGGGATAAGAAACCCTAATATAATAGATTTAAACTCAAGTATTTCAAGTTTAAAATCTAGCCTTATACAAAGCTTAACTAATTTACAAACTTCTTTGAAGTTCAAATTACAACAATTAAAGAATGAGCAAAAGAAAATAAATTCTAAAATATCTTCTATTCCTAAAACAGAAAGAGGTTTTATAGATATAGCAAGAGAACAAGAAATTTTTGCTGGGTTATATTCATACTTACTAAAGAAAAAGGAAGAAACAGATATCTCTTTAGCCGTAACTGTGCCAAATGCTAAAATTATTGATAAGGCATACGGTTCTAATAAACCAGTTTTTCCCAAAAAAAATATTGTATACTTTGCAGCTATATTTTTAGGACTATTAATACCCTTCCTAATAGTGTACATTAAAAATTTATTAGATACAAAAATACACTCAAGAAGAGATATTGAAATTTTAACAAATATTCCATTTTTAGGGGATATAACTCATTCAGAAACCAAGGAAAAAATTGTTATTAGTAAAGACTCAAGATCAAGTTCTTCTGAAGCATTTAGATTGATAAGAACCAATTTAGGTTTTATGATGTCTAATTCTAACGAAAAGCTTGGTAAAACTATTTTTATAACTTCTACAACAAGTGGAGAAGGTAAATCTTTTATTTCGATAAATCTTGCAGCAGCTTTATCTTTATCAAAGAAAAAAGTTCTTTTGATAGGTTTAGATTTGAGAGCTCCAAAGGTTACAGAATATCTTGGTATTGCTGAACGAAAAGGGATAACAAATTTTATAATGAATGAAGAAACATCGATTAATGATGTTAAGTTTTCAATTCCAGAAATAGAAAATTTAGATATTATAGCTTCAGGAGTTATACCACCAAACCCTGCTGAATTATTACTAATGGATAGGGTAAAAAAATTATTCGAGGATGTAAAACAAGAATATGATTACATTATTGTTGATACTGCTCCTGTAAATTTAGTAACAGATACATTATTAGTTTCTAAGTATGCAGACATGTTTCTTTATGTTGTAAGAGCTAACTATTTAGATAAACGCATGTTAGAAGTTCCTCAAACTTTATATAGAGAAAAAAAACTACCTAACATGGCTATAGTTCTAAATGATACAGATATTAAAAAGAGTTATGGTTATGGTTATAGATATGGATATGGATATTTTGAAAAAGAAAAAAAAACATGGTATAGAAAATTATTTTAGAATTATATTTATTTACTTTTTAAAATAAATTTTAAGAAAATATGATCTATAACCACCATTAAATAAAATTTTATATACTTTAGGGATTCTTTTTCGATAGTTTAATATAAATCCTGTTTTGTATGAATGAAATTTTCTTAAAAGTAAGTTTTTTAAGAATAAATGAACTTTCTTAATGTAATTTTTAGAGTATTTGTTTTTATCATATTTTAGTGATTTATTACCAAAAATTTTATAAGTTAAAGCTAAATAGTTATTTAAATCATAAAAATTTAATCTGTTTTCAAATAAAGCTTGTAGTGGTGAAGATTTCAGAGATAGATTTAATAAATCATAACTTTTTCTTAAAGAAATAGATTTATAATATTTACCGTTATCTCTTAATTGCGCATTAACACAATTGTGAATAATTTGATTTTTTAAAGATGGAACATTTATATTATCGAAAACTCTTTTGTTTTTTGTAAAGAAATTATATTCATAAAACTTAGAATATTTATTATTCATTAGTTTTCTATGAACCTCTATTGCAGCAATATGGTTTTTTTTTGTCATTTTAGGATAATGAACATAAGGAATAACATTTCCTGTTTCATCAGTTTTAGATTTATATCCATATTCTTTTAACACAGTAACAGACTTTTTAAATTGGTGCTTGGGAACTATAAAGTCTATATCACCAATCATTCTCTCAGAAATATCATTATATAAATCTTCTACTATAAAACTAGCTCCTTTTAAAAAAATGGGAACAATATTATTACTTAATAAGACTTCATTTATATCTTTTACTTGTTCAAGTATTGCTAAATTTCTTTCTCTATTAAGTTCAGAAATGTATTTCATATACTTAATCAAGTCTTCGGGTAAATAATCTAAAAAATTTTCATTTTTTAAGTTTTGATAAAGCGCAGGAAAAACAAAATGAGAAGTACTTACTTTAACTATAGAATCCCAATCTAAATTTACGTTTATTAGCTTTTTTTCTACCTCAATTTTATTTTTTTGGTTTGAGGAAATTGTTAAACATTTTGCAATAAAAAAAAGTGTATCACTATAGTTCATAAATAATAAGTTGAATGCTAATTTATATTGAAAAAGATAAATTTTTATTAAGTAAATGATTAATTTTTTGCTTTCTTTTTTTTGTACTAATTTTTCTTAATAATTCTAAATGATTATGATGGTGTGTATCAGTGCCAACAAAGTCATATAAATTTTCTTTAATTAATTTGTTAGCAATTTTTTGAACACCTTTTCCATATTGTTCTGTTAAAGACAATAAATTTAATTGAAATAAACAACCCGCTTTTTTTAATTTGTAGTAACTATCAAAATCATTATGATAGAAGTTATAGCGCTCAGGATGAGCAAGAACAGGTTTATACCCTTTTAATTGAATTTCAAACAGAATATCATAAAGATTTATTGGTGCATTAAAGTAAGACATTTCTACAAGAATAAAATTGTCTTTTAAAGTTAGAATATCGTTTTTTTCTAAACGAATAGAAAACTGTTCATCCATCATATATTCTGCAGCTGCGTTAATTGTAACATCATTTATTTTCCTTAATGCTAATTCATCTTGTACAATTTTTAATTTTTCTTTTATAGTTTTAGAAGAATTTGGGTATACATCACCTAAAACATGGGGTGTGGTTATAAAGTTCTTAATTCCATAAGACCGCATTTTTAAGATTAACTCAATAGAATTTTCTAAATCTTTTGCACCATCATCAATACCTGGCAATAGATGAGAATGAATGTCAATAAAATTTTCTGGAAAAAACTCGTTTAGAGGTATCTCCCTTTTTTTAAAAAAAAGCATAATAAAATTTTAAAACAAAATTACAATTTTTTGCATCAATATTTATTACAATTTATAGACTCAAAAATAAATTAATTTTTACGAAAACGATTGAAGATTCAATAGCTATTGTATATCATATTTACTTGTAATATCTTTGAGTAAAAATACTAAAGATATGATTTTAATTGCAGATGGAGGCTCAACAAAAGCAGATTGGATTGCTATTGATAATAATAAAAAAGAATTGTTTAGAACTAGAACATTGGGGTTAAACCCTGCTATAGTTCCAGAAGAAGAATTGCATAATAGAATAATTAATATGTTTCAACTCATAAATGTAAAAGATGATGTTGAAGAGATACATTTTTATGGAGCTGGATGCGGAACACCAAAACCAGTTCAAATTCTTAAAACTGTATTAGAATCTATTTTTGTTAAAGCAAAAGTTTTTATTGATGAAGATATGTTAGCAGCAGTTTATGCTGCTTCTGGTAAAGAACCCGCTTTAGTTTGTATTTTAGGAACCGGTTCTAACAGTTGCTATTACAATGGTTCTACTATGGAAATGTTAGTTGCGTCTTTAGGATACATTCTAATGGATGAAGCAAGTGGAAACTACTTTGGTAAAAAATTAATTATAGATTATTACTATAAGAAAATGCCTAAAGAAATTGCAGAAAAGTTTAATGAAGAATTTAATTTAGATGCAGATTATATTAAGAAAAACTTATATAGAGAATCTAACCCTAATATGTATTTGGCTTCATTTGCAAAATTTATGTTCGATTTTAAGGATGAAAAATATATTAAAAAAATAATTAAAAAAGGGTTTCAGAAATTTTTTAAGTATAGAGTTTTACCTTACAATGTACCAACAGAAACACCTATTTATTTTATAGGATCTATTGCGCATTACTTTAGAGATATATTAGAAAATATTGCAGCTAAGAATAATTTAAAAATTACTGATGTAATTCAAAGACCAATAGATAATTTATTAGAATATCATAAAAATAATATTAATTAATAATTTTTAAAAGTCTTTCTAAGCGCATTCCTCTTGAACCTTTAATTAAAATTAATTGATGTTTAAGAGGATTGTCTTTTAAATACCCTTCTAAATCATCAAAAGATACATAGAAATTGTTAGACTGTTTAGTTTTATAAAAAAGCTCACCAACAAAAAAGTACTTATCGAAATTATTTTTTTCAACTAAATTTACAATAGATAGATGTTCTTTTACGCTTTCACTTCCTAATTCAAACATATCGCCTAAAATTAAAACTTTAGATGTAGCTTTAATTGCTGTAAAATTTTCAATAGCAGCTTTCATACTGCTTGGATTTGCATTATAAGCATCCAAAATAATAGTATTTAACTCCGTCTTGATTATTTGAGATCTATTGTTATCTGGGGTGTAGTTTTCTATCGCTTTTTTTATAAAGTCATCAGGGACTTTAAAATGTTTTCCAATAGTGCAGGCAATTGCAATATTAGTATAATTATAAGCTCCTATTAAATTACTTTGGATGTTTAGCTTATTAAAAGATAGTTTTACAAAAGGATTTACCTCTAAAAAAGTTAAACTTTTATCAAATTCAATTGTATTTATCTGTGTTGTTTTTTTAATTTGTATACGATCTTTTGGGTTTATAAAGGCAGTTTTATTCTTTTTTTCTAAGAATTGATATAATTCGCTTTTTCCTTTTATAACCCCTTCTACGCCTCCAAAACCTTCTAAGTGAGCTTTACCAAAATTAGTAATGTAGCCAAAATCTGGTTCGCAGATAGCAGAAAGAAATTCTATTTCTTTTTGATGATTAGCTCCCATTTCTACAATTCCTATTTCTGTTTTAGGTGTCATCGATAATAATGTAAGCGGAACCCCAATATGGTTGTTTAAATTGCCTTTGGTAGCAGTTGTACTATATTTTTTTGATAAAACAGCATCAATTAATTCTTTGGTTGTTGTTTTTCCATTACTACCTGTTAACCCTATAATGGGAATTTTTAAAATATTTCTATGATAGTTAGCTAAGTCTTGTAATGTTTTTAAGACATTATCAACTAAGATTATATTTGCGTGAGTTTTGTATTTTTTCTCATCAATAACTGCATAACTAGCTCCTAAAGAAAGTGATTGTTTAGCAAATGTATTACCATTAAATTTTTCACCTTTTAAGGCAAAGAAAATGGTATTTTTCCTAATTTTTCTTGTATCTGTGTCTACAAGATAGTTTTTAGAATATAAATTGTAAAGTGCTTTAATTTTCATTTTTTAAAAATAAAAAAAACCTCACTGTTATTAGTACAGTGAGGTTATAATTTTTTAATTCATTTAAAATTATCTCGAAGGATTTCTGGCTTTTCTTTTCTTATAAGTCATTGGTCCTACTTTATCAGTAACACATCTAAAACCAATGTAATTTGTAGCCATGTATTCTGGTAAATACCTTCTTTGTGCGGGGTCTAGCCAATATTCTCTATCTGCCCAAGAACCACCTTTGTAAACTCTTGTTCTATTACTAATTAAAGTTGTTCTTTTTTTAGCATCATTAACTAAAATTTCTCTACCTGTTACAGAATCTAAGACTCTTGTTGGTCTTCTTGGAGAGTTGTACATACTTGGTCTTGATGCAAATTGATCTTCATCATCTTCATAAAATCTCGAAGAATTTAAGTCTCCATCTCCAATATTGGTATTATCTGAAACTGAGAAGTTTCTTCTTAAAGTAACATCGTCTTTTGTAATAGGAATGTATTTGATACTTCCTGGTAGTTGTTTTGGAATAATTTTACCGTTAGGTAAAGTATCGTATTCAACTTCTGCTCCACTCGAAACATCGGCAATAACAACTTTTCCGTTTTCATCAATCATTTTTTTAGTAAAAATATTACCTCTAAAATAGTTAAAATCATTGGCTTCATTGTCTATAATTGGTCTGTATACATCTGCTACCCATTCTGCAACGTTACCAGACATGTCATATAAACCAAAAGCATTTGGTGGATAAGATTTAACTCTTATAGGAATATCTGAACCATCAGAACTCCAACCAGATAAACCGCTATATTCTCCTTTACCTTGTTTAAAGTTAGCTAATTGGTCGCCTCTAAATCTTTTTTGTGTTTCTCTTGAATATTTTCCATTCCAAGCATATTTTTTTCTACCTCTAATATTGTTGTATTCTCTATTCTCAATATTAGCTTTAGCAGCAAATTCCCATTCAGCTTCAGTAGGTAATCTAAATTTTTGACTTAAAACACCATCTGCTTGGGTAATTTTTCTTCCTTGAAAAGAGCCTTTACTACCTCTTGCAGCTCCTCTTGTTCTGATACCTCTTTGATAAATAGTAGTATCACCTTCAAATAATTTATCAGAATCAGCTAAGAAAACTTCAGTGTCAAAAAAGTTTCTGATAGTATCGTTGGCAAAAATATTTTTTACATAGCCTTTGTCTATTAATTTTTTCAAGTTTACAGCATCAGTTCTCCATTTACAATATTGGTTTGCTTGTAACCAACTAACACCAACAACGGGGTAATCAGCATAGGCAGGGTGTCGTAAATAGTTTTCAGATAAAATATCTGTATTACCTAAACTCTTTCTCCAAACTAAAGTGTCTGGTAAAACAGAGCTGTAAATATGTTTGTATTTTTCTTCAGAAGGAGGAAAAACATCCTTTATATATTGTATGTATAAGAAATACTCTGAATTTGTTACTTCAGTTTCGTCCATAAAAAAAGAGCGAATATGCATCTTTTTTGGAGTTGTGTTCCAATCAAACATAACATCGTCTTGGACTTGCCCCATTGTAAAAGATCCACCTTCTATGGCAACCATTCCTAAAGGTGTTTCTTGACCAGCAAATGCACCTCCTCTAATATAATTACCATACTTAGGATTGTTAAATGGCAATCCTGTAAGTTTTGAGTTTCCAGAAGCTGATCTACTACAACTATGTAATATTAGAATAGATAGTGCAACTAATGTTATTTTAAATACGTTTTTCATTTTCTATATTGAAAAATTATTAAGGGTTTTTATTATAGCGATGCAATTTACAATAAATATACTTTCAAACAAGTAATTTAATAAATTTAACGCATCATTTTTCTAATCACATTCTTTAAAACGAATGCTTTTTAAATTTAGTATAATTTATCTGTATATCTACTAAAATATCTATAAATTATTTGCGTTATTTGAATACAATTATGAGAAAACAATTTTTACTCCTTTTTTTTAGCTTTTTCTTGCAAATTGCTTTTACGCAAGTTAGTAATTCTGTTTTATCTACTGGCAACTGGTATAAGTTTTCGGTAGATACTACTGGTGTGTTTAAGATTGATAAAAATTTATTGCAACAAATTGGTATTTCTACAAATGGTTTAAACCCAAAGAAAATTCATATTTATGGAAATGGTGGTAATCTGCTTCCCGTTTTAAATTCTGATTTTAGATTTAATGATTTGCAAGAAAATGCAATTTATATAGAAGGAGAAAATGACGGTTCTTTTGACAACTCAGATTACATTCTTTTTTATGCTAAAGGTCCTCATGATTGGGTTGTGAATCCTGCTACAAATACAGCAAAACACAGACAAAATATTTTTTCTGATAAAGCATATTATTTTATTACAGTTTCTAATGATGATGGAAAAAGAATTCAACAAAAAACGCCTATTACTGCAAATGCATCAACTCAAATAACAACATTTAATGATTATACTTTTTTTGAAAAAGAAGAACGAAGCATTTTAGCTGCAGGCACACAATGGTTCTTTGATACAGATTTTAACATAGAAAATAATCAGAATTTTAAAATACCTTTTCCTAATGCTGTGCCAAATGAAGACATTAATGTAAGAATAAGAGGGGTTTCTACTTCTGTTGCTTCATCTACAATGGCTGTAAAAGTTAATGGTAAAGATATTTATTCGTTAAATTTTTTTCCTGTTAACCCAAGTTCTTTAACAAAAGCAAATACATCAGAAAGAAATGCAGATATTCAAAATTCATCGAGTTTAATAGATATTTCTATTACTTATGATAATGGAGGAAATCCTTCTGCAAAAACTTATTTAGATTTTATAGAAGTTATTGGTAAAAAGCTACTTTTAGCAGACGGCAAACAATTTTCTTTTAGAAGTTTTGTGCAAGCTAATACTACTGGAGTAGTAGCATTTCAAATACAAAATAGTTCCAATGTTTTTCAGGTTTGGGATGTTAGCAATAGTATAGAACCTAAAGTTATTACTAATCAATCTACCAATAACGATTTTTCTTTTAAAGATAATGCAGGAAATTTAAAAGAGTATATTGTTTTGCATCAAGAAGATTTTTACATACCTAAATCGATCCAAAATGGTAAAATTGAAAATCAAAATTTACACGCTCTAAAAGATATTAATTACTTGGTTATTACAAGTGAAGAATTGTCTTCTGAAGCTCAAAGATTAGCAGATTATCATCAGGCCAACTCTAATTTAACAACTAAAGTGGTGATTTTAGATAAGATTTATAATGAATTTTCTTCGGGTTCTAAAGATATTACTGGTATTAGAGATTTTATCAAACACCTCTACAATACAAATACAACGTTAGAAAAAAAATTAAAATACGTTTGTTTTTTTGGAGATTCTTCTTACGATTATAAAGACAGAATTTCAGGAAACAACAATATTGTTCCCGTAAAATTATCAGAAAATAGCTTTAATTTAGCATCTTCTTACGTTACTGACGACTTTTTTGTAATGTTAGATGCTAATGAAGGAACAATGTCTTCTAATCATACCATAGATGTTGCCTCGAGCAGAATTCCTGTATCTACAGTTTCCCAAGCCAAAGATGTAGTCGATAAAATTTTAAGCTATTACAGCAAAAATGCAATTGGAGATTGGAGAAACAGTATAACACTTCTTGCAGACGATATAGACGATGTTGGAGAAGAAACTTTACAGCAAGCAATAGAGACCATTGCAGATGAAATAAAAATTAACAAACCTATTTTTAATGTTAATAAGATTTATGCAGATGCTTACGTACAAGAAAATTCTTCTGGAGGAGAACGTTATCCAGAAGTAAATAAAGCCATAACAAATGCCATAGAAAAAGGAACATTAATTTTAGATTATTTTGGTCATGGAGGTGAAGATGGTTTTGCCTCAGAAAAAATTTTAGAAAAACCACAAATACAGAGCTTTAATAACTTAAATACTTTACCACTTTTAATTACAGTTACCTGCGATTTCTCTAGATTCGATAACCCAAATAGAGTTACAGCAGGAGAACTTACTTTATGGAATAAACAAGGTGGAGCAGCAAATATGATAACCACAACCAGAGAAGTTTTTATAACTGCTGGAGAGTTGTTTAACCAGCAATTATTAAGGGTCTTGTTAGAATTTAATAATGAAGATTTATCTATTGCAGAATCGTTAATGAAAACAAAAAACAATTCTTCTACCTTTCAAAAGTTTTTTATTTACAATTTTGGAGACCCTGCAATGAAATTAGCTATTCCAGAAGCAAATGTTAGGATTACAAAAATAAACGGAAAAGATATTTCTCAACCATTAGACACCATAAAAGCACTATCTAAAATTACCATAGAAGGTGTAGTAGTAGACAACACAGATACTGTTTTAAATAATTTTAATGGCTCATTATCTACAACTGTTTTTGATAAACCAATAGATAAGACAACTTTAGACAATGACGGATTTGGTGTTAAAATGGTTTTTGACACTCAAGATAGTAAATTGTTTAGAGGAAAATCTACCGTAGAAAATGGCGCCTTTAAATTAGATTTTATTGTACCAAAAGATATAAAAATAGCTTACGGAAAAGGAAAACTGAGTTTTTATGCTGAAAACGGTGTTACAGACAAAGCAGGATATAACTTTGATGTTGTTGTTGGCGGAATTAACGAAAATGCACCAGAAGATACTGTTGGTCCAGAAATAAAACTCTTTATGAACGACGAATCTTTTATTGATGGAGGTAACACCAATTCATCACCAAATCTAATAGCGGTTCTATCAGATTCTAGCGGAATTAATACTTCTATAACTGCTGTAGACCATGATATTGTAGGTGTTTTAGATGGAGATACTACTAACCCAATTATTTTAAACGATTTTTATCAAACAGAATTAAACGACTTTACAAACGGAAAAGTTATCTACAGATTAAGAGATTTAGAGGTAGGGCCACATACATTAAAAATTAAAGCTTGGGACACATACAATAATTCATCTGAAGCAACGTTAAACTTCGTGGTTGTTAGCGATGCCATATTAAATTTAGAAAATGTTTTAAATTACCCAAATCCTTTTGTAAATTACACAGAATTTTGGTTTAATCATAATAAACCTAACGAACCTTTAGAAGTTCAAATACAAGTTTTTACTGTTTCTGGAAAATTAGTAAAGACAATTAATAGAAATATAACAACAACAGGTAATTTAGCAAGAAGTATTTCTTGGAACGGCTTAGACGATTTTGGCAACAAAATAGGAAAAGGTGTTTATATTTATAAATTAAAAGTAAAATCAACAACAAGTAATCTTGTTTCAGAGAAGTACGAAAAATTAGTAATACTTCAATAAAAATTAGATATTTGTACACTATTAACTAAATTAACAAATGAAAAAATCAGGAATCTATTTTTTACTTTTTGTATTTGTAGCTGTTAAAATGTCAGCACAAACAAATACGCAAGTTACAGGAGGAATAACAACGGCTACTCCATTTTTACTAATTGTACCAGATGCAAGAGCAGGAGGTATGGGAGATATGGGGGTTGCTACATCTGCAGATGCTTTTTCTCTTTATCATAACCCAGCAAAAATGACTTTTAGTAATAGACAAGTAAAAACAGGTCTAACATACTCACCATGGTTGCGTAACCTTACTGATGATATTTTTATAGGTAGTGCATCTTATATGAATAGATTTAGCGAAAATGCAGCTTGGGGAGCAGAATTTAGATATTTTTCTTTAGGACAAATAGATTTAACAGATAGTAGTGGTAATCCAAATGGATCAATTAACCCAAATGAATTTGTGGTTTCTGGAGCTTATTCTCTAAAATTAAGTGAAACTTTTTCTATGGGAGTTGGGCTTAAGTACATTCGATCTAATTTGGCATTTAATGGTACAGCTGGTAATACATTACAGCCAATCAATTCTTTTGCAGTAGATGTGTCAGGTTATTACCAATCTTTAGAAGAAAATTACGGTAATTTTAATGGTCGTTATAGATTAGGGTTCAATATTACAAACATAGGTCCCAAAGTTTCTTACACGCCAGGTGAAGAAGATTTTATTCCAACTAATTTAAAATTGGGTGGTGGTTTTGATTTTATTTTAGACGATTATAATACAATTGCAACTACTATAGAGTTTACAAAATTATTGGTACCAACACCTCAGCCAGATGGTTCTGAAGAAGATAAAGGTTGGGTAGAAGGAATTTTTAGTTCTTTTGGCGATGCTCCAGGAGGCTTTAGCGAAGAATTAAAAGAGTTTACTTATGCGCTTGGTGCAGAGTATTTATACAATCAAGCTTTTGCATTAAGAGCAGGATATTTTCATGAAAGTCAAGATAAAGGAAATAGACAATACTTTACTTTAGGAGGCGGTTTTAAAACCAATGCTTTAAATATAGATTTATCTTACCTAATTAATTCTTCTGATGTAAATAATCCGTTAGAAAATTCTTTACGTTTTTCGCTATCATTTGATTTAGGTGAAATTTTTGATGATTATTAAAAAGTCATTTTTTTTTAGTAAGTTTATAACATACAAAGTAAAGCAGTCAAAAAAGGCTGCTTTTTTTGACGAATTTATTTATGAAAAAAATAGAAATAAAATCTTCTGCCACTATTTACAATAACATTTCAGAATTAGAAATAGAAGATAAAAACCTGATGAGTAAAGCCATAGCAGCAAGAAAAAATGCTTATGCTCCTTACTCTAAGTTTAATGTTGGAGCTGCATTATTGTTAGAAAACGGAGAGATAGTTTTAGGAAATAATCAAGAAAATGCAGCTTATCCTTCAGGCATGTGTGCAGAAAGAGTAGCTATCTGGAAAGCAGGCTCCACTTTTCCGAAAGTAAAAATTAAAAAGTTAGCAATTACGGCAAGTTCAAAAATAACAAAAGTAAATAAACCTGTTGGTCCGTGTGGAGCTTGTAGACAAACATTATCAGAGTTTGAAATCAATCAAAAAGAACCTTTTTCGGTAATATTTATGGGAGAAATAGGCGAAATTGTTAAAACAGAATCTCTACTCTCTTTACTCCCTTTTTCGTTTGATAGTTCATATTTGTAAACCTTTATCATGTAGAGCAAGTATACCAAATAAAACGCTTTTTATTAAAATTAATTAACATAATGCCAATTTTATTTTATGAAATTAGACATTTCTTCAAGACAAGATATTAAATTTATAATCACTAAATTTTATGATTTGTTGCTAAATGATAAAAAAATGCTTCCTTTTTTTAAAGACATTCTTACACATAATCATTTAGAAGAACATTTAGAAATCATCACAGATTTTTGGAATGATATTTTGTTTGATACAAATACTTACGCAAATAATGTAATGCAAAAACACTTAGATAAAAATGCATTTGTAACTTTTAAAAAAGAACATTTTACCATTTGGATATCGTATTTATTTGAAACAATTGATGCCAATTTTCATGGAGAAAATGCACATAATATGAAAAGTCGAGCAAGGTCTATTGCAACAGTAATGGAGCTTAAGATGAATATCTATAAAAAGTAAATCGATTTCTTTTTAAAACATGCCGCTTGTTTTTTCTCTTTTGAGTATCCCATTGCTATGCATGCATAATAATTATTTAATTTGTCTTTCATTAAATTCGTGTGCAAATATTTTTATATGATTTATTCTAAAATTTCAGGAACAGGTACTTTTATTCCATCAATCAGAAAACAAAATAAAGATTTTTTGAACGATGATTTTTTAAATGAAGATGGTTCTGTTTTTTCATCAGAAAATGAAGTTATCATATCTAAATTTAAAAATATCACTGGAATTGACGAAAGACGTTATGCAAAAGCAGAATATACCACTTCAGATTTAGCCTTTTTTGCTGCCCAAAAAGCTATTGAAGATGCAAATGTTAATGTAGAAGAATTAGATTATATCATTTTAGCGCATAATTTTGGAGACGTTAAAGACGGTGCAATTCAAGCTGATACATTACCCAGTTTAGCAACAAGAGTAAAGTTTAAATTAGAAATTAAGAATCCTAATTGTGTGGCTTACGATATTTTGTTTGGTTGCCCAGGTTGGGTAGAAGGTGTAATACAGGCACAAGCGTTTATAAAAGCAGGTATTGCAAAAAAATGTTTGGTAATTGGTGCAGAAACATTATCGAGAGTGGTAGATAAGCACGATAGAGATTCTATGATTTATAGCGATGGTGCAGGAGCTTGTATTGTAGAAGAAACTTCAGAAAAAGATTCAGGAATATTAAGTCATGCAACACAAACTTGGGCTAAAGATGAAGCTTATTATTTATTTTTTGGAGCATCTTATAATCAATTAGAAGATAAAAATACTCGTTATATAAAAATGTATGGTCGTAAAATTTATGAATTTGCCATTACCAATGTTCCAAAAGCAATGAAAATTGCATTAGATAAAAGTGGTGTTGCTATAGATGATGTTAAAAAAATATTTATTCATCAAGCAAACGAAAAAATGGACGAGGCTATTATAAAACGCTTTTATAGATTGTACAAAAAACCAATTCCAGAAAGTATTATGCCTATGAGTATTCATAAGTTGGGTAATAGTTCTGTTGCTACAGTTCCTACTTTATTAGATTTAGTTTTAAAAGGTAAAATAGAAAACCAACAAGTAAATAAAGGCGATGTTATTATTTTGGCTTCTGTTGGAGCAGGAATGAACATTAATGCTATTGTTTATAAGTTTTAAAGTTACAAAGTTACAAAGTTACAAAGTTACAAAGTTTTAAAGGATAAAAGTAGCAAAGCAACAAAAGTGGCAATAGTTTGAGTATATATAAATATATTGGTTTTTATCTCCCAACTTCAACTTCATACTTTACGCTTCATTCTTGTTTCACAAATTCTCATCAATTTTAACGAATTCTAATTCGTGATAAAAAATATGAATTTCAGTATTAAAATTTAATCTGAAATAGTATTTTTGCGCATGCAACAACACAACGTACTTATTTTAGATTTCGGTTCGCAATACACACAACTAATTGCGAGAAGAGTTAGAGAATTAAACATTTATTGTGAAATTCATCCTTATAATCATCCTCCAAAAAATCAATCAGAATTTAAAGCTGTAATTCTATCAGGAAGCCCAAATTCTGTAAGAGGAGAAAATGTTTTACATCCAGATTTAACTGAAATTAGAGGAAAAAAACCTGTTTTAGCAGTTTGTTATGGTGCACAATATTTGGCACATTTTTCTGGTGGAAAAGTAGCGCCATCTAATACGAGAGAGTATGGTAGAGCCAATTTATCATACATAAAAAATGGTGAAACTTTTTTCAAAAATATTTCTGAAGGTAGTCAAGTTTGGATGAGTCATTCTGATACGATTAAAGAATTACCAACCAATGGCACGCTTTTAGCAAGTACAAAAGATGTAGAAAATGCTGCCTATAAAATAGAAGGAGAACAAACGTATGCAATTCAATTTCATCCAGAAGTATATCATTCTAAAGACGGAAAACAATTATTAGAAAACTTTTTAGTGAAAATAGCAGGAGTTGCACAAACTTGGACTCCACAATGTTTTGTAGAAAACACTGTAGCAGATATTAGAGAAACAGTAGGTAATGATAAAGTGGTTTTAGGGCTTTCTGGAGGAGTAGATTCTACTGTAGCTGCAGTTTTATTAAACAAAGCTATTGGCAAAAATCTATATTGTATTTTCGTAAATAACGGACTTCTACGTAAAAATGAGTTCGAAAGTGTGCTTGCGCAATACGAAGGTATGGGATTAAACGTTAAAGGTGTAGATGCATCTAAACGTTTTTTAAAAGCTCTTGCTGGAGTTACCGAACCTGAGCAAAAAAGAAAAGCAATAGGTAATGCTTTTATAGAGGTTTTTGATGATGAAGCTCACAAAATTACTGACGTAACTTGGTTGGCTCAAGGTACAATTTATCCTGATGTAATTGAGTCTGTTTCTGTAAATGGAGGGCCATCTGCGACCATTAAAAGTCATCATAATGTTGGAGGTTTACCAGATTTTATGAAATTAAAAATTGTAGAACCTTTAAAAATGATTTTTAAAGATGAAGTAAGAAGAGTAGGAGCTTCTATGGGAATAGATATAGAACTTTTAGGACGTCATCCTTTTCCAGGACCTGGTTTAGGAATTCGTATATTGGGAGATGTAACCGCAGAAAAAGTTCGTATTTTGCAAGAAGTAGATGCAATATTCATCAACGGATTAAAAGAAGAAGGTTTGTATGATGGTGTATGGCAAGCAGGAGCAATGTTATTGCCTGTAGATTCTGTAGGAGTTATGGGAGATGAAAGAACTTACGAAAAAGTAGTCGCTTTAAGAGCGGTAGAAAGTACAGATGGTATGACTGCAGATTGGGTAAATTTGCCTTATGAGTTTTTGCAGAAAACATCTAATAAAATTATAAACAATGTAAAAGGTGTAAATAGAGTTGTTTACGATATTAGCTCTAAACCACCCGCAACAATAGAATGGGAATAAAGTATATGAAACATCTACAATTTTTTGTTTTTCTATGTTTTTTAACTTTTGCTGTGTCTTGTGGACAGCAAAAAAAGTACGTTCAATACAAAGTTAAAGAAGGCGAAACAATGCGTATTATAGCCAAGAAATTGGATATGAAAACCAAAGATTTATTAAGATTAAATCCTGACGTTGGTAGAAGGCCAAAAGCGAATACTCTAATTGTAATACCAAATAAAAAGTTAAATAACGATGTTAATACAAAAAAAGACAAGACTAAAGATAAGGTAAACAAAGAGGAACCACAAAAAGAAGATAAGGAAAACAAAGATAAAGTTTTAAACGAACTTAAAAAGAATTTTGTAGTTTATGAAGTTAAAAAAGGAGATACTTTTTATAGCTTAACGCGTTTTTATAATGTTTCTCAAGATGATTTAATTGCCTTAAATCCTGAGCTGTCTAATGGCTTAAAAACTGGTCAGAGTATAAAAATAAAACCAATAGAAAAAGAAGCTGATATCGACTTAAATTTAAATATTTATGAAGATGTAATTGAAGATGATGTTACATTAAAAGTAGCCTTGTTATTACCATTTATAACCAATGAAAACGATACAATAGATGCTTCAAAAATTTTTACAAAAAGTAGATTAGCTAATATTGTAACTGATTTTTATTTAGGAACAGAAATAGCAATAGATTCTCTAAGAAAACAAGGAGTTAAAATTGAGTTAAACGTTTTTGATACCCAAAGAAACGGAACAAAAATAAAAACAATTATAGCTGAAAACGACCTAAATAAAAATGACGTTATTATTGGACCTTTGTATTCTGAAGAAGTAGAATTAGTAACCGATAAAATTAATATCCCTATAGTTTTTCCTGTATATTCAAAAAATCAATCAAAGTTTTCGTCATCGAAAATTATCAAAACATCACCAGAGAAAAATGTCTTTAAAGAGGAGTTGCTAACATTTATAAAAGATAGTATTACTAAACAAAATATTATTGTAGTTGGCGATGGAAATACAACCTCAAATAAAGCCGTAAATTCTATAAAACAATCTTTAGAAACTCATGATTCAATCTCTAAAGTACATGTTGTAAAACCAAAAGGAGGTTATATACCAAGAAAAAAATTTACAGATATTTTTAAACCAAATGCTTCTAATTGGATTGTAATGGCTACAGATAATAATGTAATTATTTCTGATGCAATTAATAGCGTAAATAGTTTGTCAGATTCATTAAGCATGCGTGTTTTTTCGTACAATAAAAGTAGAGCTTACGATAAGGTAGATAATCTAAAATTAGCCAGAGTAAACTTTACTTATGTAAGTGATGAGTATGTTGATGAAGATTCTCCAATAACAAACTTATTTAATAAACAATACATGCGTAAAAATAATGTACTTCCATCTGATTATGCCACAAAAGGATTTGATATTACCTACGATATTTTAATACGATTAGCCTCTAAGAATAAGTTAAAATCAACATTTAAAAAAGGAGCTTCTTACAGAGTAGAAAGTAAATTTGATTACCATAGTAAACTATTTGGTATTACAGAGAATAAAGGTTTGTTTATTGTAAAATATAACAAAGATTTAAGTCTAACAAGGTTGAAGTAACTATTTATAGAACAAAAAAACCGCTAATTAGCGGTTTTTTTATGTAGCATAAAGAAAATTAAATCTTCTTCATTTGTTGTTTCATCATTTGCATTTGTTCTTTTAACATTCCGTGTTTATCTAATTTTTTTGCTTCTACCATTAAATTAGTAGCTTCACGTTTACGTCTTTTAGTCATAGCAATTCCTGCTAATTGTAATTTTGCCATTGCTAAATCATGATCCATAGACAATCCTAACTTTACAGCTTTACGTAAAAATTTTTCTGCTTGTGTAATGTTAGTCTGACTTAACATGATTCCATGTAAATAGTTAAAATAACCTTGTTGTTTAACCGTTAAAGCAGTTTCAGGGTTTTTAATATAGCTTAACCACTTTTTTGTACCTTCAAAATTCTGTTTACGTAATTGCAAAAAAGCCAATAAAATAAATTCATTTTTAAAATAAAATAAAACAAAAATTCCTGCTAACAATAAGATAGAAATTCCATTCATAATATTTCCTTGACTAAATTGATACACTGCCCAAACCGTAATTAATGCAGCTAATACTAATTTTATATTTTTATGAAACATAGTTGTTTTCTTAATTTATTAATGATGTGCAAAAATACATTTTTATATCAAAAAATGAAGTCTTACTTTTTATAATATTTTTGATATTTAAAATAAGCCAACGATCCTAAAATAACGATAAAACCAATTGAATAATAAACAGAACTTGGGGTAATTACTCGATCTCCACTTGCGTAAGAATGCAAACCAGATAAGTAGAAGTTAACTCCAAAATAAGTCATCATAATAGATGCATAAGCAATTACAGACCAAAGATTAAATGTAAATCTTCCTCGTAAACCTGGTATTAAACGCATATGCAAAACAAACGCATACACCATAATAGAAATTAATGCCCAAGTTTCTTTAGGATCCCAACCCCAATAACGTCCCCAACTTTCATTAGCCCACATTCCTCCTAAGAAATTTCCAATGGTAAGCATCACCAAACCTACAGTAAGCGCCATTTCATTAATAATAGAAATTTCTTTAATGTTAATATCCATTTTCTTTTTATTCTTTTTGTTTGTAAATACTATTAAGAATAAGGCAAAAACGCCAAGAATCATGCCTAAAGAAAAAGGGCCATAACTTGCAACTATAATAGAAACATGCACTAATAACCACCAAGAATTTAATACAGGTTGTAAGTTGGCAATTTCTGGGTCTAACCAATTTTGATGTGCAAATGCTAATATAATTGCTGTTAAAAATGTTGTTGCTGTAATAGTAAGTGATGATTTTCTACCAAAAAACAAACCAAACAGCATAGTAGCCCAAGCCACATAAATTATAGACTCATAAGCATTACTCCAAGGTGCATTACCACTAATATACCAACGCGCTCCTAAACTTAATGTGTGCAAAATAAATAAAGTAACTACCCCTCCAATTAAAATTTTTATTAAAGTGTTTACCCATTTTTTTGAATTAAAAATTTCTACAAAGACAAAAATGATTAAAAACAAACTTAGATATCCATAGTATTTTGCCAATTTCTGAAAAGGTTGAATTTTGTTGTAAGAAATTTCCAAATCTATTTGCTTTTCATTAGGATAAACATCAGCTCCAAATTTCTTTTGAAACTTTTTAATACCTTCTAAAATTTGATTTGCTTTAGAATAATTGTTAGTCTTTTTTGCTTCTTGTAAAAACTGAATGTAAACAGGCAAAGATTGGCGAACAAAAACAGAATCTGTAGCTTTAAAATTAGCAGTTGCCATTTCTGGTTGAGAAACCCATTTGTTGTTTTCGTCATTTGGTATTGGATAAATACGCAAAATTCCTCCACCAATTGCGCTATACAGTAAACCTACACGTCTATCAATTTTAATTAAGTCTTTCTCAAATTTGTTCTGAACATTTTTCTTCTGAGCTTCTGCAACTTGTTCTTTAATCTTATAAGTACCTCTTGGGGTAATAAAATCCGATAATCGAGCATATACAGCATCTTTTTTTATGTTTAGAATTTCCCTAATTTTCGTGTTTCCTTCTTCTAAATAAATAACTGGAACTTCAAACCAAAGCCTTGGATTTTCTATAATCGACAACAAAACTTGGCTTGGTTGCATTCCGTTAAACGTTTCTGTTTGACTTACTTTTCTTACCAATTCTGAGGCAAAAGTATGCGCGGGTTTCATACGTCCGCCAGCATCTTGAATTACCAATTTATTAAAATTCTCAGCATGATTAACATCGACTAAATTGGCTTGTAAAATAGAATCTATCTGTTGGTTTGTAATTCTTACTTGCTGGTGACTAATCGTTTGTTTCTCTGTATTATGGTTATGATTATCATGATTGTTATGGTCATGTTCTTGAGTATAAGTTAGCGTGCTTAAGGTTAGAAACAAAGCAGTAATAATCTTAGATTTTTTCTTTCTAATTTTTTTTAAGCCATTTTTTAAATCGTCAAAACGGGTGTTTTTTGCAAAAAGAATACAGATTAAACCAGTGTACAATAGAGAATAACCAAGATAGGTTAGGAAAGTCCCTAAAAAATCGTGATTTACAGACAAATGTGTTTCTTCTCTTTCTCCTGATAAATCATAGCTCGATTGAAAAAATTTATAACCTCTATGGTTTAAAATATGATTCATATAAATGCGGTAATCGAATGTTTCTTTGGGGTCAATCACAGTAACTTCACTTGCATAAGAAGCTGCACTTTCTGAACCTGGGTATTTTTCTAATTGAAAATCGTTTAATTTTAAAGAAAAAGGCGTTTCTAATATTTTTGATCCATATAACATTCTAAAATTTAAACCACCAACAGCAACTTCTTTAGAACCTTGAGAGTTAAATTTACCTCCAGTTAATTCTACTCTTTTAGTTTCTCCTTTTGTTTTTATGTCTACAACAATAACATCTAATTTTTTGTCATCTTTTGGTCCGCTAACGGTTTTCATAACTCCTTTTTCTGCAGGTTTTGGAACTACAAATTGTAAACCAGCCACATTGTGTAAGGTTAAAAATTGAAAATTTTGAACGGAATCTTTTGTAATTTTACCTCTCTTTTGATCTGCCATTCTCAACCAATCTCCGTTTTCTTTAGTAATAATTTTTAAACTATTGTTTTGTGTTTTAAAATTAATAGATGCATTGTTCTCTGCTGTATCATATCCTACTAAAACTCCATGAATATTTTGAATACTTCCTTTTTTTAACCAATGTTCATGCCTTGTTCCTTCAGATGATTCAACTAAAAACAAATGTTCAGTGCCATTTTTATCTTTTACTAATTTTTTTTCAGCCCAAGGAATATAATCAACTAACTCAAAAGAAAAATCTTGTTTTTTCCCATTAGATTTAAAATAATCATCATAAGACCAAGAGTTTTTTCCCCAAGCAGATAATAATAAAGGTTTATTGATTTCTGGTTTTTGCATTTTTCCATTATCAACGATTACATTTAAATAGGTAGTTTCAGATAAAAATTTATTGGTAGTTTGTCCTTCTTCAATTAGCATAATACCTTCGTAACCCATATAACGTGTAACACCAGCGCCAATTAGAATTAATAAAAAAGCAGCATGAAACATTAAAACAGCCCATTTTTCTTTTTTGTACAAACGATATCTAAAAATATTACCAAAGAAATTAATCACAAAAAAGACCATAATTAGCTCAAACCACCAAGCATTGTATACTAAAGCTTTAGAAGTTTGTGTTCCGTAATCGTTTTCTATAAATGTGGCAATTCCCATTGCAGTAGCAAAAAGAATAAATAAAATGGCCATTAAACGTGTAGAGTAGAGGAAATTAAGAATAGTTTTCATCCGTGAGTATTGCTTTTTAAAGTGCAACAAATTTACGGATAAAAGCAACAAGAGTTCTAAAACTATAGTTGTTTTTTCTTGTTAAGAATTGTTAAAAAAAGATTTTAATTATTTATAATTTTTTTTGATACGTTGTATAAATCATAAGTAAATTTATTGGCTCCTTTGTTATTTAAATGTGAGCAGTTATAAAATAGATTATCATCATAACCTTTAGAAAAATCTATTAAATATGGATACTTTTTTTTTAATTTAACTATATAATCTATATTTTTTATTTTTTTACAATAAGGAGAAACAAAGAGAGTTAGTTGGGTTTTATTCTTTTCACATAAATTAATTATTTGATTTAGAATAGTATTTTCTTTGAGGATCGTTTTTGGTAATTTGCCACCTATTAAAGGTAATTTATTTCCGTTAAGAGGGCTATAACCAAAATTAAAATCATTTTTTGTTTTTTTTTGAATAGCAGAAAAAAACATCTCTCTAAACCCAATTTTTGGATCATTTATAGCATATTTATAAAAAGGAATATTGTTTAAATAATCGAAATTTTTTAGGTTTTTCTTTAAATGATTATTTATAATTATATTATTTAAAAAGGGCATAGCTTCAGAAATAGAAATATTGGAAGGCTTTGTGTTTTCAAAAGAGGCGTCTATTTGTAAGAAAACATTTGTAACTTTATGATTAGCAAATAATAATTTTAGTTGCAGTAAATTGTCATTTAGACCAGCTCCAGAAACTCCAAAATTCATTACCACTTTATTTGAAAGTTTACTAAATAGTTTAGCATTAATATGGTTTTCAACTCTTGATGAACCTATAAAAACGATGTCATAGCTCTTATTTTTTGTTTTTAAAATATATTGAAATTTATTTCTTGGGTTAGACTTTAAGTAAACATAGGTGTAGATTAAATCACATAAGTATAAAAATATAATAGTTGAAATTAATATAAATATTAAATGTTTGAGAAATTTTTGCATCTTTAAAATTTAAAATAAATAAACTCTGTTACATTAGAATATACTCCAAAAAGAATTATACCAAAAAGAATTAAAATGATTTTTAAATATTTCCAATTTCCAAAAAAAGGATGTTCTTTTTTGCGCGAATGCCATTCTATAATGATAAAACCAAAGATTAAAAGTAATAATTCTGGAGTATATCTTTCAGTTGATAAATATTGAAAACCATTTTCGATGTTTAACAAAAACAAGTTTTTTATATAATTTATTGCTATAGAAACATTGTCAGCCCTAAAAAATATCCACCCAATAATTACAAATAAAAATGTGGTTAACATTGAAAGTAATTCAAAAAAATTAGGAAATTTTCTATTTTCGGCAACAATATTTAGGTTTTTTCTATTTCTCTTATTTAAGAATAAAGGAATAAAATATAAAGCATTTAAAGTACCCCAAATAATAAAAGTCCAGTTTGCACCATGCCAAAATCCACTTATTAAAAAAATTAGAAAAATATTTCTAATGCTTAGTATTGTAGAACCCTTACTTCCTCCAAGAGGGATGTATAAGTAATCTCGAAACCAAGTTGATAAAGATATGTGCCAACGTCTCCAGAACTCTGCAATATCTCTAGAAAAATAAGGGAATTCAAAATTTTTCATTAAATTAAATCCAAAAAGTTTTGATGTTCCAATTGCGATATCAGAATAACCACTAAAATCTCCATAGATTTGAAATGCGAAATAAATGGCTCCTAAGAGTAAACTTATTGAGTTCATATTTTCATAATTGGAAAAAATTTCGTTCGTATATACAGCACATGAATCTGCAATTACAATTTTTTTAAATAACCCCCACAAAATTAAGTATAGCCCTTGAATGGCATCATTTTCATTAAATATTCTTTTTTTGTAGAACTGAGGGAGTAAGCTTGTTGCTCTTTCTATTGGACCAGCTACTAATTGCGGAAAAAAACTTACAAATCCTGAAAAAGCAATAAAATTTGATGTAGGTTTAAGGATTCCTTTGTAAACATCGATAGTGTAACTTAATGTTTGAAAAGTATAAAAACTGATACCTACAGGTAATACAATGTTTAAGGTTTTTGAATTCATTTCATACCCAAAAAAAGAAAATGCAGCTATAAAATTATCAAGAAAGAAATTATAATATTTAAAAAAACCTAAAAAGCTTAAATTAATTAAAATACTTATACACAATAAAATTTTTTTAGTTCTATTGTCTTTAAATTTTGGTAAACTAATTCCAATTGAATAATCTACAACTGTACTAAAAAAGATTAATAATAAAAACCTCCAATCCCACCAACCATAAAAAAAATAGCTAGCAAAAACAATTAATAAATTCTGAGCTCTAATACTTTTAAAAGGAATAAACCAGTAAAGACAAAATAAAATTGGTAAAAAAATTCCAAAGTCAACAGAGTTAAATAACATTATAAGATTTGAGATTTTTTATTTGATAATCTTTTAATTAATTCATAATATTTATTGCTAAATTAGTCTACAATATCAATTAAAATGGTTAGCAAATCTATAGCGGCTTGAGCTATTTTTGTACCAGGGCCAAAAACACCTACTGCACCAGCATCAAATAAAAATTGATAATCTTGTGCAGGAATTACACCACCCACAATAACCATAATGTCTTCACGTTCGTATTTTTTAAGTTCTGCAATTACTTGTGGCACAAGGGTTTTATGTCCTGCCGCTAAAGAAGATATTCCTAAAATATGAACATCGTTTTCTACAGCTTGTTTGGTGGCTTCTTGTGGTGTTTGAAATAGTGGGCCAATATCTACATCAAAACCTAAATCTGCATAACCAGTAGCCACTACTTTTGCACCTCTGTCATGACCATCTTGCCCTAATTTGGCAATCATAATTCGTGGACGTCTTCCTTCTAAGTTTGCGAATTTGTTGGCTAATTCAGTCGCTTTTTTAAAGAGTTTATCGTTTTTAATTTCTTTACTGTACACACCAGAAATGGTTTTAGTTACGGCTTTATGTCTGCCAAAAATTATTTCTAAAGCATCAGAAATTTCACCTAAAGTAGCTCTGTTTTTTGCAGCTTTTACCGCTAAATCTAATAAATTACCTTTCCTATATTTTGCAGCATTTGTTAAATTTACTAAAGATTTTTTTACTTCTGAAGTATTTCTACTTTCTTTAAGTTGATTTAATCTTTCGATTTGAGATTTTCTTACAGCTTCATTATCAACTTCTAAAATATGTAAAGGGTCTTCTTGTGCTAATTGGTATTTGTTTACCCCAACAATAATATCTTGCCCACTATCTATTTTAGCTTGTTTTTTTGCAGCAGCTTCTTCTATTCTTAATTTCGGAATTCCCTTTTCAATGGCTTTTGTCATTCCTCCTAAATCTTCTACTTCTTGAATCAAATTCCAAGCTTTTTGGGCAATATCTTGAGTTAATTTCTCTACATGATAACTTCCAGCCCAAGGGTCTACAGTTTTTGTGATATGTGTTTCTTGTTGTAAGTAGATTTGCGTATTTCTCGCTATTCGTGCAGAAAAATCAGTGGGTAAAGCAATAGCTTCGTCTAAAGCATTTGTGTGTAAACTTTGTGTGCCTCCAAATGCAGCAGCCATAGCTTCTATGGTTGTTCTGGCTACATTATTAAAAGGATCTTGTTCTGTTAATGACCATCCGCTGGTTTGGCAATGAGTTCTTAATGCTAAAGATTTTGGGTTTTTAGGATTAAATTGTTTTACAATTTTTGCCCACAACATTCTTGCAGCTCTAAGTTTTGCAATTTCTGTAAAATGATCCATACCTATTGCCCAAAAAAAAGATAACCTTGGTGCAAAAGCATCTATATCCATTCCAGCTTCTATTCCTTTTCTGATGTATTCTAATCCGTCTGCTAATGTGTAAGCTAATTCTATTTCTGCTGTAGCGCCTGCTTCTTG
The DNA here is from genome assembly GCA_030427865.1 of Bacteroidia bacterium. Taxonomy (GTDB): domain Bacteria; phylum Bacteroidota; class Bacteroidia; order Flavobacteriales; family Flavobacteriaceae; genus Polaribacter. The sequence continues at coordinate 50,549 of JAUICK010000010.1, read as the reverse complement.
CATGTGATAGCCAGAAATGGAAATGGAATTGAATTTTGGCATATGTTTACTGGTATATTTAAAAATATCAGCAATAATTTTCATGGAGGGAGAAGGAGGGTAGATGTACGTATTTCTAACCATAAACTCTTTTAAAATGTCATTTTGTATAGTTCCAGATAATAATTCAGATGCAACTCCTTGTTCTTCTGCGGCTACAATATAAAATGCCAAAATGGGTAAAACAGCACCATTCATAGTCATAGAAACAGACATTTTATCTAAAGGAATTTGATTGAACAAAACCTTCATGTCTTCTACAGAGTCAATAGCTACACCAGCTTTACCAACATCTCCTTGAACACGTTCGTGATCTGAGTCATAACCTCTGTGAGTAGCTAAATCAAAAGCAACAGACAAACCTTTTTGACCAGCCGCTAAATTTCGTCTATAAAAAGCATTGCTTTCTTCTGCGGTAGAAAAACCAGCATATTGTCTTATTGTCCAGGGTCTTCTAACATACATGGTAGAGTATGGACCACGTAAATTTGGAGCAATTCCGGCAACATAGCCTTCGTGGAGAAATGTTTGTTCTGTGGATTTGGATAATCCTTGAAGCTCTATATGTTGAATGTTTTTTCTACTCATTATTAGTGTTTGAATCTAATTTCATAAGTTTATATAATTTAGATCCAATAGCTTTAGATTCTTTTTGTTTGTTTTTAATTTTTATGTAGCTTCTTAATAAAAAGAATAAAGAGAAAAGAGATAAGAGAATAACTAACCCTATAATATAGTTTACATTATTTCCAAAAAAAGCATAAAATTTATCTTCAAGAAAATAAAGACTTACTACAACAAAAAAAACAAAACCAATAATGTAAGTTGGAAGTTTTTTTTTGATTTTTTTTACTTCGCTTTTTAAAGCGTTTTGTTTTTTTTGATAGTTTAAAATTTCTTTACTTTTATTCATCGATTATGAATTTTTGTTTTTTTCAGAGTTTAATCTTTCTATCTCTAAAGACTCTGAAATACGAGATCTTGTTAAAGGGGGGATTAAAGTTTTAATATTTCTTTGCTTTACAAAAGGATATAAATCTAAATTCTCTTGCATTGTTTCCTTTTTATTTTGCTGCAAATTTGTTCCTAATAATACAGTTTCTTTGTTATTAAAACTCTCTTCTTCTTTTACTTGACTTTCTTTTATTTTTCTTTGAATGACGCCTTTTTTTAATTGTTTTAGAAAGCCTCCTGATTTTTCTATTTCTTTAAAAATTTGTAACGCTTTTTCTGCTAACTCTTGGGTAATAGATTCTATGTAGTAAGAGCCATTTGCATATTCTTGAGGCATATTTAAACCACTTTCTTTTTGCAAAATTAACAACTGATTTCTTGCAATTCTTTCGCCAAATTCATTAGATTTATGATATATTGTGTCATAAGCAATATTAGCAATAGTGTTAGAACCTCCTAAAATGGCACTCATACATTCTGATGTTGTTCGTAACATATTAACATTATAATCGTATAATGTTTTGTTTCGTATAGTTGGCTTTGTAAAGATATGAGCTTGACTATTTTTAACTTGATATTCTTTTAAAAGTACTTCCCAAAGCAATCTAAACGCTCTAAGTTTTGCAATTTCGAAAAAATAATTAGTGCCAACAGCAAAATTAAAATGAATCTTTGATGTTACTTCTGCTCCAAAATGATTGATATATTCGTTAGCATGAGCTAAAGCGTATGCTAATTGCTGAACAATTGTAGCACCACAATTTTGATATAAATCTACAGAAATAGAAACACAATTGTTTGTGCTTTTTATAATGTTTTCTAACTGATTGTGATCTTTTTTTAAATTTATAAACCAATTGCCAGTTTCTGCTAAATTTCCAATGATATCTGTTTGAAAATAGGTGTTTTTTGAATTGATATATTTAAAAACGTCGATCTGAAAAGCATCATCTAAAAAAGAAAAATTAAAATAGATAACAACCTTTTTTAAGTTTATGCCTTCTAATAATATTTTATAATTAAAAGTAGTCTTAGCTCTAAATTGAATTGAATTTGCACCTCTTTTTAAGGCATTTATAGCCAAAGAGTTTGCAATTTTTTCATCATCAACAAAAATTGATTGACAAATATTAAATGCTTTTTTTGGAGTTTTGATTTGAAGATTTGTTCTGTCTTCTGATGTATAAAAAGGTTTAACAACAATACCTTCGTTAGTTTTCCACAGAAGGGTGTCATTATAATCAGCACCTTTTAAGTCTACTTGAATTTTTTGTTTCCAAGCAGCCGCAGAGGTTTTCTCAAATTCATCAAATAAAAAAGAGTTCATTATTTTTTTATTGTGTCAAATTCAATAATATAAATATCTTCATTTTCTTTCTTCATCAAATATTTTTCTCTTGCAAAACGTTCTAATTGAAGAGAGTCTTTTAGTTTTTTAATGGTTGCCTTATCTTCGGCAATTTTCTTTTCATAAAAAGAAATCGTATTTTCTAAGTCGTTTATTTCTCTGTCAAATTTTCTGTGAACAAGATAAGAATTTTCATCAAAAAAAAACATCCAAATAATGTATGGAACTAAAATTATAACAAAAATATTTGTTAGAATTTTAACTATTTTATTGTTTTTAAGTTTATTAAAAGTCTTCAACTTATAATCGTTCGTTAATTACGGTTCTTACAATATCTATGGCAACAGTGTTGTATCTATCATTTGGAATAATAATATCAGCAAAATTTTTGGTTGGTTCTATAAATTGTTGATGCATAGGTTTTAAGGTATCTTGGTATCGGTTTAAAACCTCATCAATATCTCTTCCTCTTTCAGAAATATCTCTTCGAATTCTTCGAATTAAACGCTCATCTGTATCAGCATGAACAAATATTTTAATATCGAATAAACTTCTTAATTCTTTGCTATTAAAAATTAAAATTCCTTCTACAATAACTACTTTTCTCGGGTGTGTTTTTATGGTGTCTTTTGTTCTGTTATGAGTAACAAAAGAGTAAACAGGTTGTTCTATGGTTTTACCAGATTTTAGCTTTTTTAAATGTTTAACTATTAATTCAAAATCGATAGCTCTTGGGTGATCGAAGTTGATTTTTGTTCTCTCTTCATAAGATAAATTATCTGTAGATTTGTAGTAAGAATCTTGTGAAATTACACAAACTTCATCATTGGGTAAGTGTTTTATTATTTGATTTACCACAGTTGTTTTTCCACTACCTGTTCCGCCTGCGATTCCAATAATAAGCATATAAAATAAAAATTTTTACGATTCTTTAATTCTAAGCGTAAATATATTATAATATCTGTTAAAATTAAAGATTAACCTGGTTCTTTTTCTGAGCCAACTTCATGAGTTAATAAGCCTCTAAAAGCATCAAAAACAGTATTTCCTTCATATAAAACTTTGTATACTTCATTAGAAATAGGCATGTCAACGTTATATTGTTTTGCTAATTCCATTACCACTTTTGCAGTTTTTACTCCTTCTGCTACTTCATTCATTTCATTAATAATTTGTTCTAATTTTTTTCCTTTGCCAAGTTCAAATCCTACATGATGATTTCTACTCTTAGAACTTGAGCAAGTCACAATTAAATCGCCCATTCCAGCTAAACCCGCAAAGGTTCTTTGTTTTCCGCCCATAGCTGTTCCTAATCTCATTAATTCAGCTAATCCCCTTGTAATAAGAGCAGAGCGTGTGTTTTCTCCAGCATTTGAACCATCACTCATCCCAGACGCAATTGCCATAACATTTTTTAAAGCACCACCTAATTCACAACCTATTATGTCAGTATTTGTATAAACTCTAAATAAGCCAGAGTTAAATACTGTTTGAAGTTTTTTAGCAATAGATTTATCAGCCATGGCAATTACAGCAGCAGCAGCTTTACCAAAATGAATTTCTTTTGCCAAATTAGGACCTGTTAATACTCCTGCTGGATGACCGGGCATTACCTCTTCAATAATTTCGGTCATCCTCATTTTTGTATTTATCTCTAATCCCTTTGCTAAACTTACTATTGGAACCCAAGGTCTAATATGAGGTTTTGCTTCTTCCAGAACTTTTCTAAAACTTTGAGAAGGGATTCCCATAACTATAACATCAGCATCTTTTACAGTTTCTTTAATAGAGAGAGAAGCTTTTAAACCTTTATGAAGAATAGCTTTTGGTAGATATTTTTCGTTAGTATTCTTTTCATTGATTTCATTTACCGTATTTATATCTCTTGCCCAAATAGTAGTATCGCTATTTTTTGCAGTTAAACAAGCAACTGTTGTTCCCCAAGATCCAGCACCTAACAAACCTACTTTTAGTTTCATGAAATTTTTATTTTATTAAACTGATTATAATTGAACCAATTAAAGAGTAAAATGCAATATAAGAATTTTCAATTGCATAAAAAGAAGATTTATATAAGAAAAATAGTCGGGATGAGAGGATTCGAACCTCCGATCTCTGGTCCCCCAGACCAGCACTTTAACCGGACTAAGCTACATCCCGAATAAGAATACTAAAATAGCAAAAAGAAAGCCTCAAAAATTGTTTTTCTGAGACTTTTTAAATTTTTGAGCCGATGGAGGGACTCGAACCCACGACCTGCTGATTACAAATCAGCTGCTCTAGCCAGCTGAGCTACATCGGCTTTAAATTAAGAGTTCGCAAATAAAATATAAAATTCAAAAATGACCAAAATAAATTTTATTTTTTTGTAAAAAAAAACTCCAACAAAAGTTGAAGTTTTATTAAGAATAATAAATTATTTGCATTGTATAGAAGAATTACTTTATTAGTAATTTTTCTATAATGTATTTAAATAACGTAAATTAAATCCATTTGTTGCCTTTATCTATTTAACATTTATTAATTTAGTTTTTAGTGATTTATTAAAGATATCAATAAAATAGGGTAAGTGTTGGCTTTTATGAAACCGCTTCTTTGTATACTTTTAAACATCGATCTCTGGCAAATTTATGTGCTACAATTTCTTTGGGATAAGTAAATTCTTGAAACTCTGGAACCCATTTTTTTATGTATTTTAAATCTTTATCAAACTTTTTTATTTGTGTTGTAGGGTTAAAAATTCTAAAATAAGGTGAAGCATCAACCCCAGAACCAGCAACCCATTGCCAGTTCCCTACATTACTTGCCATTTCGTAATCGTGTAATTTTTCCGCAAAATAAGCTTCTCCCCATCTCCAATCTATCAATAAATGTTTGCATAAAAAACTGCCTACTAACATTCTAACTCTATTGTGCATAAAGCCAGTATTATTTAGTTCTCTCATGCCAGCGTCTACTAAAGGATAGCCAGTTTTTCCATTACACCAAGCTTTAAATTCTTCTTCGTTGTTTCTCCAAACAATTCTATCGTATTTTGATTTAAAACTATCTTTTGGTGTATGTGGGAAATGCCATAAAATTTGCATAAAAAATTCTCGCCAAATTAATTCTTTTAAAAAAGTAATGTTGTTACTTTTTGATGCTTTATCAACTATTTTACGAATACTAACAGTTCCAAAACGCAAATGTGTGCCTAATTTTGAAGTGGCATTTTTTGCAGGGTAATTCCGTGTTTCTTCATATTCGTTAATGAGTTTTGGAGAAATCTTGTAAGATGCAATTTCTATAGGCGATTTTATAAAATTAATATCTTTTAAAGATAAGAATTGATGGTTTTTATTTTTAATAAAATTATCAAAAAATTCTTCTGATGGATAAAATTGAATACCTTTAAAACGAAACGCTTCCAGCCATTTTCGAGAATAAGGAGTATAAACTTTGTAAGGCGTTCCGTCTTGTTTCACAATCTCGTTTCTTTCAAAAATAACTTGATCTTTGTAAGTTTTAAACTCAATATTTTTTGATGCTAAAAATTCTTTAATTTCTGTGTCTCTTTTGTTGGCGTAAGGCTCATAATCATGATTAGTGAATACAGTTTTAATGGTGTATTTTAGAGATAACTTTCTGTAAACCTCAAGAGGTTTTCCTTGAAATACAGCCAAAGAACTGCCTATTTCTTTCAATTGATAATTGATATTGCTTAATTCTTGATGGATAAATGAAACTCGTGCATCGTTTTTGGGGAGTTTGTTTAAAATATCATTGTCAAAAATAAAAATGGGCAACACTTTGTTACTAGAATTTAGAGCATGAAATAATGCGCAATTATCTTCTAAACGCAAGTCTCTTCGAAACCAAAAAATTGTGATTTTTTCTGCCATCTTATTTGTATTCTCCAAAAAGTTCAATCAATTTTTTTTGTCTGTAAGCAAAAATTTCTTCTAATTTTGGTCTCACTAAAATTGGATGTACCATTTGCCCTAAAATTCCCATAGGAACCTTGTAGTCTATAATATCTTCCATTTCTACACCACCATCTATTTCTTTGATAAAATGTTTGTGATGCCATAATGCATAAGGTCCAAAACGTTGTTCATCAACAAAATATTCTTTGTCTTTAACGTGTGTAATTTCTGTTACCCATTTTGTTTTTATTCCTAAAACAGGAGTAACAATGTATTGAATGATTTGCCCTGGGTACATTGGTCTGTCTGCTCCAGAGAGAATATCAAAACTCATGTAATCTGGTGTAATTGTTTTCAAGTTTTTTGGACTTGATAAAAACTCCCAAGCTTGTTCAACAGAAATTGGTAAGTTTTGTTTTTTATGTAAAGTGTAAATTTTCATCTTAATTATGAACTAATATATAGAGATTTAAAGAAGTTGCAATACACAACCAAATCATATAAGGCAATAATAAATATTTATAATTTCCAACTTTTTTACTCAAGTTAAAGAAATAATGAAATATGAGGGATGTTAGTAATATAATTGTTATCAATCCAATTAAAACTTGGTGTTGATTAAAGAAAATAAAGTTCCAACTTACATTTAAAATGAATTCTAAAATAAAGATGAAACTTAAGTTTTTTATATGTTCATTATCTAAAAATTGTTTCCCTAAATAAATAGAAAAACAAATCATAATTGTTGTCCAAGCAACTCCAAATACCCAACCTTGAGGTGTCCAAGGAGCTTGGTTTAAGTTTGTGTACCATTCAGATTGTGGACCATTATTCATCAACCAGCTTCCAATAGCTAAACCACCAAAATTAATGATTAGAAAAAGTATCGTAAATTTAAACTGCTTCATTTAAATTATCATTTTTTAGAGATTCTATTTTCCTTAAGATAAGATCAGCTTCTAAATATTTTTGATCACTCTCTTTTCTATTAATAGATTGTAATTTGTATGCTTCTTCCATCAATTTTTTATATAAATCTTGATGTTTTTCTAAATCTGATTTTTTCTTAAATAATCCAAACATAATTTTATAATTTTATGTGTTTTGTAATTTTTGAACTCAATGGTTTTGTAATTGAAAAATAATAATCAATTAATTTCCCCTCTGGAGAAACTAAATATTTTTGAAAATTCCATTTTACGGATGAACTCTTTTTATTGTTGAGTTTTCTTTGCGTTAACCAACTGTATAATGGATGTTGATTTACGCCTTTTACATCAATCTTTTCTGTTATCAAAAAAGATACTCCATAATTAACTTGACAGAATTCTTCTATTTCTGATGAATTACCTGGTTCTTGTTTCCCAAATTGATTACAAGGAACTCCAATAATTACTAATTGATTTTTATACATCTGATGTAACTTTTCTAAATCTTTGTATTGAGGTGTAAATCCACATTTTGAAGCCACATTTACAAACAAAATATGTTTTCCTTTAAAATCAGATAATTGTATAGGAGTATTTTGGAGACTTTTTATCTCGATATCATAGATATTTGTCATAGAAATTATATTTTAAAACTTACAATTCCGCAGTCTAATTCGAAAATTTGACCAGAAATTGAACTTGATTTATCAGAAATTAAAAAAGTAGCCAAATCAGCAACTTCATTAGGTTTTAGAAACTTTTTTAAAGGATGACGTTCTTTAATTGCTTCAATTAAACGTTCATTACGTAGTAGTTTTGAAGCCAAATCTGTATTAGTTACCGTTGGCGCAATTGCGTTTACACGAATGGTTGGTGCAAATTCTGCACCTAAAGATTTTGTTAAGCCTTCTACTGCAGATTTTGCTGCAGCTACACTTGCATGAAAAGGCATTCCTAGTTTTGCAGCAACAGTACTAAATAGTAAAATTGATGGGTTTGTACCTTTTTTTAAAGATGGTAAATAATGTTGTATAGCTTTTACAGCTCCTATTACATTGATTTCAAAATCGTTTCTAAAATCGTCTAATTTTAGTCTTGAAATTGGTTTGAGATTGATGCTACCTGGACAATAGATTAAAGTGTCTATTGCTTCTATTTCAGGGAAATCATCAACAAGAATATCACACTGATGGTGTGTAAGATTAGAATTGGAAAGCAGAGGTGCAGTTCTGCTAATGTTTATTACTTTGTTGTTATTAACTAAAGAATTGATAATTGCATTTCCAATTCCTTTGCTTCCTCCAATTACTAATATTTTTTTCATAAGTGCTTTAAGGTCTTCCTTTTAAGCGCTTTTCAATTTTTTGTTTAACAGCAGTTAAGCGCTTCATTTGATCCATTATTTCTGGATCTTTTTCTAATTTGTAAACTTCGTTAAGTTCTAAAATTAAAGCTTTTACTTCTCTCGAAGCTAAAATTCTATCGCTTGTGGTTTTAAATGAAAATTTTCTATTTTCAAACTCTACAGCTCTTTCTAATAAATTCATTTTTATAATTCTGATTTTCTAATTTTCGAATATAAATATAAAAGTTAGAAAAGCAAGAAAAAACTGAATTTATTACGCCGCAGTTAACGGTTTTCCTTTTAAACGTTTTTCTATTCTTTGTTTAATTGCGGTTAAACGTTTCATGATGTCCATTATTTTTTGATCTTTATTTTGTTTGTAAATTTCATTCAAACTTAAAATTAAAGACTTGGCTTCTCTTGAAGCTAAAATGCGATCGCTTGTAGTTGGAAACCTCATTTTTCTTGTTTCGAACTCTAATGCTTTATCAATTAAATCCATAATTTAATAATTTAAAGTGTTTTGTAATTCTACTATTTTTTCTTGATTGTTGAATTTACCACCAAAGTAAGATGTTACAGTGGATGAAGTATCATCTTTAATTCCTCTTGATGATACGCATAGATGTTTTGCGTCTATAATAACAGCAACATCTTCTGTGTCTAAAATGGCTTTCAATTCCTCAGCAATTTGATTGGTTAATCGTTCTTGAACCTGAGGTCTTTTAGCATAATATTGTACAATTCTGTTTAATTTTGATAACCCAATTACTTTACCAGAAGAGATGTAAGCAACATGAGCTTTACCAATAATTGGTACAAAATGATGTTCGCAATTTGAATAAAAAGTAATATTCTTTTCTACCAACATTTGGTTGTATTGATATTTATTATCAAACAATGCTACTTTTGGTTTGTTGGCAGGATTTAAGCCAGAAAATATTTCATCAATGTACATTTTGGCTACTCTTTTTGGGGTTCCTTGCAAAGAATCGTCTGTTAAATCTAAGCCCATCACATCCATTATTTCTGAGAATAAACTGGCTATTTTGTCTTTTTTTTCTTGGTCAGAGAGTTTAAAAGCATCTTGTTTCATTGGTGTTTGTAATCCAGTAAATAAGTGGTCATCACCAACTTCATCAAAAGAAAAACCATTTAGTTTTTCAGATACTTCTTTTTCTTTTAATATTACTTCTGTAATCATTTGGTTTCTTTTTAATGTGCTGTCTTTAAGTACTCTAATCTTAAAAGCAAAGCACGGTTAGTTATCTTTTTGCAATAGAGTTATTAGATATTGTTTTTTGTCTTGAACATTTAAATCTTCCTTTTTCGAAAATTCTTAATTTTTGATGTTTTGTTTTTCTACCTTGTACTCTTTTTCTCCACATTTTGAAACTTGAAGGTTTGATTTCTTTTCTCATCAAATTGATGACTTCTTGTTCTTTTAAACCAAATTGAAATTCAATAGCTTCAAATGTGGTTCTGTCTTCCCAAGCCATCTCTATAATTCTATCAATTCTTATTCCGTCTAAAGTCATTTTAAATAGAATTAATTGATAGTTGGATAGAAATTATAACGTTTATCGTTTTCTATTTTTAAATTAATTATTTTGTTAATAAATTTTCTGTTTTCTTTTAACAATTTATTGTTTTTAAATCTCACGAAATTTCCATGAGCGTGAATACTAAAACCATTTGTCTTGTAGGTGTGCAATTGATAAAAAGGAATTGCCCAACTAAAGGTTTTTAGCCCTTTGTTTATGTGAACTATAATGCCCTGTTTTCTTAGCTCAATATTACCATAATTAATGTCAGATATTGTATTCATATACTTTTGGAAGCCTATGCCAACTTCTTCTATTATCATTCTTTTAGAACCTGAACCACCCATTTTTATAGATTGTAAAAAAGAAAATCTTTTTCCTAATAAATCATTAAAAATAGATTCTGCCTCTTTGTTTTTATGTGTAGTATTGTAAATCATTTCCTATCCAAAGATAATAATGTTTAACTAATTATAAATATTGTTAAACAAAAATTAACATAAAATTATAATTTCCTAAAAATTTGACAGTTAGTCGTTTCTAAGCATTCTTTTTCTATCAGAAATTGTATGTTTATTTAGTATTCTAATGTTTTCAGTACGAACTTTTGAATTCTTTTTTAAGTTCCAAAGAATGTCACTTGCTTTTTTTCTTGCAAATTTTAATTCTACAATTGGGTAAGGGTAATCTTCTCCTAAAGTAAAGTTATTAAACTGTTGTTCAAGAGGAGTCATTAAATAGGGTTCGTGAATGAAAGGAAGAGGAAGATGACTTAGCTCTGGAACCCATTTTTTGATAAAGGTAGCATCTGCATCGTGCTCTAAACTATTTTTAATTGGGTTATAGATTCTTAAATTATTTATACCAGTTTCTCCTGCTTGCATTTGTAATTGCGGAAAATGAATTCCAGGTTCAAAATCTAAGAATAGTTTTGATAAATATTGAGAAGATGCTTGCCAAGGTTGCCACAAAATATGTGTAAAAAAAGAAACTAAAAGCGATCGCATTCTAAAGTTTAAGTAACCTGTTTCAATTAAACAACGCATACTTGCATCAACGAGTGGAAAACCTGTTTTTCCTTCTTTCCAGGCTTTTTGGTACTGCAAAGAAATACTTTTTTTAAGCTTATGGTAGCCTTTATTTACGCTTTCATTTTCCATGGTATGTTCCATTTCAAACTTTTGTATAAAGTGAGCTTGCCAACGTAAACGCGATACAAAAGCACCCAAATGTCTTTTATTACTATCGTTTTTGTAGGCTAATGCTTTTTGAAAAATCTGACGGATAGAAACATTTCCCCAAGCAATGTATGGTGATAATCGACTACTGCTTTCTCTTGCAAGAGCGGGTTTAGATATATGAAACATATATTCTTTATGTCTTTTTTCAAAAAATGAAAGTGCATATTTCCAAGCCATTTTAGTGCCTCCTGGTTGAAATTTTTTGGATTCTTCAGTTTTTAAATCAGGAATGATAAAACTCTTTTCTAAATTTTTTATTTGATCTAAACTGATAAAATTAGCGCTTGAATAATTTACTTCAATTTGAGGGGAATACATATATTCATCCCATTTTTCGAACCAGTCTTCTCTGTTAAGTAGCCCTCTTAAAACACCGTTGTTATTGTTTTCAATCCAATTAATTGTGTTATTTCTACAATATCTTGCAAAATCTTTGTCTCTATTATAAGTAATTAATAAACCAGTTTCTTGGTGTGAAAAAACAGTGTGAATTTTAAAATAATTTTGCAACTGATTAAAAGCTGTAACTACCTCTGTTTGAACGCTAAGAACTTTTGTATTGTATTGTTTTAAATTAGAATTAATATCGGTAATAGACTGTTTAATAAAATTCCAGTGACGTTTATCATAATGAGGATCATGAATCAGAGAATTTTCAAAAACATATAAAAAAAGTGTTTTTTTATTGGAATTAATTGCATTAAAAATAGCCTCATTATCTTGCAAACGAAGGTCTCTTTTAAACCAAACAACATTTATTTCTTCTCTGTCAGTCATTATCTAATTGGTTAAAAAATAGTTTGGCATTTTTAAAATGAACCTCTTTTTTATCTTGATTCATTTTATCAAAAGCCCTGATTAACATTCCTAATCTTGGGTTGCTCAAAAAGAAATTTCTGTGTTTATCCATAAACGTCCAAAATAATCCATCCCAAGTTTCTTGCCAATCGCCTTTTTTGTAATTGCTCATTTTCATAAGGTAATTGCTACTGCTTATGTATGGTTTTGTGCTCATTAATCCGCCATCAGCAAACAAACTCATTCCATATACATTGGGTACCATAATCCAATCGTAAGCATCAATAAAAAGCTCCATAAACCATTTGTAAACTTCATCTGGATTAAATTCACAAAGCATCATAAAGTTTCCTAAAATCATCAAACGTTCTATATGATGTGCATAAGCGGTTTTGTTAACTTTTTTGATAACATCATCAATAGGTTGAATTCCAGTTGTGCCATTGTAAAAAGATTTCGGAATTTTTCTTGAGAATTTCCAGAAATTTTTAGTGCGTTCTTCTGTTCCTTTTGCCTCGTAAACACCTCTAATAAATTCTCGCCAACCTAAAATTTGACGCACAAAACCTTCTGTAGAATTTATAGGGATATCATTTTGATGAGCAAATTCAATAGCCTTTTCAATAATTTCTAAAGGATGTAATAAACCCACATTTATTAATGGTGATAATAAACTGTGATTTAAAAAGTGTTCTTCTTTAACAATAGCATCTTCATAAATACCAAATTCGTGAAAACGAACTTCAAAGAATTGAGTTAACCAGCTTTCTGCAGATTCAAAATTGATAGGATAAATGATAAAGTCATTTAAACTTCCATAATTGTTGGCAAAATGATGATTTACATATGCTTCTGCTTTTATATGATATGATGTTTTCTCTGGAAAATGAAGTGGAGGAGGTGTTTTTCCTTTCGGATATTTTTTTCTGTTTTCATCATCAAAGGTCCATTTGCCCCCAACAGGATTTTTCCCATCCATTAAAATAGCTCTATTTTTTCTTTCGCTTTTGTAAAAAGAGGTTTGAAAGAATTTCTTTTTTGAGAATGTAAAAAATGATGATAAATCTTCTTTTGTATTTATAAAAAGAGGATTTTCATACCAAACTATTTCAATGTTGTTTTTATATTGATGGATATGTTTCTCTAACCAATTGTCTGTTGGATTTATGATATGTATTTTAGAAATTCCTTTTTTTGCTAATTGTGGAAGGAGTTTTCTAACATCATTTAACTCGTTTTTAGCCTCTATATATCTTACTTTTTTGCCTTTTTTTTGAAGGTAATTTTCGTAAAATTTCATGCTTGCTCTATGAAAAGCAATTTTTTGCTTATGAAATTTGTATTGATTAAAAAACAGAAATTCTTCAACTAAAATAATATCATTAACTTTATTTAAAACTTCAGATTCTTTAAAAAGTTGATGCGGAAAAATGATATGTATTTCTTTTTTTGCCATTTAAAACAGTGTTTTTTGTAGCCATAATTCTCTAAATTTATAGTTGCTATCATAGCGCTCTGCTTGTAATTTAGTATTAAATTTTCTATCTCTTGGGTCATTTCCAACTCCGGCAACATACATCCAATTGCCATAATTGCTATGTACATCATAATCAATTAATAAAGATTCAAAATAAGCTGCTCCAATTCTCCAATCTTGTAATAGTTCTTTGGCAAAATAAGAAGCAACATTTTGTCTACCTCTATTGCTCATCCAGCCTGTTTCTTTTAACTCTATCATGTTGGCATTTACAAAATTGTCTTTTGTTTTTCCATTAATCCAATTCTGTATGATTTTCTTATCGGAATTCCAATGATAATCTTTGTCTAAAATTCCACCAATTTTAAAAATTTTATTATCGTATTTTAAAGAAATGTATTTGAAATAATCTCTCCAAATCAGTTCGAAAACAACCCAATAAGTAGATTGATTTGAACCATGTTTTTCTTCAAATTCTTTTATATTCCAATAAATGGTTTTTGCAGAAATGCTTCCGTTTGCTAACCAAGGAGAAAATTTTGTACTGTAATTTGCGCCTATTAAACCATTTCTTGTTTTTTTATAAAAAACTACTTTCTTAGATTCGAAAAAATAGTATTTCAATCTTTTTAAGGCAGCATTTTCTCCGCCAGAAAAAGGAAAAGCAGAAGCAGTTTTTGTATTGAACTCATTAAAGCCTAACTCATGTAAAGTAGGGAGTGTAGTTGGGTTTTTAAGTAAATTATTTTTGTCTAAAGCTAAAATTCTTAACTCTGGTAAAACATTAATCTGTTTTTCTACCTTTTTCCTAAATGTTGTAAATACATCAGGAATGTTATTAAAATTTTTGGTTACTTGATTTGGATGAAACAAAAACTGATCATAATCTTCAATAAAATTGATATTCTTTGAGAGCTTGTTTTTTATAAGTTTATTGGTGTTAATTTCTTCTAAGGTCCATTCTTTTTGACTGTATATGGTTTCTACTGAAAAAACTTCACAAATTTTAGGAATCTGATTTTCTGGACTATCATAATAAGTAAACAAAGTAATGTTTAAATTGGCTAAATTTTGCGACAAATCTTTTATTGTTTCAATTAAAAATTGAGCTCTATATTTTTCTGTTTTACGAAAACCAAATGTATCTTTCTGAAACAGTTTTGGGTCAAAAAAATAAACTGCAATTACTTTTTTATAATCTTGAGTAGATTTGTATAAAGAAATATTATCATTTACTCTTAAGTTGTTGCGAAACCAAATTAGAGCTGTTTTTTCTTGAACTTGCTGCATTTTTTGCTACAATATTTTACGTTTTCCCAATTTTTCTGCCACTTTTTTCGCCAACTAAAAGGTCTTTCACAAACCTTACAAATCTTAGATGGAAGATGTTCCTTTTTCAAAAATTATTTGTTAATGTTATTAATCATTCCATTAAAAACAAACCAATGAAATGGCATAACTGTATACCAGTATAGCCTACCTGCAAGGCCATGAGGTCTAAATGTTGCGGTTTGATGAATTTTATTTTCTTCAATCTTAAACTCTAACCACGCTTCTCCAGGTAAAATCATTTCTGCATACAACAGTAATTTTCCTTTTTTCTTGTCTGCATAAATTACGCGCCAAAAGTCTAAAGCATCTCCAGCGTTTAATTCGGTTGGATGCCTTCTTCCTCTACGCAAACCGGCTCCACCAAAAAATTGATCTAAAAAACCTCTAATTTTCCATAAAAAAGTACCATAGTACCAACCCGTTTCTCCGCCAATTGCCCAAATTTTAGTTAAAGTTTTTTCTCTGTTTTTTAGTTCTCTTTTTTTTAAATCTTTAAAACATCCGTACTCTGGAACATTTATAAATTCGTGAACATAATTTTTTAATTTTCCACTACTGATGTATGAATCTTTCCAACTTGATATAATGCTATTTTGTTCAATTTTTTTAAATGCCAACTTAACTGATTCTTTGTAAGTCATTGGGTTTACATTTAAAATAGTATTGATATTGCTTTGTTTTCCAATTACTTCTACGCCCATAGAATTTACCAAAGAACTTGCCAATTTATAAGATGTTGAGGTTACAAAATAGAGCCAATAAGATGATAGCTTAGGTGTCATTACAGGAACAGTAAAAATCCATCTTTTTAGCTTTCTTACTTCAGCGAATTGTAATAACATTTCTTTGTAGGTCAGAATTTCTGGCCCGAAAATGTCATTAGAGGTATTAAATAGCTCTTTTTTGTTAAGAGATTTATATAAGAAAGCCAATACATCTCTTATGGCTAAAGGTTGTGTTTTGGTATTTAACCATTTAGGAGCAATCATTGCTGGAAGTTTTTCTACCAAATCTCTTATAATTTCAAAAGAAGAACTTCCAGAACCTACAATAATACCTGCTTTAAAGGTGGTTATAGCGTATTTACCTGAGGCAAGAGTTAACTCTACATTTTTTCTTGAAAGTAAGTGCTTAGAAAGTTTTGTGTCGTTAGTAATTCCGCTTAAATAAATTACTTGTTTAATGGTTGTTGCTTCTGCAAAACGTTTAAAATTAAAAGCACATTTTTCTTCAAGTAGATGAAATTCTTTAGCAGAATTAGACATAGAATGAATTAAATAATACGCGATATCTATGTCTTTTGGAATCTTACTTAATGAATCTAAATTTAAAAAATCAGCCTCTATAAGTGAGATTTTTTTTTGATTTTTGTAATAATTTTCTGCTCTTTTTTTATCTCTAACAGGGCAAATAACGGTATGACCATCATTTAGTAATAACGGAATTAAACGTTTACCAATATAACCTGTTGCACCTGTAACAAGAATTTTCATACAGATTTAGATAAGTTTTTTGGTCTTTGATATGAAAACCTTTCTTTAAATTTAGGTATTGTATAAGTATCTAAACCATTTATTGCAGCAATGTTTCCTTTAGATAAATTAATGAGTCCGTCTTTTTCAAGCAATTCATCTTTAATGTATAATTCTTGAATTTGAGCTACAATTAGTTGTACATTATTAGAAGGCACATAAATTTCTTCGATAAATTTCATATTCATTTGTACAGGAGCGTTTTTTACAAAGGGTACCTTAAAATTACCTTTGTACTCTTCTTCTAAATTGGTTACATCAAATTCAGATATTTCTTCTAAGTATTTTGCAGATGTATGATGCGCATCCTCTATAATATCTTCATAAATATGATTGATGGTAAAGTACCCAGTTTCTTTTAAGTTTTTATACGTATTTCTTGGAACTGTTGTTGGTCTTAGTATAAAACCTAAAGTTGGTGGATTAGATCCTAAATGTGTTACAGAACTAAAAACAGCAACGTTAGTGATTCCTTCTTTTGAAATAGAAGCTAATAAATTCGCAGATTTAAATCCAGAGCAACTGTTTATAAGGTTAATTCTGTAAATTTTATTTAAATTATTGATATCTTCTGAACTAAAAAAAGTCATTAGTATGTTTTAAAGTTATTTATTTTAATGTCTTTTGCTTTTAAATCGTGCATTAAATTATATAAGCCAAAAAACGTTCTATTGATGTAAATAAAATGCTTGGAACCTCTATTTCCATTCATGTTTTTAAGTTCTGTGCTTTTTGCATATTTAGCTCCAAGTTCTGATAATTTTCCGAAGAATACTTCATCAGAAAAATCAAATATTTCTTTGTGAAAAGGTTGTGTAAAAAGACTTAACATTTCATGAAACATTGCTCTAAAAAACACCAACTCTTCTTTAGAATCATCTTTTCTTAAAATTTCTAATTCAAATAGTTTTTCTTCAAAATAAGTTGGGTTGCTAAGGTTTTCTTTTTTTGCCAATTCAAAATATGGAACATAAAAATCATTGGGAATTGTTTTCATACAGCCAAAATCTATCACAATTAAGTCGTTCTCTGGAGAAATTAAAAAATTTCCAGGATGAGGGTCTGCGTGTACTTTTTGTAATTTATGAATTTGAAACATGTAAAAATCCCACAAAGCTTGTCCCAGTTTATTGGCAGTTTCTTGGTCTTTGAATTTAAATTCTGATAAATGCACGCCATTCATCCAATCCATCGTAATAATTCTATCTGAAGATAATTCAGGGTAATAATTTGGAAAGTTTAAATTAGGTATGTGTTTACACGCTTCTACAATAGCTTGACTTTGTTCAACTTCTAATATATAATTAGTTTCCTCAACCAACTTGTTTTCAACTTCTTTAAAATATTTATCAGAATCTTTTCCTCTAATATTAAACATTTTAATAGCAATGGGTTTTACCAAGGCTAAATCTGAAGCTATGCTTTCTGCTACACCTGGATATTGAATTTTAACAGCTAATTTCTTTTTGTCTTTTTCTGCTTTATGAACTTGACCAATACTTGCTGCATTTACAGAGATAGCCTCAAATTTGTCATAAATTTCATTAGGATTTTTGCCAAAATACTTTTTAAAAGTTTTGGTAACTAAAGCTGGAGAAAGTGGTGGGACAGAAAACTGAGAAAGCGAAAATTTTTCTACATAAGCTTGAGGTAAAATGCTTTTTTCCATACTCAACATTTGGGCAACTTTTAAAGCGCTACCTTTTAATTTTTTCAAACCATCATAAATATCCTCAGCATTGTTTTCATTTAAACGTGCTTTTGCTTCAACTTCTGTTTTGGTAATTTTATCACCATAATATTTTAAATAATTTACACCAATTTTAGCACCAGTGGTTACTAATTTAGATGCACGTTGCATTTTGGAAGTTGGAATGGAATCTATAGTTTTCATAGCTTCTGTCTTAGTTAAAATTTACTTTTTCTTTTAAAATGAATTTCCCAAAATCAATAATACTTTTTAAAGGCTTAATATCCATTAAATCAAAACGAGCGTTGATTGATTTTTCAATAAAAATATCTGTTTTTTCAAAGGATGGAGAAACATCATCTAACCAAAATTTTATTGTGATTACTAAGTGCATCCAAGAAGATTCTTTGATAGAAGTGTTCTGAATTTTTTCTAAAGTTTCTTGTTTCAACTCAATTCTTTCAATGTTTAAATCTTCAACAAATTTTGTGTATTCTGTTTTTAAAGACTTTAATGATTTCAGTTTTTTTAGGTCTTTTTTTACACCTTCTAAAACATAAACAACATAACTTCTGTTGGCTGTTAAGATTTCGAAAAAAGTAAAATAAAAACTTAGTAATTTATTTTTAGCATCATAGTTTTGATAATCATCGCTTTTGTGCAAAACTGTTATTGTATGATGAAAGAATTCTGAAAAAATAGATTCCTCTACTGCTTCAAAAGACCCATAGAATTTATAAAAATCAGATTCTTCAAAGTTATTTTTTTTTGCAAAACTGAAAACAGATTTTGGTTGATGATTGTTCTCTAAAACAAATTCCATATACCAAGAAATAATGTTGTCTTTGGTGATGTTTTTTTTGCGAGCCATAATTATATTAATTTTAAGTAAAGATACAAATGTTTAATTTATTTAATTATTTGTTAAACAATAATTTTTTGTTAAAAGTAGAAATGGTTTTCTTTCATTTAAATCTTAAAGACAATAGAATAATTATATTTGTTTTAAAATCTTAAATTGTTTTTATGAAACTTAATTTTAAGCAATTATTTGCTTTTTTAACACTTTTTCTTTTTATAATTAGTTGTGATAAAAGGAAAAAAGAAAGTCAGAAAGAAGTTGTAAAATCAACTACAAAAAATGATAATGTTGCAACCCCAGAAGGAATGGTTTGGGTAGCTAAAAAAACTTTTTTAATGGGGGCAAAAGCTTCTGATAAATATGCAATGCCAAGAGAAAAACCTGCACATAGAGTAGAAGTTGATGGATTTTATATAGATGCACACGAAGTAACTAATAAACAGTTTCGAAAATTTGTAGAAGCTACAAACTATGTTACAGTTGCAGAAAGACCTATAGATTGGGAAGTGATTAAGAAAGATTTACCTATAGGAACTCCAAAACCTGCAGATTCTATTTTACAACCTGGAAGTTTAATTTTTAACAAACATGCAAAAGGTGTGGTTTCTATGGCAAATTATGGTCAATGGTGGAAATGGCAAGTTGGTGCAAATTGGAAACAACCAGAAGGTCCAGGAAGTTCTATTAAAGGGAAAGATAATTTTCCTGTTGTACATGTTGGTTTAGAAGATGCTAAGGCTTATTGTAAGTGGTCTAATAGAAGGTTGCCTACAGAAGCAGAATGGGAATCTGCAGCACAAGGAAAATTTGAAGATAATATTTACACTTGGGGAAATAAGTTTAAAGATTTGAATAATAATGCAAATACTTGGCAAGGAGTCTTTCCTACAGAAAATATTTCTGAAGATGGTTTTGAGTATATTTCTCCAATAAAATCGTATCCACCAAATAATATTGGGTTATATGACATGGCTGGAAATGTTTGGGAAATGACAACAGACCTGTTTAATGTAAATTATTATCAAACTTTAAACCCAGATGAAGTGTTAAAAAACCCAAAAGGTGCAGATAAATCTTATTCACCAAGCAATCCTTATCAAATAGAGTATGTTATGAAAGGTGGATCTTTCTTGTGTCATGAATCGTATTGTGCAAGTTTTAGAATTTCGGCAAAAATGGGAATGGAGCCCAATTCAAGCTCAGATCATATAGGTTTTAGAACAGTTGCTACTAAAGAGATGTTAAAATAAAAAGTATAGTTATAATTTTATTTTTTTAGCGAATATTTCCATAAATTTTTATATATATTGTGCATAGATACCACATTGTCTTCTGTCATTCCAGTGTTTGATAAGAGAATATATCCAATACCTGATTTTTGATCAAAAAACATCATTGTAAATATACCATAATCACCTCCATTATGGCCAATCATTTCTCTGGGTATTCCTAAAGGACTTTTCATAGTTGACCAAAAAATGGCTTGTTTATATATTTCATCATCTAAACTTTTTCTTAATTTAAAAGCTTTTAACATTTCTTGAGTAGATTCAGTTTTTAGAATACTAATATTATTTAAGCTACCATTATTCATTACCATTTGACAAAACTTGGTTAACTCTTTCAAGTTTGTTGATAAGCCACCTGCTGGGTAAAGTCCTGTTGCATTTCCTTCCATAGTAACTTTTTCGAAATTACCTTGAGATAGGTATTTATAATAACTAATTGAGGTGTTTTGTTGAAAACTTGTATCTTTAAAACCAAGGGGTTTAAAAATATATTTTTCTGTAAATTTTGAAAAAGACAAACCTGATTTATATTCAATTATATAGGCAACTAATGATGCTCCTACGTTAGAATAATCCCCTATTTCTCCAGGTTTATTTTTATGGAAGTTGTTATCATTATACCATTTGCCTTCTTTAGTAAGGTATCCTTTTACTACATCTTTGAGTTCAGTATTTGGATTTATTAACCCAAGAGAATCTGTCATTTTTTCACTATATTTAATACTAGAAGTATGCGTTGCCAATTGCCTTATTGTAATAGATTCATCTTTAAAATGAGGGTTTATAACTTTAAATGGTAAGTGTTTGTTTATTGGGTCATCAATAGATAAAAGCCCCAATTCTTGTGCCTTAAATAAAGCTACAGCAATAGCAGTCTTAGAAATAGAAGCTATATGTTGTTTAGTATTAATTGTATATGGTTTTTTTGTGGTAATGTCTTCGAAACCAAAAGCTTTTTGATATAAAATAGAGTCTTTAGTAAATGCAGAAACACTAAACCCTGTTAACCGCTTGTATTTTAATGTGTTTTTTAATTTAACATCTAGCTCATCTTTTGTTAATATTACTTGTTTACTCGAGCCACATGAATTTAAGATTAAAGTTATTATTATTAAAAGTGTGATTTTTTTCATTATTTACTGTCTTTTTTTAGTTTATTAACTACTTGTTTTAATTTATTCTGTTTTTTTGTACCTATTACAAGTTTTTCACCTTTTCTTGTTTTGATAGCTATTCCTATTCTTCCACTTGTATTATAAACTACACCGTGTTTGCTACCATATCTTATACCCCAACCACCAACAAAACCATAATCAATAATTTTAGTTGATACCCATCTGACCATTTAATTACCCTTGTTGTAAATGGTTTAAATATTATTCTTATTTCTTTTTCATCAATTACTGTAACTAATTTTAATTGACAGAATAAAAAGATTAATAGAAAGATTAATAATGAGAAAAGCAAAACCCAAAGTTCTTTAATAGGGTTTTTTAAAAAGATCTGATTTTTAATTCTTATAAAAATTGTATAAAATGGCATACAGCCAATAATTATTAGAATTAGCCATAAATACCATTGTGTAAAACGTTGTGTTTCTTTAAAAAGCGTTATCATTCTTTTATGAATTATGTTTCCAATTATGAGCTTTTACAGCTTTTAAAATTTTGATTACAGATTTCATTGCACTTTTATTAGCATCTAAATCTAAATTTGTCATGAAAAACACAGCTATATCATTCTTTCTACTTATAGATGTCATTGTAATTACCCCAGGGTCTGAACCATAGAGGTTGGGGTTTCCACTACTGCTTACTCCCCAAAATATACCACTTGCTTCACTTCCAAATTCATTTCTAGTAAACATTGTCTTATAACCAGTTTTTGATAATAAAGTTCCTTTATTCTTACTACCTTTCATCATTTCTATTAAATATTTTCCAAAATCATTAGTATTAGTTACTAACCCTCCATCTGCTTTGGTAATTAAATAGTAATCTGGTATAGGGATTCCTTTTTTTAAATATTTTGTTACCATGTTGTTAGATTTGTAGTCTGAAGAACTCCAGTCAGTTTGAGGCATATTTAATGGTTCAAAAATATATTTTGATGTAAAGTTTTCATAAGATATCCCTACAGCATTCTCAATTATATAGGCTGCTAAACTTGCACCAATATTAGAGTAATTGTATTTTATTCCAGGAGCATTTTTTGTGAAGTTATCTTTAGAATACCATTTTCCCTCAACTGATAAAATATTTTTTAAGAATTCTGATTCATCAATTTTTTGATTGTTTTTTATTAAAGTGATGTATTTTTGAAACTCTTGAGGTAAATGAGGGTATTCTTTATTAGGATCTTTTAATAAATAACTTTTTTTGTAAATATCTCCATCATTTATACCTGAAGTATGATTGGCTAAATGAAGTATTTTAATAGGTATATTTGGATATTTAGGATGTTCAATTTTAAATGGTAAATACTTATTTATATTATCATCTAAACTTAATTTACCTTGATCAACAGCTTTCATTAATGCAACTCCAAGAAAAGTTTTAGATACTGAAGCAATATTTTGAACTGAACTGTTTTTATATAATTCTTTGGAAGATATTTTTGAATACCCTAAAGATTTTTGATACAAAACTTTATTATCATTAACTAATACTAAAGAAAAACCAGGTAATTCTGATTCATTAAAAATAGAATTAATTTTAAGGTCAAGTTCACTTATTGTATTTGTAGGTTGCTGAACTTTACAAGATGTTAAAAGGATTGATAATGTAAAAATTATATAAAATTGTTTACTCATTTTTATTGAAATTTAATATTTACAGCAAATAAATAGGAAATATGAGTGCTAATCGTTCCATTAGAAGCAGTGGGACTTTTATTTAGTATATTTTAGTTTTCTTTTATATGTATAAATTAAAAGGATTAACAAAGTAAAACCTAAAAAGAAGACTTCAATATTATCGATTGTTTTAGAATGTTCTTCAAAATTTTTAATACTATAAATACCAATTTTATTTTCTTTATCAGGCATTAAATCTACAAGGAAATTCCATAGAAAATGAAAAGAAATAGCTACCCAAATTGAATTGTAATTTAAGCATGTAAGTAATATTGCTACAAGTCTTTTCTTTAAGTGAATTTCCATACAATAATTAATTAATCGTATGCAAACTTTACTTAATTATAAAGGATTTGCGCTCCAATGTATCTAATGGCACTAATTTGTAGTAGCCTTATAAGCTTTTTTTATATTCAGAAGGAGATAGACCTGTTTCTTTTTTGAAGATTCTATTGAAACTAGTTTTTGACTTAAACCCAGATTCATAAGCAATACCAAGAAGTGTGATTTTATTATACTTATCAGATTTTATTTTCTCTTTTACAGATTCAACACGATACTTATTTATGATGTCATAAAATGTAGTATTCATATTTTGATTTAAAAGTGCTGATAACTTTTTATCAGAAGTAGAAAGTAATTTAGCAAGTTTATTTAACGTTAGATTTTCATCTAAATATGGTTTTTCTTCAATAAGAAGGGTTTTTAATTTAGTTTTTAATTGTTCTATTTCTACATTACTTAAACTTGATAAGTAATTTATTTTCTGGTCATTATTTGTGTTAGATTCTACTTCTTTTATTAAAAAATCTGGAAGTAATACTTTAGATTGATTTACTCCATAATACCCTAAATAAATAATAAAAATTATCATAGCAATTACAGTGAGATCTATACTATTAATAAAAGTACTACTTGGATATATTATCTCAAAAACTATGAGAATTAAATCAAAACTAATAACTAATAATGAACCTATCAGCATTTTTTTTACCCACATGAATTCATTTTCAGAAAAGCTAGAAAAATTAGTTTTCATTACTTCTTTATAGCTTTTGTAAATTGATAGAGATAAAAGAAGATAAAAAATTAAATATATATTATTAGAGATTCTTATTATATCAGCATTTTCATTTATAATATCTATATATTTAGAATTTTCGGTATAAAAATTACTCAAAAAATAAGGAAAAGTAATAATTAAGAAGTTTAAAATTACTGGCACAAAGTGAAATAGGTTCTTCTTTATAAAACCTTTTTTATTATTTAGTAACGATTTTACATAAACATACAAAAGAGGACCAACAAAAACAATAACATTATCGTCGAATAAGACTGTTGTTAAATACAATAGTTTTAATTCATGAAAACTGGCATAAGTGTTTATCGCTACAAAAAAAAGAAACAAAAAAAATACAATTAATATTTTTTTAGGTAAATCTTTACTTTTTGTTTTAAATAATAAATAAAGGATTAATCCAGTAATAATTATACCACCAACTAAAAAAAAGTCAATTAATATTTTCATTTAAATAATTCTATTTAACACAAAATAGACGATTTTGGTTGAAAAAAGTAACAATCGTTCAAATAATTTGCATCAAAAATCATTATTTAAAATTAATAGTTCTGTTAATCTTTTATTAAATGGTACATTCTTTTATACCCTATATTTATTTTCTCCCTTAAAGAATTTATAGCAATGCTTATTTTTCTTTCAATCGCTTTAATATGGATTTTTGTAATACCATGATTTAATCATATAGTACTTTTTGGTAAAATTTTTATTGAAAACTTACTCAATTTTACTCTTTCTCTATATGTAAGCTACGCTACATAGATTTACTAATTGTTAACCGAACTAAACCATATTAATTCAATTCTTATGATAGTTCAAAAACCATAAAACCTTGTAAATCATATGATTTACAAGGTTTTAGTTTTCTATGGTATTCATTTTAGTCGGGGTGGCAGGATTCGAACCTGCGACCTCCGCGTCCCAAACGCGGCGCGATAACCGGGCTACGCTACACCCCGAAAAAGGTTATCGTTTTAAGGACTGCAAATATAGAATAATATTTATATATTGTATTGATTTTATTACTAAATTTTAATGAAATGAAACAAAAAATATATCTCACAATTCTTTCTCTTTTTTTTACTTTTTTATCATTTTCTCAAGATAAAGAATTCGAAGTAATTGTCTCTGACTTAACCAATCCATGGGGTTTTACTTTTTTGCCTGATAATTCAATATTAATTACTGAAAAAGAAGGAAAGTTAATTCATTTTAAAAATGGAATAAAAACAGAAGTTCAAAACTTACCTAAAATTTATGTAAGAGGTCAAGGTGGATTTATGGACGTAGAATTGCATCCTAATTACAAACAAAATGGGTGGATTTATTTTACCTATGCTTCATCAGAAGGTAAGGGTAAAGGAGGTAATACAACCTTATTAAGAGCAAAATTAAAAGAGAATAAATTGGTTGCTAAAGAAGTACTGTATAAAGCCAGTCCAAACTCTACAAGAGGACAACATTTTGGTTCAAGAATAGCTTTTGACAAAGAGAATCATGTTTATTTTAGTGTAGGAGATCGTGGAAATAGAGATGTTAATCCTCAAGATATCACCAAAGATTGTGGTAAAATTTATCGTTTAAATGATGATGGTTCTATCCCAAAAGACAATCCTTTTGTAAATATTAAAAATGCTAAAAAAGCAATTTATAGTTACGGACATCGAAATCCACAAGGTATGGAAATCAATCCGTTTTCCAATCAAATTTGGGCTCACGAGCATGGTCCAAGAGGTGGAGATGAAATCAATATTATTCAAAAAGGAAAAAATTATGGTTGGCCAAAAGCAAGCTATGGTATAAATTATAGTGGAACAAAGTTTACTGATAAAACTTCGATACCAGGAATGGAAAATCCGCTTCATTATTGGACACCTTCTATAGCGCCAAGTGGTATGGCGTTTATCAACAGTGATAAATATGATAAATGGAAAGGAAATTTGTTGGTTGGTTCTCTAAAATTTCAATATGTAAGTAGGTGTATCTTAAAAGGAGATACAATTTTTAAAGAAGTAAAACTGCTAAAAGATATTGGTAGAGTGCGTTCTATTGAGCAAGGTATAGATGGTTATATCTATGTTGGTGTTGAAAATTTAGGAATTATTCGCTTGCTATCAAGATAAATTTTAACTTACAAAAATATCATTCTTTTCCTTTATTTTTTGATTGTTAAAACTTATAAACATTATCGTAAATAAGTGTCAAAAAATAATATTTTTGCTATTCAAAAAAATTACAGAAACGTAAAATTATGTCAGATACTATAGAAAAAATAAAATGCTTAATTATTGGTTCTGGACCAGCTGGTTACACAGCAGCGATTTATGCAGCCAGAGCAGATATGAAACCAATTATGTATACTGGAATGCAAATGGGAGGTCAATTAACCACTACTACAGAAGTTGATAATTTCCCTGGATATAAAGATGGAACTGATGGAACTGCGATGATGGAAGATTTAAAACATCAAGCAGAACGTTTTGGAACTGATGTGCGTTTTGGTTTGGTTACTTCTGTAGATTTAAGTGAAGAAGTTGGGGGTATTCATAAAGTGGTTGTTGATGAGTCTAAACAAATAGAAGCAGAAACCATTATTATTTGTACAGGTGCTACTGCAAAATATTTAGGAATAGAAAGCGAACAACGTTTGATTGGTGGAGGAGTTTCTGCCTGTGCAACTTGTGATGGTTTTTTCTACAAAGGACAAGATGTAGTAGTTGTTGGAGCAGGAGATACTGCTGCTGAAGAAGCTACCTATTTAGCAAATATTTGTAGTAAAGTTACCATGTTGGTTCGTAAAGATTATATGAGAGCTTCTAAAGCAATGCAACACAGAGTTAACAGAACTGAAAATATAGAAGTGTTATACAACACAGAAATTGATGAAGTTTTAGGTGAAAATGTAGTTGAAGGTGTAAGAGCTATTAATAATCAAACTAAAGAAACAACAGAAATTATAGTTACAGGAGTTTTTATTGCAATTGGGCATAAGCCAAATTCAGATTTGTTTAAAGGTGTTTTAGATATGGATGAAACGGGGTATTTGATTACCAAAGGAAAATCTACTAAAACAAATTTACCAGGAGTTTTTGCAGCTGGTGATATTCAAGATAAAGAATACAGACAAGCAGTTACAGCAGCAGGTACAGGATGTATGGCAGCTTTAGATGCAGAACGTTATTTAGGTGCATTAGAGTAGCAACGCAGTTGCTTTTATTATAAATAAAAAGAGATTTCAGAAATGGAATCTCTTTTTTGTTTTTAAACTTTTTAAAAAATAAAATTAACTAATTTGTAACGTTTTAAAAATAGAGCAGTATATCTGTTCAGAAAACCAACCAAACCCATTAAAGTTGAATACATTATCAGATAATGCATTGATGCTAAAAGTAAAAGAAGGTCAAACCCATAATTTAGGCTTGTTGTATGAGCGCTACAAAAAAAGATTGTTTGGCTTCTTTTATAAAATGAATAAAGATGCAAGTTTAAGTGAAGATTTAGTGCAAAATGTATTTATAAGAGTATTAAAGTACAAATACACGTTTCATCAAGAAAGTAAATTCATTACCTGGGTTTTTCAAATTGCTAGAAATGAAATGTATGACGAATTTAAAAAGCAGAAAAAAAACCAACATCAAGCTATAGATGAAGTGAGTTATACAATATCTGAAAATGATACTATTGATGTAGAAATTGAAGTTTTAGAAAATTCATCAACATTAAAAAAAGCGCTGAGTATGCTTTCATCAGAAAAAAAAGAAGTATTGCTTTTAAGCAAATTTAAAGAACTAAAATATAAAGAAGTAGGCGAAATTATAGGGTGTTCTGAAGGAAATGCCAGAATAAAAGTACACAGAGCCATTAACGAACTAAAAACTATTTTTCTAACCTTAGAAAAACAATAATTATGAAAATAGAAGAATTTAAAATTGCAATAATCGATTACCTATCTGGCAATTTAGCTGATGATAAACAACAAGAATTTAAACAGTTATTGAAAGAAAACTCTAATTTGCAAAAAGAGTTTAATACTACTAAAGCATTTTGGAATGTAAGCAAAGAAACTATAGAGCCCTCTACCAATATGGACATGAACTTTTACGCAATGTTAAAAGCTGAAGAAGAAAAGAGGAATCAAATTTCATTTACACAAAAATTACAAAGTTTCTTTTCAACAAAATTGATAAAACAATTTGCTTATACGTTTGCAATTTTAGCAGTTGGTTTTTTTATTGGAAATCAATTGAATATAAATTCAAATACATCAAAAGAAACTTTAAAAGTAGCTAAAGCTGAAACTGAAAATGTACGCTCTCAATTGGTACTAACATTGTTAGATCAACCTTCTGCAAATAAAAGATTGCAAGCTGTAAACGAAGTAAATAAATTAAATGATGTTACCGAAACCATATTAAAAGCACTGTTTTCTACTTTAAATAATGATGACAATGTAAATGTACGTTTATCTGCTATAGAGGCATTAAAAAAGTACACACATATTCCTTTAGTTAGAGAAGGTTTGGTTACATCTATTGCAAATCAAACATCGCCTTTAGTACAAATGGAATTGGCAGATTTAATGGTAATTTTACAAGAAAAGAAAGCAGTAAAACCTTTTAAAAAACTAATTAAAGAAGATGATGTAAATGCATCAGCTAAAGAAAAAATGGAAGAAAGCATAAAGAGTATTATCTAATAACCAATAAATATAAATTTTGATGTAACTGGCAAATCCTAGGCCGCTTTTTACAAAGAGAAACAATAGTCATTTTAAACTGCTTTTTAACAGACATTAAAACATCAAATTATGAAATTTTTAAAATCAATAACAATTATTACCCTTTTTTTCTGTATCACAAATCTAATGAGTCAAAGACATCAGAAAGATAAAAAATTAAAAAGTACAGAAACCATAACCAAAGAATATCTGTTTAATAGAGAATCTTTAGATAATATTTTAGTAGTAGATAATGTTTACGGATCTATAGATGTTAAAGGTTATAATGGTAAAACCATAAAAGTAGAAGTTGTAAAAACCATATCTGCAGATACTCAAAAAGACTTACAAACGGGTAAAGAAGAAATCGGGATTAAGTCAGTTAAAAAAAACGACGCTGTCTATGTCTATTTAGATTCTCCCTATTCTCATTTCGACTTAAAAACGGGACAGTTCGATCATAGAGAATTTAGTTTTAATTATAGAAGAAATTACAAACACAGAAGTAAACGTATGTATAAATACAGGTTAGATTTTAAAATTAAAGTACCAAAAAATGCAAGTATAGATATAAAAGCGGTAAATAATGGAAACATTACTGTAGAAAATGTTCATGGAAAATTACTTGTAGTTCATAATATTAATGGAGCTATTAATATGAAAAACGTTTCAGGAAAAACAGATGTTAATGCTTTGAATAAAGACATTACTATTACGTATGCAAAAAACCCAACAGAAGAAAGTTTTTACAATTCGTTAAACGGAGATATCAATATCAAATTTCAAAAAGATTTGAATGCAAGCATAACTTATAAAACTATGAATGGGGAGTTTTATACCAATTTTGATGTGATAAAAACCGCTCCAGAATTAAAAGCAACGAAAGAATATAAAAACAAGAAAACAAAATATAAAGTAGATTCTAAGAAGCATTTTAAAATAGGAAATGGAAATGTTCATTTGCATTTTAATCAGTTAAATGGAGATGCAATAGTAAAAAAGTAATTTCATAAAATTAAAATATCAAAAAAAAATGAATTTAAAGAATACAAATATCGTGTTAGCAAGTATATTGTTTTTATTAACAATAAACCTTAAAGCCCAAGAAACAGTAACTATACCTTTAAGCAATCCTTTAAAACCAGGGTTATTAAAAATGGGAATTATAAATGGGTCTATAAAAATAATTGGAACTTCAGGAAAAGAAGTTATTGTTAAAGGAACAAAGAGAAAAGATGATAAGCAGCACAGAAGACACAGAGTAGGTAAATCGAATACCAATGGATTAAAAAGAATTTCGAATAATTCTTTAGAGTTCTCTGCAGAAGAATATGACAATACTGTTAGAGTTAGAAGTTCTGTGCATGGTACAACAGATTTTGAAATTCAAGTTCCTAAAAATTTCTCTTTAAAAATTTCAACAATAAATAGAGGAGAGATTTATGTAGAAAATATAAACGGTACAATGGATGTTAGCAACACCAATGGAAAAATTACTTTAAAAGATATTAGTGGTTCTGTAAGTGCAGATGCTTTAAACAGAAATATCGTGGTTAACTTTATAAAAGTAACTCCTAATGTAGCCATGGCATTTAGTAGCTTAAATGGAGATATAGATATCACATTTCCAAAAACAATAAAAGCAGACATAAAGGTAAAATCTGATAGAGGAGAAATTTTTACAGATTTCGATTTAAAAACAAAACCATCTTCAGCAAAAATAACTAAAGGCAATCATGAAAAAGGAAACGCTTATAATGTAAAAGTAGAGAAATGGATTACAGGTTCTATTAATGGTGGAGGTGCAGAAATACTCTTTAAAAATTTTAATGGAGATGTAATTATTAGAGCAAAATAGTTGTTTAGCATAGATAAAAAAGAGATTACTGTAGAGGTAATCTCTTCCTGTTATTTTAAATGATTATCCAAATTCTCAATAGATTTTATAATTAATTTTACAGCATCTATATAAAACTCTTTATTAATGTTCTCAAAAGTATCCGTAGGCTTGTGATAATCTTTATGATCTTCTACACCAAAATATAT
This sequence comes from Bacteroidia bacterium, assembly GCA_030427865.1. Lineage (GTDB taxonomy): Bacteria > Bacteroidota > Bacteroidia > Flavobacteriales > Flavobacteriaceae > Polaribacter. The sequence continues at coordinate 19,569 of JAUICK010000010.1, read as the reverse complement.
AAACGGAATTTTCTCTTTATGAAAAATTCTGTGGTCAGAAGAAAACGTCCAATCGTCTTTGGTTTTATCTTTTGGGTTGTCATGCCCAAATAATAAGTTGATAGGAGATTCTATATTTTTTAATGGCTTTTTTAGCTGTGGATAATGATGCGTTCCACAAGCGTACAATTGTAAGGAATCGTTATGAGCAATCATATCCATATTTATATTTAAGACAATATTTTCTTTAGAGGAGTAATTTTTCAAGAAATAATCAGCACCTAAAGAACCTATTTCTTCTGCATCTACAGCAGCAAAAACCAACGTATGTTTTGGTTTGTTTTTTAAGAAATAATGGGCAATTGCAAAAAGCGCAGCAGTTCCAGAAGCATCATCATCAGCACCATTATAAATTTGTCCATTTCTGATGCCTAAATGATCTAAATGTCCTGTAATTACAATAGTTTTATTTATTTTTCCTGATATTTTTCCAATTACATTTCCGCCAATAACAGTGGTGTCTTTTACATTAGAAAAATCTTCAGCTGCATTTTTAACAGGAAACATTCGTTGTCTCCTTTTTCCAGAAAAAGTATACGGAAACTTCTGAATGTAAGCGCTACTATTTACTTTTTCTAACCCAATTTTTTTGAATTGATTTGCAATAAATAATTGAGCTTTATAATTTCCAGGTTTAGAAAAACCACGACCTTCTAAAGAATCGTGAGAAAGAATTTTTATATTTTCTAATAATGTATTTTCATCAATTTGTATTGTTTTTTTTGATTGACAACCAAAAGCAAGTATAGTAATGGTTAGAAAATAGCATATATATATTTTCATTATAAATGTGTTTTTAAGCTAAAATTATAGATTTTATTCCAAACCCAACTCTTTTCTTTCTTCAATATTGTTCACCCCATTTTTACTCCAATAAGCAGATTTAATGGTTTTAATTTTTGTAGCTTTTGTAGCTAATGTTTTTCCACGAGATCTAATGATTTCTTTCCAACTTTCTATAGAATAAGGAAATTCTTTGGTTAATTTTATTGTTAGTTTTCTTTTCAGTTCTGGATAGAAAACAGAAAAATAAATAAAACCTTCTTTTTCTATCAAATTGATTTCTGCATCATAGGCTTTAATTTTTTGATGATTTAATGCTAAAAACTCAAAAGAGGGGATTACTTTATACTTTCCTTTTGGAATTCCATAAGGATGTATTCTAATTTTATTCCAAAGGTCATTTTCTAAAACATCTTTTTTAAGGGTTTTTTGTCTATCAGCATTACTCTCAAAATACGAGTGAAAATCAATTTCATAATTGCTTTTGTTATTCAATTGTACAAAAGTATTACCACACCATTCTTGAGAAGAGAAAGATATTTTAATCGCTTTTTTGTTATTATCAATAGGAGAGAAGCTACTAGTCATTAAAGAGTATGGGTAAATTCCAGTGGTAAATTTTTTAGTGCTATTCAATTTTAAAACAGGAATGTTTTTCTTGTTTTGAGTATCTGCTTTTACTTGTTTTTTAGGCAAGAAATCTTCAGTTACAAAAATGTTTACTGCAGTTCCTTCGTGAATTTCTCCATACCTAACTTGTGACAATTTGTACGAAGTTATCTCTGCTTTTCCTGCATACCAGTAAGCATTAAATTTTGGGTGTTTTTCAACAGTTTTTGTAGTCGTTATTTTTGCTGTAATATTTTCTTTTTCTGATGCAGGTTTTGCACAGAATAGCAATAAAAAGCTGCAAATAATTGGTGTGTAAATATTCATCATTCGTTTCATCTTAATGTTTTAGAAAATACTAATTTACAATAAAACTGAGTTAATTTGAATTGAATAAATGCTATTAACAACAATTTAATACTAAAAAAGACCATCAAAAAAAGATGGTCTTTTTAAACAAACAACTAATTATAACTTAAAACATGTACGTTTCAAATTAAATCTTTATACTTTTTGATTGTCAGTTGAGTCTGAAGAAATTGTTAGCTTTCAACAAACTCAATTTGACATCAAGAGATTTTTAGAAGCAGTATTTATTTTCTGCTTTTACTTTTTCTGCGATTTCGTTTCGCAAATCTACAATATCTGGGTAGTTTGTATATTTAGTAAAACGCTTTAAGCCCATTAATAGCATACGTTGTTCATCACCTTCAGCAAAAGAAATAATGCTTTCTTTTCCTTTTTCTTCAATAATATCTACTGCATGATATAAATATAATTTAGACATTGCAATTTGTGCAGATTGAGAATCTTCACCAAAACGTTTTGCATTTTTCTCAGTTCTTAAAATTGCAGATTCTGCCATATAAATTTCAATTAAAATATCTGAAGCCGCAATTAATAATTGTTGATGCTTTTCAATTTCTGGGCCATATTTTTGCAATGCTGCACCAGCAACCATTAAAAAAGTCTTTTTTAATTTAGAAATTATTACTTTTTCTTCTGAAAATAATTCAGAAAAATCTAGAGTTTCAAAAGAAGGTATTCCCATTAAGCTATTGGCAACTTCTGTTGCAGGGCCTAATAAGTCTACGTGACCTTTCATTGCTTTTTTAATTAACATTCCCACAGAAAGCATCCTGTTAATTTCGTTTGTTCCTTCGTAAATACGAGCAATTCTTGCATCTCTCCAAGCAGATTCCATAGGTGTTTCTTCAGAGAATCCCATTCCACCAAAAATTTGAATTCCTTCATCTGCACAATTTTGTACATCTTCAGAAACAGCAACTTTTAAGATTGAGCATTCTATAGCATATTCTTCTACACCTTTTAATTCAGCTTCTTGATGAGTGTTTCCTGCTTCAACTCTTAATGCAATTCTATCTTCAATATCTTTAGCAGCTCTGTAAGTTGCAGATTCACCAACATAGGTGTTGGTTGCCATTTCTGCTAATTTTACTTTAATAGCACCAAAATCTGAAATAGGAGTTTTAAATTGTTTACGCTCATTAGCATAATCTACAGCATAAGAAATAATTCTACGTTGAGAGTCTAAACAAGCACCAGCCAATTTTATACGACCAACATTTAGAGCATTCATTGCAATTTTAAATCCTTCTCCACGTCCAGCTAACATGTTTTCTACAGGAACAACTGTGTCGTTAAAAAATACTTGTCTTGTTGATGATGCTCTAATTCCTAATTTATGTTCTTCTTCTCCTAATGTAATTCCATTTGGATTTTTTTCATCATATTCTACAATAAACCCTGTAATATTTTTATCGTTTTCAATACGCGCAAAAACAATCATTAATCGACAAAAACCTGCGTTAGAAATCCACATTTTTTGTCCGTTAATTTTGTATGATTTTCCATCTGCAGAAATTTCAGCAGTAGTTTTTCCTGAATTGGCATCAGAACCGGCACCAGGTTCAGTCAAACAATAGGCACCAAACCATTCTCCAGTAGCTAATTTTGGTACATATTTTTGTTTTTGCTCTTCAGTACCATATAAAGTAATTGGCATCGTTCCAATTCCTGTATGAGCCCCAAAAGCAGTACTAAAAGAACCTGTTCCACTTGAAATGTAGTCACAAGTTAATAAAGTAGAAACAAATCCCATTCCTAAGCCACCATACGCTTCAGGAACAGCTACACCTAAAAAGCCTAATTCTCCAGCTTTACGCATTACTTCTTCAGTTAATGCATAATCTTTTGCTTCAAAACGAGCTTTATGTGGAATGATTTCTCTATCATTAAATTCCATTACAGCTTCTTTCATCATTTGTTGCTCCTCAGTAAAATCTTCAGGAGTAAAAACATCTTCACAATTTGTTTCTTTTACAAGAAATTGACCACCTCTTAATAATTCTGCCATTTTTTGTTTGTTTTAATTTTTTGTTATTATTTAAGGAATTCAAATATACCAGCAGCACCTTGTCCAGTTCCAACACACATTGTTACCATTCCGTATTTACCTTTCATTTCTCTTTTGCGCATTTCATCAAATAGTTGCACAGATAATTTTGCACCTGTACAACCTAAAGGATGCCCTAATGCAATAGCTCCTCCATTTACATTAACAATTTCTTGATTCAAATCTAACTCACGCATTACTGCTAAAGATTGTGATGCAAATGCTTCATTTAATTCAATTAATTCAATATCATTTTGTTGTAAACCTGCTTGTTTTAATGCTTTCGGAATTGCAGCCACAGGGCCAATTCCCATAATTCTTGGTTCTACACCAGCAGCAGCATAATTTACTAATCTTGCTATTGGTTCAAGGTTTAGTTCTTTCACCATTTCCTCGCTCATTACCATTACAAAAGCTGCACCATCACTCATTTGCGATGAGTTTCCTGCTGTTACACTTCCATTAGCTGCAAAAACAGCTCTTAATTTATTTAAAACAGCTGTTGAGGTTCCTGCTCTTGGTCCTTCATCTTTAGTAACTGTATATTTTTTAGTTTGCTTTTTTCCGTTAGCATCTAAATACGTTTGTTCAACTTCGATGGGAGCAATTTGGTCTTGAAAACGATTTTCTGCCTGTGCTCTTAAAGCTTTAACATGAGAATTGTATGCAAATTCATCTTGGTCTTCTCTCGAAATTTTAAACTGATTTGCTACAGCTTCTGCTGTATTTCCCATTCCCCAATAATAATCTGCGTGACCAGATTTTATGGTATCGTAATTTAATTCTGGTTTAAAACCTGTCATCGGAACAGAACTCATACTTTCTGCTCCACCTGCAATAATACAATCTGCCATTCCAGCTTGAATTTTAGCTGCTGCCATTGCAATAGTTTCCAACCCTGAAGAACAAAAACGATTGACAGTAACCCCAGGAACATCCACAGAATTTAATCCTATTAAAGAAATAAAGCGCGCCATATTTAATCCTTGAGAACCTTCTGGCATTGCATTTCCTACAATTACATCATCTATACGTTTTACGTCTAAATTCGGTAATGCTGCCATCATATGTTGAATGGTTTCTGCACCCAACTCGTCTGCACGTTTAAAGCGGAAAACACCTTTTGGAGCTTTACCAACTGCAGTTCTGTATGCTTTTACTATATATGCTGTTTTCATATTATTTAGTTTTTAGTGATTAGTTTTTAGTTGTTAGTTAGCGTTACTAAACACTCATAACTAACAACTAATAACTCGCAATTTTTAATTGCGTAATGGTTTTCCAGTTTTTAACATATGTTGAATTCTTTCTAACGTTTTACGTTCTGTACAAAGAGATAAAAATGCTTCTCTTTCTAAATCCAATAAATATTGCTCTGTAACTAAAGTTGGTTCAGATAAATCTCCTCCAGCCATTACATAAGCTAACTTATTGGCTATTTTTTGATCGTGTTCTGATATGTATTTTGAGTGCTCCATAGAATCTGTTCCTACTAAGAACATTCCTAACGCTTGTTTCCCTAATACTTTAACATCCTTACGTTTTGGAGGCTGAGTATAACCGCTTTCTGCCATTAATTTTGCGTGTGCTTTTGCTGTAGCAATTTGTCTGTTTTTATTTACAACGACAACATCTTTACCTTTTTGCATTAAGCCTAAATCGAACGCTTCATAAGCAGAAGTAGATACTTTTGCCATTCCAATAGTTAAGAAGTTTTCTTGTAAAATGTTTAACTCTACATCTCCTTTATTAAAAGAATCTGAAGCTCTTAAAGCCATTTCTTTAGAACCACCACCACCAGGAATTACACCAACTCCAAACTCAACCAATCCCATATACGTTTCTGCTGCAGCAACTACTTTGTCTGCGTGTAAAGAAATTTCGCAACCACCACCTAAAGCCATTCCATGAGGAGCAGAAATAGTTGGAATTGATGAATAACGCATACGCATCATTGTATCTTGGAAATATTTGATAGCATAATTTAATTCATCATATTCTTGCTCTACAGCCATCATAAAAATCATACCAATATTTGCTCCAACAGAGAAATTAGCAGCCTGATTACCAACGACAAGTCCTTGGTAATCTTTCTCAGCTAAATCTATAGCTTTATTAATGCCTGCTAACACATCGCCCCCGATTGTATTCATTTTTGATTGGAATTCTATATTTAAAATTCCGTCTCCAATATCTTCGATTACAACACCAGAATTTTTGAAAACTTCGTTAGATTTTCTAATATTATCTAAGATGATAAATCCATCTTGTCCTGGTTTTTTGGTTTGTGATTTAGAAGGAATATCATAATAATAAGTTGCTCCTTCTTTCACTGAATAAAAAGTTTTAGAACCAGAAGCTAACATTTCTGTTACCCAAGTTGCAGGTTCATTACCTTCTGCTTTCATTAATTCGATTCCTTTTTCTACACCAACAGCATCCCAAATTTCGAAAGGTCCATTTTCCCAACCAAAACCAGCTTTCATGGCATCATCAATCTTATACAATTCGTCAGAAATTTCTGGAATTCTATTTTGCACATAGGCAAACATTGCCGCAAAGTTTTTTCTATAAAACTCTCCAGCTTTATCTTTACCACCAACTAAAACTTTAAATCTATCTATTGGTTTGTCAATGGTTTTTGTCAATTCTAAAGTGGCAAATTTTGCTCTTTTTTTAGAACGATATTCCATCGTGTCTAAATCTAACGTTAGAATTTCTTTCTTACCATCAACTACTGCTTTTTTGTAAAAACCTTGTCCTGTTTTACTCCCTAACCATTTGTTTTCCATCATAGTATTGATGAAATCTGGTAATTTGAATAATCCGTGCGCTTCATCATTAGGACAGTTCTCATAAATTCCGTTTGCAACGTGTACCAAGGTATCTAATCCAACTACATCAACAGTTCTAAAAGTTGCCGATTTTGGGCGACCAATTACAGGTCCTGTTAATTTATCAACTTCTTCAACGGTTAATCCTAATTCTTTTACTTGATGAAATAAAGATTGAATTCCGAAAATTCCAATTCTATTTCCTATAAATGCTGGTGTATCTTTTGCTAAAACAGATGTTTTGCCTAAAAACTTTTCTCCATACATCATTAAGAAATCGGTAACTTCTTGTTTACAATTGGGTCCAGGAACTACTTCAAATAACTTTAAATATCTTGGTGGATTAAAAAAGTGCGTTACCGCAAAATGTTGTTGAAAATCTTCGCTTCTTCCTTCGTTCATAAATTTGATAGGAATTCCAGAAGTATTCGAAGAAATTAGAGTGCCAGGAGTTCTGTATTTCTCTAATTTTTCAAAAACGATTTTTTTGATATCCAACCTTTCAACTACAACCTCCATAATCCAATCTACATCAGCTACTTTTGCAATATCATCTTCTAAATTACCAGTGGTAATTCTGTTTGCAAATTTCTGATTATAGATAGGAGAAGGTTTGGATTTTAGGGAAGATGTTAGGGCATCATTTACCAAACGATTGCGCACAACTTTGTCTTCGAGCGTTAATCCTTTGGCTTTTTCTTTGTCGCTTAATTCTCTTGGAACAATATCCAAAAGAAGCACTTCAACACCAATATTTGCGAAATGACACGCAATTCCACTTCCCATAATTCCAGAGCCAACTATTGCTACTTTTTTAATTCTTCTTGCCATTAGTTTAATTTGTTTTATACTGCTTTCTTACTGATATCTTCATAGATTTCTCTATCAGCAATGAGTTTGTTTATTGTAGATGTTACTTTAAAAAAGCCTTCTAAATCTTTTTCAGAGACATGTTCTCTTATGGTTTCATTAAACTTGATTACATGACCTTTAGATACTTTACGCATTTCTTTACCATAATCTGTAAGTTTAATAATGACACTTCTTCCATCATCAGGGTTTTTTTCTCTACAAATCGCTCCTTTATCTTCCATAGATTTTAAAATTCTTGAAAGACTTGTGGGTTCCATTCCCATTAGAGGTCCTAATGCTGTAGACGGAGTTCCATTTTTACTGTCTATATTTAATAAAACAAAAGCTGTTGCCATAGTGCTATTATGATGCATTGCTTGTTCATTATACATTTTTGCAACTGCTTGCCATGTGGCTCTTAATTGATGATCTATCGATTTGTCTTTATCCATTGCGTCAAATATATAAAAATTTATTATGCGTGCATAATAAATTGTAAAAAAGTTATGCATGCATAGTAAATTTTAACAAAATATTTATTGTAACGTTTTAATTCTTATGAATACTAATACTTAGAAAATATGTAAGTTTGTATCTACTGATAGCTTTCATAAAAAATCAACAACAATCAATGGAAAATTTATTAGAAATTAATAATGTTGTAAAAAAATACGGAGATTTTACAGCATTAAATGATGTTTCACTGCATATTCCTAAAGGAAGTGTTTTTGGATTGCTAGGTCCAAATGGAGCAGGAAAAACATCTTTAATTAGAATTATCAACCAAATTACAATGCCAGATTCGGGTTCTATTATTTTAGATGGAGAAGCATTGGCACCACACCATACTGCACAAATTGGTTATTTACCAGAAGAACGTGGTTTGTATAAATCTATGAAAGTAGGTGAGCAAGCTTTGTATTTGGCACAACTAAAAGGATTGTCTAAATCAGAAGCAAAAAAACGCCTAAAATATTGGTTCGAAAAGTTTGATATTTCTGCTTGGTGGGGAAAGAAAATTGAAGAGCTTTCTAAAGGAATGGCGCAAAAAGTTCAGTTTATTGTTACAGTAATGCATAATCCCAAATTGTTAATTTTTGACGAACCTTTTTCTGGATTCGACCCCATAAACGCACAATTAATTGCCAAAGAAATTTTACAATTAAGAGATGAAGGAGCAACTATCATTTTTTCAACACACAGAATGGAATCTGTAGAAGAAATGTGTGATGAAATTGCTTTAATTGATAAATCGAACAAAATTTTAGACGGAAAGTTAGATGATATCAAACGTGAGTTTAGAACGCATACTTTTCAGGTTGGATTAAATACAAGCAATCCAAAAGAAGTAGAAAGTGCTTTACAAAGTAATTTTGAAGTTTTTCCTGCGGATTTTAAATTGTTAGGAAATGAGTTGACTTTAAATGTGAAGTTAAATAAAACAGATTCGGCTAACGATTTGTTATCCTTTTTAACGAGTAGAGGAGAAGTGCAACATTTTGTAGAACTGATACCGAGTGCTAACGATATTTTTATTCAAGCTGTAAATAAAAACAATTAAGAAATGAGCAAGTTAAAACTAATTATACAGAGAGAGTTTATTACAAAGGTTCGTAATAAATCGTTTATAGTGATGACTTTTTTAAGTCCGTTAATTATGGTAGGAATGGGTTTCTTAGTTTATTTTCTGATGCAGAAAAACGATGAGAAAGTTAAAAAAATAGTATATGTAGACAATTCTGGTTTGTTTTCTAAGGATGATTTTAAAGACACTAAAACCATTCATTATACAGATTACACAGCATTAGGAATAGAAGAAACCAAGAAAAAAGTAGAAGCAGGTAATTATTATGGTGCCTTAATTATTCCTAAAAAAGATAGTTTAGAGTTGTTGGCAAAATCTATTGAGTTTTATTCTAAAGATTCTCCAGGAATGTCTGTGATGAATTCTATAGAGAACAAAATAGAACGTAAACTAAGAAATGAAAAATTAAACAATTTCAGAATTGACATTGATAAAATTAATGCTTCAAGAATTCAGTCTGATATTAAGATGTATAATTTTTCTGGTGAAGAATCATCAAAATTAATCAACGGATTAAAAATTGGTGTTGGTGCCATTGCAGGTTACTTTTTAATGATGTTTGTAATGATTTACGGAACATCTGTAATGCGAAGTGTTATTGAAGAAAAAACAAGTAGGATTATAGAGGTAATTGTGTCCTCAGTAAAACCATTCCAACTCATGTTAGGTAAAATTATTGGGAATGCCTCTGCAGGTTTACTGCAATTTTTTATTTGGGGAGTTATTCTTTTTATCTTAATAACAGTTGCTTCGTCTGTTTTTGGAGTTGATGTTGTAGAAATGCAATCTTCTAGAGTTCCTGCCGAACAATTAGAAATGGCAAAACAAGCTACAGGTGGAGGTAAAGGTCAATTAATTCTACAAGAGATTTTAAGGTTACCAATCTTAAAAATATTTGTCTTATTTATATTTTACTTTTTAGGAGGCTATATGTTGTATAGTTCTTTATTTGCTGCAGTTGGTGCTGCTGTAGATAATGAAACGGATACGCAACAGTTTATGTTACCAATTATGTTACCTCTAATTTTGGGAGTTTATGTTGGTTTTGCAACGGTAATTAACGATCCTCACGGTTCTATAGCAGTGTTATTTTCTCATATCCCATTTACCAGTCCAATAGTAATGTTAATGCGAGTTCCTTTTGGAGTTTCTTGGTATGAATTGGCAATTTCTATGGCATTATTATTAGTTACCTTTGTATTTATGGTTTGGTTAGCTGCCAAAATTTATAGAGTAGGAATTTTAATGTACGGTAAAAAACCAACCTATAAAGATTTATACAAATGGCTAAAATATAAAGGATAACTTAAATGAATAAATTTAAAGAGTTTTTAAACTTTTCTTTCGAAGTTACTGATAAAATACACATAGATGTAAAAACGGTAATCTTTATCATATTTGTAATTATCATTACAAGCATACTTTTAAAATTGATTCGAAAATTGGTGAATAGAAAGTTAGATGATGAGGACAAAGGGAAATTTAAAGCCATTTTTACATTTCTTCAGTATTTTGTATATGTAATTGTCTTAATTATTGCTTTAGAATCATCAGGAATTGAAGTTGGCGTTTTATTAGCAGGTTCTGCTGCTTTATTGGTAGGTATTGGTTTAGGGTTGCAAACTTTATTTCAAGATATTATTTCCGGAATTTTTATTCTGTTGGATAAAACACTTACTGTAAATGATATTGTAGAGGTTGATGGAAAAGTTGGCAAGATTATTGAAATTAGATTAAGAACAACCAGAGCAGTAACGATTGATGATAAAGTTTTAATCATTCCTAATCATAAGTTTTTAACGCAAAGTTTATTCAATTGGACGCAAAATGGAGTGCAAACGACAGAAGGAGTTGAAGTAGGAGTAGCCTATGGTTCGGATGTTGAATTGGTACGAAAAATTCTGGTTGATGTCGCCAAAGCGCATCCTAAAGTTTTAAAATTACCAGAACCCAAAGTCTTATTCACAGATTTTGGTGATAGTGCGTTGCAGTTTAAGTTACTGTTTAATATCAATAATAGTTATACACACCTGCAAATAAAGAGTGATTTGCGCTATGAAATTGATAAAAAGTTTAGAGAAAATAATGTTACAATTCCATTTCCACAGAGAGATGTTCATATTTTTAAAAGTGGAAAATAGAAGATAGAATCAAGAAAAAAGACAAAAAAAATATATCAAGTTTAAAAGTGAAGTAAAAAGTTGATTTTTTTTCAACTTTGAAACTTTGAAACTTTGAAAATTTCAAACTAAAATAATGAGTAAAATATTAATAATAGAAGACGAAGCAGCAATTAGAAGAGTTTTAACAAAAATTATTTCAGAAGAAAATGACGCCTATAAAGTTGAAGAAGCTGAAGATGGTTTATTAGGTATAGAAATGATAAAAAATAATGACTACGACTTGGTTTTATGCGATATTAAAATGCCAAAAATGGATGGTGTTGAGGTATTAGAAAAAGCCAAAAAAATAAAACCAGAAGTCCCCATTGTAATGATTTCTGGTCACGGAGATTTAGATACAGCTGTAAATACAATGCGTTTGGGGGCTTTCGATTATATTTCTAAACCACCAGATTTAAATCGTTTGCTAAATACGGTAAGAAATGCTTTAGAGAAAAAAGTTTTGGTGGTAGAAAATAAACGATTAAAGAAAAAAGTTAGCAAAAGCTACCAAATGATTGGTAAGAGTGATGCCATTACTCACATTAAAGAAATCATAGAAAAAGTAGCAGCAACAGATGCAAGAGTTTTAATTACTGGACCAAATGGAACAGGAAAAGAATTAGTTGCACATTGGTTGCACGAAAAATCAGACAGAGTAAAAGCGCCAATGATTGAAGTGAATTGTGCAGCAATTCCATCAGAATTAATAGAAAGTGAATTGTTTGGTCATGTAAAAGGATCTTTTACAGGTGCAAATAAAGATAGAGCAGGTAAATTTGAAGCCGCAAATGGAGGAACAATTTTCTTAGATGAAATTGGAGATATGAGTTTGTCTGCACAAGCTAAAGTTTTGCGTGCTTTACAAGAAAATAGAATATCAAGAGTGGGTTCTGATAAAGACATTAAAGTTAATGTTAGAGTGGTTGCTGCAACCAATAAAAATCTAAAAAAAGAAATTGCTGAAGGACGTTTTAGAGAAGATTTATACCATAGGTTAGCAGTAATTTTAATAAAAGTTCCTGCATTGAATGATAGAAGAGAAGATATCCCGTTATTAGTTAATTTCTTCACAGAAAAAATATCTGAAGAACAAGGAACACCTAAAAAAGTATTTTCTTCTGAAGCAATCAAATTATTGCAAGAATATGACTGGACAGGGAATATTCGTGAATTAAGAAATGTTGTAGAACGTTTAATTATTCTTGGAGAAAAAGAAGTTTCGGCTAATGATATTAAACTTTTCGCTTCAAAATAGTAAAAAACTATTTAAAATATATTTTAGTATAAATAAAGTTGATGAGAATATAAAAAGTTCCCATTAACTTTTTTTATTTCCTCCCGTATCATTTTTATCTTTGTGCAACAAAAAATAAATATTAATCAATAAAAAATAAAATAAAATGGCAACAGCAGTTGGAAAAAAATTCCCAGATTTAAATGTAGATGCAATGAACGAAATGGGAGATACGTTTAAAGTAAATGTATTAGAAGAAGCAGTAAATAACAAAAAGAAAGTTTTGTTATTCTGGTATCCAAAAGATTTTACATTTGTTTGCCCTACAGAATTACACGCTTTTCAAGCAGCTCTTGGAGAATTTGAAAAAAGAAACACAATTGTTATTGGTGCTTCTTGCGATACACCAGAAGTACATTTTGCTTGGTTAAGCACTTCTAAAGATAATGGAGGAATTGAAGGTGTAACGTACCCTATTTTAGCAGATTCAAATAGAAACTTATCATCAATTTTAGGGATTTTAGACATCACTAATGAAACTTATGATGAAGCTACAGGAACTGTACAAGTAGAAGGAGATAATGTTACTTATAGAGCTACTTATTTAATTGATGAAGAAGGTACTGTTTTCCATGAAGGAATAAATCATATGCCAGTAGGTAGAAATGTAAACGAGTTTTTACGTTTAATTGATGCTTATGCTCACGTTCAATCTCATGGCGAAGTTTGTCCAGCAAACTGGGAAGAAGGAAAAGATGCAATGTCTCCTAATGCAAAAGGAACTGCAGAATATTTAGCTTCTCACTAAAATTAAATTACAAATTATGAATTACGGGTCTTTAATTCGTAATTCATAATTAAAAAATCAAAATTAATATGGTACAAGAATTAAGTCAAGATAATTTGGCAAATATTGTTTCTGAAAATAAAAAAGTAGTGGTACAATACGCTGCAACTTGGTGTGGAAACTGTAGAATTATGAAACCAAAATTCAAGAAATTATCGACCGAAAATGAAGATATGGTTTTTGTAATTGCGGATGCTGAAAAGTTTCCAGAAAGTAGAAAATTAGCAGACGTTAGTAATTTACCTACGTTTGCCACTTTTGTAGACGGAAAATTTGTAAATCAGACACAAACCAACAAGTTTGATGTGTTAAAAGACTTGGTGGCAGAGGTTGTATAACATCTGTCATTCTGAACAGGTTTCAGAATCTCATTTTAAAATAATTTAATTATGAAATTACCAGTAATAAAACACTTAACCAATTTTATCGAAGAAAACGATCAAGACTATGTGTTAGAAACTATTGAAACTCTTGAAGCTCTAACTGAAGTTCCATCTTTAAAAGATGAAGAATTAGATGTTATTGGAGAGTTAATTTCTAACTTATATGGTGCAGTTGAAGTCGATAAAATGATTAAAGAAGGTACACCCAAAAAAGAAGCATTAAATGCTTTTATGAAAAGAGTTTTAGGTGCTATTGATACCTAAATTATAAGTAAGGTTGATTTTGAAAATCCCAAGTTTTTACTTGGGATTTTTATTTTAATGATGTGTTAATCTGTTTATTATTTCTTTATGCATAGAAAATTTTCTTGATAGCTCACTACAAGAAGGCAATACAAAATCTCTAAAATCAAAACCAGGAGAAACAGTACAACCTACAAAAGAATAAGAATCTTTTTCTAACACTTCTGCTGCAAAATAGTACTGAGCAGGAACCGTAAACTGCGGAACTTCACCTTTTAAAAAATTACTTCCAATTATTACAAAAGAATACTCTCCATTAGTAGAAATCATATGTAATTTTAAGGCTGTTCCTGTATAGAAATGCCAAATTTCATCTTGATTAATTTTATGAAAAGCAGAAAATGTATCAGAAGTCAATAAGAAATAAATACTTGTAGAATAACTTCTGTCTCCAATAAATTGATTGTCTAAATTTTTATTGGCTATTTTTTCTTTGCTTCTATACACTTCTTTAAAATAACCACCTTCAGGGTGTTCTTCTAAATTAAAATAATTGATTAATTCTTTTGCATCCATTTTTTAAAACTTCTTGTATTTATAATAAATTGCGCCATATCTTTCCCCCAAATTTGATATGATAATTTTGATGGATGAATACCATCGCTAAAAAAAGTAGCAATATCTCCATCGATATTAAATTTTTCTTTCCAAGTTTTTAAAGTAACAGTTTCTTCATTGTAATACACGTTATTTTTTTTGCTAACTTTTTTATTTAATCTTTTTCCTAAAATTTCTACTAAATTTCCAATCACAAATTTTATAGTTCTTGTAAATGCAGGAAATTCTTTTATAGGAGGCATATTTGTAAAATAAATTGGGGTTTTTGGAAACTTTCTTTTTAAATCTTTAATCAATAGATTTATATGAAAAATCCAAAGGTTAGGAGAGTTTAACTTAAAAGCGTCATTACCACCTAAACCAATTACAATAGCATCTGCATTAGTTTCTTGAATTTTTGGAACTAACCTTTTTCTAACCAATTTAGCTGTATAGCCACTCTTTGCATACACTTTCCAAAGAACTGATATGTTTTTCGTATCAGAAATTTCTTTTGCTAATGCGCCAATAAATCCGTTTTTATGAAAATCAACTCCAACTCCAGCAATAGTACTTTCTCCAATGGCAATAATTTTTAAAGTCTTTTCAGTATTTTTTTTAAAGTATCCATTTGGTTTAGATGCCTCTGGAAGCTTTGGAGTTTTTTTTCTAATTTTTTTTCCTTGTATGTATAACAGAGGTAAAAGCGGTATTGAAACTAGTGTTCCAAAAAGATATTTAATATTCATAATAAATTATCTTTTCGTTTTAATTCGTTAGCTTTTTTTATAATGGCTTTTAATCGCTCTTTATTGCGTTGTTTTTCGAGCTTTACTTTATTATTTTTTTGATTTATCAATTTAGTATGCTTTGCTTTACTAACGGTATTTTTTGCTTTCCCTTTTTTGGACATAAAATTAAATGAAGTTATTTTTTGTAAACTATAACTCTAAGTACATTACATGATTGGGATTAGAATGATTTTTAGAAATTATAAAATCTCTTTTTCCTATAATTTTAAACCCAGTTTTTTTGTAAAAAGTTATAGCATTTTGGTTTTCTACCCAAACTTTTAGCCAAATTGCTTTTTGTTTCTTTTTCTTAGAAAAAGAGATGTTAAAGTTCATTAATTTCTTTCCTAAACCAATTCCATAAAATTCTTTGAGCAAATACAATCTACTCATATATGTTATATTATTTGGTTTACTATTATTGTAAAATTCATTCAATACAATTTTCGAATACCCAGCAATTTTATGTTGATGATATATAAAATGGTAAAAAATATTGTTTTCAAGCAATTCTTTTTCAAAAACTTTTTTATTAAAACTTGCATCTATATAGGCCTTTATATCTTGTTTAGGTGCAGAATGACCATGAGTTAGCAAGAAGGTTTCAGTACTTAATTTCGATAAAAGTTTTGCATCTAAAATGGTGGCTCTTGTAATGTTAGCCATTATTTAATGATTTTAAAAACATAAGTTGCAATGATATCTTTATCAAAGTATAGATGAACATCATAATATCCTCTTTTTTTAAAGGTGTGGTTTACTGTTAAGATGTTATTGTGTATTATAACTTTTGGTTTTATATTGTTTTCGTTAGCAGCGTTTACAAAAATTAGCTTAACTTTATTTAAATCAATTTTTTCTTTGAGTTTGTATTGAAATGTAAATGTTGAATCTTTTTGAATTACATGATGCATTTTAGCTGGAGAAATGTGTTCGCTAATTAAATTAAAAGCATTACCATACAACAACGGTTTTTCAGCAAATTCTTTTATAGACGGAACGCTTTTTAACAAAGAATACTCATGATATAAGGGGTAGTGATTGAATATAAAAAGATTTGGTTCTGTTAAGAAAAAACCATTATTATAATCAAAAATAAATTTACCTTCTTCAGGATAAGAAGTTCCAGAAGCCCAAGTTGGGTCGCATAAATACCATTTGTTGTTAAGTTTTACAATATTCCAAGAATGGTTAGGATATTCTAAATCATCAATCTCCATTCCATTTGCTCTTCCAAATCCGTTTACAATTTTGGCATCAATACCAACAACACTACACATTTCTTTTAATAAATAGGCATACCCAGTGCAAACTGTTCTTTTTTTACGAAGTAGTTTTTTAAATAGTTTTTTTTTGAATTTAGAATTCCATTCTAATAATTTGATAGAATCTTTTTCGAACCGATCTCTTTTTCTTTTATTTAAAGCATATAATCTATAATCGTTAGAGACATTGCTTGTTATCCAAAGATAGATTACCCTAAATTTTTCTATATCAGTTTTAAAACCTTTGGTAAGTTTATAGGTAAATTGATTGAGTTTTAATAAATTTCTACTTTTATAAGATTTGGCTCTTTTGTCGGCTGCTGTAAAATCGATATGAGCAAAATCTGATTGTTGAGAAAAACAGTTAGAAATAAAAAAAACGAAGAGAAAAAATATTATTTTTTTCATTAAACACTTACTGTTTTAAGCGTTTAGATTTGAAGCGCTTATTGCTATTTAAAGCACCTAACATTTCGTTGTCGTCTTCTAATAACACAACGCTTAAAAATGAGGTTTTTTCAGTAATTTTTACCTGTTTTCTTTTGTAGCCTAGATAAGAAAAAACCAAAACATCTCCTTTTTTTAATTTTTTAGGGAAGGTAAATTCTCCTTTTCTGTTGGTACTTGTTGCATCGTTAGTTCCTTTAAGGTAAACTGTTGCGCCTGATAATATCTCAGTAATAGATTCAGATTTACCTTTTACAACTCCTTTTACCTCCATTTCTTGAGCTTGAAAAGAATTTGAAAAAAATAAGATTGATAAGATTAAACCTAAGAATGCAAATGTAGATTTGTTAACCGAAATTGTTTTAGTTGTTTTCATAATTTTATAGTTTTAAATTCATTCAAACTTAAGAGTTCTTAGTACAGTTAAAAAACTTAAATGAGTGACTTGTATCTGTTTAGGTGATAAAGTTACTTTTTATTTAGTGAAAACAAAAAAATCTTTGTGTTAAATAATATAGATTTGCTTTGTCTAAAAACAATTTAATTCTGTAGCTGTTATGATAAGGGGAGTTTTAATTCACTTTATAAGAAGTTACAGAAAGTTAACCTTTTTTAAGAAAATCAAATAAAAAACCTCCTTGTGTTTACAAGGAGGTTTAAAATAAAAATAGCAAATATGTTGTCTATTTTATCAATTCGTAACTACGTTTTATAAAGTTTGTTAATTCCTCACCATGCAATAGGTTTTGAGATAATTTTGCCAAATCAAATGCTTGAGAAATTAAACGTTTTTGCTTCTTTTCTGTCTTTGTGTTTAAAATCTCAGATACCAATTCGTGGTTTGTGTTTACTACTAAATTGTACATATCTGGCATGTTTCCCATACCAAACATTCCACCACCACCTGTAGCTTGCATTTCTTTCATTCTACGCATAAATTCTGGTACAGTAATTATAAATGGAGAAGCATTAGAATCCATAGCTTCTAATTGCACTGTGTAAGCAGAATCGTTAATAGCATTTTCTAAAACGGGCTTTAATTTTTCTTTTTCTTCATCAGATAATTTAGAAATTACGTTATCGTCTTTTTTAATTAAATTGTCTATATGATCTGCATCTACTCTTGAGAATTTAATTTTACCTTCTCCAGAAGTTTCTAATTTCTGCATTAAATGTGAAATAATAGGCGAATCTAAAATTAATACTTCATAACCTTTAGCAGTTGCAGCTTGTATGTAACTGTGTTGTGCATCTTTATTGGCAGCGTATAAAATTACATGGTTTCCATCTTTATCGGTTTGAGCATCTTTTGTTTTCTCAATCAATTCATCAAAAGTGAAATATGCATCATTTACAGTAGGATATAATGCAAATTTTTTCGCTTTGTCAAAGAATTTATCTTCAGACAACATTCCGTATTCGATAATTACTTTAATATCGTTCCATTTTTTCTCAAAATCTTCACGATCTTTTTTGAATAATGATGCTAATTTATCAGCTACTTTTTTAGTGATGTAACCTGATATTTTCTTAACAGCACCATCTGCTTGTAAATAAGAACGAGAGACGTTTAATGGAATGTCTGGAGAATCAATTACACCTTTTAGCATCTGTAAAAAGTCAGGTACAATTCCTTCAACATTATCCGTTACAAAAACTTGATTTTGGTACAATTGAATTTTATCTTTTTGCATGTCTAAGTTTTGAGATAACTTAGGGAAGAATAAAATTCCTGTTAAATTAAAAGGATAATCTACATTTAAGTGAATGTGAAATAAAGACTCTTCAAATTGCATTGGATACAATTCTCTGTAGAAATTATCGTAATCTTCTTTTTCTAAATCAGCTGGTTTTTTTGTCCAAGCAGGGTTAGTATTGTTGATGATATCATCTACCTCTATTTGTCTGTGAGGTTCTTTAGTTTCTTTACCATCTTTATCTGTAATAGTTGCAGGCTCATGCTCTGGATCGTTAATTTTCTTAGTTCCAAATTTAATTGGCACTTGGTTAAAACGATTGTATTTGGTTAATAAACCTCTAATTTTACCTTCTTCTAAAAATTCAGTCGAATCTTCTGCGATGTGTAAAATAATTTCTGTACCTCTGTCAGATTTGTCATGCTCTACTAAAGTATATTCTGGAGAACCATCACAAGTCCAATGAGCAGCAGGTTCGTCTTTATACGATTTTGTAATGATTTCTACTTTATCTGCTACCATAAAAGCAGAGTAAAAACCTAAACCAAAGTGACCTATAACTCCAGTTTCGTTTTTATCGTCTTTGTATTTGTCTAAAAATTCTTCAGCACCAGAAAACGCAATTTGGTTGATGTATTTTTCAACTTCATCTGCAGTCATTCCAATACCTTGGTCTTTAATCGTTAAGGTTTTAGCATCTTTGTCTATGCTAATTTCAATTTTAGCATCACCTAATTCGGTTTTTGCTTCACCAATAGAAATTAAGTGTTTTAGTTTTGTTG
>JAUICK010000046.1 GCA_030427865.1 Bacteroidia bacterium | reverse complement strand
GAAAACTTAGTAGAATATGGTTTTAGATTACCTGCAGCTATGGATAATAGACCCTTAAAATTTGATGAGTTTGAAGCCATACAAAATCAAGTGATATATGTTTCTGCAACTCCTGCAGATTATGAGCTACAGCAATCTGAAGGAGTGTTTGTTGAACAAATTATTAGGCCTACAGGTTTATTAGATCCTCCAATAGAAGTACGTCCAAGTTTAAATCAAATAGACGATTTAATTGAGGAAATACAAGTTAGAGTCGAAAAAGATGAACGAACTTTAGTAACCACACTAACTAAAAGAATGGCAGAAGAATTAACTAAATATCTTACTAGAGTAGATATACGTTGTAGATATATACATTCTGATGTTGATACTTTAGAACGTGTAGAAATTATGCAAGATTTACGTAAAGGTCTATTTGATGTTTTAATAGGAGTTAACTTATTAAGAGAAGGATTAGATTTACCTGAAGTGTCTTTAGTTGCTATTTTAGACGCTGATAAAGAAGGTTTTTTACGTAACAATAAATCTTTAACACAAACTGTGGGTAGAGCAGCCAGAAATGTAAATGGATTAGCAATTATGTATGCTGATAAAGTAACAGATAGCATGCAAAAAACTATAGATGAAACCAATAGAAGAAGAGAAAAGCAAATAGCTTACAACACAACTAACAACATCACTCCTACTCAAATTAATAAAAAGATAGACAATACCTTGTCTAAATCTGCTGTTTCTAGTTTTCATTATGATAATGCAAAGCAAGTGGCAGCTGAGCAAGATTTAGAATACTTACCAAAAGAAGAAATTGAAAAACGCATAAGGCAAAAACGCAAACAAATGGAAGTGGCAGCAAAAGCATTAGATTTTATTGAAGCTGCAAAACTACGTGATGAAATAGCTGTTTTAAAAGAGAAAGTATAAAGTTTTTTTAATACATTTAATTAAGTAATTAACTACAAAATAACAATTAAAGTAAATTTATAAATCTCATTTTGGAATATTATATCAATAATTTAACACTAACTAAAAAAGGAGATTCTAGAATGATCATGTATGGAAAATGGTCAATGTTATTTGGTAATTATAAAGGAAAAATATTTGATTATAAAGGTAATGAGTTGTTTTTAATCAAAAAGAAAATTAATATTTGGAAACTTAAAGTAAATTATTTTATAACAGATAAGTGGGGGAAATCGTTAGAAATTTATGGTAAAAATAAAAAGCATTCGATTTATGTATTAAAAATTGATGAAAATATATTTGAATTAAAACTCCATAAAGGAAACAAAAAATCGCTTTTTTATAATAACACTCAAATTGCTGCAATAGATGAAGCTATTTTTTTAGGAAAAACAACAATCATTACTAAAAGTTTAGAATATTTGTCTGAAATTTTTCTCATGTTATTTTGCTTAAAAATTGGTGAAAATAATAAAGGGATAACTTTTAATTTTGGCTATATTGGAAAAATGGAACCAATAGATTTAAATTGGAAACCTTAAAAGGTTTAAAATAAAAAACTCTAAAAGCTCATTTTTATTAAGAAGCTTCTACAAAAAAATAAAAACTTATCTGAATTATATTTATTATTTTAGTTAAAATTATAATTCAATTTAAATGAAAAAAATTTTATTCCTAGCAATCACAGTATTGTTTTTATCTTGCTCTAGTAGTGATGATCAAGATAGACTAATGTATAATATTACATATAGTGTTGTAGCATCTAATGGCGCTACTATTAACAAAGTTTCATACAGAAATAGTCAAGGAGACCTTGTTGAATTGAATAATGTTAGTTCACCTTGGACAATTAATTTAAATGTAAGAGCTGGCCTAGGTTTAGAGGCTGCTGCATTTGGAGACATACCCTATCAAGGATCTCTAAGTATTACAGCAAATTGGACTCCAGAAGGTGGTGTACAGCAATCAGAAAATGTAACATTACCAAACAATACACCTAACTCAACATTATCTAATGCTAAAGTTGAAATTTCTGGTAGAACTTTACCTGATTAATTTTTTTGATTTTAAGAATTAACAAAAACTTTTACTTTCATTTTCGTAAATTCGTTGCTTATTCAAATCAAACATACACCAATGAAAAAAACACTTTTATTATTAAGTATCTTGTTTGTTGCTTATTCTTGTAAAAAAGAAGCCACTAAAGAAGATATTGTAAATTATGCAAAAACGATAACAGAAGAAGAGTTAAAAGAACATCTTTACATCTATGCTTCTGATGAATTCGAAGGAAGAAATACTGGCGACCCAGGACAAAAGAAAGCTGTAGAATATCTTAAAAAGGAATATGAAAAATTAGGTATCCCTCCTGTTATAGAAGGCAACTACTTTCAAAATGTGCCTTTAAATATTGTAAAAACACCAAAGATTGATATGAAAATCGATGGTAAAGCTTATACTTATTTTGATCATTTCATTTCTTTAACAGCTGCAGAAACAGGTATATTATCTGCTTCAGAGGTTGTTTATGCTGGTTATGGTATAGATGACGAAAAGTATTCTGATTACAAAGATTTAGATGTAAAAGGAAAAGTTGTTGTTGTAAAAATGGGCGAACCTAAAGACAAAGCTGGTAACAATGTGATTACTGGTGCTAAAACTGTTTCTAAATGGTCTAATGGTCGTCAAGCATTATCTTCTAAAAGAGATGCTGCAAAAGACAATGGTGCCAAAGCAGTTTTTTTTATAGATGATGCCTTATTTAAAAGATATTCAGATTTTTATAGAGGTCGTGAAGAAAGAGGTGGTAGTAGCAGATTGTCTCTACCAACAAAAAAAGACGAACCTGCAGAAATTTACTTTTTCTTAGCTAGTGAAGAAATGGGAAAATCTATGGTTAACAACATAGACAAATCAGAAAAACCTGCTTTAGTTAAAACTCAATTAGAAATGAGCTATACTAGCATTACTGAACTTAAACCATCAGAAAATGTAGCAGCTATTATTAAAGGATCTGAAAAGCCAGAAGAATACATCATTATTTCTTCTCATTTAG
>JAUICK010000009.1 GCA_030427865.1 Bacteroidia bacterium | reverse complement strand
GGAGGAGGCTCAGGCTCTCCAGGAGAAAGTGAAACATCAAATACCAACCCAAATGAAAATGGTAATACAGGTGGTGGAGGTGGAGGTACACAAGGTACTTCAAATGGTAATTCTGCTGGTGCTAATCCAACAGATAACGTTGGTATTAGTTTAACCGAAGCAGAAATAGCCTTATCAGAAATTTATGATTGTGTTAGTAATTATGGTGGACTGAACCCCATTTTAGGCGGTTATCTATCTTCACAAACCGATAGTAGAGGTCACAACCCATTAGCCTTAAAAATAAAAAAGTTTATCGACGATAATGGTGGTTGCTCTGCAGAAAACAATAGTTTTATTGAATTAGCTTTACAAGCTTTAGATGGTTTTGAGGTTGATTGGGAGGAGCAAATAATTAATGAGTTAACAGATAAAGCTGATTGTGTTTTTCAAAAATTAAAGAGTTCAAGCACAAAGTTTAAAGATATGATTAAAAAATTTGATGGAGACTTCCCAGTAGCTCACTTAAGGTATTCTATAGACAATAGCTTACCAGATTCAATCAATGCGGTTACTAATAATTCTGGGCAACATTTAATAGCTATTAGGTTAAATGGTAATACTATGAATAAAAGAACTATCTTGGGGTTGGCAAGAACTATAGCGCATGAAACTATACATGCGGAATTGTATCGAAAAGTAAGATCTGTTAATAACCTTATTTCAATAAATGACTTTCCAGGAATATATGATTATTATAGAAGGTATTTAAAAAATTGGCAACACCAACAAATGGCTGCTCATTATCGACAAACAATTGCTGATATTTTAAAGGAGTTTGATAATAATCAACATTCAAATCAATTTTATTTAGATTTGGCTTGGGTAGGATTAGCGAAAACAACTGCTTGGAATAATCTTCCAAGTTCTGAAAAAACAAGAGTAATAAATTTAGTAAGTGATTTTAAATCAACTGGAAATAAAAACTGTAACTAATGAAAACATTTTTCTACTCATTCATATCAATAATTATATCTATTAAAATGTATAATGTACAAGAGGTAAATGAGGTTTATTTATCATATAATATTATAGAGAGTAAAGTAATAACAAAAAAATATATAGATGATAAAGGTTCTCTTAATTTTTATATTGGAAATGAGCATTTCATATCAAATTTAGCACCAAAAAAAATTAATAAAAATGACTTAAAATGTGAAAGTTTATTAGATGTAAAAACTTTGATTAGTATTTCTAATAAAAAAAGAAAAGAATTAATAAAGGCAGGTCATAAATCTGGTAAGATAAAAATGTTGAATAATTCAGATGTATTTAAAGTTATTTATTTATATGAAAAGAAAGAAGATAAAATTTATATTTATAAAGTTAAATGGGTAGATGAAATAATGAATTAAAAGATGCATTACAAAAGTATTATCATCAAACAACAAAAAATTGCCCACAATAATATGAGGTTTTGTATTTTATTTTTAGCAGTAATATTAACTTATAATTCTTTAGCTCAAGAAAATACTAAAGATACTATATTTATCAAGTATGATAAATTTTTATTGAAAAGAGAAAAAAAGATAAATGAATCTAATTTCATATACAAGATTAGAGGAAGTGGGAATAATGGGTTTACTTACTTTTTAGAGAAAGAAACGTATTTTAATTTAAAAACTAGAAAAGTACAGTCTTTAAAAAAATTATTAAAAAAAGCAAATGTTTATTATAAGAAGAATCAAATAGATGATTGGGAACTATCAGAGTTTTTAGGAAAGTATGTTGTTTTTCTAGTGAAAAGAAAAAAAGCTATCGAAGTACAAGTTTGGTATGAAATAGAATAATGAAATAAGTCTAAATATCTTATTTAAGTAAGACCTCAAATTTGAGGTCTTTTTTGTTTGAAACAAATTCTAATTCAATCTATACAAATTCTAAATAGCACCATATTTAGATAAAACGTTAAACTATATTTGGTAGGTAATCAAACAAAAAGAAGTTGAGATAACTTTTGTAAACCTATTTTTTCATTCTTTAAGAATGCGTATATTTACCAATTAGACTTTGTTAAGTTGTTAGTATCTATCAACTTGATAATCAATTTATGAACGATATTGGTTAGTGGTTAAAAGTTATTGGTTTATGGTTTTATTCCATCAACCAAAACCAAAAAAACTAAAAACCAAAAAAAATATATTTACTTACATGGCATGTGGAAGTTGTGGTACAACAGAAAATGGAGTACCAAGAGGTTGTAAAAGTAATGGTAATTGTGGTACAGTAACTTGCGGAAGTGGCAGCAATAAATTAGCCGTTTTCGATTGGTTGTCTAATATGACATTACCAAGTGGTCAAGAAAGATTTAACATTTTTGAAGTCCGTTTTAAAAACGGAAGAAAGCATTTTTATAAAAATATAGATAATTTGCCCATAACTATGGGAGATATTGTAGCTGTCGAAGGAAATCCCGGTCACGATATTGGTACAGTTTCTTTAGCAGGAGAGTTGGTAAAAGTGCAAATGAAAAAGCGCAAAATTACTGCTGATAGTGAAGATGTTAAGAAAATTTATAGAAAAGCCACGCAAAAAGATATCGATATTTGGCAACAAGCAAGAGCAAAAGAAGAAGAAACACAACGTAGAGGAAGAGAAATCTTAGGGCGTTTAGGATTGCAAATGAAGCTCTCTGATGTAGAATATCAAGGAGATGGAAACAAAGCTACGTTTTACTATACAGCAGACGCAAGAGTAGATTTTAGACAATTAATTAGAGATTTAGCCAGTGCATTCTCTATTCGTGTAGAAATGAAACAAGTAGGCGCAAGACAAGAAGCAGCGCGCTTAGGAGGCGTGGGTTCTTGTGGTAGAGAATTATGTTGTTCTACTTGGTTAACAGATTTTAGAAAAGTAACCACTTCTGCTGCTCGTTATCAGCAATTGTCTTTAAACCCGTTAAAATTAGCAGGACAATGTGGAAAACTAAAATGTTGTTTAAACTTTGAGTTAGATACGTATTTAGATGCATTAAAACCTTTTCCGAAACAAGATGTAGTTTTAAAAACCGAAAAAGGAGAAGCAGTTTTTGTTAAGATGGATATTTTTAAAAACCATCTCTGGTATACCTACAAAGAAGAACGTTTTAAGTGGTTTAGATTAACTTTAGAGCAAGTTTTAGAAATAATAGAACTGAATAAAAATAATGAAAAATCTGCTACGTTAGAAGAATACGAATCTGATGTAGTAATACCTGAAACAGTAGATTTCGAAGATGCAGTTGGGCAAGATAGTTTAACCCGATTTGATCTTCCAAAAAAGAGTAAGAGAAATAGAAACAACAGAAATAAGAATAAGAAAAAGTTAGTGGGTTCTGCTGCTAATCATCATCAGCAAAAACAAAATCCTAATCAAAAATCGAACTCGAATCAAGATCAAAAAGGAAAACCACAGGCAAAAAAACGACCAAACCAAAAACCAAAACCTCAAAGAAATACAAATCAACCAAAAGGAGAGGTTAAAAAAGTAAATAAACCAAGAAGAAACAATAGAAACCGTAAAAACAATAAACCTAATAATGGCAACAATTCTGAAAAATAATCCTTTCTCAATTGTATTTTTATCGCTTTTTGTACTGTTTTCTTGTGATGGTAAAACAGATTTTAATCAATATAAATCTATAGATAGTCAAGGCTGGAAAGCAAATGAAAAAGTGTTTTTTGAGTTTGATGTAACTGATACTATTTCTCAGAAAAATCTATTCATCAATATTAGAAACAACAACAGTTACGAATTTAGTAATCTATACTTAATTACCGAGTTAAATTTTCCAAATGGTATAAAAGTTGTAGATACCTTACAGTACGAGATGGCTAATGAAAAAGGGCAATTTTTAGGGTCAGGATTTACAGAAATAAAAGAAAACAAATTATTTTATAAAGAAAAAAAGACCTTTCCGGTTTCTGGTAAATACATATTTAATGTACGTCATGCAATGCGTAAAAATGGTGAAATCAATCCAATTGAATTTTTAAAAGGAATTCAAGATGTTGGTTTAAGCATAGAAAAATTAGATTAGATTCTCGATTTCACGGGAACGACAAACAATATGAAATTTCGACTTTGTCGAAAAAATGAAATTAAAATGACAAAAAAGAAAACAACCAATTTTAAAAAATACATAAAATGGTTTTGGATGATTGTTCTTGGAGGATTTTCATTTATTATACTATTATTTTTGTTTGCATCTTGGGGGCTATTAGGCCCTTTACCCACTTTTGAAGAATTAGAAAATCCAGAAAATAATTTAGCCACAGAAGTTATTTCTGCAGATGGAAAAACCTTAGGGAAATATGCTATGGAGAATAGAACTCCAATAAAATACAAAGACTTACCTCAAAATATTGTTAAAGCTTTAGTGGCAACTGAAGACGAACGTTTTTACGAACATTCTGGTATCGATTTTAGAGGTACAGCAAGAGCAATTCTTAAACCTGGTAGTGGAGGCGCAAGTACAATTACACAACAATTGGCAAAAATGTTGTTTACAGGGAAAGCATCTAGAAATATTTTTTTAAGAATTGGTCAGAAAGTAAAAGAATGGGTGGTTGCAACCAAATTAGAAAGACAATATACTAAGAACGAAATTTTAACCATGTATTTAAATAAGTACGACTTTTTAAATCAAGCAGTTGGTATTCGTTCTGCAGCCAGAATTTATTTCGGAAAAGAACCTAAAGAGTTAGATATAGAAGAATCTGCAATGTTAGTAGGGATGCTAAAAAACTCCTCCTATTTTAATCCTTTGAGAAGAGCAGAAAGAGTAAAACAACGTCGAAATGTTGTGTTAAAGCAAATGAATCGTAATGAATTTATTACCTTAAAAGAAAAAGACTCGTTACAACAATTAGATTTAGGGTTAGATATTCATAAAGAAGGTCATTCAGATGGTTCTGCAACCTATTTTAGATCACATTTACAAAAAGTACTAAGAAAATGGGTAAAAGAAAACCCTAAACCAAATGGAGAAGAATACAATATTTTTAGAGACGGATTAAAGATTTATGTAACCATAGATTCTCGTATGCAAAAATATGCAGAAGAAGCTATTCAAGAACACATGTCTAATCTTCAAAAATATTTTTTTAAAGAACAAAAAAGAAACAAAACAGCACCTTTTTACGATTTAGATAAAAAAGAAATTCAAGAAATTTTAAACAGAGGTAAAAGAAATTCAGACAGATACAAACGATTAAAATTAGCTGGTAAATCTGAAAAAGAAATCAATAAAATCTTTAACAAGAAAACTAAAATGAGTGTGTTTTCTTGGAAAGGAAATATAGACACTATTATGTCTCCTAACGATTCGATAAGGTATTATAAATATTTTTTACGCTCAGGATTACTGTCTATAGAACCACAGTCTGGTCATATAAAAGCTTGGGTGGGAGGTATAGATAATAAGCATTTTAAATACGATGCAGTTGCCCAACAAAAAAGACAAGTAGGTTCTACTTTTAAACCATTTGTTTATGCAACAGCTATCAATCAATTAAAAATGTCTCCTTGTGATGAATATCCAAACACACCTTATACAATCCCCAAAGGAAAATATGGAATTCCAAAAGAGTGGACACCAAAAAATTCTGATGATAAATATGGAGGAATGCTAACCTTAAAAGATGGTTTAGCGGGTTCTGTAAATACCATGTCTGCAAGATTAATAGATATGGTTTCTCCAGAAAATGTAGTACGTTTGGCAAAATCTGCAGGAATAGAAAGTGAAATTCAAGCAAACCCATCTATAGCTCTAGGTTCTGTAGATTTATCTTTAATAGAAATGGTTAGCGCTTATGCTACTTTTGCTAATAAAGGATTGCGTGTAGAACCCATGATTTTAACAAGAATTGAAGATAAAAACGGAACTGTTTTACAAGAATTTACACCCAAAACGAAAGAAGTTTTAAGCGAAGAATCTGCTTATGTAGTTTTAGATTTATTAAAAGGTGTTACGCAATCTGGCTCTGGAGTTCGTCTGCGTTTGCCTTGGAAAAAACCAGATTATGTTACAGGACATCCTTATAAATTTGATAACCCAATAGCTGGTAAAACTGGGACTACTCAAAATCAATCAGATGGTTGGTTTATGGGAATTGTACCGAATTTAGCAACAGGTGTTTGGACAGGTGGTGAAGACAGAGCTACACATTTTGCTGGAATAACTAAAGGTCAAGGAGCAACAATGTCTCTACCATCTTGGGCTTTGTTTATGCAAAAATGTTATGCAGATAAAACCTTAAACATCAGTAAAGAAGACTTTGAAAAGCCAGAAAATCTTACCATCAACATTAATTGTGCTGATAAAAAAGATGAAAAAGGAGATGAAAAGAAAGAAATAACTCCTGAAGAAGATACAGATTTTTAATCTTTAACTCCTTTCAGAATATTAAAATACATTTAAATATGATAAACAAAAAAGTAGATAACGTTCAAGAAGCACTAAAAGGTGTTAAAAGTGGAATGACTTTAATGTTGGGGGGGTTTGGTTTGTGTGGTATTCCAGAAAATGCAATTTCTGAATTGGTTAAGTTAAATGTTAGAGAGGTAACTTGTATCTCTAATAATGCAGGTGTAGATGATTTTGGTTTAGGTTTGTTGCTACAAAACAAGCAAATTAAAAAAATGATTTCTTCTTATGTTGGCGAAAATGATGAGTTTGAACGACAAATGTTGTCAGGAGAATTAGAAGTAGAGCTTACACCACAAGGTACTTTAGCCGAAAAATGTAGAGCAGCTCAAGCAGGTTTTCCTGCTTTTTATACACCTGCTGGATACGGAACAGAAGTAGCAGAAGGTAAAGAAACGAGAGAGTTTGATGGAAAAATGTATGTTTTAGAACCCGCTTTTAAAGCAGATTTTGCATTTGTAAAAGCTTGGAAAGGAGATGTTGCAGGGAATTTGGTTTTTAAAGGAACTTCAAGAAATTTCAATCCTAATATGTGTGGTGCCGCAACTATTACTGTAGCTGAAGTCGAAGAATTAGTTCCAGTTGGAGAGTTAGACCCAAATAATATTCACATTCCTGGAATATTTGTACAAAGAATTTTTCAGGGAACAAATTATGAGAAAAGAATTGAACAACGCACAGTTCGTGTTAAATAATGTAACAATTATTTAATGTAAAAATGAAAAATCCTGCTGTTGATAAATCAATTGAAGTTGCATTATTAATAATCGAATATTGTGATGTTTTACAGGCAGAGAGAAAATATGTAATTTCTCGTCAATTGTTAAAATCGGGTACAAGTATTGGAGCTAATGTTCATGAAGCACAAAATGCAGAAAGTAAAGCAGACTTTATTCATAAAATGAAAATTGCTACTAAAGAATTAGAAGAAACCAAATATTGGTTAATTTTATGTGAAAAATCAGAAACCTATCCAACTCATTTTGATTTGAGAAAAAAAGTAAATGAATTAGGACTGATTTTATATAAAATATTAAGTACAAGTATTAAATCTCGCAAACAGAATTAATACATTTTTGAATTATTTAATTGATACATTAATATGTTAGACAAAAACGGAATCGCAAAAAGAATCGCACAAGAAGTTCAAGACGGATTTTACGTTAACTTAGGAATTGGTATTCCAACTTTAGTGGCTAATTATGTGAGAGATGATATAGAAGTTGAGTTTCAATCTGAAAATGGTGTTTTAGGTATGGGACCTTTTCCGTTTGAAGGTGAAGAAGATGCCGACATTATAAATGCAGGTAAACAAACCATAACTACAATGCCAGGAGCAAGTTTTTTTGATTCTGCTACAAGTTTTGCTATGATTCGTGGTAAACACGTTCATTTAACCATTTTAGGAGCTATGGAAGTTGCCGAAAATGGAGATATTGCCAATTGGAAAATTCCTGGGAAAATGGTGAAAGGAATGGGTGGTGCTATGGATTTAGTAGCCTCTGCAGATAATATTATTGTAGCAATGATGCACACCAATAAACGTGGTGAATCTAAACTATTAAAGAAATGTTCTTTGCCTTTAACAGGTGTAGGTTGTGTAACTAAAATTGTAACCAACTTAGCTGTTTTAGAAATTAAAAACAACGAATTTCATTTGTTAGAAAGAGCTCCAGGAGTTTCTGTAGAAGAAATTCAAAATGCCACTGAGGGTACTTTAATTGTAAATGGAGAAATTCCTGAGATGAGTTTATCCTAAATCCTTTCCAAAGGAAAGAACTTTGCTTACTCAAATGAAAATAAATAATAAAATCATTTTTTAAGAAACTAATTTAGAGAATGAGTTTTTTCCCCTTTGGGGAAATTAAAAGGAGAAAATGAAAATAATATCATACAACGTAAACGGAATTAGAGCTGCATTAAAAAAGGGATTTATAGATTGGTTGCAAGCTGCAAATCCAGATGTAATTTGCATACAAGAAACCAAAGCGCATAAAGAACAATTAGATTTGTCTTTGTTTGAAGAAGCTGGTTATCCTTATCATTATTGGTTTTCAGCACAAAAAAAAGGCTATTCATCTGTAGCTGTTTTTTGCAAAGAAAAACCAAATCACATAGAATATGGAACTGGCATAGAAACTATGGATTTTGAAGGTAGAAATTTGCGTGTAGATTATGATAATGTTTCTATAATGAGTCTCTATTTGCCCTCAGGAACAAACTTAGATCGACTCAATTTTAAGCTAAATTATATGGATGAATTTCAGCAATACATCAATAATTTAAAGCAAGAAATTCCAAACTTAGTTATCTGTGGAGATTACAATATTTGTCATGAAGAAATAGATATTCATAATCCAAAAATGAAAGGTGTCTCTGGGTTTTTGCCAGAAGAAAGAGCTTGGATTGGACAATTTATTCAAAGCGGATTTACAGATAGTTTCAGGCATCTTAATCCAGAAAAACAAGAATATTCTTGGTGGAGTTACAGAGCAAACGCAAGAGTAAATAATAAAGGTTGGCGTTTAGATTATGCAATGGTTTCAGAACCCTTAAAAGAAAAAATTACAAGAGCCTATATTTTACCAGAAGCAAAACATTCAGACCATTGTCCTATTGCTGTAGAATTGGATATTTAATATTATGAAATTTTTTTCCCCCCTCTTATTTTTAACGATTTCAATCTTTTCTCAAGAAAAAGACAGCATAACAACTGTAAAAAAAGACACTATTTTTGTTGCTAAAGATTCAATTAAAAAAAATGCTTCAAATTTATTTTCAGACAAAGATTTAAAAATAATCGATAGCTTACTAATTGAAGAAAAATTCAATTCATCATTAATAGATACCTTGGTTTATGTGATTAATGACAAAGATATTATTGGTAATACAAAAATAGCAGTTACTTCAGACTTATTAAAAATTCGCCTTTCTAATTTAAATGAAAAAACGCCTTTTAATTTGGCATATAATCCGTCTTTAGAAAAAGTCATTAATAGCTATTTACTCTATCGAAAAAAATATTATCCAGCTTTAATGGCAAAAGCTAAATATTACTTCCCTATGTTTGAGCAATATTTAGATCAGTACGATATTCCTTTAGAAATGAAGTATTTGGCTATTGTAGAGTCTGCTTTAAAACCAAGAGCAAGATCAAGGGTAGGGGCTTCTGGTTTATGGCAATTTATGTATGGAACAGGAAAACAGTTCGATTTAAAAGTAAGTTCTTATGTAGATGAAAGATATAATCCCGTAAAAGCAACTATTGCTGCCTGTAAGTATTTAAGTCAGCTGTTTAAAATTTTTGGTGATTGGGATTTAGCTTTAGCCGCATACAATTCTGGACCAGGAAATGTTACCAAAGCCATAAAACGTTCTGGAGGATATAAAAATTACTGGAATATAAGACCCTTTTTGCCCAGAGAAACAGCAGGTTACGTTCCAGCTTTTTATGCAACAATGTATATTTTCGAATATGCAAAAGAGCATAAAATTTATTCTGAGTTGCCAAATTTCTTTAATTTTCAAACAGATACTGTTCACATAAAAAGAACTATAAGTTTTGACCAAATTTCTGAAAAAATTAATGTTGATGAAGAAATCTTAGCAAATTTAAATCCTTCTTATAAATTAGATATTATTCCTTTTATAAAAGGTAGAAATTATGCTTTACGATTACCAACGAATAAAATTGTTGACTTTTTAGAAAAAGAAAAAGAAATCTATGCTTTGGCAAATGCAGATGATGCTAAAAGAGAAAAACCTTTACCTCGCTATTTCGAAATGGATAAGCGCATTCGATACAGAGTTAAAAGCGGAGATTTTTTAGGGAAAATAGCCAACAGATATGGTGTACGTGTAAGCGATTTGAAACGCTGGAATCGTTTAAAAACAAGTCGTTTAAAAATTGGTCAGCGTCTGTATATTTATCCAAGAAAAATCCCTTTTTCGGTAAATAAAAAAACAAGTAAAAATAAAAAAGAAACTTCTAATACATTCATAAAAAAAGGAAAGTACCAAATATATACCGTTCAAAAAGGAGACTCTCTTTGGAGCATAGCACAAAAATTTAAAAATGTTTCTATTGATGAAATTAAAAAATGGAACAATATTTGGAGTGCTAAAGGTTTAAAACCCGGAACTAAACTTAAAATCTATAAAAGTTAATCTTATGAAAAAAATATATTTTCTATTTGTAATCTCAGTTTTACTTGCATCATGTACTGGTAACGATAAATTTGTTATGCGAACTTCTATCGGTAAAGTAAACAAAGTAATGGTGGTTACCAAAGCAAGCGATTGGGCAGGAGAAATTGGTAAAGAAATAAGAAACTCTTTTGGCAAAATTATGGTAGGATTACCACAACCAGAACCAATTTTATCTGTATCCCAAATAGCCCCAAACGGATTTGGAAGCATGATGAAAGTTGGTAGAAATATTATGGTAATTGGTGTTGCAGACGAAGAAAAATTTTATGTAAAAAAGAACGTATATGCACAACCACAAACTATTGTTTATGTATATGCAAAAGACGATGCAGGTGTTATAAAACTATTTAAAAAACACGAAAAAGAAATTATTCAAACGTTTACAGATTCTGATATTAAAATGACTCAGAATGTTTTTGCAAAAACAAAATTGGATGATTCTAAATTTAAAACACTACAAAATTTAGGAATTTCTTTAACTATTCACGATAAATTTAATACAGTAGATGATACAGGAGAATTTTTATGGTTACGCCACCATTTAACAAGCGGAATTGCAAAAACAGGAAGTAATAATATATTAGTATATTCTTTGCCTTTAAAAGACGAAAGTAAAGTGGCAGATCAAATAGTAGCAGTTAGAGATAGTATTGGAAAAAAATACATTCCAGGTTCAGATCCCGAAACCATGCACATGATTACTGAAGAAGCTTATACACCTTTTACTTTTGATGCAATTATAGATGGTAAAAAGGCCTATGAAACAAGAGGAAAATGGGAAGTGAAAAACGATTTTATGGCAGGGCCATTTTTAAACTACACAATTATTGATAAAAAAAACAACAGATTAATTGTTTTTGAAGGATTTACTTACGCACCGTCTGTAAATAAAAGAGCTTTTCTGTTCGAATTAGAGGCAATTGCTAAATCTATGAAAATTAAATAATGTAATTTTTTTATTTTTTTATCGACTATAAGCAAAACTTAAGTCGATGAGAACATTTATCACACTATTTTTACTTACTATTTCTACTACTTTTTTTGCACAAGACTATAATTTAAAAAAAGGATTTGTTGCAGAAGGTTATGATGTAGTTGCCTATTTTAATAACAAAGCTGTTAAAGGAGACAAAAAAATTACAACAACTTACGATGGTGTAAAATTCAAGTTTTCAACCAAAGAAAATTTAGAAACTTTTAAAAAATCGCCTAAAAAATACATTCCAGCTTATGGTGGTTATTGTGCCTATGCAATTGGTGTAAAAGGAGAAAAAGTATCTGTAAACCCAAAAACCTTTGAAATTAGAGATGGTAAATTATACTTATTTTACAATGCTTGGGGCACAAATACACTAAAACTTTGGCAAAAGGAAGGTGCAGATGAGTTAAAGCAAAAAGCAGATAAAAATTGGGAAAAGATTAATTTTTAGAATTAATCTTTTTCTCCTCAAACTCAGTTTTCATCACATTATCCCAAAACATAAAATACAACCCATAATTATAATTAAATTGGGTATGATGCTTATCATGATGCGTAGCTCCAATAAAAATACGCTGAAACCATTTGCCAAATTTCCCTGAAGGATAAATTTCTACTCCAGCATGATTAATGGTTGCAGAAATAGTCATAATCGTTAAAACAGCAATAATAGCATAAAAATGCATTGGCAAAATACAAATGATAATTGGTAAAAAAAACGCCTGCAAAATGGTTTCTAACGGATGAAAAGAAAACGAAGTTAATACAGAAGTATGAATACTTTTATGATGCACTAAATGCACATATCTATACACTTTTGGATGATGCATCCATCTATGAGCCCAATAATAATAAGTGTCTTGTAAGAATAGAAAAAGAAAAATACTTAAAGGCACATACCAAAGTGAGTATGTAGTAATGTCTGCATAAATTAATGTAGCATTAATCGTCCAAAGATAATAACACAAAACCATGAACACAGCAAAAATAAATCCGCTAATGGTAGACCAATAAACTTCTTTGAGTAACTGTTTCCTTTTTAGTTTTTTCTTGCTTAAAAAGCGTTTTTGAAATTTCTTTTTAAAGAGATTGAAAAAGAAAAAATGATAAACTCCAGAAAAAAATAAATAGCGAATAAAAACAAAAAATGCCAATAGAAAAATGGTAACAACAACTGCAAAAAGGTTGCTAAAATCTAATTCTTCTATTGGCGTTATCATTTTTAATCGGTTACATTCAATAAAAAGTAATTCTTTTTACCTCTTTGTAATAATATGTATTTATTAGCAATTAAATCTGCTGCAGAAATCGTAAAATCTTCTTTTACCTTTTCTTTATTAACAGAAATTGCATTTTCTTTTAACGCTCTTCTTGCTTCTCCATTCGATTTTAAAAAGTTGGTTTTGGCAGCCAAAGCACCAATCATATCCAAACCTTCTTCAATATCAGCAGAGGTTACAGAAGCTTGTGGCACACCATCAAAAACATCTAAAAACGTTTGTTCGTCTAAACTTTTTAAATCAGAAGCAGTAGATTTCCCGAATAAAATATTAGAAGCTTTTATGGCGTTTTCAAGAGCTTCCTCTCCATGAACCAATACAGTAACTTCTTCTCCAATTTTCTTTTGCAACAAACGTAAATGTGGAGTTTCCTTGTGTTCTGCAATTAAAGCATCAATGGTTTCTTTGTCTAAAAACGTAAAGATTTTAATATATTTCTCTGCATCTTCATCAGAAGCATTTAACCAATATTGATAAAATTTATAAGGCGATGTTCTTTTGGCATCTAACCATACATTTCCACCTTCAGATTTTCCAAATTTAGAACCATCAGATTTTGTAATTAAAGGACAGGTAATTGCATATCCTTTTCCACCACCAATTCTTCTAATTAATTCTGTTCCTGTGGTAATATTTCCCCACTGATCAGAACCTCCCATTTGAATAGAAGCGTTGTTATTTTGATACAAATGCAAGAAATCATAACCTTGTACCAATTGATAGGTAAACTCTGTAAAAGACATTCCTTCTTTAGATTCAGAACCAATTCTGTTTTTTACAGAATCTTTTGCCATCATATAATTTACAGTGATGTGTTTACCAACATCTCTAATAAATTCTAAGAACGAAAAATCTTTCATCCAATCGTAATTATTTACTAAAACAGCAGCATTTTCTGCATCAGAAGTAAAATCTAAAAAGTGACTTAATTGTGCTTTAATAGCTTCTTGATTGTGACGTAATGTTTTTTCATCCAATAAATTACGTTCTGCAGATTTACCAGAAGGATCTCCAATCATACCAGTTGCACCACCAACCAAAGCAATGGGTTTGTGTCCACATCTTTGAAAATGAGCCAATAACATAATAGGAACCAAATTACCAATATGTAAAGAATCTGAAGTTGGGTCAAAACCCACATAAGCACTTCTCATTTTTTTTAATAAGTGCGCTTCTGTTGTTGGCATACTGTCATGCAACATTCCTCTCCATTGTAATTCTTTAATAAAATTCTTCATTGTAAGCTTCAATTTCAGACCTCACAGGTTTTTAAAACCTGTGAGGTCTATTTTTAACGCGACAAAGATAAACTTATCAACCAAAAAAAGCTAAATTCGTGCTATGATTTTAGTTACTGGCGGAACAGGTTTAGTTGGCGCACATTTATTGTATCATTTAATAAAAAATGATGAAAAAGTGCGTGCAATTTATCGTTCTGAAGAAAGGATAGAAAAGACAAAAAAAGTATTTTCTTTTTATACAGATGATGCTTCTTTGTTTTCTAAAATAGAGTGGTTTAAGGCTGATATTACTGATGTGCCATCTATGATTCCTGCTTTTTTTGATGTTGATAAAGTATATCATTGTGCTGCACTCATTTCCTTTAATCCCAATGATTATAGAGAAATGCGAAAAGTAAATATTCATGGAACTGCAATTGTGGTAAACCTTGCTATTGATGCAAAAATTAAAAAATTGTGTTTTGTAGGTTCTATTGCTTCAGTGGGAGATTCCTTGAATGGAAATTTAATTACAGAAGAAAACGAATGGAACAAAGAAGCAGACAATAACGGATATTCGATTACCAAATTTGGAGCAGAAATGGAAGTTTGGCGAGCAAGTCAAGAAGGAGTTAAAGTGGTAATTGTAAATCCTGGAGTTATTTTAGGAAGTGGTTTTTATACTACTGGTTCTGGTAAATTGTTTTCTCAAGTTTATAACGGGTTCAAGTTTTACACAGAAGGAATTACAGGTTTTGTAGGCGTAACAGATGTTGTAAAAGCTATGATGCAATTGATGAATTCTAAAGTTAAAAACGAACGTTTCATTTTAGTTTCAGAGAACAAATCGTTTAAAGAAATTTTCTTTTTGATTGCAGACAGTTTAGGTAAAAAAAGACCATCAATACAAATTAAACCTTGGCAAACAGCAATTTTTTGGAGATTTGCTTGGGTTGTTTCAAAATTTACAGGAAAAGAGCCTCTAATTTCAAAGTATTCTGCAAGAAGTGCGCATTCAATTTCAAAATATTCTTCAGAAAAAATTGAAAAACGTTTCAATTTTCAGTTTACAAAAATAGATGAAGTAATAAAAGAAGTGGGTAAAAATTTTATGGAGAATTAACTTTTTTTAATGGTATCTAATTTCTTTGTTTTTGCATTAGTTTTTCTAAGAGAATCTCTTCTAATAGAATCTAAAGTGTTGCTTTTTTTGGTGTAATAATTTTTTTTTGCTTCTAACTTCGTTTTTGCATCATTAATAATTTCTTCGTACAAATCAATCTTAGAAGTATAATAAAAATTGCTATTTTTAAAACGTAGGCTGTCTATTTTGTATTTGTCATAAATAAAAGCCATATAATTAATTTTTCTCTGGTTGTTTTTGTTTTTTGTGAATTTAGCCGCAGAAGCAATCATCATTTCTTGAATTAAAAGACTCATAGAATCTTTAGGAATTAAATCTTTAGGTTTTTCAAAAATGGTGTTACTTGTACAAGAAAACAAGAAAATAAAAACGAATATGTAACTTAATTTTTTCATTTTAACGATTAAAAGTTAGACGTTTTCCTCTAATATCATTATTAAAAACGCCATTATCAAAAATTAAATTTCCGTTTACAAAAGTGTGCGTAATGGTTGATGAAAAAGTTGTTCCTTCAAAAGGAGACCAACCGCATTTATATAAAATATTATCTTTAGAAACTGTCCACGATTTCTTTGGGTCTATCAATACCAAATCAGCAAAATATCCTTCTTTTATAAAACCTCGTTTTTCTATTTGAAATAATTTAGCAGGATTATGACTCATTTTTTCAACCGCTTTTTCAATAGAAATCACGCCTTCTTTTACTTTTTCTAAAATAGCAGTTACAGCATGTTGTACCAAAGGGCCACCACTAGGTGCTTTAGTATAGACATTATTTTTTTCTTCTAAAGTGTGTGGTGCATGGTCTGTAGCTAAAACATCTATTCTATCATCTAATAAGGCTTTCCATAAACGTAATCTGTCTTTTTCGGTTTTTACAGCAGGGTTCCATTTTATAAGTGTACCTTTTTGATCATAGTCTTTATCAGAAAACCACAAATGATGCACACATACTTCTGCTGTAATTTGTTTTTCTTCTAACGGAATGTCATTTCTAAACAATTCGGTTTCTTTGGCTGTAGAAACATGAAAGATATGAATTCTTGCACCCGTTTTTTTAGCCAGTTCTATGGCTTTTGATGAAGAAATATAACATGCTTCTTCACTTCTAATAATTGGGTGATATTTAATAGGGATATCATCACCAAATTGTTCTTTAAATTCAGCAGTATTTTTTCTGATGGTTGCTTCATCTTCACAATGCAGGGAAATAATCATTTTTGTTGATGAAAAAATCTTTTCTAAAACTTCTACATCATCTACCAACATATTTCCTGTAGATGAGCCTAAAAACAACTTGATTCCCGCTACTTTTTTAGGATCGGTTTTTAATAACTCTTCTAAATTTGTGTTTGTTCCTCCAAACATAAATGAATAATTAGTGTAAGAATCTTTAGAAGCAATTTTAAATTTATCTTCTAAAAATGCTTGTGTAGTGGCTTGCGGTACAGTATTTGGTTGCTCTATAAAGGTAGTAATACCACCAGCAACTGCAGCTTTACTTTCTGAGGCAATATTGGCTTTGTGAGTTAAACCAGGTT
The DNA here is from genome assembly GCA_030427865.1 of Bacteroidia bacterium. Taxonomy (GTDB): domain Bacteria; phylum Bacteroidota; class Bacteroidia; order Flavobacteriales; family Flavobacteriaceae; genus Polaribacter. The sequence goes on along the minus strand of JAUICK010000009.1, from coordinate 110,130 downwards.
CTCTAAAATGTACTTGATCGTCTATAAAACCAGGAATTAAATATTTACCTTTTGCATCAATGATTTCGATATCTTTATTTTCTGGTGCATAAATTTCTGATGATATTTTTTTTATGATTTCATTTTCAATAAGAACATCACCTGTAAACGTGTTGTTTTCATTAACAATTGTAGCTTTTTTTATTAAATAAGTACTCATTTATCTTTATTTTGGCAATCCTTTTAATCTCATTTTTATTACTCCAAAAAGGGCTTCAGAAACAATATTTCCGCTCATTTTAGAGGCTCCTAAATCTCTATCTGTAAATACTACAGACACTTCTTTAATATTAAAACCGTGTTTCCATGCTTTAAATTTCATTTCTATTTGAAAAGCATAGCCTATAAATTTTATTTTATCTAATTGTATGGTTTCTAAAACGTTGCGTTTCCAACAAACAAAACCAGCTGTGGTATCAAAAACAGGAATTCGTGTAATAATGCGCACATATTTTGATGCAAAATAAGACAACAATAATCTTTTAATATCCCAATTAACAACGTTTACTTGATTGTTTACGTATCTAGAACCTACAGAAACATCACCTCCTTCTTTGTGGCAGGCATTGTATAATCGAACCAAATCTTTTGGGTTATGAGAAAAATCAGCATCCATTTCAATAATATACTCATATTTTCTGGCTAAAGCCCATTTAAAACCGTGAATATATGCGGTGCCCAAACCATTTTTACCTTTTCTTTTTTCAATAAAAAGTCGATCAGGAAACTTTGGTATTAGAGTATCTACAATTGTAGCAGTTCCGTCAGGAGAATTATCATCCACAACCAAAATATCAAAGCTTTTTTCTTGCTCGAAAACGGTTTTTATAATAGCTTCGATGTTTTCTTTTTCGTTATAAGTAGGAATTATGACTAAAGCATCTGACATAAAAAAATAATCATGTAGTAAGGAAACAAATATACATTAATAAATTCCTAATTTTGCGTTAATATTATCAAATTGTAGAAAGTGCAAGCGTTAGAAAGAATTTACAATACTCATAATTGGATAACCATTGTTTTGGTATTTCTTTTCTTGACTATCTTTTTGATGAAAGTAATCGATCCGAAAAAATTAAAAGGATATGCTTTGTCTGTTTTTTCAAAAAATTTTATTGAAGATGAAACAGAAGAAGATACCAGTTTTTTTAATTCTTTTCAGATTGTTATTTCTTTATTTTCTGGAATAGTATTATCTGTTGTTTTGTATTTTTTGATTATACATTACTCATCTAATACAGCAACAGGTTTTTTTACTTTTTTTATGATTTTTATAAGTGTTTTTTTATACTTTATTGTAAAATGGAGTTTAGAATACGCGCTTTCTATTGTTTTTCAGATAAAAAAAAGTGTTCGTTTTTTTGTCGTATCTAAATTTAGCTACTTATATTCTATTAGTTTTTTGTTGTTTTTCGGAATTGTTTTAGTAGAATATTCGCAACTAAACACTCATTTTTTACTTTACTTATCAATAGTCTTATTTTTATTTCGTTTTGTGCTGCATTTTTTTAATAACAAAAAGCTGATTTTTAATAAGTTGTTTTATTTTATTTTGTACTTTTGCGCCTTCGAAATAGCACCGCTATTAATCTTGTTTAAATTGATGTTTTAATTCATAAAACGAAAGCGTATGAAAGTGAAAACGATTTTAGTATCGCAACCAGCACCTAAAGCAGAAACTTCTCCTTATTTTGATTTATCTGATAAACAAAAAGTAAAAATTGATTTTAGACCTTTTATTCATGTTGAAGGAATTCCTGTAAAAGAAGTTAGGGGGCAAAAGATAGACTTAAACGACTTTTCTGCAATTATTTTAACAAGTAGAAATGCTGTAGACCATTTTTTTAGAATTGCTGAAGAAATGCGTTTTAAAGTGCCAGATGATATGAAATATTTCTGTCAGTCTGAAGCTGTTGCTTATTACTTGCAAAAATACGTAGTGTATAGAAAACGTAAAATTTATGTGGGTAAAAGAACATTTCCTGAATTAACAAAACTGATTAAGAAGCACAAAACTGAGAAGTTTTTATTACCTTCTTCTGATAAATTAAAACCATTAATTCCTGTTGAATTAGATCAGTTAGGAATAAACTGGAAAAGAGCAGATTTATACAGAACAGTGGTAAGTGACTTATCTGATTTAGAAGATGTGTTTTACGATGTTTTGGTATTCTTTAGTCCTTCTGGAATTGAGTCTTTACTAAAGAACTTTCCTAATTTTAAACAAAACAACACAAGAATTGCTGTTTTTGGTAATTCTACTGTAAAAGCAGCAACAGAAGCCGGTTTAAAATGCGATATTACTGCACCAACACCAGAAACGCCTTCTATGACAATGGCTTTAGATAAGTACATTAAAGAAGTTAATAAAAAGTAAAAGAAACTTTTTTCAAAATAAATATAAAACCGAGCATAATGTTCGGTTTTTTTATGCAAACAAAGTGGCAAAAGCTTCTTCTATTTTACCGACTAAAATTAGTTTGATGCCGTAGTTTTTTCTTGGAATTTTATTGTATTTTGATGCAACAAAACTTTTATAACCTAATTTCTCAGCTTCAGTAATGCGTTGATCGATTTTTGATACAGGTCTTATTTCTCCAGCTAAACCCACTTCTGCAGCAAAACAAACATTTGGATTTATTGCGACGTCTTGATTTGATGATAAAATGGCTGCAACCACAGCCAAATCTATAGCAGGATCATCAACATTAATACCTCCAGTAATATTTAAAAACACATCTTTTGCGCCCAATTTAAACCCAGCTCTTTTTTCTAAAACCGCCAATAACATATTGAGTCGTTTTAGATTGTAACCTGTTGTAGAACGTTGTGGAGTTCCGTAAACGGCTGTAGAAACTAAGGCTTGAATTTCTATCATTAAAGGACGAATGCCTTCTAAGGTTGATGCAATTGCGGTTCCGCTTAAATCTGCATCTTTTTTAGAAATTAAGATTTCTGATGGATTGGAAATTTCTCGCAAACCATTAGATAACATTTCATAAATCCCCAATTCTGAAGTAGAACCAAATCTGTTTTTCTGACTTCGTAAAATTCTGTATGTGTGATTTCTGTCGCCTTCAAATTGTAAAACAACATCAACCATATGTTCTAGAATTTTTGGACCAGCAATATTTCCTTCTTTGTTAATGTGCCCAATTAACAAAACTGGAGTTGCTGTTTCTTTGGCAAATTTTATCAATTCTGCACTGGTTTCTCTAATTTGAGAAATGCTTCCAGGAGAAGCTTCTATAGAGTTGGTGTGTAATGTTTGAATAGAATCGATTACCAAAACTTCGGGTTCTGTTTCTTCAATATTTTTGAAGATTTGTTGGGTATTGGTTTCTGTTAAAATTAAGCAATTAGAGTTTTCTGCATCCAAACGTTCTGCTCTCATTTTTATTTGAGACTGACTTTCTTCACCAGAAACATACAACACTTTTTGACTAATATTTAAAGCAACTTGCAGTAATAAAGTCGATTTTCCAATACCTGGTTCACCACCCAACAATGTAACCGAACCTTTTACCAAACCACCACCTAAAACTGTGTCTAATTCGTTGTTGTTGGTAACAATTCTTTCTTCAGGATTTAGAACAATATCTGCAATTTTTAAAGGTTTATTGATAATACTTTTTGTAGTTGTAGATTGTTTCCAAACGCGTTTTTCTTCTTTTTGAATTACTTCTTCTACAATGGTGTTCCACTCTTTACAAGCAACACATTGTCCCACCCATTTTGCGTGTTGTGTGCCACAGTTTTGACAGAAAAAGGTTGTTTTGGTTTTTGCCATTTTTTTGAGTTGCAAAGGTTGAAAGTTTCAAAGTTACAAAGTTTGTAAATAATGATGTACTTTTTTGCAGAATATAATGTTGGCGGATAGTTGCGTTAGCGATTGAAACGACATCCTTTTTGCTCTTTTGCAAAAAGATATAGTGAAAAGCGCGACCTTTAGGGAACGCCCAAGTACTATTTATTTTTATTGTAAATTGGTAAAAATAGAAAAGCCAAACCACCAAAAACGATAATCATTGCGGTTTGTGCAGTCCACATAATCCAACCAAAAGCGGTTGCAGGTTCTGTAGGAATATCGAACAAAGCCAAAGCGCCCGCCACTGCAATTGGGTACAAACCAATTCCGCCATTTGTTGCTGCAATGCTAAAACCACCTGCAATAAAACCGATTAAAATTCCGCCTAAAGGAACATGTAAACCTTCGATTGCAGGAATTGTAGCCCAAAACATAGCCACATACATTGCCCAAATAAATACCGTATGAAAAATAAATGCCCATTTATTTTTCATTTTAAAAATACTGGTAACGCCTTCAATTAAGCCAGAAACAAAGGTTTTAATTTTTAGTAAAATTCCTGATGTTGCTTTTTTTACAAAAGATGTAAAAATGAAAAAACCAATGAAAAGTACAACTAATCCAATTCCGATTTTAATTGGGTCGAAATTTTTGGTTAAGAGTTCGTAGATAAAATCGAATTGCACAAAAAGTGTGATTAAAATGATGCATAACATCATAATTAAATCGGCAATTCTTTCTGCAACTATGGTTCCAAAGCCTTTTTCAAATGGCACGTCTTCGTAGTTTGTTAATACCAAAGCTCTGGAAACTTCACCTGCCCTTGGTAACGCTAAATTGACCAAATAGCCAACCAAAACAGCTAAAACACTGTTGGTGAATTTAGGTTTAAATCCAATAGGTTCTAACATAAATTTCCATCTGTAAGCTCTTGATAAATGGCTTAAAATTCCGAAGAAAAGTCCGAGGAAAATCCAGCTATAATTAGCTTCTTTAAAATAGCTGATTAAAACATCAATAGATATTTTGGAGATAGAATACCAAACTAAAAAACCTCCCAAAACGAGAGGTAATATAATTTTTAAGGTTTTTTTTATGTTCAAAATTAAGTAAGTGTATTGTCTTTTTCGTTAGGAAAAACTAATGATGGTTTAAAGTTTTTAGCTTCTTCGAAATCCATAAACCCGTAAACAATTAAGATTAAAACATCGCCAACAGCAACTCTTCTTGCAGCAGCTCCATTTAATGTAATTTCTCCACTTCCTCTTGGGCCAGGAATAGCATAAGTTTCTAAACGTTCGCCATTATTATTATTTACGATCTGAACTCTTTCGCCTTCGATAATGTTGGCAGCATCCATTAAATCTTCATCTATGGTAATGCTTCCTATGTAATTTAAATCTGCACCTGTAACTTTTACACGGTGGATTTTAGATTTTACTACTTGTACTAACATGCTGCAAAAATAGTTTTTTTTTGGTTAATCATTTTTTAATCGAATGTTATCAATTAATCGAATTTTACCTGCAAATACCGCAATAAAAGCACGATATTTTTTGTTAGATTCTTTATTTTTTATGGTTTTTAGTGATTTTTCTTCAGCAATCGTAAAATACTCTAACTCTAACAAAGGCTGTTTTTTAAACTTATTTTCTACCCATTCTGTAATGTAGTTAGCATTTTCTGTGCCAAATTTTTTTCTTACTTTTTTAAGCGTTTTATAAATAAAAGGTGCTGCTTTTCTATGTACTTCTGTTAATCGTGTATTTCTTGAGCTCATGGCTAAACCATCTTCTTCTCTAAAGATTGGACAACCTTTAATTTTTACATCAAGACGATGCTTTCTCACCATTTTTTTGATGATTTGCAATTGCTGAAAATCTTTTTGTCCAAAATAGGCTCTGTTAGGTTCTACAATTTCAAAAAATGTTTTTACAATAGTGCCAACACCATCGAAATGACCTTCTCTAAATTTTCCTTCCATTTGATGCTCTAAACCATCAAAATCAAATTTTTGAGATGAAATATTATCGTTATAAATTTCTTTAACCGAAGGTAAAAACAACACATCACAAGAAACGCTTTTTAGTAGTATAGTGTCGTTTTTTAGAGTTTTAGGATAGTTGATTAAATCTTCTTTTTTATCAAATTGAGTAGGATTTACAAAAATACTTACAACGACAACGTCGTTTTTTTTCTTTGCCTTTTTTATTAAAGACAAATGGCCATGGTGTAAAGCCCCCATAGTAGGAACAAAACCAATTGTTTTTTTCTTATTTTTTAAAGTAAGTAAATAAGATTTAATTTCTTTTTTAGTGGCAAATACTTTCATATATCAAAGTTAAGTAAAGTGTGCAAACTTACCATTTTAACACGATATTAGCATAAAAATTCATACTTTTGCGTTTTTATAAAAAGAGTTTGATTTAATGAAGGACAAGAGAATACTATTTGTTTCGTCTGAAGTAGTGCCTTACTTACCAGAAACAGAGTTATCGTCAACAGCTTTTAATGTTGCAAAAAACGCACATTCTAAAGGAGTACAAACAAGAATTTTTATGCCAAGATTTGGTGTAATTAATGAAAGAAGACATCAATTACATGAAGTAATTCGTTTATCTGGTATGAACTTAGTTGTTAACGATATGGACATGCCACTAATTATTAAAGTTGCATCTATTCCAAAAGAAAGAATGCAAGTTTATTTTATAGATAACGAAGAATATTTTAAAAGAAAAGCTGTTTTTACTGATGAAGATGATAATTTATTTTCAGACAATGATGAGAGAGCTATCTTTTTTGCTAAAGGAGTTATTGAAACAGTAAAAAAACTAAATTGGGCTCCAGATATTATTCATGTTCATGGATGGATGGCTTCTTTATTGCCTTTGTACCTTAAAGAATTTTACAAAGAAGAACCACTTTTTACAGAGAGTAAAATAATTACTTCTTTGTACGATAATAGTTTTGAAGGTATATTAAATGAAAATCTTGAAGATAAGGTACAATTTGATATGCCAAATGAAGAAAAAACAACCACATTAAAAACACCAAACTTTACAAATATATTAAAAAGTGCCATAGAAAATTCTGATGCTGTAATTCATGGTAGTGAAACCATTTCTGAAGAATTAACTGCATTTATAGAAGAGAAGAAAGTACCTTCTTTAGAGTATCAATCTGAGAATTTGAAAGAAAGTTATTTAAATTTTTATGCCGATTTAATTGAGGCTAACTAATTGTTATAAAGTGAAAAAATTTTTTAAAAAAAGCGCCATTATTGCAGCTTTAGTATTGGTGTTATCTATAGTGATTTCTTGCGAAAAGGATTTTACAGATATTGGTTCAAGTATTATAAAGAATACAAAGTTCGATACAGACAGTATTGTTCTAGATGTCTTAGTTTATAATGCTCCGGTTGAAAGTGTTAGAGCAGATGGTATTGATCTTAATTTTCAGCCATACTTAGGTTTACAAGGTCAATACTTATTGGGTGTACATATTAATGATGATTACGAAAATATAGAGGCTTCAATTGTTTCTCAAGTAGGAATAAATACACAAGCAGAATTAGTAAGTTATAAACACCCAGATAACCTACAAGTAATTACTACAATAGATACAGTTTTTTTAAGATTGCCTTACCAAGCTACTCTTGTAACGAATACTGATAAACCAGTTTATAATTTAGATTCTATAATTGGAGATAAAGATTTACCTTTTACCTTAAATGTGTACAGAATAGATACTTATTTAAGCGAACTAAATCCTAATGATCCAACAAAAAAGAACGTATACCAATCTAATGCTACTTATCAAAAAACAGGAAGTGAGTTGAATGAATTGTTAGATATGGATTTTATTCCAACTACAAAAGATACACTCTTATACATTAAAAGAAAATCAAGTGATGGTAATGTACATAAAATCGATACAGTTAGATATACAGCAGGTACAGATACACAGCAATTACCAATACCAATGGCAATAATACCTCTTAAAAAGAGTTTTGCTCAACAAGTATTTTTAGATAATTTCGGAGGCTCTAATTTTGCATCACAAGATGCATTTAATAATTACTTTAGGGGTATAATGATTGAGGCTAAAGAAAAAAATATGCCAGACCCTAATAACCCTAATCTAAGAGGTGGTTCTTTAATTTCTTTTAATTTTGCGAATACTTCTTCTACTATAAACCCTTTTATTGAAGTGTATTATACCAATACTTTTATTAAAAATGGAACTGAAATTGATACGATAATTAGTAGAAATAATTCTTTTCAATTAACAGGTATCATTAACAATAAATTTAAAATGACAGATAGAGTTTACCCTGCTAATAACGAAGTTAAAATACAAGGTGTTGGAGGTAGTGAAGCTAAAGTAGAAATCTTAAAAGGAGCTGAATTAGCAAATTTAAGAGCTAAAAATTGGCTAATTAACGATGCTTCTCTTACTTTTTATGTTAACCAGTCTACAGATGCCACTTTGGCACCTAATAGATTGCATTTATACAAAGAATGGTCAAATACAAACTTGAGCCAAGTTAAAGACAAATATAGTGAGTCAAGTACATTTGGAGGTTTTTTAGAAATAACTAACGATAAAAAAGACAAGTATGTTTTTAATATTACCGATTATATTTCAGATTTGTTAAATGGAGAAATTAAACATTCAGCAGATTTAAAACTAAAAATTTATAACCCTACAGACGAAGCAACTTCAGACACAATTTTTAGAAAATATAATTGGAGCCCAAAAGCAGTAACACTTCTTAACCAAAAAGGAGATGCAAATGGCGCAAGAAAAGCAAAATTAAAAATTTCATATTCAGAGAAAAAGAAATAAAAACTAACTAACTAATATTAGCAATTGTTATGTGCGGAATTACAGGTTACATAGGTCACAGAGATGCATATCCAATAGTAATTAACGGATTAAAAAGATTAGAATATCGTGGTTACGATAGTGCTGGAGTTATGATGTATGATGGAGATAAAATACATCTTTCTAAAACTAAAGGTAAAGTTTCTGATTTAGAGATAATTACAAATAAAGAAGAAGATAGAAAAAAAGGAAATATAGGAATGGGACATACACGTTGGGCAACTCATGGAGTTCCAAATGATGTAAATTCTCATCCACATTTTTCTCAATCTGGAGATTTAGTCATTGTTCATAATGGAATTATAGAAAATTACGACACCCTTAGAAAAGAATTAATATCAAGAGGATATTCATTTAAGAGTGATACAGATACTGAAGTACTTGTAAATTTAATAGAAGAAGTAAAAAAACAAGAAGGTTGTAAATTAGGTCAAGCAGTTCAATTAGCCTTAAACAGTGTTATTGGCGCTTATGCAATTGCTGTTTTTGATAAAACAAAACCAAATGAAATTGTAATTGCTCGTTTAGGAAGCCCAATTGCCATTGGTATTGGTAAAGATAATTCAGAATTTTTTGTTGCTTCAGACGCATCTCCTTTTATTGAATTTACAAAAGATGCTATTTATTTAGAAGATGAAGAAATGGCAATAGTTAAGTTAGGAAAAGGTATTAAAGTTCGTAGAATTCATGATGATGCATTAGTTGATGCTAAAATTCAAGAACTTCAAATGAGTTTAGATCAAATTGAAAAAGGTGGTTATGATCATTTTATGCTGAAAGAAATTCACGAACAACCTAAAGCTATTATAGATACCTACAGAGGAAGAATGTTAGCAGACGAAGGTTTGATAAGAATGTCTGGAATAGATAATCACATGAATAAATTCTTAAATGCAGATAGAATTATTATTGTAGCTTGTGGTACATCTTGGCACGCTGGTTTAGTTGGAGAATATCTAATAGAAGACATGGCAAGAATTCCGGTAGAAGTAGAATATGCATCAGAATTTAGATATAGAAACCCTATTATTACTCCAAAAGATGTAGTTATAGCAATATCTCAATCTGGAGAAACAGCAGATACTTTAGCTGCAATTAAACTAGCAAAATCTAAAGGAGCTTTTGTTTTTGGAATATGTAATGTTGTAGGTTCTTCTATTGCAAGAGAAACTCATGCAGGAGCATACACGCACGCAGGTCCAGAGATAGGTGTTGCCTCAACAAAGGCATTTACTACTCAAATTACAGTACTAACTTTAATCTCATTAAAGTTGGCATCTAAAAAAGGAACACTATCTAAGTCTGCTTTAAGCATGTATTTGCAAAAAATGCAGTTAATTCCTAACAAAATCGAAGAACTTTTAAAGATAGATGAAAAAGTAAAAGAGATTGCAGAAGTCTATAAAGATGCAACCAACTGTTTATACTTGGGTAGAGGATTTAATTTTCCTGTTGCATTAGAAGGAGCATTAAAGCTTAAAGAAATTTCTTATATCCATGCAGAAGGTTATCCTGCAGCAGAAATGAAACATGGACCAATAGCATTAATTGATGAGAATATGCCAATTTTTGTAATAGCTACAAACAAAGGTCATTACGAAAAAGTTGTTAGTAATATTCAAGAAATAAAATCAAGAGCAGGTAAAATTATTGCTATTGTAACAGAAGGAGATACCACTGTTAAAGAGATTGCAGACCACGTTATAGAAATACCAGAAACAGAAGAAGCTTTAACACCTTTGTTAACAACAATTCCTTTTCAATTATTGTCTTATTATATAGCAGTAATGTTAGATAAAAATGTAGATCAGCCAAGAAACTTAGCAAAATCGGTTACAGTAGAATAAAGATTTAAGAATTAATAAATAAAAAAATTCAGCTTTTAAGCTGAATTTTTTTATTTATATTCTTACTTCAAATGTAATAGGTATACTGTAGCTCACTCCTACTGGGGTACCTCTTTGTTTTCCTGGAGTCATTTTTGGTAAAGAACTAATAATTTTAACCACCTCTTTTTCTAACCTTGGATGTGGCCCTCTGGCTTTAACATTAGAAACCTTGCCAGTTCTATCAATCCTAAAAACAACAAACATTTTTTTCTTTCCAGCTTGTAAACCTAATTCGCCTGCTAAACCTACATCAAAGTTTTTACCAAAATATTCTGTTACTTTTTTTGTAAAACAAGCTTTTAATTTTTTATTATCTCCTTTACAACCAGGATAAACAGGAACATTTTCAATTAAAACAAAAGGAATATCTTCTACAACTTCTTCAACTTCTTCAACCTCTACAATGTCATTGGTGTCTACAATAACACCTTCTGTTTCATCTGTTTCTGTAGATTCTATAACTGTTTCTTCTATTTTTAAATCATCTTCTACAACTTTAATTTGTTCAACTACAGGTGGTGGTGTTTTTTGAGGAGGTGGTTTTAAATCTTGAATTTCGATGATAGGTATATCTTCTTTCATGTCATCTATCATATTTGCCTGACCTAAACTTTTTAAATTGTTTTTTTCATATGTTTTATGTTCTATTAACGCGTATGTTATAAAAAGCGTAAGTACTAAACCTATTTGTAAGAAAATTTTACTATAATTTTCTAATTGTTGTTTTGGGTTTTTTTTAATTTCCATCTTTAACCTTTTAAAGTTTGTATAAAATATAAACTGGCTATTTTAAATAGTCATGGAGTAAAGTGAAGAGAATGGTAACTCTCTTCAAGTTTATTTCTCGATATAAAATTAGAAAGGATAAGGGAATTAAAATATGATTTTCATCATACTTTGTCATGCACTTTTGTAGGGCTATTGTTATTCCAAATAGTAAGAATATCTGTAGCAACACTTGCACCACTACCTGCTGCAATCGAAAACTGACTTCTACATCCTGCAATAGTACCACAACAATACAATCCTGTTTCTATAAGATGATGTTTGTTTTTTAATTGAATTCTGTCTTTTGCAGGATTTGCCCTTTGATGAGGTTCGATAAATTTTTCTAAACCTTTAATAGAAAAGGGTTTAGAGTAGTTTAATGCTATTACTACGAATTTACTTGAGTAAGTATTTTTAGTTGTAACAACAACGTAATTTTCTTCTATTTTTTTTACTGATAAAACTTTTTCGTTATGAATTTGAGATACATGAGGATATAATTTTCGTAATTGTTCTTTGCCTTCTTGTAAAATTTTTTTCCCCAATGTTTTAGGGGCTAAACCCAAAACGTTGTTAAATAATGCATCTTGTAAGTGAGAGGCTCTTTGATGAATAACAATTCCAATTTTTTTTCCTTTTGCATATGCTTTTCCTTTAGCAGAACCTAAAACTAAAGCACATTGCATTCCAGAAACACCACCGCCAATTATTAAAACATCAAATTTCATATTATACAAATAACATTTTTATGTTTGCTGCAAATAACTTTACTGCTATTGCTAAAAGAATAACTCCAAAAACTTTACGAATAATTTGAATTCCATTAGGACCAATAATTCGCTCTATCTTAGATGATGTTTTTAAAACAACATATATAAAAATTACATTCAATAAAACAGCAACAATAATATTTTCTATATGAAACTCTGCTCGTAAAGAAAGTAAGGTTGTTAAACTTCCTGGACCAGCAATTAAAGGAAAAGCTAACGGAAAAACAGAAGCTGTAATTGCATTTACATCATTATCATTATCTTTATATAATGTTATGCCTAAAATCATTTCTAAAGCAATAAAAAATAAAATAAAAGCACCAGCTACGGCAAATGAATTTACATCAATCCCTATTAGTTTTAATAAACTTTGTCCTAAAAATAAAAACAAAATCATAATAAAACCAGCAATTAAGGAAGCTTTTTCAGATTGAATATGGCCTGCTTTTTTTCTTAAGTCTATAATAATAGGAATATTGCCAATAATATCTATCACCGCAAATAAAACCATAAACGCGGTAAAAATTTCTTTGAAATTAAAACTCATTTTACTTTTAAATTTTTTGCAAAATTAGATAACTAATTTTATCAAAACGTAAAAAAAATGAAAAATATTAGTTTATTTTTGCGGAATGTTTCAATTAGGAAAAACCATAGTGTCTGAAGATATTATAGAAAAAGAATTTATTTGTAACTTGTCTGCATGCAAAGGTGCTTGTTGTGTAGATGGAGAAGCAGGCGCTCCTTTAGACAAAGACGAAACCAAAATATTGGAAGAAATTTACCCGAAAGTAAAACCTTTTTTACGTAAAGAAGGTATAGCAGTTATTGAAAAAGAAGGTACTTGGACTACCAGCGAATGGGGAGAGTTAGAAACGCCTTTAATTAACGGGGCAGATTGTGCTTATGTAATTTTTGATGAAAAAAATACTGCACTCTGTGGTATTGAAGAAGCATATAATCAAGGAGAAATAAATTGGAAAAAACCTGTTTCTTGTCATTTATACCCAATTAGAGTAAAAGACTATAGCGAGTTTGCTGCTGTAAATTATCATAAATGGGAAATTTGCGATGATGCTTGTTCTTTAGGAAAAGAATTAAAAGTGCCTATTTACAAGTTTGTAAAGCAAGCTTTGGTAAGAAAGTTTGGTCAAGACTGGTATGATGAGTTAGAAAAGGTTGCAGAAAAACATTTGGGTTAATTTTTAGTTTTTTTTCTTTTAAAAAACCAACCTAATAAAAAAACTACGGTTACTAGCACATATAAAAACACATAAGAACTTTTAGAAACCACAGGTGTATCACTACCATATACCACAAAACCAGCCCAGAAATATGGTGCAGAAAGTTTATTGTTAATATTTTTGTTTCTAAAAGTTAGTTTAGCATTTTTTAAAGCTGCTGATTTTGTTTGTCCTGCTTTTAGGTTTTTATAAAAAAGAACCATAATTTGTTCTGTAGAAGCATCTGGAACTTGCCACAAACTAACCACAGTTGCAGGAACTCCAGCAAACGTAAAAGCTCTTTGAAAAGATTCTAAACTACCATTTTTTTCTTTACCAGTTCCTGTATTACAAGCACTTAAAATAGCTAATTCTGCATGCAAACTTAACCCATATAATTCTTCTAAATACAAATGATCTTCTTCGTTGTCTAAGTTAGTGCTAAATAATAAACGGCTCAGTTCTGGGTAATCTTTATTTACTTCTGCGTGCATTGCCAAATGTAAAATTTTACCTTTCGTAGCAGTTTTAATAAATTCTGATTTTGTTAAACTCTCGTCATTAAAAAGCTTAGAAGGAAACAGTTTGCTAATACTTTTAGCCTCATTACTTGCGCCTTTTAGTAAAGAAGGTTTATTTCTTACATTAGACTCATTTATTATATTAGAATAACGAGGTGAATAAATATGAATATTTTCTGACGCTTTGTATTTATTAGGTTTGTAGTTTACAAATCCTAAATTAGAGGTGTAGCTAAAATCATAAAGTTCTGTGGCAAATTTTCCTTTGACCTGTAAAATTTCAAAAGGAAGTTTAAATAAAACTCCATCTGGATTTATAATTAAATGCGTTGTTTTCGGATTTAATTCTGGTATTAAAAGTTTTCCTAATTCAGTTCCTAAATTAAAATTGGCTTTTCTTTTTTCTGTTTTGTAGATAAATTCACTTAATTTTTGTTTTTCTTTATAAGACCATGGAACCAAGTGAGTTTTAAAATTAGTTTTAGAAATTTGGTAAATAGCAATTTCATCTTCTAATAAAATATACTTTAAAATTTCATCTTTATAAGTCAACTCTTTTTGTAGTTTTTCTATAGAAAACTCAAAATTGCTTAGTAATTCTAATTGAGGAAATTGTTTTTTCTTATAAGATTCGTGAATTTGAACAAGTCTTTGAATAGAATCTCTTTTTGATACATTGTTTGTAATTTTTGCTTTACTTAAAAGAGAAGCCAAAGTTATATTTCGTGCTTTAACAGAGTCTAATCTTGGTAATATATTGGTATAACGACTTTCGTAAAATTTTTTCCAAGCCAATTGATTTTTAAAAATTTCGAACTTATTTAAAATTGTTTTTTGCGGAAAAGAACGATCTATATAACCCGTTTTTCTCGAATTTAAAATACCTTTAATAATTTTACGAAGTTGTTGGTTTTGTTTTTTGTTAAAATTGATGTTTAGATAACTATTTTCAAATTGCTGTAATGCCAAATAATAAAGCGTACCTATTTGTTTTTGAACAATGGTATCTTTAGGATAATAATTATTTAGCTCTTCATTTATTCTTAGCAACAACCGTGAATGGTTATAGCTTTTGCTGGGTTTAAAATTGCGATAATTGGTCTGTAAAGTATCTTTTCCTTGATGAATTTTTTGAATCGATTTATCAAAATAGAATAAAGTACTATCCTTTTGGTTTTTCTTTGCTTTTATCAATGCTTTTTGGGCATAAAAAAAAGGGAGCCTACCATCAGTTTTAGAAATACCATGAAACAAATTGGTCATAGTGCTATCGGCTTTTTCTAATAAATTACCTTTTGTATAGGCTTTTGCAATGTTGTATTTAATAGCCCAAAGTGTGCCTGGGTATTTTTTGTTTTGGACTAAATTATGAGATTTTAATAAATATTTTAAACCTAATTGTATGTCTTTTTTTGTTGTTAAAGAATCGTGTTTGTAAGAAACAAACCAATCTCCAACATGGTTTAATGCTGTGCTATAATAAATACGTTCTTCTTTATGAAAATCTGGTTTTTGATGCATTTTCTCTAAATCATTCATTGTATTTATCATCGATAAACTATCATTAGATTTTTTAGATAAGTTCCAAAGCATGTATATTTTTCTGTACTTTAAAATAACCCCCATTCTGTGGTTATTTCCATTAAGTTTCCAAGTGTTTTTATCAATTTCAATTTTATTTTTAGCGTAAACATCCTCTGCTAAACGTATATAATGTCTGGCTTTTTCAAAATTACCATAATAAGCGTTTTCTGTAGATAACAAGAGGTAAGCACCCATTATATATCCTGGGTTTGGGTTGGATAATTTATTCAATATTTTAAGCGATTTTAAAATACTTTTATAGCTTTTCATACCAGTACCAATCTCGCTTTCTAAATATGCTTTTGTGTTATATAGTGCAGCTTTTAGACTATCTCCAGTTTGGGTATTTGGACAATATGCTATTCCTTTATTTAATGAAGATAGATTTTTAATGCTCTTCTTTTTTTTATGTAAAGCTCTATATTTGTATAGATATAGTTTAGCCAAAAGCAAACTATCTGTAGAACCTTTTGCTTTTAAAAACTGTATTGCTTTTTCAGAGACAGCAACAACGCTATCTGTTTTTTTGAAACGATAGAGATTTTCTAATTGTTTAATGGTATTATTTGGTTTTTCTGACTGAGCAAGTGACAACGAGATAGAATTGAACCCTAAATGAATGAATAGAAAACAGAAAAGTATTTTTGATTTTAAGTTCATTTCATTTTTATTTACGTTAAAGAAAAAAGACTAATTCAATAATTTGATTAGCTCATTAACTGCTGAATTTTTAAAGGTTCTTTTATTTTTAAGCTGCTGCAAGTATTTTAATGCAGCATCAGTATCATTTAATTTTATAGATATCAAAGCCAAATACCAAAGGCTTTCTGTTTGCCATTGTTCGTTTTTAGTAACTTGAGAAAATAAGGTTTTTGCTTTTTTAAACTCTTTTAATTGTAAGTACGAATTTGCTTTGTAAAAAGTAATTGTTTCAACATCAATAGCATCTAAAGCTGTTAATTGATTAAAACCTTCAATAGCTTTTTTATATGCTCCTTGCTCATAAAAACTAAAAACTTTTGCTTTTTTACTTAAGTTTACTTGATCTCTAACAATAGGTTCTATAACATTTTCGTATGGAGCATAGTATTTACTGTATAACTCATCATTAGAAAGAGATTGGTTGCCAAAAATAAAATACCCAGACAAACCAATTATGGCTATTATAGCAGCTGCAATTCGCCAATTAAATTTCTTTTTAGAAGTATTCAAAGACTTTTCTACAGCACGTAAATATGCCTTCTGATGCTTTCTTTCTTCAGCTGTAATTGCCTTTTTTAGATGTTTATCAAACTCTTTATCTTCCATGAGTTAGTTGTTAATCTTTTCTTTTAATTGTTTAATACACCTCGATTTCTGACTTTTTACTACATTTTTATCTTTGTAATTTAATTTATCAGAAATTTCATCAATGGTAAAACCTCTGTAGTAAAATAACCTTAAAACTTCTTTACATTTTTTACCAAGAGAAGCAAAACCTTTTTGTAGCAAAAGCTCTAACCTGTTGGGCTTATCTTCAAAAAAACTTTCTGCAATACTTTTGTAATTATAATCTTCTTTTTCTAAAGGAAAATCAGTAACTTTTTTATGGTTTTTTCTTGCTTTTTCAAACAAGATATATTTGCCAATGCCAAACAAATAGGTTTTAACAGAACAGTTTAAGCAGTCTATTTCTCCTTGAATAGCTTTTTCTGATAAAGCTATAATTGCATCTTGATAAGCATCAACAATATCATTTTCTGAAACTTTAAACTTCCGAGCAAAGTTGATAAAAGAATCTCTATTTTCTATGTAAACCATTTTAAGCGTTTCTTTATCCGATTTTTTTAAAAGTAAGATAAGTTGATGTTCGCTCATTAATGTTTTTAAAAGTAAAAGGTTAACAAAAATTAAAAATAAATAAAAAAACGTTAACCTTTTGGTTTTAGAATCACTAAAGAAAAAAATACTTTAAAGATGACTCTAAAAACAAACCACAAAACATTCTTAGCATTTCTTGTTTTATCAATATGTTTTACAAATACTTCTAATGCTCAATTTTGGAAAAAACTAAAGAAAAAAGTGCAACAAAAAGTCGAAAATAAAATAGACAAACAAGCTGATAAATTAATAGACAGTACTTTAAATGGAAAGAAGAAGAAAAAGGAGCAAACAAAAAAAACAAACACAACAGACGAACGTTTAAAATCGTATGGCAATGCATCTATAAGTCATTCTTTGCTTTATGGAATGTTTAGTGTAAATGATTTATCAAAAACAAAAGTACATAAAGAAGGGAAAAAAGTTACCATTAAGGGTTCTTGGAGAACTTCTAATGCAGATGTTTTTGATGGATATATATTAGAAATTAAACATATTGATGATATTGATAATTTAAAAAACAAAACCTTTAAAATTCCAGAAGAAGCTTCTCTAAAACTAGCTTACAATGCACTTGTAAAAGGAAAATATGAATACAAAAGAGGACAAGTACATGCCCCACAAAATATACAAGTAAATAGTGGAACAGCCACTGTAACTTTTAATAAAGACCAAAATGTTTCTATAAATTTTTCTGCAAATGTAAAATTAAGCGATTACAATAAAGGCGAATTAGCACAAAATGATACACCTGCGACCATAAATGGAATGGTTAATACAACTTCGCCTGAGTTTAGAATTACAAGATTAAAAAAAGAGCAACAAAAAGACCCTGTTGATAAAATGTCTGAAGATGAGAAAATGAAAATTTTTCAAAAAATGACACCAACAGTAAATATTCCCTCAACATTTAGTTTTCACAAAAGTATTTCAGTAAAAATTACTGATGATAGAGGAGATGCACAAACTTTAGAATTTTTGATAGGACAATACCCAGATATTTATGGACTTTTTATGAACATGAAAGAAATGGGAGGACAAAATATGATGGTTGTAAACACCCCAAAAGCATCTACTATGTTTATGAGTATGGCTGGAATGAAAATAAAAAAAACAACTTCTTTAGCACAAGTGGGTGGTAATTATAATTTAGATGATAAACTGCCTGAAGATGGAGATTTTGCCTATAAAAAAACAGGAAACACAAAAACAATTTTAGGCTACAAATGCGAAGAAGTTAGAGTTGATTTTGACTATACAAATGCCAAAGGAAGTGCTATTTTTTGGGTTTCTAAAGAATTTCCAATTCAAAATAAAGCAATACCAATGCTAGGTATGAAAATGAATAACCCTTATTTTTCTGGTTTTGTTTTAGAACTGAATACAACTCAAAATGGTAAAACTATGAAAATGGAAGTAGTAAAGGTTTCTGATAAAAATGTTTCTATCAATACTTCTGAATATAAAAAAATGGGATTTTAAAAAAACGATTACTATGAAAACAACGTTACAAATTTTATTATTTTTTTTCTTAGTTCAAACTTCATTTGGACAATTTATTACTACTTGGGATACCACTCATGATAATCAAGAAATTACTATTCCTACCAATTGGAGTGAGTATACCTATAACTATTCAGTAGATTGGGGAGATGGAAATGCATCTTCGAACATTACACAACATGCAAAACATACTTATGCTATAAAAGGTACATACACAGTAACTATTACAGGAACTTTCCCTGCAATTTATTTTGGAATAGGTGGTTCAAGACTTAATATAAAAACTATAGAAAAATGGGGAAATAATCCTTGGTTAAGTATGAATTATGCTTTTGTACAATGTGATAACTTAAGCATAAATGCAACTGATGCTCCAAATTTAACTAATCTTACTGATATGAGTTTTATGTTTTTAACGGCTGGAATTAATCAAGATATTAATCATTGGGATGTAAGTAATGTTACCAATATGGAATCTATGTTTGCAAATTCTGATTTTAATCAAGATATCGGAAGTTGGGATGTAAGCAATGTTGTAAATATGGAAAACATGTTTTTTGGAACATCTTTCAATAAAGATATCGGAAGTTGGGATGTAAGTAAAGTTACCAATATGAAATCTATGTTTGGTGCAACAGCTTATTTCGATCAAGACATTGGTAATTGGGATGTGAGCAATGTAACAACAATGAGTAAAATGTTTTCAGGAGCAAGTAGATTTAATCAAGATATTGGCAGTTGGAATGTAGGTAATGTTACAGATATGGAGCAAATGTTTTACAATGCAGTTCTTTTTAATCAAGATATTGGTAATTGGAACGTAAGTAAAGTTACTAACATGAGTACTATGTTTCGTAATGCAATAAAGTTTAACCAAAATATTGGTAATTGGAATGTAAGTAGTGTTTTAGACATGAGTTCTATGTTTTATGGTGCTGATGCTTTTAACCAAGATATTGGTAATTGGAATGTTAGCAGTGTAAAAGATATGGAACAAATGTTTAGCAATACGATTAATTTTAATCAAGATATAGGAAATTGGAATGTTAGCAGTGTAACAACTATGGAGTCTATGTTTCAAGGTAATAGAGTGTCTTTTAATCAAAATATAGGAAGTTGGGATGTGAGTAGTGTTACTGATATGGAAGATATGTTTCGAGACGCAAATTCTTTTAATCAAGATATAGGAAATTGGAATGTATCTAGTGTTACAAACATGGAAGGTATGTTTTACGGTGCTAGAGATTTTAATCAAGACATAGGAAATTGGAATGTATCTAATGTAACAGATATGGAAGGTATGTTTGGCAACACAAATTCTTTCAATAAAGACATTAGCAATTGGGATGTAAGTAAGGTTACTACAATGTCTATTATGTTTTTTAACGCAAGTGCTTTTAACCAAAACCTAAGTAGTTGGAATGTAAGTAACGTTAAAAAAATGAGTAATATGTTAAACAACTCAGGTTTATCAAGAAGTAATTATGATGCTTTGTTAAAAGGTTGGGCAACACAAACTTTACAGTCAAATGTTTCTTTAGGAGCAACAGGTTTAGAATATTGCGTGGGAGAAGCTGCTAGAAATACACTAACTTCTTCTCCAAATAATTGGAACATTACTGGAGATTCTAAAAATTGTATTGACTTGACTGTAATTCCAGACACCAACTTCGAACAATATTTAATTGATGAAAATATAGATTCTGATGCGACAATAAATGGCCAAGTACTTACTTCTGATATCGAAAATGTAACTCAAGTTATTGTAACAAGTAAGAATATAGCAGATTTAACAGGGATTCAAGACTTTGTCAATTTAATAGAACTAAATGCTGCAAATAACCAAATTTCAGTAATAGATTTAAGTAAAAATTTATTATTGGAGAAACTATATGTTGCAAACAATCAACTTTCTACAATAGATTTATCAAACAATATAAAACTTAAAAATGTTGATGTAGGAGAAAATAGTCTAAGCAATTTAGATATTCATTTTTTATTAGATTTGGAGACTTTATCATGTTATAAAAATCAACTTACCGTTATCAATACCAATTCTAATTCAAAGTTAGTGTCTCTTATTTCTAATGAAAATCAACTAAAACAAGTAGATGTCAGACAGAATACCAATTTAGTTTGGATAGATGTAGATGATAATAATTTAGAAAGTTTGGTTGTAAAAAATGGAAACAATTCAATAATCACAACTTTTAGTGCAACAGGAAACACAAACTTAACTTGTATAGAAGTTGATGATGCTTCTTATAGTAACACAAATTGGACAAATAAAGATGCTTCAGCTTTTTACGCAACAGATTGTGCGCCAGCAAACGATGATTGTGCAAATGCTATTCCATTAATTTTTGGGCAGCAAACTTTAGGAGATGTAAATAGCGGTACAGCAAACAATAATCCAAGTTGCGCTGTTGGTAATGTACTTACAGATGTTTGGTATTCTGTTACAGTGCCTGCAACTGGCGAGTTTAGTGTTGAAGGAACTCCAGGAGAAGGAGTTCTTAAATTTGCAATTTATGCATCTTGCACTAGTGCTGCACCAATAGCTTGTGGTACAAGTATTTCTTTAGAAAATCTTACAGTAGGTACAAAATTTTTCTTAAAAATTTGGATTGAAAACCCTTCAAGTAAAAATCAATTAGAATCAGAAAGCGGAACTTTTACCATAAAAGTAGAAGACTCAAGTGTGCTTTCTACATACGATTTTGAAAGCTTTAAAAATCAATTGATTGTCTTTCCAAATCCAGCATCAGCTATTGTAAATATTAAAACGTTTAACAATGCTATAATTAAAAAAGTAGAAATTTTTAATATGTTAGGTAAAAGAGTTTTATCAAAAAAGAATAACCAATACAAAAAGTTAACTATTGATACGTCTAACTTACCAAAAGGAATTTATTTTGTAAGAACTAAAATTAAAAATCAAATTACTTCTAAAAAGTTAATCATAAAGTAGAGAGTATTAAAACTTATTTAAGAAGAAGAACACATAAAATTCTCCCAGAATTTATAGGGCAAAAGAGTTATTAAAAAATATTTTTGTTACTTTTAAAGGGTATAATTAAAAATACTTTTTTTTGATAAAAAAACAAATACTTTTACTTCTTTTTTGTCCTTTTTACCTCTTTGGCTACCAGCAAGAAATACATCAACAGCAATTAGATTCTTTACAAAATCTATATAATAAAGGAAAGTATAATGAAGTCTTAAACGCATTTAAAACAATTAATTTTAATGTTACAAAAAATGGTAGTGATAGTTTGTTACATGCTAAAACCTCTTATGTAAAAGCCAATTCTTTGTATGGTATTGGCAAATACAAGGAGTCTATTTTGTCTTATAAGGATGTTGTTAATTATTGTCCAAATACAGATTTTGGGAATAACTTAAAAGGAATGGCTCTTTTTGATAGGGCTTTTTCTGAATACAATATTCAAGAATACGTAATTTCTTACAACTCTGTTAAATTAGCAGAAAGTATTTTAAGTAAAGTTAAAAATCCTAATTACGATTATTTAATTTCTATTTATGCAGATATTAGTGGTTCTGCAACAGATTATGGCTATTTTGATGAAGCAGAATATTATTTAAAAAAAGGATTAACTGTATATAAAAGGCATAAGAACAAAATTAAAACGGGCAAAAATCAAGCAACAAAAGACATTTTGTTATATTATAAATCTGTGGTTTTGTATGCAACCCAAGGCAAAGAAAAACCTTTAATTTACAATTTAAATCAATTAAAAAAACAAAAAACCTATCGTAAGTTTAACGCTACAGAAAATTTAATGTATGCCGTTTCTTTAAATCTTGTTGGCGATTTTTATTTGAATCACAGAGAAAAATTTAATATCGAAAAAGCATTATTTAAAGCAGAAAAATATATTACTGAAGCCTTATCTATTCTCGATAAAAAGGTTTATCCTGACTATGAAATTCAATTTAAATTCAATTTAGCCAAAAAATTTAGGTACAGTAAAGATTTTAAAAAAGCGTTAATTAAAAATCAAGAAATTATTGATTTAGCAGCAAAAGAAGATGCTCGAATTCCGTTTTTCTTAGCACAAAGAGGCATCCTTTTTTTAGAGCAAAAAGACTTAGACCAAGCTGCAGTTGTTTTTCATAAAATGATTTCAACAATTCATTCAGGAAAAGATAATTTACAAGTAGCGTATTCGAACTTTAAACCCAGTTTAGACCTTAATCACACAGGCTTGTTTGTAGAAATTGCAGATATGATTGTAGAGGTTTTTCCAAAAAACAATAAGGCTCAAGATTTAGCTTCTAAAATGTATGTAATGGGGTTAACTCAGTTTAAAAATGTATATTATAAAGAAGAATTTAGTGAAAAACTAAAAGATTATTATAACCTAACTTTTAGGGGTATTCTTAAAACTAAATTAAAAGAAAGATCAGCTTTAGAGGCATCTCAAATTATTTCTGAAATTGAAAATATAGAGAACAAATTAGATTGGAAAAACTTTCTTCAAAACAGAACGTTAAGCAAATCTTTTTTACCAGATTCACTTTTTACTAAAGAGCAAAAATATAGAGAACAAATTGTTGCTGCTAGAATAAAAAACGATACACTTTTAATTATAGAATTGAATAAAAAAATAACGGAACACAGAAATTATTTAGAAAAGCTATACCCATCAGTTTCGAGCGCTTTATTTACAGAATTTTCTTTGCCCAATTTTCAATCAAAACTCACTAAAAACGATGTGGTATTAAGGTATAAGTTTTTTAAAGATAATTTATTTGTTTTTAAAATTACGAATTCTGAAACACGAATCTCTCAAATTAATTTTCAAGAAAAAGAAATTATAAATCAATACATAAGCATTTTAAAAAGTGGTAAAGAGCACAAACAAATGGCACGTTTGTTATTTAAAAAACTCATTCCTTTTCAAATAAACACTACAGAAAACCTGTTTATCATTCCTGACCAAAATTTACATCATTTGCCTTTTGAAACCTTAATTGATGAACAACAAAACTATCTAATTTACAATTACAATATTTCTTATGCATCGTATTTGGTTTTTATCAATCAAAGAAAAGTTACCTCAAAAAACCATCTATTAAAAGCATTTTTGCCCAATTATACATCAGATTTACAAGGAGCAAATGAAGAAACAAAGAGCATTGTAAAATTTTTTCCAAGTAAAATTTACGATAAAGAATTTGCATCTAAAGAAAACTTTCTAAAAAACTCTAAAAATGCGTCTATTTTACATTTGGCAATGCATGCAGAGATGGATGATAAAAAACCAGAACTTAGTTATTTTTTATTTTCTGACGTTAAAGATGATAAACTGTATTTAGAAGAATTGTACGGACTGAAACTAAATTCAGAATTAGCAGTATTAAGCGCTTGTAATACAGGTAGTGGTACTATTAATAGCAATTTGGCTCTGGTGTCTTTGCAAAGAGCTTTTAATTTTTCTGGAGTACCAGCTACAGTTTCCAGTTTATGGGAAATACCAGATGCTGCTACCAAAGAAATTATGATTTATTTCTATGAAAATTTATCAAAAGAAATGCCTAAAAACAAGGCGTTAAAATTGGCTAAAAAGAAGTATTTAGAAAGCAAAACAGATGTAAATGTTAAAGCTCCTTATTATTGGGCAGGATTAATTATTTCTGGAGATGTGCACCCAATCGTTATTACAAATAACAATAATTTGTATTGGGTAATTGGTGTCTTTTTGGTTTGTGTAGGTTTCGTTTTATTCCAATTTTTTAAGAAGCGATAACGTTTCTTCTTTTTTAAAATTAGCAACTTGTTTAGAGAGTATTTTTAAAGTTTTTATTGCTTTTTCGGTTTTCTTTTCTTTTAAATATGCTAAAGATAAGTACCACAGATATTTATCTTTCCAAGTATTAGAAAATTCAATATTTTCTTCTAAAATAGCAATAGCATTTTTTGTGTTTTCTAACTTTAAGTTTGTTACTGCAATATATAAATAAAGTGCTGTTTTATTTTCTTTAGTTATTGATTTTTCTAACCCTTCTAATGCCTCAACATATTTTTTATTTTCATAATTTTTAAATGCAGTTTTTAAGATTGATTTGTTTTTATCTGATCTTGAAACCGGAGCAATAACATTGGTATAAGGCTTAAAATATGCTGCATATAATTCATCATTATGTATTTCTGAAGGTAAAAGTAACCATCCAAAAAGCGAAGTTATAAATATAATAGATGCAGCTACCAACCATTTTTTTGAAAAAAATGAATGATTTTTCTTTTCAATTTGCTGAAGTTTTTTTTTGCCTTTCTCATATTCGTTATGAGCCACAACTATTTTTATATCATCATCAGTAATCATATCATTTTATCTTTCAAATTCTTTAAACATCTCGATTTTTGACTTTTTACAACATCTTTATGATTGTATCCTAAATGTGTTGTAATTTCTTCTAAATTAAATCCTCTAAAATAAAATAAGGTTAAAATTTGCTGACACTTTTCGCCCAATAAACCAAAACTCTTTTTTAGTAATTGTTGTTTATTAGTAAGTTCTTGTAAAAACAAAACTTCGTGTTCTTTCATTGTTTTTAAATCACTTTCTTTAAAAGAATGTACAATTTGTAATTTGTTTTCTTTTTTAATTTTATTATAAATTACATACTTTCCAATACTAAAAAGATAGGTTTTTATACTACTATCAAACCGAACTAACTTGCCGTTTTTAATATTTTCTATGAAAGCTAAAATTACATCTTGATAAATATCTACAACCTCTTCGTTATTTATATTAAACTTTTTAGCATAATTAAAAAAGGGTTTTTTATAATCCAGATATATTTTTTCTAAGACTACATCATTACCTTTTTTTAATTCCTCTAAAATTAGATGCTCTTTCATATTTAATATCAAAAAAGTATAAGTGTAAACATATTTAGTAAAAATAAAAAAAAAGCGATGGTTAATGTTTACTTTTTTTAAAATGAGTTATAAAAAGAATAACAATAAGATATTTTAATATGAAAAAAACAAAATTAGTAACTGTTTTTATGTTGCTTTTTCTAATAACAAGCTCATCTAATGCACAGCTTTGGAAAAAAATAAAAGACAAGGCAATCCAAAAAGTAGAAAACAAAATAGATGTAGAAGTTGATAAAACTCTCGATAAAACATTAGAAGGCAAGCAAAAATCGAAATTGGTAAAATACTTTTTTAACGGTCAAGTAACCATTACAATGGAAACTGAAAGTAATGACAAAGCAAGTTTTAATTTATTATTTGGGCCAAATAAAGATGTAATATGTATGCAAATGAGTAGTGGTGAGAATGATAATATTTATAACATAATTACTCCTAAAAAGATAGAAACATTTATCAATGCTTCTGGCATGAAAATAAGAAAAACTACTAGTGCAGATGAGTTTTCTATGTATAATAATATAAACAAAATACCATCTAAAGAAGATTTAGTAAAAACTGGAAAAACCAAAAATATTTTAGGGTACACTTGTAATGAATACGAATATAAAAATGATGGAGGAACTATAAAAGCTTGGGTGGTACAGGGAAATTTTCCCATAAAAGCTTCGTATGCTCCAGTTCTAGGAATGGTTACAAATGGTCCAATAGGGGGCTTTGTTTTAGAGCTAAACTACAGCACTACAAATGGTGAGAAATCAAAAATTTATGTAACTAAAATAGACAGCAATAAAATTTTAACAATTAATTCAGCAGAATATAAAGCTCTTGGGTTTTAAAAAAACAAACGATGAAACAGCATAATCTATTTTTAATATTCTTGTTTTTTGTAACAATAAGTTTTGCGCAAAACCCTAAGTATTTTTTAGAAATTACATTTAATGATGGAGACTTTAAAGGAACTCATATTTTTGTCCCAGAAAAAGGAAATTACACAAGTCAAGTTAATTTAGAGTTTCATAAAGGAGTTAGTAATATTAACGCCTCGAAATTGGTTTCTAAAAACGGAATGCAAATTCACTACTTTACAAGACATTTTTTAGGAGAACCAACTAAAGGTACTCATAATGCAAAAAAACACACTTCAGGTTGTGGAAGCTTAAATTTTATTGATTTAAAAAGCAATCAACCGTACAAAAAAATTAATGGAGATTTTACTAACTGTACATCAACAAAAATAACAAATGTTGGGTCTTGGAAAAAAAGTTATGTTAAAAACAAAAGAGATGTTTCTGGAAGTTTTACAGACACTGTAACATTCGAATACAGAATGGATGATGGAACAAAAAAAATTATAAAAACAGTAGTAACAGTAAAATTTACAGTAAGAGAATCAAGAAGAATTTAAAAACAAACACAATGAAAACAAAATTACTATTCACATTATTCTTAATAACAACACTATGTATTCACGGACAATATACTTTTAATCAAATAGATATTTGGTCTGGAAGTAATGGCAGTTCGCCAAAGTATTTAACGCAGTTAGATAATCAATTATATTTTCAAGCTTTTGATATAACTCCATCTTTTAAAAAATTATATAAATCTAACGGAACAGAAGCAGGCACAACTGTAATTGCAACAAATTTAAATAGTGGTGCAGGATATTCACCAGAATCGTTAACTGTTTTTAAAGAAGAATTGTTTTTTACTGCTTTTGTATCTGGTAAAGGAATAGAATTATACAAAACAGACGGAACAGATGCTGGTACAGTTTTAATAAAAGATGTAAGAACAGGGAGCTCAAGTGGTTTAGATCAAAATACAAATAATAATAGAAAAACATTTATAGAGTTTAACAATGAGCTTTATTTTAGAGGAAGCACAAATTCGTCTATAGAATTATGGAAAACAGATGGTACTTCAGAAGGAACAGTATCTGTCAAAAATTTTGAAGATGCCATTGTTGGGGCTCCAGAATATATCACTACTACAAACGATAAAAGTATTTTAGGTGTAGTTTACAATAATGCCTTATTTTTCTCAGTTTCTAGAGGAACAGGAATAAGAGAACTTTGGAAAACAGACGGAACAACTTCTGGAACAGTTAAGGTTAGAGGTGGTTTAAACGGATTGTCTGAACTCATCGTTTTTAATAATCTTTTATACTTTAAGTCGGGCACAGAAGGAGATGGTTTTGGTGCTGAAGTTTGGGTTTCTGATGGAACAACTTCTGGGACAGTTTTAAAATTCGACATCTTTCCGAATGGAGGAAATACTTCAGGAAGTATCCCCTCTGACTTTTTTATTTTCAAGAATGAACTCTATTTTACTGCAAGCGCAGTTGTTAATAACAAAAACACAGGAAGAGAATTATGGAAAACAGATGGTGTAACTGCCAATTTAGTAAAAAATATCAATACAACTGTTTCAGGTTCTAATATAGAAAGAGCTGGTTTAAATATTCCCAGATTTAAAATTTATCAGAACGAACTTTATTTTATTGCAAGAGATGGTGCAAATGATGAATATGATTTGTGGAAAACAGACGGAACAGAAGCAGGAACCATTAAAGTTGTTTCAGCTAACGATACAGGAGAGTCTTTCGAATTTGTAAAAGCTACTGAGTATAATGGAAAATTATTTTACTTTAATTCGCAACAACTTTGGGTAACAGATGCTACATCTTCAGGAACTGTAAAATTAACAAGTAATAATGATGAAATTCTTTTAATCTCTACAAGTTCTTTAGAGTTGTATAAACAAAAGTTATGGTTTGCAGGAACCAAAACCGGAAACGGAGAAGAGTTAACAAGTCTTTCAGATAATGCACTTTCAATAGATAATCCTTTTAAGATGTTAAATGATGTAACAATATTTCCCAATCCAGCACATAAGCTGTTACACATAAAGCTTCCTCAAAATTATAAGATTCGAAAAATACTGATTTATAATATAGTAGGAGAAAAAGTTTTAGAGACAAGCAGAATAGGAGTTTCAGAAACTTCAATAGATATATCTACGTTAAATAAAGGTGTTTATATGCTAAAAACAATATCAGGAAAACAAACCATTTCTAAAAAATTAATGATTAATTAAAAATTAAAAAGAAAAAGAGGTAAAGCATCAAAGAAATTTGATGCTTTTTTTATGGCACGAACTTTGATTTTAACATGTTTTTAACATTTAAAACTTTCTAATTATGAAAAACCTAAAAAAACTACCAACCAAACAATTAGAAAAGTTCTCTAACATTTTTACTCAGTTAGGACTTGTATTAGTGCTCTTTATCGTTTACATCTCTTTAGAGCACCAAACCGCGCAAAAAACAGTAGCTGTTTTTAAATCTGATAAAGACAAGATTATTTATATTGAACCAGATACAGAAATTTTCTTCACAAAAGAAATCAAAAAGCTAGTAATTCCAAGACCAAAACCAACAATATGTTTTGTTGATTTAGTAAAAAAAGGAGATAATGATTTACCTGAAATTGATATTTTTAATACTACAGATGAAACACCTGAATTAATTGACATTGATAATGTTAAAACTATAAAAATAAAGGAAGAAATAATAGAGAATGTTCCCTACGATTTTATTCAAGATGCTCCTGTTTTTAAAGGATGTGAGAATTTATCAAAAGAAAAAAATAAACAGTGTTTTGAAAAAAAAATGAAGCAGTTTGTACAACGTAATTTTGATATAGAATTAGCCAACGAAATGGGGTTACACTCAGGAACCCATAGAATACATACTCAGTTTGTTATAGATGATAAAGGTGATGTTGTAGATGTAAAAATAAGAACAACTTATAAAGCTTTAGAAAAAGAGGCTAATAGAATTATTAAAAAGCTACCTAAATTTAAACCAGTTAAACAAAATAACAAAACTGTTAAAGTTCGATATAATTTACCCATTTCTTTTAGTATAGAATAAAAATACAGCCCAACCAAAAGGTTGGGTTTTTTAATGGTTAATTTTTAGAATTTAGTACTTTTGTAACATGGAAATCAATCAATATTTAGACGCTACATATCTTAAGACTCCAAGTCAAGCAAATCTTTCTGAAGAAGAAAATCAGCAAAAAGTTATCGATTTAATTCAAGAAGCTATCTTATACGATTATAAATTGGTTATGATTCGTGCAAATTATATACCACTTGCTAAAAAAATGCTTCAAGAATCTAACAAAAAGATACTTATTGGAACTGTAATTGGTTTTCATGAAGGTACTTACACTATTTCAGAAAAGTTAAATGAAGCTCAAAGAGCGATTAACTTAGGAGCAGATGAGTTAGATTTTGTTATGAATTACAAAGCTTTTAAAGAAGGTAATATAGCCTTAGTTAAAGAAGAAATAGCCAAAGGTATAGAGCTGTGTTTAAATCATAAAAAGGTAGTTAAATGGATTATTGAAGTTGCAGCATTATCAGAAAAAGAAATAGTTGTAATTTCGCAAATTATCAAAAACATTGTTTTAAATGAGTTTGGAGAAGAAAATGCTAAAAATGTATTTGTAAAATCTTCTACAGGTTTTTTTAAAACCAAAAACAATTTGCCCAATGGCGCTACGTTTAAATCTATGCAACTAATTGTAGAAAACGCAAAACCATTACAAATTAAAGCTGCTGGAGGTGTTAGAGATTATGAAACAGCAGTAAAAATGATAAATTTAGGAGTAGATAGAATTGGAACATCATCATCTAAAGAAATTGTTTGCAAATTAAAAGACAATAACACAAATTACTAATTGGCTATTACTAAAAAATTAGAATGATAAAAAAAATTATACTCATAGTTTTATTACTTCCTTCAGTATTATTCTCGCAAGAAGAAAGATATCCAATATTTGACGTTTGTAAAGGTTTAGAGATAGAAGCTATTAAAGATTGTTTTTACAACACCACCAAAAAACACTTTTTTTCAGAGTTTAAAACACCGCCAATAGTAGAAAACGAAAATTTTAGAGGTACAGCCAATACACTATTTGTAGTTACTGCAGAAGGAGAATTTAAACTTATCTATGTAAATACACCTTACCAAGAAATTAGAGAAGAAGTAAAAAGAGCGTTTAAAGTTTTTCCAAAAATTACACCAGGTTGGTATAACAACCATGCCATAGAAATGAGGTTTGAGCTGCCTATAAAGTTTCCAATAATAAATAATAACAACAATAGTAAAATAACTACAACAACAGTAACAAAGAAAGAAAGTTTACTAGAGGTTGTAGAAAAAAATAAAATTGCAGATTCTACTTTTTTAGAACATCAGAGTAAATTAAATATACCCTTTACTCATCAAAGATATGTAGATTTTGAGTATGCAATGCATAAAGCTAAAGCAACCCATACAGCGTCAAAACCATATACATACAAAGAGATAAGCCAGTACTATAATTTAACAGAAGAGAAGAAAAAGTTTTTAAAACCTAATAAAAGAACTTGGGTAGGAAACAAAATATGGAATGAGCATCTTTTGCAAGTAAAAAAGAAAGATTATTGGTTTACGATAGACTTTTTATTAGATGTTCAATTAGGAAAAGACAACTCTAATTTAGCATATACCTTCAATAACTCAAGAATTGTAAATATTAATGGAGAAATTCTCGATAAATTATCTTTTTCTACCAGTTATTATGAAAGTCAAGGAAGATTTGCAGATTACATTAACAGTTTTATTACCAACCCAGCCGCTAATGTTAGACCCAAAAACTCTGAAGGATTAGTTCCAGGTAGAGGTAAATCTAAAGGGCATAGAACAGATTCTCACGATTACCCAGTTGCAGAAGCTTACATTGCTTATACACCAAATAAATACTTACAATTTCAATTTGGTAATGGTAAGAATTTTATTGGTGATGGCTATCGCTCTTTTATTTTATCTGATGTTTCAGCTCCAACTACATATTTAAAAATGAAGTTAGACATCTGGAAAATTCAATACACAAATATCTGGATGTGGAACACAGAACCTTCTTTGTCATCAATTTCAGACCCAAATGAACATGCAAGAAAATACATAGCAGCCCATTATTTTAGTGTAAACTTATCAGACAGATTTACTTTAGGTTTTTTTGAGACAGCAATATCTAAAGGAGAAAATGGTTTAGATGCAGGTTTCTTTAACCCTATTATATTCTATAGATCTTTAGAGTTTAATAGAGGCGAAGATGCAGGTAATGCAATTTTAGGATTATCTGGAAAATATAAATTAAACGATAATATATCTTTATATTCTCAATTAGTTGTTGATGAGTTTTCGTTTAAAAAAGTAGGAGATTTTGGTGATTGGGCAAATAAATTCGGATTTCAATTAGGCGCTAAATATTTCGATGCTTTTAAGATTGATAACCTATTTTTACAATTAGAATATAATTATGCTCGCCCTTATACTTTTGCACATCAAACCCCAAACTTAAATTACGGAAACTACAGCCAACCTATGGGACATCTTTGGGGAGCAAATTTTTGGGAGGCAATAGCTATAGCAAGGTATAAGAAAGATAGATGGAGCGGAAGCGCAAAAGTAATTTTAGGTAAAAAAGGATTTGATTTTCCAGATCAAAACGTTAGTTATGGTGGAGATATTTATCAATCTTACAACGACAGGTTTTCTGACACTGGTAACGAAATTGGCCAAGGAAATACAGCAAATATTTTTATTGCAGATGTACAAGCAAACTATTTAATAAATCCATCAAACAGAACAAACTTATTTGCAGGGTTATCGTACAGAAATTTTTCGCCAAACACTGCTTTAGATGGTTTCCCTGAAGGAACAAACGTCTGGTTTACAGTAGGTATAAGAGCAGATTTGTTTAATTGGTATTTCGATTTTTAAAATTTTTAATTTTTTTAGCAAAAAGTGTTGCATTTATATATATATTTGTGACGTGATTTTAATTAATCACACTTTTTCTTTTTCATAGCAATTTTCCCACTCAATTTTTTGAGTGGGTTTTTTTATGCCAAAACCCGTTAAATTTTATGGTAAAGTCATTTTTATCAAATATCTTTGCAAACTATTTGTTGTAATAATGAATTTAGCTGTAATTGCAGATACAAAAACATCTATGAAAACTATTTTTTCAGACTTTAAACAACTAACAAAAGTTGGTTTATCTTTAAGCGTAGTTTTTTCTTCAGTTGCAGGTTACCTTTTAGCCATAGATGTTGTTAATTATTTTACTCTTTTTCTATTAGCTTTAGGAGGTTTTTTTATGGTAGGTGCTTCTAATGCTTTTAATCAAATTATAGAAAAAGATACAGATGCTATTATGAAACGCACTCAAAATAGACCTTTACCAACTGGTAGAATGTCTGTTAATGTTGCACTAACAATTGCTATTTTGTTTACTATTTCTGGCATCACCATTTTATATAGCATTAACCCTAAAACTGCTTTATTTGGAGCCATCTCAATATTTTTATATACAAGTGCATATACGCCACTAAAATCGGTAACACCCTTAGCAGTATTTGTAGGCGCTATTCCAGGTGCTATTCCGTTTATGTTAGGATGGGTTGCAGCTACAAATCAATTTGGTATAGAGGCAGGTTTTTTATTTATGATTCAATTTTTTTGGCAATTTCCACATTTTTGGGCAATTGGGTGGTTGCAATATGAAGAGTATAAAAAAGCAGGTTTTAACATGTTACCTATGAACACCAAAGACAAAGGAGCAGTAAAACAAATTATATTTTACACAATAATTATGATTTTGGTTTCTGTTGCACCAGTTTTAAAATTATCAGGAGCATTTTATATTTATCCTATAACTGCAATTATTGTAGCTCTTTTAGGAACTTACATGTTGTATTTTGCAATTAAACTTCACAAAAGTCAAGAAAATACAGATGCAAGAAAACTAATGTTAGCAAGTGTGTTATACATAACAGTTGTTCAAATTATATATGTAGTTGATAAATTTTTACATTAGAAATATGACGCAAGACCAAATAGTAAAAGAAGAATTAAGTGTAGCAAATAAAAAATCGGCAAAACCTATGCTTTGGGTTTCTATGATTAGTATGGTAATGTTTTTTGCCGGATTAACAAGCGCTTATGTAATTAGTATGAAACGCGATGATTGGGTTTCTTTTGATTTGCCTCAAGCTTTTTTTGTAAGCACTTTTTTAATTGTAGCAAGTAGTATTGCCTTATTTTTATCACAAAGATTCTTAAAACAAGACAAAAGACCACTATCTTTAATTTTTGTTGTACTTACTTTATTGCTTGGAGTTGGTTTTATTTGGCAACAATATGTTGGTTTTAATCAACTAAGAAATGTAGGTTTATATTTTACTGGACCAGAGAGTACAGTATCTACATCTTTTATTATTGGTATTACATTTATGCATGTTTTACACCTTATAGCTGGGGTAATTGTGCTATTGGTTGTTATTTATAATCATTTTAAATACAAATACAAATCAGACAATATGCTTGGGTTTGAACTCGGTGCAATCTTCTGGCATTTTGTAGATATACTATGGATTTATCTATTTTTCTTTTTCTATTTTATCAAGTGATAGAAATTGATTAATTTTGGCAAACTATTTTTAAGACTAAACTAATAGAAAATTATATGGAAGCAAACATTGCTATACCAACAGAAAGTAAAGACACTTGGAACGGAGGAGGAACAAAACCTTTTGGTGCAAGTTATGGTAAAATGATGATGTGGTTTTTCATCGTTTCTGATGCCTTAACCTTCTCAGGATTTTTAGCCGCTTACGGTTTAACTCGATTTAAATTTATAGACTCATGGCCAATTGCAGATGAAGTGTTTACACACATTCCATTTGTTCATGGAGAATACCCAATGTATTACGTTGCTTTTATGACGTTTATACTAATTTTCTCTTCAGTAACAATGGTCTTGGCAGTAGATG
This sequence comes from Bacteroidia bacterium, assembly GCA_030427865.1. Classification (GTDB taxonomy): domain Bacteria; phylum Bacteroidota; class Bacteroidia; order Flavobacteriales; family Flavobacteriaceae; genus Polaribacter. The sequence goes on along the minus strand of JAUICK010000009.1, from coordinate 75,473 downwards.
CAGGTCACAAAATGCAAAAAAGCAAAGTAGCTTGGTACATGTTTGCTACTATCATTGGGGGTTTAATTTTCGTCGGTTCTCAAGCTTGGGAATGGAATACTTTTATCAAAGGTTCTTACGGAGCAATAAAAACTACTGATGGTAAAATTTTACAGTTTGTAAAAGATGGGCATCAAATAGCATTATCAGATTTTGTTGTAGGAGAAAGAACTGATGATAGAGTTCAACACACAAGACAAAACGGATTATGGTTTGAAAAAGAAGCTACAATTTCTAAATACTCAGTAGCACAAGTTGTAAATGCTTATAAAGCCAACCCAGATATTCAAGTAAGAACAGAGTTAATAGACTTAGAAAAAAAACAAAAAACAACGTTATCAAGAGAAGAAGGTTTAGATTATTTAGCAAGAGGTAAAATGGTGGTAGAAGGAGCTAACTTAAAAGTTAATGAATATGGAAATACTATTTTTGCAGATTTCTTTTTCTTTATTACCGGTTTTCACGGTTTCCACGTATTTTCTGGAATTGTAATAAATATTATTATTTTCTTTAATGTAATCTTAGGTACTTACGAACGTAGAGGACATTATGAAATGGTAGAAAAAGTTGGATTATATTGGCACTTTGTAGATTTAGTTTGGGTATTTGTATTTACATTCTTCTACTTAGTATAATTAAAAAAATAGCAATAAAAGATGGCACACGCACACGAATCTAATGTAAAAAGAATATGGATGGTATTTGGTTTACTATCTATAGTAACTATAATAGAAGTAGCATTTGGTATTGTTAAACCAGATGTTTTACATTTAACAAGCTTTTTAGGAACAAGTCCTTTAAACTGGATATTCATTATTTTAACATTAGTAAAAGCTTATTATATTACTTGGACTTTCATGCATATGGAAGGTGAAAAAAAATGGTTTAGACGTTCAGTTGTTTGGACAGCAGTTTTTCTAATCTGTTATCTAGTAACATTACTACTAATAGAAGGTGGCTACTTGTTCGAAACATTAGCACCACTTGTAAGATGGTAAATTAAAAAAAGTAAGGTGGTGTAAACCACCTTTTTTTATACTCAAAAAATGTTTTTGAAAGAATTTAAAAAGTTATTTCGAATTCAAATTAATTTCTAATAAATGAAATTTTTCACAAAAAAAAGAATAGTACTTTTTCTACTTTTTATATTCCCTTTAATTTGTTTTCTTATTTTATCTACTGGAGAGAATAACTTTAAGAAACTGCCTATTCTTACACAAAATATAATTGATATTTCTGAAATAGATGCAACTAAAAAAGTAAAATTAAAAGATCATATTTCTATTATTTGCTTTTTAGGAAATGATATAGATACAAACAAATCTGGACTATTTAATTTAAATGAAAAAGTATACAAAAAGTTCTTAGACTATAAGAAGTTTCAAATTATAGCAATTTATCCTAAAGAAAAAGAAAAAGAAGCGCAAAAACTTAAAAAAGAAATAGGAGCTTTTACAGATATGCAAAAATGGAAGTTTATTGCAAGTTCTAAAGAAGAAATAGAAGGGTTTTACACTAGTTTTTCTTTTGCTGAACCACTAGCAAACCTTTCTTCTACAAAAGCGTTTTTAGTTGATAAAAATGTAAATTTAAGAGGAAGACTAAAAGATAAAGATAGTAAAGACGGAAAACTCTTTGGATATAACTTAAACTCAGTTGCTGAGTTAAATGGAAAACTAAAAGATGATGTAAAAGTGTTGTATTACGAATATTATGCAGCCTTTAAAGAAAAAAACAAAAACAAAGCAGATAGAAAAGAAGTAGGATTATGAGTAAAAAATATTCTTACATAGGTATTACATTTATTATTTTACTGTTTGGCATTTATACAGTACCTAAAGTTGTAAACCATTTTAAAGGCTCAGGGTTACACCAATTTAATAAGGTTCCAGATTTTTCTTTTACAAACCAAGAAGGAAAAAAAATAACCAATAAAGACTATGAAGGTAAAGTATATGTTGTAGAATTTTTCTTTTCTACTTGCCCAACTATTTGCCCAATTATGAATCAGAAAATGCTTACCATTCAAAATCAATTCTTTGGCAACCCAGAATTTGGAATAGCATCAATTTCTATAACTCCAGAAATAGATACCCCAGAAACTTTAAAAGAATACGCAAAAAATCAAGGAATAACTCATAAAAACTGGCATTTATTAACAGGCAAGTCAGAAGATGTGGTATATGCTTTGTCTAACAAAGGTTTTAAATTATATGCAGGTAAAGGAGATGCTGATCATGGAGGTTTTGAACATTCAGGTTTGTTTGCTTTGGTAGATAAAAACGGATTTATCCGCTCAAGAAAAGATGAATTTGGAAACCCAATAATGTATTACAGAGCTATAGAAGAACAAGGTTTTCCAGATCAAATACAAGAATTAAAAGAAGATATAAAACTGTTGTTAAATGAGTAATTTATCATCGCAAGAAAAAAAATACAAAAAGATAATCACTGGGTTGTCAATTATAATTCCATTGGCAGTAGCCGCTTTATTTGGCGTAAATTTAAAAAAATTAGGTTTCGATGTTAAACCACTAACATTTTTACCACCAATTTATGCGTCTATAAATGCTTTAACAGCTGTTCTTTTAGTTGCTGCTGTTATAGCAATAAAAAAAGGAAATAGAAAATTGCACGAGCAATTAAATACTGTAGCAATTGGTTGTTCTTTACTTTTTTTGTTAATGTATATTGGTTATCACATGACCTCTGATTCGACTAAGTTTGGGGGAGAAGGCATACTTAAATACATTTATTACTTTATTTTAATTACCCATATTATACTATCAATAGTTGTTATTCCATTTGTATTAACCACCTTTTTAAGAGCCAAATTGGGTAAATTTTCTGAGCATAAAAAAATAGCTAAAATTACTTTTCCTTTATGGTTATATGTAGCTGTTACTGGTGTTATAGTATATTTAATGATATCTCCCTATTATGTGTAAAAAACAAATTTTACTAATCTTTTTGTTGATGATTTTATCAACCGAAAAATCTTTTTCGCAATGTGCAATGTGTAAAGCTGTGGTAGAAAATGGAGATGTTTCTATGGCAGAAGGGGTAAATAACGGAATAACATATTTAATGGTATTTCCTTATCTTTTAATAGGTGTTTTATTCTATGTAATTTATAGGTATAAAAAGAAAGCCAAAAATTAACATTACTATAAGAGTAAAATATTGTAACATATTTTACTTTTAATCGTCTTATATACACTATCAAAAAATATTTTCTTTTTTGATGATTTATGATGATAATTATACCAACCAAAAACAATACGTTTTGAAAACTAAACTGATTCTATTTGTAGCTTTTTTACTGTCTGTAGCTACTTTTTCACAAAAAAAATGGACTTTAAGAGAATGTGTAGATCAAGCATTAGAAAAAAACATCACTATTCAACAAAACAAATTAAGTTTAGAGTTGGCTAAGAAAGATGTGGCTATTGCTAAAGGTAATTTTTTGCCTTCTTTAGGAGGAAATATGAATAATTCAATGAATTTTGGGCTTACAACAGGCGTAGATAATACCAGAAGTTCTGCAGAAAGATATGTTTTATCTTTTGGATTAAATGGATCAGGAACAATTTTTAATGGTTTTAGAAATACAAATACATACAGACAAGCTCAGTTAGGAGTAGAATCTAGTTTAGAAGATTTAAAAGTTATTGAAAATGATATCACTTTGAGAATCGTAAATGGATATCTAAATATTTTATTTGCAAAAGAAAATTTGAATGCTGCAAGAATTCAGTACGAAATTAGTAAAAAGCAGATACAAGCTGCCGAAAGTAGGTTTAAATCGGGAGTAATTCCTAAAGGAGATTTATTAAACGCACAGTCTACAGCAGCAACAGATCAGCAAAATGTAATTACCCAAGAAAATGCTTTAGACTTAGCCCTATTAAACTTAGCACAATTATTACAAGTGCCAGTAGAAGGGTTTGATGTGGCGTCTATAAATGTAGGAACACCTTCTGCAAATTTATTTTATAAAAATTCTTCATTAGTTTACGATAAGTCACTAAAAAGAATGCCAGAAATAGCCCGTGCTAAACTAGGAATAAAAAACGCAGATTTTAATGTTGATTTGGCTAAAGGAGCTTTTCTTCCAACTTTAACTTATTCTTTTGGTGCAAGTACATTTTATAACACAGTTTTAGGGCAACCAGATTATATATCTGGTGTTAATAATAATGGAGTTCCTTTCGAAATTGATAATAGAATTTCTAAACAGCTATTTGAAAATAATTTAAACTACCAAATAGGTTTATCATTAAACATTCCAATTTTTAACCGTTTTCAAACAAAAAATAGAGTTGCACAATCAATAATAAATAAAGACATATCTGAAACAAGATTAGAAAACCAAAAACTTACTTTAAAACAAACCATAGAGCAAGCCTTTTTAGATGTAAAAACTGCTTTAAAAACATTTGAAGCCGCTAAAATTTCTTTAGATGCTCAAAAAGAAGCCTTTAAAAATGCTCAAGAACGTTACAATTACGGAGCAATGACTTTATTTGATTTTGATTTGGTAAGAACACGCTTGGTAAACGCTGAAGCAGCAATGATTAGAGCTAAATACGATTATGTGTTTAAAACAAAAGTATTACAATTCTATTCAGGAGACTTAGTCTTAGAATAAATTGCCAAATAAAATATAGATGAACCTCGTAATTTGCGAGGTTTTCTTTTTATGATAACTTATCTTTGTTAAAAAAATAATTTTGGCAATTATTCTTAACATAGAAACCGCAACAAAAAATTGCTCTGTAAGTCTTGCAAAAGATGGTGTTCTTTTAGCTATTAAAGAACTTAATAATGGAAATTATTCTCATGCAGAAGTTTTGCATCCTTTTATTGTTGCTATTTTTAAAGAAGCAAATATTAATTCTAACGAATTAGATGCTGTAGCAGTAAGTAAAGGACCTGGCTCTTATACTGGCCTTAGAATTGGAGTTTCTGCGGCAAAAGGACTTTGTTTTGCCTTTGATGTACCGTTAATTTCTATTGAAACATTAACTTCTTTAGCATATTCTATTTCTATTAATAACGGAATTATAATACCAATGTTAGATGCCAGAAGAATGGAAGTATATGCTGCTGTTTACAATGAAAAGTATAAACAAATAAGAGAAATTAAAGCAGAGATTATAGACATAAAATCGTTTTCAGAATTTTTAGAAAAGAAAAAAGTGTATTTTCTAGGAGATGGAGCTAAGAAGTGTAAAGAAGTTATTTCACATAAAAATGCCGTATTTGTGGATGATAAATTTCCTTCTGCTAAAGAAATGGCAAGATTATCGTATGTAAAATATAAAAAAAGCGACATCGAAGATGTCGCCTATTTTGAGCCTTTTTACTTAAAAGATTTTGTAGTAATACCAGAAAAGAAAAAGAAACCTATGTTTTAAAATCTATTCAGATTTAGTAATATTTACTCTGTGTGGGTAAGGAATTTCTATACCAGCTTCGTCTAATGCTAATTTAGCAGCTTCAGTAACATCAAAATAAACATCCCAGTAATGTTCTGTTTTACACCAAGGTCTTACAGCAAAATTTACAGAACTATCAGCCAATTCTAAAACAGTAACTGCTGGTGCAGGATCTTTTAAAATTTTATGATGAGCAGTTAAAATACTCATTAAAACCTCTTTGGTTTGTTTAATATCGGCGTCATAAGAAACACCAATAACTAAATCTACTCTTCTTGTGCCTTCTGTAGAGTAATTTACAATATTACCATTAGATAAAATTCCGTTTGGAATTATAATTTCTTTATTAGATAATCCCGTTAATTTAGTTGTAAAGATTTCGATTTCTTTTACAGCTCCAATTTCTCCTTGAGCTTCAATTAAATCACCAATTTTAAAAGGTTTAAAAATCATAATTAAAACACCGCCAGCAAAATTCCCTAAAGAACCTTGAAGGGCTAAACCAACAGCCAAACCAGCAGCAGCGATAATTGCTGCAAAAGAAGCAGTTTCTACACCTAATTTTGCAATTACTGTAATAAATAGCAATAACTTTAAGGTCCATCCAATTAAGTCGCCTAAAAATTTTTGCAGGGTAGCATCTACACCTCGTTTCTTCATTACATTTCTAAAAGTTTTAACAACAAAAGTTATTACAAATAGACCAATAATTAAAATTGCCAAAGCAACTAATACTTTTGGTGCATATTCTATCATTAATTCTTTTAATTTTTCGATATATTTTTCCATTTTATTTGTGTTAAAAATTAGTTACAAAAATAGGGTTTCTTCCAAAAGAATAAAAAGATTCTATTAGAATAATAGAAAGGAAATAATACCTAATGTTGCAGGTATGGTTTGAATATAGAGGATTCGATTTTTTTTTGTAGAATAAGTGCCATAAAGGCCAGCTATGGCAACACAAATTAAAAAGAAAATGGCAGCATTAGAGTTGTTAATAAAAAAAGACCATAGCAAACCCGCAGCTAAAAAGCCATTGTATAAACCTTGATTGGCAGCCAAAACCTTTGTATCTTCTGCAAATTCTTTGTCTTTTAGCCCAAAAGTTTTAATCCCTTTCTTACTTGTCCATAATACCATTTCTAAATACATAATGTATATATGAATAATAGCCACCAGTAGAAGTATTGAAATTTGTATGTAATTCATAATTTTAAGAAATATAAAAGCGATTCAATAAAAATATCAAATCGCTTTAAAAGTAGTTAGTAATATATAAGTTAATTTACTTCGAAAGTAATTTTTAAGTTTACTCTAAACTCAGTAACATCATCACCATTTACAACGGCACTTTGCGACTGTACAAATACAGATTTGATGTTTTTTACAGATTTAGCAGCTTGCTTTACTGCTTTTTTTGTAGCATCTTCCCAACTTTTTTCAGAATTTGCTAATACTTCAATAACTTTCATTACTGCCATAATTTTTTACAATTTTTATGATTAAATATATAAGAGTAAAGATATTAAAAATATATTTAACATTTTCAATGTTAATTTAATGTTACCAAAACATTGTTTAATTGTAATATTAGTTATATATTTGTGAATATAATGTTAACCCTAAAAATAAAATTATGAAAAATATAATCACACTACTACTACTTTGTGTAGCTACCATAGGATATTCTCAACAAAAAGAACCTACCTTTATTGCTGAGGGCGATTTGGTAAAAGCTACGTATTATCATGAAGATGGTTCTATTAGTACACAGGGTTACTTTAAAGACAAGAAATTAACTGGTAAGTGGGTTCGTTATGACAAAGAAGGAAATAAAACTCAAATGGCTTTTTATGAAGATGGAAAAAAAGTAGGAAGATGGTTTGTTTGGGGGAAAGAATCTTTAAAAGAAATTCATTATACCAATAATACTTTGGTAAGTGTTAACTTATGGAAACACGAAGCTAAATTAGCTGCAAACAAGTAATTGTAGTACATACATACTAAAAAAACACCCAAGAATTTAAATTTCTTGGGTGTTTTTTTAGGAATAGTTTACATTGAGTAAATAAAAAACTTAAGCATTTAAAGGTTTACCATCCCAAGCAGCTTTTGCAGCTTCTTTAACGGCTTCTGAATATGTTGGATGACCATGACAAATTCTCGCCAAATCTTCTGCAGAGGCTCTATATTCCATAGCAACAGCAGCTTCCATAATTAAATCGGCAACTCTTGCACCTACCATATGAACTCCTAAAACTTCATCTGTGTTTTTATCGGCTAAAACTTTTACAAAACCATCAATATCTCCACTTGCACGAGATCTACCTAATGCTCTCATTGAGAACTTACCTGCTTTGTAAGCAACTCCAGCTTCTTTTAATTGGTCTTCTGTTTTACCAACTGCAGCAACTTCTGGCCAAGTATAGACAATTCCTGGAATTAAATTATAATCGATATGAGGTTTTTCACCCGCTAAATATTCAGCAACAACAACGCCTTCTTCTTCAGCTTTGTGCGCTAACATTGCACCTTTAACAACATCTCCAATGGCATAAATATTAGAAATGTTTGTTTGTAAATGGTCATTTACAGCAACTTGCCCGCGTTCATTTACCTCAACACCAACTTTTTCTAAACCTAATCCATCAGTATAGGCTCTTCTACCCACAGCAACTAAGCAATAATCACCTTTAAACTCTACTTCAGCACCTTTTTTATTTGTTGCTTTTACAACAACTTCATCACCATTTCTTTCTACAGCTGTAACTCCGTGACTAACATTAAATTTCATACCTTGTTTCTTTAGTACTTTTTGCAATTCTTTAGAAACATCTGCATCCATAGTAGGTGTAATTTTTGGTGCATATTCTACAACAGAGACCTCAGCGCCTAAACGTTTGTACACAGAACCTAATTCTAAACCAATAACACCACCACCAATTACAATTAAATGTTTTGGAACCTCTTTTAATTTTAAAGCTTCTGTAGAGGTAATAATACGCTCTTTGTCTATTTCTATAAAAGGTAAAGTTGATGGTTTTGAACCTGTAGCTATAATAATATTTGTTCCTTCAATTACTTCTGATGAACCATCGTTTTTAGAAACTTTTACATGAGTAGCATCTTCAAAAGAACCTAAACCCTCGTAAACATCAATATTATTTTTGTCCATTAAGTATTTAATTCCGCCAGTTGTAGTTTCTACAACTTTGGCTTTTCTTTCCACCATTTTCTCGAAATCAAAAGAAGGTTTTTCTACTGAAATTCCGTGTTCTTCAAAATGATGAACGGCATCATAATAATGATGGGAAGAGTCTAACAATGCTTTAGAAGGAATACAGCCAACATTTAAACAAGTTCCGCCTAAAGTTGGATATTTTTCTACAATTGCTACTTTTTTACCTAATTGAGAAGCTCTAACTGCAGCAATATATCCTCCAGGACCAGAACCTATTACAATAATATCGTATTTCATTAGTGATTATATTTTTTTAACCTATACAGGTTTGATGAAATTAAAATTGAATAACAAAAATACACATATTTTTATAGATTCATCAGAGAATTTAGTAGTTTTACTTGCTAAGAATAACTTAAAATTTACCCAATGAAAATATTAAAAAAAATAGGATTCGTTTTATTAGTTGTACTTGTTGTTGCACAATTTTTTGGACCAGAAAAAAATGATGGTGATTTAACAACAATTTCTAAATTTATAGAAGAAACAAATCCGCCAGAAGATGTTCATAAAATTTTAAAAGAAAGTTGTTTCGATTGTCATTCAGACAAAACAAAATATCCTTGGTACAATTCTATTACGCCTATAAATTATTGGTTAGCAGATCATGTAAAAGATGGAAAAAAACACTTAAACTTTTCGAAATGGAGTTCATACTCTTTAAAAAAGAAAGCGCATAAAATGGATGAATTACATGAAGAAGTAGAAAAGAAAGAAATGCCATTAAATTCTTATACTTGGACACACGCTGAGGCTAAATTAACACCAGAACAAATAAAAGCTGTAGTAGCTTGGGGAAAGAAAGCGCAAGCAAATTATAAGCAACAAATGAATTCGAAATAATTGGTTGAACAACAAGTTTTAATCATTGGATATGTATGGGTAGAACCCAATTCTTCAGCTGCTGGAAGCAGAATGCTACAATTAATTGAGCAGTTTTTAAAACAGAATTGGAAAGTTACTTTTGCATCGCCATCACATAAAAGTGAAAAAGCAAGTGATTTGAATTCTTTAGGAATTGATGAAGTTTTAATTGAATTGAATAACACATCTTTTGATGATTTTATAAAAAAGTTACAACCAACAATTGTGGTATTCGATCGTTTTATGATGGAAGAACAATTTGGTTGGAGAGTTGCAGAAAATTGCCCAAATGCATTACGAATTTTAGATACCGAAGATTTACATTTTTTAAGAAAAACACGTCATCAACAATTAAAAAAGGGAGAAGAATTTACAGATAAAGCTTTATTAAAATCTGATGATGCAAAACGTGAAATAGCATCTATTTTACGATGCGATTTGTCTTTAATCATTTCTACTTATGAAATGGAATTGCTAAAATCTGTCTTTAAAATTGCTAAAAACCTCCTGTATTATATCCCTTTTCTTTTAGATAAGCTTGGTGAAAATCAAACCAAACATTGGAAGCCTTTTGAAGAGCGTTCAAACTTTGTTTTTATTGGTAATTTTTTTCATAAACCCAATGTTGATGCAGTTCTTACTTTAAAAAAAGAAATTTGGAAACAAATTAGAGAACAACTACCCAAGGCAGAATTGCATATTTATGGAGCATATGTAACACAGCAAATACAACAATTGCATAATCTTAAAGAAGGTTTTATTGTAAAAGGTTTTACAGAAAATGCTCAAGAAGTTGTTAAAAATGCTAAAGTTGTTTTAGCGCCATTACGTTTTGGAGCAGGAATTAAAGGGAAACTTACAGAAGCAATGATTTGCGGAACACCAAACATAACAACTTCTATTGGAGCAGAAGGAATGTGTGATACATTGGCTTGGGGAGGTTTTATAGAAGATAATTTTTCTGATTTTGCATTATCTGCATCGCAATTATATACGAGCAAGTTTCAGTGGAAAAACGCACAATTAGCAGGTGTAGAAATCATTAACACTATTTATAATAAAGAAAAACTGAGCCTACCTTTTATCAATAAAATTGAAAATCTTTTAGAAAATTTAGATGCTCATCGAGCTCAGAATTTTTATGGGAGCTTGTTACAACATCAAACATTACAAGCTACAAAGTATATGAGTAAATGGATTGAAGAAAAAAATAAGTAAGCAGTTGGTAACTAAATGAAAACTATCTTTTAGGAACATAATCTAAAGGAAGTGAGTTGCCAAATTTTTCAAAAGACCAATAGCCTTCATACAAAACATCTAAAGGACTATATAGAGTACCGCTTTTACTTATTGCTGATGGTTTTTTTATAGGAATAATATGAGAGGTTTGAAACTTAGGAGTTCTTGGTTTACTAAAAATACCTCTTAAAATATAAGCGTGTTCTTCCTTTTCTTTAGTGTACACTACCATTAAATTGTCTTTAAATTCAAGATAAGGAATACTATCTTTTATTGTAATAATTTCTAACTGTTTAACTTTAGATTTGTAAAGAAAATCTTTAAACTTGGGCAATCTTGCTTTTCGAACTGTTAATAGAGCCGAATCTATAGCTGTTTTTGGAGTATTAATATTTTTTGAAAAATTGATTATATTTTTTGATAAACGAATAATTTCTCTTGCTTTTTTAATTTCTGTTTCAGAAGGTCTTTCTTTATTGGGCATTCTTTTAAATTGATTTACAACAAAACCTTCTTCATAGATTTTGTTTTTTATAACAGCTTTATAAAAGTGAGTTGGAGAGCCATTGTAAGCTTGTAACCTGTTTTTTTTCCAACGTTTTTGCTTCCTTTTGTTTCCTTTTAAAGGTTCATATCTTGAAAAACCCAAATATGAAACATACCTGTCTTTTATGGTAAAATCAACTAAATCATAGGTTATTAAATACCCTAATCCTTTATGTTTAATTTTTAAAGGTTTTCTAATAAATGCAATAAGTTTTTTTTCTTTAGGATAATATTCGAAGTGTAATGTCTTCGGATTTAAAATTTCACAATCTTTTGCAAGTTTAGAAGTACCAATAAATTCTGTTTTAAATCGAGCTAAATTATGTTTCCAAATATCATCGTACACTGTTTTTTTGATGACAATTTCATCAAGTACATCTTCTTTTTCTATTAAAGTAAAAACTAAAGGTTTATTATAGGTAGAAGTGTTTAATGTATAAGTAATAGTTTTATAGCCCAAGTAAGAAACCACTAAATTATATTGCCCCTCTTTAACAGGCAGAAAAAACTCACCTTTAGTATTAGTTGTGGTACCTAACATTGTGTTGTTTAAATAAACAGCAGCTCCTTCTAAAGGGCCGTTTTGTTGATATACGGTTCCGCTAATAGTAATTTGTGAAAGAGAAGAAACCGAAAAGAATAAAAAGAAAATATAGTAACTAATTTTCATCGCTTAAAAATAAAGAAACCAAGTTAGTTTTTACAAAAAATGATGTTAATTAGTGTTAAGTTTTTAGTAAACCTGCACGTTTTAGTAATGCATCGGGTTTTGGTTTTTTTCCTCTAAAACGTTTGTATAGTTCCATTGGTTTTTCTGTTCCGCCTTTAGAAAGTACATTTTCTTTAAATTTTGTAGCGACTTCTTTGTTAAATATTCCTTTCTCTAAGAAATATTCAAAAGCATCTGCATCTAAAACTTCAGCCCATTTATACGAGTAATAACCAGAAGAATAACCGCCTTGAAAAATATGAGAAAAAGCTGTGCTCATACAATTTTCGGCAACATCTGGATAGAGTTTTGTTTCAGCAAAAGCTTGGTTTTCAAATTCCTTTACAGAAGTAATTGTCTGCGGCGAATCGCCACTGTGCCATTGCATGTCTAACAGACCAAAACTTAATTGACGTAATGTTTGCATTCCTTCGTGAAAACTTGCAGATTCTTTTATTTTCTCTACATATTTCATTGGGATAACTTCCCCCGTTTTATAATGTTTTGCAAAGATTTCTAAAGCTTCTTTTTCATAACACCAGTTTTCTAATACTTGACTTGGTAATTCCACAAAATCCCAAGAAACAGATGTTCCTGATAAACTATTATATGTTGTATTTGCTAACATTCCATGCAAGGCATGACCAAATTCGTGAAACAACGTAGTAACTTCATTAAAAGTTAATAAAGAAGGCTTGGTTTCGGTTGGTTTTGTAAAATTACATACAATAGAAACGTGTGGTCTTTCGTTTATTCCGTTTTTAATTTGCTGAGGTTTGTAAGATGTCATCCACGCTCCATTACGTTTACCAGGTCTTGGATGAAAATCTGCATAAAAAACTGCAATAAAATTATTCTTAGAATCTGTTACATTATAAGTTTTAACATCTTTGTGATATGTATCGATAGTAAAAATTTCTTCAAAATTTAAATCAAATAAGCGATTTGCTATTTCAAAAACACCATCAATTACATTTTCTAATTTAAAATAGGGTTTTAACAATTCTTGGTCTAAATCAAAAATTTCTTTCTTTAATTTTTCTGAATAATAAGCACCATCCCATTTTTGAAGTTGATCAATTCCATCTAATTTCTTAGCATAATTCTCTAAGTTTTTAAACTCTCTAAGGGCTGCAGGTTTTGCTTTTTCTAATAAATCATTAGAAAACTTAAAAACAGTTTCTGGTGTTTCTGCCATTCTTTCTTCTAAGACAAAGTGGGCGTGTGTTTTATAGCCTAATAAATTGGCTCTTTGATGACGAAGATTAACAATGTCTAAAATAATTTTCTCATTATTAAATTTGTTATTTTGAAATGCTTTTTTGCCAGCAGCAATTGCCATTTTTTTGCGCAATTCTCTATTGTCTGCATAGGTTAAAAAAGGAATATAACTTGGGTAATCTAAAGTGAAAACCCAACCTTCTTTTTCTTTTGATTTTGCAACCTCTTTAGCAGCTTCTTTTATACTTTCTGGTAAACCAGATAAATCTTTTTCATCTGTTAAATGCATTTCGAAAGCATTGGTTTCTGCCAAAACATTTTCACCAAATTTTAGAGAAAGCTTAGAAAGTTTTGCATCAATTTCACGAAGTAGAATCTTATCAGCTTCATTTAAATTCGCTCCATTTCTTGCAAAACCTTTGTATTGTTTCTCTAAAAGCATTTTTTGTTCAGTTGTTAAATCTAAGTTTTTACGATTGTCATAAACTGATTTTACGCGCTGAAACAATTCTTCATTTAAAGTAATATCATTTCTAAATTCGCTTAACCAAGGAGAAACTTCTTGAGCAATCTTCTGTATTTCATCATTGGTTTCTGCAGAATTTAAATTGAAGAAAATAGAGGTTATTCTATTTAGTTTTTCACCTGTAAAATCTAAAGCAACTGTTGTGTTATCGAATGTTGGGTTTTCGTCATTTTTAATAATCTCATTTATTTCTGCTTTTGCAATTTTAATTGCCTTCTTAATAGCAGGTTTATAATGCTCATTTAAAATTTTAGAAAAAGGAGCCGTATTAAACTCTTCTAATAATGGGTTCATTTACTTGGTGTTTTAACAAATCAAAAATAGATAATCAGTTTTAAATTATTCAAATATCAAAAGAAAATATCTGTCTAACGAACATAAAATTCACTTTAACGAAATTTTAAAAGAGAAGTTTTTCTTTGATCTTAATTTTGCATTCCCAATTTGTAAAAATCATATAAAACGTTGTTTATCGATTATGTAAAACAGATTAACGGCTTTTGCAAGCAATCTAACGTATTGTTAGGTTTAAATTGTGACCAGCAAAAGAATTTCTGGTCTAAATAATTAGAAGATAGAAAATTATGAAAACAATAAAAATCCATTTCCCAATTTTATTTATATTCATTACTCAATTAGTAATGGCACAGATTCCTTGTACATCTGGTTTTAATGCTAATGGCACAAATGACTATATAACAGTGCCTAATACAGATGCCATTAATTTACAAAATACAAGAAATAGAACTATTGAGTTTTGGTTTAAACCTTCAGATATAACATCAAGGCAAGTATTGTATGAAGAAGGAGCGCAAGTAAATACTATTTTATTTTTTATTGAAAAAGGTAGAATTTATTTAGGTGCTTATAGAAATAATGCTACTTCTAATCAGAATAGAAGATTTTTTAGATCTGCTGCAGGAGATATTGAAGTTGGCAAATGGAGCCATGTTGCATTAACTTTAACAGACTCACCTTCTTTAACTCTTAAGTGGTTTTTAGACGGAGAAGAAAAAGACTCACAAAACGGATTGCAAGTAAATACTCACTCTGGAGACATTGCCATTGGAAGAAATGGAGGAAATATGAGATTTCCATTAGATTTAATAAATAATTGGAATTCGAGTTCTATTGGAAGTTCTACTTCAGAAACCTACAACTCTACTTTTACAGGTCAAATAAATAATGATTACAATTTTGAAGGAAATATTTCTTTACTAAGAATTTGGAATGTTGCTAGAACTCAATCTGAAATAGATACTAATAAGTCTCAGTTCTTAACAACAGGAACAAGTTTGGTTGCATACCAAGATGGAGACCAAATTAAGTACGAAGCAAATGGCGCTTCAAGTATTAACGGAACAGCAAGTTCTAATGGTAGCGGAACTACTTTTACATGGAATGGAAGTTTATCAAAATCATATATAACCAATGCAAATTGGACAGGAAATTTAGCCCCAGATGTAAGTAGAGCGCAAACTGTAATTATTAATAGTAGTACAAACGACCCTATTTTAACAACAGAAGTTAAAGTAGGTAGATTAACGGTTAACGCTGGAGCAGAAGTAATTGTGCAAAATGGAGCAACTTTAAATGTATTTTACGAATTAACTAACCAAGGAACTATAACTGTAGAAGATGGAGGCGCTTTAATTTTTCATTCATGCAATACTACTATTGCTGGCTCTGGAACATTTAATATAAAAAGACAAACACCTACATATTCTGGAAACGATTTTTATTCTTACTGGAGCTCACCTTTAGTAGAATCAGATTCAAACCCAAGTACAATTTTTCCTGATGCTCAATTAATTTATTCTTTTGGCGCAGGAGTTTCTAATGCAGATTGGGTTTACAACGGAAATTCAAATTTAAAAACAGGTTTAGGTTATGCAATTCAGAATGAAGGTTTAGGTGGGCAACTCAGAACATTTACTGGAAAAATAAATGAAGGAGATATAGAAGTAAATGTTTTTTACAATACAAACTTAGCCAGCGAAGATATAAATAATGTTTGGTCTACTGCCGGAGATAACTTAGTGGGAAACCCATATGCCTCTGCAATTGATTGGGATTTAATTGCTGCAGATACAGATAATTCTGACATTGATGGAACTGTTTATTTTTGGAATCAAAATACTGCCGAAAATGGAGATAATAATGTATCTGATTATTTACAATACAATCTAACAGGAGGAACATCTAACACAGCAACAGGTAAAATTGCTTCTGGACAAGGTTTCTTTGTAAAGACATCAAAAAATAGTAAGATAATTTTTAAAACAACGCATCAAATTGCGGCGAATAACAATCAGTTTTTTAGAGGTGAAGACACAAAACAAACACTACAAAAAGAAGGAAGATCTTGGTTTACATTTACGCATAAAGGTAAAACCAATACATTATTGGTAGGCTTTTTAAAAGGAGCTACAAATAGATATGATAGATTATATGATTCTGAATTTGATACTAATGAAAAATCATTAGGATTTTATTCTATCATAAGAGGAGATAAAAAAGCCTCTATACAAGGTTTTCCAAGATTAAAAAGAGATAAAAAAGTTGTTAAATTAGGTTATGCAGTTGATCAATTAGGTGAGTATACCATTGGCATACAAGACGAACTAATCAATGAAGATTACTATATTTATCTTAGAGATACAGAACAAAAAATTACAGTCGACCTAAGAAAGAAGAAATACAATTTTACTATCAATTCTATTGGCGAAAACAATACAAGATTTAAAATTATTTACACCAAGAAAAAAAGAAGAACCAATGGTAAATCTGAAGGAAAAGAATCTTATACTATTAAAGAAATAGACTCAAAAGATTTTACTGTTTATGTAGATAGAGGGCAAGAATTAATTGTAGAATACGATTTTGATATAGATAATATAAAAGAAATTTCTTTATACAATATTCAAGGAAGAAAAGTGGCTGTATTTAGAGGAAATCAATCAAAAAACGTTTCTAATTTAGCAACAGGAATCTATATAGTTAATGCAACTTTAAAAGATAACAGCGTTTTTAATAAAAAAATAGTAATTACGAATTAATATATAAGAAACCTTAAAACAAAAAACTGGCAGTATCCAAAAAACTCAGGGTATATTAAACTTTTTAATTTTTTGTTTTAATAACTATTTTCTCACACGCTCAGAAGCTTGTTCTACTTTTAACTTTAATCCTTCTTTGTAAGCGATAATTTTATCTAAAACACACTTGTCTAAAGCACCAATTATTTGTGCTGCTAAAATGCCTGCATTTTTTGCGCCATCTAAAGCTACGGTTGCTACTGGTACACCTCCAGGCATTTGTAAAATAGACAAAACTGAATCCCAACCATCTATAGAATTTCTACTCTTTACAGGAACACCAATTATAGGTAAAGGGCTCATAGAAGCCACCATTCCTGGTAAATGCGCAGCACCACCCGCGCCAGCAATAATTACTTTTATACCTCGTAAATGTGCATTTTTAGAATAGTCTACTAACTTTTCTGGAGTTCTATGTGCAGAGACGATATCTACTTCAATTGGTATGTCAAAACTTTCTAAAATATCGATTGCTTCTTGCATTATTGGAAGATCAGAATCGCTTCCCATTATTATTCCTACCATAATTTATCAATTGTCAATTATTAGTTACCATTCATAACTAATAAATGTTTCAATGTTAATTGTTTTTACTTACTACTTTAATCGTTTCTTTTACTTCTTGAGCAATTTTTCTTGCGGTATCAATATCTTTATTTACTATAGTAACATGTCCCATTTTTCTAAACGGACGTGTTTCTTTTTTACCATAAATATGAGGCGTAACCCCATCAATTTTTAAAATTTCATTTAGATTTTCATAAATAACCTCACCAGAATAACCTTCTGCGCCAACTAAATTTACCATAATTCCGGCAACTTTACTTTCTGTATTTCCTAAAGGTAGATTTAAAATGCTTCTTAAATGTTGTTCAAATTGATTGGTATAACTCGCTTCTATTGAATAATGCCCAGAATTATGAGGTCTTGGAGCAACCTCATTTACCAAAATTTTATCATCAACAGTTTGAAACATTTCAACTGCTAATAAACCCACAAAATCTAATTCTTTTACCACTGTTAAAGCAACTTCTCTCGCTTTTTCTGCAACTTGAGAATTTATTCTTGCAGGACAAATAACATACTCTACTTGATTTGCTTCTGGGTGAAATTCCATCTCTACAACAGGATAAGTAGAGGTTTTACCATCACTATTTCTTGCCACAATTACTGCTAACTCATTTTTAAACGGAATCAGTTTTTCTGTAATACACTCTACCTTTGGCAGGTTATTTAAATCATTAATATTTCTAACAATTTTAACGCCATTTCCGTCATAACCAAAACGTGCAGCTTTCCAAACAAAAGGAAAATCGATGATGTTGTTTTCTATAGCATGTTTTAATTCTTCTAAATATGCATAATGAGAAAATTCTGCAGTTGGTATTTGATGATCTACATAAAAATTTTTCTGTCTTGCTTTGCTTTGAATTATTCGTAAACTCTTTGGCTTAGGAAAAATAGTTACACCCTCATTTTCTAACTTATCTAAAGCATCTAAATTTACATTCTCAATTTCTATGGTTAATAAGTCAACTGTTTTTCCGAAGTTGTAAACCGCATCAAAATCTAATAAATTTCCTACTACAAAAGTGTTGCAAATTTCTGCACAAGGTGCATTTTTATTGCTGTCTAAAATTGAAGTATGAATATCAAATTTTTGAGTTTCTGCCAATAGCATTCGCCCTAATTGGCCACCACCCAAAACGCCTAATTTAAAATCTGAAGAAAAGTAGTTTTTCACGATTGATAAAGTTGTGTTTTGGCAAAAATACACAACAAGGTTTAAGTAATCTAATTTAATTTCTTATTTCAAGACTTTCATTTCCTCTCTGAAAAACTGAATACATAAGCATACTACACCCTTCTTTATTAATGGGTCTACCTCCTTCTAAATAATTATAGTCAATATCGTGACATTCACATGTTATTTTTGGAAGATTTAATTTTAAAGGCTTGTTACAGTTTCTTTCTGGGCATTCCAAATCAAATGCAACAAAATCTGAAGCGTTATTACGAATAATATGAATTCTTCTTCCATCTATTGTAGCAGTAACACTTAATCCGTTTATATTAAGATTTTGATAAGCTGGTAGTCTAAGATCTAATACTTCAAAAACAGTTATTCCATTAAAACAATCGTTTATTTGTGTATTGTCTGAACAAGAAAAACTAAAAGCTAAAAACAAGAAAAACAGTATTTTTTTAATCATAATTTACTTTCGTTTCTATAAAAACGATGGCAAGTTACAAATATTTTGTACATTTGTAAACTAATCTCATTCCTATTTTGGCGATGAGATTTTTATTTTAAATAGAACATATTATGAGCAACATATCGTATTATTCTGAGGAAGGATTAAAGAAATTGAAGGATGAATTGGTACAACTTGAGCAAGTTGAAAGACCAAGAGTAACACAAGAAATTGCAGATGCAAGAGATAAAGGTGATTTGAGTGAGAATGCAGAATATCATGCAGCAAAAGAAGAACAATCGCATTTAGAAACTAAAATTGCAAAATTAAAAAATGTAATTGCTAATGCGCGTATTTTAGATGAAAGTCAATTAGACACTTCTAAAATATTGATTCACTCTAAAGTGAAAATAAAAAACACCACAAACGGAATGGAGTTTGTCTATACTTTAGTGGCAGATTCTGAAACCGACGTAAAAAATGGAAAATTGTCTGTAAATTCTCCAATTGGTAAAGGTTTATTAGGAAAAAAAGTAGGCGAAATTGCAGAAATTCAAGTTCCTAATGGAATTATGAAATTTGAGATCGTAGATATTTCAAGATAGTTTGTTATTTGTGTTAGAGCAACTCAAGGTATAAATTCGGGTTTTGGCATTGCCAAAACCCGAATTCTTTTTTATATTTACTTTTAAACAAGTAACTAATTTATAAAAACTATTTAATGAGCATATTTACAAAAATAATTAACGGAGAAATTCCTTGTTACAAAATTGCAGAAGATGATAGTTTTATTGCTTTTTTAGACATTAACCCCAATGCAAAAGGACACACTTTAGTGGTTCCTAAACAGGAAGAAAATAAATTGTTTGATTTGTCGAAAGAAGAATATTTAGCTTTAATGAATTTCTCGTACAAAGTTGCCAAAGCTATAGAAAAATCTATTTCTTGTAAACGAGTTGGAATGAGTGTAATAGGGTTAGAAGTACCTCATGTACATGTACATTTAATTCCAATAAATTCTATGGCAGATATGCAGTTTATGAAAAAAGAAAAATTAACAAATGATGAGTTTTTAGAATTTGCAGAAGAGATTTCGAGTAATTTTTAATTAAACCTTATCTAACAAAATTTGAAAAGTAGTTCCTTTACCAATTTCCGATTTTTGTACAAATATTTTTCCTTTATGATAATCTTCAACGATACGTTTAGAAAGTGATAAGCCCAATCCCCAACCTCTTTTTTTAGTTGTAAAGCCAGGTTTAAAAATTTGTTTAAATAATTTTTTTGGCATTCCTTTTCCGGTGTCAGAAATGGTAATTCTTATTTTTTTAGTGGTGTTTTCTATATTTAGTTTAAGTTCTCCTTTACCTAACATTGCATCAATGGCATTTTTAATGAGATTTTCTATAACCCATCCAAATAATTCAGCATTTAAATTGGTGTAAATTTCGTTTTCATCTGTAGTAAAAGAAAACGAAATTTGTTTAGAACTACGAGATTCTAAATAATCGAACGCATGTTTAGAAATAGCAATAATATTTTCCTTTTTTAATTCTGGAACAGAACCAATTTTAGAAAACCTATTAGCAATGGTGTTTAATCTTTGTACATCTTTTTCAATTTCTTTAATATAAGTTTCATCTATATTTTCTGTTTTTAAAATGGCAATCCAACCCAATAAAGAAGATAAAGGTGTTCCTATTTGATGTGCGGTTTCTTTTGCCATTCCTGTCCATAACCTATTGGTTTCCGAAGCTTTATTAGAACTATAAAATAGATAAACTACAGATAAGAATAAAATGAGAATTAAAATTAAGGCTAAAGGATAATAGGTAAGTTTGTTTAATAAATCAGAATTACTATAATAAATATATTGTTTGTTTTCTCCAGAAAAACTAACTTCTATTGGTGCATTTTCAGACTTCATTTTAGTTAGTACCTTTTGTAAATATTCAGGATTTTTAGATTTTATAGAGTCTAAGTTTTGAAAAGTTTCAATCTTACCATTTTTACTTACCAAAATCATTGGAATATTGCTATTGTTTTCTATTATTTTTAGCGGTAAACTAACACTAGCATTTAAATCTGTATTTGTTACAATTTCTTTTTGAGCAGCAGCTAAAATTTCCATTTTTATGCGCTCTTCATGTTTAAATTTCTGAAAAAAAACATATGTGTTCCATAAAATTAATGAAACAATAATTAGAGAAATAAAAATAGCAATTCGCCTAAATAAAATACTGTTTGTTAAAAAATTCATTAAAACAAATATAAAGGTTTATAGTATATAACTCGTTTAAAGATTTGATAGTATCTTTACATATCTAAAAATTTATGTATGCTTTCTATCAATCCAAAAGAAATTTCTACAGGAAAATTACACGGTTATTTATTGGGCGCTGTTGCTCCAAGACCTATTGCATTTGCAAGTACTATTGATGCTGATGGAAATCCGAATTTATCACCTTTTTCATTTTTTAATGTCTTTGGTTCTAACCCGCCAATTCTAATATTTTCTCCAGCTAGAAGAGTAAGAGATAATACTATAAAACATACTTTAGAAAATGCTTTAACTACAAAAGAAGTTGTAATAAATATGGTGAATTACGATATTGTGCAACAAATGTCTTTGAGTTCTACAGAATATCCTGCAGGTGTTAATGAATTTGAAAAAGCAGGATTTACAATGTTGCCTTCAGATGAAATTAAACCTTTTAGAGTGGCAGAATCTCCAGTGCAATTTGAGTGTAAAGTAAATGATGTAATTTTTACAGGTGATGAAGGTGGAGCAGGAAATTTAATTGTTTGTGAAGTAGTAAAAATTCATATTAATGAGGCTGTTTTAGATGAAAACGGAAGCATAGATCAACATAAAATAGATTTGGTAGCAAGAGCTGGAGGAAGCTATTATTCGAGAGCAAGAGATGGTTTTTTTGAAATTCCAAAACCAGTTTCAACTTTAGGAATTGGCGTTGATCAAATTCCATCAGAAATTAGAAATAGTACTATTTTAACAGGTAATAATTTAGGAATGTTGGGTAATGTAGAGCAATTGCCATCAACAGAAACTGTTAATAACTTTGGGAAAGAACATCCAGAGTTTATGGGATTAGAAACCGCAAAAAAACATACATTTGCTCAAGAATATTTAAAAAAGAATGATGTAGAAAGTGCTTGGAAAGTACTTTTATTAAAATAGAAATTATGGAAGTTATTGGAAAAATAAAAATTATTGGAGACGTTCAAACATTTGGTGCAAATGGTTTTAGAAAAAGAGATGTAGTAGTAACTACAGATGACCAATATCCTCAAATGATTAGTGTAGAGTTTCATCAAGATAAAACAGATTTGTTAAATAACTATCAAGTTGGTCAAGATGTTAAAATTTCAATCAATTTAAGAGGTAGAGAATGGATTAATCCGCAAGGAGAAGCAAAATATTTTAATTCTATTGTAGGATGGAGAATTGAAAACTTAAGTCAAGCAGCAGCTCCAAGCAATTTACCGCCTGTAGATCAATTTCAACCAGCGTCTAATGTTTCTAACGAAGAACCAGATGATTTACCTTTCTAATTAGAGGAAAGACTGTTAGAAACAAGAATATAGATAAAAGAGTATAAGCTAAATATAGTTTATACTCTTTTTATTTGTTGTCTTTTATCTATTTTCTAAAAACAAAGTGATCTTAAAATCTAAAAAAAAAGAAGTTTACTTCTTTTTTTCAGGCATTGGCCCACGTAAATGAATAATTAAACCGTTTAAAAAATTGCGTAAAAATTGATCTCCACACTCCATATATTTTGGATGATCTTCTTTTCTAAAAATTGCACCTAATTCGCCTTTAGTTACTTTAAAATCTACCAAAGCACAAATTTCTATAATATCTGTATCGCGTAGTTTATGTGCTACACGTAATTTTTTAAAAACGTCGTTATTTGTTAATCCCATACTGTAAATGTACTTATTTTTAAGTAACTACTTTAAAAATTGCCCAAGCATAAACTGCAAATCTTGCAAAACGAAATAATCCAAATAAAACAACATTTTTAAAAGGATATTTAATCATACCCGCAGCCATACAAGAAATTGAAAAAGGAACAGGTAATAAAGCACCTACTAAAATTAAAAAACCTCCCCATTTTTTTGAGTTTTTAAGGTGTTTTGCCATTTTAATTTCTAAATAATTTTTTACGGCTTCAATTTGTAAAACTAATTTTCCGATAAAATAAGAAAGCAAACCGCCAACGTAAGACAAGGTGGCTAAAATAGATAGGTTTAAAATGGGTTCAGGAGTTTTTTTGGTCCATGCAATAAAAATTTCTGGCGGAATTAAACCTAAAAAAGTTTCTGAAGTAAAGAAAAAAGTAAAAATACCAGGTCTGGAAAACGTTTCAGTAATAGATTCTAAACCTTCATTAATATTGTAAACGTATCTGTTTATTAAAAATAGACCAATAACAACAGATAAAATCGGGATAAAAGCTTTTTTTAAACTTTCCCAAATAAACATATAAAAACCAGTTCTGGAGTAGTAAAAGTGCATTAATTTTGCTCTTTCCTTTTTAGTTTTTATTCTTTTTTTCTTTGTCATTATAGGTTTCTATTGGTATTGAAACGGTCTGCAAAAATAGTAACTTCTTATGGATAAATGTTATAAAATTTTAACATTAACCCTTTTTTAAGAATTGATTAAATTAGCATAGAAATTTATATTATGAAGGTTACTAAAATTGTAGAAAATATCTTTAAAAATTACCTACCATCACCATTTACGATTGCGGTTTTTTTAACTTTTTTAACTATTTTATTAGCCTTATTGTTTACAAAACCAGATAGTACTTCTGTATTAAATTATTCTAAAGAAATTTTAAAATTTTGGGAAGCTAATATTTGGTCTAATAACCTTTTGATTTTTGCATATCAAATGATGTTAATTTTGGTTTTGGGACATGTTTTAGTTTTAAGCCCTCCAATAAATAATGCCATTTTAAAAATTACAAAATTTTGCTCTAATACATCAAATAGTGCAGCAATTGTAGCATTTTTTACAATGATAGTCGCTTTTTTAAATTGGGGTTTAGGCTTAATTTTTGGTGCACTTTTAGCAAGAAAAGTAGCAGAACACGCTCAAGAAAATAACATTAAAATAAACTATCCAATTGTAGGCGCTGCAGGTTATTTAGGGTTAATGGTATGGCATGGAGGAATTTCTGGCTCTGCCCCAATTAAAATTAACGAAGATGGGCATATAAAAAACATAATGCAGTCTATTTCTTCTGATGAAGTTTTGGCTAATATTCCCAATACCATTAATTACGGAGAAACCATTTTTAGTTGGTGGAATTTGATTATATTTTTTGTTGTGTTAATTGCGATAACTTTTCTTTTCTATGGGTTAGGGAAATTTTCAAAACCAACTAAAATTAATTTGTCTATTTATAAGTTTAAGAAAGAACAAAAACCCAAAACAAGCGCAGAAAAATTAGATGCATCTAAAATTTTTGCCTCTATTTTTGGGGCAATTATTTTGGTTACTTTTAGTATTCGATATTTAGAAGACATTAAAAATTTAAAAATTACACCCAATTTGATTAATTTTTTAATGCTGGGTTTAGGTATTATTTTGCATGGAAACTTTAAAAAATTCACAAGTGCAATTGGTGAAGCTATTGGAGATATTTCAGGAATTTTAATTCAGTTTCCATTATACTTTGGAATTATGGGAATTATGAATCAATCTGGAATGGTTAATCAAATTTCTAACTTTTTTGTATCTATTTCTACAGCTACAACTTTACCTATTTTTACTTTTTTTAGTGCAGGATTGGTTAATGTTTTTGTTCCAAGCGGAGGTGGGCAATGGGTGGTTCAAGGACCAATTGTGGTAGAATCTGCACTTCAATTAGGCGTACCTTTGCCAAAAGCAATAATGGCATTAGCTTACGGAGATCAAATTACAAATATGTTGCAGCCTTTTTGGGCATTACCTCTTTTAGGAATTACAAAGTTAAAAGCAAAAGAAATTTTACCTTATACACTAATTGCAATGGTTGTTGGCGCTACAATATATCTTTCTGGTTTAATTTTTTTTTAATGATTTGGTTGTCAGATAAAATTGCTTTTCCTCCTTATGAGTTTACCACAGATGATGGTATTATTGCTTTAGGTGGAGACTTGTCTGAAAAACGTTTAATTTACGCCTATAAAAACGGAATTTTTCCTTGGTATTCAGAAGGCGAACCTATTGTTTGGTATTGCCCGCATCAAAGAATGGTTTTATTTCCTAATGATTTAAAAGTATCTAAATCAATGCGAAAAATCATCAATAAAAAAGAGTTTGTTATTACAGAAAACACAGCTTTTGAAGAAGTGATTTACAATTGCAAAAACATTGATAGAAATGATGGTTTTGGAACTTGGATTACGGATGATATGGAGCAAGCTTACATCAAATTACACCAAAAGGGAATTGCGAAATCTATAGAAGTTTGGTTTGATAATAAATTGGTTGGTGGTTTATACGGATTAGAAATAAATACTATTTTTTGCGGAGAAAGTATGTTTAGCAAAGTGTCTAATGCTTCTAAATTGGCTTTTATTTACTTAGTAAAAAAGAAAAATTACAAATTGATAGATTGCCAAGTGTATAATGAGCATTTGGCAAGTTTAGGTGCTAAAGAAGTTGACAGAGATCTGTTTTTGAGGGTTTTAAAGGGTTAATTTTTAAAATTAGCTAACGTTATATTTTTTTGAGTTTAGAAACAAACTAAATTAAAAAACCACCAACTTCAAAAATAGAAGCTGATGGTTTAAACAAAGCTTGGGTTGATGTTATATTTTTCGCAAATAAATATCTCCACTTATGGTATTTAATTTTAAAGAAGCGGTTCCTTTTTTAATCGTTGCTACTATTTTAGAACCATAACTTCTTTTCTTTTTATTTTGATTAAAATCAATGTCCAAATCAGAATAAATTCCGCCTGTTAAAGTTTTCGCTTCAAATTTAGCATCAGCAACATAAATATCAATATCACCGCTAATGGTTTTTAATCGCATTTCTTTAGAGTGTTTTTTTACAGTAATATTTCCACTAATTAAATCTAAATTTAAGATGCCTGCATAATTTTCTGCCACCACACTTCCAGAAATACTTTTTACTTTTAACTCCATTTTTTTAGGAACATAAATTACATAGTTTACAATGTTACTGTGTTTATGGCTGTGGCAATCATCATCATCTTTTTTGCTGTCTTTATCATTGTCTTTACGAGAATGTTTATGACTGTAATAACTTCTATATTTCTTAAAATAATCTCCATAATCTGAGTTTATTTTTAACATACTGCCAATATTATCTGCTTTTAGAGAAAAGTAATCATTGTGTTCGTTGTCATCTAAATTAACAGTAGCTTCTACAGAAATTTCGTTTTTATTCCAATTTTTAATAATGATATTATTTGCGAATTTTAAGTGAACATAAACGTTTTCAATATTATTACTTTTTACATTTTTTGTTACTTGTTTTTGCGCAGTTAGGTTACTAAAAGTCAATAGTAATCCTAAAAAGAAGAGATATCTTTTCATTTTTTTAGTATTTTAAATTAATGTGAATTAGTGTCTTTATTGATTAGAGTGAAGTCGAGAGAGGCTTAAATAATTAAACAAAAGATTTCTCGGTTTCGTTTCACTTCACTCGAAATGACATGCTGAATTTCAAATACTTTTCCTGTCATTTCGACTTTATGGAGAAATCTCAAAAATTTATTTCTTTCTAAGATAAATGTTACCCATAGAAGATTTTATGTAGATTTTTACACCACCATTATTCAATTTAGAAACAATGCTTTTTCGACCGCTTACATTTGGCATTCCTTTTTTAGTAGGAATCTCAAAATCGAAATTTGTGTACACAGTTCCTTGAGTCCTTAATTCTAAATCAGCTTTGGTGTTTCCAGGTAAAGCTACATCTATTTCAGAAACCGAAGTTCTAATAGTTATTGGCGATTTTTGACTTACTTTAGAAAAATCGATATCAACTTTACCAACATTTGCGTTTACAGTAATTGGGCCAGTAACATTTTTCATTTGTATTTTTCCAACATTTGCAGAAGCTTCAACTTCTCCAGTAAAACCTTCCATTTCTATAGATCCTAAATTACCAGCATCAACAGACATATTCATATTTTTTGGTAAGGTAATTTTAAGTCCATGTCTTTGATGCATTGATTTTAAATCGGTAACATATAAAATGCTTCCTTCTTTTTTAATTGAAAAACCAAAACCATTAGTGTTGTCTTTCCCTCCAGGGTAAATTGCGGTTAGGCCTTTTCTTTTGTCTTCTTTTGCTTTATCTTCTTTATGCCAATGACTGTGTTTTTTATGACTACTTGAGCTTTCTTGAATAACTAACTGTAAAGAATTTCCAGCAGTAAGTACAATTTTTGTATCACTACTAAGTACAACTTTGTTAACCCCAGATAAAGCGTATGTAAAGTCTTTTTTCTGAGCGGTTGCAATTGCGCTAACAAATAAAATAAGAGTTACTATTTTTTTCATGATTTCTTGGTATTTCTTTTATAATAAATTAGATAAGTTAATTTGTATTTCTTGTTTTACAAACTCAGGTGTTTCTTCGTTTGTAAGCATTTTTTCCATAGGTTTTATGGCTCTTTTTTCTTGAATTTTTCCTAAGATATAAATCAATTCTATTTGAACGGATGAATTTTTCTCAGTTACTAATGCTTTTAATAAAGCGTCTCTAACAATTTCTTTTGACGAAAATTTAGTTAACGTTTCTGCTGCAGCTAAACGTACATTTGCATTTTTATCAAAAAATAATCTGTTGATTAAAGCTTCAATAATTTTGATGTCATCTTTGGTAAATTCTTCTGCATTGGTAACTGCTAAAATTCGTTTGCTTGCAGAATTGTTTTCTAACATAGCTAACACTTCTTGTTTATTTTCTTCTTTAGCATTGGCAATTTTTGTAATTGTAGACTGGTGTTTTCCAAATAAAAATGCACTAATAATAATGGCAACACTTGCTGCTACTTTTAAAAACGATTTCCAATCTTGTTTTGGCTGTAATTGCACAACTTTTGGTTTGCTGTTTTCAATTTCTTGCGCCAACATTTTCTCAAAATTTGTTTTTAATTTAGTAGATGGAATTTCCATTTCATTTTTATTTAAAATTGATAAAAATGATTTGATTTCTTCCAATTCTTTCTGACAAGCATCACAGTTTTTTAAGTGCTTTTTTACTTCAGAATTTGCAACTTCTGGTAAATCACCTTCAATAAATTGTGATAATTTTTCTTGTATTTCGTTACATTTTGTCATACTGCTGTTTGAAAATAGATTTCTTTTAACTTTTTTAATGCTCTATGCACTTTTACTTTTACAGCATTTTCATTACTGCCTACAATTTGAGCAATTTGCTCGTATTTAATTTCTTGAAAACGATGCATCACAATCAATTCTCTATCAGAATTAGATAGCTTTAACAATGCTTTCTGTAAATGATCTAACTCTTCTTGTCTACTTTCAGAAACTGTAGTTTCATTAGTTTCAAGTGTATCATCATCAATAACATTAGAACGTTCTTTTTTTGTTTTTTGATAATGAGTTGAAAATATATTGCGAGCAATTGTATATATCCAAGCTGCAAAATTTCCGTTTTTGTAAGACGTTTTATACTTTATAACTTTTAAAAAAACATCTTGAGTTAAATCTTCACTAACCATTTTATTTTGAACCATTTTATTGAAAAAATTATAAATCCGTACATGATACCTGTCAAATAGAATCGTTAACAATTCTAATTTGCCATTGGCAATTTGTAACATCAGTTCTTCGTCAGTTAAATGTTTCAAGGTTGGTTTTTGGTTAGTTTCTATTCTTAAAACCATCAATTTACAAAAAGGTTACATTTTTTTTCAAATTTTTTCTTGTTTGAAAAAATTGTGTAATCGTTTAAAAGTTTATTTGTACACATATGGAGTACAAAAAAAAGTCTTAAACACAATGTTTAAGACTTTTTGATATTGGTGTAAGAAGAATTTAATTTATTTTTTCTTAGCTAATAAATCTCTAATTTGTTCTAATAATTCTTCTTGACTTGGTCCTTTTGGAGCTTCTGGAGCTGGTTCTTCTTTCTTTTTAGTGGCATTTACACCTTTTACAATTAAGAACATTACAAAAGCAACAATAATAAAATCCAATACGTTTGTTAAGAAATCTCCATATAAAACTGCAACTTCGCCAACTACTTTTCCTGCATCATCTGCAACACCTTCTTTAACAACCCATTTTAAATCTTTAAAGTCTGTGTTAAAAATTAATCCGATTAACGGAGAAACAATTCCTCCTGTAAAAGAAGTAACAACTTGTTTAAAAGCTGCACCCATAACAAAACCTACTGCAATGTCTACAAGGTTTCCCTTCATTGCAAAGTCTTTAAATTCTTTAAGCATTCCCATTATTAATTGATTTTTATTAGTTATACTAAAAACAAATGTAGTAAAAAAATTATTGTTTTAACACTTTCTTAACACGTTGCGAAATAGCAGTTAGCGTTTCATAAGGAATAGTTTCTGATGCATTAGCAATATGTTGAATCATTTCTTGGGTGTTAAAAATAATGACTTCATCACCTTCTTTACAATCAATTTTAGTTACGTTTACCATAATCATATCCATACAAACATTGCCAATAATGGGTGCTTTTTGATTGTTGATGATTACATACCCTTTTTTATTTCCTAATTTTCTTGACAAACCATCTGCATGACCTACAGGAATCGTAGCAGATTTGGTAGGCTTTTTAGCCACAAAAGCTCTGTTGTAACCTACAGTTTCTCCAGGTTCTATTAAATGAATTTGAGAAATAATCGATTTTAAATTATGCGTGTTTTTAAGTTGTGCAGTTTCTTTCTCATCATTTCCAAATCCGTATAAACCGATACCAACTCTTACCATATCAAATTGCGCTTTGGCATAATTTACTACACCAGAAGTATTTAAAATATGCAACATAGGTTCATAACCTAAATGTTTGTAGAACTGTTGCGCGATGTAAGCAAAGTTATTGATTTGATTGATAGTAAATTCTTGTTCCTCAACATCTTCACTTGCTGCTAAATGAGAAAATAAAGAGTGTACTTTAACGTGATTTGTTTCTTTTAAACTACTTATAATTTTAGGGATATCCGTGTGCCAAAACCCTAATCTATTTAAGCCAGTATTAAACTTTATATGAATAGGATAATTCATCAACGGAATTTCATCAGCCAATTTTAAAAATGCATTAAAAATTTTAAAATTGTACAGGTTAGGTTCTAATCTATAATCTATAATCGATTGTAAATTTGGTGTTTGAGGATGTAGCACTAAAATTGGGGTTTTAATACCTGCTGCTCTCAAAGCAATACCTTCAACTGCGTAAGCTACTGCAAAATAATCTACTTTATCTGCTAAAAATTGAGCAACTTGTTCACCATCACTTCCATAACCAGAAGCTTTAACTACTGCTAAAATTTTAGTTTTGGGTTGTAATTTTTGCTTGAAATAATTTAGGTTGTGCACTAATGCACTTGAATCGATTTCTAAAACTGTAACGTTATTATTCATCTATTCTTAAGGTGTTTCAGAATCTTTTAAATTAGATTCAGTATTTTTTTGAGATTTCTCGACTGCGCTCGAAATGACATTGTTTTTTTCTTTTTGTTGATTTTTTAAAGCTTTGTAATATGCAGCTCTACTTAAAGGTTCGTATTCTTGAGTTTCACCTAATAAAACCAAATCATCATTTTGTGCTTTTCTAAAACTATAATGTGCTAAGTTTCCTGTATGTGTACAAACTGCGTGCACTTTTGTTACATATTCTGCAGTTGCCATTAGTGCAGGCATTGGTCCAAAAGGATTTCCTTTAAAATCCATATCTAAACCCGCAACAATTACACGAATGCCACTGTTTGCCAAATCGTTACAAACTGCAACAATTTCATCATCAAAAAATTGCGCTTCATCTATACCAACCACATCTACATCATTGGCTAATAATCTAATATTTGAAGAAACAGGAACAGGAGTAGAACGAATTCTATTATCATTATGAGAAACCACTTCTTCCTCATCATAGCGAACATCAACCGCAGGTTTAAAAATCTCTACACGTTGTTTGGCAAATTGTGCGCGTTTTAAGCGTCTAATCAGTTCTTCTGTTTTACCAGAAAACATTGAGCCACAAATTACTTCAATCCATCCAAATTGTTCTGTATGATTTACGGTATTTTCAAGAAACATTTTGTAATTTTAGGCGTTAGAGTTATAGATTTCCTGTTACTTTGAGTTTTAGCAAATTTATGAATATTTACGAGTAAAAAATAAAATCAACTTACAACTTATGCACAAAAGATTAGAAAACGATTTAATGTCTCTTGCTCACGAGATTTTACAAATGAAAAATAAAGGGGATGTATATGCATTAAAAGAAAAATCGAAAGAAATATATGAGAAATTATCTTTATTAGCTTTTGTTGAAGAATACGTTGCAACAACTCCTGATTTAGATGAAACCAAAGAAGAATTAGTGGCAAAAGTTGACAAAGCTTTGGAATTAAAAGAGATTATTGATGAAGTTGTAGAAGAGAAAAAGGAGCCAGAAAAAATAGTGCATCAATTGGTAGAAGAAATTCAAGAAATTGCAGAAGAACCTAAAGAAGTAATTGAAGAAAATGTAGAAACTAAAGTTGAAGAAATTATAGAGCAACCTTTTGATGAATTAGAATCACTAATGTTTGAGCCAGAGCAACCAGAAATGTCTTTTAAGAATGATGCAAAAGATGCTGGAGAAAGAAAAACTGCAACTTTAGAAGAAGAATTGCAAGACACCATTCCTGTCGATGAAATTGCCGATTTATTTGATGCTCCAGCGCCAGCAAAATCTTTAAATGATAAATTATCAACCAATATTCAGATTGGTTTAAATGATAGAATTGCTTTTGTAAAGAATTTGTTTAATGGCAGTCAAGAAGATTTTAATAGAGTAGTTTCTCAGTTAAATACATATTCGTCTGAAAAAGAAGCTAAAAAATTCATAGATAAAATGGTGAAGCCAGATTACGACTGGTCTAATCAAGAAGAGTTAGAAACTCGTTTTATGGAAATTGTAGAGCGTAAATTTGCCTAAGTTTGCATTTCGACTTTATGGAGAAATCTTTTTAAACTTTTAAACAATTTCACAGAAGCTTGAAACCTATTTTAATTCATACGCATTTTCACAGACGCAGAACAGGAGTAACCAGAAGTATAGAAAACGTGCTGCCTTTTTTTGAGGGTAAATACGAAACTTATATTTATGGTTATAATGTAGAAGGAAAGAAAATTTCTTTTTCTGAATTGAAAAAACTATTGTTTTCCAATCGAGAAGTTGTGGTGCATTGTCATCGAAATAACGAGATCATGAGAATGTTATTTTTCCGTTTTTTAGGAGGAAAATTCAAGTTGATTGCCACACGTCATGCAGAAACGGTTCCTTCAGGATTAACAATGAAACTGTTAAAAAAAGCAGATAAAGTGGTTACACTTATTAAAAGTATGAGCGACAATTTAGGAATTGAAAACACCATTGTTGGTCATGGAGTTAATATTAATTTATTTAAACCTGATAGTTTTAAAAAGCTTGAAAATATACCACAAGAAAACATCATTTTATGTGCAGGTAGAGTTAGAAAAGCCAAAGGACAAATTGTTTTATTAGAAGCTGCAAAGGTTTTAAAAAATCATGAAAATTGGTGTTTAGTAATTGTAGGTAAAGTAGATAAACCTGCTTTTTTAGAAGATTTAAAAGTTCTTGCAAAGAAGCATGAAATAGAAAATCAAGTCTATTTTATTGATGAAACTTCAGATATTGTTTCTTATTATCAAGCTTCCAAAATAGTAGTGGTTCCGAGTTTTTCTGAAGGTTTTTCTTTAGTAACTGCAGAAGCAATGGCTTGTGAATGTTCTGTTATTGCCACAAAAAATGTGGGAGTGCATTCTGAATTAATCACTCATAAAAAAAATGGCTATTTATTTGAAGCTGGTAATATTTCTGAATTAGAAGATTTATTAGAGAAATCTATTACCAATCAAATTCCGCTTTTAGGAAAAGAAGCCAGAGCAGAAATACTTGAAGATTGGAGTGCAGAAAAAGAAGCAGATGGTTTAATAAAAGTATATCAATCTAAATAAGAACCCTAAAACAAATTAAAAAATGAAAAAATTATTTCTTACAATTATTTTATGTTTAGTAGCATTTTCTAATATAAATGCTCAAAAAATTGAAATGAAAAAATCTTTTGGAACCAATATGTATTTGCAAGATGGAAAAAGATTAACGCTAAAACAATTAACTGAACTAATGAAAAACAACAAAGAAGCTTTAACTTTAATAAAGAAAGCTAAAACCAATAATACATGGTCTATGGTTTTAGGAGGAGCAGGAGGTTTTTTAGTTGGTTTTCCTATTGGAACAGCAATTGGAGGTGGAGATGCAAAATGGGAATTAGCAGCAGTTGGAGCAGGTTTAATACTGGCTTCAATTCCATTAAACTCTGCCTATAATAAGCACTCTAAAAAAGCTGTAGACTTGTATAATAATGAAATGTCTTCAAGTGCTTATCGTTTTAAACCAGAGTTTAATTTTAATATAAAAGGTAATGGCTTAGGGATTTCAATGCGATTTTAACCTCAAAAAAAGACAGATAATCCTCAAAAATCTCTTTTGAGGATTACTTAATTTTAGTTTTCAATGCTTCCACAACTTTTTTACTATTTCCAATAAAAATCTCATCATCAATAATAAAAACTGGGCGTTTTAAAAAAGTATACTCATCTAATAAATATTGTCTATAATCTGCTTCAGACAATGTTTGGTTTTTTAAATCCATAGCTTTATAGAGTTTTGCACGTTTGTTAAATAACGCTTCATAACTCCCAGAAATCGCATACATTTCTTCTAATTGGGCAACTGAAATATGATTTGTTTTTATTTCTTGTCTCTCAAAACCCTCTGTGTTTACCTCTTTTAAAATTCTTCTGCAAGTGTCACAAGTTTGTAAAAAATAGACTTTCTTCATTTTTAATAAATTATATTTACACTATCAAAATTACATATAAAAATGAAGAATCAATTCGATGTTTTAAGAAAATCTCGTGAACTTGTTATAAAAGAGTTAGAAGGTTTAACCATAGAGCAAATTCATACAATTCCTTCAGGATTTAAAAATAATATTGCTTGGAATGTTGCCCATTTAGTAGTTACTCAGCAATTGTTGCACTATAAATTATCAGGTTTAAATCCTTTGTGTCCAGACGATTTAATTGAAGCACACAGAAAAGGAACCTCACCAACAAAAACTTTTACAGCAGAAGAGTTTGATGAGGTAAAAGAATTGTTAGTTGGGTTGCCAAATACTTTACAAGAAGATTTCGAAGCTAATATTTTCGAGAATTATCAAGAATATCCTACCAGCACAGGTTTTGTGTTAACTTCCATAGAAAATGCGATTCCTTTTAACAATTTTCACGAAGGCATACATTACGGAATTATAAGATCGATTAAAAAGTTTTTATAGAAGCTATTTCCAGCTTTCCACTATATCTTTTTTTAAGAAAATTAAAAAAAGGATGCCGTTTCAAATACGAAGTATTCAACGACTCAAAAGAAATATTAAAGTTGAGTTAATCTGGGCTAAACTTGTTAGCTAACTAATAGAAAACTAAAAAATGAAATTCAATACAAAAACCATTCATGGTGGCCAAAAATTAGAAGAAGCAACAGGTTCTGTAATGCCACCAGTTTTTTTAACATCAACATTTGCGCAAACCAGTCCAGGAAAACATAAAGGGTACGCTTATGGAAGAGGAACAAATCCTACAAGAACAGCTTTAGAAAATAGTTTTGCAGCCATCGAAAACGGAACTCATGGATTTGCATTTTCTTCTGGAATGGCAGCTATAGATTGTGTTTTGCGTTTATTAAAACCAGGTGATGAAGTAATTGCAGGAGATGATTTGTATGGAGGAACGTATAGAATGTTTACACGATTATTTAAAAAATATGGTTTAGAATTCTCTTTTGTAAACATGAATTTTTCAGAAAATGTTACAGCAGCAATAACTGAAAACACAAAATTAGTTTGGATAGAAACACCAACAAACCCGTTAATGAAAATTGCGGATATCGAATCTATTTCATCTTCAGTAAAAGCCATAAACACCAGTATTTTAGTTGCTGTAGATAACACTTTTGCGACACCATATTTACAAAAGCCATTAGACTTAGGTGCAGATATTGTAATGCATTCTGCAACCAAATATTTAGGTGGACACTCAGATTTAATAATGGGAGCATTAATGGTAAAAGAAGCTGAACTTGCTAAAGAGCTACATTTTATTCAGTTTGCAGCAGGTGCAATTGCAGCACCTATGGATTCTTTTTTAGCAATAAGAGGAATTAAAACATTACACGTTAGAATGCAACGTCATTGCGAAAATGGAAAAGCTGTCGCAGATTTTTTAAAAAATCATCCAAAAGTTGGTGAAGTTTATTATCCTGGATTTGATGATCATCCAAATCATGATATTGCCAAAAAACAAATGAAAGATTTTGGAGGTATGGTTTCTTTTCGATTAAAAGATCAAAGCAAAGCAGCAGCGTTTCAATTTTTAGAAAATACACATATTTTTACTTTAGCAGAATCTTTAGGAGGTGTGGAGAGTTTGGTAAATCATCCAGTTACAATGTCGCATGCGTCTATACCTCAAAAAGAACTTTTAAAAGCTGGAATTACAAATTCTTTAATTCGTTTAAGTGTTGGTATTGAGAATGTAGAAGATTTATTAGAAGATTTAGAACATGCATTAAACGCATAAAAAAGAGCCCCAATTGGGGCTCTTTTTTAGTATTTGAATAATTAAATTAGGGGTATTATTCAAATGCTGTTTTAGGGGATTTTTAATAGAATAATGGCGAGCTGAAATTTAAATGGTAAACAATACCAAACTGAATATTTACTAACCACTCATTATTTTTATTTTCAAAGACTTTAGCTTGTAGACCATCAATTGTATCAGAAAAGAAGTATTGATAGTTAAACTGAGCAACTAAATCTATTTTTGGTGCTATTTTATATCTTGTTCCTAAACCAAAGTTTAAAGAAAAAGCATTTCCAGATCCAATTTTTAAGGCATTTTCTAAGGTATATTTTTGGGGTAAAACAGTTATGTCTTGTCTCCAATCACCTAAATCAGACTTTAATCCATTGGTAAATGAAGAATATTTAAACCCGAAAGTAAAATAAGGGTTAAACCATAAATCTGTATATGGGTATACAAATTCTTCTAATGGATGTAAATAGTACTCTAAGTTTACACCAAGCTCTAACATTCTTAATGTGCCTTTCATAGCTCTGAGTTGTTCTCCTTGATAAGAGTTTTTTTGAGCCCATTTACCATGATGCATTAATTTAGCATTACTTAAATACTGAATTTCAGTTTTTACCATTAAATGATTGTGAAGCACGTTATTTGGATCCCAACGTAAGGTTCTATTATAAAAACTAAGGTAGTGAGCAACAGAGAATGTAATTCCGTTGTTATTCCATTCGCTTGCAAAGTTTCCTCTTTGTCCGTAATCTGTTTGTAAACTGGTTGTACCAACAAAAGCACCTATGTCGTGTGTGTAATGTTGCGCCTTAATTTCCAGAATAAAAACAATTACAAAGATAATTGTTATAGGGGTTTTCAAGATTTAGGGGTCTTAAAGTATCTTTCAAATATAGTAAAATTTTTGGAGTTACAAAATTTAGTCTAAATTTTTGATGTTGAAGATATTTCCGTCTAAGTAATAATTTGCCCTTAATTTTAATTCTTCTTTAAAATAAATAATTTCTTCAGCTTGTCGTTTTAAGAGATAATTTCCAGTGTCCCATTTCTTATTTTTATTGGTATCAATAATTGCCCTAACAAAATATGATTTAGGTTCTAATAAATTAAATACTAAGTCTTTAGAGGTAGAAATAAATCTTCTTTCTACAAGTTTATCTTTGTTTTTTCCTTCTAAAAGTTCTATAATTAAGTGATCATTATCTGGATTTACAATACTCATTGTAATTCTACCATAATCTTCAATTTCTTTTGTAACTAAATTAAAGTTTAGGGTGTCGTTTTTCTGTTGATAAATATCAAATAAAGCAGAAGGAAGTATTTTTATAGAATAATTTTGTTCTGGTTTTTTTTCAAAAAGTAATCCAACCTTATTCTCTTTAGGCGATAAATATTTTTTGTAAGGAACTGTTAAAGTGTCTTTATCTGTAATTGAAATCTGATTTGTATCGATTTTAATAAGAGGGTTGTTTGCAGTAATAAAAAAAGTATCTCTAAAATGTAATGTTCTTCCAACAGACGATTTTAAAAGTAAGGAGTCTATTTTCTTTTTACGTAATTTAACAGTTAGAGTATCAATAACTTTTTTGTTAGTTACAATAAAATTTAGAGAATCTGTTTCGAAAGGTGTAAACCAGTAGTTTAAAGTATCTTTATTTTGTTCAAATTTTGCAATACTTCTAAAATCTTTTGGGGTTTCAGAAATTATTTTAACGGTTAAATCAGGTGCTTTTCCTTCAAACGCAAACGCAATCTTACCTTTAGAAATTTCTTTACCTCTTACTAATTTATAAGATAAGTTTTCTTTAAACAACACTATGGGGTTTTTAATAATGCTATCTTTTGGTAAGCTAATGGTGTCTTTATAAAAACCAATTTCATCAACTCTTGGGTTGTATATATAATCGCTTGCAGTTTCTTTTAAGGCAACCATTAAGTATTTTCCTTTTTTTAAGTTTGAGAAGTTAAAGTTTGTAGAATCTAATGTATTGGTTACATAACTTGGTTTCTTTTTAAAAATAATAGAATCGTTAAAACTACTATCTATTTTATATAGTAAGACATTTATATTTTTTATTTTGCCTTTGTAGTAAGCATCTTTAACTTTTCCTTTGCTTGTAAGTGAATCTATGTAGTTTCCTGTAGAAAAAACATATTTAAAACTTTCTAGTGTATTACTTTCATTATTATCTTCAATTGCATTGCCAAAATTTATAATATAAGTGGTGTTTTTATTTAAAGTATCAAGTATTTTTAAGTCTAAAAATTTACTAGCTGTTCCTTGTGGAGTAATTAGTAAAGGATTTTTTAATGGCGGAGAAACAATAAGTTGTTTATTTATATCTTTAAGTTTAATAAACTCATTAAAATTTAATCTAATTTCTTTTTTATCAAAATTAATGGTTTCGTAAGGAGGATTGGCTGTAACAAACAATGGTGCATCTTCATCTTTTGGACCACCTTCAGGTCTTCCTGTACGTGCACAATTCGATAAAATAAGAATAGAAATACTAAAAAAAAGATATTGAAAAATAGTTTTCACCCAACAAAAAATTTGATACAAATTAACAATATATTTTTGATTTAAAAATCATAAAATTTATTCTGTGTATGCCATTGTTAGAATACTTATTTTAATGCCTTTTACTTTCTGAAGTTCTATAATACAAGCCTCTAATGTTGCACCAGTTGTAATAATATCATCTAAAAGTAAAATATGTTTGTTTTTAAAAACTAAAAAATCGTTTAGTAGAAATTTAGTATTGTTATTATTAAAACGTTCAAAACGCGCTTTAATAGTTTGCGTTTTAGAAGTAGATGTTCTTCGCAAAACATTTTCTATGTATGGTTTTTTTAAGTGATAACTTAATCTTTCTCCGAATTTTGTGACCTGATTATAACCTCTTTTTCTTAATTTTTTGTAATGTAAAGGAACAGGAATTATATAATCTATACAATGAAATTCGTTATTTTCTTTTAAAATTTCACCTTGCCAATCACCAAAGAAACTCCCAATACTTTGATTTCCTTTGTATTTAAGTTGATGAATTAATTTTTGAGTAATCCCTTTTTTTCTAAAAATAAGTAAAGCATTTGCTTTTTCAATAGCAACTCTACCGTCAAAAATACTTTTTATCTTGTTGTTAGAATAATTAGAGTAGTTGGTTAAAGGCAAATCGTGTCTACAAAAAGTACATAAAATGTTTTCATTATCAATTAATTGATTTTCGCAATTCACACACAATTTAGGATAAAATATCCTAAAAAAATCGTTTAAAATTTTCATATTTTCTCAGCAATTCAACTTAAAGATAGCTAAAATTATCGAAATAAAAAGTTTTACATCAAAACTTAAAACAAGAATTCATTTTTGCTTGAAAAATCTGCTTAAACGTGTATCTTTGCGCTCATTATGGCAAAACAAGAAGATCAATTTAAAAAAGTTTTATCGCACGCTAAAGAATACGGATATGTATTTCAATCTTCAGAAATTTATGACGGATTAAGTGCGGTTTACGATTACGCTCAAAACGGAGTTGAGTTAAAGAAAAATATTAGAGAATATTGGTGGAAAGCAATGGTGCAAATGCACGAAAATATTGTTGGTATAGACGCCGCAATTTTAATGCACCCTACAACTTGGAAAGCTTCTGGCCATGTAGATGCTTTTAACGATCCTTTAATAGATAATAAAGATTCTAAAAAACGGTATAGAGCTGATGTTTTAATTGAAGAGTATTGCGCTAAAATTGAAGGAAAAATAAATAAAGAAGTAGCCAAAGCAGCAAAACGTTTTGGAGAGGCTTTTAATAAAGATGAATTTTTAGCAACCAATAATA
This sequence comes from Bacteroidia bacterium, assembly GCA_030427865.1. Classification (GTDB taxonomy): domain Bacteria; phylum Bacteroidota; class Bacteroidia; order Flavobacteriales; family Flavobacteriaceae; genus Polaribacter. Next base: position 35,586 of record JAUICK010000009.1, on the reverse strand, counting down.
GAGTTTTAGGATACCAAGAAAAAATAAATACCATTTTAGCAAGAATGGGAAAATCTTTAGAAAATGAAGATTTAGCAGACATTAAAACATTAATTGAAGAATTAGAAATTGCAGACCCATTAACAGGTTCTAAAAACTGGACAGAAGTAAAGCAATTTAACTTAATGTTTGGAACTCAAATTGGGGCTTCTGCAGAAAATTCTACGCAAGTATATTTACGCCCAGAAACTGCTCAAGGTATTTTTGTAAATTTTTTAAACGTTCAAAAAACAGGAAGGATGAAAATTCCGTTTGGAATTGCACAAACAGGAAAAGCGTTTCGTAACGAAATTGTGGCAAGACAATTTATTTTTAGAATGCGCGAATTTGAGCAAATGGAAATGCAATTTTTTGTAAAACCAGGAACGCAAAAAGAATGGTATGAAAAATGGAAACAAACTCGATTAAAATGGCATTTGAGTTTAGGTATGGGAAAAGAAAATTACCGTTTTCATGACCATGATAAATTAGCGCATTACGCAGATGCAGCAGCAGATATCGAGTTTAATTTTCCTTTTGGTTTTAAAGAATTAGAAGGAATTCATTCTCGTACGGATTTCGATTTAAAAGCCCATGAAGAATATTCTGGAAAGAAACTACAGTATTTTGATCATGAAGAAAATAAAAGCTATGTACCCTATGTAGTAGAAACTTCTATAGGTTTAGACAGAATGTTTTTGGCTGTTTTTTCGAACTCTTTACAAGAAGAAATATTAGATAATGGTACTACTAGAACAGTTTTAAAACTTCCTGCTGTACTTGCACCTTATAAAGTAGCTGTTTTGCCTTTAGTAAAAAAAGATGGCTTGCCAGAAGTTGCACGTAAAATTGTAGACGATTTAAAATGGGATTTCAATGTGTTTTACGATGAAAAAGATGCGGTTGGTAAGCGTTACAGACGTCAAGATGCAGCTGGAACGCCATTTTGTATTACTGTAGACCATGATTCTTTAGAAGATAATTCTATTACCATAAGACACAGAGATACAATGGAACAAAAACGTGTAAAAATCTCTGAACTAAAAGAAATTATAAAAGCAGAAGTTGATGTAAAAACTTGGTTGCAAAAAATGTAAATTAAAAAAGGAATAAAAAAAGAGGAGTTTTTAAACTCCTCTTTTTTTTTATGATTTTTTTTCGGTACAACATGCCATTTTACAATCTTCTTTACATTTTTTTTTAACTTTTTTATCCCCACATTTTTCTTTACAATGATTAGTACAAACGTGTGCTTCTTTTTTTGAGATAATAGAAGTTTTGTATAATTTACCACCAGCAATACCATCAACAAAAGCAACTAAATCTTTTTTAGAAGTTGTATTTGCATCAAATTCTATGTTGGCAATACTATCTTTAAAAATTACTTTTGCATTTAAAACGCCTTCTTTTTTAGATAATTTAGATTGAATGGTTTTTGCACATCCAATTTCGCAAGTCATTCCAGAAATAGCTAAAGAAACATTTTCTTTTTTAACGGGTAGAATTTCTTTTTTTGTTTCTTTTTTGCATCCTATTAAAACAAAACAAGCAATTGCCATCGAAAATATTATTTTTTTAGTTTTCATATGATAAATTTTTATTACTATTTAAAAATGGTATTAGGTTTAATTATTAAAATATTATACAAATTTATGAATATAAGACCTGATTTTTAAAGATTTGTTAGACTTTTGTTGAAAATAAAATTCGAAGATGACTAACCAACGACAAAAGTGGTTTTATTTAATTATCCTTTCTATAGTTTGGGGAAGTTCTTTTATTTTAATGAAAAAAGCTTTGTTAGGTGTAACGCCTGTTCAATTAGGTGCTTTACGAATGATTTTTACATCTTTATTTTTATTTGCCGTAGGTTTTAAATCGATAAAAAGAATTCAAAAAAAACATTGGATTTATATTGTTTATACTGCTTTGGCAGGAACATTTATACCTGGGTTTTTATTTGCATTTGCGATAGACCATATAGATAGCGCAATTGTATCTATATTAAATTCTTTTACCCCTTTTAATACATTAATTTTTGGAGCTATAGTTTTTGGGTTTGCTTTTAAAAAAACTCAATTGTACGGAATTTTAATAGGTTTGTTAGGTACTTTAATTTTAATATTAAAAGGAGCAGATTTAAACCCTAACCAGAATTATTGGTTTGCTCTTTTAATAATTATAGCTTCTATTGGCTACGCTTTTAATGCGAATTTGGTTAAAAAATATTTATACGATTTAGACGCTTTAGCAATAACAACTGGAAATTTTTTATTGTTATTTTTTCCTGCACTATTTGTGCTTGTTTTAACTGGTTTTTTTTCGGAGTTTGAGTATAATAATATGAATAACCAATCTTTAGGATATATTGCAATTTTATCTGTTGTAGGAACAGGAATTGCAAAAACTATTTACAATAAGTTGGTTCATATTTCATCTCCAGTTTTTTCGTCATCGGTTACGTATTTAATTCCTATTGTAGCAATTTTTTGGGGAGTTTTAGATGGTGAGAAATTAAGTTATATTCAGTTTTTTGCTGGTATAGTTATTCTTTTTGGTGTGTACTTGGTAAATAAACGCAAATAAAAAGAGCCAAAGTTTTTAATTTTTGACTCTTTTTATCATTAATTAAAGCGAATAAGTTTATTTAAAGTCTTCGTCGGTTACTCCTTCATTTATTTTTATTTCTTGAACCACAAAATTTAATGTCATTGGACCGTTTTTTTGATCTATTTTGTAAGGAAATTTAATTCCGTTTATTTCTTTATAATCAGAAAACAATGTTGGTATTTTCATTTCTTTACCATCTGGTCTTTTAACAATTTTAACTTCTTTAACTTTTAAACCAGAGTTTAAATCGTAAAAAACTTCTTTATTTATATGTTTTAAAACAATTGCTTTTTTTCCATTAATAGGTTCTATTCTTAGCAGTTCTCCATTAGCATAATCAAAATCTTCAATAATAAATTTTTTGGATTTTGCAGTTTCTAACTCTTTACCTGTCATTTCTTTTCTTTGTCCGCGAGCTTCTGAGTAACCTTTTTCTCCATCAAAGACAGATTTTTGAAAAACTTGCCCCATCACAGACACTACTTGAGATGATTTATTTGGTGCTGCAGATTTAGATGTTAGTACTAAAGGAGTTCCCTGAATGGTTGCATTGGCGGTCATCATCACAGTTTTTATTGTCATAATATTATCTTTGCCACCAATAGCTTTAATGTATTTGTCTATAACGTTTTGAGCAGTCATTCCTTTTGGTACAGGAATTGTCATTTCTGGTTTTTGTGAAGGATTTCCTTCTTTATCAAAGTATTTAATTGGATATCCTATTTTTTCAAGATTTTCTAAAACATCTATGCCTTTGCCAGTTACTACAATTCTTGTATTGTTATAACTAAAGTATTTTTTTGCTGCGTTTTGCACATCTTCTAAAGTAACAGCATTAATATTCTGGAGATAGTTTTTATAATAATCTTTGGGCAAATTATTTTGTAAAATATCTAATGCATAACTTGCTATTGTTGTAGGTTTTTCAACGTTTCTTACAAAATTACCAACATATTTTGCTTTGGCAATTTCTAATTCTTTGGCAGTAACTTTTTCTGTTCTAATCTTTTTAATCTCTTTCATAAACTCAACTACAGAACTATCTGTAACCATGTTTCTAACAGAAGCAGATGCTTTAAAACGCGAGGCATATCTGTCTGCACGAATACCTGAATATGCACCATATGTGTATGCTTTATCTTCACGAAGGTTTTTAAAAACTCTACCTGTTCCACCACCACCTAAAACTTGATTAGCTAAAAGTGCTGCATAATAATCTTTATCGTTTTTGTTTAATTTTACGGCATTAATAACTGCAACTTCAGACTGAACTGCATTAGGCATATTAATAAAATTGATTTCTGTTGAATTAGGGTTTTTAACCTCTGGATAATCTACTTTTAGTATATCTCCTTTTTGCCATTTACCAAATAAAGATTTTATCTGTTTTTTTACTTTCTTATACTTTACATCACCAATAATAACCAAGTATGCATTATTGGGTTTAAAAGTTTTGTTATAAAGATTTTTAACATCTTGTAGAGAAATATTTTTAAGTGTTTTTTCTGATGTAAATTCTCCATAAGGATGATTTTTTCCATAGGTAAGTAATCTATCAACTCTTCCAGCAATTGCGGCAACACTACTTTCATTAGATTTTATAGCGTCTAAAGATTGTTTTATTTGTTTATCAAATTCTTCTTGAGTAAATATTGGGTTTAAAGCAGCATCTGCCATTAATTCTAAAACTCTTGGAAAGTATTTTGATAAAGAACTTGCAAAAGCACTTTCAGATCCAAAAGAAATATTAGCACCCAAATAATCTACTTCTGTATCAAATTTTTCTTTAGAAATATTGGTTGATCCAGTTCCCAACATACCTCCTAAAAGACTTTCAATTCCTTTTTTATCTCCTTTTGGCATAGGCGGATTATCGATGTCTAAGGTTACAGAAACTCTGGGGAGTTTATGGTTTTCTACAACTAACACTTGTAATCCGTTTTTTAAAGTGAATTTTTTGGGAGTTCCTAAATTAATCTTTGGTGCTGGACCAGATTCAGGAATTTGTGTTCTATCCACTTGAGCAGAGATGCTAAGCGATAGAAATAATATAGTAATAATAGAATATATCTTTGTTTTCATTTTCTTCTGTTTGATTAATTATTTCTTCTTTTGAGCTTCTGGTAAATACTCTAGAACAACACGTCTGTTTTTAGCAAGATACTTTTTGGCAACCTCTCTAATTTCTTCTCTTGTAATAGAGTTGATTATTTCTAATTCGTTGTTAATTCTGTTTGTATCACCCACTAACATGTAGTTTCTTGCTAAAGAGTTGGCAATACCAGTAACATTAGAATTTGAAGCAACAAATTGATTTTCAAATTTGTTTCTTACTTTTTGCAAGTCTTTCTCAGAGATTAAATCTGTTTGTAATTTCAAAATTTCCTCATCCATTTCTTTAATTAAATCATCTAAAGAAGTTTTACCTAAAGGGATAGCTCCAATGATGTAGACACTATAATCTTCTAAAGGTCTGGCAAAAGAAAAAGCTTGTAATGCTTTTTTCTTATCATCTACCAATTTTTTATACAAGCGAGAACTCTTACCGTTACTTAAAATAGTAGAAATTACGTCTAATATTTTTGCATCTCTTTGTTTCATAGAAGGAGTTTTGTATGCTAAACCAATTAATGGTAATCGAATATTAGAATCATATTCTTTAACTCTTTTTTCTTTTGTTCTTTCTGGTTCAACAATTTTTATTCTTTCTGGTGCAGATCTTTTAGGAATAGGCTCAAAATAATCTTGAATCATTTTCTTAGCAGTTCCTTTTTCAAAATCACCAGCAACAACTAAAACAGCATTATTTGGCATATACCATTTGTTATAAAATGCTTGAAATTCTTCTAATTTAGCAGCATCTAAATCTTTAATATAACCAATCATGGGCCTGCCATAATTATGCTTGTCAAACAAGTGTCTATAAACATCTCCATAAATAACTTTACCATAAGGAGCATTATCCATACGTTGACGTTTTTCTTCTTTTACCACCTCATTTTGAGTATCTACAGCTTTTTGATCGATAATAGGGTGTAATAGGCGCTCAGATTCCATCCATAATGCTAATTTTAATTCATTAGATGGATAGGTTTGGTAGTAGTAGGTTCTATCCCAATTGGTATTCGCATTTCCAGTTCCACCTCGTACAGATTGAATTTCTCTCCATTTGCCTCTCTCAATATTTTTTGTTCCTGTAAATAATAAGTGCTCATAAAAATGTGCCATTCCAGTTTTTCCATCAACCTCATCTTTTGCGCCAACATGATACATTACGCCAACAGTAACAATTGGAGCAGAATTATCTTGATGTAAAATTACATGCATGCCATTATTCAAATTATACTCTTCAAATTCAACTTTTTGAGCATTTGTAGAAAATGCAAGGAGAAGAACAGAAGTAAGAGATAAAATACTTTTCTTCATTATTTTTCTTTTTTTTAATTAATTAAGTTCGTATTTGACGCATTCTTACTGTGCTTGTTACAAAAAAATAGTCAAATTTTATTTGAATCAAAAATAAGAAACAGACTCTTAAAAATAATGTTAAAAAACGAGTTTATTGAACTGGTTATTGGTTGCAATTAATCTATAAACTATATTGCAGACTATAAAAAAAGATGTATATTTGCATCCGCATTTTCAATAAGAAAGTGTAGTAATTAAGTATAAATACGCAAAACAAATAGTATGTACGCAATCGTAGAGATAGCAGGGCAGCAGTTTAAAGTAGCAAAAGACCAAAAAGTATACGTACACCGTTTACAAGGAGAAGAAGGATCGAAAGTAACTTTTGATAACGTTCTTTTAACTGAAGACAAAGGTAACGTAACTATTGGCGCCCCAGCTATAGAAGGAGCCGCAGTAACGGCAAAAATTCTAAGTCACTTACAAGGTGATAAAGTAATCGTCTTTAAAAAGAAAAGAAGAAAAGGTTACAGAAAGAAAAATGGACACAGACAAGCTTTAAGCGAGATTCAAATTGAATCTATAGCTGCATCTGGTGCAAAGAAATCAGCAAAAAAAGAAGTTGCTCCAAAAAAGGAAGCTGCTCCTAAAGCTGAGGTAAAAGAAGCAACTACAACAGATTATAATTCTATGACTGTTGCAGAATTAAAAGCTGCTGCTAAAGAAGCAGGTATAAAAGGATATACTTCTTTAAAGAAAGCAGAATTAATTGAAGCTTTAACTAAATAAAAAATTTCAATTTTAAAACCATAGTATCATGGCACATAAAAAAGGAGTAGGTAGTTCGAAAAATGGTAGAGAATCAGAATCGAAACGACTTGGAGTAAAAATATTTGGAGGACAAGCTGCAATTGCAGGAAATATTATTGTTCGTCAAAGAGGAACCACTCACAATCCAGGAGAAAACGTTTACATGGGTAAAGATCATACTTTGCACGCTAAAGTTGATGGAATTGTTGAGTTTAGAAAGAAAAAGGATAACAGATCTTATGTATCTATAACTCCATTTGAAGCTTAGAAAAACGCTTTTAAATTTCTTTAAAAACGCTTAAACTTTTTTGTTTAAGCGTTTTTCTTTTTTAGAGTGTTCTGTTATTTTCATTAAAAATATTTATGTAGTTTTATCTTCTAACAAATTATAAAGAATGAAACTTCGTTTATCTATGCTTGTGTTTTTCCTTGTGATGAACGCTTATAGCCAAAACACACAAACAAACTATTATTCTAATAAGATTGAAGAATTTATTTTAAAAAAGAAAATTGATTCTGCAACTTACTATTTAGACTCAGTAAGAGAGATTTCTAAAAAAGAATTATTGTCAAAACTTATAGTAAATAAGAATTTAACTTATAAGGAATATTATTTTTTTATTTCAAAATTAAGTAACAATCAATCTGTAAATTATAAAGAAATTTCAAATTATATTAATTTTAATATTAAAGAACCAACGAGTAAGAAAATTAATTCTGATTATGTAGAAATAAAATGGGTGCAAGTATCTAAATTAAGAGACGAAGTAAGTTTAGACGAAGCATCTACCGTACAAAAAGAATTAGAAAATTATGTAAATAAATTTGATGCATCTAAAACAGAAGTTTTAAAAGCTAAATTAAAGATTAGAACTCATCCTATGGTGATGTTTCAAATTCAGCAAGATGTTAAAAATGGAAAAAAATTAGTTTTAGAGAGTTTAGAAACGGCTAAAAAAATTAATGATAAGGAATTGCAAATTATTTTCTTATATCATTTATCCGATTTTTTAATTATTGAAAGAAAATTACAAGAATATATAGATGTTAGTGAACAAAGTTTACTATTAGAAAAAGAATTGCCCAAAAATACTTCATATTACTTTAGTACAATAGAACATTTAATAGATGCTTATATTTTTAAAGGAGGTAATAATAAAAGAGTTATTAGCTTAATAAATGAATTGTATAATAATGTGTCTACAAAGATTTATACATATTCTTTGTATGCAAAACTAGTTTCTCATTTAGAGAAGTCATCGCCATTAAAAAAAGAAATTTTAGAAAAATTTGAAGTTAAAAATGTACCTGCATTAATTTTAAAATTTGAAACTTTAGGCAAAGATTTAAACCCAAATGATTCATTTCATTTAATAAACGAAAGTTCTCATGCGCTATCAGCTCATGGTTATAATAGCCTTGCATTAGGATATAAAGACAAAGCAATAAACCTTACACGAAAAATATATTCCGAAGATTTGTCTAAATCTTTGGCAAATTATAAAACAGAACAAGCTGTAAAAGAGAAAGAAAAAGAGTTAACTCACGAAAAAGAGAAAACAACTTTGTACGGTGTAATTGCCCTGTTAGCTTTTGTACTTTTTATAATTACTTTACTGGTTTTAAGAAAAATAAAAAAGCAATCTAAACAACTTTCAGATAAAAATAAAATCATAGAAGAATCATTAAAAGAAAAAGAATTATTAGTGAAAGAAGTACATCATAGAGTAAAAAATAATTTTCAAATTGTATCGAGTTTGTTAGAATTGCAAACCAAAGGAATTGAAGACAAAAAAGCATTAGAACTTGCAAATCAGGGTAAAAATAGAGTAAAATCGATGGCGCTAATCCATCAAAAACTGTATCAAAATGAAAGCGGATTAATAGATTTTGATGAATATATAAAATTATTAATTAGAGAACTCTCATCCATGTATTCTTCTTCTAATATAGTAAAAACATCAATTTCTTCTAAAAACATGTTTTTTGATGTAGATACAGCAATTCCTTTAGGTTTAATTATTAATGAAATTATTACAAACTCTTATAAATATGCTTTTAAAAACGATAAAGAGAATAACTTATCTATATCAATAGAGAAAGAAAAAGAAAACAATTATAAATTAATTATCGAAGATAATGGCCCTGGATTAGCAACTAATTTTGATGTTAAAAAAGCCAAAAGTTTAGGATTACGATTGGTAAACAGGTTAGTAAAACAATTGCACGGAACCTTAAAACAGAGTAATATAAAAGGAGCCAAATTCGAAATTTATTTTAAAGATACATCTGCAAGACATTTAGTAAATTAGTTTTAGAACATTTTTTTTTAATATTTAGAACATTTTTTAAGAGTTTAATATCAATTTTTTAAACCAATTCTTATTTTAGTATAAAATTGTAGTGTATGAGTAAGGTGAAAATTCTTGTTGTAGAAGATGAAATGATTATTGCAGACAATATTTGCGATGCTTTAGATGATTTAGGTTATGAAGCCTTAGAACCAGCTATTAATTACACAGAAGCAATTGAAAGAATAGAAGAAGAGCAGCCAGATATAGCTATTTTAGATATTCAATTGTCGGGAAAAAAAACAGGAATCGATATTGCTAAAAAAATTAGAGAGTCTTATAATTTTCCTTTTATTTTTCTAACCTCAAATTCAGATGTTTTAACAGTTAATCAAGCAAAAGAGGTAATGCCTCCAGCTTATTTGGTAAAACCCTTTTCTAAAGATGAATTGTATACCTCTATAGAAATTGCATTGCATAATTTTTCGAAGAAAATCGGTGAAGTAAATAGCAACAATTTAATTATCAAAGATTCACTCTTTGTAAAAGATAAAGGATTTTACTCAAAAATTAATTTCGATGATATTTTATTTTTAAAAAGTGCGCATGTGTACATAGAAATTATTTTAAAATCTCACCAAAAGATAGTGGTAAGAACCAGTTTAAATGATATTATTCAAAAACTAAATCAAAGTTTTATTAGAATTCACCGAGGATACATTATCAACACCAAATACTTGTCACAAATAACTCAGACTTCTGTTAAAATTTTAAATGATGAAATTCCAATTGGTAAAAAGTACAAAGAAGATATTGTAAAAAGAATAAATTTGATTTAATACTTTTACAATACTTACTTTTTAGAACAATATATAGCTGTTCAGAACATTTTAAGATTGTTAATCTCTATTTTAATGTACTTTTGATGTGTATTTAGTCTGTTATAACATTTTTTTCGGGGGAATGGTAATGTTACTACTAAACTAAATTGTTTCAAAAAATAAAGCTACTCTTTTTGGGTAGCTTTTTTTATACATGTTATTTGTTAAATAGAGTACCTACTATTTTGTACTTTTACTGCAATGAAAATTTTGTACAGTTTTTTAATTTTTCTGGTATCTTTAGTATTACCAATTATTGCTATTTTCAGTAAAAAAATAAAGCTTTTTGTTGATGGCAGAAAAGAAACATTCTCAAAACTTTACCCATTAAAAGAAAAAAAAACCATTTGGTTTCATGCGGCATCTTTGGGCGAATTCGAACAAGCAAGGCCCATAATCGAAGAGGTAAAAAGCAAGTTTAGTAATTGTCAAATTTTAGTTACTTTTTTTTCTCCTTCTGGATATGAAATCAGAAAAAATTACAATTTAGCTGATGTGGTTTGTTATTTGCCATTAGACTCTAAATTAAAAGCAAAAAAATTTATTGAAAAAGTAAACCCAATTTTTGCAATTTTTATTAAATATGAATTTTGGCCAAACTTTTTAAATACATTAAAACAAAAAGAAATTCCCACCATTTTAGTATCTGGAATTTTAAGAGAAAAACAATTGTTTTTTAAGAATTATGGAGGCTTTATGAGGCAATCTTTACAAGCTTTTCATCACTTTTTTGTGCAAGATGAGAATTCTAAAAAACTATTAAATTCAATCAATTTAAACAATGTTACTATTGCCGGTGATACACGTTTTGATAGAGTTTCTAAAATTTTAGAACAAGACAATTCACTTGATTTTATTGATGAGTTTAAAGATAAAAAATATACAATTGTAGCAGGCAGTACTTGGAAAGAAGATGAAGAATTGTTGGTAAATTACATCAATAATCAAGCTTCAGAAAACGAAAAATTTATCATTGCGCCTCACAATATCAAAAGTGATGCAATTGTAGCGTTGCAAAAATCAATCACAAAAAAAACAGTTTTATATTCAGCTAAAGCTGATGAAGATTTGTCAAAATATCAGATTTTTATAATAGATACAATAGGTATTCTTACAAAAATTTACGCAGCTGCAGATGTAGCTTATGTAGGTGGAGGTTTAAAAACAGGGTTACATAATATTTTAGAACCCGCAACTTTTGGAATTCCTGTAGTGATTGGAAATAAATACGACAAATTTAAAGAAGCTGTAGATTTGGTAAAAATTGGAGGTTGTATTTCAATCAGCAATCAAAAAGAGTTAAATGCCAATTTAAACGAATTTAAAGAAGATGAAAATTTCAGGAAATTAACTGGAATTATCAATAAAAAATACATCCAAGATAATTTGGGTGCTACAAAACAAATTATAAATTATTTAAAAGATAAAATTTAATTATGGATTTTATACAACAACCTTGGGCTTGGTTTATTAGCGGGCCACTAATAGCACTTTCGTTATTGCTTTATTTTTACTTCGGCAAAAATTTTGGAGCATCAACCAACTTCGAAACTTTATGTACTATGGCTGGAGCAGGTAAAGTATCAGATTATTTTAAAAAAGATTGGAAAGAACGCGATTTTGCATTAATGTTTGTTGTAGGGTTACTTATTGGTGGAATTATTTCTGCAAAATTTTTAATTCCAGAACAAACCATAGATTTAAATCCAACAACAGTTCAAGAATTGGCAGATTTAGGGTTTTCTAATGTTGGGAAACAATATTTTCCTGATGAAATTTTTGGAGAAGAAGTTGTTTTTTCTCTAAAAGGATTCTTTATTCTGTTAATTTCTGGAGTATGTATTGGTTTTGGAACACGTTATGCAGGAGGATGTACTTCTGGGCATGCAATTACAGGTTTAAGTAGCTTGCAATTACCATCGTTATTAGCAGTAATAGGCTTTTTTATTGGTGGTATTATTGCAACTTGGTTTATAATCCCTATTTTATTTTAGCTATGAAAAACATCAAATTTTTATTATTAGGAATCTTTTTTGCAATTGTATTAAGCAAAAGTCAAGCCATTTCTTGGTACCGTTTTTATGAAATGTTTACATTTCAATCTTTCCATATGTTTGGTATTATTGGAAGTGCGGTTATTATTTCAATGATTTTTATGCAATTATTTAAGTCGGGAAAAATAAAAGACATCAAAGGAAATAGAATTTATCCAAAAGAAAAGAAAAAAGGATTGTTTAGAACCATTATTGGAGGAACATTCTTTGGTTTAGGCTGGGGAGTATCTGGCGCTTGTGCAGCACCAATTTTTGTTATTTTTGGATTTAAAGCAATTCCTGCAATTATCCTATTAGTAGGAGCACTTTTAGGCACCTTTATGTATGGGGTGGTAAGTAAGAAATTGCCAAATTAAAGTGATTAAAGTCATAAAATCAAACAGTTAAAGGTTATACTTTAGCAAACCTTATGAACAAATTAATAGACAGTTTTGGAAGACAAATGGAATACGTGCGATTGGCTGTAACAGATCGTTGTAATTTACGTTGTCAATACTGTATGCCTGCTCACGGAATAGATATTGTGCCAAGACAAGAGTTACTTTCTTTTAAGGAAATGTACAGATTAATTCGTGTGCTTACAGAATTAGGTGTAAAAAAAGTACGTTTAACAGGTGGTGAGCCTTTTGTGCGTAAAGATTTTGTAGGTTTTTTAGAAATGTTGTCTTATAACGATTTGTTAGATGCTATCAATATCACTACAAATGGCGCATTAATTTCGCATCATATTGATAAAATTGAATCGCTTAAAAAAGTAAAAAATATTAATTTAAGTATAGACAGTTTGCAACGTGATAAGTTTGCAAAAATAACAAGACGTGATGTATTTCCAGAAGTCTATAAAACTTTTGAATTGCTTGAAAAAAGTAGTCTGAATTTAAAACTGAATGTAGTGGTACAATCTGGTTTTAATACTGATGAAATTGTGGATTTTGTAAGATTGACAAAAGATAAAAATGTTGCTGTACGTTTTATTGAAGAAATGCCTTTTAACGGAAAAGGACAACGTGATATGCAAGAAAACTGGACATTTAAAAAGATTTTAAACGAGATAAAAACTGAGTTTTCTGTGGATGAAATTAAAGCTGAAAAATCATCAACATCTAAAAATTATAAAATTGAAGGACATTTAGGTTCTGTTGGAATAATTCCTGCATTTACAAGAACTATTTGTGGTGATTGTAACCGAATAAGAATTACAAGTACAGGAACTTTTAAAAATTGTTTGTTTGATGATGGCGTTTTTAATTTGCGAGATTTTATTAGAAATGGAGCAAGTAATGATGATCTAAAAGAACTCTTTTTAAGTTTGGTAAAAGACAAACCCGAAAATGGTTTTATAGCAGAATCAAACCGTAAAAAAGGAAATATTTCTGAAAGTATGAGTACAATTGGAGGTTAAAAAAAAAGTGTAGTTGTGAAATTGTTTAACTATTAGAATAAAACGTTTTCAATTACACAATTTAACAAATAAACGATTATACAATTATTTATGATTTCAGTAGAACAAGCTTTACAAACAATATTAAATACAGCTCAAAATTTTGGCGTTGAGAAAATTCCATTTATACAATCTGTTGGTAGAATTTTAAAAGAAGATATTGTTGCAGATAGAGATTTTCCACCATTCAATAGAGTTTCTATGGATGGAATTGCAATCGATTTTAACGCTTTTAAAAACGGACAAAGAACATTTAAAATAGAAGGAATTCAACCTGCTGGAAGTAAACAAATTACGTTACAAGATTCAGAAAATTGTATTGAAGTAATGACAGGAGCTGTATTGCCAAAAAATGCAAATTCAGTGATTCGTTATGAAGATTTAGAAATTAATAATGGATTCGCAAGAATAATACCAGAAGGTATTAGCGATGCCCAAAATGTTCATCCAAAGGGAAAAGACAGAAAGCAAGGAGACGTTTTAATTCAACAAAATAAACTCATATCAGCAGCAGAAATTGGAGTTTTAGCAACTGTGGGTAAATCCAAAGTAAAAGTAGCAAAACAACCCAAAATACTAATTATTTCTACAGGTGATGAATTGGTTGGTGTTGATGAAACTCCTTTAGAACATCAAATACGTAGAAGCAATGTATTTACCTTGGTATCTTTGTTAGAGCGATTAAATATTCCTTCAGAAACAGCACATATTACTGATGATAAACCTGTTTTAAAACAAAAAATTGCAACTTACTTACAAGAGTATGATGTATTATTGTTTAGTGGAGCTGTAAGTAAAGGAAAATTCGATTTTTTACCCCAAGTTTTTGAAGAATTACAAGTAGAAAAATTGTTTCATAAAATAACTCAAAGACCTGGGAAACCCTTTTTTTACGGAAAAACAGATACATGTAATGTGTTTGGATTTCCAGGAAACCCAATTTCAACTTTTGTAAATTGTTTAGCGTATTTTTATCCTTGGTATTACAAATCTGTTGGTATAGAGGTTAAAGAAGAAACCGCAATTCTAACAGAAGATGTTGTTTTTAAACCCAATTTAACTTATTTTTTACAAGTAAAATTAAGTTACAAATTCGGACATTTAGTAGCAACACCTATCAAAGGAAATGGTTCTGGAGATTTGGCAAGTTTGGTGAATGCAGATGCTTTTATTCAATTACCAAAAGGAGAAACAGAATTTAAAAAAGGAGAGAATTTTCCTGTAATTCGATATAGTTAATTATAGTGTTAAATGTTTAGTTTTGAGTCTTAAGTTAAATTATTGCTATGAAAGAAAGTATCGTCCAAAAAAAGAGTTTTGATTTTTCATTGAAAATTATTTCGCTTTATAAAAAATTACAAAAAGAAAAAGAATTTGTAATTTCTAATCAAATATTGAGAAGTGGAACTTCAATTGGAGCAAATATAGAAGAAGCTTTGGCTGGACAAAGTAAAAAAGATTTCATAGCAAAACTGTCTATTTCTTCTAAAGAAGCAAGAGAAACTAAGTATTGGTTAAGGTTACTAAAGGAAAGTGAACTAACAAATATAGATGTAAATTCACTAATTTTGGATATTCACGAATTAATAAGAATTTTAACCTCAATTGTTAAAACTTCTCAAAGCAATCTAACTAAAAACTAAACATTTAAAACTAAAAACTATTTAAATGAGCTTTTCACATTTAAATTCAAAGAACAATCCTAAAATGGTAAACGTTTCTGATAAGAAAATTACCAAAAGAACAGCCATTGCAAAAGCAACTATGTTTTTAGGAAAAAAAGTAATTTCTCATTTTACAAATGATGAATTAATCACAAAAAAAGGACCCGTTTTTCAAACCGCAATTATTGCAGGAATTCAAGGAGTCAAAAAAACCTCAGAGTTGATTCCTATGTGTCATCCATTGTTAATTAATGGTGTAGATGTTGATATCAATATCGTAGATGATGAAAACATAGAAGTGTTTTGTAAAGTAACTATAGAAGGAAAAACAGGTGTAGAAATGGAAGCTTTAACAGGAGCAAATATTACTTGTTTAACCATTTATGATATGTGTAAAAGCATCAGTCAGAGAATGGTAATTAAAGAAGTGAAATTAGTAGAAAAAACTGGTGGAAAATCGGATATTAAAAATGGCTAAACATAAAAAACATACAAATTTAGAAAAACGAAATAATGATAATTTTGCGCCAAATGAGATTTCAATCTTAGGTACAAATTGTGGTAATATTTCTAATTTAGTTACTAATATTTCTAAAAAATTAAATAATTATAAATTAGCATATTTTGATGCATCACACGCAAAAGATGTTGAATTAAATCAAATTTCTGAATATACTTTTCATCATCAAGGTAATTTGCAAGTTGCTACATCTAAGATGGTAAATAAGTTCCAACAACGATTAGATTTCGCTCAGTATGATTATGTGTTTATCAACGGAAATCATTATCAAGGAGCAAAACAGATTTTAATTTTAGACGAAGCTAAAGAAGCCTCTGTTTTAAAAAGGTTAGCTCAATTAGATAGTATTCAGTTTGTGGTAAAACTCAATTCAGAAACTGAATATTTCGATTTTTTAGTTGAGAAATATCCAAATATTAAAAATAGTACTTGTTACACTATTGATGAGGTAGATGCTATTGCAGATCATATTAATAATCTGATTCAAGAAAAAATTGCCCCAATAAAAGGACTCGTTTTAGTTGGCGGAAAAAGCACAAGAATGGGACAAGATAAATCTGAATTGAATTATTTTGGAAAACCTCAAAAACAAGTTGCCAAAGAGTTGTTAGAAAATAACAATTTAAAAACGTATTATTCTGTAAGACCTTTCGACTGCACTCAAGGCGACAATGAAAGAACGAATGTCATTTCGAGCGAAGTCGAGAAATCTCAAATTCCAGATGCATTTTACAATTTAGGTCCATTTGGTGGCATTTGTTCTGCTTTTCAAAAAGACCCAAATGCTGCTTGGTTTGTATTGGCAACAGATGTTCCTTTTGTAAATGATGAGGTAATTCAGTTGTTATTAAAACATAGAAATCCAAGTAAAGCAGCTACAGCAATAAAGGGAAAAAACAAAGATTTTGTAGAGCCTTTAATTACGATTTACGAACCAAAAGCGTATCCTATTTTATTGCAATATTTAGCACAAGGCTATTCTTGTCCACGTAAAATGTTGATCAATTCTGATGTTGAAATTGTTGAAATAGATGATGATATTATTAGAAATATTAATACCCCAGAAGAATTTGAAGATGCTAAAAAGGAGATAAAAAATTAACTAAATGTCATTTCGACGATAGGAGAAATCTCAGATTAAAACAACTTAAAACAGTAAATGAATATAGATTTTTCGACTCCATTTCATTTCGCTCAAAATGACAAAAATACAAATTGTGAAAACTACTAAAAATCAACTTTTTAAACGTCAAATTACTTTGCCAGAAATTGGTGAAGTTGGGCAAGAAAAACTACAAAAGTCTTCTGTTTTGGTGGTTGGTTGTGGAGGTTTAGGAAGTCCTATTGCTGTGTATTTGGCTGCAAGCGGAATTGGGCAACTTCATTTAATAGATTTTGATACAGTTGATGTTACAAATTTACATAGACAAGTTTTTTATAGTTTAGAAGATGTTGGCAAACCAAAAGCAGCCGTTTTATCAGAATTTATAAAGAAAAGAGCACCTTTTACGGAAGTCAGTTTTACCAACAAACCTATAACAAAAGAAAACGTTTTTAGTTTGATTGAAAATGTAGATATTGTTGTTGATGGAACAGATTCTTTACCCACAAAATATTTGTTAAATGATGCTTGTGTGATTAAAAATAAACCTTTGGTATACGGTTCTTTGTATAAATTTGATGGCTATGTGGCAACATTTAACGTATTGCAAAAAGACGGAAATTACTCATCAAATTTAAGAGATGCTTTTCCAGAAATGGCAACAGATATTCCAAATTGTGAAGAAGCTGGAACTTTAAATGCCATTGTTGGTATGATTGCAACACAACAAGTAAATGAGGTGTTAAAAATTATAACAAAAGTAGGTAAACCATTGACTAATGAATTGTTGATTTACAACTCACTTCAAAATACGCAATTGAAAATGAAACTAAAACCAACTTTTTTAAAAGAGAAAATCGCCAAAATTTTCAAAGCTCAAACTTATTTTGATTTAGCCTGTTCTACACAAAATAAAGATTGGCAAATATCTCCAAAAGAACTGAAAGAACGTTTAGGAGATAACACTCTTGAAATTATAGCGGTTTTAGAAAATCTAAAATTACCTTTTGAGGTAGACCAAACTATTCATATCAATAAATTCGATGCTTCAAAAATAGAAGTCGATTTTGATAAAACCTATGTGATGGTTTGTCAAAGAGGATTCAATAGTTACAGAGCAACAGAAAGGATGAAGAAAAAATATCCAAATTTAAAAGTGTTGAATTTAACTGGGGGAATTTCTAATTATGAATAACCCTTTAACGTTCTATAAAAATCGAAAGACTGAATTAGAAAAAGAAGCAGTCAAACTTAAGAAAAGACTAACAAATCTTGCAGTTTTTAGGGCATCTGTTTTTATAGGAACTGCATTTTTAATTTACCTCTCTTTTGGCAAATACTTAGATGTTTTTATAATTCTCTTTTTGAGTGTTTTGTTGTTTTCTTTTTTAGTGATAAAATATTTAAACATTAAAAAAGAAAAGGCAATTGTAGATGCTAAAATTGAGATTAACAAAACTGAAATTAAAGTTTTAAAAAGAGATTTTCATCATTTAGAAACAGGTTCAGAATTTGTAAAACCCTTGCATTATTATAGTAACGATATAGATTTATTTGGTGTAGGCTCTTTCTTTCAATACATCAACAGAACAACTACAAATAATGGTAAAATAGCATTAGCAAAAGTACTTACCGAAAATAATACGGATGACATTTTAGAAAAACAAAATGCAATTAAAGAGCTTTCAAAAAAGGTAGATTGGCGTCAACATTTTTCTGCATTAGCAAGTTTAGTAACTGTGAAAAATAAAACCAATTTTATTACGAAATGGATACTAAATTATAAGCCTGTTCTCCCAAAATATTTGGCAAAAGTTCAAATAGGTTTTTCTTTGATTTCTCTACTTTTGATAGGTTTAGTTTCTTTTGGAGTATTTTCATTTACATATTTAACCATATTGTTTTTTATCGGACTTTTTAGTACCGTAAAATTCATCAAAAAAACGAATCTTTTATATACAGAAACCGACAAAGCAAGAGAAACATTTAAACAATATCATCAATTATTAAAAGAAATAGAGGCAGAGAAATTTATTTCAAAAAATTTATTGGAAAAGCAAGAAGTTATTCAATCTGAAAACAAAAAAGCTTCTCTAATCTTTAAGGAGTTTTCTAAAATTTTAGATGCTTTTGATAATAGAAACAATATTATTATAGCTGTTCTAGGTAACGGGCTGTTTTTGTGGGAAATAGCGAATGCTTGTAGAGTAGAAAAATGGATTTTTAACTACAAACACACTGTAGAAAAATGGTTTGAGGTAGTTGCTTATTTTGATGCGCAAAACTCGTTAGCTAATTTTAAATTTAATCATTCAAAGTTTGTTTTTCCAGAGCTTTCATCAGAAAAAGAAATAATACAATCAACCAATTTAGGTCATCCTTTATTAGATGCTAAAAAAAGAATTGATAACGATTTTACGATTAATGATGCGCACTTTTTTATTGTTACTGGAGCAAATATGGCAGGGAAAAGTACTTTTTTAAGAACGGTTTCTTTATCTATTGTAATGGCAAATTGTGGATTGCCAGTTTGTGCAGAGAGTTTTCAATATCAACCCATAAAATTGATTACAAGTATGCGAACAACAGATTCTTTAACAGAAGACGAGTCGTATTTTTATTCAGAATTAAAACGTCTAAAATTTATTGTTGATGAAATAAAAAATGAAGATTATTTTATCATTTTAGACGAAATTTTAAAAGGCACCAACAGTAAAGACAAAGCTATTGGCTCTAAAAAGTTTGTAGAAAAACTCACAAAATCTAAATCTACTGGCATAATTGCTACTCACGATGTGAGTTTGTGTGCTTTAGAAAAGGAGTTTTCTGAAATCGAAAACTATTATTTTGATGCAGAAATTAGTAATAACGAACTGCATTTCGACTATACTTTAAAAACTGGAGTTTGTAAGAACATGAATGCTTCTTTTTTATTGAAGAAGATGAATATTGTTTAGGAGACTAAATTTTTTTTAGAGTTTCTAAAGCAGTTTTTACAGTATCAATTTTAATGAAAGTAATAAGTAATCGCAATCCGTTTTTGGTTTGTTTCTCTTTCATTACGCAGCTTTTCGAGTTTTGTTGCACATATTTAAGCATTTTTGTAAATGCTTCTGTTTGGTAAAATTCGCTTTGTTGGTCAGACACAAAATATCCAATCATTCTTTTTTGTTTTAAAATGATTTTTTCTAAGCCTAATTTTTTAGCCAACCATTTTATTCTTACAGAATCTAATAAATCTTCTACCTGAGTAGGAATTTCTCCAAATCTATCAATAATATCAATTTCAAATTGTTGTAGTTTATCTTCTGTTTTTAAGTCTGATAATTTTTCATACAAACTCAAACGTTCTGTTACAGAGTTTACATAGTCATCAGGAAAAAGAATTTCAAAATCTGTATCTATTTGCACTTCTTTTACAAACTCTTTGGGTTTAGATTCGTCAGTTTTATATAAATCTCTAAACTCATTTTCTTTAAGTTCTTCTATAGCTTCTTGTAGTATTTTTTGATAAGTATCAAAGCCAATATCGTTAATGAATCCACTTTGCTCGCCTCCTAATAAATCTCCTGCACCACGAATTTCTAAATCTTTCATGGCAATATTAATTCCGCTTCCTAAATCAGAAAATAACTCCAATGCTTGAATTCTTTTACGAGCATCATCGGTCATCATATGGTAAGGAGGTGTTATAAAATAGCAGAATGCTTTTTTGTTAGAACGCCCAACTCTACCACGCATTTGATGTAAATCGCTCAACCCAAAATTATTAGCATTGTTAATAAAAATTGTATTGGCATTGGGTACATCTAAACCACTTTCTACAATTGTAGTAGAAACCAAAACATCAAACTCGCTATTCATAAAACCGAGCATTAATTCTTCTAATTTTTTACCTTCCATTTGCCCATGACCAATGCCTATTTTTGCCGATGGAACCAACCTTTGCAATAAACCAGCTACTTCTTTAATGTTTTCTATTCTATTATGAATAAAGAAAACTTGTCCTCCTCTTGAAATTTCATAAGAAATGGCGTCTCTGATGGTTTCTTCCGAAAAGCGAATCACATTACTTTCTATAGGATGTCTGTTTGGAGGCGGTGTTTTTATGACTGATAAATCTCTTGCTGCCATCAAACTAAATTGCAAAGTTCTTGGAATTGGAGTTGCAGTTAAGGTTAACGTGTCTACATTTTCTTTTAAGGTTTTGAGTTTGTCTTTTACAGCAACCCCAAATTTTTGTTCTTCATCAATAATTAATAACCCCAAATCTTTAAATTGAATGCGATTATTTGTGAGTTGGTGCGTACCAATAATAACATCTATGTTCCCATTATTTACACCTTCAATGGCTGCTTTTTTTTGTTTTGCAGTTCTAAATCGATTCAAATAATCAATTTTTATAGGAAAATCTTTTAAACGCTCGGAAAAAGTTTTGTAATGCTGAAAAGCTAAAATTGTTGTTGGTACTAAAATAGCGACTTGTTTGCCATTATCAACAGCTTTAAAAGCTGCTCTAACCGCTACTTCTGTTTTTCCAAAACCAACATCACCACAAACCAATCTGTCCATGGGTTGAGCTTTTTCCATATCATTTTTTACATCTTGTGTAGCAGTGTATTGGTCTGGAGTATCTTCAAACATAAAACTTCCTTCTAACTCGTGTTGAATGTGTGTGTCTGGACCAAAAGCAAATCCTTTTTGGAGTTTTCTTTTTGCATACAACTGAATTAAATTAAAGGCAATATGTTTAACTCTTACTTTGGTTTTTTGTTTGATTTTTTTCCAAGCTCCAGAACCTAATTTGTAAATCTTAGGTGCTTTGCCGTCTTTTCCGTTAAACTTAGAAATCTTGTGAAGCGAATGTATACTTACATATAAAATATCGCGTTCTCCATAAACTAATTTAATGGCTTCTTGCTTTTTGCCTTGTACATCTATTTTTTGTAAACCTCCAAATTTACCAATTCCATGATCCATGTGGGTTACATAATCACCAATTTCAAGTTTGTTGAGTTCTTGTAGCGTAATAGCTTGCTTTTTAGCATAACCATTTTTTAATCTAAATTTATGATAGCGCTCAAAAATTTGATGATCTGTATAGCAAACCAATTTGTTATCAACATCTACAAAACCTTGATATAAAGGAAAAACCACAGTTTCATAATGAACTTCTTTTTCTGAATCATCAAAAATATCATGAAAACGTTTTGCTTGTTGTTCGTTTGCACAAAAAATATAATTGGTAAATTCTGCTTTATGATACTCTATTAAATTGTTAATTAATAAATTGAATTGTTTGTTAAAAGAAGGTTGGGGTTTTGTGTTGAAAGAAATAACCTCTTGATTTTTATTAGAAGTACTCCCAAAATTAACCAAGATAAATTCTTGAAGTTGATTTTTGATGAAGTTGCCGTCACAAAACAATTCAGTGGGTTTCGCATGTTTGATTTCTTTTGATAAATCATTGAAAGCAGTTTTAGCTTTGTTAAAAAACTTGTCTAATTTTCCCGACAGTAAGTCTATGTTTTTTACAAATACCACTGTATTGGTAGATACGTATTTTAAGAAACTTTCTCTATTTTCTTGTAATGTTTTGTTTTCGACATTTGGCATTATCGAAACTTTTTTCAGTTTCTCTTTACTAAGTTGTGTTTCTACATCAAAAGTTCTGATACTATCAATTTCATCACCAAAAAACTCAATTCTGTAAGGTTCATCATTAGAAAAAGAAAACACATCTATAATTCCTCCTCTTACAGAAAAATCTCCTGGTTCTATAACAAAATCTACACGTTTGAATTTGTATTCGAATAAAACTTCGTTTACAAAATCGAGCGATAAATTTTCGCCAAGAGTAACTTTTAGTGTGTTTTTTTCTAACTCTTTTTTAGTGACTACCTTTTCAAATAAAGCAGTTGGATAAGTTACAATTACTGCTGGCTTTTTACGCGAATTAATTCTGTTTAAAACCTCAGAACGCAATAAAACATTGGCATTATCCGTTTCTTCTATTTGATAAGGTCTTCTGTAAGAGCCTGGGTAAAACAAAACATTTTTATCTCCTAAAAGTTGTTCTAAATCGTTTAGATAGTATGCAGCTTCTTCTTTATCATTAAAAATTAAAAGATAAGGTTTGTTTACTTTTTTAAAAGTTTCTGAAATCACAAAAGACAATGAAGAACCTGCCAAATTTGAGATTTGAATTTGGTTTTTGTCTTGTTGAAGTGCTTTATTTATCTGCAAAATACTCGCAGATTTTTGGTATTGATTTACAATGTGCTGCTTACTCAACGAAAATATAATTTTAGCAAATATATGACTTTGGTCTATTTGATAGAAAAATGTTTTTTAAAACTTTATCTTTTTGGTAGGGTCAAATAGAAGTTAACTGTTTTATATATATCGTGCAATAAAAAAATATGAATAAAAATTACTTTTTAATAATCAATAAATTATCTGATCATGAAAAATGTAATCTGTTTATTTTTATTTTTTTTGCTGCATGTAAATCTACAATCACAGAACAAGTTAGAGGTAGGTGCAAGTGTGTCTTTGGTGAAATTCTCGGCTAAAAACGCTGCTATTATTGGCGATAAGCATTTGTTTCAAGTGCCAAGTTTACATGCAGCATATCAAATTACAGACCGATTTTCTTTAGGGTTAGAATGGAGTTTTAATACCATTAATAGTTTAGGTTTTATTAGCAATTCTGTAAAATATAATTCTTTTGGAGGGCATATTCGTTATAATTTACAGAATAAGTATAGCTTTTTAAATCCTTATGTTTTGTTAGGAAGTACTTTTGTTAAATCTAAAAAATATGCAATTCCCACCCTAAATTTTGGCTTAGGAAACACTTATTGGATTAGTGATAAAATTGGAATAAACTCGCAAGTTTCTTATAAATTTTCTGCACTTAAATTTAGAAGTATGAGACCTCATTTTCAATTTACAACAGGCATTGTGTACCGTTTTGATTTTAATTTATTTGGTTTTGGTAGGAAAAGAATTTGGGAAGTAAAAAGATAAAATTTAAACATTAACACATAAAATAGCATTAACAATTTTGTTTTTTAAAAGAATACAATATATTTGCGCTTAAACAGTTTAATAATTGTTATTAATAACCCCTAATATCATGAAAATAAAATTCAATTACTTTGCAATTTTGTTTTTGTTTTTGACAACTTCTATATTTAGTCAAAATAAAAACAATAAATGGACTTTTGGAGCAAGTTTGGCTTGGGTATCTTACTCAGAAGCCGACAAAGCCACTGTTGGAGGTAAATTTATCAATCAAACACCAAGATTTACTCTTTCAAGATACATGTTTAAGAATATTACTTTTGTAGGTAGTTTTTCTACGGCGATTAATGATAATCAAAAATATACCACTTTTGATGGAGAAGCACGCTATGATTTTGGAACATCGCAAAATAATGTTGTGCCTTATGTTTTTATTGGAGGTAGTTTTATTAGTGCAAAAGCTCTTACACCAACTGCCAATTTTGGAGTGGGGAATACCTTTTGGTTTTCTGAAAAGTATGGGTTGAACTTACAATTAATGTATAAGTTTTCTCAAGATAAATTTTCAAGTCAAAGATCTCATATAATGCCTTCTATTGGGTTAGTTTATAGCTTTGGAGCTCGTTCTATGAATCCAAGATTATGGAGTTGCATTCGATAAGAACTCATTATTTTTTAGAAGATTATATACCTCAATCCAATAAACCCTCGAGTTCCCTGATTTGACGCATAAACATAGGTTGGATCAAATGTTAAGGCATTTGGGTTGTTGGGTGTTGCTACTGCTTGTCCATTGGTGTCAAAAACGACTTGTTTATCAAAAGGATCAAAAGAACGTGCAATACTATTTGCGGCTGGAGTAAAATTTAATAGGTTTTTTATACCTCCATAAATTTCCCAAGAGTTACTAAACTTTTTGCTTAATTGTATGTTTTGTATGCTAAACCATGGTGAGTATTCTGCTCTTGGATCTTTAGGGCCCAGTAAAGGCAAGCGCATTGGGCCATAAACATTTCCAGTATAATCAATAGTAAAGTTGTTTCTGAACTTGTAGGAAATAGACCAAACTCCACTGAAGCTTTCAGTTAAAGGTTGTCTTGTTTTTGTTCCGTTTTCGGTAATAGAAACATCCATTAAAGTTGCGCCTGCGTTTATTGCTAATCCATTTAAAAATGTAAGATCTGTATTTAAAGAAATTCCTTGAGAAACGGAATGTCCGTCTAAATTGGCGTAAATAATTTTGTTTGGGTCAGAATCATAATCAGGTAAAATCCTATTATCAAAATAAGTGTAAAAAGCACTTGCATCTAAAGTGATGATTGCATTTTCTGGATAAAACTTTTTCACATAATTTACATTTACATTCCAAGATGTTTCCGGATTCAATTCACCATCAAACTCAACTTCTCTTGCGCCAGTTAAAGCAGCGTGATCTTCTGTAAAAATATTGGCAACTCTAAATCCATTCCCAATACTCATTCTAAAAATATCAGAATTATCTTTTGAGTTCCATTTGTAATTTATTCTTGGCGAAAAAATACTTCCATGTAAACTATTGTAATCCCATCTTGCACCAAGAAGTAATTTGTTTTGTTTGTTCAAAGCAATTTCATCTTGTAAAAAAACACCAGGTAAATGCGTAATAGAGGGTTGGTTTAAAACTCCATTACTATCTAAAGTTGCAAAAGTATTATCATCATAAAAAGTATATCTGTAAGCGAGTCCTAAAGTAAAATCGTGTTTTTCTTTAAATAATCTGTTATATACAAATTGACCAAAACCAATGATTTGTTTTGCATCATAGGCATCTGTTCCGTAAAAAGAATCTTGATAATGTCCATTTGCACTAAACTGAAAGTTAATGTTTTCTGATGTTGGTAACTGATAGGTTCCAAAAGCCTCCCATCTGTTTGTATAAATACTTTCTCCGTATTTTACATTAGTTCCTCTAAATTCACGTTCCCAATCTAATTCTCCTCCCCATCTATCCTCATAAACATATCTTCCAGCAATAGTAAATGTTTTTCCGCTTTTTCTATCAATATCAACTTTATTAAAAATAGATATTCTATTTTGCAATGTTAAGTCTGTGAAACCATCATTATTATTGTCAATTCTATTCTGATAATTAAAATAATTGACACCTAATAAACCTTGCGCTTTTTTTGATAATTTATAACGCAATCCAACATCCGTATTCACCTCTCCCCAAGAACTCGTTAGAATATCTGTTGATAAAATGGGTGCATTTGAAGGTTTTTTTGTGATGATATTAATAATTCCTCCAACAGCTTCAGAACCATAAAGTGTTGATGCTGGACCTTTAACAACTTCTACACGTTCTATTAATGCTTGCGGAATTCCAGTTAAACCATAAACTGTAGAAAGTCCACTAACTATGGGCATTCCATCAATTAAAACAAACGTATAAGGGCCTTCTAAACCATTTATATGAATATCTCCAGTATTGCAAACATTACAATTTAATTGTGGACGAACACCATTTACGTTTTGCAAAGATTCAAATATTGATGGTGTAGGATTTTTCTTAAAAAAAGTTTTGCTATATACTTCTACAGGAACTGGACTGTTAGATTTTGTAACAGGTTTTAGTGTTCCAGAAATCACAATTTCATCTAAAGAATTGCTTTCACTCAAAGTAAAGTTTCTTTGGATATTTTTTCCGCCAAAAAATGAAATTTTAATAGATTTTGGTTTAAAACCAACAGAACTTACAACCAATGTGTATTTTCCATCAGGTATGTTTTTAAGTTGATAAAACCCGTTTTCGTTAGTTGAAGTTCCTAATTTCGTTTTTTTTAAATAGACATTTACATAAGGTAGCAATTCTCCTGCAGAGGTTATTTTTCCAGAAATACTATTTTGAGCTGAAATAGCATTTATCCCAAAAAATAAAATACAAGCTACCTTAAACAATAATTTCATTTTTACTAAATTTTCGACAAATATAATTAAATTTTTAGTCTTGACTAAAAATAAATTTTAATTTAAATAAAAAGTTTATCTTTGTTGTCTAAATTATTTAGGATGTTTACACTTTCTGAAGAAAACTATTTAAAAGCAATTTATCATTTAGAAATTGATACAGAAAAAGGCATCAGTACAAATGCTATTGCAGAACAATTGGCAACAAAAGCTTCTTCTGTTACAGATATGATTAAAAAATTATCTGATAAAAAAGTAGTGGTTTACAAAAAGTATAAGGGTGTTAAATTAACAGATTTAGGAAAAAAAATAGCAGCCAATATTGTTAGAAAACATCGTTTGTGGGAGGTTTTTTTAGTAGAAAAACTCAACTTTTCTTGGGATGAAGTGCATGATGTTGCAGAACAGTTAGAGCATATAAAATCACCTAAATTAATCAATCAATTAGATGCTTTGTTGGGTTTTCCAACTCATGATCCTCATGGAGATCCAATTCCAGATAAAGATGGAAATTTAAAAACCATTGATAAAAGTTTATTATCTACTTTATCGAAAAATGAAATAGGAATTTGTGTAGGAGTAGATGATTCATCATCAGAATTTTTACAATTTTTAGACAAAAAAGGCATCACTTTAGGAAAACAAATAACTGTTTTAGAAAAAGAAGATTTTGATGACTCTTTATCTATAGAAGTCGAGGGTAAAAAACTATCAATTTCAAATAAAATAGCGAACAATTTATACATTAAAAAGCAATGAGTACATTCGATCAATTAGTGGCTTTTGGTAAAGAACATCCAATTCAAGCTGCATTATACGCTTCACTTTTTACTTGGGGATTAACTGCTGCTGGTGCAGCTTTGGTTTTCTTTTTTAAGAAGGCTAACAGAGCGGTTTTAGACGGAATGTTAGGTTTTACTGGTGGAGTTATGGTAGCTGCAAGTTTTTGGAGTTTATTAGCACCAGCCATAGAAAACAGTCCTGGAGAAGGTTTTGTAAAAGTTTTGCCATCTGCAATTGGCTTTGGTTTAGGTGCTTTAGCACTTTTTGGAATGGACAAAATTTTACCTCACTTACACATTAATTTTAAGGAAAATGAAAAAGAAGGGGTTAAAACGGAGTGGCACAAAACTACATTGTTAGTTTTAGCAATAACATTACATAATATTCCAGAAGGGTTAGCAGTAGGTGTTTTATTTGGTGCAGCATCTACTTTAGTGGGTGTTGAGCAAACAGAAATGATTATTGCTGCAATTTCTTTAGCAATTGGTATTGGAATACAGAATTTTCCTGAGGGATTTGCAGTAGCAATGCCCTTAAGAAGACAGGGTGTTAGTAGATTAAAAAGCTTTTGGTATGGACAATTATCTGCAATTGTAGAACCTATTGCAGCAGTTTTAGGAGCTTTGGCAGTTTCATTTTTTACTCCAATTTTGCCTTATGCTTTGGCTTTTGCAGCAGGTGCAATGATTTTTGTAGTTGTAGAAGAAGTAATTCCGGAAACGCAAAGAGATAAATACACAGATATTGCAACTCTTGGTTTTATTGGCGGATTTATTGTAATGATGTCTTTGGATGTTGGTTTGGGATAGAAAGCCCATCTTAATCTTCCTATTTCGACTTCGCTCAATACAAGCTCCAGGAAGAAATAAGGTTGTGTAAAACTATGTTTTCTATGTTTCTATGTGGTCAGTTTTTTAAACTTTGAGAATCTTTGCGAATCTCTTGGTAATAAACTAAATTCGTACAATTCATTTTAATAATAAATTGTGCAACAACCTTCAACTTTTCAAGTATATAATGCTTCTGCAGGAAGTGGTAAAACCTTTACACTTGTAAAACAATATCTTAAAGTTTTATTGTCTTCTGAAGATATTTTTACATTTCAAAAAGTATTGGCAATCACATTTACCAACAAAGCTGCTGGTGAAATGAAAGAACGAGTTTTGTATAATTTAGAAGCATTTTCTGAGGGAAACACTACTGATATTTACCCAAAAATTCTTGAAGAAACGCCTTTAGATAAAACAACAATTCAAGAACGAAGCAGAAAAATATTAGATGCAATTCTGCAAAATTATTCCGCATTTTCAATTACCACTATTGATAGTTTTACACACAAAATCATCAAAAATTTTGCGTACGATTTAGGTTTGTCTCTCAATTTTGAAGTAGAAATGGATGCAGTTTCGTTGCTAAATGAAGCTGTAGATGTGTTAATTTCTAAAATAGGTACTGATAAAAAACTCACCAATCTTTTAATCGATTATTCTTTAGATAAAACTGATGATGACAAATCTTGGGACATTGCCAAAGATTTAAACGAATTTGCTAAAATTTTGTTGAATGAAGATGATGTACAGCATTTCAGAAATTTAGCAGATAAACAATTGGATGATTTTTTTAATCTGAAAAACAAATTACAAAAAATAAATTCTCAGATAGAAAAAGATTTTAAAGATTTTGGGGATAAAGTTTTAGGTTTTATTGATGATAATGGACTTTCTATTACCGATTTTAGTTATGGAGATTATCCTAAACACTTTCAGAAATATCAAAAATTACGATTTTTAAAAAATGGAGACATCAAGTTTGAAGGTCGTTTACACAATAACATAGAAGCCGATAAAAATTTATATGGAGGCAAAACATCGCCTTTAGCAAAGGATACCATAGATGATTTAAAAGAACAGCTTCATCAATATTATTATCAATCAAAAGAATTGTTTGATGCGCAATATGCGCTGTATGTGCTCAATAAAATTGCGTTAAAAAGTATTATTCCTTTAGCGGTTTTAAATAATATCAATTCAGAATTAGAAACCATTAAAGAAGACAATAATATCAGATTAAATGCTGAGTTTAATCAATTGATTTCAGACAATATTAAAGACCAACCAGCACCTTTTATTTATGAGAGAATTGGGCAGCGTTTTCAACATTATTTTATCGATGAAATGCAAGATACTTCTGTTTTACAATGGCAAAATTTAATTCCGTTAATAGACAATGCTTTGGCACAAGAAAACAGCAATTTATTGTTGGTTGGCGATGGAAAACAAGCCATTTATAGATGGCGTGGAGGAGAAGCAGAACAGTTTATCAACTTGGGTTCAGCTATCGAAAATCCTTTTCATATCAACAAAGAAATTAAGCATTTAGAAATCAATTTTAGGAGTTTTTCAGAGGTTATCAATTTTAATAATTCCTTTTTTCAACATACAGCAAATTTTCTTCAAAATGAATCGTATAAAAAGTTATTTTTAGAAGGAAATACGCAAAAAGAAAATGCTAAAAAAGGCGGATTTGTATCACTCACTTTTTTGGAAGATGAAAAAGAAAAAGATGAGAAAAAACTGCGATATCCAAAGAAAGTTTTGGAGAAAATAAATCAACTAAAAAATGATTTTTCTTTAAATGAAATTTGTGTGTTAACACGCACTAAAAAAGACGGAATTGCAGTTGCAAATTATTTGTCAGAACATAATGTAGCTATTGTTTCTTCAGAAACGTTGCTGTTGCAAAACAATGCTAAAGTCAACTTTATTATTAATGTTTTAAGGGTTTTACAAAACCCAAGTGACGAAGAAACACGTTTTGAAATATTATATTTTTTACATCAACATTTAAAAATACCAGATTCAAAGCATCAATTTTTAAAAACCTATGCAAAAGCATTAAATGCAAATATTTTTGAGGGTTTAAAAAGTTATGGAATTTCTTTTGAAATCAATATGTTTCATCAATTATCATTTTATGAGAAAATAGAAGAAATTGTTAGAGGTTTTAATTTGGTAAATTCTTCAGATGCTTATGTGCAGTTTTTTTTAGATGTAGTTTTAGAACAACAAAGAAAAGGAACAGATGTTGGTGAGTTTTTAGAGTTTTGGGAATTGAAGAAAGACAAATTAAGTATTGTAGCTCCAGAAAGCGCAAATGCTGTGCAAGTAATGACTATTCACAAATCAAAAGGATTGGAATTTTCTGTGGTAATTTTTCCTTGTGATGTTGAGATTTACAGACAAATTAAACCGAAATCTTGGTTAAATGAGTTGCCAGAAACGTATAATGGTTTTAATGAACTGCTGGTAGATTACAGCAAAAGTTTAGAATTGGTAAGTAGTAGAGGTTTAGATATTTACAATCAACAAAGAGAAGAATTAGAATTAGATAATTTTAATCTTTTATATGTTGCGCTTACAAGAGCTGTAGAGCAGTTACACGTTATCACAGAACATAAAATATCATCAAAAGGAGAAGAAAACACCAACTTTTATTCTGGTGTTTTTATCAACTATTTAAAAGAAAAAAATCTCTGGAAAGACGTTGTTTTTGAGTATTCTTTTGGAGATGAAAATAGAATCAATAAAAAAGAAAACAAGAGTTCTGTTGCAGAAATTCACAAGCAATTTATTTCTGTTCCTTGGCAAGAACACAATATTGTTTTGCTGGCAAGTGCATCTAAATTATGGAATACAGAACAAGGTAAAGCCATTGATTATGGGAATCTTTTACATGAAATGTTTGCAAAGATTAATACTGAAAAAGACATTAATAAAGTTGTAGAACAATATCATCAGCAAGGTTTTATAGATGATAATCAATCAATGTTAATAAAAGAGCAAATACATCAAGTTGTTAATCATCCTCAATTAAAACAGTTTTATCAAAAAGATGTCATGATATATAATGAGAGAGAAATTGTAGATGTTGACAACCAAATTATGATTCCAGATAGATTGGTTTTTACGAATGGTTCAGTATCAATTATAGATTATAAAACTGGAAATCCATCCAAAGAACATCATCAGCAATTATTAAAGTATGAACGCGTATTAAAATCGATGAATTGTAAGGTTGATAAAAAAATACTCATATATATTAATGATAAAATTGATGTTGTTGAGGTATCAACAAAAAAATAAACTTCGTAACTTTGTTTTTCTTAAATCGATAAAAAATGTACGGAAAAATTAAGGATACTTTAAAAAAGGAGCTACAGGAAATTAAAGACGCTGGTTTATATAAGTCAGAAAGAATTATCACATCTTCACAAGATGCAGTGATAAAAATTTCTACAGGAGAAGAAGTGATTAATTTTTGTGCGAATAATTACTTGGGATTGTCTAATAATCCAGAAGTTATTCAAGCTGCAAAAGACACGATGGATTCTCACGGTTTTGGGATGTCTTCAGTACGTTTTATTTGTGGTACACAAGATATTCATAAGCAATTAGAAAAAAAGATTGCAGATTTTTATACCACAGAAGACACTATTTTATATGCAGCAGCTTTTGATGCAAATGGAGGTGTTTTTGAGCCTTTATTAACAAAAGAAGATGCCATAATTTCTGATAGTTTAAATCACGCTTCTATTATAGATGGCGTTCGTTTGTGTAAAGCTGCAAGATATAGATACAATAATAATGACATGACTTCTTTAGAGGAACAGTTAATTGAAGCGAACAAACAAAACCATCGTTTTAAAATAATTGTTACAGATGGTGTTTTTTCTATGGATGGTATTGTAGCTAAGCTCGATGAAATTTGTGATTTAGCAGACAAATACGATGCTTTGGTAATGGTTGACGAATGTCATGCAACAGGATTTATTGGAAAAACAGGAAGAGGAACAGTGGAATTAAAGAATGTAATGGATAGAGTAGACATTGTCACAGGAACTTTAGGTAAAGCCTTAGGAGGAGCAATGGGTGGTTATACCACAGGAAAAAAAGAAATTATAGAAATCTTACGACAACGTTCTCGTCCTTATTTATTTTCCAATTCTTTAGCGCCAGCAATTGTGGGAGCATCTTTAAAAGTTTTCGATTTAATCTCAAATGATACTTCACTTCGTGATCAATTAGAATGGAATACCAATTACTTTAGAACAGAAATGGAAAAAGCTGGTTTCGATTTGGTTGGTGCAGATGCAGCCATTGTTCCTGTTATGTTGTATGATGCTAAATTGTCTCAAGTGATGGCAAATAAACTATTAGAGGAAGGAATTTATGTAATAGGTTTCTTTTTTCCAGTAGTTCCAAAAGAAAAAGCAAGAATAAGAGTACAGCTCTCAGCTGCTCATACAAAAGAACATTTAGATAAGGCAATAGCAGCTTTTACAAAAGTTGGAAAAATTTTAAATATTATTTAGAATTAATAAAAACTTGTAGTTTTAGTAATATTTTGTAGATTTGTCTTTGTAGATACGTTTTAAGAGTTTACTTTTGCGTATTATAATAACGAACTTTTAATTTAAAAATTTGATAATGAAACGATTAAAATTAGCTGTGATAGCTTTGTTTACGTTAGTAACAGTTAGTAACGTAAGCGCACAGGATGAAAACAATCCTTGGGTAGTAGGTTTTGGTGTAAATTTAGTAGACTTCCACACAACAGGTGCAAGTTTAGTCGATAACGCTAAAGATTTAATAGGTAATAAAGATTGGAATATCTTACCTTCTATCTCAAGAATAACTGGAGAAAAGTATTTAGATAAGGGCTTTACATTACAATTAGCGGGTTCTCTGAATAAAATTACTCATTTAGATATTGAAAATGATTCTGATTTTCTTTACTGGGCAATAGATGCTGTTGTAAAGTATGATTTAAACAATTTAGTTGGTGATACTTCTTGGTTTGATCCTTATGTTTATTTAGGAGGTGGATATACTTCTGTTGATGAAAAAGGAGAAGGTATGGCTAATGTAGGTGTTGGATTTAATACTTGGTTTAATGATAATTTAGGTTTAAATTTTCAGACGGGTACTAAAGTAGGTTTTGCTGATAACGTACGTACTCATTACCAAACATCTTTAGGTTTAGTAATTAAATTTGGAGGAAAAGACACAGATGGAGATGGAGTATACGACAAAGAAGATGCTTGTCCAGAAGTTGCTGGTTTAGCAGAGTTCAATGGTTGTCCTGATGCTGATGGAGATGGTGTTAAAGATTCAGATGACGCTTGTCCAAATACAGCTGGTTTAGCAGCGATGAATGGTTGTCCTGATTCTGATGGAGATGGAGTAGCTGATAAAGACGATATGTGTCCAAACTCAAAAGGTACTAAGGCTAACAAAGGTTGTCCTGATTCAGACGGAGATGGAGTAGTAGATAAAGATGATAAATGTGCTTCTGTTGCAGGGCCTGCAGCTAACGCAGGTTGTCCTTGGCCAGATACAGATGGAGATGGTGTTTTAGATAAAGACGATAAATGTCCAAATGTTGCAGGTGTTGCTTCAGAAATGGGATGTCCAGAAAAACCTATCACCAAAGAAGCTACAGATGTAATTGCATTTAAAGCTAAATCTATATTATTTAATTCAGGAAGATCTTCTTTCAAGCCAGGTGTAACTAAGCAATTAGATGCTATTGTAGAAATAATGAACAAATATCCTAAAGCTACTTTCGCAATCGAAGGTCATACAGATAGTTCTGGTTCTGCTCCTTTAAACTTAAGATTATCTGAGAAGAGAGCTAATGCTGTTAAAAACTACTTAGTTAAAAAAGGTGTAGATACTACAAGAATTGAAGCTAAAGGTTATGGTGAAGGATCTCCAGTAGATACTAATAACACAAGAGCTGGTAGAGCTAACAACAGAAGAGTTGAAATTAAAGTAACTAACTAATAAGTTATTTAAATAATATTCAAAAGCCTCATCGAAATGATGAGGCTTTTTTTTATATCAATAATCCCGCTTTTTGAGTAAAAAAACTTTTTTAATTCCAATCAAAAAAATTACCTTTGCATCCTGAAAATGAGAGAGAAGTCTCACAAATAAAATAATAACTTTAATTAGATACATAATGTCTACAATAACAGGTAAAGTTTCTCAAATTATTGGACCAGTAATTGATGTTGAATTCAATACTGAAAATGAACTTCCTAAGATTTACGATTCTTTAGAAATTAAAAAAGCTGACGGTTCTACCTTAGTATTAGAAGTACAACAACACATAGGTGAAGATACAGTTAGAACAATCTCTATGGATGCTACAGATGGGTTAAGCAGAGGTATAGAAGTTATCGCTACAGGAAATCCTATTCAAATGCCAATTGGTAATGATATTTACGGTCGTTTGTTTAACGTGACTGGTGATGCAATCGATGGCTTAGGAGATTTAAAGAAACAAGGTGAAAATGGTTTGCCAATTCATAGATCTGCACCAAAATTTGAAGACTTATCAGTATCAACAGAAGTTTTATTTACTGGTATCAAAGTAATCGACTTAATTGAACCTTATGCAAAAGGAGGTAAAATTGGATTATTTGGTGGAGCAGGTGTAGGTAAGACAGTATTAATTCAAGAATTAATTAATAACATCGCAAAAGGACATGGTGGTTTATCTGTGTTTGCAGGAGTTGGAGAAAGAACTCGTGAAGGAAACGATTTACTTCGTGAAATGTTAGAGTCTGGAATTATCAAATATGGTGATGACTTTATGCATTCTATGGAAGAAGGTGGATGGGATTTATCTAAAGTAGATAAACCAGGTATGAGAGATTCAAAAGCAACTTTTGTTTTTGGACAAATGAATGAGCCACCTGGAGCACGTGCACGCGTTGCTTTATCTGGTTTAACAATAGCAGAATACTTTAGAGATGGAGCAGGTGACGCACAAGGTAAAGATGTACTTTTCTTTGTAGACAATATCTTTAGATTTACACAAGCAGGTTCTGAGGTATCTGCACTTTTAGGACGTATGCCTTCTGCAGTAGGTTACCAACCAACATTAGCAACAGAAATGGGTGCTATGCAAGAGCGTATTACATCAACTAAAAAAGGTTCTATTACTTCTGTACAAGCAGTTT
>JAUICK010000025.1 GCA_030427865.1 Bacteroidia bacterium | reverse complement strand
ATTTGGTGTCTAATTCCCAAGCATTAGCAGCATCAATTTTATCTTGCAGTTCTGCTTGTTGGTTCATTAGTTTTTCCATTTTGTCAGCATCAGAATACACTTCTTCCAAACCAAACATATCATTGATTTTGTTGTATTCATCTAAAATGGCAACCGTTTCTGCAACACCTTCTTTAACCACTTCTAAAACTGTTTTTTCTGGATCTAATTGTGGCTCTTGCTCTAAATAGCCAACCTTATAACCAGGAGAAAAAGTAACATCTCCTTGAAAATTTTTTTCTACACCTGCAATAATTTTTAATAAAGTAGATTTTCCTGATCCATTTAAACCAAGAATTCCAATTTTTGCCCCATAAAAGAAGCTTAAATAAATATCTTTTAAAACTTGTTTTCCTGTTGATTGATAGGTTTTAGAAACCTTATTCATCGAAAAGATGACTTTCTTATCATCGCTCATAAATATGTTGTATTAAATTTTAAACTGAAAATTGCTACTGAAATACTGAAGACTTAAACTATACTCTACCTTTTAAGGCATTAAAAACCCAAGCAATGGCAAAGAAACCAACGCCAACAGCTGCAAATCCCCAACCTGCAACATCATCATATCTAAATGCACCCAAAGCTATTAAACCTAATCCTACCAAAATCATTATAAACGTTGCCCATGCAAGCACTGTGTTTTTATTCATTCCCATAAATTCGTAATTAGTTAGTTTAACTACAAATATCGGATTTTATTTGAATATAAGAAGCTATAATTGCTAAGTAAAATTTAGAAAAAAACAATTACTTTAAACTTTAATGATTTTCTAACCAAACTCGAAAATCTGAAGTTCTACTGTTTGTAGTAAATAAAGTATCTTCTGAATTTTTTAAATGTATTTCGACTCTATTTTTAATATATGGACTGTATTTTTTGATGCAATTAAAATTTACAATTTCGCTTCTACTAATTTGAAAAAAGTCTTTTTTATCTAAATCTTGATAAATAGTTCTCAATCTTTCATTAATAATGTGTTTTCTATTTTCAACATCAACAGCAATTACAAAATCTCCATTGGCTTGAAAATATTGAATATCTTCTATACACAATAAGAAAAAACCATCTCTTTTTTTGATAGAAAATGTACTTCTTTTTTCTGGTTGATGAGCTACAAATTCATTTACAGAAACATTCGCTAAACTCAATTGCAGACTACTATTCTCTTGTTTTAATTGTTGAATTATAGATTGATGAAAAATCCAATCTTTTGTGAATTTGTATAAGAATGAATATAAAATTGTGGTATAAACTAAGATACTTAACACCCCAAAAATAATGCTATTTGCGCCAAAAAATTCTTGTTTAAAAATAGCAAAAGAAAAATCATTTTCCGACAAAAAAAGGCTAAACACAAATGATCGTACAATTTCGAAACCTACTAAAAACGTAAAAAATAAAGCAATATATAAATGCCATTTCTGTTTATTCAAAAAATTAGGTATCAACCAAAATACATTCCCAAAAAATACAATTGGAACAGCTAATGCTATATGAGGAGCAACTGATAATGGAAGAAAATCTGTAGAAACCCAAGATTGAGTCCATTCTACATTAATACTTGCAAAAAATAATGACCAAAATAAGAGATGTAGCCAAAATTCTATATTCGTAACTACCTTTCTAATACTATTTTTCATAAGTGTTTGGTTTTAATAGTTTACTTAAAAAGTAAACGACTAAAACTCTTTTTTGTAACAAATTCAACTGGTTTTTATACCCAATTCAACTTAAAAACTTCCTTTTTCAATGGAAAGGGTTACTTCTAAAGTTACAATATACAAAGGCTTTCGTCTTATTTGTACATGAAAAAAATAATGATAAAAATCTGTTTATGTCTTACAGTAACTATAACTAATGCTATAGTAGAAGTATCTCCTATTTTACAAAAAATCTCAAAAAAGAAACTTTGCGAAATAGAAACCGATAGCATTTTAGCGTCAGAAAAATTAAAACGAATTACATCACATTTATCCAAAAAAGAAAAAGAAAAATTACCAAATCTTAAAGAACTGCAAATAGAATTTTGCAATCAATCAAACGAATAAAAACCTAAACCAATGAGTTTACAAATTAAACAATTAACAAAAACTTATGCCAATGGTGTTAAGGCCATAAACCAATTAGATTTAGAAATTAAAACAGGAATGTTTGGTTTATTAGGTCCAAATGGAGCAGGAAAATCATCTTTAATGAGAACTATTGCTACTTTGCAAAATCCAACTTCTGGAAATATTTCTTTTGATGGAATTGATGTGCTAAAAAAACCAATGGAATTAAGAAAAATATTAGGCTATTTGCCTCAATCTTTTGGAGTATATCCTAAGGTTTCTGCTGAAAAGTTATTAGATTATTTTGCAGTTTTAAAAGGAATTGCTTCAAAAAAAGACAGAACAAAAATTACAGATTATGTTTTAGAATTGACTAATTTATCTGATGTAAGAAAGAAAAATGTAAGTGGTTATTCTGGAGGTATGAAACAACGTTTTGGAATTGCGCAACTGCTTTTAAACAATCCAAAATTAATTATTGTTGACGAACCAACTGCAGGTTTAGATCCTGCAGAAAGAAACCGTTTTCTAAATGTATTGCGTGAAGTAGGTGCAGAAAATACTGTGATTTTTTCTACCCATATTGTAGATGATGTTAAAGAATTGTGTACAGATATGGCAATAATGAATGGTGGCAAAATCTTACAAAAAACCAGACCTTCTGAAGCTACATATCAAATAAAAAACAAAATTTGGGTAGCTAATATTTCTAAAGAACAATTGTTAGAATTTGAAGAAAATTACAAGGTTTTATCATCGAGTTTTAATGAAGATAATTCGTTGGCTATTCGAGTTTTTGCTGAAACAAAACCAAATGAGCAATTTACAAATACTTCTTCTAATTTAGAAGACGTGTATTTTATAGCTTTAAAAAATGCAAACCTTTAAACTTTATAAGAATGTTTACTTCTATTTTTAAATACGAATTATTGTATTGGTTAAAAAAACCATCTACCTATTTTTATTTTTTTACTTTTTTCTCTATTTCATTCTTACTTTTTATTGGTACAGCAGGTTTTTTTGACGGTGTAGAAAATAGCAATCCGCAAAATATAAGGATTTTAAACTCACCTTTTGAAATCAATTTTATGTTAAAGTTTTTTAACAAACTTTTTCTTTTTTTACTACCCACAATTGTTGGAGCCTCTATTTATAAGGATTATAAAGATAATGTACATTCCATTTTATACAGTTTCCCTATTGATAAAAAGAGCTATTTATTGGGTAAATTTTGTAGTTCTTTTTTAATGGTAAGTGTTATTACCATTTCTGTAGGAATTGCTTTTTTAATTGGAGAGCATTTCCCGAATTTACATGCTTCCAAAATTGGTGAATTTAATTTTCTTGGGTATTTGCAAGCCTATTTTATTTTTACACTCCCAAATATGTTTATTTATGGCTTAGTAATTTTTTCAATAGTTGCCTATTTTAGAAACATTTATGCTGGTTTTGTAGGCATTTTATTGTTCTTTTTTATTCAAACCATTACACAAAATATCTTTGGAGATACTCCTTTTTTAATTGCACTTTTAGATCCATTTGCAGAAAATGCAGTGCTGTATGAAACACAGTTTTGGTCTTTGGCTGATAAAAACTCACAATTAATTCCTGTTTTTGGGGTGATCCTTTACAACAGAATTTTTTGGCTTTCAGTAGCTCTTATTGTATTTGGATTTGCATATAAAAAATTTGAATTTCACGAGCATCAATCAACTTTATTTTCCACTCACAAAAAGGAAAAAACTGTTCTAAAAAAGAATTTCAATAACCTCTTAAAGATTCGTTTGCCAAAAGTAAATTATGATTATTCTACGTTACAACAACTAAAAAACACATGGTATTTGGCAAATTTTCAACTAAAAACAATTGTAAAAAGCGGGTTGTTTTACATCATTGCTTTTCTTGGAATTCTTGCTGTATTCTTCACCATCACCAAAATTACCAATGATAGTGATTTGGCAATTTTACCAAGCACAAATATCATTCTAACCCTACCTGCATTTTTCTTTACAAATATTATAATGTTGCTCACTTTTATTTATAGTGGTATGTTAATTCATAAAGGTAGAAATGCAAATATGAATCAAATTATTGATGTTACTGCCACCAATAATTGGGCGTTTTTAGCATCAAAAGTAGTTGCCATTTTAAAGATGCAAATCATCTTACTTTGTCTGTTGATGATTACTGGAATTGGAATTCAATTATACAACAACTACTATAATTTTGAAGTTCATTTGTACTTGTTTCACCTATTTGTGGTTCAATTTTCTGGATTGGTTATTTGGGCTTTGGCATCTATTTTTGTACATAACCTAATAAAAAACAGCTATTTAGGTATTTTTATTTTACTCTTAATTTGGGTTGGTGTTTCTGGCATTCAACAAATTGGTATAAATACAAAGCTATTCTTGTTTAACTTTGAAGAGCCTCTACAATATTCAGATATTAATGGATATGGAAATCAATTATACCCTTTTTTACTTGTAAAAATCTACTGGTTTTTGTTTTCTATTTTACTATTAATTATTTCTTACTTACTATGGTTTAGAGGTTATTATGAGTCTTTTAAAGAACGATTAATAGTAATGAAGATTCAACTAAATAAAACTATAAAAACGATAGCATTGTTATTTTTTGTTGGATTTATCAGCTTTGGATTCGTCATTTTTAATGGAGAGCAAAAATTGTTAAAAAATCAAGAAATTAAACCAGAAATAGCCCTAACAAACTTTAAAAAAGAGTTTGGTAAATTCTCTAAAATTACAAATCAACCTAAAATTGTGGATGTGAATTTAGAATTGGACATCTATCCTGAAAAGAACAATTTTAATGCAAAAGGAAGTTATATTCTTGTAAATAATTCTGATAAAAAAATAGATACTTTACTCATAAAAATAGGTTTTGATGAAATTACAAACTACACTTTAAATGTTGATTATAAATTGATAAAACAGGATGAGTATTTTAATTTTAAAGTAGTAAAATTGACAAAACCTTTGCTTCCAAAAGATTCAATAAAACTTAATTTTTCTATCAAAAATAAGAAAAACACCTTGTTTGAAAGAAACTCTAATGTGCTTAAAAACGGAACTTTTTTAAAGCAAGATATGTTACCAAGATTTGGCTATTTCTTAAATAATGCTATAAAAAATCCTACAGATACTTTAGCCAAAAAACATCCATTAGGCACTTTAGATGCAGATTTTATCAATTTTTCTGCAACCCTAAGTACATCAAAAAATCAAATAGCTATTGCACCTGGAAATTTGATAAAAAAATGGAAATCTACAAACAGAAATTATTATCAATATAAAACTGATGGTAAAATAAAGTTCAGTTTGGCATTTATTTCTGGTGAATTTGAAGTGAAAAAAGAAAACTATAAAAATGTTGATTTTGAGATTTATCATCATAAAAATCATACGCAAAATATCGATAAAATGATCAATGGTTTAAAAGCTGCTTTTGATTATAACACGCATTATTTTGGCAATTATCAACATAAAAGTATTAAAGTGATTGAATTCCCCATTTCCGAAGGCGTTTTTGCTACAATTATGGGAAATATAATTCCTACTTCAGAAAGAAGATTTATGGCAAATCCTATTTCAAAACATCAGTTTGATACTTCTTTTAAAGTTCAGGCACACGAACTGACACATCATTGGTGGGGAAACCAATTGGTGCACGCAAATGCTTTAGGAGCTGGAATTTTATCAGAATCGATTACAGATTACATCACTTTACAAATCTTTAAACATCAATTTGTAGTTGATAAAAGCCATCAATTTTTAAAGTTTCAAAGAAGAAGATACATCAGAGGAAGCGTTAATGACAGTGATGAAAAAACCTTGCAATTTGCTGAACCAAAAGAGGTGTATTTGTCTTATGGAAAAGGAAGTATCGCCTTAAATACTTTGAGTAATTATTTGGGTGAAGAAAAACTAAATAATATTCTAAAAGATTTTTTTGATGATTTTACAAACAGACAAAATGAGTATGCTACTTCGTTAGATTTGATTGCAAAATTAAAACAAAACGTACCAGATTCTTTGCAATATTTAATAAAAGACTATTTTGAGAATGTGCTTTTTTATGATACTAAATTGAACAATATCAGAGTCGTGCAAAAAGGAAATCAATTTAAAGTAACTGTGGATTTTGAATATTTAAAATATCAAAAAAATAACGAAGAAAACTTACTATCTCTAAACGATTTTGTACAAATTGGTTTTTATGATATTGATGAAAAAAGCATCGCTTTAAAAACAATAAAAGTGACTCAAAAAAAGAATACTATCTCATTTTTATTGGGCAAAAAACCATCAAAAATAATAATTGATCCAAATTTTTTATTGATAGAAAAAGATACTGATGATAATGTTATTATGCTGTAAAGTTTTAACAAGGTTTTTTCTACAATTTAGCAGCTAATCTTGCACCTTGATTGATGGCTCTTTTTGCATCCAATTCACTTGCAAAATCTGCACCACCAATTACGTGTACTTTTTTACCTAAATCTAATA
Organism: Bacteroidia bacterium; assembly: GCA_030427865.1. GTDB lineage: Bacteria > Bacteroidota > Bacteroidia > Flavobacteriales > Flavobacteriaceae > Polaribacter. The sequence goes on along the minus strand of JAUICK010000025.1, from coordinate 11,083 downwards.
AAGGTTGATACAATTCTTTAAACGGAGTTTGACCAGCACAAATAACCACATTATCAACATCAAGAATTTTTTGTTCTTCATTTTGAGTATAATGCAAACCTTGGTCATCAATTTTAGTGTAAGAAACTTCACCAATAAATTGTACTTTTTTCTTTTTAAGAGTAGATCTGTGAATCCAACCAGTTGTTTTTCCGAGGTTTCCGCCAAATTTACCTTTGCTTCTTTTAAACATAAAAATTTCTCTTGGAGAAGCTTCATATTGTGGTTTAACTCCTTCAATTCCAGAACGAGCTTCGAGTGTTTTGTCAATTCCCCATTCTTGTAACCAAGCATCAATATTTTGTGATGTTGATTCGCCTTCATGAGATAAATATTCTGAAACATCAAAACCAATTCCTCCAGCACCGATTACGGCAACTCTTCTACCTACTGGTTTTTTGTGTTTTAAAACATCAATATAACTCAATACTTTTGAATGGTTAATGCCTTCAATTTTTAACTCTCTAGGTTTGATGCCTGTTGCCACAACAATTTCATCAAAATCTGAATTTTGTAAATCTTCTACTGATACTTTTGTATTCAACTTTAATTTAACATTATGCAATTCAATTTGTTTGTTAAAATATCTGATGGTTTCATAAAATTCTTCTTTACCAGGAATCTGTTTTGCCATATTAAATTGCCCACCAATTTCTGAAGCGGCATCAAACAACGTAACTGTATGCCCCCTTTGTGCTGCTATTGTTGCTGCTGCTAATCCAGCAGGTCCAGCTCCAATTACTGCGATTTTTTTCTTTATTGAAGTAGGATTGTAATTCAATTCGGTTTCGTGACAAGCCCTTGGATTTACCAAACAACTCGCTACTTTCTGCTGAAAAACATGATCTAAACATGCCTGATTACAGCCAATACAGGTATTAATTTCATCATCTCTTTCTTCTTTTGCTTTGTTTACCCATTCTGGATCTGCTAAAAAAGGACGTGCCATAGAAATCATATCTGCGTCTCCTTCTGCCAAAACTTTTTCTGCAGTTTCTGGCATATTTATTCTGTTAGAAGTAATCAAAGGAATCGTTAATTCTTCTTTCATTTTTTTGGTTACCCAAGTAAATGCCGCTCTTGGAACAGAAGTTGCAATCGTAGGAATTCTGGCTTCGTGCCAACCAATTCCTGTATTAATGATGGTTGCTCCAGCTTTTTCAATTTCTTTACCTAATTGAACCACTTCCTCCCAAGAACTTCCATTTTCAACCAAATCTAACATCGATAACCTGTAGATGATGATAAATTCTTTACCTACAGCTGCTCTTGTTTGTTTTACCAATTCAATGGGCAAACGCATTCTATTTTCATAATCCCCTCCCCATTTATCAGTTCTTTTGTTGGTTCTTTTCGCTATAAATTGATTGATTAAATAACCTTCTGAGCCCATAATTTCTACACCATCATAACCTGCTATTTTTGATAGTTTTGCGCAATTGACAAAATCTTTAATCGTTCTTTTAATTCCTGATTCTTTTAACTTAAAAGGCGTAAATCTGTTAATTGGCGCTTTAATTTTTGAAGGAGCCACATTAAAAGGATGATACCCATACCTACCTGCATGTAAAATTTGCATGCAAATTTTACCTCCTGCCGCATGTACGGCTTTCGTTATTTTCTGATGATGTTTTGCGTGTTTTTTAGTAGACATTCTTGCTGCAAAAGGTCCTGTCCAACCTTGAATATTTGGCGCAATACCTCCAGTAACGATTAAGCCTACTCCTCCTTTTGCGCGTTCAGCATAATAAGTAGCAATTCTATCAATTCCGTTTTTTTCTTCTTCTAAACCTGTATGCATAGACCCCATTAAAATTCTGTTTTTTAAGGTCGTAAAACCAAAATCTAAAGGCTCAAAAATGTGTTTGTATTTCATAAAACTGGAATTTGATTCCCGTTTCCACGGGAATGACAATTTAATTAGAAATCTTGTGAAAAATCACAAGAACGTTTCCTTAATTTATTATGCATGCATAATACTTTGCAATATATGTCTATTTTTTGAAAAGAAAAAGCCAAAGAATTTGATTCTTTGGCTTTTGCTCAAATATTTTATTCTGTAAGGTCTTTAAGACTTTATAGGTATTAAACTCACTAGGTACTAGACTCATTTAATAATTATACCTACAAGGTTTTTGAAACCTTGCAGGAATACTAAATCATTGGAACATCAATCACTAACAATTTACTCTTTTTTATTGCTTTGATAACAATATTATCAGTTTCTGTAATACCTATTGCATCTCTTTTGTACAAGATTTCATCAGCAACTTCAACTTCACCATCTATTAAAAAAAAATAAGCTCCGTTTTTTAATTCGTATTCAGTATCAATTCCTGCATCTAAATCTATCATAGCAATATAACCTTGTTGATTTATAGGTAAAGAACCTTCAACCTGATTTGTTCTTGGAGAAACTAAGGTTTGAAATTTGTTTTTTCTTTCCTCTTCCTCAAAAAACTTTTGATTATAATAAGGTTCAACTTCTTGTTTCTCAGGAATAATCCAAAGTTGTAAAAAATTAACTTCATCTGTTTTAGAATCGTTAAATTCTGAATGAGTTAAACCTGTTCCTGCACTCATTACTTGCACTTCTCCTACTTCTATAGCACGTTTATTATCCATAGAATCTTTGTGAGATAATGCTCCAGAAATGGGTATGGAAATGATTTCCATATTTCTATGAGGATGTGTGCCAAATCCCATTTTTGGCTGTACAACATCATCATTTAAAACGCGTAACATGCCAAAATTCATTCTTTCTATATTTTGATATCCTGCAAAACTGAAGGTATGATGTGATTTTAACCATCCGTGATTTGCATGTCCTCTTGTATCTGCTTTGTGAATTGTTTTTTTCATTTTTTTATAGGTTTTTAGATTGTCATTGCGAGCGGAGCGTGGCAATCTTATAATTTAAAAAGATTGCTTCGTCATTCTCCCTCGCAATGACAGATGAATTTTTAATACAAATACCCCATTTTTCCTGCTTGATAATCACGCATGGCTTCTAAAATTTCTGTTTGCGTGTTCATTACATAAGGTCCATATTGGGTTACTTTTTCATTGATAGGTTCTCCAGATAAAATCAATAAAGTACTTTTTTGTACTGCCTCAAATTTTATGGTATTTCCATCTTGATTGAAAGTAATCATTTGATTTTCGCTTTTTTTTAATGTTGATGAATCATTGACTAATATTTCTCCATCCAATAAATAAATTAACGATTGATGATTTTCTGGAATCTCAATTTCTAAGCTCCCATTTTCATCAGCTTTTGCTGTAAATACATTTACTGAAGTTTGTGTACTAATATTTCCTTTTACTTTTTTTTGATTTCCAGCAATGACATTTAGTTGCACTTTTTTATCCTCAGAAAAAATCTTAGGAATTTGGGCATCTTCTAAATGTTGATAATTTGGAGGAATCATTTTGTCTTTTGCCGGTAAGTTTAACCACAATTGAATTCCCTCTAAATCGCCACCTTTTTTTACAAATTCTTTGGTTGGAGCTTCTGCGTGAATAATTCCACGTCCAGCAGTTGTCCACTGAACTCCACCTGCTTTTATCACCATTTCATTTCCTAACGAATCTCTATGCAATTGTTCTCCTTTAAACAGTAAAGTTATGGGTTCAAAGCCTCTGTGTGGATGTGGACCTAAATCGAAAGGATTGTTGAATTCTGAAATGGCATAAGGTCCATAATGATGCAATAATAAAAACGGATCTACATTTTCGATTCCTTGTATGGGTAAAGGTTGACGCAAACGTATGGGTCCCATATTTACTAACGGACTTGTAACTTTATGTTGTATGGTTTTATATGTTTTCATTTTTTTGATTTTTACATTCCTAATATTATAGGAATAACAATTATTAAGCTTATTTTAGTTATGTGTGATTCTGAAACAAGTTTAGAATGACGATTATTTATAACTCAAAATAATGCTTGGTATTTTTAATCGAATATATCTGAAATTCATCATTATTTGTGTTGTATTATTTGTTCTTGATACAACTTTACTTCGTAATCTCAGTAAAATCAATCAAACTGACATTTACTTACTCTTTAATTATTTTCCAAGGAAAATAATTTTGCAAATTTTTTTACCTTATTTTATCTAACAAGTTACTTAATGTTTCTGCTTCTTCATCTGTTAAATTTTCTAAAAATGCTAAATTTTTATTATCATCTATAGTTGACAAAAGCTCTAAACCTTGATTTGTAATTTTTACATAAACTACTCTCCTATCGTGTTCACAACGTTCTCTCGCAATTAAGCTTTTATCACACAATTTATCCATTAAACGTGTTGCATTTGGGGCTCTTTCTATCATTCTATCTTTTACAATTTGCACCTTAGTTCTCTCTTTTGCTCCTCTTAAAATTCTTAAAATATTGTATTGCTGTGGCGAAATTCCGTAAGGTTTAAAAAACTCATTTTCTTTGCTATTTAACCAATTAGAGGTGTATTTGATATTGATTAAAGCTTTGACTTTATTACTCACAAATTTTGATTTTATGTCTTTAGAAATGTCTCCCATATTTAGTTTTTAGTTCTTGGTTGTTGTTTTTTAATAAGTTTGATTTTTTTTCTATTTAATTCTTCTTTCTTCAAACTTCAATCTTCCTTCTACCAACTTCCATCCTCCTATGCTCTCAATTTTAAATCTTGCATTATTTTATTAAACTCTTCTGTTGTTGGTGTTAAATACACATTGTCATCCACAAATAAAGTAGGAAACTTGGCAATACCTCCATACAATTCTTTGCTGTGTTCTCTTGCCTCAACGTCCTTAGAAATATCTTTATAAATATAAGGAACATCCGTAGAATTTAAAAAGTTTTTAAATGCCACTGTATAGGCGTGTCCTCGTTTTCCGTATAAAGTAATTTTCATTTTTTATTGATTTACTGCATTTTCAAATTCATTAACACGTTCTTTTAATAAAGTCGATAATTCGTCATTTACAATTGTACCGTCTTTGAAATTGTCATAAAAACTCGGTAAAGAAAAACTTACAATCGATTTTGCTCCCATATGTGGAAAAGAGGTTGCTGCTGCTTGTAAAACAGTTGTGCCTCCTCTTCCTCCAGGAGAAGTTGCCATTAATAATAAAGGTTTATCTCTAAATACTTTTTTCTCGATTCTTGAACTCCAATCAAAAATGTTTTTGAATGCTGCTGCATAAGAACCATTGTGTTCTGCTAAAGACAAGATAAATCCATCGTAATTGTCTAACAAATCAGAGAATTTTTGTGCGTCTTCTGGAAAACCATTTTGCTCTTCATCTGAACTATAAATTGGCAAAGTAAAATCTCTTAAATCGATCACATCAAAAGCTGTATTTTTTAAATTTTTTGCAGCAAATATTGCTAATTTTTTATTGATGGATGTAGAACTTGTACTACCTGCAAATGCTACTATTTTTTTCATCTTATTTTGTTTTTTTTATTTGTTCTCGATACAATTTTTCAAAAAAGAAAAATCACTTGAACTAACAAACTGAACTACTGAATACTACTTTCTATAACAGTTTCTCCTTTTATCATTTTTGCAACAGGACATTTTCCTGCTATTTCTAATAATTTGGTTTTTTGGTCTTCTGTAATTTCGTTTTCGAAAGAAATTTCTTCTACCAAACTTTTTTTGATTCCTGCTTTGGTTAACTCTTCTTTTTGTGAAACGTTTACTATTATTTTACCAACGTCCCAACCTTTTCTTTCTGCATACATTCTTAAAGTGATGGATACACAACCTCCTACTGCTGTGAGTAAATACTCAACTGGAGTTGGACCATTATCATCACCTCCAGAAGCAACAGGTTCATCAATGGTTAAAAAATGTTTTCTTGTTTTTGCTTCTGCCAAATAGTTTTTATTTGTTAAAACTACTTTAGCGTTTTTTGTCTTAACCATTTGCAATTTTCTTATCAGTAATGTAAGAAGCAATTAACAACACCATTGCCACCACTGCGCCCATTTGTTCTCCATCTCCTATCATAACGTGTGCAAAAAAGGCTAAAATAAATGCGAAGAAAAAACCTGCATATGCCCATTCTTTTATGGCTTTATTACTGATAAACCACAATGCCACCAAACCTAATAATTTTGCAATGGCATAAGGATAAATAATATAAGTTGGATACCCAAAACTGGTAAACATTGTTGCGACTTCTGCGTGATTAAAAAAATACATTCCTGCTGAAAAAAGCATTAATAACGTTAACAAACCTGTAGAAATGTAGTAAATAATTTTATTAGTTTTCATCTTGATTGTTTTTAAATTCTATACAAAGTTACAACAAATAATTTTATTTACCAAGGAAAATATATCCAAGGAAATATATTTAATTAATTTTTATTAAAATGGGGGTTTTTACGTGTTGACATTAGGTAATAAATAAACTAACTTCGTTAAATCTGTATATAACGAATTGAAACGTGTGGCGGCTATGGCTTGTTTTGCGAGAATCAAGATATGAAAATATCTTGGTTGAGTCAAAATAAGCTATAGGCGAAGTTCTTGGCAGTACGAAGCGAAGCGGAGTGTTGTCAAGGACTTTGGCGTTAGCCGCCACACGTTCTTGGCAGTACGAAGCGAAGCGGAGTGTTGTCAAGGACTTTGGCGTTAGCCGCCACACGTTCGAGGCAAAACGTAGCGATAGCGAAGTATTGCCTCGAACACCGTATATAATTTATTGCTGGCTTCTTGCCTACTTGCGAAAGTCCTCGTGGACTTTCTTGGTCAGTAATTATTTACTAAATTAGTTGATTGAAACACGCAACAAACCATATACAATCACGTTGGGCAAAAGCAATGAAATGAAAGCAAAAATAAATATGAAATGAAAAAAATTATTATAATGTTAGTTTTAGTTTTTTCGAATTCTTTAATTTTTAGTCAAGGAATTTTTGATAAGATTAATAAGCGTTTTGAGGAAAGACAAAAGAACGAAGGATTCAGTAAAAATCAAATATCTTTAATAAAAAAGTTTAATAAACTAAACTCTGAAGGAATTAGACTGAAAAATAACCAAGATTATAAAGAGGCTATTACGAAGTTCAGTAAAGCTATTGAAATAATTGATTTAGATAGAAAAGTTAATAATTATGTGAATGGCGAGAATGAAATTTACTATGAAAGAGGTGATACTTACTACCAGTTAGCAAATAATGGGAGTATTTATTCTCAAGAAGCTAATTATTGGAATGCTATTCACGATTTTAAAAGATATATAAATTCCAACGATTATAAATCAAGTTCTACATACTTGTCATTGTGTTATTTATTACGTGGAATTTCATATGAGAATTTAAAAAGAAAAAATCAAGCTTGTTCAGATTATAATAATGCTAAAAAATTGGGGCTGAAACGTGCTGATGACTTATTAGATGAACTGAATTGTGAATAGAAAGTCATTGCCCAACAACATATATAATTTATTGCTTGCTTCTAGCCTACTTACGAAAATCCTCGCGGATTTTCTTTGTCCGTAATTATTTACTAATTTAGTGCTTAACCACGCAACAAACCATATACAAACACGTTCTACGCAATTTGAAAAAAACATACAGCATACAATTAAACGGAGTTAAAATCGGAACAACTTATTTCGAATTTGCAGATGTGCCAATGGGAATTATTCACGGAAAAGTCAATTTTGAAAACGTAGAATCACCATATGAATTTATCAAAAATCATTGTCATAAATTTAAAGTTACCATAAACGAAGACGATAAAAAATATAAATTTATTGACACTCAAGTAATTCCTGAATTGAAAGTATATCTCGAAAACGGAACTGAATTAACTGGTTGGGGCGGAGCAATTAGCGGAATGGAAATAGAAGATGATTTTGAAATTCAGTTTGGCGGAATTGATTACACAATAATGCGGACTGAATTCGCTCACCATTATTACGATTATTATAAACAAGAATGTGATTTAATCAAAATTGGAATTGACGAAGAATTTAAACAGATTTGCGAAAAAATATTAGGAAAGAATTTTAATATAAATCAATGGTCTGAAATTGAGAGTTCGGACGAATTTCAAACGGAAAAATATTGTGGCGGATTTGATGCGACTGAAATGGAATTTTGTTTTAGTTATTATCGAGAAAAGGAAGAATATTGGTTTCAATTAAGTTTAACCGATATTGAAAGAATAAAAAATATGGAAATTGAATTTTTATATCCAAGAAAAGCGGAATAAAAACTGCGTAGAACACCGTGTATAATTAATGGCTGGTTCTCTCCTACTTACGAAAATCCTCGCGGATTTTCTATTCAGTTTTTATTTGCTAAATTAGGTGCTTAAACACGCCACTAATCATACACAAACACGTTAGCACCAATTTGAGAAAAATGAACATATCAATTAAATATTTACTTTTTGGAATTATGGTTTTGGTTTTTTCCTGTAAAAAAGCGGAAAAAAATGTTGAACCAATTATTATAAATACAATTCTGAATCCTGAACTTGAAAATGAATTTCGAAAAAAGGATTTAAAAACATTATATCCAAAATTAATAACACCTCAAAATTTTGATTCTGAACGAGATACCGTTTTAGCGAAAAAAATAAAAACTTTTCAAGACAAGTTAATAAACGGATTGAAATCCGAGAAAATAAATTGGAATGTAGCTGAATCTCAAATTTCGTTTTTTACAAGAATATATTTTGACAGTATTGGTCGAATAGAATATTTTGCTTTCAAAATAAATAATGACGAAGTAAAATTAGATGCAGTAGAGGAATTCAAAAGTCTTTTAGAAAAGAATATTAGCGATGTGAATTTAGGAATTGAAAGAAAAACAAAATATAATCATTGTGTGAATTTCACACTGCCTGTGGAAGAATAAAAAACTGGTGCTAACAACGTGTATAATTAATTGCTTGGTACAGGTCTACTCGGAATTTCCTTCGGAAATTCCTCTGGCTCGTGAATGTTTACTAAATTAGTTGCTTAAACACGCAACTAACCATACACAAGACCGTTATGCTACATTAATGGAAAATCAACTAAATTTGAGAAAATATCATTTATCTTTTTGTTCTGTTTGCAAAAACAAAGAAATGAACTTAAAAGAGGGAATAATTTGTGGCTTAACAAATAAGAAAGCTGATTTTATTGAAAACTGTGAAAATTACTTAGAAGACCGTGAACTTGCATTAGAAAGAATCGAAAAAGTTAAATTGAAAATTTTTGAAAAATACCCGAAAAAGAACATTGTCGGAAATATTCTATCATCAAATTATTATGAATCAAGCTCTGAAATAAAAGCTCAAGAATTCAAACAAGTGAATAATAAAACTTTTAGATATGATCCAACTCATTATAAATTTCTATTATATTTTGTAGTTATTGGCTCAATTATAATTGCCTTTTTAAAATTCAATGGAGTAATAAGTCTTTTGGATACTAAATCTGAAATGTATAATCTTGGTTTTGTATTATTATTCTCTCTTTTGTTATACTATTTTGGCTTCATTAAAAAGTTTGAAAACAATAATATAAAAATAGATAATACTGGAATACAATTCAAAAAATCAAAATATGGAATCAAATACGAAAATCAATCTGTAAAATGGAATGAAATTTTGGAATTCGGAATTGTTACAAAGCCTAACAAAAATTATACAATGCACAGTATAGTTTTTGGAACGAAAAGATTTGAAATTTTGGAAATGGACGTTAGTAGTTCAGAAATTTCACCTGAACAATATGTTGGAATAATTGAAGAAAAAATAAAAAACGTAGCATAACACTGTATAAACTTTATTGCTGCTAAATTTTTCATTCGGAAAAATACGCAGGCACAAAGTTGTTTAATAATTTGCTTATTTTTAGCTAAATAAAACGCAACAAAGCTTATACCAAAACGTTGGCGTGCATTTGAAAAAAAACCTTAAAAACAGAAGAAATGGAAAGAATAACTGTTCAAACTTCTGTCAAATCGAATATTGACAAAGTTTGGGAATATTGGACAAAACCAGAACACATTACAAATTGGAATTTTGCCACTGATGAGTGGTGTTGCCCAAACGCTGAAAATAACCTAAAACCGAATGGTAAATTCTCTTGGCGAATGGAGGCGAAAGACGGAAGTATGGGATTTGATTTTACGGGAACTTATGACAAAATAGTTGACAAAGAATTGATTTCTTACAAAATGTCAGACGGACGGAAAGTAGATATTGAATTTTCGCAAAATGGAAACGAAGTAAGTGTGAGCGAAACTTTTGACGCAGAGGGAACAAATACGGACGAACAACAAAGAGCAGGTTGGCAAGCGATACTTGGGAATTTCAAAAAGTACGTGGAAACGGAATAAAGCATCAAAAATGAGCGAAACAACCCAATACAATTCTGTAGTTGAGTACATCAATGCTCAACCAGAGCAAACAAAAAAGGCACTTTTGGAACTTAAAGATTGTATTTTAAAAGTTGAGCCTAATGCAACTGAATTACTGAATTACAACATTCCAGCTTATGCTTTAGTCAAAGACGGAAAAAGAGAACAACAGATAATGATTGCAGGATATAAAAAACACGTTGGACTTTATCCGCATCCAACGACTATGGAAAAGTTTGAACCTCAATTGACCGAATACAAGCGAGGGAAAGGTTCTGTTCAATTTCCATTGGACAAACCATTACCAATTGAATTGATAATCCGAATGATTAAATATCGAAAAGAACTATTGAACGAATAAAAACGACACGCCAACAACGTGTATAGCTCATTGCTATTCAGTTGCTTAATCGAAAGCTAAGGCGTATTTGGAAAGTCGCCAAATTTTTAAATTTGACGATTTCCAAAAAGTAAGATAAATAGTAAAATTTAAAAATCTGGCTTGTGCCTAACCGAAAAATAATCGCTAATTTGCACGCAACGAGCCATACACCAGACCGTTCGAGGCAATACTTCGCTATCGCTACGTTTTGCCTCGAACGTGTGGCGGCTAACGCCAAAGTCCTTGACAACACTCCGCTTCGCTTCGTACTGCCAAGAACTTCGCCTATAGCTTATTTT
>JAUICK010000024.1 GCA_030427865.1 Bacteroidia bacterium | reverse complement strand
TCTTGGCAGTACGAAGCGAAGCGGAGTGTTGTCAAGGACTTTGGCGTTAGCCGCCACACGTTCGAGGCAAAACGTAGCGATAGCGAAGTATTGCCTCGAACTCGGAATATCCGAAACGAGTTGTACGCAAGCTCTGACCGAAACCAACAGCTTTCACTCAATAAATTGAAAAAGAAAAACTATGAAAAAACAAATATTCCCAAAAGAGATTATTGAAAATACTCTTGAAGTACATCAACTTAAACATACTAACAAAAGCAAAATTATTTACAGCATTATTTTGTTGACCTTAATTACTGCGCTGATTTCTTTGCCTTTTATCAATGTTACTATATATAACACCTCTCAAGGTCTTATTAGGTCTGACAAAGAAAGAATACTTTTAGAAAGCAGTAATAGTGGAAAAGTAATTTTTCATCAACTTAAAAACAATCTTCAAATAAAAAAAGGAGACACCTTGTTACTGATAAATAATTTAGCAATTACTCATCAAATAAATACGACAACAAACTTAATAAGTGAAACCAAAAATTTTGTAGAAGATTTAAAACTATTATCAAGTCAAAAAAGAATTGCAAATAAATTACAATCTTTAAAATATAAACAAGAGTATAACTTCTATCAACAAAAATTGAATGAATTAAACACTCGTTTTCAGAAAATAAAAGAAGACTACAATCGGAATCAAAAACTATTCGATAAAGGAGTAATAGCAAAAGTAGAACTCAACAACAGTAAACTAGAATACGATTTGTCTTTAAATGCTATCCATCAATACAAAAAACAACAATACAGTAGTTGGCAAGCAGAATTAGTTAACCAAAAAAACCAATTAAAAGAATTGGAAAACAACCAAGTACAACTAGAAGAAACAAATAACTTATCTGTTATTAAAGCACCAGTTTCTGGTACTTTATTAAATGTAAAAGGTATTGAAAAAGGAAGTTTTATACAAAATGGAATTCAATTAGCCGAAATTTCACCGAAATCAAGTTTAATTGTTGAATGTTATATCAACCCAATAGATATTGGTTTATTAAAAAAAGAAAATAAAGTAAATTTTCAAGTGAGTGCTTTTAATTATAATCAATGGGGTTTAGCCAATGGGAAAATCCAAGAAATTGGGAACGATATACAAATGATTAACAATACACCAATGTTTAAAGTACTATGCTCACTAGATCAAAATTTTCTACAACTAAAAAATGGATTTAAAGGACAACTAAAAAAGGGTATGCTAGTAAATGCTCGATTTGAACTTACAGAACGCTCTCTTTTTGATTTATTATATGATAAAATAGATGATTGGCTTAACCCAACTAATAAAATTGCTAAAAAATAAAAATTATTATGAAAAACTTAAAAACTCTATAACGATTACAACAGTTACACAACTTGATTGCTGCTGAAAAGACTGGCACACCAAAAGAACTAGCAGATTTATTAAGAATTAGCAAACGTTCTGTGCATTTATTAATAAAAGAATTAAAAGATTATGAAGCCAATATCTGTTATAGTAAAAGTAGAAAGACTTACTATTATTGTAATGATTTTGATTTACAAGTTTCTATTTCTGTAAATGTATTAACGAATAATGAAATAACTAAAATATTTGGAGGTAGTTATTTTTTGAAAAATAATTTGTTAGTTGCAAGGAAGTTGCACTGAACTAAATTAAACTTGTAATATCAAAAAAATAAAAAGTGTACGTTTTAGAGTTTTGATATGGATTGTAAAAAGTTTACAACCAAAAATAAATTAATAATTTTTAAAAACGTATTTTTATGAAAAATTTACAAAATTTTGGTGTTAAAGAGTTAAGTATTAAAGAAGCGGTTATAACTGAAGGTGGTGGCGAATGGTATTCAGGTGGATGCTCTAATGGAGGAGGAACACAGTGGGAAGGGCCAGCTAGCGACGGAGGTAGTTTACAAGATACTATTAATCAAATGTTGCTCCTACAAGCCAGCGATAACAGCTATGTTTGTTAATACAACAAATTTCAAACAATTAAAAAGTGTTATTAATTAAAGATTTTTTAAGCTTTTTAAAGAAACCTAAAAATTATCAAAGTATAAATAAAGAGTATCGTTTATTCTTTTTTTATGCTTTTTTTTTTTAATTTTATATAATCTTTTTTCTTTTATAGTTACATATAGTTTTGAAGGAACGAAATATTTTGTAATCAATAAAAAGTATTCAACAACCTTACCTATTAGCTACTTTTTTAAAGCATTGTTATTTGCGCCTATTTTGGAAGAGGTGTTTTTTAGGCTTATTCTCAGACCAAAGAAACTTTACTTTTTTGTATTCCTAATACCCTTAGTATTTTTATACCCAAATTTATATAGTATTCTTTTTATCTTACTATTTAGTATTCTTATAAAAGAAAGGTTTGACTTAATTAGAAACTTATATAATAAGTATTTTGGTTTTATAGTGTATTTTAGCTCTATATTATTTGGTATCGGTCATATTATTAACTACAAATTTGATTTTTCAATAATAAATATTATTATTTTGCCTTTGTTTTTTATGCCAAAAATTTTTAGTGGTCTAAGTTTAGCTTTTATTAGGTTGAAGTTTGGTCTTGTTTTTTCTATAATTATGCACACACTTATTAATTTAATTAACCTTATCATTTTTTATGTTGGCAACTATTTTTAAAAGAAAGATTTCAATAATGTAATAAAATTGCACCCAATAACTTTTTTTTGTCATATAATACTTTCACTATGGCAAAAATCACTATTAAACAGCACGATACAACTGACTGTGGCGCAGCCTGTTTAGCATCTATATCCGCATATTATAACTTACAATTACCAATCTCTCGCATCAGACAATACGCAGGCACAGATAAAAAAGGGACAAATATTTTAGGTCTTATTGAAGCTTCAGAAAAACTAAGCTTTGAAGCCAAAGGTGTACATGGAGAAGTAGACAGTCTTTTTAAAATCCCAAAACCAGCCATTGCACATATTATTGTAAAAAAACAATTGCATCATTATGTGGTTATCTATGAAGTTACCAAAACCTATATTAAAATTATGGATCCAGCAGATGGTAAAATCCATAAAAAAAAGCATTCAGCATTTTTAAAAGAGTGGACAGGTGTTTTAGTATTACTTTTGCCCAAAGAAGAATTTATACCTACGAATGAAAAAATATCGATTTTAAAACGTTTTTGGTTTTTACTAAAACCTCATAAATTTTTTCTCTTACAGGCTTTGGTTGGGGCTGTTATTTATACCTTATTAGGCTTTTCCACCTCCGTTTATATTCAAAAAATAACAGATTATGTTTTAGTAGGTGGCAATACCAAACTTTTAAATTTGTTAAGCATTATAATGCTTCTACTTTTAGTATTACAAATTATAATAGGTGCTTTTAAAAATGTTTTATTAATTAAAAGCGGACAACAAATAGATGCTCGTTTAATTCTTGGGTATTACAAACATTTATTAAAACTGCCACAGCAGTTTTTTGATACGATGCGAGTAGGCGAAATTATTTCTCGTGTTAATGATGCCGTTAAAATTAGAGCCTTTATTAATGATGTATCTTTAAGTTTAACCGTAAACATACTTATTTTGTTTTTCTCTTTTGGCATTATGTTTCTATATTACTGGAAATTGGCTTTAATTATGTTGTTTATTATTCCTTTGTATTTAGTGGTGTATTTAATCATAAATAAACTCAACAAAAAAACAGAGCGTAAAATAATGGAGCGTTCAGCAGAACTAAAAAGTCAATTAGTAGAATCTTTGAATTCAGTAGGAACTATAAAACGTTTTGGTTTAGAAAGTTTTGCCAATATTAAAACTGAAACACGTTTTATAAATTTGTTACACATTGGTTATAAATCGGCTTTGAATTCAGTTTTTTCAGGTACTTCCACAAGCTTTATAGCACAATTATTTACAATCATCCTTTTATGGAGTGGTTCATATTTTGTAATTGAACGAGAAATTACACCGGGAGAATTATTATCTTTTTATGCAATTATTGGTTATTTTATGAATCCTGTAGCCAGTTTAATTGGCGCAAACAAACAAATACAAAATGCGTTAATTGCTGCAGACCGTATGTTTGAAATTATGGACTTAGAAAGAGAAGAAAATACCGAAAAAGTAGTTCTTAAAAAAGAAAAAATTGATGATATCGAATTTAAAAATGTTGCTTTTAGATATGGGACAAGAGTACAAGTGTTTACAGACTTTAACTTAAAAATTAAAAAAGGAAATATTACTGCTATTGTTGGCGGAAGTGGTTCAGGGAAATCTACCTTAATTTCTTTATTACAGAATTTATATCCAATACAAAAAGGGAGAATTACTATTGGCAATTTAGATTTAAAATATATTCAGCACGAAAGTTTGCGAGAATTAGTAAGTGTTGTACCTCAAAAAATAGATTTATTTGCAGGAAATGTAATTGATAATATTGCTGTTGGAGATTTTGCTCCAAATATGGAATTGATTATTGATATTTGTAAGTCTATTGGTATATTGGAATTTATTGAAAGTTTACCAAACGGTTTTAACACCTATATAGGAGAAAATGGAGCAACACTCTCTGGAGGGCAAAAACAACGAATTGCGATTGCTAGAGCTTTATATAAAAAACCTGAAGTATTAGTGTTAGATGAAGCCACTTCATCATTAGATAGTACTTCAGAAAATTACATTCAAAAAGCCGTGGAAAGATTACGACAGGACAATAAAACGATTATCATTATTGCTCATAGATTAAGTACCGTATTTAATGCAGATGAAATTGTAGTTTTAGAAAAAGGAAAAGTTTTAGAACAAGGCAATCATAAAGAATTATACGCCAAAAAAGGACATTATTATAATCTATGGCAACAACAAATGCCAAATCTAAATAATCAACTGAAATTATAAATAATATCTTTGATTTTATATTTATAACAAATACTTTTCTCATCATTACACTGTAGGAATATAAAAATGTTTCGTAGGAATACAAAAACAACTTTTAGGAACTAATAATAAACAACTAGGAAGTGCAAATAAAATGTTAGGAATCTATAAACAAGTTACAGAAATAAAGTAATACTTTTTAGGAATAGATAAATAAAGAATTATTAACAACAAATATAAATTAGACTATGGCATCAAAGAGAAATTTCACAGAAGTAGAAACACTAGAACAACGTGTGGCGGCTAACGAAAAATTAAAAATATCTAAACTGCTAAAAGCCAGCAAACAAGTCTAGCCCAGATTAAACGACCTGTTTGAGCTCTTTTGAGGTACGAAAAAAGCGAGTAGTGAAAGCTGGAAATAGCTTCAAAAAAAAGTTACTGATTCATCTTAATAGAATCGATTTGCTTTTGCAATCGTTGAATTTCTTTGATGTCTTTGGCTTGTTTAGATATGAGCTTGATAGAATCTAAAATCTGACGATTGGTTTCTAAAATACTTTTCTCTTTTTCGAAATAAATGTTCTGATTTTCGCTAGCTCTCCAAGCTTCATTGAGTTGTTTATACACTTCTTCGTTCCAAGTACTTGGTCTTTTAGCATCTATCCAAACCACATCTCTATATTCGCTATCAATTAAAGCTAAATCTGGCGTAGCGGAACCATCGAACTGTGCATTTTCTTTTTTAATCGCAGAAATGGTGCTTAAGAAAAACATACGTTTTCTGCCTGCAATATTTTTAATATAAGGCCTAAATTCTACAGGTTTATTTACAGACCAATCATATTCTTTACGAGATTCTATCACTTTTAAAGGCATTGCAGAAACACCTGCATATCCTTGTTTTTTAGAAGCATGATCGTAATAATACAAGGCATCTGAACCATCTGCAGGAATAAACACACTAAAGGTTAAACTGGTTCTTTCATCGCCAACGGGTTCTAAACCAAACCAATGATACAAACCACTGTAAGCAGCTACTTTTGTGTCTGAAAAATCGAAATCTGTTACAAATGGTTGCTGATTTTGATCGTCTGGTAAATCTGGAATTTTAACTGCGGTTTTCATATTCCAAGGTAAAGGGTCTGAAAAACCTGCTAAAAATTTTAAACTTTCTGCTTGCAAACGAGATACTTTTTCTGCCAAGGTATTTTGCTTGGTTAAGTATTGGTGATTTTTCATTTCTTCTGGAGCGATAAAAGTTCCTTTCCCTATGGTGATTCTCTCTAAATAATCTTTAAAAGTATGTTCTCCGTTTTCTATGACCATAACTCCGCCAAAAGTTGGGTATGGAAAAAAGAAACCTCTCCATTTTATTAAACTCACCACTTGTACCCACGCACCTTTATCATTTTTCATATAATAGGTATCACTGGGTTCGTAATTAAATAACATCCAAGGGTTTAAACGCTGAACAACAGCGTTATACGTGTTTCTACTAAACTTTAATGATTCTCCTATTGAGAATGTAACCGGAATTCTATTTTCGCTCGAAAAACGAGGAAATGGTGTGGTACTGGATACTGAAAACACCTCTTCTGTGTTGTCTTTTAATCCTTGCCAATAGTATTTTTCTGTGGGCTGAATTGCCATTGTCCATTGATTGTTACCATCTACTCTAACCAAATGAGGTAAGGAAACGTCTTTGGTTTCTCCCACAGATTCGTTTGCCATTGAAAAAATATTTCTTAGCGGCTGAATTCGTTCGTTTTGGGTTAATGGTAATTCTTGAATTTCGATTTTATTTAAATCGTTAAAAACGTTATAAGTTTTCATATAATCGTAGAATTTTAAATTCCAACCTACGTAATATAAGATTCCGAAAAAAGCGAATAGAAAGACTAAAATTCTGATTCTTTTGCCTGTACTTGCTGATTTTCTGAAATTTTTTAATCCGAAAAACAAAACGGTAAAACACAATAAAATGATGAAAATAAATTTTCTAACAAACAATAATGCAGGTTGATAATCATCACGTAAAAAGAATAGTAACCCAATTAAAATGATACTTAAAAAGATTACAATCTTCTTTTGTTTTGCGCCTTTATTCCAATATTTTTTGATCATTTGTTTTAGTATTTTACCAAGAATTCACGAATTTATCTTTTCAGAATGCGATTTCTGCTTTCGCAGGAATGACTGCCCCTATAAAAGGCCTTTATCTTTTAAGCGTTCTCTTGCACTTTTTTCATCTGGTTTTGGTGCTTCTTTTTTAACTTCAACTTCTTCTTTAGTTTTAATTTCTTCAATAAAATCTTTTCCTTTTTCGATAACTTCTTGAAATTTATCTTCTATAGATTCTGTTTGTTCTTCAATTACTTCTGTGGATTTAAAAATAAATCCTGCTAAATAGGTTCCTAAGATTGTTCCGAATATCATTGAAGCGAATAAAGAAATAGAGGTGTAATTTATAGGTATTAAAAACTGAGTAATTAAAATTAGAATCAGAAAAAAAGATGTGATGAACACCAGTCGTAAAATAAAATTTTGTTGAAAAACAAAACCTTTTTTATCAGTAGGTTTCATCTGTAACTCTTTCGAATTCATTATTTTATTAAAAAAACGATAGATTTTATTTCCTTGAGCTTCTCTCCAATACAAGATTACTCCAAATACTATTGCTGCGATAAATGCTATTAATTCTAATGTCATATCTTTTTGTTTTCATGCGAGGTCTTTAAGACCTTGTATGTATATTCTTATCTTATTTATACCTACAAGGTTTTTGAAACCTTGCAGGATTTAGTTTCATTTTTATAAATATACAATTTTCTAATAATCAAAAGCTTCAAATTTCATTCTTCTAACATCAAGAAGCTTAGAAGCCGCTCAAAATTGTATCTATTACCCAATCTTGTAATGAATCATCGTAGTTTTTAAAACTCTCATAAAATTGCTCTTTATCATACCAGTATAAAAACAACACGTCTTTGGGTGCAATGTTTACCAACAAACTCCAAATTAAATCTTGGTCATTTGGTTTTAACGAAGAATGTGGTTTGTGCAACGCAATATAGATTTCTTCTGCTATAATTTCTTTGGGTTCTATGCTTTTCGAAACTTTCTTTTTGTCTAAAAAACGCTCTAAACTCATTATTTTTTTTCTCGAAGAAATATCCATCTTATTCAAATAACTCTTGAATAAAATTCCATCTTGTAAGATTTCTTTAATAGGGTGCCTAATTTCTTTTAAATAGGATGAAAAAATAAATTTCTGAATTCTCTGATACCTTTTCTTGGTGTTGTCTTCTTCTAACTCTAATTCAATGACGTTATAACTAATTAGCTTTTCAATCATTTCTGAATGCGAAATATGATACATTAACACATCATAAGTGGTATCATTAATAGCCTCTTTGTAAGCTTCTTCGTCTTCAAAAATTAAAACAGGAATTGCTAAATCTCTTAATAAGTAAATGCCTCCAAAAGCTTTGGTGTAAAAAGATTCAGTTGTAAAAACAATATCTTCTAAAGTAAGATTTCTTGTTCTTAAATCTCCATATTTTTTTGCGGATGCCAACAACTGTTGATGGACTTTTTCATCAATAAAATTGTTTTCGTAATTAAACGTTTCTATCAACTTTAATTGCTCCTTTTTTGCTTTGTTTAAGTTATCAATCAAATGAAATTTAATAACGATGTCTTTATACCTTAACACATCTAAGGGCTCATAAAACACATCTATTTTTTGATCAAAATCGATACAAATAGCAGAATCTCTTGTGATATCGTTAATGGTTTTTTCGTGCTTTTTAAACACCGATTTCATTAATTCTGAATCAAAAGAATGAAAAGGATTATACACAGGCAACCCCTTTTGTTTGGGAGTAATAATAATGGCGTGTGTGTTTGCTTCACCATTATTTAAATAGAATTTTTCTCCTTTTTCTTCTGCAATTTCCGGACTCCAGCCTAAACCATCAATAGTAAATTTTTTGAGTTTGGTTTTGGTAAATCCTAATTTTAATAAGCACTTATTATAACGTTCTACCAATTTTCCGCTAATAGAAATTGATTCGCTTCTGTATAAATTTGCTTTTATGAGTTTATCCATTTACTTTTTTACTATTCATAGATTCCTGCCTGAGCAGGAATGACAGTTTTGTTATATTAATTTATGAATCTGTAGATATTGCAACAACATAATGGTTCTTGCATCGATAATTTCTTCGTTTTCTATCATTTGTAAAGCATCTGAAAAATTAGTTTCTAAGACTTCAATTTCTTCGCTTTCAGAAGCTAAACCTCCACCTTTTTCAATTTTATCTTCGTCTTTATACGCTGCAACATACAAGTGCACTTGTTCTTTCATTAAACCTGGTGATAGAAATATAGTCGCAACTTTTTGTAGTTGATTGATATTGTACCCAACCTCTTCTTTGGTTTCTCTAATTACTGAAGTTTCTGGAGATTCACTTGGGTCTATGGCTCCACCTACAACTTCAATTGAAAACCCGTTTTTTACTCCAGCAACATACATCGGAATTCGAAACTGTTTCGAAAGAATTACATTTTTTGTTGATGGATTGTACAGCAACACTGCTACTCCATCATTTTTTCCATAGACTTCGTGCGTTAGTCGTTCAGTTTTTCCATTTTTAAAAACAAAATCGAAACTGACTTGTTCTAATTTTGCCCAGAAATTGGAAATTACTTTTGAGGATACATTTTTAATACGATTACTCATTTTTAAACTGTTTTCTCGCTTCTAAATCGATGTTCATTTGATTGACTCTTGCGTCTACTTTACGTTTAAAATCGGTATCTGCTATGGTTGCCACATTGTCTAAATAACGCACCACTTCTTGTCTTCTAATTTCTGAAAAATCCAATCCTTTCATATTGGCTTTCATCAGTTCTTGCAACATATTAAACTTGGTTTCATAATCTTTTTTGAAATAAATTTCAGGATTTTCAAACCAATCTTGTTCTAAATCAAAATCTGTTAATCGTAAAGAAATTGCAGACTGAATGTTACGCACATCTCTTGATGAAAAAAATGGAAAAATCTTCTGAATTTCTTTATATAAAATGGCAAAGAATAAATGTTCATTCGATTTATGATTTCTTTCTGCTCTATCATAGGCTTCTAAAACCCGTTCTTCTGATGGTTTTTCTACAGCGCTCAAAATATCGCCCATACTTTTTGCCAAACCTTGATCTTTTAAAAACTCATAATTCGACGGATTTTGCATATTCACAAAATCGGGCATTGTTTTTTCAAACTTTTTCCACCAAATATAATCTTGATCTAAAAAATCGTTTTCTGTTCTTGCTCCATCAATTTTAAAACGACCTTGCACACGAGAAATAACTGCTTTATCTAACATTTCTGGAAGGTTTGTAAACAATCCTATGGATGAATTTCCGTAGTTTACAGCATAAGCACCTTCTGTATAACGCAAGAAAACTCCAATAACTTCTTTCACACCCGCAGAAACGCCTTGTGCAGTTCTTTCTTGTAAATTATTTTCTGCATCATCTATGGGTGCAAAAATCAATCTTGTTGGATCTTGCATTGGCTTCATCCACTCTACCATTTTTTCTGCACTTCCTCCTTGAAACGTAGAAATTAATGTATCTGGCATTGGATGAAACAAAAACGGAATGTCTAAATGATCGCAATGTTCTTTTAAACGTGTGGCAATGGCTGCTATTAACATCGATTTTCCTGTTCCTGGAATTCCATATCCCATAAAAACAGGCATAAATCCGCCTAATTCTTGAAACGGATTTTTTTGCGCATCAAAATCGTAGCTCAACATTCTTTCTGTTAATCTTCGTGCAAAATGTTTGGCATCTTTATTTCCTACAATTTGCTCAAACTGAATTTTATTGAACTCCACACTTTTAGCAGTTCCAGAAAAAACATTTTCCCAACCAGAGACCGCAAAATCAGAATTTTCTAATTTGTAGGTTCTGTCTAAAATGGTTTCTGTGTATTCTAAACTGCTTTTTCTTAGTTGTATTTCGTCCAATAAGGCTTCATAAAAAACAACCGTAAAATCGATGACATCTTTGTCTGATTTTATAATTTCTGGATGCCCTAAATATTTATCATAATAAAACAAAGTGCATGCAATTCCTTTTAAAGGTGATAATAAAGAAACTTCTGGAATACCAGCAAATTTTTGTTTCATTACGGATAAATCATCAGAAGCGTGAGGCTTTAAATCGTGTAAAATTTTATAGGATGTTGCAAATAACTGAAAAGCAGTTGCGGTTTGCATTTTACTTTCAAACTCACGTTTTCCTTGAGAATCTAATGCTGATTTACGTTCGTTTAAAGACGATAAACCTGAAGCATCATAATAATTGTCTTTGATCCAAATTCCTAACGTTAATCCTTCTTGAACTGCATATAAAGTTTGATTTAAATACACAGGAATGGCAATAGAATCTGGTAACAATCTCTTTTTTAAAGCCAAAATTGTTTTAGAAACCGACGTTATTTCTACATTACTTCCATTATTAGCTCTCGACAAATACAATAAAATGGATTCGTTTTTGGTGTCTTTTTCTTTATTTTTTGCTCTATTACTTTGTTCCCATTGTACAGATTTTAAATAACCTGAAGCTTCATCACGAAGCATATCTAATTCGTTTTGTTTTATTGGGAAAGTTGAGTTGTGTTCCATAAGCCCCTATATCTTTTCAGACATTTCCCGAAAGGGGAAAGTCAATTAATTTTTGTATTTTCTAAACCTCAAAGGTTTTAAAAACCTTTGAGGTTTCTTTCTATTTTATCAACTTTTTAAATCCGACATTTGAATCGGTTGTTTTGCCAATTTATCTAATGTTCTTGGTACTTGATTGTGCAATAATTGAATAATTCTATGTGGAGCAAATATGTATTTTTGCTTAATAACTTCACTCCACTTTTGCATTGTTTGTTTATAGAAAAATCCTCCTTCTGTAAAAGTATCTCCAGAAAAAACTTCATCAATTTTCATTGAAAACGCATAAGATTCTATAGGAATTTCTTTTTTTGCAATTCCTGCTAAAATTGCGTGGGTAATTTCGTTTTCATCTTTTGCAAAAACATTATGAAAAGGTCCTAAATCTATTCTTTTAATGTGTTTGGGTTCAATTTCTGGTAATTTTCTGTCAATATGATATGCCATAGTGTCTAAAGACATTTCTCGATCTGCACTTTCTTTTAAAACTTGGTACAGTTTTTCTTTTTGGTCCATTATTCGTTTACCTTCATAATTAAAGTACATGTAACAAATATAGGGTCTGTTTGTACTTACGTCATAAAAACTCCAACTGGTTAAATGCTCTCCATTGCTATTTTTTGGAGCATCAATAATTTTACCTTGTACAAATTTATTGAAGATATATTTCTGATTTACTGATTTATAATACACAATAGATGATGCTTGAAACAAACGATCTCTTTTAATAGGTTGCTTTCTTTTTAAGAGTGTATCTAAGAACTCTTTTTTAAGTGTTTGTGTATCTGTTAACTTATCTAAATATTGATTTCTCAACTCTAAATCGTTAAATAAATACCTGAATTCTAAATAATTAGGAAAACCAGAATCGGTTAAATCGACTTTCATATTGTCTTCATCATCATACATATATTTGATACGCATTGCATCAATAGAATACAATAATAAATCTGAATATTGTTTAAAGATGAGTAGTTCTTGGTGATTACATAATTGTTCTTGTTGTACTCTAACAATAAGTTCTTTCAATACAAAGTCGACCATTTTATGGTAAAAAATGTATTGTTCTTTTGAATCTAATTCAGCTGAATCTAAAGGAGTGGTAATCATTTTCAGTGGCAGTTTACAGTTAGCAGTTTACAGTTAGCAGTTCACAGTCAGAAACTGACTGCAAACTGAATACTGGCATACTACGTACTTCATTATGATAACATATCGTCGTTAGAAGTATCTGCTTTTGGTTTTTCATCTGGAGCATCATCTCCTTTAGGTGCATTTGCATCTGCCTTATAATAATCTTCAAAAATCTCTTTCATATCAATACCATATCTATCTGCAAAGTTCTTTTGAATGTCGATATCTTTTTCACGAATTTCTTGTAAAGCCTCTGCATACGTGCTATACACACCTTTCATCACTTTTTCGTGAACTGGAATGTTATCCATCATTTCTTGACGAGCTCTTGCACTTGCAGAATGCATAGAAGCTAAAGTTTCTCCAATATGTTCATCAGTTTTTACACCTAAATGCTCTAAAATTGCTGCAAATTCTTGGTCTGTTCTTGCTTTTAAAGCCACAACATAACCATCATAATACTTTAATCTTTCTTCTGTATCACTCTTTAATTTTGCTCTGTGAGTCTGTAAGTTAGAACGTAAAGAAGTTAATACTTTTATTGTTAAATTGTGTTTGTGTACAAAACTATCTTTACTTGCTGCTAAAGTTGTGTACGCATTTTTAAGACCTTCTAATTCTTCTACTTTTTGCTCGATAGAAGTTACTTTGCCTATGGCTTCTGAATATGCTGTAGATTGTTTGTCTGCAATTTCATCTAATTCTTGACGTGCTTGTTTTAATAAGGCATATTGTTCTTCTAACTTTGCTTCTACTTCTTTCTTCTTTTCTAAAGCTTTGGTATGATTTTTAGAAGCCTCTACAATAGCATCTTTTAACTTTTCCTCTACTTCTTTAATCTCTACTTCTCTGTTTTTTAAACGGGTAACAGCTGCTTGAGATTTAAAAGAAAGTTCGTCTAACAAGGTTTGAATATCTGCACTTTCTATACGCGTTTGAAACATTGCTTTCGCTTTATTATCTGCTCCTGCACGTATTTTTTCTTTTTCTGCTAAGTTTTCTTGAGCTTTTTTAATTTTAGATTTTCTACCCCATAGGTTATTCCACCAAGTATCTGGTTTCTTTTCTGCATCTTCTAATTCAATTTTTGCTCTTTCTAATGCTTTTTGAGCATCATCTATTACTTTTTGTTCTTCTGCGTTTAAAGCAGAAAAGCTCTCGAATTTAATACCGACTTCATCTTGATAATCGGTTAAATCTTTTATAGCATCTAAAAGAGTAGTTCTGTCTTTTTCTGCCATGTGCACTACATCATCTAAAGTAGCATTTAATATTTTTTGGCGAGACTCTGGGTCATCTTCTTGAGCTAGCTTAGATTTCATAGTATCTATAGCTTTTCCCCAGTTTACATCTACCTTTTCACTTTTTTGGTTAGAATTTGTTTCTAATAAATCAAAATCATTAGACATAGTTATTTTGTGTTTTTAAAGTTGAACAATTTTAGACAAGCAATTTCGTTATTTTTTTTGAATTAAAACAAAATCAAGTTTAAATATATGTAGCAATTAAACCATTTTTGTTACAAAGAGTCTAATAATTTTTAAACTTTATTAAAAATTTAATATTTATTTCTGTTTAAAAACAAAATCACCTTTTAAATATTCAATGATTAGATTAAAATTACATTCTTTAACAATAACTTTACTACTTCTTTTTAGTTTACAAAATATTTATGCTCAACTTAGCAAAAAACATTATATACCGCCTTTAACATATGCAGGATCTGGAAATGCAAATGCAGAAAATCAGTTTTTTTATATTTCTACTCCAAGCAATCAAAATGTAAGTTTTACAATTAAACAAATAGGAAATACATCAGCAAATATAACAGGTTTCGTATCAAGTACAACTCCTCAAGAAATTTTTATTGATGATGGTGGCGATGATGATAATGATGGTTTTGAAGATAGCCAATTATTTATAAAATCAGACAACACAAGTTTGGTGACAAATAATAAAGGGTACATTATTGAGGCAGATGATGTTATCTATGTCTCAATAAGAGTTATTGCAGGTAATGGAGCACAAGCAGGTGCTTTAGTAAGTAAAGGATTATCTGCATTAGGAACAACTTTTAGAGCTGGTATGTATAATAATGAAAACCCACAAACCAACTATTTAAATTTTATTTCTGTAATGGCTACAGAAAATAATACATCTGTTAATTTTGATAATCTACCTACAGGAATTCAAATTAAAAATTATTCTGGTACTTTACCCATAGCTATAAACCTAAATGAAGGCGAAAGCTATATTGTTGCTACAAATGCAGCAGAAAACTCAATTAATAGAGATGGTTTAATAGGTACTCTAATAAGTTCAGACAAACCAGTTGTAGTTAATACTGGTTCTGCAAATGGAAGTTTTCATAATGGTGGAGGAAGAGATTACGGTATTGATCAAATTGTTGGTGCAGATAAAATTGGAAGCGAATACATCTTTGTAAAAGGAGATGGATCTAATGGTTGGGAGAATGTATTAATTGTAGCCCATGAAGATAATACTACTGTTAGTGTTAATGGTGGTACATCTGTTGCCACACTTAGCAAAGGTGAGTACACTCTTATTGAAGGAGATCTATACAATGCTAATGGTAATATGTATGTAGTAACTACTAAACCTACTTTCGCATATCAAGGTATTGGCGCTAATACTAGTGAAGCCAATCAAGGTTTATTTTTTGTCCCTCCTTTAAGTTGCGAAAACCGAGGTAAAGTAGACAATATTCCCAATATAGAAAGCATTGGAGCTGTAACATTTACAGGCGGAATTACCATCGTAACCAATAAAAATGCCACTGTAAACATAAATTCTCAACCCATAGCTAATTTTTCTACCTCTGGCCCTTTTGATGTAGATGGAAATACAAACTATGTTACATATAAGGTAACTAACTTAACTGGGAATATTTCTATTGATAGTACTGGTGAGTTATATTGTGCTTACTTTAATCAAAATGGTGCTGCTACTTCTGGAAGTTTTTATTCAGGTTTTCCATCATCTCCAGAAATAAATTTTAATGCTACTGTTTCTGCCTTGGGTAATTGTATTCCAAATGTTACTTTAGAAGCTGCAAATACAGAGCTTTTCGATGAATTCGAATGGTTTTACGATGATGAATTGGGAGGTGGGTTTGTACCAACTGGAAATACTAATTCAAGTTTTAAACCAACAAAGCCTGGGAAATATCAATTAATTGGAAAAATTACCTGTTCTGGAGCAACTTTCGAATCTGTAGAAGTACCAGTAAGCATTTGCCCTGATGATTATGATGGAGATACAATTATTGATAACTTAGATTCAGATATAGACAATGATGGTATTTTAAATTGCGATGAATCTATAGGAAATGCTACTTTAAATATTGCAGACATTACTAATCCATCAATTGTTTTTCAAGACAATTCTACAAATACATCAATCATAACAAGTACATACACAGAAACAGAAACATCAAATGCTTTTACAGGGCAAAATAACGGAAACTTTAATAGTGTTATTAATCCTGCAACAGATTCAAAATTAAAATACGAATTAAAATTTACTCAAAATGTAAATTTTAAATTCACTCAGAATAAATCTGTAAATCATACCATTTCTGATGGCGAGTTTTTTATCTTAAAAATTGGCCCAAACAATAAAAACATTACACTTTTAGATCCAGACAATCAATTACTTGTAGATACCAATTTTGATGGTGTGTTTGAAACAGGTGTTACCAAGATCTCTACCTCAGAAATTCATTTTAAATATGCAGGCAATACAACAGGTGCTGCTAGTTCTTTCGAATTTATTGCAAATCAAATAAATCAAATCGATTTTAAACATCAATCAGTTGGCATAACTACAACTTCTACTTTTAGCGGAAACATTATACTTACTTGTTTTTTTAGAGATTCTGATGGTGATGGAGTTGAAGATATGTTCGACTTAGATGCTGATAATGATGGAATTCCAGATTTTAACGAAACTAACAATGATACAGATGGAGATGGAGTGCCTAATTATATTGACTTAGATGCTGATAATGATGGAATTTATGATTTAGAAGAAGCCAATCATAACTTAAATGATGCTAATTTTGATGGCATGATAGACAATGCTACTACTACTATTGGCAGTAATGGTTTGGTAGATAATCTAGAAACAACACCAGATAATAAAACATTATCTATCAATTATGCCATAGCCGACACTGACAATGATAACATTTTTAATTTTCTTGAATTAGATGCAGATAATGATGCTTGTAATGATGTAACAGAAGCTGGTTTTAAAGATACCAATAATGATGGTTTTTTAGGCGGATTACCCCTACAAGTTAATACAAACGGAAAAGTAATAAGTGGAACTGATGGTTATACAAACCCAAATTTAGATTACATAAACAATGCACCAATTTCGTTAAACACCCCATTTAAAGACGTTGCTTTTTGTCAAAATTCAGCAGGAATAATTACTATAGATTCTACTGCTGATAGCTTTCAATGGCAAATATCTACAGACAATACAACATGGAATAATATTTCTAACAATGCTACTTACAATGGAGTAAACTCAACAAGCCTAAAAATTTCCAATATTCCACTAAACTACAATAATTTCAGATACAGAGTACTACTAAGCAGAACAGGAAATGCTTGTACAGACCAAGAGTCGAATGCTATAACCCTTAGAGTTAATCCACTACCAATTCCTAAAGAAAACCCTACAGCTTTAAAACAATGCGATTCAGACCCAGATAAACAAACTACTTTTAATTTAACTTTAGTAGAATCTAATATTTCTGACAATCCAAAAAATACTTTTAAGTACTTTGCAACAGAAGCAGATGCAATAGCTGGTACTTCTCAAGTTCCAGATAAAACCAGTTATTTTGTTCATACAACCGGAGAAGCTTGGGTAAGAATAATTTCAGAATTTAATTGTTTTACTATTGTTAAAATTAATTTAACCGTAAGTTACACCCCAAACGAACCTTATGAAGAAACCTTTGTTTCTTGTGATGATTTTTTAGATGCTGATGGAAATGATACTGCTGCAAATTCAGATACAGACGGAATTACTTATTTTGATTTCAGCATTGCTCCAAGTCAAATTTCTTCTGACCCAGATATAAAAATAGAGTTTTATGAAACAGAACAAGAAAGAACACAATCTATTAATGAAATTCAACAAACGCAAAATATTTCTCAATATCGAAACAAAAACATTCCAAATACTACTAAAAATAGATTTCCTATTTTCTACAAATTAATAAGTAAATCTAACAACGATTGTTCCGGACTTGGTCAAATTTATCTCCAAATCAAACCCGTTCCCCAAGCCTTTACCCCCTCAGATTTTGAGCTTTGTGATGATCAAATTTCTGGAAGCACAGTAGATGGTGAAAATGCAGACATTAATCTTCGTGATAGAGTA
>JAUICK010000045.1 GCA_030427865.1 Bacteroidia bacterium | reverse complement strand
AGCCTAGGAAAAAAAGGTAAAATTCGAGATTATAATTTCAGATTTTAATTTTTAAACAAAACGTAAAGATTATTCTTGATTTTTTGAAAGGGAGTACAACTAAAAACGACTATTTAGTTAGCAATTTCGTAAATTTGTATAGATTCATTTTCTTGCTTTATGAACATAAGACGAACTAGAGATATTCAGAATATAGACCTCCCTTTTAAACTTAAAATAAGTTTTGAAAAGATTGTTGCTTTATTTCAAAAATATGCGGGTGAAGAGTTTAAAGAACATCCATATCATCAATCTTCAATAAATATAGTTCGAGAAGCAAAAAAAGCTCCTGAGTTGATTGATGGTTTTTCTGATGAATCTTTATTAGAAAAACACAAGGATACTATTGAGTTACTACTAGAACCATTATTTCCTGAATTACTATTAGAAAATGAAATTAAAGCGGTTAGTATTCCGTTTACTTTTACATCTTTTAAGTTCACTAGCCGTTTTGAAAAAATTTTACAAAATGCTGGAGATGACTACGAATTAAAAGTTCGTCATTTTGAGAGTGATTTGATGTATAAATATGCCTGTAGTATCATTTTAACTGACGTGTACAACTACTCTATCGATATAAAACGTCCCTTTTATTTTGATATTCCAGATAAAACAACCAACACACTAAAAAAATATCGGGCAGCATTTAATGCTGACTTTATGAAGATTTATCCAACCGAAAATGCTCCAAAAATAACTGAAGAAGACATTAAGTTTTTACTTGACAACTTTGACGATATTGACGTTTGGAAAGAAAAATTCCCTCCTGAATCCTATATTTTTAAGGGCTTCGGAATCATGAACTTATTCGATGTTACAACCGATGAAATGATTTCGGAAATAAGAACTAGTCTCATAAAAAAAGATGATGACTTAGTTCATACGCTACAAGAAATATTTCGTAGATTCTTTGGAATAAATGACTTGTCTTTAGGGTTTTCCATTTTTGAAACAGACTCTAACAATTTTTCTTCTTCGCATATTAACAAACAAGAAAGTCTAGTTTTAAACTATGAAAAAGATGTTTCTTGCGATTGTATTTTCTGTAATTATCTTTTAGAAAAACTCTTCATAAACAACGAGACTCTTGCTATTTCTGATGTAGAAAAGTATGGTAAAAAAACTGAAAACAAAAACTTTTACCAGCGATTAAAAAACAGAAATATTGGTAGTATTATTTTAGTACCTATACTAGCTTCAGCTAAAAACAGCTTAGCCATTATTGAGCTTGCTTCACCAAGACCTTTTGAGCTAAACTCGATTAATCAAAATAAACTACAAAACTTAATTCCGTTGTTTAAAATAGCGGTTGATCGTTTCTCAGAAGAACATCAAAACATACTTGAAGCTACAATTCAAGAAAACTATACCTCAATTCATCCAACGGTAAAATGGCGTTTTTATGAGGCTGCCGAAAGATTCCATAGAGAGTCATATGAAGCCAAGGAAAATGTTAAAATTGAAGATATTATTTTCCCTGACGTCCATCCTTTTTATGGTCAATCAGATATTAAAGATTCATCTACTTCAAGGAATAATGCAATTAAAGAAGATTTAAATACTCAACTTTCTTTA
Organism: Bacteroidia bacterium; assembly: GCA_030427865.1. Taxonomy (GTDB): domain Bacteria; phylum Bacteroidota; class Bacteroidia; order Flavobacteriales; family Flavobacteriaceae; genus Polaribacter. The sequence continues at coordinate 1,623 of JAUICK010000045.1, read as the reverse complement.
GCTATTTCTGTTTTGTTAGAAGCCTGCAAAGTTGAAAGCCTACCAATTTATAAAGAATTAAGATTTAGAGTTGAAGAATATTTATCTGAAGTAAAAAAAGGATTGAAAGCTGGTGATGAAATAGCCATTTTAGACTTTTTGAAACGCGAAATCTACCCTGTCTTTAATCATATAAAAATGGTTAATAATGACTTAAGTTCCTTGGTAGAATCATATATCAATCGTTTAGACCCTAATTTACAAGTAGTATACGAAAAACGTAAAGCCTATGAAGACAGTGTTACTTTACTAAACGATAAGTTGGCTTCTTTTATTGATGCCAGACAAGAAGAAGCACAACAAATGTTCCCTCATTATTTTGAACGTTATAAAACTGATGGTGTTGAGTATAACATGTATATAGGACAGTCATTAACAAAAGAGAAAAAATACGACGATCTATACTTGTACAACCTTAGGTTATGGCAATTACAAGTAATGTGTGAAATGGAAAACATTGCCTTAAAAGCTGCTGAAAAAATGGAACACAAGCTTAGAGTTGCTTCTTTAATTTTAGTTCACAGTAATCCATTAGCCATAAAATTTAGAATGGATGAAAAGCAGTTTGACGTTGATGGCGCTTATAATATTCGTTACGAAATCATAAAAAAACGTATTGACAAAGCTCATATAAAAGGAACAGAAGAGCGACTAACTGTTCCTGGTAAAATAGCAATTGTATATTCTCAAGATAAAGATGCTGATGAGTACAATAAATACATTAAATACCTTCAATCTAAAAAATTATTAGGTAAAGTAGAAAAATTAGAAGTTGAAGACCTACAAGGAGTTTCTGGATTAAAAGCTTTACGCGTAGAGGTTATTTATCAAGAAAGTTTTGACGCTAAAAAAACAATAACTATTGATGAATTAATCCAAGAGTTTAAATAATCGTCTATAACAATCCTGATACTAACTCCGCTACTTTTGAAGCATTATCTTGTATATTAAAGGCTACAGCAAAAGCTATTACACTTACCAAAATACCAATCATAAAAACTGTATAGGTAATTCGTAATAACTTATATTTTCTATTTAAAACCAATCCTAAAAAGTACAAATCTTTAGTTAGTGAACCATACAAATAGTCGCGGTCTTGCATCATTTCACTCATTGCCCACTCAAATTCTGGCAACTTCATTTGATGAAAATTTCCGAAGAATAATAAATTCACTTTTTTATTGGTTACATCTTCTTTTGTAAATTTTCCTTCAGTAACATTTGGTCTGGTTGCTAAAACTGATAAGACTATTGATATTACTGTAAAAATCACAAAAATTATTGTCGGAATAATTAGGTAGTGATTTGACGGATTATCTAACTTAGGAATTAAAGTAGACAAGGTCATTGAAATAATAATTGCATTTACCGAAAGTAAAATATTAGCTTTTGTATCGGCAATGTCACTTAATGTTATATGATTACGCATCGCTACGCGAAACATCGTTTCTATCCCCCTTTCTGGTAGCTCTATTTTATTTTTCTTGTACGCTAACTCTTCTTTTTTCTGTTTTAATTTAGCAGCTTCTTGTGCTTGTTTTTGCTTTTTCTTTAAAAGCTGTGCTATGTTTTTACTTTTTTGTT
>JAUICK010000044.1 GCA_030427865.1 Bacteroidia bacterium | reverse complement strand
AAATAGAATACCTAATGGAACTGCCAGAGAACAAAGAACAATTGCATTTAATAATACAAGTGGCGCGGATGCTACATTAGCAAATCATGAAATTGAAGCTTGGGCTTTAATGACTAATCAAGATTTATCTTCAGAAAACAAACCAAAAATTTCTTTTTGGACTCAACAACGTTTTGTTAAAGGTGGTGGCGCAACGCTTACTATTTGGGTTTCTGAAAATTATACGCATGGTAATTTACCAGCTACTGCAACTTGGACAAACGAAACAGCAAATATTACTGGTGCAATAGCTACATCAGATGTTTCACCTCAAACTTATGTTTTTGGAGAATTAGATTTGTCTGCTTACAAAAGTAGCTCTGTAACAGTTGCATTTAAAATAGTTACAGATAATTCTGCTTATGAAAAAGACGTTAAACAACATGGAACATTCTACATTTCTGATGTAAAATTTGATGCTGAAAGACAAGATGTAGCTAATGGAGCTTTTTCAGCTTTAAATACAAGTGCTTCAGGACAAACAGGTATTTTTAACACACCAAGTGCTTCTGTATCTGAAAGCAATTTTTCGAACACAACAAGATGGGGAAATATATTTACAGCAGATGTATCAACTCCAAGATTAGGAGAAAATGTTTTAATGCCTATAAATGAAGGCTATAAGTTTGAAGTTGCTGATAAATACAACCCAATAGCAGTGACTGAAGTTAGGTATATTTTGGTTAATGCTACTTCTAATAAAGGAGCGCCAGATGAGTCTAAATGGATTGTTCAAGGAAGTAATGATGATAGTACTTGGGATAATTTATGTAATCCTGTAGGAATGTTTAGCAACAATAGTGGAGCTGGAACAGAATTTCCAATTACTTTAACAACAACAAAAGCATATAGATATTATCGTTTCGTTTTATCAACAGCTTGGACACCAAATCAAAAATTTACTGCTTTACATCAATTAGATTTCACTGTAGATGATTCAGTTTTGTCAACTAAAGAAAACAATACTCTAAAAAAATCTTTTACAGTATATCCAAACCCTACAAATAACTTTATAAATATTTCTAAATTAAACTTAGAGATTAAAAATGTACAATTAATAGATGTAACTGGTAAAGTAATTTATAAAAATAACAATGTACAACCCATAGATATAAGAAACTATTCTAAAGGGCTATATATCTTAAAAATAACATCTAAAAAAGGTGCTATTGCGAGCAAAAAAGTAATAATTAACTAATAATATTTAATTTTATTATCATAAAAAGAGCTTTATATTTTTCAGATATATTGCTCTTTTTAAGTATAAGAAGTTAATAATCTTGTAAAAAGACCAAAAAACAACCCTTATTTGAACCCTTACACATCTTTAAATCCTCAAGAGTATCTATAAATTTGTTTAAAAATGAGATTTAAAATTTCTAATTATAAAAAACTATACTATAATTTAAACCAATATCTAATGCGTTTCAAAATATCTTTTCTAATTTTTTTGGTAAGTTTTGCAAATTGCAATCAATCTAAAAAACCCGCTCTTGTTGCTGCTGTTCATAATACCGAAACTACAATAAACATACAAAAACAAATTGATGATTGTGAACATCAATTAGAAATTTCGGTTCCTAAATTAACAGATTTAACCAAACATCCAAGGTTAATAGATACCAACAACAAAGAATGGAAAGAGGTAACTAACGATAAGTTAATTTGGACTTCTGGTTTTTATCCGGGGATTTTGTGGTACGCTTATGATGTTACTGGAAACGAAAGATGGAAAAATGAAGCCATAAAACGTACAGAGGTTTTCGAAGATTTTAAAAACATTACAGAACACCATGATATAGGTTTTATGATGTTTCCTGCTTATGGAAATGGTTATGAAATTGGAGGCAAAAAAGAATACAAAGATATTTTACTAACTTCTGCTGCATCTTTAGCATCAAGATTTAACCCTAATGTGGGTACAATTAGATCTTGGTCTAACAAAATGCACCCACGTTGGAAACAACACATTACCATTATCGATAATATGTTAAATTTAGAATTATTGTTTTGGGCTGCAAAAAATGGTGGAGATAAAAAGTTCTATGATATTGCTGTAAAACATGCAGAAACTACCATGAAAAATCATTTTAGAAAAGATTTAACTTCTTGGCATGTTTTAGAATACGATTCTATAAACGGAAACGTATTAAACAGACACACAAAACAAGGTTTCGCAGACGATAGCAGATGGTCTCGTGGGCAAGCTTGGGGTGTTTATGGCTACACTATGGTTTATAAAGAAACAAAAGATAAAAAGTTTTTAAATTTTGCTCAAAAATTAGCCGACAAATACATCTCATTATTGCCAGAAGATATGGTTCCTGCTTGGGATTTTGATGTACAAAATAATCCAAAAGAAGAAAAAGATGCTTCTGCAGCAGCTATCGTAGCTTCTGCTTTAATGGATTTAAGCACTTTTGTTGATAACAAAACAGATCAAGAGAGATACTTCAATGCAGGTGTAAAAATGTTAAAATCTTTAGGTTCAGAAAAATATTCTGCAGTTGGTAAAGCAGATTCTTTCTTATTACATTCTACAGGCGCAAAATCTTTAGGGCATGAAATTGATGTGGCTTTAATATATGCAGACTATTATTTCATTGAAGCATTATCAAGATTAAAAAAGTTGGAAGCAAAAAAATAAAATAACATTATTAAAATGAATTATTTTAAGCTTTTATCTATTATTTGTTTTTCTGTTTTAATAGTTTCTTGTAAATCGAATTCATCTTTAAAAGAAAACAAAAATCAGAAACCAAATATCTTATTTATTTTTCCAGATCAGTTTAGAAATGCTGCTATTGGTATTAATAATCAAGATCCTGTTATTACTCCCAATTTAGATAAATTAGGAAAAGAAGGAATAGTAATTTCAAATGCAATTAGTAATTACCCTTTGTGTAGCCCTTACAGAGGTATGTTAATGACAGGAAAATTGCCATACAACAATAACATATTAAGTAATGCGAATTCGCGTCGTTACAAATACAATAATTCTTGGCAAAAAAACGATGTTAGTATTTCTGATGTTTTAGTAAAAAACGGATATGATGCTGGTTATGTTGGTAAATTACACTTACACTCCCCTGCTCCAATTCAAGGAAAAGACACAGTACTTTGGGATGCTTATCAACCTAAAGAATTGCGTCATAGTTTTAATTTCTGGTATGCTTATGGCACTTTCGATCAACACAATACACCTCATTATTGGATAAATGATGCCAAAGAAGATGAAATTACCTATG
>JAUICK010000043.1 GCA_030427865.1 Bacteroidia bacterium | reverse complement strand
TAATAACTCTAAAGATACAACTATTATTTCTTTAGAACTAAAAGACGGTTTATCTCACGAAATTGTTTTGATAAGACAATAACTTAATACAAATAAGATTCCACAGGTTTCTTAAACAGTTTTTTTTTAATTAAAAAGCTTTAGAAATGTAAAAGACTCTATAAATGAAATTTATACAAAAGTTTGTTTTATTCTTTTTCTATGTCATTTTTTGTTCTACATATGGACAAGAAGAAGCAAAAATTTGGGAAAAATTTACAGGTAAAATTTCAAATACAGAAATTCCTACCTTATTCGATTATTCTTACGCTGGTTATAAATTAGGCGAAATTGGTATTCCAAAAAGACATAAAAATCTAAAAAATTTTAATGTAATGGATTTTGGAGCAATTCCAAATGATTCTATTTCAGACCAAAAAGCTATTCAAGCTGCCATAAATGCTGCAGAAAAAAATAAAGGTGGTGTTGTTTTCTTTCCAAAAGGAGAGTTTTTAGTAAATGTAAAACCAACAAAGACAAATCCGATAAGAATATCACAATCTAACATTATTTTAAAAGGAAGTGGATTGGGTAAAAGTGGTACCATTATTCATATGAAAAATCATATGTTAAAAAGAAGCCCAGAAGAACCTGAATGGAAAGTGAGTTATATGTTCAATTTTTTATCAACAAAAAAAGAAAAAACACAAACTAGTATTACGAAAAATGCAAATGAAGGTAATTTTTCTATTGAAGTAAAAAATATATCAATTTTTAAAGATGCTAAATTTGTTCAATTAGAAATGCCTTATAATATAAAGGTTGTTAAAGAATCTTTACAAGGAAAAGAACCAAGAAATCATTGGGAAAAAATTAAAGAAAAAGGCGTAACTTTTATAGAAAACCATGAAATAAAAAGTATCGATGGAAACAAAATTATACTAAAAGACCCTTTGGTAAATAACATAAACATTAATTATAACTGGCAAGCTAAACCATTTTATCTATTAGAAAATGTTGGTGTAGAAGATATTTATTTTAAAGCAAACTTTAAAGATACGTTTAAACATCATAAAAATTACATTCACGACAATGCTTGGTCTATTATTGCAATGCAAAGGGTTGCAAATTCTTGGGTTAGAAGATGTAAATTTAGCAATATTACAGGTGCAGTTTCTATAAATAATAGTTATGCTTCTTCTATTTTAATGTTATTAGTTAATGGTAATAGCGGACATAAATTAACCAATGTTACACAATCTACAAGAGTATTAACTGGCTTAATTTTAGATAAAACAAATAGTGGGCAATGGCATGGAGCTGCAATGTCTCATAAAACTTCTGGTTCTGTAATTTGGCGCGTAAAAACACCTAAACAAGGTTGGGATTCTCATGCAGATATTCCTAAAAATAATTTGGTTGATTTGTACGAAGGTGCAAAAATGACCAGTCATGGTGGCTTTTATAAAAACGAGCCACATCATTTAAAAGGATTAACTTTATGGAACTATAAAAGAATTGGAAACCCTAAAGAAAATTATAATTTTTGGAATCTTTCTGGTAGAGGAATGTATTGGGGTTTTTCTGTAGTAAACCCCACTGTTGTTGGTTTACATGGCTCTAAAACTACCGTTAAAAAAGAAAACATTGGTTATTTAGAAAGCTTAGGCTCTAAAGTTTTTCCAGAATCTTTATATGAAGCACAATTAAACTACAGATTAGGCAAAACACCTAAATGGATTTGTAAAACTTTAAAAGAGTGGAAGAAAATTCAGAAAAAAAATAATATTTAAAATGAAATATATATTAAAACTAATGTCTTTTAAAAATCATGCTTACATCGCTTACTTTTTACTTTCTTTTGCAGTAATTAGTTGTAAAAACAAATCAACCAAAGAAAAAACTGCTAAAGTAGAAACCAAAAAACCAAATATTGTTTTTATTTATACAGACGATTTAGGTTATGGAGACGTGAGTGCGTATGGTGCTACAGAAATTAAGACTCCAGCAATTGATGCCTTGGCAAAAGAAGGAATTTTGTTTAATAACGCCTATGCAACTGCTGCAACTTGTACGCCTTCTAGATATTCTTTATTAACAGGAAATTATGCGTGGAGAAAAAAAGGAACTGGAGTGGCTAAAGGAGATGAAGCCCTTTTAATAGACACAAAAAGAACAACTTTACCTAATACTTTACAAAAAGCTGGCTATAAAACAGGAATTATAGGGAAATGGCATTTGGGTTTGGGCGATGAAAATGGACCTAATTGGAATGGAAAAATTAGTCCTGGTCCTTTAGAAATTGGTTTTGACTACTCATTCTTAATTCCAGCAACTGGCGATAGAGTTCCTTGTGTTTTTGTAGAAAATCATCATATTGTAAATTTAAACCCTAATGACCCTATTACTGTTAATTATAAAGAAAAAGTAGGAAATTGGCCAACAGGAAAAGAAAATCCTGAGTTGTTAAAAATGAAAACTTCACAAGGCCATAACAATACCATTGTAAACGGAATTAGTAGAATTGGGTATATGACAGGAGGAAAAGCTGCCTTATGGGATGATGAAACTATACCTATGGAATTGGTTGATAAATCTAAAAAATTCATCAACTCTAATAAAAATCAACCTTTTTTCTTATTGCTTTCTACACACGATATTCATGTGCCAAGAATTGCCAACAAAATGTTTCAAGGCAAAAGCGGTTTAGGTCCAAGAGGTGATGTTATTTTACAGTTAGATTGGACTGTAAATGAAATTGTAAAAACTCTAAAAGAGCAAAAATTATTAGAGAATACCATTATTGTTTTCTCAAGTGATAACGGCCCTGTTATTGATGATGGATACCAAGACAAAGCAAGAGAGTTATTAGGAAAACACAAACCAACTGGAGGTTTACGTGGTGGTAAATATAGTGCTTATAATGGAGGAAGTAAAATCCCCCTAATTATTCGTTGGCCAAATGGAAAAGGCAAAGGAACAGTTTCTAATGCATTAGTAAGTCAGGTTGATTTTTTAAGTTCTTTTGCAGCTTTAACAGGAATAGAAAAAGTAAAAGAAGATGTTATAGACAGCCAAAATAAATTAGATGCTTTTTTAGGCGATAATTTGGTTGGAAGAACTGCAATTGTACAAGAAAGTTTTATGGGACCCATTTCTTATTTAGAAGGAGATTGGAAATATATAGAGCCTTTAGATGGCCCTAAATTAGTGCCTTGGGGTCCAATTATTGAAACTGGTTTTAAAACAGAACCACAATTGTATCATTTAAAAAATGATGTGAATGAGCAAAACAATTTAGCATCAAAATATCCTGAAAAAGTAAAAAATTTAAGAGAAAAATTGTTGA
>JAUICK010000008.1 GCA_030427865.1 Bacteroidia bacterium | reverse complement strand
TTTCGGGTTGCAAAAGTAAAAAAAACTTTCGGCTTAACAAAATTAAACCGAAAGTTAATATAAAACTTACTTATACTTTGATTTCAACTTCTACACCACTTGGTAACTCAAGTTTCATTAAAGCATCAATAGTTTTCGAAGAAGAACTATAAATGTCTAACAATCTTTTGTAAGCAGCTAATTGAAATTGCTCTCTTGATTTTTTGTTTACGTGTGGTGAACGTAATACTGTAAAAATCTTTTTATGTGTTGGTAATGGTATTGGTCCGTTTACAACAGCTCCAGTACTTTTTACCGTCTTTACTATTTTTTCAGCAGATTTATCTACTAAATTGTAATCGTAAGACTTTAATTTTATTCTAATTTTTTGACTCATCTTTTTTAGTTATTAGTTGTTAGTTGTTAGTTGTTAGTTCTTGTTGTTTGGAAATATTAAAATTTAGCATTCAACTTTTAAACTATTAAACTTTCAACTTTCTAACCTATTATTTATCCTTTAGCAGCAGCTATAACCTCTTCTGAAATGTTTGATGGAGTTTCTGCGTAGTGAGAAAACTCCATTGTAGATGTTGCTCTACCAGAAGACATTGTTCTTAAAGCAGTTACATAACCAAACATTTCTGATAATGGCACTGTAGCTTTTACAACTTTAGACCCAGCTCTATCAGACATATCAGAAACCTGACCTCTACGTCTGTTTAAATCACCTACGATATCACCCATATTTTCTTCTGGAGTTAATACCTCTAACTTCATAATAGGTTCCATAATTTTAGCTTTTGCAGCTTTTGCAGCAGATTTGTAACCTAATTTTGCAGCTAATTCGAATGATAATTGATCAGAATCTACAGGGTGGAAAGAACCATCCTTTAAAGTAACTTTCATTGAATCCATCTCATAACCTGCTAATGGACCGTTTTTCATTGCTTCTTTGAATCCTTTTTCTACTGATGGTACAAATTCTTTTGGAACGTTACCACCTTTAATGATAGATTCAAACTGCAATCCTTGTACACCTTCATCTGCAGGCTCCATAGTAAATACGATATCTGCAAATTTACCACGTCCACCAGATTGTTTCTTATAAACCTCTCTGTGATCTGCAGCAGCAGTAATAGCTTCTTTATACTCAACTTGTGGTTGACCTTGATTTACATCAACTTTAAACTCACGTTTTAAACGATCTACAATAATATCTAAGTGTAACTCACCCATACCTGATATAATTGTTTGACCAGAAGCTTCATCGGTTCTAACAGTAAATGTTGGATCTTCTTCAGCTAATTTACCTAAAGCCATACCCAATTTATCAACATCTGCTTTAGTTTTAGGTTCAACTGCGATACCAATTACTGGATCTGGGAAATCCATAGATTCTAAAACAATAGGATGTTTTTCATCAGATAGTGTATCTCCTGTTTTGATTGATTTAAATCCAACAGCAGCCCCAATATCTCCTGCCTCAATATAATCTAATGCGTTTTGCTTATTTGCATGCATTTGATAGATTCTTGAAATACGCTCTTTCTTACCTGAACGATTATTTAACACGTAAGAACCTGCATCTAATCTACCAGAATAACTTCTAAAGAATGCTAAACGACCAACAAATGGGTCTGTTGCAATTTTAAATGCTAAAGCAGCAAATGGCTCTTTTACATCTGGTTTTCTTGTGATTTGATCTCCTGTATTAGGGTCTGTACCTACAATATTATCTCTATCTAAAGGAGAAGGTAAGTAACGACATACAGCATCTAATAAAAACTGAACACCTTTATTTTTAAATGCAGAACCACATATCATAGGTATGATTGCCATGTCCATAACTGCAGCTCTTAAAGCAGCATGTACTTCATCTTCTGTAATAGAGTCTTCATCTTCCATGAATTTTTCTAACAAGTTTTCATCGTAACTTGCTACTTCTTCAATTAATAAAGCTCTATACTCTCTTGCCTCTTCTTTTAATTCTTCAGGAATGTCAATTACATCAAAAGTAGCTCCTTGTGTTTCATCATGCCACACAATCGCTCTATTTTTTACTAAATCTACGATTCCTTTAAAATCTGCTTCTTCTCCAATAGGTAAAACAATAGGCACTGCATTAGAACCTAACATTTCTTTTACTTGATTGTTAACATTTAAAAAATCAGATCCTTGACGATCCATTTTATTAACAAAACCTATTCTTGGAACTTTATAGTTATCCGCTAATCTCCAGTTAGTTTCTGATTGAGGCTCTACACCATCAACAGCAGAAAACAAGAACACTAAACCATCTAATACACGTAAAGATCTGTTTACTTCAACTGTAAAGTCTACGTGACCTGGAGTATCAATTATATTAAAATGATAACCATTTGTCTCTGGAGTTGGTTTTGCGTTTTCTAACGGAAACTGCCATGTACAAGTAGTTGCAGCAGAAGTAATTGTAATACCTCTTTCTTGCTCTTGCTCCATCCAGTCCATTGTAGCTGCACCATCATGTACTTCACCAATCTTATGAGAAACACCTGTATAATATAGTACACGCTCTGTAGTAGTGGTTTTACCAGCATCAATATGTGCTGCAATACCAATATTTCTTGTATATTTTAAATCTCTTGCCATTTCTTAAAATCTGAAGTGTGAGAATGCTTTATTTGCTTCTGCCATTTTATGAGTATCTACTCTTTTCTTAACAGCAGCCCCTTCTTCTTTAGCAGCAGCTAAAATTTCTGCAGCTAAACGTTGAGCCATCGTTTTTTCGTTTCTTTTACGGGTATACAAAATCATCCATTTGATAGCCATAGATACTTTACGATCTGGTCTAATTTGCATTGGAATCTGGAATGTTGCACCACCTACTCTACGAGAACGAACTTCTACGTGAGGCATAACATTAGACAAACCTTCTTTCCAAATTTCTAAAGCCGATTTTTCTTCGCCTTCACCTTTCTTCTCTTCTATGATATCCATTGCATCATAAAATACTTTGAACGCTACAGATTTTTTACCACTCCACATTAAATTGTTAACGAAACGTGTTACTAACTGATCGTTAAACTTTGGATCTGGCAAAAGCTCTCTTTTTTTCGCTCTTCTTTTTCTCATGTCTTTACATTAAAAAAGTTAAATTAATTTTTTACTTCTTTGGGCGTTTTGCACCGTATTTTGATCTACGTTGCGTTCTTCCTTCAACTCCTGCAGTGTCTAAAGCACCACGTACTACGTGATATTTTACACCTGGTAAGTCTTTTACCCTTCCACCTCTAACTAATACTATCGAGTGCTCTTGCAAGTTGTGCCCTTCACCTGGAATGTATGCGTTTATCTCATTACCATTTGTTAATCTAACTCTGGCAACTTTACGCATTGCAGAATTAGGTTTCTTTGGTGTAGTAGTATAAACACGTGTACAAACACCACGTCTTTGTGGACTTCCTTGTAACGCAGCCGATTTACTCTTCTTAGTTATTTTGGTTCTTCCTTTACGAACTAATTGTTGAATAGTTGGCATACTAAATAATTATTGTTTTTCGTTTATATTAAACATTACCCTATTTTTAAGGGTGTGCAAATGTACAACTAATTTCTAATTATTCAAATATCAGTAAGTTATTTTTTAGAAATGATGATTTTTTGACGATTTTTTATGATTTTAGTCTACATTTGAAGCTAAAGAATTCGCTACTTTGAAGTACCACATTATACATTACATATATTTACTTCTTATACTAACAAATACTTTTAATGCTTTTTCTCAAGATATTAATTTAGAAATTTCTTCGGAAAAGGATTCTGAAAAACTAATTTTAAGTAAAATAGACTACAAAAAAGTTCACAAAGATTCTGTTTCTGTATATAATGAAATTCAGAAAATTTCATCCTACTTAAAAAATAGAGGTTACTTTACAAATACTTTTAATACGCTTAAAGTAAAAAACAACACCTACAAAGTTTTTTTCTCTCTGAAAAACAAAATTAAGAATGCTTATTTATTAATTGAAAGCAAGTTTAAAAACCTATTTAGTAGATTCAGTATTAAAAATGACTCCGTTTTAATACCCATAGAAGATCTTGAATCTACCCTTATTAGAATTACAAAGAAACTTGATGATGATGGGAAATCTTTTTCAAGAATTAAACTTAAAAGTATTGTTATTAAAAACAAAAACTTATATGCGAGTGTAAATATCTATCAATCTAAAAGAAGAATTATTAATAAGGTAATCATTAAAGGATATGAAGCATTTCCAAAATCTTTTTTGAAAAATTATTTTAAAATCAATAAAAGAACCCTTTTTAATCAAAAAAAAATTAGAGAAATATCAGATTTATCTAAAAACTTACAATTTGCAAAAGAAATAAAACCTCCAGAAGTATTATTCACTAAAGATTCTACATTATTATATATGTATTTTAAAAAACATCAAAATAACAGTTTTGATGGTATTATAAATTTTGCATCTAAAGAAGATGGAGGAGTTTTATTTAATGGAAATATAGATTTAAAACTTAATAATGTTTTAAATACTGGAGAGAAGTTTAATGTATTCTGGAATAGCATTGAAAAAGAAAGGCAAGAATTTAAACTATCTACTGAAATACCATATATTTTTAATTCAAAATTTTCTCCAGAGATATCATTTTCTATTTACAAACAAGATTCAACATTTTTAAACACCACTTTTAACGCAAAGTTATTCTACAATATCAATTCAAAAATTAAACTCGCACTTACTTACAACTCTGAGGCTTCAGAAAATCTCGATGAAATGATTTCTAACAATATAGAATCGTACAACAATTATTTTTTAGGTTTTCAGTTTCAATATAAAATATCTAAAAATGATTTCTTTTCTAATGATAAATTTAAGCTAAGTTTAAATCCGTCTTTTGGAAAAAGAAGTTTAGAATTTAAGGCATCAAATCAATTTAAAATAGAAGCCTCTGCATCTTACTTGTGGGATATAAATTTAAGAAATAGTATTTATCTTAAAAATACTACTGGTCATATAAATTCTGATTCATTTATAGATAATGAACTTTTTAGGATAGGAGGAGCAAACTCTATAAGAGGCTTTAACGAGCAAAGCATATTTACAAATAGTTATACCTATTTTAACATAGAGTACAGACTACTAACTTCGAGAAAATCGTTCTTTTACACTATAACTGATATTGGAAGAGTAAAAACAATTAAAGATTCAAAGAATTTATTAGGAATAGGGTTAGGCTATTTATTTACAACCAATAAATCTCAAATAAACATAAGCTCTGTAATTGGAAAAAGCGCCAATCAAAGTTTCAATTTTAAAGATAGTAAACTTATAATAAGCTGGAAAAACTATTTTTAAAAAGCGTCACAACTTTTTTTTAAACACTTAAAAAACATACTCTAATCATTAATTTATTAACATTAAATTATGTTAATCGTTAAGTTATTAACTTTTTTTTAACGTTTTCGTTTTTTTCTTTAACTATTTATTATGATATTTGGAGCAATTAATTCAAATTTATTTAATAATGAAAACAAAGTTAAAAGGATTTTTAACGCTATTATTAGCGTGTCTGGTGCAGATTTCATTTGCGCAAGAAAAAACAGTTTCTGGAACTGTGTCTGACGCTTCTGGTACATTACCAGGTGTAAGTGTCGTTATTAAAGGCACAAGTAAAGGAACTCAAACCGATTTTGATGGTAAGTATTCTATTAAAACTAAAGTAGGTGATATTTTAAGTTTTAGTTATGTAGGATATAAAACTATCGACAAAAAAGTTGGTACTTCTAACACCATCAATGTTTCTATGATAGAAGATGATAATGTTTTAGAAGAAATTGTATTAACGGCATTAGGTACAGAAAAGAAAAAAGACGACGATCTTAGCTCTACTTCTATTGTGAAAGTTGATCAATTAAAAAAATCAGGTGAGGCTGGTGTACTTCAAGCATTATCTGGAAAAACTTCAGGTGTAAATATTACTCGTAATTCAGGTGATCCTGGAGCAGGAGCATATATTCAAATTAGAGGGCAAAACACTATTCTTGGAGATAGTAGTCCTTTAATTGTAATTGATGGAGCAATTATATCCAACAATTCTATTGGTGGAGGAACTGGTGGAGTTGTTCAACAATCTCGTTTAAATGACATCAACCAAGAGGATATTGAATCTATTTCTGTACTAAAAGGTGCTTCTGCAGCTGCAGTATATGGAACAGGTGCTGCAAATGGTGTTATTGTAATTAAAACAAAACGAGGTGCTAAAGGTGGAAAAAAATGGAGTATAGAATATAAAGCAAGTATATCTATGGACCAAATTAACAGGGAATGGACAAAACAAGGTATTTATGGTCAAGGTTCAGGAGGCAATGCTCACTTAACTGGAAGTGGATTATCTAATACAGGTTTTTCTTATGGAGATAAAATCGCTGACAGACCCGGAGGACCTGACACAGTTAACACTACTGGCGCTCGTTTTGTTGCGGATGATGGTACAATCTACTATCCAATTACAGCAAAAAACTCAAGAGAAGTTTTTAACCAAGTAAATAGAGATGCTTTATTTAAAACTGGGGTTACCGTAGAAAATAATGTAAGCCTAAGCTACAGTGGTGAAAACAACAGAACTTTTGCAAGTATTTCTAACTGGGATCAAGATGGTATCTATCAAGGTGCGTCAGATTACAGAAGAACAAGTGTAAGGTTAAACAACGACACTGACTTTAGTGACAAATTAACTTTAAAATTATCTACAACTTTTGTAAACATTGAATCTAACCGTGTTCAGACAGGATCTAATTTAAATGGATTATATTTAGGATACCTAAGAACTTCTCCAGATTTTGATATTAGAGATTACAAGGGAACTCACTTTGATGCAAACGGAATACCTACTCCAAACTCACATAGAGGGTATAGACAATTTTTAGGATCAAAAAGAACTTTCAATCCTGTCACAGGTACTTTTAGCTACAATTCTCCATCATATAATAATCCATTATGGACAACTAATGAGCAAAAGAACTTAAATGATGTAAACAGATTTATTGTTGCTCCAGAATTAAACTTCAAAATAAATGATGAGTTAATGTTAATTGGTAGATATAGTTACGATTACTATCAAGATAATAGATTAAGTTATGAGCCAGCAGGTTCTGCTGGAGATGGCACAAATGGAGAATATCAAGAAGACAGAATTACAGAGAGCAACCAAAACGTTAATTTATTCTTAACTGGTGGATATAAATTGGCTGATGACTTAAAATTAGACTTTAATGTTGGTATGCAATTATTCCAGAATTCTTATAGAAGGTTATCTGCTGAAGAAACTAACTTCACAAACCCAGATGAAGTATTCTTAAATGTAGGAAACGCAACTTCTTCAAACTCTAACCCAACTGATTTCATTCAAAAAACAAGAAAGTCAGGAGCTTTTGCTGTTTTAAACTTCGATTATAAAAACGAATTTTTATTAGAATTAACAGGAAGAGGCGAATATGTATCTTCTTTACCGGGAGCTGGTTTAATATTTTACCCAAGCGCTTCTTTTGGTTGGAATTTTTCTAAACATGTAGAAGACACGTTCTTCTCTTTTGGAAAATTCAGAGTTTCTTATGGTGAGGTAGGTATTGAAGCAGCACCTTATTCAACTCAAACTGTAATTTCAACTGGAGGTATTACTTCAGGATGGGGAGATGGTTATAATGGTGCCTTATATGGAAACCCATTAACACAATCAGCTACAAGAGGTAATCCAAATCTTAAAGAAGAGCGTATTAAAGAATTCGAAGTTGGTTTTGATACTCGTTTCTTTAACGACAGATTAAGCGTATCTGCTACGTATTATAACAGAACTTCTGATGATGTATTGTTAGATTTACCATTAGCTCCTTCAACAGGGTTTGGTACTTCTCTTGTTAATGCTGCTAAAATTTCTAACAAAGGTATTGAGGCAGACATCACAGCAAAACTTATAAATTCTGAAGACTTAAAATGGAACATGAACTTAAGCTTTACCAGAAATAGATCTTTAGTTGAAGATATGGCAGGAAGTGCTTTTTATGGATTAAATGGTTTTACGTCTAACTCTTCTGGAGTTGCAGAAGGTCAGCCTTTTGCTATATTAAGAGGTACTGCTTACGCAAGAGATGCAAGTGGAAACTTCGTATTAAATGCAAACGGATTCCCAACTGCATCTGCAACCGAAAGCTTCTTAGGAGATCCTAACGCAGATTGGAGAGGTGGTTTAGGAACTAATATATCTTACAAAGGATTTACTTTATCTGCTTTATTTGAAACATCTCAAGGAAATGATGTTTGGAATGGAACAAGAGGTGTATTATACTTCTTTGGTATTCACCCAGACACAGCTGTAGAAACTGTTGCTTCTCAAAACTTAACAACTGCTTCAGGAGCTACAATACCAGCTGGTACTACTTTTAGAGGATACGAAAAAGATTTTGGCGCTGGACCTGTTGCTGTAGATTCATCTTGGTGGACTGGAAACGGTGGTGGTTTTGGAGATGTTAGTGAAAACTTCTATGAAGATGCATCTTGGACTCGTTTAAGAGAAATTTCTTTATCGTACAGTGTACCATCAAGCTTTTTAAAGAACTCTAAAATTAAGAGTGTAGATTTAACTTTAACAGGAAGAAACTTATTCTTATGGACTGGAATTGAAGGCTTCGATCCAGATAACAATTTAACTGGAGCTTCAAAAGGTAGAGGTTTAGAATACTTTAGCAATCCAGGAACTAAATCATTTTTAGCTTCTTTGAGAGTATCATTTTAATACATAATGAAATATAAAAATATAAAAATGAAAAAAATAAATTCAATAATAGTTTTAATGTCTTTAATTCTTGCTGTTTCTTGCAAGAGTTACACTGAAGACTTAAATACAGACCCAAATAACTTTGGAAGTGCTCCTGCTGAACTTATTGTAGGGCAAGCTCAACTTGGATGGATGCAATTAGCTACCAGTAATGCAGCAAGATATGCAGGTATCTTTATGAATCATTTCACTGGAGAGGATAGACAATATGTTACAGTAAACCAATATTCTACAACTGCAGCTGATTATGATGACACTTGGGATGATGCATATGTAGATGGAATTGCTCAAGCAAGACTTACTCAAAAATTAGCTACTGAGGCTGGTAACACAAAATTAACTGGTATAGCTCAAATTGCAGAAGCTGCAATTTTTGGAGAAATGACTGCTTTATTTGGAGACATTCCATACACTGAAGCTGTAGATATAAATAATTTTCCAACACCAGCTTATGATTCTCAAGCTTCTGTTTTAAGTGGTATTCAAACTTTGTTAGATCAAGCAATAACAAATATTGGTAATTCATCGGCTTCTTTATATGCAGGAAATAGAATGAGTAGTTCTGCTACTTGGGCAGAAATTGCATACTCTTTAAAAGCACGTTATTATTTAATTGCCAAAGATTATCCTAATGCTTTAATTAACGCAAGAAAAGGTATTAAATCACCAGCAGGAAGTTTAGTTACTTTACACACTACATCTTCAGATACAGAAAACTTATATTTTCAGTTTACTGTTGATGAAAGAGATGGTTACTTAGGAGCTACTGATTCTCACTTATCAAAATTATTAAACGGAACAACTCCAAGAGTTATAAATACTCCTGGTGACGCTGCAAGATATGCAAAATACTTCGACACAAACGGTAGTCTTCTTATTTTAAATGTAAGCAATACTGGTTATTTTGCAGAAACAGCATCTATGAATTTGATTTCTTATCAAGAAGTTAAATTAATTGAAGCTGAAGCAGCTAACAGAACAGGAGATGCAGGCGATGTTGCTGCTTTTAATGCAGTTAGAAGTTTCTTAGCAACTGAATACAATGCAAGTTTCCCTCCAACAGCTTCTGCTTCAGGTAGTGCTGCTTTATTAATGGAAATTTTAGAAGAAAAATACATTACATTAGTTGGAGAGCTACAACCTTTCCATGATGTTAGAAGAACAAATAATATGTTAAATATTCCTCCAAAAACAGGAACTACAATTCCACAGAGGTTTATATATCCTCAAATAGAAGTTGATACTAATCCTAACGTACCTTCTCCGTTACCAACTTTATTTGATAAAACACCAATAAACTAAAATGCTTTAAATTTGTTTTAAAGACCATCCTTTTTGGATGGTCTTTTTGTTTATAACAAATTCAATAATCTATCATAAAAAAAAATAAAATTGTTTTTATGTTAAAAAAGTTGGTGTTTTAAGATTAATTTATGATTTTTGGGGTTAATTAATTCAAATAATTATACAATGAAGACAAAGTTTAATGGAATTTTAACGCTTTTCTTAGCGTTGGTCGTGCAAATTTCTTTTGCACAAGAAAAGACTGTTTCCGGTATTGTTTCTGATGAATCAGGCCCTTTACCTGGAGTTAGTGTAATAATCAAAGGTACTACAAAAGGTGCTGAAACAGATTTTGATGGTAAATATTCTATCAAAGTAAAACAAGGTGATGTTTTAGTTTTTAGATACCTTGGATACAAAACAGTTGAAAAAACAATCGGACAATCTAACACTATTAATGTTAAATTAGAAGAAGGTGGTACACAATTAGAAGAAGTTGTTATTGTTGGATATGGTACTAAAGCTAAAAGAGCAACTACTGGTTCAATTACAACAATTAAAGCTGAAGCAATTGAAAGTGTACCTGTTGCCAACTTAGCAGAATCTCTTCAAGGACAATCTACAGGTTTATTATCTGTTAGTGCATCTGGACAACCTGGGGCAAATAGTGCTGTGAGAATACGTGGTTCTGCTACAGTAAACGGTAGTGCTGAACCTCTTTATATTATCGATGGTGTTGCAGTTAGCGCAAATACTGCTTCTGATTTAGGTTCAGGAGGGTTAGATAGTGGTAATAGAGATCCTTTATCTAATATAAATGCTGCCGATATTGAATCTATTACTGTATTAAAAGATGCATCATCTACTTCTATTTATGGGGCAAGAGCAGCTAACGGAATTATTATGATTACTACTAAACGTGGTAAAGCAGGAAAAGCTAAATTTGAATTTAATACTCAAATGGGGGTGTCTGCAAGAGCTGTTAATAAGTTTAAAGTATTAAACACTCAAGAATTTATAGAATTACAAAGAGAATCTGATATTAATGCTGGGTTCTCACCTGCTGTGGCAGTATTAAGAACCCCAGACAGTGATGTAGATACAAACTGGGGTGATTTAGCATATAGAGATTGGACAGCTTTAACAAAAAGATATAATTTTTCAGTATCTGGTGGTACAGATAAATTAAGTTACAGAACCTCTGTTGGTTATTTAGATCAAGATGGTATTGCTGTAGGCTCTGGTATAGAAAGATATAATTTAGGGTTGAATCTTAATGCTAAAACATCTGATGTAAGTAGAGTTGGTGCTAACATTAGTTTAAGTAGAACAAGACAAGCTACGGCTTTAGCAGAATCTGCATTTTTTGCAAGCCCTGTAGTTGCTACGTACTTATTTAGACCAAATACTGCGCCTTATTTAGCTAATGGCTTACCAAATCCAATTAACCCAGTTACAGGTGGTACTTCTTTTATCCAAGATTTATACTACGATAAAGAAGGTTCTGTTACTGATAGAATTATTACAAGTTTTTATGGAGAATTAGATATTTTCGAAGATTTTACTTTTAGAACCCAGTTTGGTTTTGACAAATATTTCTTTAACTATAAATCCTATTCAAATCCATTAAATACTAGTAGCCCCTCAGGTGGTGGTGCAAGTAGAACTTATCAAGATGTCTATAACTGGACGCTTACAAGTACTCTAAGATGGAGTAAGGTTTTAAATGAGAAACACTCTATAGATGCTCTTTTAGGATATGAAATAAACAAAGAAGGTATAGATGCTTTTGGTGTAGATGTAGAGCAATTCCCAAATGGAATCCTACAAAACATTGGTGCCGCAGCTACCGTATCAAACCATTACAATGAAACTCAAGATTCAAGTTTAAAATCTTATTTTTTAAATGTTAATTACGAACTAGATCAAAAATACAACCTTAATGCAACAATTCGTAGAGATGCTTCTTCTCGATTTGGACCCAACAATAAATGGGGAACATTTTGGTCAGTTGGAGCTAACTGGGTTATTAGTAATGAAGAGTTTATGAATGATATAAACTGGATAGATGTCTTAAAAGTTAAATCAAGTTATGGTGTTCAAGGGAATCTACCCAATGACAGATATAATCCATACAGTTTGTTAATTAACGATATCTACAATGGGTCTCCTACTGCTTTTCCATCTTCCACTCAAGGAAATCCTGATTTAAAATGGGAAGAACAAAAAATGTTCAACGTAGGTTTAGAGTTTGGTTTGTTTAATAGATTATTTGGTGAATTAACTTATTTTAATCGTGATACTGAAGATTTAATTTTTAATCAACAGTTAGAAGGCTCAAGTGGGTTTACTTTAAGACCTGTTAATGTTGGAGCATTCAGAAATAGCGGATTCGAACTTGAATTGTCTTATAAAATATTCGACCAAGAAGATTTTAATTGGACAATCTCAACTAATATTACAAAATTAGAAAACGAAGTTACAGCTTTAGATCCAGGAACTGAAGGGCCTGCAGGTACTAAAATTAGAGAAGTTGGTGAAGCTTGGGAAACTTTCTATTTACAAAGATGGGCGGGTGTAGATGCTGCCACTGGTGCGCCAATGTGGTATGATGCTAATGGAAACATTACCTTTAATTATGCTTCTGCATCAAGAGAAAAAGTAGGTGCAGCTAATCCAGATTATTTTGGTTCTTTTTCTAACACAATAAAGTATAAAAATTTCGACTTAAATGCTGTATTTACCTTCCAAACTGGTAATAAAATATACAACAATACATCAAGAATTACTAATTCTGATGGTGCTTTCTATGGTTTTAACCAATCGAGAGAACAATTAGACAGATGGCAAAAACCAGGAGACATTAGTGCAAATCCTAAACGTATTACGGGTAATGGTTCTCAAAGTAACCAACAATCTACGCGTTGGTTAGAAGATGGTTCTTACCTTCGTTTAAGAAATGTTACATTAGGATATAGCCTAAATAACGATATGCTAAAAGGTACATTCTTTAACAACGCAAGAATTTACTTACAAGGAACAAACTTATTAACGTTTACTAACTTTAATGGAGATCCAGAACAAATTTTAAATGGTACTCACTGGTTTGTATATCCTAATGCACAAACAGTTTCTTTAGGAGTAAACTTATCATTTTAAAAAAAAATTAAAGTAATTATGAAATTTAAACAAATAAAATATATTGGATTATTAGGGATAGCTCTTATTTCTCTTAATTCATGTAATGACATAGATTTAGATGCTACACCATACGACAGTGTAGCTGTAGTAGACGGTATCCAGAACCTTTCTTCTGCAACAGCTTCAGTAGATGGTTTATACGATTTATTATATCGAAGAGATTATTATGGTAGAGAATTAATGGTGACTCCTGAAGTTGCTGCTGACAATATACTTGTGAGTCCTTCTAACTCTGGTAGATATTTAAGACAATACCAATACTCAGTTTTACCAACTGATGGAGCTGTTAGTGGTGTTTGGAATAATTCTTACAAGAATATTAATGCTGCCAATACAATTTTAAATTTTTCTGCTAATGCAACGGATGCCACTCCTGCACAATTAGACGAAATTAACGGACACGCTTATGCTATTAGAGGTATGGCACATTTTGATTTGGTAAGAACATATGCTTTTCCATACTCTACAACAGATGCGTCAGTAGCTACTGGAGCAAATGGTAGTGGTGGTCATTTAGGGGTACCTTTGCTAACTACTTATGGTCAAGCAAGACACACTCCACGTTCAACAGTAGCTGATGTATATACTCAAATTATTGCAGATTTACAACAAGCTATTAGTTTATTACCAGCAACTGCTGCAGATAAAAACTCAAAGTTCAACAAATCAGCAGTACAGGCATTACTAGCAAAAGTTTATCTGTACAAAGAAGATTACCCAAATGCTTACACAACTGCAAAAACAGTAATTGATAGCGGAGTATATTCTTTAGCTACAAATGCTACTTATATGAGTAACTGGGATGGGTTAATGGAAAGTGATGTAATTTTACAATTACCTGCTACTACAAACGATAATAATGGGTTTGATTCTTTAGGGTCTATTTATGTAAATCTTGGAGATGATGGCAATGGTGGTTACGGAGATTTAATACCAACTACAGACATCTTAAACTTATACTCTGCTACTGATGTTAGGAAAAATTGGTTCAGAGACGAATCTGGAGTTATGTATAACTTTAAATTTGCAAATTCTTGGACAAGTGCAATACCAGTTCTTAGACTTTCTGAAGTATATCTGATTTTAGCAGAAGCAGCAGCAATGGGTGGTGGAAATATTACTGAAGGGCAAAAAGCTTTAGATAAAGTAAGACAAGTAGCTGACCCTAGTGTACCTGCTACTACTTCTACTGGTGCAGTTTTATTAGCTGAAGTAAAAGTAGAAAGAAGAAAAGAATTAGCTTTTGAAGGTCATAGATTGTATGATATAGTAAGATGGAAAGAAAGTGTTAATAGAACACAAGTAGCTTCTCCTTCTACAATAGCAACTGTAACATATCCAGACTACAGAATGGTATGGCCTCTACCTCAATCTGAAGTAGATTCTAATGATAACATAGCAAACAATAATATAGGTTACTAAAAAACTTTAAAATGAAAAAAAATATAATTAAAACTATACTTTTATCATTTATCATTACAGCTTTCATTAGCTGTAATGAAAATGATAATGAGAAAAACATATACTCAGGGAGCAATTTTATCTCTTTTGGAACGGTTACCTCTGCAAGTGCTTTAGAAAGTGCTAATGGTGCAATAACAATTACAGCTTACGCTTCAGTTGCAAATTTATCAAGCGACATTACTGTTGATGTTGACATTTCTGCTGAAACGGGTAGTTCTGCAAATTACACTATCGTTAATGGTAAATCAAATTTTGTTTTTTCTGCAGGTAAATATGTAGATGAAATTCAAATTATGCCAATAGATAATTTCGATGAAGACGGTGATAAAATAATAAAATTTACTTTAAGTGCTGCATCAGATGGTTCAAGTTTAGGCTTACCAGGACCAGATTCTAATGGTAAAGTATTTACTGTTACTTTTGAAGACGACGATTGTGCTTTTACAATTCAAGGGTTAGGTGATGCTACTTGGTCAGGAATGGACAATGCACCAGCTTCTCAAGCTGGACCTAATGAAAGTCAAGTAACTACTTCTTCTAATGGTACAGATTTATTTATTGAAGGTTTAAGTTATGGATGGATGACAGATACTGCTTTTTGGGATGAAGTTATCGTAGATAGCTTTAAAGTAACTGCTGTTGTAGACCCAATTACTGGTGCTATTACCATAGCAAAACAACCTTTATGTACTACTACTTGGAATGGAGCTGCTCAACCACCTTACTTCATTGAAGCAACAGGTCAATTTGTATCTTGTTCTAAAACAATGACTATTAGTTACGATTTATTACAAGGTGCAGATATAGCTAGTGCTGCTGTTCTTAGATCTTTCACGGAAACATTAACAATGAATTAATAATACATTTATCATGAAAATAAATTTAAAAAAATTAGTATACTTTTTCTCTCTTATCACAGTTTTTATAGCCTGTGACCAAGAAGAAGAAGTTAATTATACACCAAAAGTATATGCTCCTACACCAGCTTTAACAGTTGATACAAGCAATGCTACAGACACAAGCTTTGATGTAAACTTTACAGCTCAAGCAGATGGTACAGTATATTTTGCTATTCAGAGATCTAACGAAACTGCACCAAATGCGGAATCTATAATTAGAGAAAACTCTGGTAGCTTAGTTAATAAAAATGCTAAACTTACGGCAGGAAATGCTTGGTCTTATTCAATGACTAAAAATGTTTATGGTGCCTATGAGTATTCTATTTATTCAGTTATGACAAGTGTAGATGGTATTGCTTCTGATGTTATGAAAACAGATGTAACCACTCCAGATACAATAGCTCCAACTTTTGATAGAGATAACACAACTCCAGCTCATAATGTTCAACCAGGAACTAATAGTCCTTTTGGTACTATTGATTTAGCTTTTAGCGAGCCTGTTTTTTATCAAGGTGGTGATGTAACTTTTACAGGATTTTTTAGCGGAAGAACTGTAACTGTAAGCGGTGCTTCTATGTTTAAAACAAGTGGAACTACAGTTTCAATATCTGATCATGGAACTTTTGCTCCAGATGATGCAATTTTAGTTACTTGGGGTGCAGATACTTTTAAGGACAATTCAGGTAAAAGCGTAGCTCCATTAACAGGTTTCGGTTATTATTTCTGGACAAGAGTCTTCACTATAGCTGAAAAAGCTAAATTAAGCCCTGGTATGTATAATTATTCTACTGTATTTTATGGTGGTTTAAATGGTTTTTATGCTGGTCAAGTTGCTGCTAACCCAGGTGTTTTCTTACCAGACAATGGTACATTTGAAATTACCGCAGATCCAACTAACGCTTTAACTTTAAGAGGTATTAACTTATTTAGTGGATTTATTGCATTAGGTGGTGTTAATGAATCTGAGACATTACCAATTGTATATAGTGCCACTGAAGCTGATGAATTAGATGTTATGCCTAATTCTCCATCTATAATTACTGTAGGAGGTGCTGCAACTCATTGGGCTCATTATTCTGGTTCAATTTTTGGTATTCCTTTTAATAGCCCAGGTTCTTATGACTTTGATGCGGGTACTATTACGCATTGGGTAAGTTTATATAGAACAGTTGATAATGCAAAAATAGATGATATCGATTATTTATATACAAGAATTGGTACTTATACAAGAAGTAAAGATGCTAAAACGATGTCTATGGATGATTTAAAACAATTATCTAAGTCTAAAAAGAAAATTTCTAAGAATAACTTTAGTGGAACATTAGAGTTTAACAATTAATATTTCTTACAATTAATTAAACCACCTCAAATGAGGTGGTTTTTTTTTGCTCTTCTAAATTTTAACATACATTTGCATTATGACAGCAGAAACAACAAATATTTTTGGAATTAGAGCAATAATAGAAGCTATAGAAAGTGGTTCTACGATTAATAAAATATATTTACAAAAAGGGTTAAGAGGTAATCTTTATTATGAATTAGACAAAATAATAAAGTCAAAAAAAATAGCCACAAGTACAGTTCCTGTTGAAAAATTAGATAGATTGTCTAAAAACAATAATCATCAAGGTGCTGTTGCTCAAATTTCGCCAATTGATTTCTATGACTTAGAAGAACTATTAGAATCTATATTAGAAAAGAAGAAAACACCTTTGTTTTTATTATTAGATCAAATTTCTGATGTTCGTAACTTCGGCGCAATAATTAGAACTGCAGAATGTACTGGGGTAAATGGTATAATTATTCAAAAAAATGGAAGCGCACCTGTAAATGCTGAAACCATAAAAACATCTGCTGGTGCAGCTTTTAAAATACCAATTTGTAAAGTAGATCATATTAAAGATGCGTTGTATATTTTACAAGCATCAGAAATAAAAACTGTGGCAGCAACAGAGAAAACTGATAATTCTATTTATAACATCAACTTTAATCTACCAATAGCAATTATTATGGGTTCTGAGTATAGAGGGGTAAATCCATCAATTTTAAAAATGGTAGATTATAAGGCTAAGCTACCATTATTAGGAGATATAGCTTCTTTAAATGTTTCTGTTGCCTGTGGAGCTTTTTTATATGAAGCTGTTAGACAAAGGTTGTCTGTATAAAAATATAACTTTTATAACTTCTCATTTTCATCTTCTTTTATAGAAATAGGAGGATTAAAATTTCCGTTTTCATCAAAAAAACTATCAAACTCTGTTTCTATAAATTGATGTTCTCTTTTAACTAAACCTTTTTTTCTGTACAAAATCGCTAAAATTAATCCGACTAAAAAACCAGATAAATGTCCTTCCCAAGACATACCTTCTTTAATTGGTAACACATACCATATCATGCTTCCGTATAGAAAAATAATAATTAACGATAAGGCAACTAACCTATAGTGCTTTTTTATTATTCCGCTAAAAAAAACAAAACTAAATAATAGGTAAACAATTCCACTTGCTCCAATATGATAAGATTCTCTGGCAATTACCCATGTAAAAAAACCTGTAAAAAAACCTCCAAATAGTAGAACTTTGTATGCTACATCTTTGTAAAAATAAAAAAGACTGCTTAATAGTACAAATAAAGGAATAGAATTGTTAAAAAGATGATTTACATTACTATGAATAAAATGCATACAAAAAACACCCCTAAAGCCTTTAAAACTCCTTGGGTAAACTCCAAACTTATTAAAATTAAGTCCAAACTGAATCTCAACCCAATAAATACCCCAAATTAATAGTAGAAATACAACAGGGATTAAAAATACGGATTGATAAATTGTTAATTTTTTTTCGTCTTTCATCAAAAAATTAAATTACAAAAATCTAACCAATCCATTTTTTTACAATTTCTGTCATAAATCTTTGTTATTTTTACCTTATGAATGAACCTTTGGCAGAAAGAATTAGACCTAAAACTTTAGATGATTATATTAGTCAGCAACATTTAGTGGGCAAAAATGGAGTTTTAACCAATTTAATCAAACAAGGAATTATTCCTTCATTAGTTCTTTGGGGACCTCCAGGAATAGGTAAAACTACTCTAGCAAATATTATAGCCACAGAATCTAACAGACCTTTTTATACGCTAAGCGCAATAAGCTCGGGTGTAAAAGATGTTAGAGATGTTATAGAGAAAGCTAAAAAAAGTGGTGGTTTATTTACCGCGAAAAACCCAATTCTTTTTATTGATGAAATTCATAGATTTAGTAAATCTCAACAAGATTCTCTTTTAGGCGCTGTAGAAAAAGGATGGGTTACATTAATTGGCGCTACAACAGAAAACCCAAGTTTTGAGGTTATACCTGCCCTACTCTCTCGTTGTCAGGTATATATTTTAAATTCTTTTGATAAAAATGATTTAATTGCCTTATTGCATAGGGCTATGGAAAAAGATAGCCTTTTATTATCAAAAAAAATAACGCTTAAAGAAACAGAGGCTTTACTAAAAGTTTCTGGTGGTGATGCAAGAAAACTTTTAAATATTTTTGAGTTGTTAGTTTCTACTGAAAATGAAATAGAAATAACTAATAATTTAGTTTTAGCTAAAATTCAGAAAAACACAGCAAAATACGATAAAACAGGAGAACAACATTATGATATTATTTCTGCTTTTATAAAATCGATAAGAGGTAGCGACCCAAATGCTGCAGTTTATTGGTTAGCACGAATGATAGAAGGTGGAGAAGATGTAAAATTTATTGCAAGAAGGTTATTAATTTCGGCATCAGAAGATATTGGTAATGCAAACCCAACAGCTTTAATCTTAGCAAATAATACATTTCAAGCAGTTTCTGTAATTGGCAATCCAGAGTCGAGAATTATCTTAAGTCAGTGTGCAATATATTTAGCCAATTCTCCTAAAAGTAATGCTTCTTATTTATCTATTAAAAATGCTCAAAAGTTAGTGCAACAAACAGGAGATTTATCTGTACCATTACACTTAAGAAATGCACCTACAAAATTAATGCGAGATTTAGATTATGGAAAAAATTATAAGTATTCTCATGATTATCAAAATAACTTTGTTGAACAAGAATTTCTACCTGATGAAATTTCTAACACAAAATTATACGATCCCGGAAATAATCTAAGAGAACATAACTTTAGAGATTTTTTAAAAAAACGTTGGAGAGATAAATACAATTATTAGAATTTAATATTGTATTTTTTTACAACCAAGGTATTATTTTTATAGTACTCTGCAGTCCAAGAGTTAGCATCTTTATATAAAATTCCGTTTTTATCTTTAATTATAAAAACATGCTTTACTTTGGTCTTTAATATTTGAAAAACTATAGATGGTGTAGTATTTACTAATTGGTAACCATTTTCTTTAGCCTGAGCATATAGAGTTTCTAAATTTGTATTTAGCTCAGAAACTTCTTTACTAATTATGTTCTTTTTAACAGGTACATTTTCTTTTATTAATGTTATCTCTTTTACATCAGGAATAACTTTTTTTATTGGTTTTGTAATTTCATTTTTAACAATCTCAGCGTTAGACACAACTACTTTATTAGGCTTGTAATTGTATTCTAAATCTCCCATAGTATCAAAAGCTCTCCTAATAGATTCGTGATGTCCTTTTTTATAATTTTTCTCTTTGCTTTTTCCTATTTTAGAAGCGTACAAAATATTACCATTACAATCTTTAATTTCTATTTTGCTTTTAAAAGTAAACATATTCGAATTATCTATAACAGTTGCTATTAAAGCTAAACATCTGTTTTTAATTAATTCTTGAGGAAGATTTTCGTTACTTAAAAAGACATTAAATCCTTTTTTCTTTAATAAAAACTTGGTTAAAGAACTTGTTTGATATTGATCTGTGCTTTTTAAAAATTCAAATTTATCTGGAACAATCAAATATTTATATGAATTAATTTTCTCTTTTTGACCAAATATTGATAGTGTTGTAAAAAACAAAAAACTGAATACGACTTTTTTTATCATCTTAATTAAATATTATATTGATTCCTAATTGTAAAGAAATACCATTTGCAGATGCAATATCGTTAAATTGAGCGATATTATCAACCATACCATACAAATTTACTTTTCCGATTTGAGTAGAAATACCAGCACCAATATTGTAGAAAGAATAATCATCAATTGTGTACGTTACTTTTGCATGAAATTTCTCAGTAAAAGATTTTTCGAAAAAACCTGTTAATGCTAGTTGAGGGCTTAAAGGTCTAAACACAGAGTATAACTGAACACCAATTGCATTTCTATAAAAGTCTTTATAAGTATTATCATAACAATATTTGCTTCTTCTTTCTCCAAAACTATATTTTAAACTTGTATTTAGCTTTGTTGGTCTCCAAGATATATAGGCATTTTGATTGGCGCCACTTGGCACTTTTTCTTTAAAATCTTTATCTAATTCATTCCAATAATTTCGGGGGTTTGCAGCATCATAAGTAAACTCAATTCCGTCAAATACATAACTTCCATTTACAAAAGAATTTTTTATATTTTTTTTATGTTTTACAAAACCAAAATCTATTATACTGCTTGTGAATTCTAATTGATCTGAAATATGGTAGGTTAATCCAAAATCGAGTCCTAAACCTAAATTAGCGCCTAAAAAAGTATTTCCAAGATACTTGCCTGGGGCATCTACTACCTCGTTATTTTCTACAAGTCCAGAAGTTTTAAGATTTACATTTGCATTATCTAAAACGTGTGTGTAAATATTATTGTTACCATTAATGGTGGTAAACGTTCCTGTATTATTAGAAGTTTCCATATTTAATGCAGAAGAATAAATTTTAAACCTTGCTCCTAAGGTTAGTTTTTCGTTTATTTTTCTGGTAACACCAAAGTGTAAGACTCCTAAAAAATCGACTTTATAGAGTATCTGAGATAAATCAAAACTTTTGTTAAGGTATGCAGCATTACCTTCTGTTAAAAGGGTAATTACATCTTTTGGAAAGTAAGAAATTACATCTATTTCTTGATAAAATCCAAAACTAAAATAGTTTTTATCATCATATCTAAAACCTCCATTTAGAATTTCGATTTGAGAATTAAACTTTATATGGTCTCTTATACTTAGCTTGTTTAAAACTTCAGAAACTTTATCATTTATAGGTCTACTATCTACTTTAAACAAATCTGAAACTACCACTCCTGTTGAACCAAAATCAAAAGAAAAACCTGAAAATAATGGAACACCTGCATGAAATTTATAATTTGTTTCTGCTCCTGGGTTTAAGAGTAGAGTTTGAGGTAGTTCTGCAAAACCATATAAAACTTGTTTATTCTGAGAATATAAGTTAAAGGTTATAAATAGAAATAATAGAGGAAATATATTTTTCATTTTAAGCATCTGTATCTATATATATTTTTGCTGAAGATTTAAACTCGAACTCACTAGTATCCTTAGGATCTAGTGGTGTTGCAGCATCATCAATTTTTACAAACACTTTTACTTTTTTGGTATTTATTACATTAACGTTAGCAGATACTTCTATGGTTTCATCAAACTTATAGTTTAAATTTTTAGCAGCAACTTTTATTTCTTTAAATTTATGGGTAGGGTTGTTATTGTCATCAAGAAAATCTATCTGAATGGTAAAACCTCTATCAAATTCATTTTTAATTGCTACATGAAAACCTATTTTTACTAAGTTTTTTCTTATGTAAATGTTATCAAAAATTCTAAAATCTGTAACATCTGTTTTTTCAGTTTCTTGAGTACCAGATTGATTGAAAAATTGAATAGGTTGTATCGTAAAATATGCTATAGAGCTAACATACTCTGGAGTTGCTTTGTAATCATCTAGTTGAGAAAAATCTAATTCTTCTACACAAGAAATCATCAATAAAAAACAAAAAAAAAGAGGAGTTAGTTTTCTAAGAGACATGTTGCAAAGTATTTTAATAAAAACGTTATAATTGCTAAAGATATTGTTTTATTTCTAAAAGCGATGTTATGCTTAAGTTTTCGAAATTACCTAAATTACTTTCATCAAAATTACAATGTATTGCTTGCATACCCACATTTAATGCGCCATAAATGTCTGCCTCTAAATTATCTCCTATCATTATTGAGTTTTCTTCACTGGCTTTTGCTAAGTACAATGCATGATTAAAAACTTTTGGATTGGGTTTTTTTACACCTACAGATTCTGATGTAATAATTTTATCAAAATAATGATAAATCTTAGCATTTATCATCTTTTTACTCTGTATTTCTTCAAATCCGTTAGTAATTATATGCAAACTGTATTTTTCTTTTAGGTAATCTAAAATTTCAAAAGTGCCATCAAACAAATGATTAAAATCGGCTAAATACATAATATATTCTTCTGCAATTGTATGTATTAAATCATCATTTACGCTATAATTAATCGCATTAAAAGTATTTTTTAATCTGCCATATCTTAATTCGCTTTTAGTAACTTTTTCTTCTCTATACAGTTTCCAATATTCTTGATTTAGGGGTTTATAAATTTTTAGAAAATCTTCTAAGTTTACATTTATTTTATTTAGTTTAAATACCTTTTGAAAAGTTAAATCAGAATTCTTTTCGAAATCCCACAAGGTATGATCTAAATCAAAAAAAACATGTTCTATCTGCTTCATTTCTTTATATTTGAAAAATGTCCACAGCTAAAGTAAACAAAAAGTTGTTATCTGATTTTTATAAAAACATTATTGTAATGTTTAGAGGAACTTTAATTGCGCAAATTATTGCAGTTTTTGGTGCCATTTACCTTGCTAAAATATATGGAGAAGAAGCGTATGGTGTTTTTGGTTTTTTTATTAGCGTTATAAGTATTACATCTATTATTGCGACACTACAGCTTGAAAATTGTATTGTGAAATCTAAAAACTTTAATGAAAGTAGAAATTGGTTTAACTTTTTGCTTGCTACAATTCCTATTATTACATTATTTTGTTTTTCTATCTTTTATTTCATCTCTTACAATTTTACCTTAGAGAAATTAACTCCAAGAATATTTTTGTTGTTAATTATTGGAAATCTTATTCTTTCTTACACTTTAGTACATGAAAACCTTCTTACTTACAAAAAGAAATTCTCTATTCTATCTAATGCTAAAATAGTTTTAACTATCTGTAATGTAGCATTACAAATTTTACTATTTTATCTTTTTGATACAATAGGTTTAATTATAGGATTCATCTTATCAAGATTTTTACTTTTATTATATTATTTTTTTATTCAAAAAAAAGAGGTAAAACCTGTTATATTGAGTGAAATAAGAAAGAATTTTAGTGAAAATTCTTCAATTTTAAAATTTTTATTTCCCTCAAACCTTTTAAACGGAATTGCAAATAATGTTATGCCTTTATTAATTACTTACTTTTTTGGTTTAAAAGAAGCTGGAGTATATTTTTTTAGTATTAAAATTTTAGGAACTCCATTATTTCTAATATCTGCTTCTGTATCTCAAGTTTTTTTTCAAAAATCATCAGAGCTTTTTAGTAAAAGCAAACAAGAATTATTTATTCTAACCAAAAAAATAGTAAAATTGAATTTACTAATTATGTTACTTTTATTAATCTTGATTAATACATTTGGCATTTATTTATTAGAGCTGTATTTTAAAAACGGATGGGAAAATCTTAGAATTTATACTTTAATTTTATCTTTTTTAATACTTTGTAGATCAAGCTTTAACCCAATAAGTAGTTTAATAGTTGTGTTAGATAAAAATTTAACGGGTTTGGTTTTTAACATCTATTTATTTATTATTAATTTAATTGCTATTTATTTTGGGTATATTTATGGCAACATTA
Source organism: Bacteroidia bacterium (assembly GCA_030427865.1). GTDB lineage: Bacteria > Bacteroidota > Bacteroidia > Flavobacteriales > Flavobacteriaceae > Polaribacter. The sequence continues at coordinate 111,913 of JAUICK010000008.1, read as the reverse complement.
TTTATACAGTTTATATTTTGTCTTTCTTGGGTGCTTTAGGTTATATAATACTTCTGTTATATTTCTTAAATCATTTAAAATTTACTTCTAATACAGATGTTTAAAAAACTTGATTTCTTTTTTTTTGGTTGGATAATTAATCTTTTTTACCCAAAATACTATCGCCCAAAATATGGTTATCAACGTTATTATATTTTATTTTTTCATTACTTAATTCCTCAAAAATTATTTCGGCTAAATCCAAAAGTAAAATGGCCTGTACATTTTACTTCTAAAGTATTAGCTGTAGAGAATATTACAAAAGGAGTTTTGTGCGATCCTGGTGATAACATAAACAATTACATTCAGGCAAATAATGGTATTATTTTTGGATCAAATATAGAACTTGGCCCAGGAGTTTCTATTATTTCATCTAATCATAAAAGTGATAATTTAAGAGAACATATAAAAAGTAAACCAATAAAAATTGGAAATCATGTTTGGATTGGTGCAAATAGTACAGTTTTACCAGAAGTTACTATTGGAAACAATGTAATCATTGGTGCTAATTCTTTAGTAAATAAAGATATTCCAGATAACTCTATTGCTGTGGGTAATCCTTGTAAGGTTATTAAACAAAAAGAAGATTATCTTGAAGATGTTTCTAAAATTATTTTTAATAAAAAAGTACCAAAAAAGTATTTTAACTCGTTAAACTTTTAATTTCTTTTAATTTTTTGATACCCAATAATTTTCTTAAAAATATAATAAACCAATTCTGTTTTTATAATAGTTTCTGCAGAATAAACAGAGTTGTATTCCATGGGAATTCTTTGATAATGAAAATCTATGCATTCATCTTTTAAACCTGCTGTTCCAAATGTTGCTGTTACTTTTGATTTAATTTCGTTAAAAAAATGCTTCGTAACACCATCATCAGAAAACGGAAAGGCAAAATACTGTTTTTTTAAATCAAATCTATTAGTAATTTCTTGAACACTTGTTAAAGTTTCTTCAATTTGCTTTTTTAAACTAATGTTTTCATATCTAGGATGAGTTTTACTATGCGCTCCAATATAAAAACCATCTTGTTTAAGTTCTAAAATCTGATTTTGGGTTAAATAGGGTGTATTATTTAATAAATATTCTTCCTCAGAAAAATTTATTATTCTTAATAGCTTATCTATTTTTTTTGTTTGATGAATATTCATTTTTGTTAATTCTACAACTACATTTTTTAAATGGAATTCTTTTAACGCTAAAATATCTTTTAAAGCTCTTTTTTTATTTATATCTATATCATTTCTTAATATAAAATCAATTAAAAAATTGATTTTATACCTATAAAACAATTCCTTATTATCGATAAAACCTGAATTTAAAAAGTTTATTGCTTGTACTTTTTCTTGTTTTAAGATTGGAGCAACAACATCATAAAAATTAGACAAGCCATCATCAAAAGACAAGAAAAAAGTGTAGTCTTTTTTATATTTTTTTTGCAAAAACTCTTCAATCGAAATAGATCTAAAATGTTTTTTTAAATAGTGAATATCCTCTAAAAACTGAGTAATATTTTTTGCTTTATATAAATGACTTGTTAATTCATCTTCTGTATCTTTTTTAATATAATGATAAAAAATGGCAATACTTTTTTTTCTTGCCAATTTCATTAAAAAATGAGTAGGCAAAAATTTATATAAAAATGATATTTTAAAGAAAAACTCTTTTAAAGACATTTGCTTTTAAGTTAAAATATATTGTTTTTTCACCCCCAAAACTCTTATAGAAATTAGCAACATTAGGAATTGTAGAACCTTCAAAATCAAAAATAAAATCTGTATTTACATACTCTTTAAGTACTGAATCTATTAAAAAAGTAGTTGCCCCATATTTTTTACCTAAAGCATTAGATGCAGCAAATAAATAATAAATTCTTGATTTATATTTTACAAAAAAACCAGAACAAATTAACTTATCATTAATAAAAATATTTCTAATAAAACCTTTGTCGTTTTGTAAACTAAACATCATTAATTCCTTAATTATGATAAAATATTTATTACTATTGGATATGTTACTGAATACATCTTTATACAAAGAAATTAAAATTTCAATAGAATTATAGTCTTTATAGTAAAGATTAGATTCTGATGCTTTCCGTAAGCTCTTTTTTCTGTCTTTTCTATAGGAGTTTAAAATAGAATTGTAATCTGTGTTAAGTTTAATTTGATAATTAACTTTCTGTTTAGTTAAAAATTCATCAAATTTCTGGCAACAGTTTATATTGACATACAAAAAATATTTTGGGATTTTATCTATGAAGGCTTCAACATTAATTTTTAAATTTGAATAGACACAAATCTGCTGACAAAAATATGGTTGAGTAATATATCTTAAACCTAGTTTAGATTTCCAAGGAATTGGCATTACAGCCTTATAATCGTCTAAGACTAATACATCCCAATTGTCTGCTACAATGTCTAAATACCAAGAAAAAGCATAAATTCTACTTTGCAAAGAGTTCTCTACACAAGAATCATATTTTTTAACATTAAGGTTTTTTCTTTTTATGTAGTTAATCATTTTAAACCATACTGATTTTAATCATAGAATCATACAATCTTTTCCACCCTTTCCATCGATCATAATCACTTAAACTTTCGTTATGAAATAGTGTGATAAAAGTTCCATGAACTGCTTTTACTTCGTTTTTTAAATCTCTTATTCTGCCTAAAGATTGCTTAGGTGTTAACTTCATATAATCGTTTAAAGTGGTATCCATTAATGCAAAAGGAAAAACTTTTAGCGGTGTTTGAATCTCAAAATCTAAATCGTAAAAATAAAAAGGTGTACAGGTACTTGCTCTAAAACCTACATTACTTGCATAGCCCATAGAATAATCTTCTTCTATCTCTAAATCTATTAAATTTTGATAAGTTTCTGGCAAAGTAAACCTTAAATAATGTTGTCTAGATCTTTTTATAGGCATATTAACTATATGCTCTAATCTAATCTTTTCTTTTTTAAGTAATTCTGGGTTACTCATGGTAAAATAAGAGGGATGTAAGCCAACTTTTGCATAATCTAACATTTCTTTAATTAGCAATCTGTACTTTGTTTTAGATGCAGAAACATTGGTATCGAAAGTGGTATAATTTCCAATTAAAAAAAAGAAAATAGTCGTAATATTTTTCTCTTTTTTAACTTTTAAAATTTCATCAAAAGTATCGAATGGATCTTTCTTAATACCAAATGTTACTGCAAATCTATTCCATACATTTATTAGCCTAAAATGTACTAAATCGTTAAGAAATCCGCCTACACTTCTCACTAAACTTTTATATTTATAAGCAAAAGCATTGTCTATATCTATGGTAGAAATAAACTCGAAAGATCGGTTTTTGTATTGGTAATCTGGAAACTTTTCTTTTAAAGCGTCTAGTAGTTTATAAGACCAAATGTCTACAACAGGTTTTTCTAAAAAGCCATATTTATAGGCTAAACTTTTTTCTGCTGTATAGCGTTCGTGTTTATCTTTTACGTGTGGTATGTATTCTTCATATCGTGAAATTAAATAAAAGCTTGCCGCAAAAATATCGAAAGGAATAGAAGATTTTGGCCCAGTTTTAAAAAAGCAGGGAACTTTATCCCAGTTTTGAATAACAATATCTATATCATTAACACCTTGTTCAAATAATAAATCGTTACTTTTTACAAAAAATTCTTTACCTAATGGTGTTTTGGTATAGGTAAGTTTTGGTCCATTATGAGCAACAAATTCTTCTACTTTTGATGTAAATTCTACAGGAATCAATAAAGTTCTTGTAAAAATATGCTTAAAAATATAACGAACTCTTGGAGTAATTTTATGTGTATAGATTAATATCATTAAATGAAATACAAATTTTGAATTACGGATTTTGGCTAGTTACAAAATCCCTTCATCTGCAAAGCTAAAATACGCTTTTTCGGTAATTATTAAATGATCTAAGAGTTTTATATCTAAAGTGTTTCCTGATTCTTTTATTTTTAATGTTAATTGTTTGTCTGCTGTACTGGGTTGTAGTTTTCCAGATGGATGATTATGGCATACAATTATACCCACAGATGCTAACTCTAAGGCTCTTTTAAATAGTAATCTAACATCTACTAGTGTTGCTGTTAAACCCCCTTTACTTATTTGGTTTTTTGCTAATACTTTATTAGAATTATTTAAAAACAAAACCCAAAACTCTTCATGTTCTAAATCGCCAATAATGGGTTGCATTAAATTAAAAACGTCTTTGCTGCTTGTAATTTTTGGCTTTTCTAATGCTGTTTCTAACTGCCTTCTTTTTCCTAATTCTAATGCAGTAATAATAGAGATTGCTTTTGCTTCTCCAATTCCTTTAAAAGTTATTAATTGTTCTACAGATAATTTTGCAAGTTCGTTAATATTGCCATTAACAGATTGTAAAATTCTTTTAGATAAAGCTACAGCACTTTCGTTTCGGTTTCCAGACCCAATAAGAATTGCAATTAATTCTGCATCAGATAGTGATGTTTTTCCTTTTGTTATTAGTTTTTCTCTTGGTCTATCATCTAAAGCCCAAGATTTAATGGTTAATTTTTCCATTCACTCAATTTTTTATAAAAATACAAAATTGAATGAATTTACAATTGATTTAAAAAATTTTGGTATTGTGGGTTATTTGGATGTAAACGAATAAGTCTTTCTAAAATATTTTTTGCTTTTTCTTTTTGATTTGATTTAGAATATAAATAAGCTAAAACATACAATAAACTTTCATTATTAGCATCTATCTTTAGACCAGAAATTAACGTTTTTTCTGCATTTTTAAAATCTTGTTTTTTATCATACAGTAAACCCAAGTTATAATATACACGTATATTTTTTGGCATTATTTTAATTGCTTTTTTTAGTTGATTTATAGCTTCATCTAATCTATTTAATTCTGCATACAAAAGCGCTAACGAGTAGTAAACTGGTCCAAATTCTGGCTCTTGCTCTATTACTGTTTTATACGCTTTTTCTGAGAGTTCATATTGTTTATTATTATAATATAGTGTTGCTAAATTTATACGAACCTGATTGTTAAGATTATCTATTGCTAAAGCGCTTTCATAACTATGAATTGCTTCTATTAGTTTTCCTTTTTTAATATAATAATCTCCTCTTTTTACTCTTGCTCCTACAAAATCAGCATTGGTTTTTATGTGTGTCCAAAATTCTTTTTTTACTTTTCGATAGCTTTCTTTATAAATATCAGGAATCTGACTTTCAGGTAAAACTCCTAAACCAAAAAATGCTTTTATTCTAATACTCCTTTTAGAATCTTCTAATAATGGTAAAAAATAAGATGTATAATCTGTATTATTTATCAAACTTAACACATCTACACTTGCACCTCTAACCAAAGCAGAATCGTCATTTAACATTTTTATATATTCTTCTACAAAATTTTGAGCATTGTAATTTGACAATGCTTTTGTTGCAGAAGCTCTTACCAACGCTAATTGATTTTTGTCATTCATCAATTCAATTAATCCTATGTGCCCGTTAGGTTGATTTGTAATTCCTTCAACTAATTTTTCAGAAAAATGAATTGAATCTACTTCGCCAAAAAGTTTTTTAAAATTTTTCCAAGCCCATGTAGCATCTTTATCTTTATGACAAGTAGAACATGCATTAGGCGTACCATATTTTACACTTAAATCTGGTCTTGGTATTCTAAAACTATGATCTCTTCTAAAATCATTTCCCATATAAAATTTTCCTGTCATATGGCAATTAATACATTTCGAAGATGCTGTATTTTGTGGATGAAAATGATGTTTTGGAGTATCGTATTTTTCTGGAACATGACATTGTGTACATAGTTTATTTCCATCGAACTTTAATTGTAGAGAATGTGCGTCATGACAGTTGGTACAAGTAACATCATTTTTATACATTTTACTCTGTAAGAAAGAACCGTAAACATAAACTTCATCTAAAATTTGACCATCTGGATAATACAAACGATCTTCTAACAATTGAGGATAGTAATGATCGAGCAATGTTCCTTCAAAATTAAAATGTTCAGAAAATTGTTCTCTTCTCATGTGGCAACGTGCACACTCATCTACCAAATCTTTTGGTTTTGTTTCTGATGTCATTTTAAAACGACCACTTGCACTTGCCATGTATTTTTTTCCTAATTTTTCTACATTCAAAACATGTTGTTTCCCAGGGCCATGACAAGCTTCACAATTTACATTTATTATTGAATATCTTGTATTGTAACTGTGTGTGTTTTCATCGTAATTTTTACGCACATTTGTAGAATGGCAATCTGCACACATATTGTTCCAATTTAAACCTCCTCTAGACCAGTGCAACCATTCTGAATGCACCACTTTAAAATCTGGATATAAATCAAACCATTTATTTTTAACAGAATCCCAAGCAGTTCTTAAGCATTGGTAATGCCCGTTTGGAAATTTAACGATGTATTGTTGTAAAGGAGTAATACCAAATGTATACACTATTTTGTAATCGTGGTTCTTACCATCGGGGCCTTCTGTGTTTACATAAAAATCTTTCCCTTTTTTAAAAAAATTAGAAGTAACACCTTGGCTTACAAATTTTTGATTATTAAAGTTGGCTAAAACAGTTGTGCTATCTGCAATTTGCATTGCTTTATCATGATGAGATCCTTGCCATTTTTTAAATTCTTGTTCATGGCATTCTTTGCATTTTTGATCACCTAAAAAACGACTATCTGAAATTACTTTACCCGAAAGAAAAACACTTTTCTTGGTATCTATTTGTTGGTAGTTTTCTTTTTGATTTTTATTGCAAGAAATAAAAAAAAGAACAATTGTTAAAACCGTATTTTTTGCAATTTGAAAAAAAGTAAATTTCACGAATAATGTTTTTGTTGATTTTAAACGTAAAACTAAAACTTCTATTCATTAAAAAAAAAAGACATTTGTCAGTTTTTATTGTTTCTTATAAATTTACAAAATACGAAAATATTCTTTTATTTGCATTTGCACCAAAACTCTTTATATCTTTGTAGCTTATTTCTATATTTTACATATGAAAATTATCATAGCTGGTGCTGGAGACGTAGGTTTTCACTTAGCTAAACTACTTTCTTACGAATCTCAAGATACCTATATCATAGATTTTGATGGTGATAAACTAGAATACATCAACAATCATTTAGATGTTATTACTAAAAAAGGAGATGCAACTTCTATCCAATTATTAAAAGAAATGGGGATAGATTCCGCAGATTTATTAATTGCTGTTACAGATAGCCAAAATACCAATTTTACCATTTCTGTAATAGGTAAATCTCTTGGAGCAAAAAAAACAATTGCAAGAATTGATAATTCTGAATTTTTAAACGAATGTGAAGTTGATTTTCAACAATTTGGGTTAGACTTTATGATTTCTCCACAAGAATTGGCAGCTAACGAAATTAAAATGTTGTTAAACCAATCTTCTTTTAATGATACTGTAGCTTTCGAAAGCGGTGTTTTTAATGTAATGGGAACGCCTTTAACTTATAATTCACCCATTTTAGATTTAACAGTTAAAGAAGCCAAACAACAATTTCCAAATGTAGATTTTATTACCATTGCCATTAAAAGACAAGGTGTTTCACAAACGATTATTCCAAGAGGAGATACAACCTATCAATTAGATGATCAAGTGTATTTTTGTGTTCCTAATTATAGCATGAAAGACCTCTACCCTATTATCGGAAAGAAGCAATTTAACATTAAAAATGTAATGATTCTTGGCGGTAGTAGTATAGGAGAGAAAACAGCAAGAAACCTTTGTAAAGATAACTTTAGAGTAAAACTGATTGAAAAAAATAGAGAAAAAGCAGAAACCCTTGCCGAACAATTAAATGATACCTTAGTTATAAATGGAGATGGAAGAGATTTAGAACTTTTAGAAGAAGAAAATATTAGAGAAACTGATGCATTTATTGCGGTTACTGGAAACTCAGAAACCAATATTATGTCTTGTTTAGTTGCAAAATCTAAAGGTGTAAAAAAAACAGTTGCTTTGGTAGAAAATATGGATTATATAGATATTTCTCAAACTATAGGAATTCAATCTCTAATTAATAAAAAACTAATTGCTGCAAGTAATATTTTTAGACACATTAGAGAAGGAGAAATTTTAGCCTTAGCAAACCTGCATAATATTGATGCAGAAGTTTTTGAATTTGAGGTAAAAGCAGGAGCTAAAGTTACTGAACACCCTATAAAAGATTTACGTTTTCCAAGAGAAGCTGTTTTTGGAGGAATTATTAGAGAAGGAAAAGCAAATATGGCTACCGGAGATATGCAGATTAAAGCTAAAGACAAAGTAATTGTTTTTTGTTTACCAGAGGCTATTAGCACTGTAGAAAGTCTATTCAAATAATTAATGGGAAATTTAAATACACAAATTATATTCCGGTTTTTAGGTATTACTGCTATATTAAACGGTTTCTTTATGTTTATTGCTTTTCCTTTTAGTATTTATCACGAAGAAGCTGCTAAATGGGGAATTTTAAATGCAGGTTTTGTAACTGTAACTATTGGTTTACTTCTCTATTTTTTTAACAAGCCCAAAAGCACTAATATTCAGAAAAAAGAAGGCTATTTAATTGTAACTTTAGGCTGGTTAACATTGTCTATAACAGGAATGTTACCTTATCTTTTTTCGGGGGCAATTCCTAATATTACCAACGCTTTTTTTGAAACAATTTCTGGATACTCAACAACAGGATCATCTATCTTAACAAATATTGAAGCAATGCCCAAAGGAATTCTCTTTTGGCGAAGTGCAACTCATTGGATTGGCGGAATGGGAATTATTGTTTTAACAATTGCTATTTTACCATTATTAGGAATTGGTGGAATGCAGCTTTTTATGGCAGAAGCTCCTGGGCCTTCTACAGATAAATTACACCCAAGAATTACAGATACAGCCAAACGTTTATATTTAATATATGTTACACTTACACTTACACAATTTTTATTATTAAAAATTGCTGGTATGACTTGGTTTGATGCTATAAATCATGCTATGGCAACTATGAGTACTGGTGGTTTTTCTACAAAAAATAGCAGTATCGCATTTTATAATAATTTACCCTTTGTACAATACATTATTATCTTTTTTATGCTCATTGCTGGTACTAACTTTGTCCTAACTTATTTTGCTTTAAAAGGAAAAATTCAAAAAGTTTTTCAAAGCGAAGAATTTAAGTACTATTTGTTTGGAATTATCTGTATTGCATCGATAATAACTATAATAATTGTTCATTTTCAAGATGCAACTTTACAAACTTCCATAAATCATCCAATGGTTTTTGGCAAAGAAGAAAGCGCCATAAGACATGCCTTATTTATGGTTACTTCTGTAGTAACAACAACAGGTTTTGTTACAGCAGATTTTACCATGTGGAATTTCTTTGCTACTGGAATTTTCTTTGCGCTCTTTTTTACAGGAGGTTCTGCTGGTTCTACCAGTGGAGGAATAAAGGTAGTTAGACACATTGTAATGTTAAAAAATAGTTTTTTAGAGTTTAAAAAAGCATTACATCCAAATGCAATTATACCTGTTAGATATGATAAAAAAGCTGTAAACCATAACATTGTTTTTAATATTATTTCTTTCTTTATTATTTACATGCTAATCTTTATCATTTCTTCTGTAATATTAACTTTATTTGGTTTAGATTTTATTTCAGCAATTGGCGCAGCAGCATCTTCATTAGGAAACATAGGCCCTGCAATTGGTTCTGTAAGTCCTGTAGATAATTTTAATCATCTAACTACAGCCGCTAAATGGTTTTGTTCTTTTTTAATGTTAATAGGTCGTTTAGAACTTTTTACAGTATTAATTTTATTTACTCCGTTCTTTTGGCGTAAAATTTAATAGATACTTTAATTTAATATTATCTTATTGTAAATATTCTACTTTACTTTTTTAAAAGTTATTTTTTTTCTATTTTAGAGGACTAAAAATTTTCTAACATGAAACAAAATAACTTTTTAAGAACTTTATTATTTTTTACACTTACTATCGTTTCATTCAATTCTTTTAGTCAAGTAACTCTTGTATCTAATGGTTTTGAAGGTGGAGATACATGGACCGTAAGTTCTGGATCACCAACATCAAACTCTATTGCTGGAGCAAGTGATACACCTGCTAACTCTAGAATTAAATCTGGAACAAAATCTTGGATAATTAACAATACTACTGAAACTGTTGAGTTTACTTCTCAAGACATAACAGGTAAAACTGGTGTTAAAGCCATAGTATATATTTCAAGTACGGCAGGTACAAGTGGTAATGGTGCAGATGCGGGTGACTATATTAGAGTTTGGGCTAATGTTAATGGAGGTGGTTTTCCTGCTACTGCAGACATAGAAATAACTGGGAACAGTAATGCAAGGTGGAATTATAATGCTAATTTAACAGCAACAACCGCAGCTGGAACTAATATTTCTAATGGAGCACCTCAAGGTGGAACAAATGCCAATAATTATGCAACTTTAACAATTACAATTCCAGATGGCTCAACATCAGTTGCACTTAAAGTAGAGGGTAAAAATAATAGTTCAAATGAAATCTGGAATATTGATGATATAACACTTATTGCTAATGGCTCAGATCCAACAGTAGGATTTGATTCAGCTACAAGTTCTACTACAGAGACAGATACCTCAACAGCATTTAATATTCCTGTCAGCTTTATAAATTATGACTCTCCAGTAACAGTTACTGCTGCTGTAACTGGTGGTACTGCAGAAGGAGGTGATTATACTCTTACAACAAGCACTGCAACCTTTGGAGCTAATGAAACTAAAAACATAGTTCTTACTGTTAATGATGATGCTGATACAGATGATGAAACTGTAGAGTTAACCATTTCTGTAACAAGTGGTACTGCTGATTTAGGTACATCTGTTCATACAGTTACTATTATAGACGACGAAATACCCCCTGTACCAACTGCTGGAACTGTTTTTATTACAGAAGTCTCTGATGCAAGTTCTTCATCAAATGAATTTATAGAGTTATATAATAAAAATAATTTTTCTGTTGATTTATCAACATCTAAATTAGTAATGCTAACAGATGGAACCGTTTTTGATTTTGATGGTACTGATTTGTCAACAGCTAGTATTCCTGCAAATGGATTTTTAATTCTTACCAGAGGTTCAGATAAAACGACTTTTGAGGGAGTTTTTGGAACTCTTAATGCAAATACAACATTTGTTCAAGGTAAATCCTCTTTATTTTTTGGAACAAGTACTGCAAGAAGATGGCAACTAAAAACAGGAGGAACAAATAATACAGATGACGGAACATTAATTGATGATACAGATACTGGAGTTGGTGGAAGCAATAGACACTATCAAAATATTTTTACTGATAGTTATATTTCTACTTCTGATTCTAATGCGAATCCAGGAGAATTAGATTACTTAATATACAACAATGGTGCTTGGGTAAATTCCTCTGCCTTAGATGGTACAACTGGAGCTAAGAATGCATACATATATGATGATTTAGTAATATCTACTAATATTGAAGCTAATGATGTTGGAATTATTGATAATGAAGGAATAGAAGTAAATGCTGGTCAATCAATTACAATTAATGGTAATTTAACTCTTAATGGATCTAATTCATACATTCAAGCTAATGGATCTATACCTTCAGCTGGAGTTATAAATAGCGCTTCCGTAATTTTAAAAGGTACATATACTTCTGGAGGTTCAAATCAGTTTAAATACTTTTCTGACACTTATCACAATAATGATTCTGGTTGGACTCTTGTTTCTTCACCAACAAATGGAGAGGTTATAGATGGTGGCGCAACTGGTTTTGCCACGTTTAATAAATTAAAAATAAGTACTAATGATTTAGGAGGAGGAGTTTTTAATTATGGTATTGCTTTGTACGACAACTCTTTACCTTACGTAAGCCCTACATCTCCTAACAGATGGGATTATTACACTACTACAGAAATTGCAGCTACAAATAATGTTACCATGACAAGTGGAAAAGGGTACTCTGTTTTACCAAACTCAACAGCAGGTGCAAATCAAAATAAAGGAAATTTAGGATTTAAGGGTGCAATTTCAACTATAGATGAAAGCATTACTTTAACTGACAATACTTCAGGAGTTGGTAATGATTTCAATTTAATTGGAAATCCCTACCCAGCTTTTTTACCTTTTAATACAACCGCAAATGCAACAAATTTATTAACTACAAATAGCGGTGAATTAGCAGAACAAACTATTTGGTTTTGGGATAAAGCTTCATCATCATACATTACAGTTAATCAAACTACAACTGTTGGTACAGGTCCAAATCAAAGAGCATCATTATATATTGCTCCAACGCAAGGGTTCTTTGTAAAATCAAAAACTGGTGGGGGTTCATTTAGCTTTACAAAAGCTATGCAATCAATACAAGCATCTGGTACATTTAATAAGTCAGAAAATATAAGACCCGAAATTCAACTCAATATATCAGATAATACTATATCTAAAACTACTTTAATTTACTACTATGATAACAAAACAATTGGTTTTGATAATGGTTATGATAGCTCTTTATTTAATGGTGTTTCAAATTCTTTTGCTGTCTATACACAATTGGTTTCTAATAATGATAGCAGAAATTTAGCAATACAATCACTACCAGATTCAGATTATGAAAACATGGTAATTCCAATAGGTTTAAAAGCTGAAGCTGGTAAAGAAATTACATTTACAGCAGAAGCTTTTAACATGCCTTCAGGAATAAAAGTATTTTTAGAAGACAGACTTACAAATACATTTACTCGTTTAGACGAAACAAATAATGCTTATAAAGTTAATCTTACTGAAGCTTCAGATGGTGTTGGTAGATTTTATTTACACACAACTCAAAGTTCTTTAAGTATAGATAATAATACAATTCTAAATAGTGTTAATATCTATAAATTAAATAATTCTACACTAAGAATAGCTGGTTTACCTCAAGGCAAAGCTTCTATCTCACTATTCAATATTCTTGGTAAAAAAGTTTTAACTTCATCATTTGATGCTAACAGAACTAATGACATCTCTTTACCTAAATTAGAAACAGGTGTTTATTTTATTAAACTACAAACTGCATCAGGAAAAATTGATAAGAAAATTATTTTAGAATAAAACGAGAAAATAATATATAATGAAAAAACAATTAAAAAATACAGCAAATAAAAGTCAACAAATTTCTCGTAAAGACGCTCTAAAAAAGATTGGCAATTACGGTAAATACGTAGCACTGACAGCTCTTGGAACTTACATGATTTTAAATCCGCAGAAAGCACAAGCTCAAAGTCCAGAAGATCCTGGTACAGGGTTTTAATAAAGTTTTTATATTTGTAATAACGCCTCTAATACGAGGCGTTTTATTTTTATAATCTATAAAACAATCACATTTTTTTGTAAATGAAAAAATACTCTAATTTATTATACAAAACTATAGAAAACAAAACTATAGTTTGGTTTGAAAACTCAAACGAGTACTTAGTTTTAGAAAATACTACAGCAGATATATTAAAAAGACTCAGTAAAGGTGTTTCCGTAAAAAAAATTGCTGAAGTTCTCTCTAAAAAACTAGCTGTACCCATTGAAAAAACAATAGATTTTGTTTTAGATTTAGAAAAAAAACTATTTATTGCAAAAGATTTTTCTGATTCGGAAATAATAAATGATTACAGAGATATTACACTTCCAAAAGTATTTCACTTTGTTAAATTTTATAAAGTAAACAATACAATTTTTAAAGTTTCTTATTTAAACGAAAAAGAACTTTCTTATGTACATCCAAAATTTGACCATTTAGTAGTAGATCAACTTAACAGTTTTGATTACGAATTTCATGTTTTTATAAATAACAATTATATTTTTCTTTATGTAAACAAAAAATTTATAGGCTCATGGAGTAGCAAAGAGATTCACTATTTTCAAGGGAAGTTCTCAATGGAATTGATACAAAAAATTCATCAAAAAGAAGAAAAAGATTGGATGGGTGTTTTTCATGCTTCTGCTGTTAGTGATGGTAAAAAATCTATTATGTTTTTAGGCGATTCTGGTAATGGTAAAAGCACTTCTTTGGCATTACTACAAGCAAATGGCTTTACGTGTTTAGCCGATGATTTTGTTCCTATGGATATAAACAAAAAAGAAGTGTATAGTTTCCCTGCATCTATTTCTATTAAAAAAAATAGCTTAAAAACACTATTACCTATTTATCCAGAATTAGAAACTACTGCTGAGTATAATTTTACTCGTTTAAATAAAATTGTTCGCTATTTAAAACCAAACAATACAAACTTTTTCGAACATTTACCTTGCAATGAGCTGGTTTTTATTAAGTATGAAAAAGATTCTGATTTAATTTTTGAAGAAATTTCTAAAATTTATGCTTTTCAACAATTAGTTCCAGATTCTTGGTTATCACCTATTCAAGAAAACGCTCAAATATTCTTAGATTGGTTTGCTTCATTAACTTGTTATCAACTTACTTATTCTAACAATGACGAAATGATAAAAACTGTTTCTCGTATATTTAATACTAAATATAGTATATAAACATTTTATACCAATCTCTTAACCTCTTCAAAATCTAAGCCACCATAGTTACCAGAACTCATTAATAACAAAACCCTATTTTCTAAATTTACATCGAACAAAAATTCTTTAAAAGCCTGAGGATTTGTATAAATAATTAAATCATCACGTTCAAACGCATTTGCAATTTTCTGCTCTGTTACTTCTTCTAATTGTTTAATTTTTACAGCTTGTGGAGAATAAAACACAACTGCTTTATCTGCAAATTTTAAAGCTCCTTTATATTCAGACAAAAACTCAGCATTTAAACTAGAATAGGTATGCAACTCTAAACAAGCCAAAACAGTTCTGTTTGTGTATTGTTCTTTTACTGCTTTTGTAGTTGCTGCGACTTTACTTGGACTGTGAGCAAAATCTTTATAAATCGCTGTAGATTCATTTTCAACAATCTTTTCTAAACGTTTACTTGCACCGCTAAAACTTGCAATAGCTTCATAAAAATCATCTTCATCTATTCCCATATGCTGGCAAATCCATTTTGCTCCCGCTAAATTCTGAAGATTGTGTTTACCAAAAATTTCTAATGGTAAATTTCCTTCTTGGGTTTCTAAATATGTTGTTCCGTCTTCAATAAAATATTTTGGTGTTTCATAAGGATATTTTTTAATATGATTTTCTGAAGATTCTACAACTTCTTTAACATATTCATCTTCTGCATTATAAATCATACTTCCTCCATTTACCATAGAATCTGTAAAGATTTTAAATTGCTCAACATAATTCTCAAAAGTTGGAAAAACGTTAATATGATCCCAAGCAATTCCACTTAATAAAGCAATATTGGGTTTGTATAAATGAAATTTAGGACGCATATCTATGGGCGAACTTAAATACTCATCACCCTCTAAAACAATAAAATCGTTTTCTTGGGTTAAATGCACCATAGTTTCAAAACCTTCTAATTGTGCACCTACCATATAATCTACTTTTTTATCGTGATAATTTAGCACATGCAAAATCATAGAAGTAATGGTTGTTTTTCCATGAGAACCACCTATTACCACTCTGGTTTTATCTTTAGACTGTTCGTATAAAAACTCTGGATATGAATAAATTTTCAATCCTAATTCTTGCGCTTTTAACAACTCAAGATTGTCTTTTTTAGCATGCATCCCTAAAATAATAGCATCTAATTCTGATGAAATTTTTTCAGGGAACCAGCCAAATGTAGCAGGTAATAAGCCGTATTTTTCTAAACGAGATTTTGATGGATCATGAATAATATCATCACTTCCAGAAACTTGGTATCCTTTTTGGTGTAATGCTATGGCTAAGTTGTGCATTGCACTTCCGCCAATGGCAATAAAATGAATTTTCATTAAACAAAATTTTAAGAAGTAAAAATACAAAAGCTTCTTACAATATTGATTATATTTAGAACGAAACTCAATTAAAAAATAGTTTTACCAAGAAAAACAACTTGTTAACTCATTACCTATTGTTTTATACAATGTTTTATACGTGTTTTGAAGGTTTAAAATCTATTGATTATGAAAAAATTTACAATTACTCTATTAATGGCAATATTCTTTTCTATAATTTCTAATGCTCAAGATTCTTTTGACAACCTTTGGTTGCAAGTAGAAAAATTTGAAGTGGAAAACGTACCCAAATCTGCTTTAGAAATTGTTAACAAGATTTACACCAAAGCAGAAGAAGAAAAAAATTCTCCTCAAATTGTAAAATCTCTTTTTTTCAAAAGTAAGTTTGCTTTAACCTTAGAAGAAGATGCTCAAATAAAAATTATTAATAGTTTTAAAAAGCAAATTACTAAGAGTAAATTTCCAACTAAAAATATCTTAGAAAATGTTTTAGCCAATTTATATTGGCAATATTTTAATCAAAATCGATATAAGTTTTACAATAGAACAAAAACGACAAGTAAAGTAAATTTTGGTGATTTTAGAACTTGGGATTTACATACTTTATTCAAAGAAATTCATCATCATTTTATTGCTTCTTTAAAAAATACAGAAAAATTACAAAAAGTAAATATTCGTAGTTTTTCTGATATTTTGGTTGCCCAAAAAGAATCTAAAACATATAGACCTACATTGTATGATTTTTTAGCAAACAATGCCTTAGAGTTTTATAAATCTTCAGAAACCTCAATTACAAGACCTACTTATAAGTTTGTATTAGATAATGCTGCTTTTTTAAGTGGTTACAAATCGTTTTCTAAATTAAAGTTGACTACTAAAGATAGCTTATCATTGCAATTTAATGCATTAAAAATTTACCAAAACATTATTCAATTTCATCAAAAAGAAAACAATTTAAGTGCTTTAGTAGATGCTGATATTCATCGTATTAATTTTGTAAATCATCATGCAACTTTTGGTAAGAAAGAAATTATTCTATTAAACACTTTAAAGTCATCAAAAGAATATTTTAAACACAATAAAGTCAGTGGTTTGTATGCTTTTGAGATTGCTAAAATTTATAGAAACAAAACAGAAAATAAATTAGCCTTAGAAATTTGCAATCAAGTTATTCAACAATTCTCTAAAAGCTTAGGCGCTAAAAATTGTAAAATTTTAAAAGCTCAAATTAAAGAAAAATCGCTTTCTATTACAGCCGAAAAATACATTCCAATCAATACCAATTCAAGAATTTTAATCAATTATAAAAACATCAATAAATTATTTTTTACTGCTTATAAAGTTTCAGAAAAACAGCTTATAAAGTTTCAGAAAACTTATAGATTAGAAGATAAAATTCCTCTACTTAAATCTTTTGAAAAAGTAAAAAATTGGAACACTAACCTAAGAAACGAAAAAGATTATTTACAACACACAACAGAAGTTATTGTTCCGAAATTAGAAAACGGAAAATATCTAATTGTTGCCTCAGAAAGTTCAGACATTTCTACAAATAAAATTTATGGAACTGCTATTATACAAGCTACCAATTTAACCTTAATAGAGAACAATTTTGAAAGAAAATACAATTACCAAGTTGTAGACAGAAACACTGGAAAACCTATTAAAAAAGCAATAATTCATATAAAAAACAATAATAATCACGAGGATTATTATATCAATAAAAAATTAACTACTAATAAAAACGGTTTTGCTGCATTTAAAAGCAAAAATTCATATGGCAATGTAACTTTTACAGTTAAAACTAAAACTGATGTTGCTACTTTTGGAAATCGTTATTTATACGATTATAGCAGAGTAAACTATAACGAAAAAGAAGAAAACAAAGTTATTATAAAACCATTTATTTTTACCGACAGAAGTATTTACAGACCAGGACAAACCATTTATTTTAAAGCCATTGTCATCAAAAAACGAGGTGAGAAATCTGAAGTTTTTAAAAACGAATATGTAGAAGTTACACTATCTGATGTAAATAATCAAGTTGTAAAAACATTAGATTTAAAATTAAATGAATTTGGTTCTGTAGCAGGTGAATTTATTTTACCAAACAATGGCTTAACGGGAGAATTCACTTTAGAAGTTGACGAAAGCTCTGAATATGATAGCAAATTTTATGATAACGTAAACTTTGATTTTGATTACAATACTTCTGTAACAATATCCGTAGAAGAATACAAAAGGCCCAAATTTGAAACCGAATTTAAACCCGTTACAGAAAGTTTTAAAATAAATGACTCTGTTACTGTAAATGGATTTGCAAAAGCTTTTTCTGGCGCTTCAATTACAGACGCAAAAGTGGTGTATAGAGTTCATAGAAAAGTTCAATATCCTAGTTGGTGGTTTTGGTATAGACCTCAAGCAACTTCTGAAGCGCAAGAAATAACCAATGGAGAAAGCATCACAGATGCATCAGGTAATTTTTCTATCAACTTTGAGGCTTTGCCTGATGAAAGTGTTGATAAAGCAAGTTTGCCTGTTTTTACTTATGAAATAACTGCGGATGTTACCGATATTAATGGTGAAACTAGAAGCGCAACTACAACTGTAAAAGTTGGGTATCATTCTTTGCTGGCCTCTATTTCTTTGGATGATAAAATTGATAAATCTCAAAAAGAAACAACACTAAAAATAGATACAAAAAACTTAAATGATGAATTTGTACCTGCTAAAGGAAATCTTAAAATATACAAGTTACAAGCGCCTAAAAATCCGTTAAGAAAAAGACCTTGGTCTGCTCCAGATTATCAAGATATTTCAGAAAATACTTTTAGGATGTTATTTCCAAATGATCCTTACACAAATGATGAAGCTGATGAAAAAAACTGGAAAAAAGGCGAATTGGTATTCTCTTCTAATTTCGACACAAAAACTTCTAAAGAAATCAAACTCAACGCTATTAAAAACTGGATTTCAGGAAAATATGTAGCCATTTTAGAAAGTAAAGATAAATTCGGACAAAACGTAAAAGACGAAAAAAGGTTTGCTTTATTTTCTACCAAAGAAAAACAAGTTGCAGATGCTCAATTATTTGTCATCAATACCGATAAAACATTTTATACCATTGGTGATGATGTAGCACTGCAAATTGGTTCAGCATCTAAAAACATCACTGTTGTTATTCAGATAGAAAAGAATTATAAAATTGTGGAAACTTGTTTGGTAAAATTAAACAACACTACAAAAACGATAAAAATTCCTGTTACAAAGAATGATGTTGGCGGATTTGCAATCAAATATCACTTTGTAAACTTCAATGAGTTTAAAAGTGGAAGTTTACTTATCAATGTTCCAAAAAAACAAAAAAATATTGAAATTGAAACCAACATTTTTAGAGATAAACTACAACCTGGGCAAGAAGAAACCTGGAGTTTTACCATTAAAAATGATAAAAACAATGCTGTAACTGCAGAAGTTTTAGCATCTATGTACGATGCTTCTTTGGATGAGTTCAAATCACATAATTGGAGTTTTAATCCAATTATACCTAAATCTAACTACACTTCTTACCAAACCAGTAGTGCCAATTATAGCTTTGGAAACACCAATTTTAGCATCAGAAATAACCAAACAAGGTATTATAGTTTTGCAGCTATAAGTTACGATACTTACAATTGGTTTGGTTTTTCTTTAGACCAAAACAAGTGGAAAAATCAGCAATACTTAAGAACTATAAAAAGAAAATTAAATGCTACTCGTAAAGATTTTGATGGTACTATTGCTGGATTTGTAGAAGATGAATCTGGTCCTATACCTGGCGTAAATGTTTTAATAAAAGGAACAACTTACGGCACAATAACAGACTTTGATGGCCACTACGTTATCAAAATTAAAAAAGGAGATGTATTAAAATTTAGTTTTTTAGGTTACAAATCAGCAACATTTTCTATTAACAATCAAACCAATTTAAATGTTTTGTTAGAAGAAGATGAAAACAAATTAGAAGAAGTTGTAGTTACTGGTTATGGAACTATGAGAAAAAAAGAGTTGACTGGTGCTATAAGCACAGTAAAAGCAGAAATGCTTCAAGGTGATGTGGCTGGTTTAAATATTACTGGAAGTTCTGGAAATATCAAAATAAGAGGAATAAGCTCTTTAAAAGGAGATAATCAACCTTTGTATGTAATTGATGGAGTTATTGTTGATAAAATGAATTTAAATCCAAATCAAATTGCAGAACTAAAAGTTTTAAAAGATGCTGCTGCTACATCATTATATGGTGCAAAAGCAGCAAATGGAGTTGTCATCATCACTACAAAATCTGGTCAAGCAAAATTAGACGCAGCATTATCTAAAGTAAAAGCCAGAAAAAACTTTAAAGAAACCGCTTTCTTTTTTCCACAATTAAGAACAGACAAAAACGGAAAAGTGAGTTTTAGTTTTACTATGCCAGAAGCCTTAACACGTTGGAAATTGCAATTGTTAGTGCATACAACTCATTTAAAATCAGCAACTAAAACGCTAACAACTGTTACTCAAAAAGAATTAATGGTTGTTCCTAACGCTCCAAGATTTTTAAGAGAAGGAGATAAAATTACTTTATCTGCAAAAATTACCAACTTAACAAACAATCCTCTTTCTGGGTCTGCCAAAATCTATTTAACAGATGCTATTTCTGGAAAGGAAATCACACAAGATTTATTAAGCAAGAGTGGTTCTCTCCCTTTGGGAGAGATGTCACAAAGTGACAGAGTGGGCTTTACCGTTGATAAAGATAGAAACTCGAATGTTTCTTGGAATTTATCCATTCCAGAAACTGTACAAGCAGTTCAATATAAAATTGTGGCTAAAGCAGGAGATTTTTCTGATGGCGAGCAAAATGTTTTACCTGTTTTAACCAATAGAATGTTGGTTACAGAGACAATGCCAATGTGGATTCGCTCTAATCAAACTAAAACGTTTACATTAGAAAAACTAAAAAATAATACTTCATCAACTTTAAAAAACCATAAGTTGACGTTAGAAATGACTTCCAATCCTGTTTGGTATGCCATTCAGTCTTTACCATATTTAATGGAATATCCTTATGAATGTGCAGAACAAACCTTCTCTAGATATTATGCAAATACTTTGGCGAGTTTTGTAGCAAATTCAAATCCGAAGATTCAAGAAGTTTTTAATGCTTGGAAATCTTCTGATGCCTTATTATCTAACTTAGAAAAAAATCAAGAGTTAAAATCATTGATAATTCAAGAAACTCCTTGGTTACGTGATGCCCAATCAGAAACGGAACAAAAGAAGCGAATTGCTATATTGTTCGATTTGACAAAAATGGCAAATATGCAAGAAAAAGCCATTAACAAGTTAAAAGATATTCAGATGAATTCTGGTGGATTTCCTTGGTTTAAAGGTGGTAGATATCCAAGTCGATTTATCACTCAGCATATTGCCACAGGTTTTGGGCATTTACAAAAATTAGGCGTTACCAATTTTGACAAATCAACTCAAAAAATGATTCAAAAATCTGTACAATTTTTGGATAATGAATTGATAGAACAATACAATAAATTGTTAGAAAGAGCATCAGAAATCAAAGAACAAGCTAAAACCGAGAAAAAAGGAGAAAAAGCTTACACAGATTATTTAGCAAAAAATCATTTGAACTATTTTATCATTCAATATTTGTATGTGCGTAGTTTTTATGAGGATATCAAAATGAATAATGACCTAAAAAGTGCTGTAAATTTTTATCAAAATCAAACAGAAAAATATTGGAACGATTACAATTTGTATGCAAAAGGACAAATTGCATTGTCGTTATTTAGAAGTGATAAAAAACAAACTGCAAACAAAATTGTAAAATCGTTAAAGGAGAATAGTATTACTTCTGATGAAATGGGAATGTACTGGAAAAGCAATACTGCTGGCTATTGGTATTATCAAGCACCTATAGAAACGCAAGCTTTAATGATAGAGGTTTTCTCTGAAGTTGGTGTCATTTCGAATGAGCCTGAAAGCGCGAAGAGAAATCTCAATGATATTGACAACTTAAAAGTATGGTTAGTAAAAAACAAGCAAACGAACCGTTGGAAAACCACAAAAGCAACCACAGAAGCAGTATATGCTTTGTTACTGAATGGAAGCGACTGGATATCGGTTACAGAAATGGTAGATATTCAATTAGGGAATCAGAAAATAAATCCGGCAGAAATGGCAGCTGTAAAAGTGGAAGCAGGAACAGGATATTTTAAAACATCGTGGAATAAAACTGATATCAAAAAAGAAATGGCAGATGTTACCATCACCAAAAAAGGAAATGGTGTTGCTTGGGGCGGATTATATTGGCAATATTTTGAAGATTTAGACAAAATTACATCCGCAGAAACTCCGCTAAAATTAGACAAAAAACTATTCTTAAAAGTAAATTCTGATACTGGCAAAGAATTGCAAGAAATTACCAAAAACACCAAAGTAAAAGTAGGAGATTTAATTACAGTTAGAATAGAGTTGCGTTCAGATAGAGGTATGGAATTCATCCATATGAAAGATATGAGAGCTTCTGGAGTTGAGCCAATTAATGTCTTATCTCAATACAAATGGCAAGACAATTTAGGGTATTATGAAAGCACAAAAGATGCAGCAACCAACTTCTTTTTTGACAGATTACCAAAAGGTGTTTATGTTTTTGAATATGATGTAAGAGTGAACAATGCTGGTGATTTTAGCAACGGAATCACGACCATTCAATCTATGTATGCGCCTGAATTTAGTAGTCATTCAGAAGGAGTTCGTTTGCAAGTAAACGATTAGTTTTTAAGATAATTTTTAACCTTTTACCTGTTAAAAAAAAACATCCAATTTGTTACATTTGTTCTGAATTTAAAATAAATCAAACAATTATGAAAAAAGTATTTTTAGTATTTAGTTTAATTTTTACAGCTACATTATCAATGAATGCACAAGACATTTCTGACAATGCAATCGGACTTCGATTTGGAGGTGGAAATGGTGTTGGAGGAGAAATTTCTTACCAAAAAGCTCTTGGTAGCAATAACCGTTTAGAAATTGATTTAGGTTTGGCTAACGAATTTGCAAACTTTAAAGCAACAGGTTTGTATCAATGGGTTTGGAATTTAGAAGATAAATTCAATTGGTATGCTGGTGTTGGTGGTGGAATCGTTTCTGCTAATGGAACTGGGATTTACGGTTCTGGAGTTGTTGGAATTGAATATAATTTTGATGCACCAATTTTACTATCTATCGATTATAGACCAGAAATTGGAATTGCTGGTGGTTTAAATGGTTTAAATTCTGATGTAGCTTTATCAGTTAGATATCAGTTTTAAACTTAATATTAAAACAAATAAAAGAGGCTCTCTGAAAAGTGTTTTTAATATGTCATTTCGACTTTATGGAGAAATCTAAATTATTGAATTTTAATTCTATAGATTTTTCGACTCCATTTCATTTCGCTCAAAATGACAAAATTTATTACTTTTCAGACAGCCTCTTTCTTTTTTTACTCGCTTTTGCTAATGGATTAAAGTCTAATGCCAATTGCAGCCAATAATATAAATCTTTATCTAAATCTATAGCTTCATCAGTTAAAAAGACATAACCTTTCATGGGTCTTCCTGTAAAATTCATTTTTTTGCATCCTGGTTTTTTTAAAGACTCTTCATAAATAACAGGATTAATTCTTGCCATTAATTCGTCTTTAACAATACCTAAACACATTTTTTCATCAACCATAAAACACAAGCCTCCAAACATTTTCTTTTCAAAAAAGTTGACGTTTTTCTGTGATAAAAATTGCGAAACTCTATCTGCTAAATATTCATTATAAGCCACTACTCTTTCGTTTCTTTTTTCTTCTCTTCTAAAACAACTCTTGTTGGTGTATCTTTTCCACTAATAATACTTTGAGTTCCTACAGCAACTGCTCTAATCGTTTCTGTAACCACATTAATATCAAGTGTCTCAGCTTCATCAGAAGCTTTGTGGTAATCTTTATCTACATCTATTGGAGTTGCAGAAAAAGTATGAGAAGGCACTCCTAAACGTGCTAAAGAAGCATTATCTGATCTAAAAAACAAGTTGAAATTCGTATACGGGTCTGGATGTAAAGTATAACCTGTTCCTTCTAAATTCTTTTGTACTATTTTACCAAAATCAGAACGATCAAAACCAGTTAACCATGCAGTTTTTGGACCTGTTTTTGGTGTTTTACCAATCATTTCTAAATTGATTCCTGCTACAAATTTTGAAGCATCAATTTCTTTTCCAAAATGTCTTGATCCTACTAAGCCCATTTCTTCGGCTGTAAAAGCTACAAAAACAATGGTTCTTTCATTGTCACCTTTTGCTGCAAAATATTCAGCCAATGCTAAAACTCCTGTAACACCTGAAGCATCATCATTAGCGCCATTATAGATACTATCTAATTGACCTTCTTTTTTTCTGATTCCTAAATGATCATAATGGGCAGAAACAATTACGTACTCATCTTTTTTACCTTTCCCTTCTAAAACACCAATAATATTGCTTGAAGTAATCTCTTTCTGAGTTCTTCTATTGGTAAATGTAAACGTTTGTCTATAATCTTTTAAAGTATCATAGGTAGATAAGCCTATTCTTTTAAATTCTCCTTCAATATATTTTGCTGCTTTTTCTATACCTTTAGTTCCAGCTCTTCTACCTTCCATATCATCAGCAGCTAATGTATACAGATGTTTCTTTACAGTTTCTGGTTGAATAACAACTTCCTTTTTACAAGAAATGATCACTAAAAATAATACGATTAAAATTGAAGTTTTTTTCATGGGTTTAGATTTTAAAAGGATAAATATAGCAAATATAATTTCGTATTTTTGTTGAAAATTTTTAAAATGGATTTATCGCTTATTCCCAATATAAAACACACAAATTCCAATAACTTTTTCTTGCTTGCGGGTCCTTGTGCCATAGAAGGTGAAGATATGGCAATGCGAATTGCCGAGAAAGTAATTTCGATTACTGATAAATTAGAAATTCCGTATATTTTTAAGGGAAGTTTTAAAAAAGCGAACAGAAGTAGAATTGACAGTTTTACCGGAATTGGAGATGAAAAAGC
Organism: Bacteroidia bacterium; assembly: GCA_030427865.1. Classification (GTDB taxonomy): domain Bacteria; phylum Bacteroidota; class Bacteroidia; order Flavobacteriales; family Flavobacteriaceae; genus Polaribacter. Next base: position 86,821 of record JAUICK010000008.1, on the reverse strand, counting down.
CTTAAAAATTTTACAAAAAGTTTCACAAACTTTTGGTGTACCTACTGTAACTGACATTCACGAAGTTGCTGATGCTGCTAAAGCTGCAGAATATGTAGATGTTTTACAGATTCCTGCTTTTTTAGTGAGACAAACAGATTTAGTAGTTGCTGCTGCAAAAACAGGAAAAGTTGTCAACTTAAAAAAAGGACAATTTATGAGTCCTGCTGCAATGAAACACGCGGTTCAAAAAGTAAAAGATGCGGGTTCTGAAAAAGCGTGGATTACAGACAGAGGTACTATGTTTGGTTACCAAGATATGATTGTAGATTTTAGAGGAATTCCAGAAATGCGCGAATTTGCCCCTACTGTTTTAGACGTAACACATTCTTTGCAACAACCCAATCAAACTACAGGAGTTACTGGTGGAAGACCAGAAATGATTGAAACGATTGCAAGAGCTGGAGTTGTAAATAATGTTGATGGATTATTTATAGAAACCCATTTCGACCCTGCAAATGCAAAATCTGATGGCGCTAATATGTTGCATTTAGACAACTTAGAAAGTTTGCTAACCAATTTAGTTGCTATTCGTAAAACTGTAAATAGTTTATAGCTAAATATCCTGCAAGTTTTCTAAAACCTTGTAGGTATAAAACTCTTTTTTCAGTATTTTTTTGCGTTCGAGCGGGCTTTCCATTATATCTTTTTATGCTAAATTTATTTCAGCATCTTGCTATTTTAAAGAAGTATCTTAATTATTGTAACAGATTCTGAATCGAGTTCGGCATAAAAAGGATGCCATTGCAATCCCTAACGCACCTACTCCGTTCAATAAAATACGAACACCTTTCAGGTTTAAAAAAATAAATAGGCACAATTTTTGACTCATAAAGTTGTTAACCTTTTAAATGATGAAACAACTTTTATTTCTTCTTCTATTATTTTCGATTACAACTCAAAGTCAAGATTTTTCTAAAGTTGATGAGTTGGTTGCGAACTATCCAAAATTTTCAACAGTTGAAGCTCTATCAAATCAGATAAAAAAAGATTTTACTACAGATGAAAATAAAGTGAGAGCTGCTTTTTATTGGTTGGCAAACAATATTCGCTACAATTTAAGAGAATACTACAATCCTACTCAAAGAAGTTATAATTTTAGTTATTCTTCAGAAGAAGAAAAACAACAAAAATTACAAGCGCTAAAAGATAAATTAGTTGCAGATGCCTTTAAAACTAAATTTGGAGTTTGTGAAGAATATGCACAAGCCTTTAAAAAAGTTTGTGATTTGTTAGGCATTGAAGCGGAAGTTATCAAAGGAAATGTAAGAAATGTACCTCAAGAAATTGGGAAACCAATAAACACAACAAATCACGCTTGGAACGCAGTAATGTTAAACCAAAAATGGATAATTTTAGATGCTACTTGGGCAGCAGGTTATGAATATAATGGACGTTGGGTAAAAAAATTCGACAATTATTTTTACAACATTCCTAAAGAAAAAATATTTAAAACACATTATCCAAAAGAAACCATTTGGGTTTTACGTTTTGGCAGAATGAGTTTAAAAGAATTTTACAATCAGCCTATTTATGGAAACACCTTTTTAAATTCTAAAGCTGAATTAGTATCACCAAAAACAGGAATTCTGACCGTAAATTCATCCAAAGAAATCAAATTAAAATTTAAGAATTTAGATACCAATTCTCCAATTTTCTATACTTTTCGAGGGCAAAAATATGCTCAAAAACCTGCTGTTTTAGTAGAAGGAAAAACATCAACCTTAACTTTTAAAAACGCTTCTAAAAACTCTTACTTGAATCTATTTATTAATAAAGAAGCTGCTTTACAGTTTAGAACGAAGTAAAGATTTAATCAAAGTAAAAATGTCATCTCGAACACAGTTGAGAGGTATTTATATAACATATTTTGTTTTTATAATAGATAATAAAAATTTTCTACAATTACGTCTGGGTATAAGATTAGTTGCGTGTTTTAAGAACTAAAGTTAGCAAATAAATCACAGATAGAAAGTCTGCTAGGACTTTCGTAAATAGACTAAAACCAGCAATTAATTTTATACGGTGTTCGAGGCAATACTTCGCTATCGCTACGTTTTGCCTCGAACGTGTGGCGGCTAACGCCAAAGTCCTTGACAGCACTCCGCTTCGCTTCGTACTGCCAAGAACTTCGCCTATAGCTTATTTTGACTCAATCAAGATATTTTCATATCTTGATTCTCACAAAACAAGCCATAGCCGCCACACGTTGTAACCAGTTTTTTTAATTCAGTTTATATGTCAATCCGATTGTTGGTCCAATTCCAGAATAAATATTATTAGATTGTTGAGATGTAATATTATTAGTCGTTAAATACGGGATAATAAATTCAATTCCGAATTTTTCATTAAAGTAATAATTTCCACCAATTCCAATATTCAATACTGATATTCCACCACTTAATTCCTCGTGTTGATTATTTCTAAAATCATTATTATCTGCGTTGTATTTAATTGTACCAAGTCCAAATCCAAATTCCGCAAAAACTCTCAATTTATTATTATTCACAAAGTTGTTTCTCAAAGTTGGAATAAAAGAATATGAGTTATAATATGAATTTATATTACCAATTTTTAAATCATTCATTGAAGCATATGAAAAATTTAATTCAATTGATGTTTTATCAGAAATGTAATATCCAATAGTTGGCTTTATTACAAAACCATTCAAACCAGAACTAAAGTCTTCTGAAGTTCCAAATAGAGGTAAACCTGAAACTGTTAATTTTAAGTCATTTTTTTTTGATTGACTAAAACCGTTTAAAATTCCTAATGTCGTAAATGCAAATAATAGTAAAATTTTTTTCATATAATTCTTTTAAGGTTAAAATAGTTGAACATTATTTATCAAGAATTATGCCGTTCTCAAATTGGTTACAACACCTATTATAATAAAAAATATAAAAAAACCATAACTCATTTTTAAACCTAATCTTTTTTAAAACCAGATTAATTCCCAATATAAAATTAATCAAACTTAAAATTAATTCAATTACAAGAATCCAATTTGGAAACCTAAATGCAAAGAGTAAGTTTGGGTTTGGGTAGTCAAAATAAAGTTGTACTATATGGAAAAACCAAAATAGTGATAATAGAATTTGTATTGTTCCAAAAAATTCTTTGTATAATTTCTTTAATTTCATAAAACTTTTTATTTCCTCTTATAAAAGCCTTTATCTTTTAGTTGATGCGCTTCATCTAAAACCGTTAATAAAACGGCTGAATTAATATCTTCTAACTTAAAATATCTTAAAGATTTTACCACTTTTCTATTTTCAGAAATTAAGAATTCATTATACTTTGTAAGATGCGCAGAAACCCAAAAAACTACATCTACATAGCCTTTCTTTTTTGATGGATTTAAATAACAAAACGGTCTATCATTCAAATAATAAAAAGGAATTTTCCATTTAAATTGTAAATCTACTTCTGGAAAAGCACCTTCTATTAAAATCTGTAAATGCAATAAAATAGATTTAAAAGGTTCTGGTTGATTTAATATATATTCTTCTGCGGGTTTCATTTTTTAGTATCTTAGCGTGAGCTAAAAATAAAAAAAGTTTTATGCACGACAACTATTCTGCCAATTTTATACTCAAAGGTTTTACCAGTATTCTTATTGGAATTTATATTTTAATAGGAAGTTACGCTCTAAAAACCCTTTTAAATGGTTTTTTAATTGATGATAATCCGGTTGGAATGTTATCTGTAGAAATTCTTGAAATCCTTGGAATAACTATTGTTTTTTTAGTACTCCTTTTTTCTTCTTTAGCCCTCTATTTTAGTGGAAAAAGAGTAGCTAAAAGAAATGATGAAATACTTTTTAATAGTCAAACAAAAACTATTCTTAGAAAATATATCATTGGAGTTGTTATAATCTTTGCTACATTAATTTTAGTAAAAAGCAGAGGTTATCTCTATTACATTACCCCTACTTTTTTACTATTATACTCGCTTTTATTGTTTTTGTTAAAAAACAAAGAGCGTAAAAACTTACTTATTTTATCTGGCCTCTGCCTACTTTTAGCAATTCTGTGTATATTAATTCCTAGTTATTGGTATTCTTCACTTGCTATTCTTGGAGTTGCACATCTTACTTATGGAGTTGTTGTAAAATAGTAATACGATACAATTTAGCATAAAATACTTTATCAGTTTTATACTGATTTTATAATAGAAATATCAATTGCAAAATACGCAACTAATTTTCTGTGTTATACCATTGGTATTGTCTTAGCAACAATACTTTTGTATTGTTTAATAAAAAGTTTTTATTACTATTTACAAATACAACAGTATTAATTGTATTGATAATTTGTTTTGTTATTAAGTTTTTACAACTTTCTAACTTACAGAATATATATCCAGAAAAATTCATCTATGATTTATAGTTTTAAGAAAGATTATATTAGGTACTTCAGCATAGAAGATTAAATAGTATATATTAGACTATTGATAATCGTTTTTATTTTAAAAAGAGAATCTTAATAACGCTTTCTAACCTCTCTAACAATATCTTCTAAACCGTTTAATTTTAGTTCGTAAACGAGTTCTAATTGTTGTCCTAATTTCCCTTTAGGAAAACCTTTGTTATGATACCAAACCACATAATGTTCTGGCAAATCAATTAGAAATCTACCTTTGTATTTGCCAAAAGGCATTTTCATTTTAGATAAATCGATAAGAAATTGTTGATTTTTTTCCATTTTAAAAAGAGACCTTTCGACTGCGCTCAAGGTGACACTAACAACTAACAACTAACAACTAACAACTAACAACTAACAACTAACAATATTATTCTTTACCATCTACATAATCTTGCAAATATGAAAAACGTTCTGTGAGTTTTCTGTTTTCTGTCATTTTTGCTCGTGCTAAAACTCCATCTTTATCGTTATTAAAAAATGCAGGAATTACATTTTTCAGAAACATTTCTCCAAAACCTTCACTGGCATCTTTTGGTAATTCGCAAGGTAAATTATCTACAGCCATTACTACAATGGCATCTTTATTTTTATAATCAACCTCAGATTCTGTTTGAGGATGATAACCATAAATTGGGTTTGCAATTGTAGATGGTCTTATTGTTGAAGCAACTGGGCCATCTATATCACAAGAAATGTCTGCTACAAATCTGATTTGAAACTCAGAATGTTTTGCATCTTCTCTGGTAAACAAGTAAGGAGATCCATCACCAAAAAAATGACCCGCTATAAAAAAGTCGGTTACTTTTGCAAAACGCATAAAATTAGATTCATATTCTTGCGGATTGTTATAAAAATCTCTGTTATTTATTACTTTCCCATCTTTACGTTTGTTATAATCTAATACATCTACCAAACAATAAACAACATCATCAAATGTTTTTGATATATATTCCTCCACAGAAACTTGTTTAATGTCCATTGCATCTAACATTTCTTTGGCTCCATAAGCTACTTTTCCATTTCCTGTTAATAAAATTTTAAATCCTTTTGGCAAATCGATTTTATTCAATTCGTTAATTAATTCTTTTTGAGAATCTAAGGTTTCTGCTTTTGGTAAATTAAAAGATTGATTTTTTAAACCAACAGCTCTAAAACCGTTGTAAGCACCAACAATGCCTGCATAACGTCCAAAACCAATCAATCTTGCTCCATTTTCTTTAATGATAGTTTCATGATCGTACAATTCGATATTTTTATCTAAAATTGCATTGAGTAAATCTCTATTATAGGGTTGTTTTTTAATGGTGTGGCTGAAGAAAAAATATTTTTTATTTGGAATTAACGCATTTATTGGCACTTCTTTTACGCCCAACAGCACATCGCAATCTGACATATTTTCAGTTACTTCTATTCCTGCATTTAGATATTCTGCATCTGAAAAAACACGAATATTAGAACTTTCTACTTTTATATTTGCTGTAGGGTATTGATTTTTAAACTCTTGTAATTTAGTTGGAGAAAAAACAACTCTTCTATCAGGTGGATTTTTACGTTCTTTTATGATTCCGAATTTCATAATCTAATGTGGTATAAAATTTGCTCTAAGATATTAGAATTTTAAAGGATAGACAACTGTAATTTTTATACTTTTGCAATCTGCGTTAAGGATTGAGCGACGTGTTTGAGTTCTTTTATGAAATGTAATGGAATAAAAAACGAGTAGCGAAAGCCTGACTTTAGCTTAAAATGCTTTTTAAGCAAAGTAACGCCTAAAGAAATTGCATCTTTGACATATTGGGGACGACTGGTTTTGACAGCAAGGCCAGTGAATTTGTAAGCATACCGAGTTATGAAATAACACTCGTTAAACCTAATTTCAACTTTATAAACGGCGAAGATAACTACGCTTTAGCTGCATAATTCGAATTATAGTAGAATTAGCCTCGGCGCACAAGGTGCGCAAGCTTTATGTCCACGAAAAGCCTTGGTTTACGGCGTTTCACTTTTGGGCATCGTAAAAGTAAACATAGGAAATTTAGTACTTCGTTAAGTTTCCGAAACTAAAGAAGTTAAGCTTAAAGTGGATTGTTCTTAATCAGCTTTAAATCGAAAATTAAGTAAGAACTAAGTATGTAGAAAGCTAATTTGTTGCTTGTTTGGACCCGAGTTCGATTCTCGGCGTCTCCACAATTAAAAACCTCCATAATTCTGGAGGTTTTCTTTAATATTTATAACTGTTTCTTATATTTCTGTTTTAGAAACTTTTCTAATTGTTCTTAGTAGATTAAATTAATTTTATACTAAAAACTGCCCTATTTTTCACAGGACAGTTATCAAAAAAATAATTCAAATAAACTATATTCCTAAAGCCTGCCCTCCTCCAACTTGAATGGTTTCAGCTGTTATGAATGACGCATTAGAACTTGCTAAGAACGAAACAACATTAGCAACTTCTTCGGGTTGACCTAATCTACCCAACATTATATTATTTTTCCAAGAAGCAAAAACTTCTGGTTTTGTAGACTTTATCTGTGCATGAAATGGTGTGTCTATTGTACCTGGAGAAACTGCATTAACTCTAATATTGTATTCTGCCAAATCTTTAGCAAGAGCTCTTGTTATAGCGTGTACACCTGCTTTAGAGGTACCGTAAATACCTGCACCTGGGCCACCTGCATTCCAACCTGCGTTAGAGGTGTAATTAATTATTGAAGGGTTGTCTCCCTTTTTTAAGAAAGGTATAGCTGCTCTAGAAGCAAAAAATACAGAATCTAAATTTAGAGCCATCACAAATCTGTAAAATTCAGTTGTCATTTCTTCAAAACGAGATCTACCTCCTAAACCACCTGCATTGTTAACTAAAACATCAATTTTTCCATATTTATTACCTATTTTATTGATATTTTCTGTTACCTGATTTTCATCAGTTACATCAAATCCATAATACTCTGCTGTAATACCTTCTGATGCTAATTCTTTGATTCTCTCTTCTCCGGCTTCATCATCAATACCATTTAAAACTACGGTATATCCATCCTTACCAAGCCTTTTGGCAACTTGAAATCCAATTCCACCAGTTGCGCCAGTTATAATTGCTATTTTATTACTCATATTTATACTATTGTTATATTCTTGTTTATAATTTATTTTTCTTTAAGAGGCTCAATTTTAGGGCACAATATCCAGACACTTGCCATAGCAATTATTGCTAAAGCTGCACCAATAATAAATGCTGGTGTGTAATTTCCTCCAGAAGTTAACCAAGGCACTAATGCTGTTAATCCGAATGCTCCTAATTTTGCAGCCATACCCGCAAAACCTGAAAGTGTACCAACACTTTTTCCGCCAAAAAAGTCACTTGGCAAAGTTTGAACGTTACCAATGGCAGTTTGGAATCCAAATAAAATTACTGCCATTAAAATTACAGCTGTTTCTGGACCTCCTGGATTAGCCATAGCTAATAAGGTTGGTAACATAATTAAGCAACCTAAAGTGATTACAAGTTTACGAGTTTTATTAACTGTCCAACCAGATTTAATTCGGTTTTGAGCCAAAAGGCCTCCAAACCAAGCACCAAGCATTGCACCAACATAAGGTACCCATGCATAAAACCCTATAGATTTAACATCCATTCCATAAACTTCATTTAAGTAAATTGGAATCCAGAAGATAAATAACCACCATATTGGGTCTATAGCTGCAGAAGCAATTATAACACCCCAACTTTCTTTATGTTTTAACATTTTACCAGTATCGGGATTATAACCTTCATCAAAATCCCCATCTTGATCTAAATCTTGATTTTTTTGTCCTGTTAAAATGTACTCACGCTCTTCATCAGTTATCCATGGATGCTTTTTGGGTGGAGATTTTACTAAAATCCACCAAGGTATTAGCCATAAAAGACCAATAGCCCCAACTAAAATAAAAATATAATGCCAACTGAAATATACAGATAACAATCCAATAGTTGGGAAAGCAATTATACCTCCAATAGCGGCACCAGAATTAAAAATACCTTGAGCTAATGCTCTTTCTTTGGTAGGAAACCATTCTGCGTTACCTTTAGCGGCACCTGGCCAGTTACCAGCTTCAGCAATACCAAGAATAGAGCGAAAAATTGTTAGGCTCATTACTCCTCTTGCAAAAGCATGTAAGGCAGTTGCAATGGACCAAAATCCGATTGAAAGAGCAAATCCAATTCTTGTACCAACTTTATCGAAAATTTTTCCGAAAATAGCTTGCCCAAAAGCATAAGAAAAGATAAAAAAAGTTGAAATTAAAGCATATATACTTTTCCTTTCATCTGGTGATTTTTCTGGATAGAGTTCTTCTGCCATGTCTGGCCAAAGAACAGGTAATGCTTGTCTATCTATATAATTGATTACAGTGGCTAAAGCAATTAATCCTATAACCCACCATCTTAATCCTTTTATTTTCATTTTAAGTATTTTGATTGATTGAACCAAATTGGTAAACCAATTTGGTTTACCAAATATACAATTTTTTTAGCTTAAAAAGTAGCTTTTGATACTAAAAATTGAAGTTATTTTATAGTTTAATAAAATTGAAGGAGAATTTAAAGATTGTAACAGTAATTGTACAATTCTATAAAATGATCTTTCATTTTTTGTCTTGCTAAGGCAGCATTTTGTTCTTTTATTGCATCAAAAATTGCTTGATGATCACCAATTCCTCTTTGTGCTAAGTTTGCATCGCAAACATGATATTTTTGAAAATTAGTAATTATTTCTGGGGTTATGATAAGCATAAATGTATTCATAGTACTATTACCACAGGCCTTAGCTATAGCCAAATGAAATAATAAATCTTCTTGTACAGCATCTTCACCATTTAACACTTTTTCTTTGTAAGCTTTAAGTGCCTCACCCATTTTTTCTAAATCTTCTTCAGTTCTTCTTGATGCTGCTAAACTTGCTATTTTTAATTCTAATAAGATTCTGGTTTCTACTAAAGATTTAAAATCTGGTTCATCTAACCTTAAGATATCTTCGATCATACCATTCATAGCTATAACACCTATATTAGCAACAAATGTTCCGCTTTGTGGAATAGACTTCAGTAACCCATAAAATTCAAGTTTCTGAATAGCTTCTCTTAGGTTACTTCTAGAAACACCAAACTTCTCAGACAACATTCTTTCTGATGGTAGTTTATCTCCTGGCTCTAGATTTTTATAATTTATTATCTCTTTTATTTTAGAAATAATAGTTTTCTGAGTTTGAAGATTTTCTGATTTTGTAAGGATTTCTATTTTCATGTTTAACCATTAATGAGTTAAGAGCAAAAGTAAAACTATTTTTATACTTAATCAAAATGAGTACAGGTTGTTTAAAAGCAACCTGTACTTTTAAGTTTTATAATGCTTCTACAATAACAGAATCTACCCTAATTTCTTCTGTACCACTGTTGTATCCAAATTTACCAGAGGCATCACCTCCAATACCTCTCATAAACAAAGCAACACTATTATTTGCCCCTGAATTAAAGTTGTATTGGTAAGTTATATAACTCGTATCGCTTGGATTAGCAATAACTTTTGTTAATAGATTATTGTTAGTATCTTCTACTTGAGTTATAGATGTATATCCAAAATTGTCTTGTGGAAAATCTTCTGGCTTTGTGTAATAAGTTGGTGTATACCCTCCAACATAACCGCTACCAGCTAAAACTCTTAATTCAAATTCGCTTGGAGTAGATGTACCTGAGGTTAAACTTTTGAAAGAAACAACTATTTTAATTGTATAATCTGCATTAGGCTGAACTTCAAATTCTTGGTACGTATGATCTGGTTCTTTATCATCATATTTTACAACATTATCAGAACCTCCATTACCAGAACTAGACTCTCCTTGATCTCCAAGGCTTTTATTAATCCAACCAGAGCAAGTGCAAGGGCTTCCTGAAGATTTAGCTACTTTGTTAAAATCTGCATTTATTAATACTGGGTCTGTTACTGCTGGTGCTGGCGGTTGCTTAACCTCTATATCTTGTGAAAAAGTATTTGTAACTCCTAATTTATCTGTTGCTGTTAGTGTTACTGTATAAGTACCTTCTCCTGGATAGGTATATTTAGGTTCTACTTCTGTAGAAGATGCATTACCATCTCCAAAAGTCCAAGTGTAAGTTATGGCACTTAATGATTGATTTGAAAAAGTATAATCTTTCCACTCATCATTAGGTCCCTCTCCTTGGCTAAATGTAAATTTAGCTTCTGGTGGTGTAACATCTGCAATAGAACCCGATTCTGGAAGTTCATATTTGCCAAACTCATCGCATGATTGAAGAGAAATTAACCCTACAAAGACGCTGAAAAGTATAATTTTATATTTTGATTTCATAATTTATTAAGTTTTATATTGATTATTAATAACCTGGGTTTTGTAATAATTTACCGTCACTTAACCCTATTTCTATCTGAGGAATAGGCAATAATAAGTCTGTAGAGCTAAAACTACCTCCTGTTGCTGTTGAGAAAGCAGATAGAATTTCTTGTGCTTTTCCAAATCTAATTAAATCGAATAAACGATGATTTTCGAAAGCTAACTCTACTCTTCTTTCTAATAAAAGTTCATCTTTTGTTATAGATAACACAGGTGCTGTTAAGCCAGCTCTATTTCTAACTGCTTGAAAAGAAGCTAATGCTGCTCCTGCTGTAGTATCGTTGTTTCCTGCCATAATGGCTTCTACATGCATTAATAGGATATCTGCATATCTTAAAACTATCCAATCGTTACCTGCTAATCTTGGGTCAAATCCTGTAAATGTTTTACCATCTGCTCCTCCATCAAAACCATTTGGTAAATACTTTGCCACTTGGTTTTGGGTTATCTGTAAGCGATCTTGTCTGTATGATACTGGTGTTCTTGTGCCACCAAAGTTGTCTAATGCATTTTTTGCATCTTCTGTTACATAGTTTACACCTACAGTTCTACCAACTCCATTAAGAAATTCTGCTGAAAAATTTTGACTATCTTGTGTTATTCCAGAAATAAACCCGATAGAAAAAATTACCTCATTATTGTTTTCGCTATAAAACACATCTTCAAAGTTTGGTTCTAACATATAACCAGCTTTCATTACCTCTTCTAAAAGTTTTTGAGCTTCTAAGTAATTTTTGTTTTGTGTAAGATATACTTTTGCCAATAGACCTTGAGCTGCAGCTTTAGATGCTCTGTTTTTAGAACCTCCGTTAGTAAGATTATCTATAGCAAATTGGAAGTCTTGTGTAATAAAATCGTAGATTTGATCAGTAGGAACTCTGGTAAACTGAATATCTTTTTCTAATGGAGTTAATACTTTGTTTACTAAAGGGATGTCTCCATAAAGTCTAACTAAATTAAAATAAGCATAAGCTCTAACGAATCTAGCTTCTGCCTCAAACTCACTTTTTTTAGCAGCAGAAACTACATCTAAACTTTCTAAAACTTTATTTGCTCTAAAGATTACATTAAAAAAGCTTCTATAATGGTCTGCAACCAAACCATTTTCTGGTTGAACTCTAAAGAAATCGAAGTCAGATGCTTCTCCTTCACCACTTTTGGTTCTGGTATTATCGCTTCTCATTTCTGTTACATAAAATTCCATTTGAATTCCATGATTAGAATCGGATCTTGTATCATTAACTCCTTGAATACCATCATACATGTTTATAATACCTGCAAAAACTTGTTCTTCTGTTTTGTAGAAATTTACATCACTAACAGCAGCAGTTGGAGCTGGAGATAAAAAATCATCATTACAAGAAACTGTACTTATCAGCACAACCAGTAATGCTACTATTTTTATATGTTTTTTAATATTTTTCATTTTCTATTGATATTTTAAAATTCTACGTTTATCCCTAAAGTAATTGTTCTATTTATTGGAGAACCTGCTCTTTGATAACCATACGTTGTTGCGCTGGTGTTGTTTATAGATTCTGGGTTAAATCCAGTATAATCACTTGCAGTGAAATATAATAAATTTTGACCTGTTGCAAATACTCTAAGTTTAGATATCTTTAACTTTGCTGCTACATCTGAATCTAAGGTGTAGCCTAAGTTAACATTTCTTAATGCGATGTATGACGCATCTTGAATTATATCATTTGTAAATATTTTTTGTTTGATAAAAATTCTATTAGGTTGGCTTGTAATTACGTTTGCAACTACTTCTGAACTTCCAGGAGAAATTGGCGTTGTAGCTGGAATGTAATCTTGAGCCGAACCAAATTGATTAAACAAATATTGGTCTCCCATATTTCTTACTTCTGCACCATGACTTCCTTGAAACATAAAACTGGCATCAAAATTACCTAATTTAAACTCGTTTGTAACACTCCAAATAAGGTCTGGATAAGGGTTTCCTAAAATGGTTTTATCATCGTTATCTATAACTCCATCACCATTTAAATCTTTTACATATACATCTTGTGCTTCTGCACCTACTGGATGGTAAGGATTAGAAATATACTCTAAAGGAATATCTCTATCTACTACCCAACCATAGAATGATGATATCGGATTGCCAACTAAATTAATCCATTCTGCAGCTCTTTTTGTATCTACATTTTGAATTTGACCATTCGAATCTGCAAAATCTAATAATTCGTTTTTATTTCTAGAAGCAATAAATGTAGAACTCCATTTAAAGTTTTCTTTTGCAATGTTTCTTGTTCTGATTTCTAATTCTATACCGCTATTTCTAACTTTACCTAAATTTGAAATTGCTTCTGTAAAACCAGTAGTTGCTGAAACAGGGTTAAATAATAATAATTGATCACTCGTTCTTTGATAATAATCTATAGAACCTGAAATTCTATTGTTAAAGAAACCAAAATCTAATGCTGGGTTTATCTCTACAGATCTTTCCCATTGTAAATCTGGGTTTTCTATATTAATAGGATTAAAACCACCTACAATAGCATTATCTACTACTGCTGTTGAAGCTTGGAGTAAAGATAAATATGGATAACTATCTATAATATCGTCTCCAGTGTCTAATGTTGGATTTCCAGTAGTACCATAACTAAATCTTAGTTTTAAGAAATTAAAAAAATTGATGTTTTCAAAGAAATCTTCTTTACTTATTGTCCAACCTACTGAAGCAGATGGAAAATTACCATATTTTTTACCTGGTCCAAAAGATGAAAAACCATCTCTTCTAAAAGTTAATGATAAAAGATATTTACCTGCATAAGCGTAATTTACTCTACCAAGATAAGACAACAAACCTCTTTCATATTCGTAAGATTGTGCATCTGCAATTAAAGTAGCTCCAGAAATAGTTTTTATTAAGTCTGATTCATATCCAGTACCTCTTGAGCTTTCAAAATCCCAATTCCATTTTTCTGTAGATATACCTGCTACAGCATTAATATCGTGTTTTCCAAACTCTTTATTATAAGTTAATAAGTTATCAAAAACATAGTGAATTCTGTTTTCTTGAGACAGATCTAATTGGGCAGCTGCCGCTCCGTTTCTACTTGCTTTTACACCTTGCCATCTATCTCTTTTAGTATTGCTAAAATCTCCTGAAAGAGTTGATTTAAAATTTAAACCTTTAGTAATTTTGTATTTTCCATAAAAGCTTCCAAAAAGTTTAAATTTATAATCGTTTCTATCTCTCTCTAACACTTTAGCTGCTGGGTTTGTATTAGAAGTATTACTAATATCTGTTCCTCCTGAAGCTACAGGCTGCATGGTAGTTAAATCGAAATCATCGAAATGACGTTGCACAGCATAATCACCAATTTTAACATTTGGATATTTAAAAGTATTTACAAACTTTATAGTATTAGCATCATGATATAATGGCAACCAAGGCGTTTGTCTTAAAATATCGTGTGTAGAACCATCAAAACGTCTTCTATCTGTGTAAGAAGGTGAAATATTAGCTCCAAAACTTAGGTTTTTATTTAGTTTTGTATCTACTTTCATTCTCATAGTGTATCTTTTAAATTCATCAGTTAAAAGAACTCCTTCATCTCTAGAGTATCCTAAAGACACACTAAATTTTGTGTTTTCGTTACCACCACGAGCAGCAAAAGAATAACTTTCTATTATACCTCCATCAAAAATTACATCTTGCCAATCTCTGTCTATACCAATTAATTGCTTGTACCTTGTTCTATCTGAAATAGTACCAGTTGCTGCTTTCTCTTTTCTTGCAGTTTCTGCAATAGAAAAATAGTAAGCATCACTTTGTCTCGCTTGTTTAAAACCAGTAAAAGAGTTGTAACTGTATTTGGTTTTTCCATCTTTACCACTCTTAGTTGTAATAATTACAACTCCGTTGGCACCTCTAGAACCAAAAATAGAAGCAGATGCAGCATCTTTTAATATCTCAAAAGATTCTACATCATTCATATCAAGGTTTGTTAAAAAATCGCTACCTACAACAACACCATCTACAACCACTGCTGGGTCTGAGCTACCAGATATAGAACCTGTACCTCTAATTCTAATAGTTGGTGCAGAACCAGCTTCTCCTTCTGTAGCCTGAATATTTACCCCAGAAACCTGACCTACTAAAGCTTCATCTACACGCGCAACTGCAATTTCGTCTAATTTTTCTGCTTTTACTTTAGAAATTGCTCCTGTTAAATTACTTTTCTTTTGCGTACCATAACCTACAATTACAATTTCATCTAACGTACTAGAGTCTTCTTCTAATTGAAAATTGATTACTTTTTGATTTACAAAAGGTACCGATTTAGATTTAAAACCTAAGTAAGAAACTTCTAATATCTCTCCTTGTTTGATTTTAATTTCATAGTTTCCATCAAAGTCTGTAGATGTACCTCTTTTTGTGCCCTTGATAATTACATTGGCTCCAAGAATAGGCTCTCCATCTGCTTTAGATGTAACCTTACCCTTTATTGTAACTTCTTGTGCAAAAACCGCAGTGCACATCAGAAGAAATACAATAAATAATGACTTAAATTTTACCTTCATGATTGTTTATTATTTTTGATTGATTAAAATTGAGTATATAATTTGAATAACAAATTAAAACTAATAACATTACTAAAATTGCCTTAAATAGTAATATGTACTATTAAAGACCTCTATTGTATTAAATTGGTTTACCAGATTGGTTTACCAAAAATATGATTTTTTTTCTTTACAAAAAAAATTTTTACTAATTATTTCATAAAATCTTCTCTAATAGGGCTAAAAACGTCTATTAATCTACCTGCTTCTGTACAAACTGCTCCATGTAAAACGTGTGGTGGAATGTATACTGAATCTCCTCCTTTTACGGTTTTAGTTTCATCTCCAATAGAGAAATCGAAAGAACCGCTTTCTACATAGGTTACTTGAGAATGATGATGCTCGTGTTTGTAACCAATTCCTCCTTTATCAAAATCTACAACAACTAGCATAATTTTATCATCATACCCCATTATTTTTCTTTTTACGCCTTCTCCTACTACTTCCCATTCTATATCGTCTGCTAATAGAAATTCTTTACTTGCTCCAAATGTTTTCATATTTTTTGTTTTTAGTTGTAATAATAAGAACCAAACCAGTTGTATTCTTTAGTATCTATTTTTAATGTGTGTTTTTTATTTTTGCTGTTATCTGAATTAGACAGAATTAGTAATTTTTCTTTACCTTTTTTAAAATAAATTTTTATTGCAGAATAGTTTGTATTGTCTTTTAAAACTTTAATTTTAGAGAAATTACTGTATGCATTACTTGCCACTTCTTTTACAGGATCATAAGTTCCATGAGATTCTATGATTGATGCATAAATGGTATTTTTTACATTCTTTTTTCTAATGATAAGTGCTGGGTCTTTTCTTAAATTAAATTTTGGATCATTAGCCCCAATTCTTGCCAAAATAACTTCATCATTTTTATTAGTTGCTGATGTTAGAGTGTAAAACCTTTTATTGTCTAACCATGTAAATTGAATACTTTCTGAATTTGCAATACCAGCTCCTTCTTTCCATAAGTGTTGATAACCATTTGAGTTTCCTAAAACTGACAACGTTTTTGGCGAATTATAATTAAAACTTGAAGAAATTATTTGTCCGAAATAATAGAAAGGCAAATCATATTGATTTTTTTTATTTGAGTTTACTTTAAAAATATCGATAATAAATGGCTTTTCTATACTTTCGTCTTTCACCATAATCATACTTCTGTGGAATTTTGTTTCTATATAGGCATTTTCTTCTGTTGCACTTACAACTTGAAAAGCCGGATTAGAAACATCAAACAGATATTTTTCTGAATGATTTTTACTGGCTACAGCATATTTATATTTAAAATGAGAAGTTTCATTTTGCACAATCGTATTATGAGCAATCGTATGTTTTGCAAAGGTTTTATTTTCTTTTAGATAACCTCCTCCATTTTTTTGCTCAACATTTACAAAACGAGATAAACCATAATCTTGTAAAACTTCATCACCATTTTCATAAAAAGAAAACGATAATTTGTCGTAATGACCATGACTTAATCCTTGCCCTGTATATTTCATTACCAATGCTAACGTTTCATCACCTTTCTGATGTCTTAAAATGCCAATACCTCCTTCATCTCCTTTAGAACCATCTGTAAGTTCTATAGATTTTTTGATAAATGGTTTTTCTTTACCTTCTTTTAAACCCAAAGCAACACTTAAACCAGTTGCATCTAATTGCACCTTGTTTTGTTTTTTAGCAATTGAAAGTAATTCTGGTTTTTGGGCTCCGTAATAATAGGCAATATCTACAGCAGAAACTAAAGAAGAGGTGTAGTAAGACATTCCTTTTTGGCCATCATTTAATGGAAAAAACTCGCCATCTGCATCTGTTAAATTCAACAAAGCATCAACAGCTTTTATTAAAACGCCGTTTTTATATTCGAAAATCTTTAATTCTGGTTTTTTATTTTGAAGTGCTTCTGCGAAAATTAAAAAAGGATACATGGCATATCTTTGATAGTAGGGCCCTTCTGTGTAAAATCCGTCTGGAGAAAAAGGAGAATCTAAATTGGCAAAAAAACCTGCTTTACCTTCTTTATCAAAAATAAATCCGCCATCATTATCTTTTGCAGTTAAATCTACTTCTTCTTTCTTTAACCCATATAAAGCGCTGTTTACCAAATCATCATCATCCATAACTAAGCCAATCATACCAACAGCTACATTACCCCAAGTAGAATGGTTATGCACTCTATTAAAATATTGAGGTGTTTCTATGGATAAAAAATTTGCATAAGGTTTAAAAAGTGTTTTATTTAAATATTCTGTTTGTTCTTTGGGCAGCCAATCGTAAATACAATCATAAGCCTGACTTGTAAAAACCAACCAATTAGAATCATTTAAACATTGCCAAAAAAGTTTACCTCTTGCATAACTTCTTATTTGTGGATGTCTATCTAATTTAGGAAACATTTTAGCGTATTCCAATAGCATATCTCTAATATAAATGGCATACTTTTCATCTCCTAATAACTGAAATAATACTCCAGCTTTTTGCATACTTGCATAATTTAATTTATGTTGAGTATGCGTGTAACCACCAGCCATATCTTTTGGAATTGGCACACGAATTCCTTTAGAAATTTCTAAATCTACTTCTCTTTTTGCTGCAGCTAAAGTCTTATCAAACAAAGGAATACTACCTAAATTAGATTTTATTTCTGAAACACTTTTTTGTGTTAGAATTAAATTAGGATGAGATACTTTTACATCTTTAGGCAATTCGTTTGATTGCTTTGTGCATGAAAAAATAAAGCATACAGCAAAAAAGATTTTCAAAAACTTTAACATAGATAGTATTTCAGTTGATTTATAAAAAGTTAAGAACTTCATAATTGTAAATATGAAGTTCTTAAGCAAAAACTTAGTAATGATTAGTTTTTAATAATTTTTTTTGTTGCAGTTAACGCTCCACTTCTTAATTTCATCATATACATTCCTTTTGATAAATTAGAAATATCTATTTTATTATTTTGAAAATTAGAAACAGATAAAACTCTTTTACCAATAATATTATAGATTTCTATAGAAGAAATTTTTTCTGATGTAAGAATGTTAATAAAACCATTTGTTGGATTAGGAGATAGATTAACTTTTGAAGAAAACAGGTCTTCTCTTGAAGCTGTTGCATCATCTTCAGGATCTAAATTAGGACCGCCAAAAGTAGAAGCCTCTAATGTTGTGCCGCTTAAAGCATCTGGTACATTTTTTTCATCAGAGCCAGAAAACTTCCAAAAAGGTCTTGTAGAACTAGAGTTTGTTTGTCCTGCCATCCAATCTGAAACAGGGCTATAACCTGTAGATGTACCTTGACGCGCAATGTAATAAATATTTACACTAGAAGTAGCAGTATCATTACAGCTAATTACAGCACTACTAGAAGGAAAATTAAATATACCTGGAGTTGTATCGTAATTTGTAGTGATATTCATTTGGGCATAACCAAACTCTGTACCATCATCATCTAAAGAACTTACCGAGTCGTAAATATTCCAAGAAGTATGGTCTCCAGTAGCGTCGAACTCACCATCTTTGTTAGAATCTACATTTACGTTATTAGGGTCTGAAGAAGCGCTAATAAGCAAATACGAAGCACTGTAATCCATTAAATCTCCATCGTAACCAGTAACTTGAGTTTCAGTATAATTATTAGAGGCTGCTACAAAATTACCTTCATAAGAACTACCTCCAAAAGTAATTGTTAAAAAACCATTAGCCCCAAAAGTAAGACCGCTTACATCTAAAACCTCTTTAACCTTACCAACGCTAGAGCTTTCTCCATCTCCTTCTATAACAACAAAATATGTATTAGCGGGTAAAGCACTATTTGCAGGCCCTCTTAACTCTATAAATTCATCTGGAGAATCTGTTCCAGAAATACTGGCAATTAATTCGCTAATGTAATAACCATTTGTGTTATTATAGGTCTGTGCATAATTTAAAAATGACACAAATAATAAAATAAAAAGTAATGTTTTTTTCATAAGATTTAAGTTTTTAAGTTTTACAATTTGCTTTAACTTAATTGGTTTACCAAATTGGTTTACCAAATATACAAATAAATTTGATTTATCAAAGCATAACGTAAATTTATATCTATAGAAAATACTTTAAATTCGAAAAAGGGGTAAATCTGTACAAATACTATGGGCTATTTTTAAACTTAAGATTATAAGAATAAGATTTTATGGATTAACTGATTCTAAAGTTCCTTTTTTAAACCAAACTTCTGCATAACTACCATTTGCATATTGTTTTGCAATATCTCCATCATAGATTTCTGACTTAGTACTTTTTGCATTTGCTTGATTGTAAGCCCCTTGTTTAAAATATTGCAATTCACCAGCATAAGCTATTTCACGTTCAACACCACCGCCTTTTTCTCTATTGGCATACATTTTTTTTACTTGCTCAGGTACATCTGCTCTTGTAGCAAATTCAGATTGTATCAAACTCTTTGTAAACTTTACTGTTTTATGATTTTTACTAATAAAAGTTAAATACATAATTCCTTTATTTACATTTACCTCATAGCTAAATTCTTCACCTAATGCAATACCATTTTCTGGTTCTTTAGGATATACTTCTGCACTTTTACCAACTACTGAAAAATCGTGACCCCAAACCGCGGTTGAATAATCAAATCTTCCAATATTATTGCCTTTTGTATTGATTTCATAGTTCCAAAAAACCGAGCCTTTTTTGTGACCAGGAAATTTCTTGTAGTAAATTTTTAAAGGTTCGTTTTCATGACCTTTATCACTATGTATTTGTCCAACAACCACAGAATAAGATGAAGACACAGTAGCATCACCAGTTGTAGAAACGTGCATTACTTTTAAGGTTCCTGTTAATTTGCCTCCAGTTTCTGGTGTCCAATATTTTTTTTGATGCAATTCTGTTCTTGTATTGCTTGATGTTCTTGAGGTAACACCAGAGTTGGGCGTTTTATAAACTACCCAATTTGTATTTTCTTTATCTTTATCTACATAAAAAAAACCTTCTTTTTGAAAACCTACTAAATCTTCAGACTTTGTTCCATCACCTAAAAGAATTTTCCACATATCC
Organism: Bacteroidia bacterium; assembly: GCA_030427865.1. GTDB lineage: Bacteria > Bacteroidota > Bacteroidia > Flavobacteriales > Flavobacteriaceae > Polaribacter. The sequence goes on along the minus strand of JAUICK010000008.1, from coordinate 66,308 downwards.
ATAAATGGAATTACATCACTTGGATATTTAATTTTTTTTGCAATTTTAGTGGTAGCTTTTTCATTTTTTTTATTTAAACAACTATTTAGAGCTATAGTAAAACAAGCTATAAAAATCAGTTTGCTGGTTAATTTCATATTTATTTTTTTATTTGAAGTGATAAGAGAAACTATCTTTTTATAGCTCCGGAAGTATTTCCTTGCATTAAACTTTCTACATTTTCTAAAGTAGCCATATTTACATCACCAGGAATTGTGTGTTTTAATGCACATGCTGCAGATGCAAATTCAATTGCTTCTTTATCATTATAATGTAATAAACCGTAAATTAAACCTGCTGCAAATGCATCACCAGTACCTACTCTATCTATTATATGAGTAATGTTTAACATTTCTGATTTAATATACACTTCGCCATTAAAAATTTTACCTTGAATTTGATGATGTGAAGCACTTAAAGTTCTTCTGGTTTTTTTTACTATTTTTTTAATATTTGGAAATTCTTTTAGCAATTGTTTTGCAAGAAATTTAAAACTATCATCAGTTTTTCCAATATGAAACATTTCACGAATTCCACGACTGCTAGTAATTACAACATCAGAATGTTTTACCAATTCTGGAATAATTTCTTGCATTGTTTTACCATATTTCCACATATTATTTCTGGAATTGATATCTCCAGAAACAGTAATTCCTAGTTTGTTTGCGGTTTTAATTGCGTCTAAACAACATTGTGCTGCTCCTTCTGAAATTGCTGGTGTAATACCTGTCCAATGAAACCAATCTGCATCTTTAAGAACATCATCCCAATTTATCATAGTGGGTTGAATTAGAGAAAAAGCAGAACCTTCTCTCTCGTAAATTACTTCACTTGGTCTGTGTACAGCTCCTTTTTCTAGGAAATATTTTCCCATCATTTGGTCGCCATAAATAACGTGTTCTGTACTTAACCAATGTTTTCGTAAAAATTGAGTTGCAGCTTTACCTAAAGCATTATCTGGAAAACGAGTAACATGTGCTGCTTTTATACCTAAATATGCACAAGAAATAGCAACATTTGCTTCACCTCCACCATAAACCAGTTCTAGCGAAGATGCTTGAGAAAATTTTTCATATCCTGGAGGTGATAAACGCATCATTACTTCTCCAAATGTTATTAATTTTTTAGACATCAATTTTCTTATTAGTACATTAATTTTAATTTTAAATTTTGCTCGGTTTTTATCTTTCCAGAGTTGATAATAGTATTGTTAGATGCCTTATTATTTTTTGCTCCCCAAAGAAGAGAAACCAATATAACAGGGTTGTTTTTAAACGTATTATTATTAATATTTACGTTTATAATTCCTCTGTGATTTAAAAGAATTTTTTTTGCTTCTTTTGCTCCACAATTGGTAAAAGTACTCTTTGTAATTAATAGGTTTCCACCTATGGTAGACTCATCATAACCTCCTCTATAATAATCTATTACATTTTGTTTTACATTCTTAAAAATACAATTATCTACAGTTAAATATTCTGTATTGTAATCTCCTTTATCATTAGTTTCTTCAGATAATTCTAAACCGTTTTCACAATTAGAAAGTAACGTATTTTTAAAAGTAATTCTTTCTGCAAAAGATTCTTTGTACACTTTTAATACATAATTAAAATTACTGATTTCGCATCTTGAAACTGATAACCCAAAATGATTGGACATATTCTTTTTTAAACTTGCAAAAAGATAGTTGGTATTATTCCCTTTTAGAATGACTTTTTCAATAATTAATTTTCCTTTGGGTTGTAAAGAAAATAGTGGCGTTTCTTTTGAACCTGTATAAGTTATTTGAGCTTTTCCATTACCAGAATTGGTAATTGTAATGGTTTTATTTATAATTATTGATTTATCTACTTGATAGTTCCCAAAATTTAAATCGATAATATCTCCGTTTTCTGCTGCATCAATTTTTGTTTGTATATCTGCAGCATTGGCAACTTTGTGTGTTACTGATTCTCTTGGCTCTTTTATATTAGAAAACCAAGTTGTACCATATTTAGATTTATCTAATATATTTGGATTTTGAACATTTATAGAAATTGATGCACCTATGGTATGATTCTTTTTTCTTGAATTTCCAAACAAATCTTTTTCTATGGTGTTAAAATCGTAACCTTGATAGGCTTTAACATTAGAAGGTATCCCTTTTGGTAAAAAGATATTTTCTGATATTTTTTTCAATTCTAAATTAGCAGCTATAATTCCGCCATTAAAATCATTAAATTTTGCACCTTTATTGTCTACTACATTACTTTTAAAAGTAACGCCATCAGCTTTGTCATTTTCTACAACAATAGCTTCAAGGCCTTTGTTATTATAAATAACATTGTTTGCAACAGTAGTTCTAATAGCTCTTGCAGAACGAATTTCTGATTTTGGCAACACATCTGCTTGATCGATGTTTGTGCCCACACCAAATTGCCAAGGTGATGCACAATTTATGTATGTATTGTAAGCCACCACAACATCTGTTACTTGGTTGTATCTGTTTAAGGGAGATTTTGGGATGCCATTCATTACAGCCAAAGGACTTCTAAAACTTTTTCCTTTTAAATTAAAAAAGTAGTTGTTTACAACCCAATGCCCAGTATTTATAATTCTGATTCCTCCAAAATTTTCATTAATACCATCGCCTATAAAGTAATTGCCATCGATTAAAGCATAATTTCCGTGTCTTGTAACCACAGAACCTTCACTTTTGTAAAATACATTATTTCTAAAGATGTTAAAATTGGTTTTGCTCGAAATAATTTCTACCTCTCCATTACATTCTTCAAATAAATTATTAGCCACTACAGTATGACTTGGAGACATAGATGTATAACTGTTTCCTAACTGAATGGTTTCACCACTTGGCCCACCTTTTACTGGTCTTGGTCCGAAATGATTATTAATAATTTTGTGATAATTGTTAATGCTTTCTATACCTTCTATACTTACTCTTACTGTTGGCCCTTTGTTGGTTTTACCTGCTATATAGCTATTACTTAGCTCATTGTGTCTCCCCCAAAATTGCACCCATAAATCACTTTTATCTCTTTTAGGTTTGTTAAAATCTTCGATAACGCAATTAATTAGCTTACAGTTATTCGCAATTTCTTCTTTATTAATTCTAAAATCTACTACTGCATTAGAAGGTGAATATCCGTTTTTAAAATGAAGATTTTTAACCACTAAATATTGCCCTCCAAATTTTAGATATGATTTTCCTTCTATTGTAACTTTTCCAGGTGTTTCTGCTTTTATTATAATTGGATTTTCTTTAGTTCCTTTTCCTTTAAATTTAATTTCTAGGTCTTTCCAAATGCCGTTCTTAAGCGTAATTTCGTCTCCAGGTTTGGCTTTTTTTATAGCTTCATTAAGTTCTGATGAGTTTTTAACCAAAACATTACTACCTGTAATACCATTCTTACAAGAAATTAGAAGTACAAAAAGGGTAATAGATAAGAAAAGTTTTTTCATAAAATTGTTTTAGTGTGTTACTTTTAGATTGTAGTATTTTAGTCTTGCAAAAGCTCCTGGCGCTGTGGTACCTAAATAATTTCCAGCTTTAAAATAGTTTTCGAAAGGCCATTTTGCTAAACTTACATCTTCATAAATATAAGAAGTGTTATTGTTAAGTTGTAATTCAATTTTCCCTTTAGAAGCTGTAATTTTAAACTCGAATTCTTCAAAACCAACATATCCCATATTATGCTTTTCATCTTTCCAAGTAGAACTAGATACATCTAACAAATCGTCTCCTGATGTAGTTTCATCTACCAAAGATTTTTTATACACCCATAAATTACCATCAATCCAAGTCATTTTAATTAATGGCGGGCCATTATTAGAACTTACCCCTAATCTATCTTTATCTGCAATAGATAAAATACCATGAATTTGCATGATTATAGTTCTATGATATTCTCTGCTTGTTGTTGAGTTGTCTTTAGATATTTCCATCATTTTTAACTTTCCTTTCATAGTTCCTCCAGTTTCTAAAGACCAATTAATTCTTGAATTTGAAGGTTCTATTAATTCTCTTAACTCGGTTCTTGAATAACTACTATTAGCGGTAGATTGTCTTGGAAAAGTGTAAAAAACGATAGAAGCGTCTGAGGTATCATCATACATAAAGGGTTTTACAGCATTTAAAGTTCTGTAGCCACCATTAATTAGTTGGTCTGGTTTATATTCGTCAGGGCTTCCATTGTTATTTTCATCTACTGGCAACGTAACTTTCCAATTCGAAAAATCGATATCTGCATACACCACAGAATTACCTCCATTATTATTGTCTTTGTCGTCATTATCGTCTGGTTCTTCTATTATAATTTCATCTACAATTTCGCTACTTTTAGAGCAAGACCAGCAACAAAAAAAGCAAAAAATTAATAAAACTAAGAAACTTATTTTCTTCATATTCATAAATTTACAAATTGGTTTACCAGTTTGGTTTACCAAATATAAGCGTTAATTTTGATTTGATAAAATTTTTTATAAAAAAGATACTTTTTAAAGTTACTTAAAATTTAATAGAAAAATATAACGTATTCTTTTTCAACAGTATATAAAGACTATTTTACACCCTATTTGAATATAAATACATTGTATCTTTATTTTATGAAAAAATATTTTTTGCTTACTTGTATTCTTTTTTATTTTGTAAGTTTTTGCCAAAATAGAACTGCACAATTACTTTACCAATAATGGTATTGCAACTAAATGAAGAAATTATCATTTTTGGAACTGCAAATGCTAATGAGACAAATTTACAGACAAAACATGGTATGTCAATTTCGCCATTTAAAACTAAGGTTAAGTTAGATTATTTTACAAAACACTTTAAAACCTTTACAGTAGTTGTATCTTTTTTAAATACTATAAAATATAAACCTTTAGAAAAACCAGAAACATTTAATTTATTCTTACTTAATCTATTAATAATAGAAATATTTCTTCCTGAATAATCATAAAGCTCAACAACATTATAGTTTTCTGAAGAACCATTTTTAAATTCTACTTCTTTTGATGATGGATTAGGAAACAAAACAATGTTTGCTGCTTTTGCTTTTAAAGTATTTACAGAAAGAGAACCTGTAATTTCTTCTATACTAAAATCTGCATATCTTACAATTTCATCTTGCAAATCTTGTTGGTTGTTAAGGCTTCTATAAATACCCCATTTAGGTCTAGAAAACTCTGCCCCATCTTGCCACATATCTAAAGACGTATTTGTATAATTAAATATAACTTCATTATTGGCAATTTTTTTAATTTCAACAAAATAACTACCAACATCTCCAAACTTTATTACTTCTTTTACTTCTACCCAATTGCCTCTAAACAAATCTAAATTTGCTGTTTTTATTGTATTTTGATTTGTAGTTGCTGTATATCTTAATTCTAATCTATCTGGATTAGATTTTCTTAAAGTAAAAGAAATCATTGGTATAGACTCATAAGCTCCTCCTACCGATTTTATTTGATGAATATGAGTAAAGCTTGATGAAACCTTAAAGCTTTCGCTTAATTTAAATTTCCATTTGTATTCTACTTGTTCTCCTTTTCTTGCGATTAAGTTCTCTGGCGAACCACTAAACGTTTTAATTTCGTTTCGCTGTCTATCTTCTTTTTGGCAACGATCATTATCTGGTTCTACATGAATATGGAATCGAAAAACATTTTTATTGAGAGTATTATCATAAACTTCGTCTATGTGATTTCCAAAAACCATATGATTACAGTCTGGAACTTCTACCACATTTCTGTTTGGCAAGGCAAAAACTGAATTGATTAATTCATAAGTACTACCTGGTCCATCTGCACTTAAAATTACTTGTGAACTCACGAAAGAGGTACTTGCTAAAAATAATATAAATACTAGTTTTTTCATTTTAAAAAAATTGGTTTACCAAATTGGTTAACCAAATATACGTTCTAATTTTGAAGAAAAAAAATATTCTAACACTAAATCAAAATTTTAGATAACATAATATCTAAAAAGAGTAATTTATCTATAAATGACAGTCATATTATTTTATTGTCTATCCCTTAATTTTACCCATTTAGTTAATTGCTTTTTTGTAAAAATACTTTATATATTTATAGCAATCATTCGAAAAAGGGATAATAAAATACAAATAACTTACAGATAAATAAACGCGCAAAATTCTTCGATTAAAATTTAAGATAAAAAGTTATTCTTGTTAAATAGATTTAAAGTTATAAAATAAGTTAATAAGAACTAAACTATACCTTTTGTGTACATCATTTTACTGTAAACACTCTATTTTTACAAAAAGTAAATTTACACCACAATGATTAGTTTTAAAAAAAACATAATAACATCTGTATTTATTTTAATGGTTTCATTTAATTTCTTTGCACAAGATATTCCTGAAATTTTATCCAACAAAAAAATACAAAAAGAAAATTATTTGCCTGATTTTAGTTTTGCAGGGTATCATAATGGAGAAAAAGAAATCTCTAAAACGAAAAGTAAAATTATATATGCAAGCGATTTTGGGGTTATACCTAATGATGGCTTAGATGATTCAAAAAATTTGATAAAAGCCATTGCAGCCGCAAATAAAATTAATGATAATGTTGTTTTACAATTACCCGTTGGAAGAATTATTATTAGTGAAATTATTTATATAGAAAGAAGTAATTTTATACTACGTGGCTCTGGTTCAGGAAATAGCGGCACAGAAATTTACTTTCCAAGACCTTTAATGTACACAAAAGACCCAGAAGATTTACAAGAATTACGCGAATATCTTACTACGTTTAATAAACGTCAAAAAGAAAAACAAAACAATATAGATTTACCTTTTTCTCAGTACGCATGGTCTGGAGGTTTTATTTGGACACGAGTTATAGGAGAACGCGTAAAATCGTATTTACAGAAATATAAAAAACCACATAATATAAAAGCAAAAATAAAAGAAGGAAATAGAGGCGAGTTTACCTTTGAAGTAAACAATAATTCACTTCTTAAAAAAGGTGATGTTTTATTATTACAAGTTTTTAACAGAGAAGGTAAAAAAAGTAAAATAATTGCTGATTTGTACAAAAACTCTGAGGTTAAAATTGGCTCACATCATTGGAATTTCCCAGATTTAGCTATTGTTACACAACAAGTAGAAATTATTAAAATAAACAAAAATAAGATTACAATAAAAACCCCTTTAACTATTGATATAAAACCAAATTATAAGGCACAACTTTCTGAATGGAAACACTTAAAAGAAGTAGGTATAGAGCAGTTAAAACTAACATTTCCAGAAGCACCAAGAGTAGCACACCATGTTGAGCCTGGTTTTAACGGAATTTTCTTAACCAGAGTTTTTAATAGTTGGGTAAAAGATGTAGTAATAGAAAATGCAGATAGTGGTATTTTAACAGAAGAAATTGCCAACACTACCATTAAAAATATTACTACAAAAGGAAAAAATTTAGCTCATTACACAGTTGCTATGGCTGGTGTGCATAATGTTTTAGCAGAAAACATTAAGGTGTTTAACAATGCAGTTCACCCTTTAAGTTTTAATACATTTTCTACCAAAAATGTGTATTTAAATTGTGAAGTTTTTATAAATCCAATTTTAGATCAACATTCTGGAGCAAATCATCAAAATTTATTTGATAACATCAGTGTTTATTTAACACCAAAAAAAGACAATACATATCCGCTTTTTGCAGGTGGTGGAGCAAGATATTGGAAACCTTCTCATGGAGCTTACAGTACTTTTTGGAATATTAAAGTAAATGTTCTTGGGCATTTAGACAATACAAATAGTATTACTTTAAACGGAATGAAAGATGGCCCTTTTGCAAGGTTAATTGGTGTTTACGGCAATCATAATTTTACAATTAACTATGGCCCAAATGCTTACATAGAAAAAACGAATAGTAAATTAGATAATATTCCTTCTCTTTACAAATATCAACTTAACAAAAGATTAAAAAAATAGTTATCTTTAATTATGTTTTATCAGATGTGCTATGCCTAAAAAAATCTGCTTCTTTTTATTAATTATTTATCCTCTTTTTTGTTTTAATCAAACTAAAAATTATCAATTTAAGCGTATTTCTACTTCAGAAGGTCTTTCGCAAAGTTCTGTAATAGGTATTTCGCAAGATAAACTAGGCCATATGTGGTTTGCTACAAGAGATGGTTTAAACAAATACGATGGGCATTCATTCACTGTTTTTAGAACTATTTTACAAGACTCTACTTCTATTAGCAATAACGATATCTTATCAATTATAGAAGACAAAGAAGGTTTTATTTGGGTAGGAACGTATAATGGATTGAATAAATTTAACCCTAAAAAAAACACATTTAAAAGGTATTTTCACACAAACAATACTTCTTCTTTAAGCAACAATACTGTCTGGAAAGTTAAAGAAATGCATAATGGCGATATTTGGATTGGCACTTCTGATGGATTATCTATATTCAACAAAAAAAGCAATTCATTTACCAATATCTACCATCAAAAAAATAATTTAAACAGTATTTCAGATAATAAAATTTTATCAATTTTAGAAAGCAAAAACAATACTGTTTGGGTGGGTACTGCTTCTGGTTTAAGCAAGTTGGTAAAAAAAGAAAATAGTTATTTTTCTTTTAAAAATTACACAACTTTTAATAATTCGCTACCACTACAAATTCAAGACTTAATAGAAGATAAAAACGGTAATATTTTAATAGCTACTAAAAATAATGGGTTGCTGTTTTTTGATGAAAAAAAAGATAAAATTCTTCAATATTTATCTGACGAAAATTACAATAAAATAAACAAAGATGTTAGAAAACTAATGTTAGATAACAAAGGTTTACTTTGGATTGGCACATACAAAGGTTTATACATTCTCGACAAAAACCAAAAACTTATAACTTTAAAAAACGAAATATCTAACCCAAAAAGTTTAAGTAAAAATACGATAAAATCTATTTTTAAAGATAAAAAAGGATCTATCTGGATTGGCACTTATTATGGTGGTTTAAATCTTTGGGATGATGCTAATGTAAATTTTAGCAATTTCTCTCAAAATAATAAAGAAAGAAAATTAAGCTATAATGTTGTTAGCTCTATAGAAAACTATAAAAATTTACTCATTTTTGGTACTGAAGGGGGTGGAATTTCTATATATAACAGAGATCATGGCAGTTCTAAATTCATTAAACAAAAAGATGTAGAGTTACCAGATAACAATATCAAATCTTTATTAGTAGATAAAAATAAACTTTGGATAGGCACATTAAATAATGGAATAGCATTATATAATTTAGCAACCAATTCTTTTGAAAAAAGTAGTGTAAAAGCTTTAAAAAAGCATTTAAACACTCAAGGTGTTTACAGCATTAAAAAAGATAACAACTATTTATATTTTGCCACTTTTGGTGATGGGCTTGTTAGATACAATCTAAACAATAAAGAGATTAAACATTTTAAAAACACTACAAAAGACAATACAACATTAACCAATAATTTAGTTAGAACAGTTTTTATTGATTCAGAAAATAATTGTTGGGTTGGTACAGAAAGAGGTTTAAACAAATTAACAAAATCTGGTAAAATAACGCGTTTTTTCTTTAATAATAATTTACATTCTGGTGATGATATTACTACAATTTTCGAAGATAAAAATAAAACAATTTGGGTAGGTACAAAATCTCGCGGTTTATTTAAATATAATAATGGTTCTTTTAAAAATGTTTTATTAGAAGTAAAAAATCAAACCATAGTAACAATACATAGTATTTTAGAAGACGACATTAATAACCTCTGGATAACTACAAATAGAGGAATACTAAAATACAACACCCATTCACATACAGCTAGAATTTACAATCAAAAAGATGGAATAATTGACAATGAGTATAATGATAATGCAAGTTTAAAAATAGGAAAATCGCAATTTTATTTTGGTGGTCCAAACGGAGTAACTTCTTTCAATACCTCTTTTTTTACAAATAACTTATACGCTCCTCAAGTTATAATAACTGACATAAAAATTAAAAATAAATCTTTAAATGTAAAACAAGAAAAAAGCATTTTAAAAAAAACAATTCCTTACACAAAAAACATTTCTTTATCTCATTCTGAAGGTAATTTTACCATACATTTTGCTATCCCAAATTTTATAAATTCTAATAATAACTCATACAAATATCGCTTAAAAGGATTAGAAAAAGATTGGATTTATACTTCAAACAATACAACATCATATACTATTCAAAACTCAGGAAATTACATTTTTGAAGTATTAGGGGCCAATAACGATGGTGTTTGGAACAAACAGCCTACAACACTCAGCATTAGAGTAAACCCTGCTCCTTGGCGAACCTGGTGGGCATTTTTAATCTATGCATCTATAATAATAATGGCATTATATTTTTTGGCTAGTATACTTAAAGCTAAAACAAAATTAAAGACAGAGTTAGATTTAGAACATTTAGAAAACGAAAGAATTGAAGCTGCCAACAAAGCAAAATTAGAATTTTTTACAAATGTTTCTCATGAATTTAGAACCCCTTTAACTCTCATTTTAGGGCCTCTAAATCAAATACTGCAAGATTATAAAGGTAGCAGTAGTAACTATAAAAAATTGCTGGTTGTAGAAAATAGTGCGAAGCATTTATTGCAGCTAATTAATAGGTTAATGGACTTTAGAAAATTAGAAAAAAACCTTTTTAAATTAGAAGCAGCAGAAGGAAACATTATAAAATTCTTAAGAGAAATCTATTTGTCTTTTTCCGAGTTTGCTAAAGATGGAGATTATGAATATCATTTTCATACAACAGATGATGAGATTTTAGTCTATTACGATCGTTATAAATTAGAACGTGTTTTTTTCAATCTACTTTCAAATGCTTTCAGGTATACTCCAAAAAAAGGAAACATTGCAATTAGAGTTCAAAAAAATGACAACAGTATTTTTATCTCAATAGAAGACTCTGGAATTGGAATTTCAAAAGAAAACCAAGAAAAGATTTTCGATCGTTTTTTTGAAGTAAATAGCAACAATATCTCTAATGAAAATTTTAACAAAGGTACAGGTATTGGTTTGTCTATTGCCAAAAACATTGTTCATTTGCATAAAGGAAAAATCACCGTAAAAGACAACAAAGAAAAAGGATCAATTTTTACTGTAGAAATTCCTTTAGGTAAAAATCATCTCTCAAAAGATGAAATTATTAAAGACTTTAAATTTAGTGATGATGTATCGCAATATATCCAACAAACCAACCAACCCATACTTACAGAAGATGAGTTTTCTGATGTTATTAATGATTCTGAAAAGCCAACCATTTTATTAGTAGAAGATAACAAGCCTCTACGAAAATTCATAAAAAACCTTCTTAAAGAAGAGTTTACTATTTTAGAAGCTGAAAACGGAAAAATAGCCTTAAAAAAAGCAATAAAATATTTACCAAATTTAATTGTTAGTGATGTTATTATGCCTGTAATGGTAGGCACAGAGCTCTGTTCTGAAATAAAAAACAATATTAAAACAAGTCATATTCCTGTTATTTTATTAACCTCCAGAACATCTTTAATTTATAAGTTAGAAGGCTTAGAAAGTGGTGCTGATGATTACATTAGCAAACCTTTTAATATTAATGAATTTAAGTTAAGAATAAAAAACTTATTAAATACATCCTTACGTTTAAAAGAAAAATTCTCTGGAAACGAACATTTAAATCCTTCTGAAGTTATTATTTCTTCGTTAGACGAAAAACTCTATAAAAAAGCTCTTAATATTGTAGAAGAAAATATCTCTAACGAAAATTTTGATATTCCTTTTTTCTGTTCAGAATTAGGAGTAAGTAGAACCATGTTGTTCATAAAAATAAAAGCTTGGACCAACTTTACTCCAAATGAATTCATTCAACATTTTAGAATGAAAAGAGCTGCTCAACTCTTAGAACAAGGAAAAATAAACATCTCTGAGGTTAGTTATAAAGTAGGTTTTAAAAACCCAAAATATTTTAGTAAGTGTTTCTTAAAAAAGTTTGGAGAAACGCCATCACAATATGCAAATAAATTTTCAGGGTATTAATTTTTTGTTTTCGCTAAGTTTTTAGTTGTAAAGTAACACTTTGGATATTTGAATACCTTTTTAGGATTTCTATATCTTTAGTTTCGGGTATTTTTAAAAAGTGAAAAAAAATGAACTAAAAATAAAATTTCAAGAAGTATTTTTAATTGCTGTCATTATCTCGGTAAGCTTGCTAATTATTTATTTCTATTAAAAAAAGAAAATATGTACAGATTTTTTAATGTTTTTTTTACCCTTTCTTTTCTTATCTGTTTTATTTCATGTAAATCAAAACAAAAAGAAGACTTTAATGCAGATATGGCATTAAAAAATAGATATTCTAAATTACTAAACTACATTCCAGATTCTTTGGCATTTCCAAGAAGTTATTCTGTGGTAAAAAATGAAATTAATAAAGTGCCTTCTAAAGATTGGACAAGTGGTTTTTATGCTGGAAATTTATGGCAGATTTATGAATTAACTAAAAATAATCAATACAAAGAATTGGCAAAAAAATGGACTGCTTTTATAGAGAAAGAAAAGTATAATGATAGAACCCATGATATGGGTTTTAAAATTTTTTGCAGTTTTGGGCAAGGTTTAAAGCATGAGGAAAATCAGTATTATAAAGACGTCATTGTAAAAAGTTCGCAAACCTTAATTTCGAGATATAATGATACTGTTGGGAGCATCCGTTCTTGGGATTTTAACAAAAAAAGATGGGATTTCCCTGTAATTATAGACAATATGATGAATTTAGAAATGCTTTTCGAAGCCACTAAAATTTCTAAAGATTCAACGTTTCATAACATAGCAGTAAAACATGCAAATACTACGCTAAAAAATCATTTTAGAACAGATAATAGTTGCTTTCATGTGGTAGATTACAATCCTACAAATGGCAAAATCCGAATGAAAGTTACTCACCAAGGTTATAATGATGATTCTGTTTGGGCAAGAGGACAAGGTTGGGCCATTTATGGTTACACAATGGCTTACAGATACACAAAAGACAAAAAATATTTAGACCAAGCAGAAGCCACTGCCAACTTTTATTTGAACCATAAAAATCTACCAAAAGACGGCATTCCTTTTTGGGATTTCGAAGATCCTGCAATACCCAATGCTCCAAGAGATGTTTCTGCAGCAACTGTAATTTCATCAGCAATGGTAGAGTTGTATCAATATACAAAAAACGAAAAATATTTAAGTTATAGTAAAAAAGTTATCAAATCCTTAAAATCAGAAGAATACATTTTAGAACCTACCATAACTGCTCCATTTATCTTAAAACACAGCACAGGTAATTGGCCTAAAAAAGACGAAATGGATGAGCCTATCGTTTATGGCGATTATTACTTTTTAGAAACTTTATTAAGAATGAAATCATTATAATTTTATGAAATTCAACAAATCAATCCAACCAAAATTATCAAACTTTATTCTCTTTTTTAGTTTGATATTCTTTTATTTTTCTTGTAATTCTGATGAAAATACAACTACATCATCAGAAAGAACAAAAACCAATATCAACAAAAATTGGTTGTATTTAGAAAACGATACTCAAAATATTTCTGATGCGTTAAGTATGGACAATTGGCAAAAAATAAACTTACCACATTCTTGGAATAGTTTAGACGCCACAGATTTAGAGCCTGGTTACAGAAGAAGTGGCAGTTGGTATAAAAAAGATTTAGAAATTTCTGATATCAACTCAAATGAGATTTACGAATTGTATTTTGAAGGTGTAAATATTACTTCAGAAATTTTTGTAAACGGCGATAAAGTTGGGAGTCATATTGGAGGTTACATAGGTTTTACGATTGATGTTACTGATGCTCTAAAAAATGGGCAAAATGAAATTGTAGTAAGAGCAGATAATAGTTACGATCCAGAAATTATTCCATCACAAAAAAGTGATTTCTTTATTTTTGGCGGAATTACAAGAGATGTTTTTTTACAAACAAAACCAAAAACACATTTAGCAAATTTAAAATATACAACACCTAAAGTCTCTAATGAAAGTGCAACTTTAGAAGGCACAATAGAAGTTGTTAATGCAAATACAGATGCAAAAATAAAAGCTGTTTTAGTTGATGCTGATGGAAAAACTATTGTAGAAAAAGAGTTTTCTGTTGTAGATGGAACTGCAAAAATAAATTTTGATAACATTTCGAATCCTAAATTATGGGATACAGAAAACCCTAATTTATATACCATTGAAGTAGCCCTTTTATCAGAAGAAAAAACCATTGATAAAATTTCTGATAAAGTTGGTTTTAGATGGTTTGAATTTAAAGAATATGGTGCTTTCTTTTTAAACGGAAAACGTTTGTTATTAAGAGGAACGCACAGACATGAAGAACACGCAGGTGTTGGAGCTGCAATGTCTAATAAACAACACAGAGCAGATATGGAATTGATTAAAGAAATGGGCACCAACTTTGTACGTTTGGCACACTATCCTCAAGATCCAGAAATTTACAAAGCTTGTGATGAATTGGGTTTATTGGTTTGGGACGAATTGCCTTGGTGTAGAGGTGGCTTAGGAAATGATAATTGGAAAGAAAATACCAAAAATATGTTGACGGAAATTATCGCTCAAAACTACAATCATCCAAGTATTGTCATTTGGTCTTTAGGTAATGAAATGTATTGGTTGCCAGATTTTGAAGATGGTGGAAACAGAGAAAAGTTAAGTGCATTTTTATCAGAAATTAACGATTTAGCGCATGAATTAGACCCAACAAGAAAAACTGCCATCCGTAAATATTACGAAGGTGCAAATATTGTAGATGTATTTTCGCCATCCATTTGGTCTGGTTGGTATTCTGGTTCTTATAAAAGTTATCAAAAAGCGATTGACCAATATAAAAAAGCATACAAATCTTTCTTACATGCAGAATATGGGGGCTCAAGTCATTTAGGACGTCATACAGAAAATCCAATTACTGGCGAAGGAAAAATACAAGCAGACGGTTGGGAAGAAGCCATTGTACAAACAGATGTTGCCAACATTGCACAAATTGGAGATTGGAGCGAAAATTACATTGTAGATTTATTTGATTGGCATTTAAGAATATCAGAAAATGATGACACTTTTGTGGGTAATATTCAATGGGCTTTTAAAGATTTTGGTACACCTTTAAGACCCGAAAACGCTATTCCGTATATGAATCAAAAAGGTTTGGTAGACAGAGCTGGAAATAAAAAAGATGCGTTTTATGTGTTTAAAAGTTACTGGAGTAAAGACCCTTTTACGTATATAGAATCGCATACCTGGACAGAAAGGCAAGGCCCAAAAGGTTTGGCGAGAGACGTAAGTGTGTATAGTAACTGTCCTGAAGTTGAACTTTCTTTAAATGGAAAAAGTTTAGGAACAAAAATAAGAAATACCAAAGATTTTCCTGCTGCTGGTTTAAACTGGAGTTTACAGTTTAAAGAAGGTGAAAATACTTTAATTTCAACAGGAAAAACTGCTGATGGAAAAACAGTAAAAGACGAATTAAAAATTAATTACAGATTTACTAAAAACGGAAAAGCAAAAGGTTTAAAACTATCTTATAAAGAATTGGAAAATGGCAATTATTTGATTACAGCAATTGCACATGATGCTAAAGGTTTACGTTGTTTAGATTACGAAAACAGGGTCTATTTTCAATGCATGTCTGGAGGAAAAACCATGAAAAGTTTAGGAACACCAACAGGAAGTGAATCTATAGAAATGGCAAATGGAAAAGCATCTATAGAAGTAAAAAGAAACTCTAAAGACAGACCTTTGGTAATGATGGTGTTAAACCAAAGTTTTAAAGGAACGTATTTAACTATTGAATAGTTTAATTGATTATCATAGCAGAAAAATCCCATTCTTTTAAATAAGTTTGGGATTTTTTATAATTAATAAAATATAGTTTAAAGGATATAAAAAAATTGAAAGTCAATAGAAAACATAAAAACAAAGAATTATGAAAAAAATACTATTCTTTTTAGGTTTTACAACAATCCTTCTCAGCTGTAAACAAGAAGATAAATTCAATTTAATTGAAGTTGAAAAAGAACGTGTTCTTAAAAATGCTACTCAATTTTTAGCTGCAAAACCCATTACAGTTACTGCAAATATTGCCAAAAGAAGTGCAGGAAATAAACACGATTTTTATTCTGAAGGCGATTATTGGTGGCCAAATCCTCATGATTTGGAAGGGGCATACATCAGAAAAGATGGTTTATCAAATCCTGATAATTTTACAGCACACAGAAAAGCTATGATTCGTTTGTGTAATATTGCTGGAAGTTTAGCATCTGCTTATAAAATCACAAAAAATGAGAAATATGTAGAAGCTTTGATGCCGCATTTAAAAGCTTGGTTTGTAAATGAGGACACAAAAATGAATCCGAATTTATTATATGCACAAGCTATAAAAGGCAAAGTTACAGGACGCGGAATTGGCATTATAGATACCTTGCACTTAATTGAAGTGGCTCTGGCAATTAAAGCTATTGAAAATTCCAAAACCATAAATTTAGATGATTTAAAAGTCATTAAAAACTGGTTTGCAGAGTATTTAAATTGGTTAACAACGCACAAATTCGGAGAAAAAGAAAAAAATAATGGCAATAACCACAGTACTTGTTGGACATTGCAAGTGGCTACTTTTGCTTATTTGGTTGATGATAAAACTGAATTAGAAAATTGCAGAAATTTTTACAAAAACACATTATTACCAAATCAAATGGCTTTAGATGGCAGTTTTCCAAAAGAAACAGCAAGAACAAAACCTTATGGGTATTCTTTATTCAATTTAGATGCAATGGTTAGTTTAGTTCAGCTTTTATCAACAGAAAATGAAAATCTTTTCAATTACAAAACTAAAGATGGAAAAAGCATTCAATTAGGAATGAAATTTTTATATCCATTTATTAAAAATAAAGAAAATTGGCCTTATCAAAAAGATGTAATGTATTGGAACAATTGGCCTATAAAACAAGCCTCACTATTGTTTATAGGTTTAAACTCTAATGAAGAAAAGTACTTAAAACTCTGGAATTCATTAAAATATGATGAAAATACATCAGAAATTATAAGAAATACCATTATTAAGAATCCTATTTTGTGGGATTTAAAATGAAATTAATCTTTACGTTTCTACCAATTTTAGTATTGCTAAATTATAATAAATATTCAGTGTAAAGGGCATGGGTTTTATTGCTATTCTCGTTTTGTAAAAAGTTTTTTTGCTATTTTTTAAGTATTAATCGATTGTAAAAAGACCTTTCAGGTGTAAAAAAAACGAAAGGTTTGAAATTGTAAAAAGTGTATTTTATTGTTTCAATCCAATTCTTGCAATTCCATTTTTACTTTTTAGTAAAGGAGATTTATTACTTGGTATAAATAAATTATCATCATCCCACTTCGGGTTTTTGTATAAAACATTTTCTTTTTTAGCACCTTGATTGGCTTTTAAAAATCCACTATCGTGTACTAATGAATTTTTAATAAAACTAAATCTACCTTTTAAATCTACTGGAGATTTTATTTTATAACTATTGCAAAACACTGTATTAGAAATCTCTACCGAATGAATACCATTTATGCGCAAAACTTTTCCTTTTTCTTGATTGTAAACATTACTAAAAACACAATTGTTAACAATTAATTTACCTCCTATAAGATCTACTGAAGGAGTTTTTCTTATAAAATTAACTGCATGTTCTTCTATATCTTTAAAAACAGTATTTTCTAAAACAATAACATTTGCATTATATTTCCCCATATTATCTTTATCGTAAGAAAGGTTTAATCCTCTATAACTATTTTCGAAACGAGAACTTATAAAGCTTAACGTATCTGCTTTTGTACCAGTATAAGCTTTAAAAACACTACCGCCATTTGTATTGGTAAAGTTTTTAAAAACCACATTATTTACAAATAAATTATATAGAGAAGCTTCTTTTTTATCTGGAGATACAATAGCATATTTAGGTTTAGAGTTTTCTCCATCTATAATAACATTGCTAATTGTAAACCTAATACCTTCATTTACTCTAAAAAAATAATCTATAGGCTTTTCTATATTTTCTTTAATAGATAATATAGAGGCTCCGCTTTTATCTCCAATAATAGTTAGATTTTTAGTTATTTTAATTTTCTTTTCTAAAATATATTCGCCAGTAGAAAGTGTTAGTATAGAACCAGGTGTTGCTTTACTAATGGCTTTTCTTAAAGTTTCTTCTCCAGGAGCAACGTTTATTGTTTTTGGTTTTACTGGAGGTGTAATAATATTTGGTTTCCATCCAGGGCCAGCTCTTAAGGTAAGTGCTTTGGGTAACCTTTTTGAATCTAAATTAAATGCTCCTGCATTAAAGATTTGCCTTTTAGACTTTGTTATATCATCTTCTGCACTTTTACTGTTCTTTATTACCTTTAATAAATCTGGATTATTACTTGTAGGTATAGGAAAACTCTGTAATTCTTTCCAGTTTATTTTGGTAGCTGTAAATCCTTTTTCTGCAGATATAGGAGCATCTATATAGTTATTTTTAAAAGTTATGCCAGACACATCATCAACAAATTTTACATTTTTAGAAGATTTATTATTAAAAATTAAGTTATTAGAAAAGTTAGTATTGATTGGAGGCAACGTTTTTTCATCATCTTTACCTTCTCCAAATGAAATGGGTCCAGAATTTATAATTGTGTTATTTTGTATATCAACATTTTTAACTTGATGGTATCTATTTAATGGAGAGTTTGGCACTCCATTCATTACCACGATTGCTCCTCTATATCCGTCTCCAAGTAAACCAATTAAGAAGTTATTCCTTACGATATGACCTTGATTGATAATTCTAATTCCGCCTGTGTTAGAAACTCCATTACCCAAGAAAACATTTCGTTCTACAAGAGCATTATTACCATGTCTAAGGGTTAGAGTACCTTTGCTGGCAACAAAAAGATTATCTCTAAAAATATTGTCGCAAGATTTGTTAGAAATAATTTCTATTTCTCCATCACAATTCGCAAAAACATTTCTTTCTACTAAAGTTTTTGAAGATTTCATAGAATTTGTACTTGTTCCAATTCTAATAGTTTCTCCTCCGTTAGTTCCTAAATTTGGTCTTGGTCCAAAAACATTATTATCTATTTTGTGATTATTCTCAGTATGCTCATCTCCTTTTAACCATACAACCAATGTTGTTCCAGGGCTGGTTTTACCTGTAAAATTATTATGGTCTACCCTATTATTTTTACCCCAAATATCTACCCAATGATCTTTAATACCATCTGCAACTTTGTAATACGAAATTGTAGAATTTGTGAATCTACAATTGTTTGCAAATGTTTTAGAGTCTTTTCTAAACTGAACAACAGATTTGTAGGTAGAGTTACCATCTTTAAACCACAAACCACTTACAATAACATATTGACCGTAAATATTTAATGTAGAATTACCTGAAACAATAACCTTTCCTGCTGTTTCTGCTTTTACAATAATAGGTTTCTCTTTATTTCCATTACCGTAAGCATTTAGTTTTACATTTTTCCAAACACCATTTTTAAGTATAATAACATCTCCTGCTTTTGCATTTTTTATTGTTTTGTTGTATTCTTCTATGTTAGCAACAATCGTTTCTTGAGCGTTAATTTCTGAAAACACAAAACAGATTAATGTTATAAAAAGAACTTCTATTTTTTTCATAAAAACCTTATTATTTATTCTGTATGAAAGATAATCAAAAAACAAACCAAAAAATAATTCTTTAAAGCTTGTTTTGATGTTTCAGACAATTTTAAGCCTAATAAGTACTTTTTTTACACTAAAAAACTCAGATAAAATATAAATCAAGTAGTTTACATTAAAAACAACAAAACCTCTATAAATTTAGAGGTTTTGTTGCTTAATTTGTAATTAAATCTGATTCTTGAATTACTATGCTCTCTATTTTCTCTATTCTTTTTTGAATTACAAAAGAAAAGCCAACATAAGGTATGTATAGATATTTCGTTTTACAACGATAGCACTTGTAGGCTTTTGCTTTAGGAATTAATTTAAAAAAAAGATTTCTTGGCAGCCTCTTTCTTGAGCCTGAGTTACATGTAGGACATTTACACATTGTTTTAGGGGATTAAAAAGTTAATATTAACTTTTTCGTGCAATTTATATTAGAGTAAATATAGTATATTTTTTTAAAAAAATCTATTTTTTATATTTATGTGGATTTTCTCTTATTCCGTTTTGAAAAATTTTACGAACATTTGAACGAAGAAAATTATCTAGCTTTAAAACTAAATCTTTTACTTTTTCAGATTTTCTTCCTCTAAATAAGGTAACATGAAAGCGATCTTCTTTTAATAATGGGACTTTAGAAAAATAATAATTAGACACGCAACATCTAACCTTATCTACTTCTACTTTATTTACAGAATGCCATGAAAATTTATGCGTTGCCATTACTGCTAACCTGTTAAACTTGCTTACGATTACTTTAGGGTTATTATTTAATCCTTTGTTCCATAGTTCTAAATTTCCTCCATTTTCTAAAGACCAATCTGGGGTTACGTAATAGAGTAAGTTTAATACTCTCCATCTGTTTCTATCTTTATCATGAGAATTATCTAAATGAGGATTTAAAAAATTATCTTTTCTCATTAAAGAAAGACCTCCTGCATATAAGTTTTCGTCAGGTAACGGATCTTCAATATTACATATTTCTGAAACTAACTTAACAACAACATCTTCTTGAAAAGCATAAATTACTTCTTCTAATAATTTATCATACTTATTCATTTGATAAGCTATATATTTAAACTCTCTGATGTCTTTTTTTAATTTTGCGTCGGATAATTTTGGAAACTTCTCATATATTTCCAAACAAAGATGTTCTGGCAATAGGTTGTCTATATAAAAATATCCTATTTCGTTTTTACTTTCTAAAAATTGTTTCTTTAAATCTTCTTTTTTTAAAGATAATTTTTCTGCAATTAGTTTTGCTATTTCTGTTCTGTTCTTTATCATTTTAGTTTTCTTAAAAAAAATTTAGCTGCTACTAAAACATAAAATACAGGCTTAAACATTATCGAACTTAGCTCTGTTTTAAATTTTATTTCTTCTTTATAGTTCTTCCAGTTTCCTGTTTTAGAAATTCCATCTGAATTACATGTTGCAATTAAATCATTCAACAAAAAACAATTAATTTTGTTTTTATATAAATTAAGATTAAAACAATAATCTGAAAAAGTGGGATACTCTAAGCTATATTTTTTATTATTAAAGATTTGTTTTTTGTAAAATGTTCCTTGATGATGCAAGCCATTTCTGATCCAAAAAAAACGGTTCCATGATGGAGTTTTAATTCGTTTTTTACTGGAATATATAAAGGGCTGTGTTTCTCCTTGATAAATAATTTTACCAGATAATAAAGAAACATTACTATTATATTGTTTAGAAAAAACCTCTTGTAGAACCAATTTATTATTTAATTTATCTCCACTTCCTAAAAAATAAAGCCAATTGCCTTTAGATTTTTTTACACCCTTATTCATTGCATCATAAATACCCAAATCTTTTTCTGAAATCCAAAAAAAAGGAGCTTTTAAAGTGGTAAGAAAATCTTGAACTTCTTTTTTAGATTGCCCATCTATTATCCAAACTTCATAATCTTTAAACAACTGTTTTTCTATACTCTTAATAGAATCTTTTAAACCTTCGAGGTTATTTAAAACAGGTATTATTATGGTTAGTTTAGGTATGATAATAAAGTTATTTAATATATATATCTATTTTTTTCGATTCTTTTTCCCAGCACAGTTCTTCTTTTGCTTTCTTTTGATTTGATTTAATCTTGTCTTGTCTAAATTTATCATTAAGGAGATTCTCTATTGTTTTAGCGATACTTTCTGGAGAATAATCTTCAACAATTTCGCCTACATCGTAGTGTTTTACTATTTTAGAAATTTGAGGTAAATTACCTGCAATAATTGGCAATTCTGCATGTATATAATCAAACAATTTATTTGGTAAAGAGTACTTAAAACTTAATCCCATGGGTTCTTCTAACACCATTCCTAAATCAGCTAATTTAGTGTAATTAATCAATTTATCTCTATCTATTCTTCCTAAAAAATGAACTCTTTTTTCCATTTGATTTTGTGCTACAAATGCTTTTAACTCTTCTTCAACTTTTCCGTAACCAATAATTATCAAATCAAGATTATTAAGGTGTTTTAAAGCTTTTATCATTGGTTTTATTCCTCTTCCAGGGTTTAAAACTCCTTGATATAAAATTGTTTTGTTTTTTGTTGGAAAGCTTACCTTAATTGGTTTTTTATTATTTTTTAAATAGGGAACATTTTTTATAACGCCCATTTTATTTTGATATTTTAAATTATAAAACTCAGAAATTGATTGACTAACTGTGTAAGCATTCTTTATTTTAGGTAAAAAATAATCTTCTAATTTTCTCCAAAAACTTTGTACAAATTTTCGTCCTTGTAACTCTGGGCCTTCAGAAAAAAGTTCGTGACTATCATACACCAAATTTATTTTTTTTAATCTACTTATAAAAAAACAAGCTGGAAGTGTATCTAAATCATTGGCTAAAATGTAATCGTATCTTTTAGGTAACAGAAAGAAAAAAAGACGGATGTTATATTCTGCATAAAACCAAAAATTATGATTAAAAAAATGTTTTTTTCTAATAATATTGTAGTCTCTTTTTACACGAATTGTATGCGAAAGAGTTCTCCCATAAACTAAAACTGAAAACTTTTTCTTTAGCAAATAGTTAGCAACTTTATGTACTCTATAATCTGTAGAAATATCATTAGTTACTGCAACAAAAATCTTTTTTTTCAAAAAATTTGTTTTAATTTATACCTTGGCTTTTTGAGCAACTTCAAATAATTCTCCTCCTTCGCATTTTAATGCTTTGTGCTTAAACTTAACTATTAATTGATAATCGTGAGTTGCCATTAAAATTGTTTTTCCACTTTTATGAATTTCATTTAACAACTCCATTACTTCTAAAGAAGTTTTAGGGTCTAAATTTCCTGTTGGTTCATCTGCCAAAATTAACTCAGGGTCATTTAGTAATGCTCTTGCAATTGCTATTCTTTGTTGTTCGCCTCCAGAAAGTTCGAATGTTTTCTTGTAATATTGAGATTTCATTCCAACTTTATCGAGAACATCATTAATTTTTTCTTTCATTTTTTCTTTGTCTTTCCAGCCAGTTGCTTTTAGAACAAATTCTAAGTTAGAAAATACATTTCTATCGCTTAATAATTTAAAATCTTGAAAAACAATACCAATTTTTCTTCTTAAAAAAGGAATTTCTTTTTCTTTTAACTTCTTTAAATCAAAATCTACAATAGTTCCTGTTCCTCTTTGCAATCTTAAATCTCCATAAAGCGTTTTCATTAAACTACTTTTACCACTTCCTGTTTTTCCTATTAAATAATAGAATTCACCTTTACAAATGGTTAAATTAACTTTAGAGAGCACCAAATTATCTCTTTGATAAATATCTGCATTTTCTAAATGTAAAACAGGTTTTTCCATAAAAACATAACTTTCTACAAACTTAAAAGTTTCTAATCATTTTATACTAAGAATTACAAACAATTCTTACTTTTGATTTAAAATGGTTGCATATTTTTTTTCTTTCATCAAACAAAATTAAAAAATATGCGTTATTCATTTTGAGCACCAAAAACAATTGTATGAAGTTTATTTTTTTAAGAAAACCTTTTTTTACTTTCTTAATTTTATTGTTATCCATTTCAGTTTTTAGTCAGCAAACTATTGTAGATTCTAACATTTTAAGCAAATACAATAACGCCTTAAAACTATTTAACAATAAAGCTTATGCTGCTGCTCAAAAGGCTTTTATAAATGTTCAAAAAACAGCAACATTAAGTTCTAATCTAAAATCTGATGCCGCTTATTATGATGCCATTTGTGCGGTAAGATTAAACCAACCAGAAGCCGATAAAAAAGTATTTTCTTTTATTGAAGAAAACCCAAATAGCAATAAAAAAAATAAGGCTTTTTTTAATGTTGCTAACTATTATTTTGCTAACAAAAAAGCGGCGTATGCTCTTAAATGGTTTAAAGAAATTGATATCGATTTAATTTCAAAAGAAGATCGCAAAGAACTAAATTTTAAAATGGGGTATGCCTATTTAGTTACTAAAAATTTATCTTTAGCTAAAGAAAAGTTTCTTCCTTTAATAAATGACGCTAAATACGGAAACGACTCTAGATATTACTACGGATATATTGCTTACAAATTAGAAGATTACGGTATTGCAGAATCTACACTTAAAGAAATAGCAGATAATGAAACCTACAGAATGGAAATTTCTTACTATTTATTAGACATTAGTTTTCAGGCAGGTAAGTTTGAGCGTTGTGTTGTTGTGGGTAAAGAATTAATAAAAACAGTAAAAAGAAAAGAAAGATCAGAAATTTCTAAAATAATTGGAGAAAGCTACTTTAATTTAAAAAAATACAACGAAGCCATTCCTTACTTAAAAGCATATAATGGAAAAAAAGGAAAATGGAGTAACACAGATTTCTATCAATTAGGTTATGCTTATTACAAGCAAAACGATTTTGATAATGCCATAAGTAATTTTAATAAAATTATAGACGAAAAAAACGCTGTTGCTCAAAATGCTTATTATCATTTAGGTGAATGCTATCTTAATTTAGATAAAAAATCTGAAGCTTTAAATGCATTTAAAACAGCTTCTGAAATGAGTTTTGACAACAAAATAAAACAAGATGCAGCGCTTAATTATGCTAAATTAAGTTACGAATCTGGCAACCCTTTTAAAAGTGTTGCAGAAGTATTACAAGATTACTTAAAAAGTTATCCTAAATCTAAAGAATATGAAGAAATTAACGAATTAGTTATATCATCATATTTACATCAACAAGACTATTCTGGTGCATTAGAATTTCTTAAAAAGAAAAAATCAAAAAAAAATAAAGCATTAATTTCTGAGGTTTCTTTATACAAAGGAATTCAATTATTTAATGATGATAAATTAGAAGAAGCGATTCCTTTTTTTATTACAGGTAAAGAATCTGAAAATTTAACAGTAAGAAATAGATCTAAATATTGGGAAGCAGAATCTTTATATAGATTAGAAAAATATAAAGAAGCATTATTAAAATTTACACTTTTAAAAAAAGAATTACATTCTTTTAGAAATGAATTTACTCAAATAGATTATAATATTGGATACAGTAATTTTAAGCTAAAAGACTATGTTAATGCAGCAAAATCTTTTGAAAACTTCTTAAAAAGAGATTCATTAGAAATAAAAGTAAAAGATGATGCTTATGTTCGTTTAGGAGATAGTTATTTTGCGAATAGAAATTACAACAACGCAATTACATCATACTCTAAAGTTGTTCTTAATGAAGGGGCTGATGCCGATTATGCACAATACCAAACAGGAATGTGTTATGGGTTTCTAGAAAAATATCAAGAAAAAATAAATGCACTTACCAAAGTGGTTAACAATTACGCCATATCTTCTTTAAAAGATGATGCTTTGTTTCAGTTAGCAAATACATATACGTCAATTAAAAATAATGACAAAGCACACCAAGCATACAATAGACTAACAGAAAAACACCCCAACAGCGTATTTTTACCAAAAGCCTTAGTACGTCAAGGTTTGTTGTATTATAATGACAATAAAAATCAAGAAGCTTTACAAAAATTTAAAGAAACCACAAGCAGGTTTCCAAATTCTCCAGATGCTTTCGAAGCTGTTGCTAATGCAAGAAATATTTATATTGATGAGGGCAATTTAGATGATTATGTAAATTGGATTAAAAATTTAAAATTCATAAATGTAACCAACTCAGAATTAGACAATACTACTTTTGCGGTTGCAGAAAAAAAATATTTTGAATCTAAAGATGGAGAAGACATTATAAATACACTTACCAAATACACGCAATCTTACCCAGATGGAATTCATAGATTAAAGGCAAATTATTATTTAGCAGACGTGTTGTTTAAAGTAAAAGAAATTGACAGAGCTATTGCCTATTACGAAGTTGTTTTAGAAGAAGAACAAAATGAATTTAGCGAAGATTCGTTAAACAAATTATCACAAATATACCTTCAAAAAGATCAATTTAATAATGCTTTGCCCCTATTAGACCGGTTAGAGCAAGAAGCTTATGCTACAGAAAATGTTTTGTTTGCTCAAAGTAATTTAATGAAAGGATATTACGAAACCCAAGCTTTTGAGCTTGCTATCGAATACGCAAAAAAAATATTACTTAGAGATAAATTAGATAAAAAACTAGAATACGATGCTAAAATTATAATTGCCAGAGCATCTTTTAAAAATGATGACTTATATACTGCTGAAGAATATTATTTAGAGGTCGAAAAAAATGCAACTGGTCAATTAAAAGCAGAAGCACTTTACTATAATGCTTTTTTTAAAAATCAGCAAAAAGAATATAGTTCTTCTAATAAAATTGTTCAAGAATTAATTGCAAATTACTCTGCTTACAAATATTGGGCAGTAAAAAGTTACGTAATAATGGGTAAAAATTACTATGGATTAAAAGATGTTTACCAAGCAACTTTTGTTTTAGAAAATATTATCAAAAACTTTAAACAATTTGAAGACATTATAGAAGAAGCTCAAAAAGAGTTGAAATTTATAAAAGATAAAGAAGCAAAAACCAACACATCTGTAACTCCAATTATAGAAAAAACTACTGATAAAAAGGATAAAAATTAATGGAAAAAAATCTCACATTATTTTTAGTTTTTTTCGCTCTTCTAAGCATTAGAAGTCAAGAAAAAGAAGTAGTCAAAGATTCAGTAAAAACTGAGATTGTAAATGTTGTCACTAAATACAATCCCAAAATTGCTGATGCAAAAAAAATAAGATTAAACCCCAAATTAACACTGCTCAAAAAGAACGAAAAGAAAAAATTAAAGTACACTATTTTTTCTGCTCCTGTAGCTTCTACTTTTACACCCAAAAGTGGAGTTGTAAAAGGGATAGACGTAGGTGTTAAAGAACGTATTTACAAAAATTATATTGCTGCTGGTTATGGCAATTACGCTAGTTCTTTTTTCGAAACCTTCTTACATCATAGTACACGTTTTGAAAACGAATTTGGTTTTAATACCAAATATTTAGCTTCGCAAGACAACGTAAGAAACTCGGTTTTAAACAGTAATTTTTCAAATTTTAAAGCGAATGCCTTCTTTAAAAAAAATGACCGCTATTTTGATTGG
Organism: Bacteroidia bacterium; assembly: GCA_030427865.1. Classification (GTDB taxonomy): domain Bacteria; phylum Bacteroidota; class Bacteroidia; order Flavobacteriales; family Flavobacteriaceae; genus Polaribacter. Next base: position 38,951 of record JAUICK010000008.1, on the reverse strand, counting down.
AAACTAGAAGTAAACTCAGAAAGAAATACATATAACTGGTATGGTTTACCCAACATAATTTTTACAGAACCAACAATAAATGCTATTAATGAAGAACAGATTTATAATTTTTTTGAAGTAGCTGGCACAACTTATTTTAAAGATTCTTATATCGATTTTGGAAAAATTAACCTTTCATACTTTACAGATAAATTTAAAAGCTCTGAAATACTAGCCAATTTTGAAGCAAAATTAGATTTTCCATTAAAATTTATTCACCCGAAATTAAATGACATTACTATTAGAACTAATGTAGAATTTTTAAAAGGAAATTTTAAAGAGAATTATAGAGATGCTACATCTGTAGATTACTCAACAGTTACAATAAATATAAATCCGCAATACAAAATAAGCTACAAAGGTTTTATATTTAGAGCTGGTTTAAAATTAATAGCATCTTTAGATTCAGAAAATAATTCATCAAACAAATTTATTATTCCAGAAATATTAATTCAAAGACCTATTTTAAAACAATATGTTAATGTTTACGCAGGTTTCACAGGAGACTTACACACAAATACTTATAGAAGTTTTACTGAAAAAAACCCATACATTTCTCCAACACAATTTATTACTCAAACTTTAGAAGCATCTAATTTTTTTGGTGGTTTTAATGGAAAAATAACACGTAATTTAAGTTATAACATCAATGTTAGCTCTAAATCTGAAGAAGACAAACCATTGTTTTTAAGAAACGCTTCTAAATCTGACGGAACAAATAATTTAGTAAACGGAAACCCTTTAAAAGGTTATGAATATGGAAACTCTTTTTCTATTTATTACGATGACATAAAAACATTGTCTTTTTTTACAGAAATAGAATACGATTTCTCTAAAGAACTTTCTTTTGGTTTGCAGGCAATGTATAATAGATATACAACAACAAACGCTTTATCTACTTGGAATTTACCCGAAATAGAAGCCTCTTTAACTGCCAAATATAAAACGAACAAGTGGTATGCAACTCTTAATGCTTTTTATGTTAGCGAAAGGTTTGATGCATTATATAATGGGCAATTTCCTTCAAGTTTAAAAGGCGTAGAAACCATCAATTCTTTTATTGATGTTAATCTAAATGGTGGTTATCATTTTAATGATAAATTTTCTGCTTTTCTCAAACTCAATAACGTGTTAAATACTCAATATCAACGTTTTGCAAATTTCGATACTCAAGGCTTTCAAGTATTAGGAGGTATTACCTATAAATTTGATTTTTAATTTTTAAAATCATTAAAAGTCAATTTTTCAAATAAATTAAATTCTCATTTCATTTTTGTAGATTTATCAAATCTAATTCAACTACAAAATGAGAAAACTTTCACTTTTATTATTACTAACTATTTTATGGATTTCATGTAATCAAAAACAAGAAAAAACAACAAATTTAAAAAGCTTATCCTCAGAAGAAAAAGTTGATTCTACCAAAATTAAAACCTTATTCAATTCTGTATTAACAGAAGGTAAATCTTATGAATGGTTAAGAGATTTAACCAAAAACGTTGGTGGCAGATTATCAGGTTCTACAGAAGCTGCAAAAGCTGTAGAATGGGGAGAGAAATTAATGAAAGAAGTGGGTTTAGATTCAGTTTGGCTACAACCAGTTATGGTGCCTCATTGGGTGCGTGGAGAAAAAGAAATTGCCAACTATACAATTAACAGAAAACAAAAAAACGTACCAATTTGTGCTTTAGGCTTTTCTGTAGCTACACCAAGTTCTGGAGTTTCAGCAGAAGTAATTGAAGTTAAAAGTTTAGAAGAAGCAGAAGCATTAGGAACTAAAATGAAAGGTAAAATTGTTTTTTTCAATCGTCCTTTTGACAATACACTAATTCATACTTTTAAAGCCTATGGAGGTTGCGTAGACCAAAGAGTTAGAGGAGCTGCAATTTGCGGAAAATTTGGTGCAAAAGGAGTAATTGTGCGTTCTATGACGAATGCTGTAGATGATTTCCCACATACTGGAACTATGAGTTATGGAGATTTACCAAAAGAAAAATACATTCCTGCTGCTGCAATTAGTAGTAAAGCAGCTAATATTTTAAGTACTGATTTAAAAAAGAATCCAAATCTAAAATTTTATTTTAAACAGAGTTGTGAAACCTTACCAGATGCTCCTTCTTTTAATGTTGTTGGAGAAATTAGAGGAAGTAAGACTCCAGAAAATATTTTTGTAGTTGGAGGTCATTTAGACTCTTGGGATTTAGGTGAAGGTGCTCATGATGATGGAACAGGAATTGTACAATCTTTAGAAGTTGCTTATTTATTTAAAAAGAACAACATTAAACCCAAAAACACCATTAGAGTTGTCTTTTTTATGAATGAAGAAAATGGTACAAGAGGTGCAAAAAAATATGCTGAATTGGCAAAATTCAATAAAGAAAATCATATTGGAGGTTTAGAATCTGATGCTGGTGGCCATACACCAAGAGGTTTTTCTATTGATGCAAATTCTGTAAACACAAAGCTATTACAAAGTTGGAAAAAGCTATTATCTCCTTACGGATTACACGATTTAGATAAAGGTGGTTCTGGTGCAGATATTAGTCCTTTAAAAGGAGAAAACGTAACTTTAGTGGGTTACAGACCAGATTCTCAGCGTTATTTTGATTATCATCATACAAGTAGAGACACTTTTGATAAAGTAAACAAAAGAGAATTGGAATTAGGCAGTGCTTCTATGGCAAGCATTATTTATTTAATGGATAAATATTTATACAGTAACACACCTGTAAAACCTTAAAAATGGAAACTTTTGTTTTTGGCTTAAAGTTCTTTTTTGCAGCATTTTTTATGTTTGCAGGATTAATGCATCTTCTAAAACCAAAAATTTTTAAATATTTTATTCCAGATTATTTACCAAAAAAAACAGTAAATTATGTAGTTGGAATTATAGAATTTGGTTTAGGGTTTGGTTTATTTTTCTCATCAACTGTAAAACAAGCAGCTTTAGGCATCTTATTTTTAATGATTGTTTTTTTGCCCATCCATATTTGGGATGCCACAAAAATAAGACCAGCTATTGGCAAAAAATGGGTAGCTTATATCAGAATTCCTTTACAGTTTTTACTAATGTATTTCGCCTACTTAATTTATCAAAATTCATAATTTACTTAAAAATGAAAAAAATAATTTTATTACTATTTATATCAATAATTATTTTAGCTTGTCAAAAAGAAAAAGCAGATGTAATTGTTATCAATTCTAATACATATACTGTAAATGATAACTTTGAAAAAGCAGAAGCTTTTGCTATTAAAGATGGGAAATTTATAGCTATTGGAACATCAAAAGACATTCAAGATAAATATCAATCAGAAACTATTGTTAATGCTAAAAACCAAACCATTGTTCCTGGTTTGATAGATGCACATTGCCATTTTTACAGAATGGGTTTGCAACAACAAAAAGTATCATTAGATGGCACAAAAAGTTATGATGAAGTTTTGCAAAAATTAGTCGATTTTCAAAAAGAAAAAAACACAAATTTTATTACAGGTCGTGGTTGGGATCAAAACGATTGGAAAGTAAAAGAATTTCCTACTAAAGAGAAATTAGACAAGTTATTTCCAACAATTCCAGTAGCTGTAGGTAGGGTTGATGGACATGCTTTGTTGGTAAATCAAGCTGCTATAGATTTAGCAGGAATTACAAAAGACACCAAAGTTTCTGGTGGAGAAATTATAGTTAAAAATGGAAAAATGACTGGCGTTTTAATTGATGCTGCTATGGATTTTATCAAGTTTCCATCAACCTCAAAAAAAGAGGCTATTCAAGGTTTATTTGATGCTCAAAAAATTTGTTTTTCTTATGGTTTAACTACTGTAGATGATGCAGGCATCAATAAAAAAACGATAGAATTGATTGATAGTTTACAACAAGTTGGAAGTTTAAAAATGCGTGTTTATGCAATGGTTTCTGGAGACAATCAACAACAAATAGACTATTATATTAACAAAGGAATCATCAAAACAAACAGGCTAAATGTGCGCTCTTTTAAGGTTTATGGTGATGGTGCTTTAGGCTCAAGAGGAGCTGCAATGCGTAAACCGTATTCAGATAGAGAAAATCACTTTGGAGCTTTAATTTACACACCAGAAAGATACCAAGAACTGGCAAAACAAATTGCAGCTTCAGAATATCAAATGAATACACACGCTATTGGAGATTCTGCCAATACTTGGATGTTAAAAACCTACAAAAATGTTTTAAAAGGTCATAAAAATAGACGTTGGCGAATTGAACACGCCCAAATTATCTCTGCAGAAGATTTCGATAAATTTGATAATATTTTACCATCTGTACAACCAACGCATGCAACATCAGACATGTATTGGGCAGAAGACAGAGTGGGTGCTGAAAGAATAAAAGGTGCTTATGCTTTTAAAAATTTATTAAATAAATATGGCAAAATAGCTTTAGGTACAGATTTTCCTGTAGAGCAAGTAAATCCGTTTTTAACGTTTTATGCAGCCACCATTCGTAAAGATTTAGATAATTATCCTGCAAATGGGTACCAAATGGAAAATGCGTTAACCAGAGAAGAAACATTAAAAGGGATGACCATTTGGGCAGCATATTCTAACTTTGAAGAAGACGAAAAAGGGTCTATTGAAGTAGGCAAATATGCTGATTTTGTAATTTTAAATCAAGATATTATGCAAGTTGATGGCAAAGAAATCCCAAAAACAAAAGCAGTGGCAACTTTTGTAAATGGAGAACAGGTTTATTAAGAAATCATTTTTATATTCGCAAAAAATTACAAAATGAAATCATATTTATCATTTTTTTTGATGTTCTTTCTTTTTTCTGCTTGTTCTAACACAGATGTAATCGAAGAAGAACCTATTGATTACGATGCATTGAATGAAATTGAAATTCAAGAATATATCTCTGACAATAGTTTAAATCCTAAAAAAAGTAGTACAGGATTGTATTATATTATAAAAAATGAAGGAACTGGGAAAAATCCGAGTGAAAACTCTACCATAACAGTAGCTTTTAAATCTTATGACACAAACAATATCATTTTTGAAGAAACTGAAGTTGAAGGTGTTGATTTTAAAATGGATGCTGTTATTGAAGGTTTCAAAGAAGGAATGACCTACCTCAAAGAAGAAGGAGAAGCTACTTTTATTATCCCATCAAAATTAGCCTATGCATCTGCAGAATATCATCCTTTAAGATATTCTGTCTTGATTTTTGATGTAAAGCTCTTAAAAGTAAAATAATATTAAAATTTTATACATAAATTAAAATAATTATCATGAAATCTTATTTACCTTTTTTATGCTCTATACTGCTTTTTGTTTCTTGTAGTAAAGATTCTAATACAGAACCTCAAACAGAAGCAGATATTATAGCATATATAGCAAAAAATAATTTAAATGCTAAAAAAACCAATTCTGGATTGTATTATGTTATTGAAAAAGAAGGAACAGGAATAAGACCTACAAGTAGTTCTAATGTAACAGTTGCATACAAAGGAACTTTTTTAAATGGAGGTGTTTTTGAACAAAATTCTACTGGCGTTTCTTTTAACTTGAATCAAGTAATAGCAGGTTGGACAGAGGGTATTCAATTATTTAAAGAAGGAGGAGAAGGCATTCTAATTGTTCCTTATCAATTAGGTTATGGGTTAAATGATTTTAGATCTATTCCTGGTGGATCTGTTTTAGTTTTTGATGTAAAATTAATTAGTGTTAATTAATTTAAACTTTATAAATAAAAAAAGGAAACCTTTTTCAGTTTCCCTTTTTTTTATGAAATGATAGGTTTAATAAAATTATCAATTTTATCAACTCCATTTTTACCTAAATCTTTTATAAAAGCAGAACCAATAATGGCTCCATTAGCATAGCTACAAGCTGCGTTAAAAGTAGATTTGTCTGAAATACCAAAACCAACAATTAATTTGCTATTTAAATTCATGGCTTTGATTCTTTCAAAATAGGCTATTTGTTGGTTAGAAATCTCGCCTTTTGCACCCGTAATTGATGCTGATGCAACTACATAAATAAAGGCTTTAGAGTAACTATCTATTTTTCTAATGCGTTCTTCTGAAGTATGGGGAGTAATTAAAAACACATTTGTAATTCCATATTTTTCAAACAATTCTTGATAATAATTTTCAAACTCTACCATTGGTAAATCTGGAATAATTAAGGTGTCAATTCCACATTCTACAACTTTTTGGCAAAATTTATCTTCACCATATTTTAGCATTTGATTTAGGTAGCCCATTAAAACTAAAGGTGTTTTGTTGGTTTCTTTAATGGACATTAATTGCTCAAAAACAATGTCTAAATTAATTCCGTTTTCTAATGCTTTTTGACTACTATCTTGTATGGTTGGTCCATCAGCTAACGGGTCTGAATATGGCAAACCAACTTCAATAAAATCTACGTTACTTTTTTCTAATGCAGAAATTACTTTTGTGGTATCATCTAATTTTGGAAAACCGCAAGTAAAATAGATAGATAATAGGTTTTTATCTTTTTGTTGAAATAGTTTTTGGATTGAATTCATTTTTTCTTTTTGTTATTCCTGCCAAAGCAGGAATCTATTTTAATACTACTTTTAATTATGAGATTCCTGCTTTAGCAGGAATGGCAGCTATTTTTCTAAATGTTTGATATAAGTACTTAAATCTTTATCACCTCTACCAGATAAATTAACCACCAAAACTTGGTCTTTTTTGAGTTTCATTTTTGGTAAAACTGCTAAAGCGTGTGCTGTTTCCAAAGCAGGAATAATACCTTCTATTTTGGTTAATTCGTAAGCTGCAGCTAAGGCTTCTTTGTCTGTTGCATTCATAAATTTTGCTCTTTTACTTTCATATAAAAAAGCGTGTAAAGGCCCAACTCCAGGGTAATCTAATCCAGCAGAAATCGAATAGGGTTCTACTATTTGCCCATATTCATCTTGCATTAAAATGGTTTTACTACCATGAATAATTCCTACTTCTCCTAATTGAGAAGTTGCAGCACTTTCGCCAGAATTTACTCCTAAACCAGCAGCTTCAACCGCAATTAATTCTACATCTTCATCGTCCATATAATGATAAAAAGCACCAGCAGCGTTAGAACCTCCACCAACACAAGCAATAATGGTATCTGGGTTTTCTTTTCCTGTTTTTTCTTTTAATTGCCATTTCATTTCTTCAGAAATAATGGCTTGTAATCTTGCAACCATATCTGGATGTGGATGTGGCCCAACCACAGAACCAATTAAATAAAACGTTTCTGGATTTTGAATCCAATATCTTATGGCCTCATTTGTAGCATCTTTTAAAGTTTTACTTCCACTTGTGGCTGCAACTACTTTTGCTCCCAACATTTTCATTCTTGCAACATTGGGTGCTTGACGTTCTATATCAATTTCGCCCATAAAAACTGTGCAGTCTAAACCCATTAACGCACAAACTGTAGCTGTTGCAACTCCATGTTGACCTGCTCCAGTTTCTGCAATAATCTTTGTTTTACCTAACTTTTTTGCAATTAAAATCTGACCAACTGTATTGTTTACTTTATGCGCTCCTGTATGGTTTAAATCTTCTCGCTTTAAATAAATATGTGCTCCATATTTTTCTGATAAACGTTTTGCGAAATACAAAGGTGTTGGACGCCCAACATAATCTTTTAACAAGGATTTATACTCTTTTTGAAACTCCTCAGATTCGATAATTTGAATATAATTATCTTCTAATTCCTTTACGTTTGGATATAACAATTCTGGGATAAATGCTCCCCCAAATTGTCCAAAATATCCATTCTTGTCTGGTTGAAATTTTGATTTCATCATTTTTTTAATGTGTAATTGTTTATTTGTTTAACTGTGTAATTGTTGGAGTGTCTATATTAACAACTTAACATTTACACAATTACACAGAAATTTTATTTTTAAATTTCTCTAACTCTTCTATTTTCTTAACTCCTGATTCAATTTCAAATTTACTATTTACATCAAGTGCATAAATTGGCAAATCTGAATCTAATATTTTCCTTACTTCTAAAACATCTTGCAACCCTATCCCTCCACTTAAAAAAAATGGTTTTTTAAAAGGGTATTTTTCTAAAACTTTCCAATCGAATTTTGTTCCATTCCCCCCTCTTTCTTTCCCTTTGGTATCGAATAAAAAATAATCTACAACAGGTAAATAAGGCTTTAAAACCTCAAAATTAAATTCATCTTTTATTCCGAAAACTTTTATGATTTCTAATTTTTTGTCAAACTGAGCTTGTCGAAGTTTCTTTTTTTGCTTTTTTGAAAGTTTTTCAATTTCTTTCTTGGAGATTTCTCGACTACGCTCGAAATGACATTTTAATTCATTTATGTATTCTACAGATTCATCTCCATGTAACTGGATGGCATCTAAACCATATTCCTCAACCAAAGAAATTACAATTTCTTTATATTCATTTACAAAAACACCTGTTTTCTTAATTGATTTTGGAAGTTCAGGAATAATTCCTTCAAAATTACGTTTCGATTTTTCATAGAAAATAAACCCTAAATAATCTGGTTGCAGTGCTGCTACTTGCTGAATATTTTCTACGTATTTCATTCCGCAAACTTTTAGTTTCATTCTGAAAATGGTTTAATTGTTTATTCGTTTAACCGTGTAATTGTTTTCATTCAATCTCTTTATATAGCCATTTACACAATTCAACAATTACACAGTTACACTCTTTTTTTATCTAATTTGATTGATAAAATCCTGACAAGCTTCTCCTGGATTATCTTCTTTCATAAAATTCTCTCCAATTAAAAAACCATGAAAACCAAATTCTTTTAATCCTGTAATAATTTTTGGGTCAGAAATCCCGCTTTCTGAAACCTTTACACAAGTATCTGGAATTTGATTTGATAATTTTATAGAATGCTCTAAATCAACTTTAAATGTTTTCAAATTTCGGTTATTAATTCCGATTATTTTATTGTCTAAATCATTAATTTTATCTAAATCTTCTTGCGTATGCACTTCATATAAAACCTCTAAACCTAAATCTGTTGCTAAATTTCCATAGTTTTTTAATTCTGTGGATGTCAAACAAGAAGCAATTAATAAAATTACATCTGCACCAATGGCTTTTGCCTCTACAATTTGAAATCCATCCACAATAAAATCTTTTCTTAAGATAGGTTTTTGTTGATTGATAACTCTTGCTTCCATTAAATCTGCCATAGTTCCTCCAAAAAAAGAAGTATCTGTTAAAATAGATTGAGCAGCTACATTTGCATCTAAATATCCGTTAGTAACCTCTGCAATTGTTGCTTTGTCGTTAATGATTCCTTTAGAGGGAGATTGTCTTTTAAATTCTGCAATAATTCCTGTAGAACCAACTTCTAACAAAGATTTCTTTAATGAAAAAGTTGTTCTCCCAAAACTCGGACTTTCTACTAATTTCTTTACAGGAACTTCTGCTTTTATCTTGGCAACTTCCTTCTTTTTAAATGCGATTATTTTATCTAAAATTGTCATTTTTTAATACTAATTTGTCATTTCGACTTTATGGAGAAATCTATGATTTTTTAAGATTTTTCGACTTCATTCCATTTCGCTCAAAATGACATTATTTATTAATTCTTTTATTTCTGTATCTCAAAAAAAAGTAGACAATAATTCCAACAATCAATCCAACAATAGAATGTTTAAAAAGTTCTTTTGTTTGAACTCCCACTGCTATTCCCATCAATAAAAATGCTGGAATAATTAGAATTAAATTGTTTTTCTTTTTTGTCATTTTATATCTTTTTGTTACTTCGAGTTATTTTCAGTATTTGGAAAAAATTGTATCAAGAAGTTATTTTGTTTTCGATACAAATTTTTCGTTCCTCAAAATTCACTCGAACTAACATATTGATTTACTTCACTAATTTACTTAAACATTCTTTAGCTTTCAATCCAAAAAGTGATTCTTTAGCTTCTTCAAAAACTGACTCAAAACTCTTAGTTTCATCTACTATTTTTAAAGCAAAAGCAGCATTTGTTAATACCACATTATTTTGTGCTTCTGTACCTTTTCCTTCTAAAATAGTTTTGAAAATTTTTGCTGCATCTGCAACAGAACTTCCTCCAAAAATTTCTGATTGCTGAATTCTTTTCTGTCCTAAATCTTCTGGATTTATAATTTGTTCTCCGTTTTTAGTGAAGAATTTAAATCCGCTTGTTAGTGAAATTTCATCATAACCATCTAATGCATGAATAATGCCATAATTAATATCTTCTTCTTGTAAAATGTAATTGTACAAACGTGCAATTTCCAAATTAAATGTTCCTAACATGTGGTTTTTTGGAGAACTTGGGTTTACCAAAGGTCCTAACATATTAAAAAACGTTTTTAATGCCAACGCTTTTCTTGTGGGGCCAACAGCTTTCATTGCTGGATGAAATTTTGGTGCATGTAAAAAACAAATATTCGCTTTTTCTAAATGTTCTTTTAAAGTGTTTTCATCATTTGTAAAATTATACCCAAAACTTTCTAACATATCAGATGAACCCGATTGCGAAGACACAGAATAATTACCATGTTTTGCAACTTTTTGTCCTGTTCCTGCAACTATAAAAGAGGTTAAAGTAGATATGTTAAACGTATCTTTTCCATCTCCTCCAGTTCCAACAATATCTATGGTATTGTAATCTGAAAAATCTACTTTTATTGCCAATTCTTTTAGTGCATTTCTAAAGCCAGAAAGTTCATCTGCAGTAATTGGACGCATCATAAAAACCGTCATAAACGATGCTAAATGTGCATTATTGTATTTCTCTGAAGCAATATCTATTAAGATTTGTTTTGCTTCTGATTTTGACAGTCTTTCGTGATTATATAATCTGTTTAAAATTGCTTTCATATAGCCCCTTTTAATTTCCCCAAAGGGAAAAAACACTCTTGTATTAATATCTTTCTTTTTCCTGCAAGGTCTTTTTTTGACCTTGTAGGTATTTTTATAATTCCTTTTTTTATACCTACAAGGTCAAAAAAAGACCTTGCAGGAGTTGATGAAGTTTGTAACCAATTGCTCACCAACATCTGTTAAAATAGATTCTGGATGAAACTGAACCGCAGAAATATTAAAACGTTTATGCTCAATTGCTTGAATTAAGCCATCTTCATCTCTTGCGGTTACAACTAATTCTTCTGGAAATCTCTCATCTGTTGCTGCCCAAGAATGATAACGTGCAGCCATAAAAGTTTCTGGAACATCTTTAAAAATTGTAGCATTTTTATCTGTGATTTTCATTTCTGTGGCAACTCCATGAAAAACATCGTCTAAATTGATGATTTTTCCTCCAAAAACTTCCGTAATTGCTTGCAAACCTAAACAAACTCCAAATATTGGCTTTTTACCTGCATAGGTTTTAATTACTTCTTTTAAAATTCCTGCTTCATCAGGAATTCCTGGTCCTGGAGATAACATAATGATGTCGTAATTCCCAACATCTGCAATACTGATTTCGTCATTTCTAAAAACTGCTGGAAAATTTCCTGTGATTTTCTCTACCATGTGAACCAGATTATAGGTAAACGAATCGTAATTGTCTAATATTAATATTTTCATTTTTTTTTTAATGCGCTCTTATTGGGCTTCTAAAAATCGTTTCAGATTTAATTTTAAATTTTTTATTTCCTTCTATATTGTATTCTTTATTAGAAACAGATAGTTCAATATTGTAATTCAATTCAAGATTTTCACTTTCTTTTTTATTTGCAGTATATTCCCAAAAATAGACGAAATAAGATTTATTTGATTTATCCACTATAGTAAAATTATCTGGCAATGCTTGAAAATTTTCCACTTCAATATTTCTTTCTTCTCTCCAATTATAGAAACCATCTTTAGCAGATAAAGATTTTAACTTAAATTCATTTTTAAATTTAAATACTACTGATTTTATTTTTATAGATTTTTTTGGTTTTCCAAAAACTAAAGCAACTCCAAAGTTATTTGCATTTAAATTGCTTTTATCTATAAATGTTCTTAAACCCATTGATAAACTAAAATCTGAATTACTTATTAGTTGTAAGTTTTCTTTACTTGTTTTTGTTTCAATATATGTAAACTGTTTTTCTAAACCTAACCAATAAATCAATCCTGAAATAGAACTAATAAAGATTATTAAAAAGACAATTACTTTTTTCATTTGAAATACTTTCTTAAACTCTCAATTTGCGTTAGGGATTGAAATGGCATCCTTTTTTCTTTTTCAGAAAAAAGATATAATGAAAGCCCGTTAAAACGCCCAAATTAAAAATAATTAAATTTTATTATTGTTAACTAATATTATCTATTTATATATACCTACAAGGTTTTTGAAACCTTGCAGGATACTTTATATATTTTCCGCTAAAATCAACGCTTTTTTTAACGCTGCTAACTTGTTATTTACTTCTTGTAATTCCTTTTCTTCATCGGAATGAATTACGATTCCTGCCCCTGCTTGCGAATACAAAACGTTGTTTTTGCTGACAAAAGAACGAATGGCAATCGCCAAATTTACGGAACCATCTAACCCAATAATCCCTACTGCACCACCATAAAATCCACGAGTTTGATTCTCGTATTTATCAATCAATTCCATTGCTTTGTATTTTGGTGCGCCACTTAACGTTCCTGCTGGAAAAGTGTCGCCAACAATTTCAATGGGATTTCCTTTAATTTGACCTCTTACTGTGGAAACCAAATGAATTACGTGACTAAAATACTGCACTTCTTTAAACACTTCAACAGTCACATTATCAGCATGTTTGCTTAAATCGTTTCGCGCTAAATCTACCAACATTACGTGTTCTGCAGTTTCCTTTTTATCTTCGGATAATTTCTTACCCAATTTGATATCTTCTGCCATATCTCCAGTTCTTCTGAACGTACCAGCAATCGGATTAATAGTCGCTTTTCCTGAAGATATTTTGATTTGTGCTTCTGGTGAAGAACCCATTAATTTAAAAGAACCATAATCAAAATAAAATAAATAAGGTGATGGATTTATAGAGCGTAAAGCTCTATATACATTAAACTCATCCCCTTTAAACTTCTGTTGAAATTGACGTGATAAAACCAATTGAAAAACATCGCCACGTTTACAATGTGATTTTGCTTTTCTTACATAATCAATAAATTCATCGCCAGTTACGTTTGATGTTTCTTCGCCAACAATTTCGAATTTCTGTGTATTAAATGCTTGTGCATCTATTATGGTCTGAATTTCTTTTATGCGAGATTGGGTGCCTTCTTCAATATTTTCTATCAATGTCATTTCATCATTAAAATGATTGATGGCGATGATAAATCTGTAAAAACTGTATTGCATTTCTGGAATTGCAGAAGGTGCTTTTTGGCTTTTAAATTGAATATTCTCGAAATATTGAACAGAATCAAACGTAGAATAACCATACAAACCATTGAATGATTTTAATTCGGCAGGGCAATCTAAACCTATCGAATTTGTGAATTTATCGAATAATTCATAAAAGTTTTTATGAGTAGGTTGTTCTTCTATTATTGCTCCTTTATGTGAAACAGAAAACTTGTAATCTTCTACTTTCAAAGATAAAATTGGGTCAATCGCAATAAAAGAAAAACTTTCTTCTTTACTGTGATAATCTGAACTTTCTAACAGTAAAGTATTTGCATATTTATCTCTAAAACGCAAATACAAACCAACTGGTGTAACAGTGTCTGCTATTTTTGTTTTATGGATTGTTTTAAATTGTATTTTTTTCATTTTTCTTTGTCTGGTCGAGCGCAGTTGAGACCTAAATTAACCTCTCGACTGCGCTCGAGGGGACAATTGCCTTTTTTAATAAAAACTAAAAAGGCTTATCGTGAGATAAGCCTTTTTTTATATTGTTTACATATAGGTTTCCTTCTCACTTATTGTTTAAGAGAGTTCCACCACCATGTATTGTTTAAAATATTCTTCATTGATGCAACAAAAATAAGATAGATTTTTGATTAGACAAATTTTATCTAATATAATTTACCTCATAATTTTCACATTCATTTCTTCTACTTTTTTATCTGACAAAATAGATGGAGCATTGAATAATAAATCTTCTGATGTTCCAGTTTTTGGAAAAGCCATTACTTCCCTAATAGATGCCTTCTTTTCTAAAATCATCATTAACCTGTCTAAACCCCAAGCAATTCCTCCATGTGGTGGTGCACCATATTGAAACGCTTTGTACATTGTTCCCACACTTTTCATCATCTCTTCTTTATTGTAACCCATATTTTTATAGGTTGCTTCTAAAATTTCTGCTTTGTGTGCACGAACAGAACCTCCACCAATTTCATAACCATTTAAGATTAAATCGTATTGTTGAGCAATTATATTTCCTATTTCATCATCATTTCCTGTCATGTGTTTTTCTAAATCATAGATGGCTGGCATAGAAAACGGATTGTGCGTAAATGTCCATCTTCCTTCCTCTGTTTTTTCGAACATTGGGAAATCTACTACCCAAGCTGGTCTTAACTCTTTTGGATTTATCAACTTTAAAATGCGTCCCATTTCTTGACGAACAGCATCTAAAGCCTTATTAGCAGTAGCATAATCTGATGCTGAGAAAAATACAATATCTCCAACTTGAGCATTAGTTGCTTTGATGATGTTAGCAGCAATTTCTTCACCTAAAAACTTAATTATTGGCGATTGTAAATCGTTTTCATTTACAATGATATACGCCAAACCTCCTAAACCATTTTGTTGTGCAATGGCTGTCAAATTTTCTATCTGACCTTTAGACATACGCTTGTTTCCTTGCTCTTTTGCTGAAACCTTGATACACTTTACAATTCCACCTTCTTCAATAGGCTTGCTAAAAACTTGAAAAGTAGTTTCTTTAACAATATCAGTAATATCTTGCATTTGCAATCCGTAACGTAAATCTGGCCTATCACAACCATATTTATCCATGGCTTCTTTATAAGTTATGACTTCAAAAGGATGTAAAATCCATTTTTTACCATAAATTTTACGCACAACTTCATTAAACATTTTGGTGTTTAAATCTATAATCTGTTGCATACTTGCATAAGCCATTTCTATATCTAATTGGGTAAATTCTGGTTGACGATCTCCTCTGGAATCTTCATCTCTAAAACAACGTGCAATTTGGAAATACTTCTCAAATCCACCAACCATTAACATTTGCTTAAATTGTTGAGGTGCTTGTGGTAAGGTATAAAAAGAACCTGCTTGTTTTCTTGTTGGAACAATAAATTCTCTTGCGCCTTCATCTGTACCTGCAGTTAAAATTGGGGTTTCGATTTCTAAGAATTCTTCTTCGTCTAAAATATCACGTAGTAATTTAATGACTTTGTGTCTGTTTACAATTGCCTTACGAACTTCATCGTTTCTGTGGTCTAAAAACTTGTATTGAAAACGTGTAGTTTCGTTTGTTTTCATTGCTCTTTTTATCTCAAAAGGCAATGTTTTAGAAAGATTCAAAATTTCTAAAGTAGAAGTTTCTAACTCTATTTTACCAGTTCTTAAACCTGCATTGTAATCGTCTTCTTTACGCTGTACTACAATACCTTTTACAGTAATTACGGTTTCTGGTTTTAATTTTACCAATTCATCTAAATTCGGGAATGTTTCTCTACTTAAACGCACTTGAAAAACCTCATTATTAGAACCTCTTAAATCGATAAAAATCAACTCTCCATGATCTCTTACACTTGCAACCCAACCTGATAATGTTACTCCATTATTAATAGAACTTTCTGATAATTGAGAAATTTTATGTGTTCTGTATTCTTCTTTTATGATGATTGGAATTTCTGGTAATTCTTCCTGTTGGTTTTTGGTTGATAGTTTTTGGTTCTTGGTTGTTGATTTTAAATTATTATTTTCATCAACTTTAGAAACTTTTAAACCATCAACTTTAGAAACTTGACCTAAAATTTCCTCGCGAATTACTTTTCCTGAGGCTCCTTTTCCAATAATGGCAATAACTTTACCAACTAAGATTCCTGCTTTACCTTGGTTTCCTGATTTGATATCATTTGCAATGGCTTCGTTTTCAGAAATCACCTTAACTACAGCTTCTTTAATTTGATTTTCAGAAATCGTATTTTCATCAAAATACTTTTTGTAATCGAAAGTTCTGTCTTTTAAATATCTTGTAATTCCATTTTGAACTAAAACTGACGTAATTTTATCATCTTTAAAAAGTTGAAAAATCTCCGTTAATTGTGAGACGTTATGAATGTTAGCATATTCATCTGCACCAATATTATTCACCAATGTTTTTGCAACAAAAGAAGGGTCTTTTATAACGTTATTAATTTCGACAAACGTTTTAGAACGCACAGCATCTGCTGTAAAAAACTTTGCATCTTGGGGTAAAACTCCTCCTTTTATCAAAATAGATTCTACAGCAAAAGGTAAAGAACTGATATCTACATCAATCGACTCTACAACGTTTTTAATATTTACAAAAGGTAAATCTGGTTCAGAAATAAATCTGTAATCCGCTTCAAATTCCTTTTTACGCATTGTTTTGGTTTGCTTTAAATCTGCATCCCATAAAACCGTAGTTTGGTCTGGTCTAAACTCTTTATTTTCTATGTAATAATTAAGTTGTTTTTCGATTTCTTCCTTTAAAGCTTCCACCATAAACTTAAATGAGTTTAAGTTTTTGATTTCAGTTCTTGGATTTAAATTATATGTATGTTTTTTTCGAAGTGATACAGAAACATCACTTTTAAACTCTCCTTTTTCAAGGTTTGCTTCCGATATTTTTAAATTCTGAACAATTCTCTGAATGTATTGTGCATACGTTGATGCATCTTCTATATGTCTGATACAAGGTTCTGTTACAATTTCTATCAACGGAACTCCAGCTTTGTTAAAATCGACCAAAGAAACTTTTTTTTCATGCATCAATTTAGCAGCATCTTCTTCTATGTGAACTTGTGTTAAATTCACTGTAAATTGAGAGCCATCATTTCTAAAACAAGAAACTTGTCCATCAGGAATTACAGGATTGTGAAACTGTGTAATTTGAATGTTTTTTGGATTATCAGGATATTCATAATGTTTTCTGTCCCAAGAAATCACCTCGTTTTCAAAAGTAGATTTTACTGCTTTCCCAAAATAAATGGCTTTTTTAATAGCTTCTTTATTTATAGAAGGTAAAACGCCCATTTGTCCTGTACAAACTGAACATATATTTTGGTTTGGCTGCTCTATTTCTTGATTGGCACAAGAACAAAATAATTTTGTTTTTGTATTTAGTCTGACATGAGTTTCTAATCCAATAACTAACTCTAAATCGTACTTTTTAAGCTGTTCGTTTAATTGTTCCAGTTCCATTATATCATATCTTTTAAGAAGTTAGCAAACTTCAAAACAAGTTCGTCATGAGTTTTTGCAGCCGTAATTTGCAAACCTGTAGTTGTTCCTTTAGGTATTGTTAACGTTGGTAATTGCCCTAAACTAAAACCAACTGTATAAGCATCTGACAAATACATTGCTAAAGGATCTTTTAAACTATCGCCAATTTTTGGTGGTGTATTTGGTGTTACTGGCGATAAAATAATATCAACCTCATTAAAATCTTTTTCAAAATTAGCAGCAATTTGGTCTCTTAAGTTTAATCCCTTTAAATAAATTTCATCAGAAAAACCTTGAGATAACACTTGATTACCACCTACAATTCTACGTTTTGTCTCTTCAGAAAAATTTTGGGAACGTGTAATAGAATAGGTATCTTTTAGATTATCGCCCTCAATTCTATTACCATAATTTGTACCATCTAATCGTGATAAATTAGAAGCAGTTTCTGCCATGGCTAAAGTGTAATAGGTAGAAACTAAGGTATCCGATTCAAAAAAATCTAATGCTGTTACTTGAATTCCTTTCGCTTTGATTTTTTCTAAGGATGCTAAAAAATCTGATTTTACTTGCGCATCAATCGCATCGTTTTCTATAAAGTTTTTAAAATAACCAACCGTTTTTATGTCATCAGTATTTAAAATTACTTCTGAAGAAATTGTTTCAGATGGATAAGTAGTTTGGTCTTTTACGTCTTTGCCACTCATCACATTTAAAACAATTCTGATGTCTTCGATTGATTTTGCAATTGGCCCAACACAATCTGTAGATGATGCATACGCCATTAATCCAAAACGTGAAATTCTACCATAAGTAGGTTTTAATCCATAGACATTATTGTAGCCTGCAGGTTGTCTGATGGAGCCTCCTGTATCTCCACCAATAGAAAAAACGGTGTAGTCTTTTGCCACATTTACAGCAGAACCTCCACTTGAACCACCACCAACCAATTCTGGATTAATGGCATTTTTAACCGCTCCAAAAATGGTGTTTTCTGATGATGAACCATGCCCAAAACTATCGCAATTTTCTTTTACCAAAGGAATTGCACCTGCATCTAACAATTTTTGAATTGCTGTTGCTGTGTAAGAAGATTTGTAGTTTTTTAGCAATTCTGAACTCGCTGTTGTGTACGTTCCTTGCACCATATACACATCTTTAATTCCGAAAGGAATTCCTTCTAACAAACCTATTTGTTCTCCATTTGCAATTTTAGCATCTACTTTTGCAGCTAATTCTAAAGCTAACGTTTCTAAAAGTAAATTGACAGTATTGTGTGTATTTTCTTTTAATAAATTTAATTTTTCTTGCACCAAATCTGTACAAGAAATCTCTTTATTTATTAATTGAGTATGTATTTTTTTAATCTGACTCATATATTTTATTTTTTAGCCTTGTTGTTATCTACTAACAACCAAAAACTAATAACTAAAAACTAATAACTAAAAATTATTTTTTATTCTTCTATCACTTTAGAAACTACTAAAAAACCGTTCTTTTCCTTTGGGAAATTTTCAATAATGATTTCTTTTTCTACAGATGAACTATCAATAACAATATCTTCTCTTAAATCATCTAAAGACACAGCATTATTCTGATTACTATTAAAAGAATTGTTATTTGTTGTGTTGGCTTTTTTAATTACCTCAAATAATTTGTTCACAGTTTCGGATTCCTGTGCTCCTTTAATACTCGACAAAACGTCGACTGTCATTATTTTACTCATATTATCTTTTTTTAAAAGATCCTGAAACATACTGAAATAAATTCAGCATAAAACTTCAGAATATGAAAAAGCCTTCCAAATTGGAAGGCTTTATTTATATATTTTTAAACAACAACCTTCCTATCCTAAAAATTAGGATTATTGAAATTACGATTGTTATTATTGTTTGTCATTTATGCTGAATTTATTTCAGTATCTATTATTTGCAAGCAAATATATGTAGAAAAAGTCTTATAGATTCTTCTTTTTTAAGATTTTATAACCTCTTTACAATATTTTTAAAATATGGGTATTTATTTGCTGATATCATAAAAAATTACCCAATTAAAAGCAAAACATGTATTATTAATGAGTCCAGAATTCTTTAAATGTGTCCAGAATTCTTCAAAATTGGAAAATTCTGGACTCCTATTTTTTGAAAACAGGATAGTTTTGCTTGTAAGAAAAGTAACCTAATATGAAAGCTCTACAATTAACTAACTATTTGAATTTGATTTTCAATAAAAACATCTTAAAAAAAATAGGGATTATATTTTGTTTATATTTTTCAATTCTAAATACTAATGGAGAAAATAACACTATTAAACATGATACAATTTCTGAGTATGATTATTGGAACTATGGTATGACCTTTAATATTCAAGTGGGAGCTTGGATACCAATAGGAAATCTTAAAAAAACCTTTAAAACAAACCCAAGTATCAGTTTTAAAATAAGTACACCAATTAGTAAAAAATTAAGAATTGAATTTGGTTCAACTATTAATGTTCCTTTAAATTCCGAACCCTTTGAATATTTTGATAAAGAGGAGTCTTTTTTTGTGAAATCAAAAAACACAATTAATGGTACTTTAGGGGTATGGGTAAGCCACGAAAATAAACTTACTAAAAAATACCTTCTTAATAAATATTTTGGAATTGGAGTTGGGTTTATTCAAACCGATAAGAAAAAATTAAATTCAAAAAAAGAAAATGATAATTGGTATTCAGTAGAAACTATAAACTTCAATTTTGGTTTTGCCTTTAGAAAAGTAGCTTTTAAAAAAAGACCCATAGGCATATTTATTGAATATAACTTTACTCCATATCAAATCTTTAAAAATGTAAAAAAAGATTTTGGTAATAGTAGTTTAAATACAGGTATATCTTACCGATTTTAAAAACATCACTAATTTATAAAATTAAACTTAAAAAAAATGAAACTCACGTTAAACACACCTCAAAAACTAATTCTATTTCGTTTTTTATTAGCTCCAATAATTTTAGCTTTGGCTTATTTTGTTGGAGAAACATCAAAACCAATTATTTTAACTTTAATGTATTTAGGATTAATTTCTGACATTTTAGACGGAATAATTGCCCGAAAGCAAAAAATAGCATCCGAAAAACTCAGGCGTTTAGATAGTCAGACAGATATGATATTTTGGTTATCACTTGGTGTTGCAACTTGGATTTTATATCCCAATTTAATTAGAGAAAATTCAATTGCAATTTGGTCTATTTTAATTATGGAAATAGCCTGTTATGTAATTAGTTTTCTAAAATTTAAAAAAGAAACTTGTACACACGCGTTCTTATCAAAAATGTGGGGCCTTAGCTTGTTAATTGCTTTTACATCTTTGATTGGATTTAATTATGCTGGTTTGCCATTTTATTTGGCTATTATTTTAGGTTTAATTTCACATATTGATGTAATTCTAATTGTTTTAATTCTGCCTAAATGGACACACGATATTCCGAGTGCATACCACGCTTATCTTATTAGAAAAAATAAAACCTTTCAGAAAAATATTTTTCTAAATTGATAAATTACGTCTATTTCAAAGAAATTTGATATTGTAAAATTGCCATTCCTTTATACCCTTTTTGTTGGATTGTAGTTGCATCAAAAATAGGACGATGTTGATACCCAAAACTAAATTTTGTATTGTGTTTCCCATTCAGTAAAAAGTTTACGGTAAAATCATACACTGTCATTTGATCGTTTAAAGCATCCCAATTAGAACTTTGAATGGCAATATTTGGCTGAATAACAAAAGGTTGCCCCATTATTTCAGACTCTTTAAACGCATACCCAAATTGCATATACCAAGTAGTTCCACTACCAATCATTGGAAATGCAACTCCAGCTCCGTTAAAATCTGATCCTCCTCCAGTTGTAGGGTTATTTGCACCTACATTTCTTATATAGTCTTTTCCAAAATCGTAGTCATAATACCCTAAATATGCAGTTATAGCTGCATCATTTTGCAAAGGTAAATTTAAAAAAGAATCCACTGCCCAGTGTTTCATATCGTAAAATGTTGTTGATGCTAATTTTGCATCACCATCACTCAATGCTTTGTCTTGAAACTGAAAACCTGCTCCAATATTAAATACTTTTTTTGCTTGCGCATACGTTCCTGTTTGATAGGCAGATTTGTTAGATTCATGTTCAAAAAATTGATACTTTGCATATCCAGACGTTTTAACTCTTGGTTTGTGATTTGCAAAATTCACTTCTCCATTAGGTATTGTTGTAATAATAAAGGGTCTGTTAAATGCCAGTCTATAATCTAACTTTCCATATTGTCCTTTTACCCAAACTCCAAACAAACGTCCTAAATCGTCATTTTTTTCAACAGAATTTAAAGTAAATAATGGCGAATCTAATCCCATCATTGTTTTTGAAGAACGAATATTCCATCTGTTTAAACCTTGCCAACCAGATTTACCTATACCAACTTCAAAAGCTTTATGGAAAGTATATTCTACATATAAATCTAAAACTTCTAATTGAAAGGTTTTATTTTTAAAATTATAATTATTCCCACCAAATATTGAGTACACAAATATTTTTGGTGTTATTTGAGAAGAAACAGGTATTCTTAAACGTCTTATAGAAATATCCATAAAACTATTGGTAAGTTCATCATCAATTAAAGAACCCTCATTTAAATCGGAATAACGCAACCAAATTTGTGAAGTAACATTCCATTTAATAACAGGTTTAAATTTATTTTTTTCTTGTCCGTTAGAAAAGATTGAAGAAAGTAAAATTACTAAAAACAACCATTTTTTTATTCGCATCATCATTTGTTTTGTTCTTAAATACAAGGCAAAATTAGACCGAACTTTCTTTCAAAAATGTGATAAACATCATATAAAAACATTTTTTTTATTACCAAAAATGATTGCTAAATGCACTAAATCGATTTCGTTTATAAATTTTTTTTAACGTAAAATTTTTGAATTAAGAAACTTTCTTGTTTTTTTTTTAATTTAATCAAAAAATAAAATAAAAAATCAATTTTAAGGTGCTTTTTAGACGATTTAAGCCACTTTTAGAGTTATCAACATTTTTCATTTTTATCAACAAAACAATTTAAAAAGTAATGTATTTCATTATATTTGATAGGTTGTATTTCGTACAATTTTCAATCAAAAAAATATAATTTAATCGTATAAAATGAGCGAAGAAAAAAAACATAATTATGATGCGTCCAGCATTCAGGCATTAGAAGGAATGGAGCATGTTAGAATGCGTCCATCAATGTATATTGGAGATGTTGGCGTTAGAGGGTTGCATCACTTAGTCTATGAAGTAGTAGATAATTCTATTGATGAGGCTTTGGCTGGTCATTGTGATAGAATTGACGTAACTATCAATGAAGACAACTCAATTACTACCAAAGATAACGGACGTGGAATTCCTGTTGGTATACACAAAAAAGAAGGTGTTTCTGCACTACAAGTAGTAATGACAAAAATTGGTGCTGGTGGTAAATTCGATAAAGACTCTTACAAGGTTTCTGGTGGTTTGCATGGAGTTGGTGTAAGTTGTGTAAACGCACTTTCTGACCATTTAACAGCAACCGTGCACAAAGATGGAAAAATTTGGCAGCAAGAATACGAAAGAGGTAAAACATTGTACCCTGTAAAAACCGTTGGAGAAACTGATTTTACAGGTACCATTGTAACTTTTTTACCAGATAAATCTATTTTTCAGCAAACAACTGAGTACAATTATGATACACTTGCAACAAGAATGCGTGAGTTATCGTACTTAAATAAAGGAATAACGATTACTTTAACCGATAAAAGAAGAACTGATGATGAAGGTAATTTTATCTCAGAAACGTTTCATTCTACTGAAGGATTATCAGAATTTGTAAAGTATTTAGATTCTACTCGAGAGCAATTAATTGCAACTGTAATTTCTATGGAAGGTGAGAAAAATGGCATTCCTGTAGAAGTTGCCATGGTTTACAACACTTCGTACTCAGAGAATTTACATTCTTATGTAAACAATATTAACACCCATGAAGGAGGTACACATTTATCTGGTTTTAGACGTGGTTTAACTCACACTTTAAAGAAATATGCGGATGAATCTGGGTTGTTAAAAAATGTAAAGTTTGAAATAGCTGGTGATGATTTTAGAGAAGGGTTAACGGCAATTGTTTCAGTAAAAGTACAAGAACCACAATTCGAAGGTCAGACTAAAACAAAATTAGGAAACAGAGAAGTTTCTTCTGCTGTTTCTCAGGCAGTTTCAGAAATGTTAACTGACTATTTAGAAGAAAATCCTAATGATGCAAAAACCATTGTTCAAAAAGTAATTTTAGCAGCAACAGCAAGACACGCAGCACGTAAAGCCAGAGAAATGGTACAACGTAAAACTGTAATGTCTATTGGTGGTTTGCCAGGTAAATTATCTGACTGTTCTGAAACCGATCCTGCTCAATGTGAAATTTTCTTAGTTGAAGGAGATTCGGCAGGTGGTACAGCAAAACAAGGTAGAGACAGAAACTTTCAAGCAATTTTACCACTTCGTGGAAAAATCTTAAATGTAGAAAAAGCAATGCAGCACAAGGTTTTTGAAAACGAAGAGATCAAAAATATGTTTACAGCTTTGGGTGTTACCATTGGTACTGATGAAGACCCAAGAGCACTGAATTTATCAAAAGTTCGTTATCATAAAGTAGTGATTATGTGTGATGCAGATGTTGATGGATCTCATATTGCTACCTTAATATTAACTTTTTTCTTTAGATATATGAGAGAAATGGTTGAGCAAGGTTATATTTACATTGCCACTCCTCCTCTATATTTAGTTAAAAAAGGACAAAAAAGAGAATATGCTTGGGATGACAACCAACGTGATTTAATTGCGCAAAAAATGGGTGGTAGCGTAAACATTCAGAGATACAAAGGTCTTGGAGAGATGAATGCCGAACAACTTTGGGACACCACAATGAACCCAGAATTTAGAACTTTACGTAAAGTAGTTATAGACAATGCTACAGAAGCTGATAGAGTATTCTCTATGTTAATGGGTGATGAAGTACCACCGCGTAGAGACTTTATAGAGCGCAATGCAAAATATGCAAATATAGACGCTTAATATTGAATTTTTCACACAAAAAATACACACTTTATTATGGAGTGTGTATTTTTTTATATATTAGCTTAAATATAACCCCAACTTAAACAAATATTAACCAAACTCAATTAAAAATGAAAAAGTGTATTTTAATTTTCTTAGGCGTATTCGCCTTAACGTTTAACACAAAAGCCCAAGATGGTTTTGAAAACATTCTTTTAGCTGATGCAGCTGATTCTAAAAAACTGATGCAAGCTTATTTTGCACCAGGTATGGAAGGCTTTATTAATGCCATGAATAATGGATGGTATCATACTGCAAAAGTTCACAAACCCTTTGGATTTGATTTAGCTATTGGATTAAGTGGAGCAGCTATTCCTTCAGAAAAAGAATTATTCAACATCTCTGCTTTAGGACTAACCTCTGTTTCTTCTACAGCAACAACTGCATCTACTTTTGCAGGGCCAAATCAGTCTACCTCAATGACGGTAATGACAACTGTTAATGGGCAAAACGTTACAGCGACTTTCGATTCTCCAGGAGGAGTTTTAGATGATTTACCAGCAAAGGCTGTTCCAGCTCCAATTGTTCAACTAAGTGTTGGATTACCTTGGAAATTAGAAGGTATGTTAAGATTTGTACCTGAAACAAATATTGGAAAAGATGATGGATCTGTTAAAATGTTAGGTTTAGGACTTAAAAAAGAAATCACAAGTTGGTTTGGCCCTTTAGACAAAACACCTTTACACGTATCTCTTTTAGCAGCATACACTACTATGGATGTAAATTATGGTATTCCAGATCAAACCTCTGGAGAGCTTCAAGTACAAAATGCATTAACAGAGTTTAATTTGAAAGCCTTTACAATGCAAGCTATTGCTTCTTTAAACTGGCCAATTATTAACCTTTATGGTGGTTTTGGTTACAACAGTGGTAGTTCTAGCTACGCTATGTCTGGAACATTTAAAGGTGTTTACCAAACAGGTAACCCTGCTTCTCCAACAGTAGAAAAAACTTTGACTGTACCATCTAACTTAGATTTTGATTCAAGCGGATTTACAACTACTGTAGGTGCAAGATTAAGCCTTGGTTTCTTTAAAATATTTGGTAGCTATGCCATTCAAGAATATAACACTTTTAGTGCAGGTGTTGCAATAAGTATTAGATAAAAATACTAAATATTTAACAAAAAAAAGCATCTCGTTGAGATGCTTTTTTTTTATGATATATATCACATTCAAATATTTTTTATATTGTATTTTTGCAACAGAAATTTATTATAATAAACTTAAAAAATAAATCATTATGAAAGTTACAGTAGTAGGTGCTGGTGCAGTTGGTGCAAGTTGTGCAGAGTATATTGCCATTAAAAACTTTGCTTCGGAAGTTGTATTATTAGACATTAAAGAAGGTTATGCCGAAGGAAAAGCTATGGACTTAATGCAAACAGCTTCTTTAAACGGGTTTGACACTAAAATTACAGGAAGTACGAATGATTACAGCAAAACAGCGGATTCTGATGTTTGTGTTATTACTTCTGGTATTCCTCGTAAACCAGGTATGACTCGCGAAGAATTAATTGGAATTAACGCTGGAATCGTGAAAACTGTTTCTTCTAGTTTAATAGAGCATTCTCCTAACACTATTATCATTGTAGTTTCTAACCCTATGGACACAATGACGTATTTGGTTCATAAAACCACAGGGTTACCAAAAAATAGAATTATTGGAATGGGTGGAGCATTAGATTCTGCTCGTTTTAAATATAGGTTAGCTGAAGCCTTAGGCGCACCTATTTCTGATGTTGACGGAATGGTTATTGGAGGTCACTCAGATAAAGGAATGGTACCTTTAACAAGATTAGCAACTAGAAACTCTGTTTCTGTATCTGAGTTTATTTCGGATGAAAGATTAAATCAAGTAAAAGAAGATACTAAAGTTGGTGGAGCAACATTAACAAAATTATTAGGTACTTCTGCTTGGTATGCTCCTGGAGCTGCTGTATCTGGATTAGTACAAGCCATCGCTTGCGATCAAAAGAAAATTTATCCTTGTTCTACACTTTTAGAAGGAGAATACGGTTTAAATGATTTATGTATTGGAGTTCCTGTTGTTTTAGGGAAAAACGGAATTGAAAGTGTTGTAGAAATCAATTTAAATGATGCTGAAAAAGCGCATTTACAAGAATCTGCTGCAGGTGTTTCTAAGACTAATGGATTGTTAGAACTTTAGACTTTATATAAATTAAAAAAAATCCAGTCAATTAACTGGATTTTTTTTAATTTATGACAACCCAGAAATAACACCATTATTATCTATGGTCATGTTTTCTGAAGCAGGTATTGCAGGTAACCCAGGCATTCGCATCATTTTACCTAAAATAGGAATTACAAACTGTGCTCCTGCTGCAATTTCAATTTCTCTTACTGTAACTGTAAAACCTTCTGGTCTTCCAATTAAAGTTGCATTGTCTGAAAAAGATTTTTGAGTTTTTGCCATACAAACAGCAAAATCATTAAAGCCTAATCTATCAATTCTTCTTAAATTCAATTGTGCTTGTTTGCTATATTCTACAGCAACAGCTCCATAAATTTCTTTTGCAATTTTTTCTATTTTTTCTTTTATTGGAGATTTCCAATCATACAAAGGCTTGTATTGAGTTGCTTTATTTTCTACGACATTTACAACTGCTTTGGCTAAGTCTTTGGTACCTTCACCTCCTTTTGCCCAACCTTCAGACAAAACAGCGTCTACTCCTAACTGAGCACACTTTTCAATTACAAAATTGACCTCTTCTTTAGAATCAGAAGTAAATGAATTAATCGCAACTACAGGCTCGATATTATATTTTCTAATATTTTCGATGTGTTTTTCTAAGTTTTTAAATCCTTCAGAAACTCTATTTAAATTAGGTCTGTTGTAATCTTCTTTTGCTGCTCCTCCATGATGACGTAAAGCTCGAATAGTTGCTACTAAAACCACACACTTTGGATTTAATTTTGCAAATTGAGATTTGATATTTAAAAATTTTTCAGCACCTAAATCTGCACCAAAACCTGCTTCTGTAACCACATAATTAGACAAAGATAAGCCCATTTTAGTAGCAATAATCGTATTTGTTCCTTGCGCAATATTTGCAAATGGACCCCCATGTATTATGGCTGGGTTTTCTTCTAAAGTTTGTACTAAATTTGGTTTAATAGCATCTTTTAACAAAATAGCCATGGCATTTTCGGCTTTTAAATCTCGAGCAAAAACAGGTTTTTTATCATAAGTAAAACCAATAAAAATATTGCCCAAACGTTCTTTTAAATTTTCTAAATCTGATGCCATACAAAGAATTGCCATTACTTCAGAGGCTGGTGTTATATTAAATCCGTCTTGTCTTGGAATTCCGTTTGCAGTACCACCTAAGCCAATGGTAATATCTCTTAAAGAACGGTCATTCATATCTATAACTCGTTTCCAAAGAATGGTTCTTGGATCTATATTTAAATTATTAGTTTTACTTTGAATATTGTTATCGATTAAAGCAGAGAGTAAATTATTTGCTTTTTCAACTGCATTAAAATCGCCTGTAAAATGCAGGTTAATATCTTCCATTGGTACTACTTGCGAATAACCACCACCTGCAGCACCACCTTTCATCCCAAAAACTGGCCCTAAAGAAGGTTCTCTTAAAACTACAGTAGCCTGTTTACCTATTTTATTTAAACCTTCTGTTAAACCAATTGAAACTGTAGTTTTTCCCTCACCAGCAGGAGTTGGTGTTAATGCGGTTACTAGAACTAAATTATTTTCATTAACTTTTTTATCATCAATTAAAGACAGAGGTAGTTTCGCTTTGTATTTTCCATACATTTCTATGTCGTCTTCTTTTACATTTATTTTTTTTGCAATATTTTTTATATGATTTAAATGAGTTGATTGAGCAATTTCAATATCAGATAGATGTGTCATAATTTACAATTGTATACCGTTATTTTATCAATTTAAGCGAATAAATATAATGAATTTTAAGACTTCATAATATTTTAATCTTATTATGCTACAAAATTATAGATTTCATAATAAGATTAACCTAAACTTCTTTTAAATAAGATTAATTATTCGAGAAGTTAAAAACATTCTTTTTTATATATTTGACGCATGAGAGCAAAATGGTACTTAGGTACTTTACTTTTAATATTTACACTGTTTGGAGCTTTTCAAGAACAAATTTCTAAACCTAATCAAGAAATTTTTCTTGAATTTGTTGATGCGAAAATTAATCCAAAAGATATTAAAAACACCATAGTTGAAGTAAAAAGTAAACTTCTAAAAATTGGTGCTACCAATATTGCAGTTCAAAAAACCAATGATAGCTCTTTAAAAATTTCTTACTATAGTCTTGTTGATGTTAACAATATTAAAGACGCTTTAATAAAAAAGCATACAGTTGTTTTAGATCGGAATTCTAAAAACGAAGAAAATAACAATACAACTTCTAACTACAATTTAGACGTTTATGAATTGACAGATTT
This sequence comes from Bacteroidia bacterium, assembly GCA_030427865.1. Taxonomy (GTDB): domain Bacteria; phylum Bacteroidota; class Bacteroidia; order Flavobacteriales; family Flavobacteriaceae; genus Polaribacter. The sequence continues at coordinate 9,958 of JAUICK010000008.1, read as the reverse complement.
CTCTGAAATCTCTGATGTAAATGATAAATTTGTTTTTGAAATTAAATACAACCCAGACAGATTTACTACAAATCATTTTTCTGCTTCTTTAAAGAATGTTGAAGCATGCAAAGCAAATCAATTTTATAAAACAGCGTGTAGAGTATCTAAAAACAATCCTTTTACCAAAGATAAAACTTCACACAAAGAACCAGAAGTAAGAGCTGGACCTCTAAAAAGTATTACCTAAAAATATACTTGTTTTATATTTTTTAAACTTCATTTAAATTAATGAGAGTCAAACTCATAATCAAAAAAACAAACCTTAAAATAAATTGTCAGGTTTTACGAGAAGCTCTATATTTGCTCGTTTTAAAAAATTTGACTAAAAATTAATAAATAATGCAAAATAAAGGACTTATTAAAGTATTCGCAATCCTTTTTGGATTGGTTAGTTTATATCAATTATCATTTACCTTTTTAGCTAATAAAGTTGAAGATGATGCTAAGACATATGCTAAAACTAAAGACGTTAATAATAACGCAAGAGAAAAAGCTACTTTCGAGAGAAAGTATTTAGATAGTGTAGCCAACAAAGATATCATCGATTTAGGGATTACTAAATACAGCTATAATGATGTAAAAGACAAAGAAATGAATCTTGGTCTTGATTTAAAAGGAGGTATTAACGCCATCTTACAAGTTTCTGTAAAAGAAGTTTTAAAGAGCTTGTCTAACGATTCTAAAAACGTTGTTTTTAATCAAGCATTAGAAGCAGCAGATGTTAGATTAAGAGATAGTAATGATACCTATTTAGACTTATTTTTTGAAGAATTTGAAAAAATTGCTAAAGACACAAAGTTAAGCGACCCATCTATTTTTGGAACAAAAGCACTAAGCGAAAAAATTTCTTTTAACGAAGACAATGCTACTGTTAAAGAAACTTTACAAGAAGAAATAAACAGTTCTATTATTACTACTCTTGAAGTTTTAAGAAGTAGAATTGATAAATTTGGTGTTGCTTCTCCAAAAATTCAAAGAATAGGAAACTCTGGTAGAATTCAAATTGAATTACCTGGCGCTAAAGACATAGATCGTGTTACAAAATTAATTACCAGTAAAGCAGAACTACAATTCTGGGAAGTGTATACCAATGCAGAAGTACAAGGTTTTTTCTTTAATGCTAACGCAAAAGTTGCTGAGTTATTAAAAGACGATACAGCTTTAGAAAAAGAAAAAGATTCTATTAAAAAAGACGATATTGATGATTTATTGGGTGAAGAAACTAAAGACTCTACAAATGTAAATCAGAAAAATCTTTTCACTTATTTGTTTCCTAATGTAGCTCAGTCTCAACAACAAATGAGCTCTTTAGTTGCTCAAGCAAAAGTTTTAGATACAGCCACTGTAAACGATTTACTAAACAGAAAAGAAGTAAGAGCATTAATTCCTAGTGAATTAAGACATGTTAAATTTTTATGGGATTATAAATCTAACAAAGGTAAAGATGGTACTGAGTTAATAGGTTTATATGCTATTAAAGGAAATAGAAAAAACAAAGCTACTATAGAAGGTGATGTTATTTTAGATGCTGCGCAAGTTTTTGACCAATTAAACAAACCAGAAGTTAGCATGACTATGAATAGCTCTGGAACAAAACAATGGGCAAAAATGACAGCAGATAATGTTGGTAAGTTTGTAGCTGTTGTATTAGATGACTATGTATATACTGCACCATCTGTAAATCAGGTAATTTCTGGAGGTAGAACTTCTATTTCTGGAGGAAGCATGACTATTGCTGAAGCAGAAGATATTGCAACTGTTCTAAAAGCAGGAAAATTACCAGCAGCAGCAAGAATGATTCAAGCGCAAGTTGTTGGACCCTCTTTAGGTCAAGAAGCTATTAATGCAAGTTTTCTTTCATTTGGATTGGCAATTATCTTAGTATTATTATGGATGATTTTATACTATGGTAAAGCAGGTTTGTATGCAGATATTGCTTTAGTAGTTAACATCTTGTTTATCTTCGGAATCTTAGCTTCTTTTGGAGCTGTATTAACCTTGCCAGGTATTGCAGGTATTATCTTAACCATTGGTATGTCTGTAGATGCAAACGTTATCATTTTCGAAAGAATTAAAGAAGGATTATTTAAAAAGAAAGGTTTAAAACAATCTATCGAAGAAGGGTTTAGTTTTAAAGGAGCTTTATCTGCTATTATAGATGCAAACATTACTACTTTCTTAACAGGTATTATTTTATATGTTTTTGGTACTGGACCTATTAAAGGTTTTGCCCTAACGTTAATGATTGGTATTTTAACATCATTATTTACAGCAGTATTTATTACTCGTATTTTAATTGATAGAGCAACCAACAAAGGAACAAACTTAACCTTTAACACATCTATTTCTAAAGGATGGTTCCAAAACATTAATGTAGAATTCTTAAAGAAACGTAAAATTGCTTACGTAATTTCTGGTGCAATTATTATTGCTGGTTTGGTTTCTATTTTCTCTATCGGATTAAAACAAGGAGTAGATTTTAAAGGAGGTCGTTCTTATGTTGTTCGTTTTGATCAAGATATGAATGCTACTGAAGTTGCTGGAACTTTAAAAGACGCCTTTGGTACTGCTCCAGAAGTAAAAACGTATGGTACGCCTAATCAATTAAAAATTACAACTGTTTATAAAATTGATGAAGAAGGACAAGAAGTAGATGATGAAGTACAAAATGCCTTATTTACAGGATTAAAACCGTATTTAGGAAATTTATCCTACGAAAACTTTAAACCAGGTTTCGAAAAAGCAGGTGCAGGTGTAATGAGCTCTATAAAAGTAGAACCAACCATTGCAGACGATATTAAAACATCTGCTTTATATGCTGTATTTGGTTCTCTATTAGTAGTTTTCTTATACATCTTATTACGTTTTAGAAAAGTATCGTATTCTATTGGTGCAGTTGTGGCAGTTTTCCACGATGTATTAATCGTGTTAGGAGTATTCTCTATTTTCTACAAATTTATGCCTTTCGATATGGAAATAGGTCAGTCTTTTATAGCAGCTATCTTAACCGTAGTTGGGTATTCTTTGAATGATACTGTGGTTATTTTCGATAGAATTAGAGAATTTGCAGGAGATTTTCCAAATAGAAAATACAGCGAAAATGTAGATACAGCATTAAGTTCTACATTAGGAAGAACGATAAATACATCTCTAACTACACTATTAGTAATGTTGGCAATCTTCTTATTTGGTGGAGATTCTATTAAAGGATTTATGTTTGCCTTAATTGTAGGTGTAGCAGTAGGTACGTATTCATCATTATTTGTGGCAACACCAATTATGTTTGACACTACTAAGAAAAACGAAAAGAACGTTTAGTTCTTAGTAAAAATAAATGAAAACCGTTTTGTTTTTACTGAATTCATTTCAGTATCACAAAACGGTTTTTTTAATTAATATGACATATTCCTGCAAGGTTTCAAAAACCTTGTAGGTATTTATGTTTTAGACTGTTATATTTGCAATCGCAAATTTTGGCAACAAACTTGAAATCTCAATTTGTGATTTCAAAATAAGATTTTAAATGAGCATTATAAAACTTCACGATTTATACTTTAAACCTTACATTAATAAGGATAAAATTGCTGTAATTGTAAAACATTTAGCAGCTCAAGTTAAAGAAGATTTACCCAAAGATGAAGTCCCTATTTTTGTAGGTATTTTAAACGGATGTTTTTTATTTGCTGCCGATTTTATTAGAGAATATCAAGGAAATTGTGAAGTCTCTTTTGTAAAATTAGCTTCTTACAGCGGAACATCATCCACAGAAAATGTAAAACAATTAGTAGGCATTAATGAAGACTTAACAGGAAGAACTGTTATTATATTAGAAGATATTATAGATACGGGTAATACACTTCAAGAAATTTATAATATCTTTAAAGACAAGAACTTAAAACAACTAAAAGTTGCGACGTTATTTTTTAAACCAGATGTGTTTCGAAAAGAACTTCCAATAAATTATATCGGAAAAAGTATTGAAGATAAATTTATTGTTGGTTACGGATTAGATTACAATGGTTTAGGAAGAAATTATCCAGCTATATATCAATTATCAACACCACCAAAAATGAAAAACATTGTATTATTTGGCCCTCCAGGAGCAGGAAAAGGAACGCAAGCAGAATTCTTAAAAGAGATGTACAATTTAGTGCATATTTCTACTGGAGATGTATTTAGATTCAATATCAAAAACTCGACTGAATTAGGTTTATTAGCCAAAAAATATATGGATGAAGGCGATTTAGTGCCAGATGAAGTAACCATAAATATGTTAAAAGCTGAAGTAGAGAAAAATACTGATGCCAACGGTTTTATTTTTGACGGTTTTCCAAGAACGCAATCGCAAGCAGAAGCTTTAGATGCTTTTTTAGCTGAAAAAGGAGAGCAAATAAACGGAATGGTTGCATTAGAAGTACCAGAAGATGTGTTGGTTGAAAGATTACTTGAAAGAGGAAAAACAAGCGGTAGAACTGATGATACAGATGAAGGAAAAATCAGAAATCGTTTTAACGAATACAACACTAAAACAGCGATTTTAAAAGACTATTTTGAAGCGCAAAATAAATATTACGGAATTAATGGTGTAGGTTCTATAGCAGACATCACCAAAAGAATTTCTGAAGTATTTGATAAACTTTAACAAGTTATGAGTGCAGAGTTAGGAGTTATGAGTAAGTAACTCTGAACTCTGAACTCTGAACTCTGAACTTAATATAAAATGACAGAAGGAAATTTCGTCGACTACATAAAAATATACGCTTCATCTGGTAAAGGCGGACAAGGTTCTGCACATTTACATAGAGAAAAGTACATTACCAAAGGTGGTCCTGATGGTGGAGATGGCGGACGTGGTGGACATATTATTTTACGTGGTGATAAAAATATGTGGACGCTGTTTCACTTAAAATTTAAACGTCATTTTAGAGCAGAAGGTGGTGGTGCTGGAAGTAAAAGTAGAAGTACAGGTTCTGATGGAGAAGATATTTATATAGATGTTCCTTTGGGTACAATTATAAGAGATGCAGATACTGATGAGATCTTGTTCGAAATTACTGAACATCAAAAAGAAGTGATTCTGTTACGTGGTGGAAAAGGCGGACTTGGAAACTGGAATTTTAAATCATCTACCAATCAAACTCCAAGGTATGCGCAACCAGGTATGGATGGTGCAGAAGGTTGGTTTCGAATAGAATTAAAGATTTTAGCAGATGTTGGTTTAGTTGGTTTCCCAAATGCTGGAAAATCTACTTTACTATCTGTATTAACTGCTGCAAAACCAAAAATTGCAGATTATGCTTTTACTACTTTAAAACCAAATTTAGGGATTGTAGAACACAGAAATCATCAAACTTTTGTGATGGCAGATATTCCTGGAATTATAGAAGGAGCTGCAGAAGGTAAAGGTTTAGGGCATCGTTTTTTAAGACACATAGAACGTAATTCAGCATTGTTATTTTTAATTCCTGCAGATTCTAAAGATATTAATAAAGAATACGAAATTCTATTAAACGAACTCAAAAAACACAATCCTGAGTTATTAGACAAAGACAGGCTGTTAGCCATTTCTAAAACAGATATGTTAGATGATGAGTTAAAAGCAGAAATAAAAGCAGAATTACCAAAAGGCGTAGAAGCTATTTTTATTTCTTCTGTTGCACAACAAGGTTTAGTAGAGTTGAAAGATAAACTCTGGAAAATGTTAAACTAAATTACTAATTGTCACTTCGAGCGCAGTCGAGAAGTCTTAGTTTATTTATCTTAAAAGATTTATTATTTCTGAATAATAAACTATTCATTTAACTGAATTCTTATGGGTAGTTGATATTTTGTGGTAACAGGAATTCCTCTTTTTATTGCTGGATAAATTTTAGGTAAGTTTTCTACACTTAATTTTAACAAACTATCTAATTTAGGCAATTCTTTTTTTATCTTTTCTGATGATTTTATAGAATCTACTAAAAATTTTCCTTTAGAATTTATAATCAAACCCACATAAACAACTTCATCAATAGAATCTTTGATTATAAACTTGTATTGCAGTAACTCTTCTGCTATTTTTTCATGAATAGTGTTTCTAAAACAAGTTGCCTTTCTATTCTTTTCTATAAGAGAATCGCAAATTTTAAGAGACGGATAAGTATCTACTGAAGAAAAATCTACAATTGTATCTATTGGTTGTCTTTGTGTTTTTTTTGTAAACGAAAATTTATCACATGAAGTGATTAAAATCATCAAACATAAAACATAAAAAACACGCAATAACATACATTTATTTATTGCGTGAATTTACTAAAATTTGCTGAGTTTTACTCTACTACAATTGTAAAAGGAATAGAATATTTTACTGCAACTTTTTTACCATCTTGTTCTCCAGGAATCATTTTTGGTAAAGAACTCATTACTCGAATTACTTCTTCTTTTATTTTTATATGAGGAGCTCTCGCTTTTACATCAACAACATTTCCATTTTTATCTATTTTAAAACCAATAAAAACTCTTTTTCTTTCTGGTTTTAAACCCAATTGATTTGGTAGTTTAGCATCAAAGTTCTTTACAAAATGCTTTTGAATCATTTTAGAAAAACACATTTTATCACCAAACTCACATCCTGGAAAAGTTGGAGCTTTATCTATTCTCAAAAATGAAACTTCTTCTGTTTCAATATTTTTGCCATTATTTATACTTTTCACTTTCTTAAAACTAAGAATATTTCCCAAAATTGGTCGTCCTTTTGGGTCTTTATACAATTTTAGATTTATAGCATTTGAAAAAGAATTATTAATGTCGCTTAATCTTTGTTTATATTTATCATATTCTGTCTTTTGTTCAACGCTTAAATCTCCATATGAAATTTCTTTCCATTTAGGAATTTCAGTTCCCATATAAACATCTAAAAAACTTTCAGTAGTTCCTTTATATGTTTTCATTTCATTTTCTCCAATTTTAGAATACATTGTTTTTAACTCCTTTTTAGCAATAACACCTTCTTTTAAGTCTGATTCAGAACAAGAACTATAAAAAAGCATACTCATTAATACAGGAATCAATACTAAATACTTTAACTGATTCATTTTTTTTGATTGCTGTTTTGTCATCATAATAATTCTTTTTTTAATAATTGATTGTTTATAAAATTGATTGATAAACGCAATGTTTTCAACCTGAAAAAAGTTGGATAGTAAACTATTTATATAGATTTCTTTAGATACTGATTTTATTGCAACTTCATCAGAAATATACTCATGCACTAAGGTTATTCTTTTCTGATAAATAAAAATCATAGGATTAAACCACATTGCAATTTTTAAAAACTCAAAGAATAGTAAATCTAAAGAATGTTTTTGTTTGCTATGCACCAACTCGTGTTCAATAATTTTTGCTTGTTGATTTTTAGGAATTTCTTTTCCCAAAAAAATATAATTGAAAAATGAAAATGCTTTGGTTTTATTGGGGATTATCACCAACCTAAAATTTTCTTTTTTTACAACTTTATACTTATAAATAAGATTGATAATTTTAATCAACTTCACAAAAAACAAAACTGAAGATAATACTACTCCACCCCAAAATAAAACTTCTAAATAATTTATTGATGGATACCAACTTGATTTTTGAATCACTTTTTCTGGTGATAAAACAATTTCTGGTAAATAAATAATAAACTCTTCTGGAATCGTTTTTTGAAACGCAGAAATTTTAATAAACGGTAAAATAAAAGACAAAATAGAGGTGCTTATTAAATACCATCTGTTTTTGTTAAAAAAGGTTTCTTTACTTAAAAAGAAATCATAAATAGCCAAGAACAATACTTGAAACAAAATCACTTGGAAAATAGAATTCATCATTGTTTTTTATTTTTACTGCAAACTGATTACTAAACAATTGCTTATTTATCCTTATTTACTTCTTTCAATATAGATTCTAATTCAGAAATATCCATCTTATTTTCTTTTACAAAAAAAGATACCATACTCTTAAAAGAACCATTAAAATAACCATTCATTAATTTATGTAAACTTTGGTTACTATAAGTTTCTTTATCTATAATTGTATGATATACAAAACCTCTTCCCACAGGTTTATGATCTACAAATTCTTTAGTTTCTAAAATTCTAATAATGGTAGAAACTGTATTGTAAGCAGGTTTTGGTTCTGGTAATTGCTCAATAACTTCTTTTACAGAAGCTTCTTTTAAGTCCCATAAAACTTGCATGATTTGCTCTTCTGCTTTTGTTAATTGCTTATTCATTTTACAACTAAGTTTTTAGTTTAACACAACAAATATAACTAAAAAATTAGTTTAAACTAATTTTTTAGTTATAAATATTTGTAACAAACATTTTATACCTTCGTCTAATTGGTAAACTTACTATGGATATATTTTTAGTACTTCTCGGTTTCATATTAGTCCTTTTAGGTATTGTAGGCTCTTTTTTACCTATTTTACCTGGGCCATTAACGGGTTGGTTTGGATTATTACTACTTCATTTTACAAGTGTAATTTCTATGAATTGGACTTTTTTAAGTATTACTTTATGCATCGCAATTTTAATTTGGATTCTTGATTACTTTATTCCAGCCATGGGAACAAAACGTTTTGGAGGAAGTAAATATGGCGTTTACGGAACTACCATAGGCTTAATAGTTGGTTTGCTCTCTCCTATTCCGTTTGGAATTTTAATTGGTGCTTTCTTTGGTGCTTTAATTGGTGAACTTTTATATGATAGTAAAGATACTAATAGAGCTTTAAAAGCTTCTTTTGGTGCCTTTTTAGGATTCTTAACCTCGGCAACCATAAAGTTTTCTATTTCAATTGTTTATGTTATCCTTTTTATAATTAAATTTTGGGAACATAAAGGAGATTTCTTTTAATTCATTTTGTTATTCCTGCCAGAGCAGGAATAACAAGTCAAATCGAATATTTAGCAATAAAATAAATATAAATTTTCTAAAAGTTTGCAAATAAGTTTAGCCCCGATTGTAGCATTTGTTTGAGCTCTTTTATGAGGAACGAATAAAAAGCGAGTGCGAAAAGCGGGAAATGGCTTCTAATAAAAAGGCAAAAAAAAAGCATCCCATCTAAGGGAAGCTTTCCATTGGTTAACAAAACCACGACACTTTTTTGAAAGTGCCAAAACAACACAACTAAATGCTACCTTAACAACAAGCAGCTGGCAAATATACAACGATTTCGTAATCCTGCAAGTTTTTATTTATATTTTATGAAACCATCTAATTGTGTAGTAATTTTATTGATTGTATCTTTGGCATTTTTATAGAAAACATCAATAATACAGTAGAAAATGCAATTATCAGAACAAGAAGTTGTACGTAGAGAAAAGCTCGCAAAATTACGTGATTTGGGTATCAACCCATATCCTGCAGATTTATTTCCAATCAATTCAAATTCAAAAGAAATAAAACAAGACTTTTCTGAAGGTAAACCCGTGATTATTGCAGGAAGATTAATGTCTCGTAGAATTCAAGGAAAAGCTTCTTTTGCTGAATTACAAGATGGTGAAGGTAGAATTCAGGTATATTTTAATCGTGATGAAATTTGTACAGGTGATGACAAAACGTTGTACAATGATGTTTATAAAAAACTATTAGATATTGGTGATTTTATTGGTATTACAGGTACTTTATTTACTACAAAAGTAGGAGAGAAAACTGTAATGGTAAAAGAATTTAAGATACTTTCTAAAGCACTAAAACCGCTTCCTCTACCAAAAGTAGATGCAGATGGTAATACTTATGATGCTTTTAACGACCCAGAAATGCGTTACAGACAGCGTTATGCAGACTTGGTGGTAAATCCGCATGTAAAAGAAGTATTTGTAAAAAGAACAAAATTGTTTAATGCAATGCGTTCTTTCTTTAATAATGCTGGTTATTTTGAGGTTGAAACTCCAAT
>JAUICK010000023.1 GCA_030427865.1 Bacteroidia bacterium | reverse complement strand
AATGTTCAAAAATTGCTGTTTTAAATCTTTCATAATAAACTGTGTTTTTAAAATTAAACAAAAAAATAGGAGGGTTTTAAAACCCTCCTATTTTTCTATTTACACAGTTTTTTGGATACTGCCGTTTGAAAAAAAATTAACTGCATTACTTATATCTTAAGCCTATAAAATACTTTATAACTTGGTAACCTTTACAATTACAAAACATCTAAACTTCCTTTTCCTTCTCTTACCACTTCAGGATAATCAGCGGTTAAATCGATTATAGTAGAAGCAGTATTATCTCCATAACCTCCATCAATAACTACATCAACTAAATTACTCCACTTTTCATAAATTAATTCGGGGTCTGTGGTATATTCTAAAATTTCATCATCATCTCTAATAGAAGTAGATACAATTGGGTTTCCTAAATTTTCTACCAAAATTCTGATAATTGTATTATCTGGTATACGAATTCCTACCGTTTTTTTCTTTTTAAAAACCTTTGGCAAATTGTTACTTCCCGGTAAAATAAAGGTATATGGACCTGGTAAAGCTCTTTTTAAAATTTTAAATGTAGAAGTATCTATTTGTTTGACATAATCTGAGAGGTGACTCAAATTATCGCAAATAAAAGAGAATTTAGCCTTATCTAATTTAACCCCTTTTATTAAAGCAATTCTTTCTAAAGCTTTGTTATTTGTAATATCGCAACCTAAACCATAAACAGTATCTGTTGGATAAATAACCAAACCTCCACTTTTTAAAATCTTTACAACCTTGTCTATAGCTTTTTGATTAGGATTCTCATTATATATTTTAATGAATTCTGCCATAGCCTAAATATACAAAAAACTCAACTTTATTTAAATAAAGTTGAGTTTTTTTATAAGGGAAGTTCTTTTGTTTTAAGATTTGTCTACTAATCTAAAACCTTCTCCATGAATATTTAAAATTTCTACATTTTCATCATCTTTTAAATATTTACGAAGTTTTGCTATGTAAACATCCATACTTCTTGATGTAAAATAATTATCATCTCTCCAAATTTTTGTTAGCGCTAATTCGCGTGGCATTAAATCGTTTTTATGAATGGCTAACATTCTTAACAATTTGCTTTCTTTTGGAGATAATTTTGATGGTTCGCCATCTTTCCCAACAGACAAATGACGTAATTTAGAATTGAAAAAGAAGTTTCCAATTGTAAATTCAAACTGTTCAGATTCTGCGGTTTTATCAGATTCTTTACGTTGTAAAATTGCCTTAATTTTATGCAGTAATACTTCAGAGTCGAAAGGTTTGTTTAAATAGTCGTCTGCACCAACAGAATATCCTTTTAAAACATCTTCTTTTAAGGTTTTGGCTGTTAAGAAGATAATTGGCACTTCTTTGTTTGTACTTCTAATGTCTTGTGCCAAAGAAAAGCCATCTTTACGAGGCATCATAACATCTAAGATGCATAAGTCGTAATCACTATTTTTAAACATGATTAAGCCTTCTATACCATCTTTAGCATGTGTTACGTTATAATCGTTTAACGCTAAATAATCTTTTAAAACTGTTCCAAAATTTGGATCATCTTCAACTAATAAAATTTTTTTACTTCCCATTGTTTTTATTTTTAAATTAAAGGTAATTTTACTGTAAACGTGCTTCCTTTTCCTTTTTCACTTTCTACAAAGACTGTTCCATGATGTTTTTCTACAATTTCTTTTACATAAGCAAGTCCAAGTCCATGCCCTTTTACATCATGTATGTTTCCTTTTTGTTCTCTATAAAACTTGTCAAAAACTTGTTTTTGAACTGCTTTATTCATTCCAATTCCTTCGTCTTTTATTTTAAAAACAAAGAACTTGTTTGTACTTTCTGTGTAAACTTCTATTTTAGGAGCATTTTTAGAATATTTTAATGCATTTTCTAACATGTTAACCACAACATTAGTTAAATGAAATTGATTTCCTGATATTTCTGATGTTATTGCTTCAAAATAGGTTTTTATACTTCCTTTTCTATCTGCAATTAACAAACTAACATGTGTAATAGCATCTTCTATAATGTCGTGCATATCTAAAGTATCCTTACTAATTTCTATCTGATTTTTCTCTAATCTTGAAATTCTTAAAACATTTTCTACTTGAGAGTGCATTCTTTTATTTTCGTCTCTAATCATTTGAATATAACGCAAAACTTTTTCGTTATCATTAATAATTTTTGGGTTTTTAATTGAGTCTAAAGCTAAATTTATTGTTGCAATAGGGGTTTTAAACTCGTGTGTCATATTATTTATAAAATCAGTTTTTATTTCTGATATCTTCTTTTGTCTTATTAATTGGTATAAAGAACTCGAAAAAGCTATGATAATAATAAAAATAAAAAATAACGAGAGTAATAAAATGCTCGAAATTCCTGATAATATATGTTCGTTTTTATCAGGGAAAGTAACATACAACTCGTAATCCATTTTCCCTTCAGAATCAAAGAAAAGAGGATAAGGATAACTTTCTTTTTTATTAATTGTATAATACCCAGATTTTAATTTAGTAGCTAAACCATCTTTACTGTATACACCATACTTAAAATCTAAATAAATATTTCTTTTTTCTAATTCTTCTTTTATTGTTGTTTTTAGCTCTCTATTACTAATTCTCTGATAAATAGGCTTTTTACTGTTAATATCTCTAAAAAACTCTTTATGTTCTGCTTTTTCTACCGCAGATAATCTTTTAGAAAATGAAAACCTTTGTTCGTCTACTGATGAAAAACTGTTGTCTAAACCTTTTATAAGCCTTGAATGAAAAAAATCTTTTTTACCAGAAACTCTTTTAAAAATGATAGAATCATTGTCTAAAAAATCTGCAGGCAACTTAAAATTTTCTTCTAAAACAGTAGCCCCAAAAGTAAATTTCTGTTTGGTTGCAGTGTCTATTTGTTGAAAAAAATAATTTCTTATTTGTGCATTGTCTGCTATACCTTTATCTTCAATTAAACTATTAACTTGTTTTTCGTATTCAGCTTCTTCTTTTAAACTAATTCTCTGTGAAACGCTACCCAAAGATTTTTGAACATCGTTTTTAAATTGTGCTTTCTTGCTTGCTAATGCATTGTTAATCCAATATACCTGAACAGCAATGATTCCAATCAGAGAAATGCTCATTAAAATAACAATAAGAACAAACATTTTTTTGCCCATATATCAAAGTTAAGGTTTTCAAAAATTGAATTAAATATTTTTAACCTAAATTAACGATTTAACTTGAAGTTTAAGTTTTTTTTAACAGAATCGTTACATAAAATTAAATCAAACCCTTTCTTTTTGTTAAAATATTATGAATTCTAACAACTTGAAGCTCGGTGTTTTCTTTAGCTAAATTAGAAATAATATAGTTAGATTGTAGTAATTTTTTATCTTCTTTCCATTGGTTTTTTATTCTATTCATCACCTCTTCTTTAGAAGAATTATCTCTTAAAACCGCTCTTTCTATTCTAAGTTTTAAAGGTGCATAAACAGAAATTATCACATCGCAATAAATGTTACTTTTACTTTCAAAAAGTATCGCATTTTCATATAATATATACTCTTTTTTTTGATGCTCTTTTACAAATTTTTGAAAGTGCAACTTAACTTCTGGATGGACAATTTTATTTAGCGATTTTAAAGCCTCTTTATTATTAAAAACTAATTTTGCTAAATATTCTTTATGCAACATGTTGTTAACGTAAGATTCTTGTCCAAAGAAATTTATAATTTTAGTTTTTATCTTTAGCGAAGAATTCATCAATTTTTTAGCTTCAGAATCTGCATTATATAGTGCTATATTATCTTGCTTTTTAAAAATATGAGCAACTGTAGTTTTGCCACTACCAATACCACCTGTTAAGCCAACGATCATATTATTTCTGAATTAAAAAATCTATTTTGTTTGGAACTACTTTAAAGTTTTTTAAAATATTCGATTTAGTAGTTGTTTTAGGAATTAAATAACTTAAATTATTTTCTTTTGAAACCTGATAATCGCATATTACTTCAAAAAAGTTTTCATCGATATTATTAAATTTAGTAAGCCCAACAACAAAAATAATTTCTACTGTTTTATTTAATGTTGTTAATTCTAAATTTTCTGGAAGGTTTATAATTTTAAAAGGCACCTCTATACTACCTTCTGTAAATTTTTCTACTTTTCCGCTAACAGAAACATAATCTGAATCAATCTTAACAGTGCTATAATTTTTAGGTTTAATTACCTTAACATCTATATTAAAATCTGATTTTATATCATCTAATTGCAGAGTCTCTAAGTTTAAAAAACTAATGTTTTTTATTTGAGTTTCTGGACCAGAAACTCTTATGCTATCTGGTTTTATTTTTACAGGTTCTGCAATATCATAACCAATATGGTAATTAAAATTAAAATTGGTTTTAATTGGTACTTTTTTAGAGGTTAAACTTCCTAAATCTAAAAAGATAGTATCTGGTAGTATTTCTTCGAACTCTAGTCCAGACTTAATTTGTTTATTGATATTCTTTATCTGGTTATTTGTTAGAAAAAAGTATTTGTTTTCTGTCTTTTGTTTCAAATTATTAGCATCAAACTCTATATTTAGATTTTTAAGCCTTGTTCTAAGAATATTAAAACCAGAAGATTTAACTATTGCTTCTATGGTATTAATTGGCTCTTTTTGCAGCAATTTATCTTGAGGAATATTTTTGTAAGAAACCGAAAAAGTTAATGAAGTTGTATACTCTTTAGAGAGCGTTATTAGAAACCAGATTAGTACAGATGCTCCTAAAAAAATTAAAAAACTTTTTGATATTTTTTTTGTCTTTGCCAATTTATAACTGAATTTATTGCAATCTACACAAAAGCTTGTAAACAAAAAAGTGAGCTGTATCTGAAAAGATAAAGCTCACTTAATTATTTTCTATTTTATTTTTACTTTTTAGCTAAAGTTAAGTATTTTTTACTTAATTCCATTGAGATTGCTGAGCGTTCAAATTTAATTTTTCCAGCACCAGTTTCTATAGTTACAGTATTATCTGAGTTATTAATTTCTGCAATTTTTCCATGAATTCCGCTTGAAGTAACAATTTTAGAGCCTTTTTTAATTTCTGCTTGAAAAGCTTTTTCTTTTTTTTGACGACTCATCTGAGGTCTTATCATAAAGAAATAAAAGACAACTATAATTGCTAAAAAAGGCAACATACTCATTAAGCTACCTGCATTTTCTTGTAAAGCTATTACTGTAAAATTCATTATTTTTTTGCTTTTGGTGTTACAGAACCTTTTAATGTTAATACCTCTCTACCAGATTCTGTGTTTGTAGTTAAAGTAATTGTTTTGTTTTGCCTGTTTGGTTTACCTGAGGTGTTAAATTTAACTTTTACTTCTCCTGATTCACCTGGTTTTATTGGCGCTTTTGGCCAAACAGGAACTGTACAACCACATGAGGGTTGCGCATTTGTGATAACTAAATCTGTTTTTCCTGAATTGGTAATCTTAAAAGAAGTTTCTACAATATCTCCTTCATTTACAGTTCCAAAATCATAAACTTTTTTATCAAATGCTATTAAAGCTGTTCCTTTTTTTATTTCTGCATCTCTTGATGCAGCTTTATTTAAATTTTCTTTATTAATTTTTTTTGTAGCATTTGCTCCATCTTTACATGCAGAGAAGAAAGAAATCGAAATTACTGCAACTAATAATGTTATTTTTTTCATTTTTAAAAATTTTTGTAAAAATAATAAATAATATATCTAAAACAATGTTTTATAATAATCCTCTACCAATTTTAACGATTCTTTTGTTTTTTATAAACTCTTTAGAGATTTTGTCTAAAACTCCGTTTATAAAATAACTACTCTTTTCTGTAGAATAGTCTTTAGCAACCTCAATATATTCGTTAATAGTTACTCTTATTGGTATTGAAGGAAAGTTGATAAACTCTGTAATTGCCATTTTTATCAATATCATATCAATATCTGCAATTCTATCTGTTTCCCAATTCGGGGTTTTTTCTTCGATATCTTTCTCGTATTCTTTATGTTTTAAAACCGTTTTTTTAAATAAGTCAGAAACAAAATCTTCATCATCTTTATCTTTATACAAACTCCCCAAAATAAACGTTTTATTGGGCTTGCACTTGCTTAACGATTTTACCACCCATGTATTTACAAACGGAATATCATCTACCCAAGAAATCATTTTGTCTTCGTAATATTCGGCTAATTTTTCGTCTGGAGCTATAATTTCTTTAAAGAAATCAATTACAAAAGCTTTATCTACCTTAAAAGAATCTTCTAATGTGTCTAAATATTTTTTGTACAAATTACTTTTCGGTAATTTATCAAAAATAATTTTTACGTACTCATCATCTAACTCCCAATTGTTTAATTTATTAACTTCTAAATAACTCTCAACACCAATGCTTTCTGCAATTGAATTGATGATTCTATTATCTAAAAATTTTGTATTTGGTGTTAAATCTTCTTTAGTAGCAAGAATTTTCTTTTTAGAAAGCGCAATTTTTTTTGATGCCAATTTTTGTACTTCAACCAATAATAAAAGGTTAAGAACATACAAATCATACATTTTTAAGATACTATGTTTTAAAAATTTTTCTTCTCTAATAATATCATCATTATGAGATTGCAACATAGCGTATACAGATTGCATTACTTTAACTCGAATATGTCTTCTGTTAATCATTTTCTAAAGAACTTGAATAAATTTTCGATGCAAAAGTAAGGTTATTTTATTTTTATTCTGAAACCTTTTTTAATTCTTTTTTAAGAAAAAGTATTGTAGTTAATCTTGTATCTTCGTGGTTTATTTTTTAGTTGATAAATATTCTCTTTTGAAAGAACTACAATACATTAATAAATACTTTTCGAAATACAAATGGCGTATACTAATTGGTCTTATTATTACCATTTTATCTAAGTTTTTAGCGCTAAAAGTACCGCAGATTATTGGAGATTCTCTAAATGTTGTTGAAGATTATCAAAAAGGAATCATCACTAATTTAAATGATGTTAAACAACAACTTTTAATAAATGTATTGATTATTATCGGTGTTGCATTATTGGCTGGGTTTTTCACTTTTTTAATGAGACAGACCATTATTGTTACCTCGAGGTTGATAGAATTCGACCTAAAAAATGAGATTTATCAACAATACCAAAGATTATCTCTTAATTTTTATAAGAAAAACAGAACTGGAGATTTAATGAACAGAATTTCTGAAGATGTTTCTAAAGTAAGAATGTATGTTGGACCTGCAATTATGTACAGTATGAATATGATTGTACTTTTTGCAGTTGGTTTTACACAAATGATAAGTATCGATGTAAAACTAACCATGTACACGTTAATTCCTTTTCCATTATTATCTATTTCGATATTTGTGTTGAGTAAAGTAATTCATAAAAGAAGTACTGTTGTACAGCAATATTTATCAAAATTAACAACATTTAATCAAGAGTTTTTTTCAGGAATTAATGTGGTAAAGTCTTATGGTATCGAAAAATCGATTATTAAAGATTTTGATAAAATTGCAGACGAGAGTAAAGAGAAAAATATTCATCTACACAAAGCCAATGCTTTATTTTTTCCGTTGATGATTTTATTAATCGGAATAAGCAACTTATTAGTATTATATATTGGCGGACAACAATATATAGATGGTGAAATTCAAATAGGAACCATCATAGAGTTTATGTTGTATGTTAATATTTTAACCTGGC
The DNA here is from genome assembly GCA_030427865.1 of Bacteroidia bacterium. Lineage (GTDB taxonomy): Bacteria > Bacteroidota > Bacteroidia > Flavobacteriales > Flavobacteriaceae > Polaribacter. The sequence continues at coordinate 12,540 of JAUICK010000023.1, read as the reverse complement.
CAGTTGCAGTAGTGGGTTGGGTAACTTCTATGATACAGCAAGCTGAAGCATCTCAATTAAGAATTAATGAGTTTTTAAAACAAGTTCCAGAAATTCAAAATTCGGCTACTTCATCAACCGAATTAAAAGGTAATGTTACTTTTAAAGATGTAACTTTTACCTATGATGATACCAATATAACTGCACTAAAAAACATTAATTTTTCTGTAAAATCTGGAGAAACTTTAGCCATTTTAGGAAATACAGGTTCTGGAAAATCAACAATTATTGAGCTAATCTCAAGATTATACGACACCAAAGAAGGTACAATTTTATTAGATGATAAAAATATAAAAGAAGCCAATTTAGATGATGTTAGAAGTCAGATTGGTTTTGTACCTCAAGATCCATTTTTATTTTCTGAAAGTATAGAAGACAATATTAAATTCGGAAAAGAGAATGCTACAGAAGAAGAAATTATTACCGCTGCAAAAAATGCAGATGTACATAAAAACATTATCGATTTTCCAAAAGGATACAAAACCGTTTTGGGAGAACGTGGTGTAACGCTTTCTGGGGGGCAAAAACAACGTGTTTCTATTGCAAGGGCTATTATTAAAAAGCCTAAGATTTTAATTTTTGACGATTGCTTATCAGCCGTAGACACAGAAACTGAAGAGAAAATCTTATCGAATTTAGAACGAATTTCTAAAAATATTACCACTTTTATAATCAGTCATAGAGTTTCATCAGCAAAAAATGCAGATAAAATTATTGTTTTAGACGATGGCAAAATTATACAACAAGGAACTCATAATCAATTAATAACAGTAGATGGGTACTACAAAGACTTATACGAGCAACAACTTTTAGAAAAAGAAATATAATCTTTAACATTGCCAAATAAAATATTTTGTTAGATTTGTTAAGTATAACAAACATTTTATAACTACTATTTTAATAGAATTATGGCAGAGAGAGTTGAACAGGAAGAAATTTTTTCACAAGTATTAAGAGCTGGAAGAAGAACCTATTTTTTTGATGTAAGAGCAACAAAAGCAGACGATTATTACTTAACCGTTACAGAAAGTAAAAAATTTACACACGATGATGGTTCTTTCCACTATCAAAAACACAAAATTTATTTATATAAAGAAGACTTTACTGATTTTAAAGAAATGCTTACCAAAGCAACAGATTATATCTTAGAAGCAAAAGGTAGCGAAGTAATTAGCGAGCGTCATCAAAAAGATTTTAAGAAAGAAGAAACAATTAGCGAAGAGCCAAAATCTGCTCAGAGTTTTACCGATGTTTCTTTTGACGATATCTAAAATACAAAGACTTTTATTGTAAGAGTTCAGTTTTACAACTTTACTTGAACAATACTAATTTCAATTCAAATTCATTTTACACACTAAAAACCGTGAGTTACATTACTTGCGGTTTTTTTATTGAAAAAAAATTACAAAACTTTTTTCATGGTTTTGCTTTTAGAAACAGTTTCCTCCCACTCTTTTTTTGCGTTGCTATCTTTGGTAATACCTCCTCCAACATAAATTGATGCAATTTTATCCTGAATACTCATACAACGTAAATTAACATACAACTGAGAATTTTGAGTGTTAAATACTGAATCTTGGACATTAATTTCACCTAAAAAACCTGTGTAAAAAGTTCTTTTATAATTTTCATTTTTATTGATAAACTTTTTTGCAGTTTCTCTTGGCACCCCACAAACAGCAGGAGTTGGGTGTAAACTTCTAATTAATTGTTCTAAACTTGAATTTCTATTTAAAACACCTTCTACTTTTGTTCTTAAATGCAGTAAATTTCCTGCTTTTATAGTTTCTGTTTTATCAATTTGCAAGTCAGATGCTATCGGGTTTAGTTGGTGTTTGATAAAATCTGTAACCAACTGTTGCTCTTCTAATTCTTTATTTTTCCAAACTACTTCTTTAGCATTTTTAAAAACCTGTGTTCCAGCCAAAGACATGGTTTTAAAATTAGCCTTAGTTATGTGCAACAAAGTTTCTGGAGTTGCTCCAAACCACAAACCAACTTTTGGGTGAAACCAAACATACACAAAAGCATTCTGATATGTTTGCAAAAGTCTTTTAAAAGTAGTTAAAACATCGAAGTTTTCTATTTGAACCTCTTCTTTTCGAGAAAGCACTACTTTTTTAAGCTCGTTATTATTGATAACATCTAAGGCTTTCTCTACCAAACAAAGATGAATTTTTTTATCTAAGTTTTCTGCACTTGTAAAACCTTCATCTTTTACAAACTCATCATCCAAAACTAATTTTTCAGTAGTAAAATAAGCATTTTGTTTCGGAAATAAAATGGTTTTTTCTTCACTATTAAAAGGTGCAAAAACAAATCCGTTTTCAGTAAATTTAGAAGTGAAATACAAGTTATCATCCTTCATTAAAAAAGCAGAAACCAAATCTGAATTTGGTTTTCTATAAGCTACAAAAGGAATATTATCCTTAAAATTCTCTTCAATTTTATTAAAAATGATGCTCAATGTAAAGATTAAATTATTTTTTATTTAAAACGATGTTTGTCATTTTTGCTATAGAAATCAAATTGTCATTCTCATCAACAATTGTAACTTCCCACAAATGTGTGGTTTTGCCTTTATGAATGTTTTTAGCAGTTGCAAAAACAATACCTTCTCGTTTGCTTTTTATATGGTTGATAGACAAGTGGATTCCATTTATAAATTGAGTTTTACTGTCTATAAAAAAATTTGAAGCTGCACTTCCAACACTTTCTGCCAAAGCTGCTGTTGCACCTCCATGCAATTGTCCATAAGGTTGATGTACTTTAGAGTTTACAGGCATTTTTGCAGTTAAAAAATCAGTCCCAATAGCAACATATTCAATATCAAGCGTTTCCATTAACGTGTTTTTAGAACGTTCATTAAACGCTTTTAAAATGGTAGTTGTATCCATATCCTTTTAATTGTAATGTAAAAGTACATATAAAAAATTGTATTTTTGTTGCAGAAAAGTTAAAGCATTTTATGTATAAAATACGCGTAATTTTAGATACCAAAGAAGATGTAATTAGAACTATTTTGGTTGATGATAAATTAAATTTAGAAGATTTACACCTAATTATTGCAAAATCTTTTGGTTTTGAGGGGCAAGAAATGGCTTCTTTTTACAGAACTGATGAAGAATGGAACCAAGGTGAAGAAATCCCTTTATTTAATATGGCAGAAGCTGGAGAAGGTATTTCTATGCAAAAGTGTATTTTAAAAGATACTTTAGCTGAAGAAAATGACAAACTGATTTATGTATATGATTTTCTAAATATGTGGACTTTTTATGTGGATGTTGTTGAAATTACAGATGAAAAAAGAGACGACTTACCACAAACCATTTTATCTGTTGGAGAAATTCCTGAAGAAGCTCCAGAAAAAGAATTTGTTGCAGATAAATTAGATGATGATTTTGGTGATGAAGGAGATATTGATGACGAATTTGGGCATTTTGATGATTTCGATTTTAATGAATATTAAAAAAAGTGTAGTCGTATAATCGTTTATTTGTGTAAATGATAACTCACTTTTATTTTAATAAAATATAAATGAGCTACAAAAGAAAAGGTCAACTAACTCATGATGGAGATTGGGTAAAGCACTTGAAAAAATTTGGAAAACGTGTTTTTTGGAAAAAAGAAAGAAAAGCAGAAAAAAATCTTTTAAAATAAGAACAAAAAAATATAGATTAACCTTTTAGATTCTAAACGCTTCCAACTTCATTCTTCAAACTTCTAATTTTTCCCGTAACAAAATTGTAAATTAGTCGTCTTATTCACATAATCGACTAAAACAATTTCTTTGGAAACTATCTTATCACTCAAAAATCTCGATAAAAAATACGGACAAGTTCATGCAGTAAACAACCTTTCTTTTGATATTAAAAAAGGAAATGTTTACGGAATTTTAGGACCAAATGGAAGTGGAAAATCTACTACTTTAGGTATTATTTTAAATGTTGTAAACAGAACTTCTGGTGAATTTTCTTGGTTTAATGGAAATTTATCAACACATGAAGCACTAAAAAAAGTAGGGGCAATTATAGAGCGTCCAAACTTCTACCCTTATATGACTGCAACTCAAAATTTAGCTTTGATTTGTAAGATTAAAGGAATATCCACAGAAAAAATAGACGAGAAATTGACTACAGTTAATCTTTTTGAAAGAAGAAATAGCAAGTTTAAAACTTTTTCTTTAGGGATGAAACAACGTTTGGCAATTGCATCAGCATTGTTAAACGACCCAGAAATTTTAATTTTAGATGAACCTACCAATGGTTTAGACCCACAAGGAATTCATGAAATTAGACAGATTATTAAAAAAATTGCTGCAAATGGCACCACAATTTTATTGGCTTCTCACCTTTTAGATGAAGTTGAAAAAGTTTGTTCTCATGTAGTTGTAATTAGAAAAGGCGTAAAATTATACAGTGGTAGAGTTGATGAAATGACCGCTTCTAAAGGTCTGTTTGAATTAAAAGTTGATACAGATGAAGAAAAATTGTTATCTATTTTAGAAGAACATTCTGCAATTGGAAAAGTTACCAAAGAACACGAAACGATTATTGCAACTTTAAATAGCACTATTTCATCCACAGAAATTAATGAATATTTGTTTAAAAAAGGTATTGTTTTATCGCATTTGGTAAAACGTAAACCAAGTTTAGAGCAACAATTCTTAGATTTAACCAACAACAACTAATCAACCTTAAAACAAACAGTCATGTTAAGACTATTAACTATAGAATTTCACAAATTAAAATACAATAGAGCCAGTAAAGTTTTATCGCTCATTTATTTTGGCTTATTAACCTCTATTGCATTAATTGCTGCTATAAAATTTGACATTGGCCCAGTAAAGTTTCATTTGGCAGATGCAGGCATCTTTAATTTTCCATACATCTGGCATTTTAATACTTATATGGCTGCCATATTAAAATTTTTCTTACTGTTGGTTATTGTATCTATGATGGCAAACGAATACAGTTATAAAACACTAAAACAAAACCTAATAGATGGTTTAAGTAAAAAAGAATTTATCCTCTCAAAATTTTATACGGTATTCGCTTTTGCACTAATTTCTACGATTTTTGTTTTTGTAGTTTCTTTAATCTTAGGATTGATATATTCTGATTATAACGAGCTTGCAATTATAGTCTCTGATTTAGAATACTTATTCGCTTTTTTTATAAAACTTGTAGGATTCTTTTCTATGGGACTCTTTTTTGGAATCTTAGTAAAACGTTCTGCGTTTGCTGTGGGTGCAATTGTAGTTTGGTTAATTTTAGAAAGTATGTTTAAGGGGTATTTATTCTGGAATTTTCAATCAGCAGAAAATACTTCAGAAAAAGTAGATGCTATTATGCAATTCTTTCCTTTAGAAGCTATGGCAAACTTAATCAAAGAACCATTTTCAAGATTAGGTGCAGTAAAATCTGTAGCCAATCAAATTGGCGAAACGTTTACCAAAAGTTATGCTGTAGATTTTGGAACAATCCTAATTGTTTCTATTTGGACATTTATCTTTATTTATTTGTCGTATGCACTGTTAAAAAAAAGAGATTTGTAATACTTTTTAAATATATTTGACGTTTAGTACACAAATATCGTCAAATGAAGAAATTATTACCTCTTATACTCCTATTTTTTGCATTAAATTCATTCTCTCAAAAAGAAGCCAATTTTTGGTATTTTGGTAATGGTGCTGCTTTAGATTTTAATTCAGGAAAACCAGTTCCAGTAAGTGGTAGTCTTTTAAACACCATAGAAGGATGTTCTTCTTTTGCAGATTCTAATGGTAATTTATTATTCTATGTTGGTGCGCCAAACCCAAATGCAACAGATTTGACAATATGGAACAAAAATAACACTCCCATGCCTAATGGTACTGGACTTAGAGGTGATGCTTCAAGTTCACAATCTGCTTTAACAGTTCCTGCCCCTGGAAAAACAGATATTTATTACTTATTTGTTGTTGGTGCTCAATCTTCCAATAATGCTGGATTTATTAGTTCTGGTTTTTGGTATTATACTATAGATATGACTGCAGATGGAGGAAATGGAGATATTACTGCGGGTCCTGTTGCTTTAGGTAGCGCTACAGATTTTCCAAATTGGACTGAAAAAGTTACTGCGGTAAGAGGAGATGATTGTAATACTTTTTGGGTTTTATCTTCTATTGGTAGTGATTTTTACGCCTACAAAGTAGATAATAATGGTGTTTTAGATGGTGCTCCAGTAATTAGTAGAATTAATGGCTATAATGCTGGAGATGCAAGAGGATATCTTAAAGTATCTCCTGATGGAACAAAATTAGTGGCTGCCAATATGGGTTCTGGTACTTTTTTATTTAATTTTAATGATAAAACTGGTGCGGTTACTAATTTTAATGGTTCGACAACTCTAAATAGACTTAATTTAGATGGTAGAAATGGTTATGGTGTAGAGTTTTCAACCGAAAGTAGAAGGTTATACGTTTCAACTGGTAATTTTAGTGGAGACACAGAGTTTTTATTTCAATTTGATGTTACTAAACCTAAATTTGCTGAAATAAACACATCACGTTTTCAAGTTCATAGTTATTTTAATACAAGAGGAGCACTTCAATTAGGACCAGATGGTAAAATTTATTGGACAAGTGACAATTCAAGTAATATTAGTGTTATAAATAAACCCGAAGAATTAGGTGCTGCTGTAGATTACTCTCATCGAAGTGTAAATGTAGGTACTGGTGTAACTGCAAGACAAGGTTTACCTCCTTTTTTATCATCACTTTTACTACCTCTTAAGCTAACAGACCAATCAACTAATGAGAATATAGCAAACCTAAATTTACAATTCTGTGTTGGTGATAACAAAACTATAGTTCCAGAAACTGTTACAGGTAGTAACATTACTTATGAATGGAAATTTGACAATGGAACTGGACCAGTTCTTATTTCCAATACCCCAATACTAACACTTCCAAATCTTCAAAAAACGGATAGTGGGAAATACTCCCTTACAATAAAGCTTACTGATGATTGTGGCAATATAAATCAGTATAATGGTACTTTTAGCATAGAAGTTTTCGAAGCTGCAAGAGCAAAAGCAACTCCAGACCCAATTAATTTTTGTGATACAGATTTAACAGTACCAAACAATTTTGATTTAGCAACTCTTAAAAACACCGAAATTTTAGATGGCTTAGACCCAAGTGTATTTACAGTCTTGTATTTCGATACTATGGCAAAAGCTACTGCAAATGCAGCTAATACAGATTTGCCAAATCCTTACCAAGTTAATACAGTAAGCACCCAAACTATTTATGCTCGTGTTCATAACAGAAATGCACCTAACGCATGTTTCGCTATTACAAATTTTGAATTAGAAGTAACCAGTGAGCCAGAACCTGTACAACCCACTGTGTATAGGTTATGTGATGATACCGCAAGTGGTAGCGATACAGATGGCATTACCAATAACTTTAGGTTAAGTACAAAAGACACAGAAATTTTAGGTAGTCTAAGTGCTACACAATATTCGGTTTCTTACCATACTTCTTTAGCAGATGCACAAACCAGTAGCGCAACCAATCCTATCAATAAAAATGCAGATTATCAAGTAACAAACTCTCAAACCATTTTTGTAAGAGTCGAAAATGTAGATAATATAAACTGTAATGCAATTTCTGATGACTCTGCGGGTAGCGCATTTACTTCATTTCAATTAATTGTAGATCCTTTGCCTGTTATTAAAACTAACCCTGTTATCATGAAACAATGTGATGACAATCCAGATTTAATAACCACTTTTAATTTAACAGAAGCAGAAATTAATATTTCTGATAACAGAGCTAACGAAACTTTTGAATACTTTGCCACAGAAGCAGATGCTATTGCAGGCACACCACAAGTGGCAGATAAATTAAGATACCCTGTAAATAATACAGGAGAAGCTTGGGTAAGAACAGTTTCTAATCAAGGTTGTTACAGAATTTCTAAGTTAGAATTAGTGGTTTCTTTTGCTGGCGATGTAAATTACAACAGAGAATTTGTAGTTTGTGATGACTTTTTAGATGCTGCTGGTAATGATACGGCTGCAAACTCTAACACAGACGGAATCACTTACTTCGATTTTAGTGCAGCAGAACAAGAAGTTATTGATTTATTTCCTCCATTAATTCGACCTAATTTAGAAGTATTGTTTTACGAAACTGTTGCTGATAGAACTGCTTCTATCAAAGAAATTCCAGATATTTCAAATCATAGAAATAATAATGATCCTGCTTATGCAAATAATCAAACCATTTACATCAGGATAAAAAATAAGGTAAATAACGATTGTACAGGTATTGGGCAGCTAACGTTAAGAGTAAAACCCGTTCCCCAAGCCTTTACCCCCTCAGATTTTGAGCTTTGTGATGATCAAATTTCTGGAAGCACAGTAGATGGTGAAAATGCAGACATTAATCTTCGTGATAGAGTACCTGCTATTTTAGGTCCTTCTCAAACCGAAACAGATTATATCGTTACTTTCCATACCTCAAGAGATGGAGCTATCAATAATACAGATATCATTACTAACGATACCAACTTTAGAAACACTGCACCAACTGGATTTACACAAGGTGATATTAGCGAACAAACCATTTTTGTGCGCGTACAAGACAGAAATACTACTCCTGCTTGTATCATTAATCCTGTGTCGTTTAAAGTAATTGTTAATCCTATTCCTACCGTTTCTACAACCATTTCTCCACTTGCAGTTTGCGATGTAGCAACTCCTGCTGATAGTGACCCTCGAAATAGAGTGGCTCAAAATATCGATTTAACTGCTCAAAATGCAGAAATTCTTGCTAACAAAACCAATCATCGCGTTGTCTTCTATACAACACAACAAGATGCTGAAAACGAAGTTAATGAAATTAGAAACCCTAACGATTTTCAAAACATTACAAGTTTAACTACTTTTCCTGCAGATTTTAATACAGATGATCCAGCTATTCAAACCATATTCTTTAAAATATTTGACAATGGGGGCAACATGTGTAGTTCTGTCTTCTCTACGTTTCAACTCTTTATTTATCCAGAACCTAACATCCCATTAAACATCTCTGATTATTCTGATTGTGATAATACTACAGATACTGATGCAGATGATGCCAATGGTAGAAATGGAGACATTACTTTAAAAAATAAAATCCCAGAAATTCTTGCCAATTATCAGCCTGCTGAATTTGCAGATTTCTCAGTTACTTTCTACAGCTCTTTAGCTGATGCTCAAGCTAACAATACAGCTTTAGCTATTGATGAAAATAAGTTCGAAAACATTACCAACAATCAAACCATTTATGTACGTGTAGAAAACACCAAAAATACACCTGTGGCTTGTGTACACACACGTTTATCTTTTAATATAAATATTAAACCATTACCAAGTTTTACGGTAATGGGCGAAGAAAATGTTGATGACCCACAAATTGTTTGTTTAAACAACACTCCTTTAACTATTGAAGCTGAAAATCCTGCAGCTACTTACAAATATGAATGGAAAGATGAAAACGGAGCTCTTTTGGGCACATCAAGAACCTTAGATGTTTCTACTGCAGGCAAGTACTCTGTTACCGCTACAGACCAAGCGCCACCAGAAGTTGCTTGTTCAAGAACAAGAACTATTGTAGTTAAAGAATCTAATGTCGCTACACTTTTAGAGAGCTATGTAACTATTATAGATGAAGCTAACAATATTGGCAGTCAAGATAAAATCTCTGTAAGTATAGACACTAATAGCAATAATTTAGGCCCAGGAGATTATCAATTTGCCATTAGAAATGACGACAATGGAAACAGAATTCCTGCTATTGGTTTTCAAGACGAACCGCTTTTCGAAAATTTAGAAGGCGGTATTTACACCCTAATCGTTAACGATAAAAATGGATGTTCTCCTGATACTCAACTACAAATCTCTGTCATTCAATTCCCTAAATTCTTTACGCCTAATGGCGATGGAAAAAATGACACTTGGGTAATAAAAGGCGCAAATAAAACATTTTACCCTAATAGCAGTATTAATATTTTTAATCGATTTGGTAAGTTAGTCGCACAAATTCCTATCGATGGAAATGGTTGGAACGGAACTTACAACGGAAAACTACTATCTTCTGATGATTATTGGTTTAATGTACAACTGATTCCTGCAGATACAAGCAAACAACCAATTCTAAAAAAAGGACATTTCTCACTTCTTAGAAGGTAAAAATTAACTTTTAAATCATAAAAAATACAGATATTTTAAAAAAAAGTATCCGTATTTTTACAGTATGGAATTTAAGTTGAAATCAGAATTTTCTCCAACTGGAGACCAACCTGAAGCAATCAAAGAATTATCAGAAAATATTATTTCTGGAGAGCGATTTCAGACGCTATTGGGCGTTACTGGTTCTGGTAAAACATTTACTGTTGCTAATGTTATTCAAAAAGTAGAAAAACCAACTTTAGTTTTGGCTCATAACAAAACTTTAGCAGCACAATTATATTCTGAGTTTAAACAGTTTTTTCCTGAAAATGCGGTAGAGTATTTTGTTTCTTATTACGATTATTATCAGCCAGAAGCTTATATTCCAGTAACAGGAACTTATATCGAAAAAGATTTATCTATTAACGATGATATTGAACGACTGCGTTTAAGCACAACCTCTTCACTACTTTCTGGAAGACGTGATGTTTTAGTTGTTGCTTCTGTATCTTGTTTGTACGGAATAGGAAATCCAACAGAATTCAAAAAAAATGTAATCCCTATTCATATAGACCAACAAATTTCAAGAACTAAATTTTTGCATCAATTAGTAACCAGTTTATACTCAAGAACTGAACATGAAATAAAAAGCGGAACATTTAAAGTAAAAGGAGATGTGGTTACCATTTATCCTTCTTATGGAGATAATGGCTATAGAATTCATTTTTTTGGCGATGAAATCGAAGAAATAGAGTCTTTCGATTTAGAAAGTCAAACTGTTATAGAGCGTTTCGAAAACCTAAATATTTACCCTGCAAACTTGTTTGTGACTTCACCAGATGTGTTGCAAAACGCTATTCATCAAATTCAAGAAGATATGATGAAACAGGTAGATTATTTTAAAGAAATTGGCAAACATTTAGAAGCAAAACGCTTAAAAGAACGCACAGAGTTTGATTTAGAAATGATTCGAGAATTAGGATATTGTTCAGGAATTGAAAATTATTCTCGTTATTTAGATGGGCGAAGCCCGGGTACAAGACCTTTCTGCTTGTTAGATTATTTTCCTGATGATTATTTAATGGTAATTGATGAAAGTCACGTTACTGTGCCACAAACACATGCGATGTATGGGGGTGATAGAAGCAGAAAAGAAAACTTGGTAGAATATGGTTTTAGATTACCCGCAGCAATGGACAATCGACCGTTAAAATTTGAAGAATTTGAAGCACTTCAAAATCAAACCATATTTGTTTCTGCAACTCCAGCAGATTATGAATTGCAAAAAACAGAAGGTGTTTTTGTAGAGCAAGTCATTCGTCCAACAGGTTTATTAGATCCTATTATAGAAATAAGACCCAGTATAAATCAAATTGATGATTTAATCGAAGAAATTCAAATAAGAGTAGAAAAAGACGAACGTACTTTAGTTACTACATTAACCAAAAGAATGGCAGAAGAATTAACTAAATATTTAACAAGGGTAGCTATTCGATGTCGTTACATTCATTCTGATGTCGATACTTTAGAACGTGTAGAAATTATGCAAGATTTACGTAAAGGTTTGTTTGATGTTCTAATAGGTGTAAACCTCTTACGTGAAGGTTTAGATTTACCTGAAGTTTCTTTAGTAGCTATTTTAGATGCCGATAAAGAAGGCTTTTTAAGAAGTCATAGATCACTAACCCAAACAATTGGTAGAGCTGCAAGAAATGTAAATGGTTTGGCAATTATGTACGCAGATAAAATTACCAACAGCATGCAAAAAACCATTGATGAAACTGAACGAAGACGTGAAAAACAGATAGCATACAATTCTGCAAATAACATCACTCCTACTCAAATTAATAAAAAAATTGATGATACATTATCTAAATCTGCAGTATCAAGTTATCATTATGACAATGCAAAACAGATTGCAGCAGAACAAGACTTGCAATACTTACCCAAAGAAGAAATAGAAAAAAGAATACGTGAAAAACGCAAACAAATGGAAGCTGCTGCTAAAAATTTAGATTTTATTGCAGCTGCTAAATTACGCGATGAAATTTCTGTTTTAAAAGAAAAATTATAATTAAATTAATGATTTATATCATTAATCTTTTATTCTTTTTTTCGTTATTTTGTTCTCTTAAATAAATAAATTATGAAACAAAGAATTATTATAATCTTTTTGCTATTTAGTTTATCTGCAATAGCTCAAAATAAATTTGAAAAAGGCTACTACATTGATAATCAAGGGGTTAAAATTAAAGGTTTTATAAATAATGAAGATTGGTTAAATAACCCTAAATCTTT
>JAUICK010000001.1 GCA_030427865.1 Bacteroidia bacterium | reverse complement strand
GAGTCAAAATAAGCTATAGGCGAAGTTCTTGGCAGTACGAAGCGAAGCGGAGTGTTGTCAAGGACTTTGGCGTTAGCCGCCACACGTTCGAGGCAAAACGTAGCGATAGCGAAGTATTGCCTCGAACTAATGTTATCAATACCTTTAACGCAAAAAGGTTTTCTGTTACAGTTATAGAATCAGAAAACAAGGCATTATCTGTAAAAGGCAATAAGGTATCTGTAAAATTTTATCCTATTCCTACTAATGGTTTACTTTATATAAAAACAGAAAACGCACTTAAATCTATTATTGTTTACAGTATCTCTGGAAAAAAAATACGCTCTTTTTCTAATATAAAAAACTCTAAAATAAATATTAAGAATTTAAAAGCTGGGGTATATTTATTAAAAATAAAAACCAGCAATGGCATAGTATTTAAAAAAGTGATCAAAAAATAAATATTTAATGACAAAAAGAAAATGCAATTTATATGATTTCATATATAAGAAACTTACGTATGAAGCATTTTTCTTTTTATGGGCTTTGGGGGCACTACTTGTAAGTTGTGCAACATCTAAAAATAGTATTAAAAAAATAAATGTAAACAACCTAAAAACAAATTCTTTATTAATTGGTGCAACTTTAAACCATAAAGAATTAAACACAAAAAAAGAAACACTTTTTTTAAAAGATTTTAAGTATTTAACACCAGCAAATGCATCCAAACAAAGAATTATTCATCCATTGCCAAATCAATGGAATTGGAAACATACTGACGATTTTTTAGCATTTGCCAAAAAAAATAATACTGCTGTAAGACTTCATGGTCCTATAAGTCCGCAAGCTTCTTGGTGGGTAAAAAAAGATGATAGAACAGCAGAAGAACTCAATTCAATTCTTATTGATTTTATGACTGCCTTTACCAAAAAATACAATAATCATCCAAACGTAATTTGGATGGATGTTGTTAACGAAACTGTATTATCTAATGGTAAATGGCATGGTCCTAAACCAGGAATAGATAAATGGGAAAATCCATGGTTAAAAATAGGTTTAGATGAAAATGGATTTCCTCTATACATTTTAAAAGCTTTTGAAATTGCAACCAAACATGCACCAAATGTAAAATTAGTGTTTAATCAAAATGCAGGAATGGAAGATAAAATGTGGAACAAAATAAAAAAAACCGTTTTATACTTGCGTTCTAAAGGACACAGAGTAGATGGGCTTGGTTGGCAAGGTCACTTACTTTTAGGAGCAAAAAGAAAAGATTTTGTAGATAATATAGATACAACTTTAAAAAAACTTGGTAATCTTATAGATTGGGCTCATCAAAATAATTTAGAATTCCATCTAACTGAATTAGACTATTTAGTTAAAGAAAATAATCTTAAAAACTTAACAGCAGAAAGAAAAATACAAGCAGAAGTATATCAAAAAATTATAGCTGTTTTAAAAGAAAAAAGCAAAAACGGATTTGTTTCTTTAAATCTTTGGGATTTAGGTATAAGATATGGAAAAGATAAAGGTTATTTTCAATCTATTTACGGTAAAGATTTAAAACCAACACCAGCATACAACAGCATTAAAAAACTTATAAATAATTAGCATTTTATAATTATGAACAGATTTTTTATCCTCTTTTTTATTATCGTTTTTAGTTCTTGTAAAACAAATAAAATACCCAGCTCCAATTCTCTTAAAAAACCCAATATTTTAATTATTCATGTGGATGATTTGGGGTATCATGATTTAAGTATTCATGGGTCAAAAATATACCAAACTCCAAATATTGATAAATTGGCAAAAGAATCGATTTCTTTCTTAAATGCATACGCTAATTATCCAAGATGTGTCCCTTCAAGATATGCAATGATGACAGGAAATTACCCTATTAAAGATGGAGATGTTCCAGATGATGGTTTTAAAATGATTAATGTTGCAGATAACAAAAATTTTGTTAAAAACATTAAATCTGCTGGTTATCAAACAGCTTATTTTGGCAAATGGCATTTAGGCAAAAAAGAAAGTTTAAAAGAGTTTGGATATGATTATAGCTTTGCAGCAGGTCATGCAGGTTCTCCCATAAGTTTTTTGTATCCTTTTAATAAATCTAAATGGAAAAAAGGAAAATCTAAAAAATCTCCAATTCCAGATGTAGATAACGTTAGTAAAAAAGGCGATTATTTAATGGATGTGATGACCAATAATGTTGCCAAATACATTAAAAATGCAGATAAAAACAAACCTTTTATGGCAATGTTTTCTTTTTATGCAGTGCATCAACCATTAGAAGCAAAAGAGAAAGATATTGCAAGAAATAAAGAAGAAATTAAAAATTTCGATTTTGGCAATCTACCCCAATTTATAAAAGAAGGCACAGGAAGAACTAAAATGCGTCAAAATCATCCAAAATATGCTGCTATGGTAGAAACTATGGATGAAAATGTTGGTAAACTAATGCAATTATTAAAAGATTTAAAGATAGATGATAACACTATAGTTATATTTTCTTCAGACCATGGAGGTTTGTCTAATGATGGTACTAAAAAACGAGATTTAGCAACCTCAAACTTTCCTTTAAGGGCTGGAAAAGGTTGGTTGTATGAAGGCGGGATTAAAGTACCTCTTTTTGTAAAATGGCCAAATCATTTTACACCAAAAAAAGACAATGAATCTTTAATTATGCTAATGGATATTTTTCCTACGGTGTTAGACATCACTGCAAAAAAATCTTTAAATACAGATGGTAAAAGTTTTTTACCCGTTCTTAAAAATGATGAAAAATGGACAGATAGAACCGTTTTTTGGCATTCGTCTAAAGCAAGACCTGTTAATACTGGAGACACAAAATCATCAGCAATTAGAAAGGGAAATTATAAATTAATAAATTGGTATAAAGAAGGCAGAACAGAATTGTACGACATTTCTAAAGATCTATCAGAATCTAATGATTTATCTGAAGAAAAACCCATATTAACCAAAAATTTATTACGCGAGTTAAATGATTGGAAATCTAAATTTTAACCTAATGAAAAAACTTGTATTTGTCATTATTTTATCTTTTCCTTTGTTACTATTTTCTCAAAAAAGTGATATAAAAGGTAAAAATATTGTGAATTATGAACGACTGAAATTTATAAAAACTAATTCAGAATTTAGCAAAATAACGCTTGTAAATAATAATGTTAAAGAAAACCTTGTGTTTAAAATAGAAACACATACTCAGCCAAAATTTATTTATAAAAGTGCTACTGCTATACCAATTTATAAACAGTTTGTATCTAAAGGCACTGCTTTTTTACTTTCTTTTTCAGCAAAAACAGTGGCATCCAGTTTAGAAACTGGAGAAGCAAAATTAAATTTACTATTTAAACAATCTAAATCTTACAAAAACAATTTAGTTTCTACACAGAGTTTATCCTCAAATTGGAAAACATATTATATACCCTTTCAATCAAATATAAATATTGCAAAACAAGATTTAAGTATAGTATTTCACTATGGATTTAAACCTCAAGCTTTTCTTTTAAAAAACGTAAAATTTGAAATTTTCCCTGAAGGAACAAAATTAGAGTCGCTACCAAAAACACAAATTGTCTATAAAGGTATACAAGTAGATGCCAAGTGGCGAAAAGAAGCGTTGCAAAGAATAGAAATAATTCGAAAAGGTAATTTTCAGCTTCAGTTTACAAAAAACAACTTACCAATTGCAAACAAAACCTTAAGAATACGTCTAAAAAAACATCTTTTTCCTTTTGGAGCAGCTATAAATGCAAAAGATGTTATAGCAAATAACGAAAAATACAAGAATTTTAAAAAAACATTTGACTTAGCTGTTTTTGAAAACGACCTAAAAATCAAGAGTTTACGCTGGAAAAAAAAGAAAGACCAAGTCATAAAAGCCATTGATATTCTAAAAAAAGACAAAATACAAATTAAGGGACATGTTTTAATATGGCCTGGTTTTAACTATTTAACTCCAGAAATTAAAAAAAACAAAGACAATCCTAAAAAAGTTACAGAATTAATAGAAAACCATGTTGCCGGCCTTTTAAAACTTACCAAAAATAAAATTTCTCATTGGGATGTTGTTAACGAAGCCTATACAAACAAAGATTTACAAAAAATAACAGGCTCTGAACAAATACTCTACAATGGTTTTAAAACAGCAAAAGAATTGCAACCAAATGCAAAACGTTTTACCAACGAATATGGTATTATTAGCAAAGGGGGGTTAGATACTAAAAAGCAAGAATGGTATTATAATTTTATAAAAAGAATTGATGAAAATACAAATGGTTTAGTAAGTGGTATTGGTATTCAAAGTCATATTGGTTCAGACCTAACACCACCTGAAAAAGTTTTAGAATTATTAGGGTATTATGCTACTTTAGGCAAACAAATTAGCATTTCTGAATTTACAATGGATATTCAAGAACCAAAAATAAGAGAGCAATATACCAAAGATTTTATGATAGCAGCTTTTAGCCACCCAAGTGTTACAGAATTTCTATTCTGGGGTTTCGTAGAAGATGATAGAAAAAAAGTAGATATTTTTAAAAAAGATTGGAGTAAAGGAGCAATGGGAAAAGCTTATTTTTCTTTAGTACATGATAAATGGAAAACTAATCTTCTGGGTACAACAGATAAAAATGGTTTGGTTAAAGGACGTGGATTTTTTGGAACCTACCAATATGAATTTGTAGAAAATGGAAAAATAAAAAAAGGAACTTTTAAAGTATTGCCCAAACACAGAGGTACTCTAAAAATTAATATTAAATGAAAAAACTAACTTTACTCATACTAACAATTTGCATATTAACAGCATGCAATAAAACTAAAATAACATTACAAGAATATAAAAAGCCAAATATTCTCTGGATAACCACAGAAGATATAAGTCCTACCCTATCTTTTTATGGAGACAATACAGCAAAAACCCCTGCATTAGATAAATTAGCTAAAGAAAGTTTAGTTTATAATAACGCATTTACAACTGTAGGGGTTTGTGCACCAAGTAGATCTACTATCATTACAGGAATGTACCCAACATCTATTGGAACCATGCACATGAGAGCTGCACACGATGTGTTTTCTAAAGGCAGACAAGTATATAAAGACAGTGTAAATATTAAAGACATCTCTGGAAAATACATTAGACAATATTCTGCTGTTATTCCAGAAAACGTAAAGTGCTATACAGAATACTTAAGAGCTGCTGGTTACTTTACCACAAATAATTACAAAACAGATTACCAGTTTTCTGCTCCTGTAACTGCTTGGGATCAAAATAATAAAAACGCACATTGGCGCAACAAACCAAAAAACAAACCTTTCTTTTCTGTTTTTAATATTGATGTTTCTCACGAAAGTTTTTTATGGAGAAATAAAGATTTACCTTTAACTGTAGATCCAGAAACTGTTCCTGTACCACCTTATTTACCAGACAATAATGCTACAAGAAACACAGTTGCCAGACATTACAGTAATGTTGAGTTAATGGATAAAAAAGTTGCCAAAATCATAAATCAATTAAAAGAAGATGGGCTATATAATAATACTATAATTTTCTTTTATAGCGATCATGGTGGGCCTTTACCTAGGCAAAAAAGAGAAATTTACGATTCTGGTTTAAAAGTTCCTTTTCTAATTAAAGGAATTGATGGAAAAATAGGTAAAACAGATCGATTAATTTCTTTTGTAGATTTAGCACCCACAATGCTAAGTTTAGCAGGTGTAAAACCCCCAGAATATATGGAAGGAGTTGCTTTTTTAGGAAAATATAAAGCTAAACCTAGAAAGTTTGTGTATGCCTCTTCAGATAGATTTGATGAATTTACAGATAGAATACGAGCGGTTAGAAGTAAAAAATACCTGTATTTAAGAAATGATTTTCCTAAGTTAACAAAATATAAAGATTTAGGCTACAGAAAAAACATACCCATGATGTCTAATTTTCTGGAGTTAAGAGACAATAAGAAATTAAATAATACGCAACAAATTTGGTTTAAAACAAAAACAAACGAAGAATTGTATGATGTAGAAAAAGACCCTTATCAGATAAATAATTTATCCGAAAATCCAAACTATAAATCAATACTAACCCAAATGAGAAATACCCTAAAAGACCATTATGCGAACAGACCTGATTTAGCTTTTACTCCAGAATCGGAAATGATAGCATCTATGTGGCCAAACAATACGCAACCTAAAACACAAGAAGTAGAAATTTCTTTTAAAGATAATAAGATTTCTTTATCGTCTAAAACAAAAGGCGCTTCAATTGCTTATTTAATTTCAGATAAAGCTAAAGAAAAATTAAATTTTAATAGCGCATGGAAATTGTACAGCACACCTATTTCTGTAGAAAAAGGAAAGTTTTTGTACACTATTGCTCACAGAATAGGTTACAAAGCCAGTACTATTACTATTAAAAAAATAAAAAACTAATACCATCGCTTTTTTAATGTATAAGAGCCTTAGACATATTGTTTAAGGCTTTATTTTTGGGGCTAATACTTAATTATTTTTTGTTTAAAATTAAGGTTTTTATTATCAAAAATATGAACAATATAAATACCTCTTTTACCTTTTAAATTTATCTCTGTGCTTTCTATATTCTCGTAAAAATTAGCACAAACTTTTTGTCCCAACGCATTAAAAACATAAACAGTTACATTGGTTTTGTTTCTATTAAAACTCAAATTGAGTAAGTTCTTTGTAGGATTAGGGAAAAGCTTTATACCAAGTTCTTTTTTTAGTTCTTCAGAAGACAAAGTGTTGTCGTACTTTTTTCCAATAACCTCTATTTCTGCAAATTTTAATTTTTGTTTTGATGAATAAGAAGAATGTATTCTCATATAACGCCCAATAGCACCTAAGTTGTTTTTAGAGAATTTTCTAGTAAGATTATCGTCTTTAACATATTCATACTCTGCATGGTTTTTAGATTCTTGAAAAGTAGTTCCTGTAAAAGGAGTTTTAGAAATAAAAACCGAAAAGTTTTTAAAATGATTGGAAGGCGTTTCAATTCCAGTTCCATTTAATTCTACAGTATTCCAGATATCAAAATAATCAATCATTTTTAACTCGCCAAAATCTAAATCGTAATAAGGTTCTTCTTCAAATTTAGTGTGACAAAAACTACCAACAGGCACTAAACCTCTTTGGTAATATTGTGCATTTATTCTTCCGTTATTATTGCCATCTACTGCTTTTTCTGGGCCTAAAGTAATTGTTTTAGCACCATGAGTTCCATCATCATAAGTAATATCAGTTTTTGTGGAGCTCTGAGAAACAGTAGCAAGACGACTAATTAATTGATACTGTGGAGCAAGACTTGATTGGCTTTCTACTTGAGCATTTGCAAAAACACCAGAGTTTGGAGCGTTTAAAATTTTTACACGAACAGGGAATTTTGTGTATTTAAATGTTCTACGATTTGGTAAACTTTCTTCTATAATAAAATATAGTTGGTCGTTGTTATTTTCATCTTTAAAAACTCCATTTGCTGTCAAGTACTCTTCAAACTTGGCTTTAGAGGCAAACTGATAAATTCTTTTTGGATAACCATATCTTAAATTTCCTTGAGCCCAAGCTTGTTGTATACCCATGTTATAGCTTCCAAAATCATCGGTTATAATACCATCAACCTCAAAACGCAATGCATTTTTTCCTGTTTCGTTATAATCAACTTGTAAGGTTGTATCGTCTAAAATTGTAAAAGTTGTGGGTCTTGATGAAATATCATTGGTGCTTAAATGAATTGTATTATCTGAATGTTCTGTGTAGTTAAAAGCGTAACTTGTACTTGATTCATCTATGGTTAATTCATAAAAACTTGAAACATTAGTAGTGGTTAAGTTTACAAAAATCCAAGGTGTAAAACCATTGTTTCTTGTTTTTGGTTGTGGGTTACCCAAAACCACCTTAGAAACCTGTACAGCATTCTTTAAATCTTCTAATTTAATATTTTCGAATGTTTGATTATGAGAGTGTTTCCACATATCTATACCTAAAGAATTATCTGGATTTTTCCCAGAGATGTATACATCTTTAAAACTATAGTCTGCCTGGTAGTTAATTAAAAAACCAGTATTGGCTCCCCAAACCTTAAAACCATCGAATATTGAGCGAGATTCATGATTAACCCCCATATCTCTTTCTACAGATCGCAAACCAATATTAGAATTAATAACAATGGTGTTTTCCATAATTAAAGAAGCTTCTACAGGCATTACCCCATCTCCTTCTTTACTATAACCATTTATGCTTAGTGGAAAGTTATCAACTTCGTATCCTATTCTTTTGGTTGCTAAAGCTTTAGCATCTAAACGATCTAAATTATTTATTGAGTTATTCATATTTATAACCCCAACACCTCTTTTAGCATTTACAATTACGTTGTTTTTACATAAAACCGCACGTCCTTTCATTGCTAATCCTTGACCCGAAAACAAATAATCATCATGATGCAAAGATGCAGTGTAGGGGTCTGTTTTATGACCTTCTTTAATATCTATAACTAAATTATTATTCCATGTACCTGTTTCACTACCGGTTTCAGAAACTATACCAGCTCCAATTACATTATAAACTACATTTTCTGAGATATTTGCATGAGAGTCATGATGTGTAATTCCCCAACCAGGGTTGTTCCAAACTACATTACCTGTTACTTGTGCCATTTTTGCACCAAAAGCTGTTCCTAATTTATGCAAATGAATAGAATATCTACCTCTTGAATTTGTCATTTCATTTTTAGGGATAACTCTCATTTCTGCAATTTCTTGACCTAAAGCAGATATTTTTGATGTAAAAACTTTTGGCGCTAACCATTTATTCCAAATAAAATCATCTAAAATTTTTGATTTATCTGTTCTTCCTAAACTTTTAAACTGTGCATTTTTAATTTGAACATTGGTATCATTATGCATTGCCATAACATGGCCTCTTTGTGTAACAATAGTTGTTTCTGGAGATTTAAAGACAATATTTCTTGTTAAATTACCTACATAACAATGAAGCTCTTCAGAAGGTTTTCCTTTGTGGTTTTTGTTTAAAGATGATTTTAAGGTAATTTCTTTGCCAGATATACTTTTAATTTGCTTTAAATCTTCTCCATTATTTGAGGCTTTAGCGTTTCCACCACTCGAAATAATAATATCATCATTTACATTCCAACCATTTGGAATCTCTTTTAAAGTAATTATATTTTGACCAGAATTAGCATCTTGAGACAACTGAACCATGTTTAATTTTTCTTTTCCAATAATCTCTAATTGTCCCATAGTAACCAATCCTAAACTTAATTGTTTAGGATCCCAATTGTAGCGCCCTAAAACTCCTACTCCATCATTAATAGTAGTTCCAGCACTTTCTGTAATTGTAAAGTTTCCATTATTTGCTTCTTCTATAGTATTGTACCTGTCTTTTCCTGTACCAGTTCTTGTTTTAAAAGTAACTATATTATTATCTTTATAATAACTCTCTAAATCATCATTCCAAATGTTTGTTCCAGTTCTATAAGTTTCTATATCAAATGGTTTTATTTCTATTTCTATTTTTCCATCTGATGAGTTATTTGCTATAAATTTTACATATGAATTGCTCATTGCAAAGAAAGTATCAAAAACTAATTTAGTAGTTTCATTAGCATTAGTTTGTACACAATTAAAATTACCATCTACTCTAATTGCAAAAATGTGAGCATCAGAAGCCCCTTCATAATTTACAGTAATGTTTTCTGGAATGTAAACAATTGCACCTGTGGTTGGTATTGAATTTGTGTTCCAAGTATCTGAGGCAAACCAAGAACCATTTTTTACAGCTTTATGCGTAATTTTATCAACAGGTATTGCATTCATCATATCCATTTGAGCATGGATATTTACAAATGATAAAACAAAAGTTATCAATAATACTTTTAATCGTAAAGTTGTTTTCATTAAAGTTGTTTTTTATTCTAAAACAAAATTAATTTCTACTTTAAAAGATAAGGTAGTGTATATATCTAATTGAGTTCGTTAATCATCAAATATTTTAATGACGATTATTGGGCTATAACTATTAAATATGAAACCTTTAATTTAATAGGTTTCTTTAATTTTGAGTATGCAATAGTTTAACGAAATTTAAATGAAATCTTTTTACTTTCCATTTTTAACTGTCCTACTTTTTTTTAGTTGCTCTACAAAAAAAGAAATTACAATAGTATCTTCTGGAGAAAAACCCACTTTAATGCGTAAGCCCTATTTGCAGATGGTAAGACCAACCACAGTAACTGTTACTTGGAAAACAAATCGTGTTTCTAATACAGCTACAGTTTTGTTTCGTGAAGTAAATGCATCAACAAAAAAAGTAGTAAAAGGTTTTTTAACGGAACATGAAGGAAATAAATTTAATGAAGTTGTTATAGAAAATTTAAAACCAGCAACAACTTACAACTATGCTATTTATTCTAATGGATACGAATTAGCAAGTGGAGAAAAATATACATTTACGACTGCGCCAGATAACAAAAATACTGCCTTTACTTTTTATGCTTTGGGTGATATTGGTGCCAAAGAAAAATGGAGTTTTGCAAAAGAACCAGCAACAAGAATAATAGAATTGGCTAAAAAACCAGATTTTGGATTAGGTTTGGGAGATATTGTATATCCTAAAGGAGAAAGTAAAAACTATGATAAGCATTTGTTTAAACCTTTTCAAGAAGTATTTAAAAATACGCCTTTCTATCCTGTTGTAGGAAACCACGATTGGCTGTCTGATCCAGAAAAAAACTTTGAAAAAGAATGGGCTTTACCAAATAATGAACATTATTATTCTTTTGCCTATTCTAATGCTTTATTTATTGGTTTAGACTCAAGTAATGGTGGCTTTTTTAATAAAGAAGCGCAAGAAGCTTGGTTAAAGAAAACCTTAATAGAGAACAAAAATAAATACGTTTGGTTTGTGGTGTATTTACATCATAATGGAAAAAGTTGTACATACAAAAATGATTACGAACATGTAAAATCACTTTACAAAATTTTTGAAAATCATAAAGTAGATATTGTTTTAAACGGACACGCTCATACCTATGAAAGATTAAAACCTTATGATGGAGAAGGAAATATAGATAATTCTATTACCAACCAAACAAATTATTCTGATTTGAAAAATAGATTTATTTCTATTACAATTGGAGCTGGAGGGAAAATCAATAAAAAATGGAAAGCAGATCCAAATAATTCAGAGAATTGTACAGATGGCTCTATTGTAGCTCATTTTGAACATGTTCCAAGTTTTGGGCTATTTTCTATTGATGGAAAAACACTTTCGTTTCAAGGAATAAATTCTTACACAGGTAAAACTTTTGATAGGTTTACAATTAAAAAATAATATATGAAATATAAACACTTTTTACTGATTTTAAGTTTTTGTTTTACATCTACTTACGCACAAAAAAACCTAAAAACAAAAGTATTTCTATTAGCAGGACAATCTAATATGGATGGTCGTGCAAAAGCTTCTAAGTTATCAGAAATTGATAAAGAAAGGCTTAATAAAGCTCAAAAAAACGTTACTCTGTATTATAATTTTAATGAAGGAAAGCCTTTAAACACCACTAAAGTTGCTAAACATATTGCCCAAAAATTTGGGGCAGATTACTTGTTTGGACCAGAATTGTTTTTTGGGATTAAAATGTCTGAGAAATACCCAAATCATAAAATTGTATTGATAAAAAGGTCAAGAGGAGGTATGTCTTTATATGGAGCTTGGAACCCAGATTGGAGTAAAGAGAAAGCTACATTAATAAAAGAACAAAATCAACCCAAATTATATAGCGAGTTTGTTTCTTATTCTAAAAAAGTATTAGCTACTTTACCGAAAAACAGTTACGAATTGTGTGGAGTGCTTTGGGTACAAGGAGAAAGTGATAGTGGCAATAAAGGAGGTTTACAACCCAGAGAAACTTATCAAAAAAATCTAACGAACTTAATACAAAGTGTTCGAAACGATTTTAACCATCCAAAACTACCGTTTTTGATGTTTCAGGTAGGTTTTGGTAAAGTGGTTAAAGCAATGCAAAACGTTGCTAAAGTTGATGAGAATGTTGTTTTAATTTCACAAGAAAAAAATAAAAATTCTAAATTTTACTTTGAGAAAAACCCACCTCCTATTGGGCATTATGTAACTTCTTCAATGAAAAAAATTGGAGAATTCTTTTTCGATTTTTACGAGAAAGAATTTACTAAAAAAGAAAATTTAATTTTAAAAAGTAATCTTATTCCTTGGTCTATAGTAGGTTTTGATGTAAAAGAACGCACGCCAAAGCAACGTTTAGAAATGCTAAAAAAATTAGGTTACAACCAATATGCTTATGGTTATAGACCAAAACATGTACCTACAATGTTACAAGAATGGCAAATGGCTAAAAGAGAAAAGGTTAAAATTAAAGCGGTTTGGTTGTATGTAAATCTTTTTAAAGATACAGTTGGCAAATTAAGACCAGATGCTGAGATTGTTTTTAAAAATTTAGAAAAAGCTGAACTAAAAACACAAATATGGGTAGGATTTTATCCAGAATATTTTGATAAACTCTCAGACAAAGAATCTTTTCAACAAGCTGTAGAAATGGTTTCTTATTTATCTAAAAGAGCAAAAAAATTAGGTTGTAAAATTGGGTTGTATAATCATGGTGGTTGGTTTGGTAAGCCAGAAAATCAATTGCGAATTATAAAAGCTTTACCTAAAGAAAATTTGGGTATTGTTTTTAACTTTCATCACGCACACGATACTTTAGATAAATATTCAGAAAACATAAAAAAATTACTCCCTCACTTATGGTCTGTAAGTTTAAACGGAATGAAAGCTGAAGGACCAAAAATAATTACTATTGGAGAAGGAAATTTAGAAAAACAAATGATAAAACATTTAATAGATTTAGGCTATAAAGGGCCTTTTAATATTTTGGGTCATGTAAAAGGTGGTGACCCAGAAGTAATACTTCAAAAGAATTATTTAGGCTTAAAAAACCTCTTAGAATAGTTTAAAATTTATCTTTTAGTGTATATAATACCACAATTAAACTTTGTCTTTTTTAATAAACTTACATTCTAATACAGTGAAAACAAGAAAAAAGTCAATAAAACAAAAGGTTTACGCAAATTATACTTCTAATGACTATTAGTATACCCTATCTCTTGTCTTATTTTTTCAATTTTACAGAGTTAATAAATATTATCCTCTTAGTTAATAACAACTAAATTTAAATACAATGAAAAATATATTCTTTTTAGCTATTCTTTTTTTAGGAATATCTACATCAACAAATGCACAATCAAAAAAAATAGAGCAAAAAGCAAAAGCCTTAACTGAAAAAATAAATAAAGAAATAATTGCTGGAAATAAAACTTTAGCTCTCTCTGAAGAACAAAAAAAAGAGATTATTAAAATTCAGATAGAAAGATTAACAGGTTTAAGAAAACTTAGTAAATCAGCATCTAAAGAAGAAAAAAAGAATTTTAATAAAACTTATTACAAAAAAATCTACAGTAAGGTTTTAACAAAAGAACAAAGGTTAGCAAGAAAAAAATCAAAATCAAGAAAATAGGTATAGTTAGCAGGTAATGTAATGTTAAAAAAATATCTTCTAAATAAATACTTAAAATAACTCTACATAATACTAAAGGGTAAGCATAAAATTTGATAAATCTTAGATTTAAGTATCTTTAAACAAGGAGTTTATTTTCTAAAAACAATCTTTAACGATAACACATTTATAAATTCAAAAATTATTATTAATTAAAATCTTTCTTATGAAAAAAATTACTCTTTTATTATTAATCGTATTGCCTTTTGTTGGTTTTGGGCAAAATTTAGCTCCTAACCCAACACTTAATACTAGTGATAAATGGTCTAATCTAAATGCAGGTACTGGTCAAGGTCATGTAACAACAGATACAAGAACAGCAGATGGTTCTGGTTTGTGGAAAATTGTTTCTAACGGAACGTTTAACAGCGGAATAAAAAGTTCTAATATTGCTAAAGCAGACCTAACAGCTGGTAATTACTTATTTAGTTACTATGTTAGAGGAAATGCAGGGGTAAAAACTAAACCAGTTATAAGAGATAATGGCGAGAGTAAAAACCTTAATGGAGATGCATACGAAATAAAAGCCAACAACACTTGGGAAAAAGTAGAACATACCTTTCAAATCTCAGCTACTGGTACAATAAACCTTAGAGCTACCGTTAACAATAATACAGCAGACACTAGCATAGAAGTAGATGATTTCTCTCTAACATACATTCCTCCTACAGGAAACACTTTAACCGTTAACGTTGTAGGTTCTGGTACAGTTGCTAAAACTTTAGATAAAATATCTTACCAAGATACTGATGTAGAAACACTTACTGCAACCCCATCTACACATTGGAATTTTGATAGTTGGAGCGGAGATTTAACAGGCAGCAACAATCCAGAGACGTTAACAATGGATGCTAACAAAACTGTTACAGCAAATTTTAAAGTAGATGCTAATTTTAATTATGATTTTCAATTTAGCACTGATAATGAATTAGAAGGTTGGTCTATGGATCCAAAAGTCACTGTAAAATCTCATACTGGAGGTTTAATAACCTTATCTTTAGAAAAAGAACAATGGTCTAGGTTTAATTTATTTGACTT
Source organism: Bacteroidia bacterium (assembly GCA_030427865.1). Classification (GTDB taxonomy): domain Bacteria; phylum Bacteroidota; class Bacteroidia; order Flavobacteriales; family Flavobacteriaceae; genus Polaribacter. Next base: position 574,847 of record JAUICK010000001.1, on the reverse strand, counting down.
TCCAATACCAGCAACTACATCAGACCCTACAAAATACAATAAGGTAACTGTAGTTGTAAAAAATGAAGAACCAAGTACAGACCAATTTGGTGTAGCTATAGGGTCAAACAATGAAACACAAGTTTTTACCCTGTTAAGTCAATCTAGTTTTCAAACTTTTGAAGTAGATTTAACAAAGTTTACAGATTGGACAGGAGACGTTACTAGTTTTAGAATAAGATTTGCGGATGCAGATAACCCAACTAAACCCCGAAGACCTTCAGTTTCTCACGACGTTGTTATAGACAGTGTTACATTCTCTTATGATGCTACTTTAGATGCTAAATCAGAATCTATATTAAAATTTTCTGTTTATCCAAATCCAGCAAAAAATATCGTCAATATTTCTACAAAACAAACTATTTCTAAAGTTCAAATATTTAACATTGTAGGTAAAAAAGTCTTTGAAACAAAAACCTTACAAAATAATTCTATTAATGTTTCTAACTTAAATAGTGGAATTTATTTGTTAAGGTTGGTAGATCAAAATAACAGCACAAAAACCCAAAAATTAATTATTAACTAAAAATCAAATCTTATGAAGAAAGTCTTACTTCTTTTGTTCACGGTTGTTTCCATAAACTTGTATGGACAAGATATTATTTACAATTTTAATACAAACAATGAATCTTTTACTCAAGGAGGAATGCCTAACTACACTCATAATGCAAACGGGTATTTAACTTCTGGCGCTGCTACCTCGTTTACTGGAGGGTTTCAATCCTTAAGAACTCCAACTGGTTTAAACTTATCTGAGACAAAATATAGAGTTGTAAGAATAGTTGTAGAAAACTCAACTAACAATACAGAATGGCAACTTATGAACTACCAATCAGGAAGTACCTCAGGAGGTACAGCTGGTCGTACAGATTTTACAATAGCCTCAGTAGCTGCTAACTCTGGATATACAACTTATGACATACCAATTACTGTAAAAACAACTACACCAGATGGAAAAATTGACAGAATTGGTATAAGAGCAAAACAAGGCAGTGGCTTTAGTTGGAATGCTGGTGAACTAAAAGTTGCACAGTTGATAATTATAGATACAGATGATTGGTTATCTAATGCTGATTTTGAAACTTCAACTAATTGGACTGCAAGCGGAGCAGATGTTACTGGAGGATACACAACCACTAGCCCACAAGTAGGATCTCAAGCAGCTACTCTTACCTTTACTCAAAATGCAACTACAGCAAATAATTATTTAAGTAATGATATTTATGATTTTGGTAAAACAGTTACAACTTCAGAAATTAATACTACATTTTATGTAAAATCTACAAGAGCAGGTGTAAATATTCAAATTAGGCTTCGCTTTTATGACGCTGGAGGAACACAAGTAGCAAGTTCTTTTACTGGAAAATATACAATAGTTGCAGCCAATACTTGGGAAACGGTTGTTTTAAATAAATCTGGATTAACTGCCAATTTCAATCAAATTCAAATGAACTTAAGAGTTCAAAACGATGGTGTTGCAGCTCAAAACGGAGATGTAATTAGCTTTGACCAAATTACAACAAACTATGTACCGTTTACAACTAATAACTCTTGGACGGGTAGTACTGATACTGATTGGGCAAATACATCAAACTGGACTAACGGATCTATACCTACAAGCACAGAAAATACAGATATCCAAGTTAGTGCAAACAACCCAATTATAGGAGCTACAACTGGGGCTCTTGTTAATAACTTAGAGGTGAATTCTGGAGCTAGCTTAACAATTGCAAGTGGAGGTACTCTAATTGTAAACGGAACTTCTTCAGGAAATGTAACATATAACAGAAATTTAGGTACAACAAATTGGTATTTGGTTTCTTCTCCTGTAAGTGGAGAAACAATGACAGATATGAGAGCAAACAATACATTTGATTCTGGTACTGGAACTAATATTGGTTTTGCTAGTTACAATCCTGGACTAACTGGTGCAGCAGCTTGGACATATTTTACAACTACATCTACAGACGCTTTATCTGATGGAACTGGATATTCTGCAAAATTATCCTCTGGAGATCTCTCATTTACTGGAACTATTAATACTGAAAATGTTGAAACTTCTTCCCTTTCTACAGGATTTAATTTAATTGGTAACCCATATACTTCTTATGTAAGTAGCGGAACCTTTTTAGGAGCTGGAACCAGTTCTAATATAGATCAAACACAAATCTGGTTGTGGAACCAAGCCTTAGGTATGTATGAAGTAAAAACTTCTGGAACAAATTGGGTTTTAGCTCCAACACAAGGGTTCTTTGTTAACGCTACTTCTGCTGGTACTGTTACTTTTAATGAAACAAATCAAGCAGCTTCTGGTAATGTTTTTCAAAAAACTACTAATACAGGGTTAAAATTATGGATTAACGATGGAGAGAATAATCGCTATGCAAAAATAGATTATAGAGATAATGCAACTAAAGGTTTTGATTACGGTTGGGAAGGAGAAACATTTGGTGGAGCTTCTAACTCACTTTCTATATATACAACACTATTAGAAAATAATCAAGGTAAAAAATACCAAGTACAAACTTTACCTAAATCAGATTTAGAATCTATAGTAATACCTGTTGTTGTATTTTCTGAAACTGCTAAAGAAATTACGTTTACAGCAGAAGCTTTAAACCTCCCTATAGATTACAAAGTCTTCTTAGAAGATAGAAGTAATAACACGCTTACACGTTTAGATGATGCAAATACAAGTTACAAAGCTAATGTAACTGCAGGTAGTACAGAGGGGCGTTTCTTTTTGCACACCAAAACCTCTTCTGTTTTAAGTTTAGACACTGAAATCTTAAACAGCGTAAGCATTTTTAAAACAAATGCTTCTACATTGAGAATAAATGGTTTACCGAAAGAAAATGTGTCTATTTCTTTATTTAATCTACTTGGAAAAAAAGTAATGAGTTCTTCTTTTGAAGCTAATGGTATAAAAGAAATTTCTTTACCTAAATTAGCTAAAGGAGTATATTTTGTAAAATTGCAAACAGCAAAAGGCAAAGTAAGTAAGAAAATCATTTTAGAATAAACAGAATAAGAGATCATGAAAAAACATACAAATAATACAACAAATAAAAATTCAGAAATTTCTCGTAAAGAAGCGATTAAGAAAATAGGAAATTATGGAAAATATGCAGCCTTAACTGCATTAGGAACTTATATGATTTTAAACCCACAGAAAGCACAAGCACAAAGCCCCGAAGATCCAGGAACTGGTTTTTAATAAACCTACCCCCCCAAAGACCGATAACAAAATAGCTGTTATCGGTCTTTTATTAGGCATACATCTATTTTCCTCCCAACATCAATAATTCATTTACCACTACCTCTGTAACATATCGCTTTTCTCCTTCTTTGGTTTCGTAAGAACGTGACGTTAATTTTCCCTCAATTGCAATTTCACTTCCTTTCGCTACATATTGTTCTATAATTTCTGCGGTTTTATTCCATGCAATTAGATTATGCCACTGAGTGTCTGTTACTTTTTCGCCTTTAGCGTTTCTATAATTTTCATTGGTTGCTAAAGAAAATTTTGCTAATTTTTTACCCCCATCTAAAGTGATAATTTCTGGATTGTTCCCTAAATTTCCAATTAACTGTACTTTGTTTCTTAACGTATTCATAAGATAAGTTTTTAAATTATTATTGTTTTTGTCAGTTCGTTTTGACACTGCAAAGAAACAACCTCATTCAACTTTTATTCGGTTGCAAAACAATTACTTTCGGTTGTAATTATTTGTAAGCGTTTGTAATCGAATAATTTTTAATATATTTAGCATCTATGAAATTTTATTTAGAAACTGAAAGACTTATTCTTAGAGAGCTTCAAGAGAACGATATTAATGGAATGTTCGAGTTAGATTCAAATAAAGAAGTCCATAAGTATTTGGGTAAAAAACCTATAACCACTAAAAAAGAAGCTCATAAAAATATTAAACTCATTAGAAGACAATACAAAGAAAGAGGTATTGGGCGTTTTGCAACAATTGAAAAAAAATCTGGAGATTTTATGGGTTGGTCTGGATTAAAATTAAATTCTGGCGAAAAAGAAACGTTAAATGGATTTCAAAATTTTATTGATATTGGTTACAGGTTTATTCCTAAATACTGGAAAAAAGGTTATGGTTTAGAGTCGGCAATTGCTTGTTTAGAATATGGATTTACTATAATGAATTTTAAAACAATATACGGAGCCGCAGATGTAGAAAATATAGGATCGAATAAAATATTACAAAAAATAGGGTTGCGATTTGTTAATGAATTTGATTATGAAAATGTAAAAGTTAATTGGTACGAATTAAAAAAAGAAAACTATGGAAAACAGAAAATGCTTAGAATGTAATGAACCTGTAAAAGGTAGAATAGACAAAAAGTTCTGTTCAGATTATTGTAGAAATGCTTATAACAATCGAGTAAATAAAGATAGTAAAAACCTTATCAGAAATATTAATAATAGGCTTCGAAAAAATTATAAAATCTTATCAGAATTAAATACCTCAGGAAAAACAAAAGTGACCAGAACAAAATTATACGATAGAGGTTTCGACTTCCAGTTTTTTACATCTATCTATAAAACCAAAACAGGAAACACCTATTTTTATATATACGACCAAGGTTATTTAGCTTTGGATAATGAAATGTTTTTGTTAATTAAAAGAGATTCATAAAAAAGATAGCAACAACTCTCCATTTTTTACAAATTATAACGTTTTTATTTCCAGGTATTTCCTTTAACGTTATCTGCTGCTTTTAATACATCTTTTTGGCTCAATTGTCCTATTAGCTTTCCGTTTTCTACCACAGGAAATCTTCTTCTACGAGAGCTAATAAATTTAAATGCAGCATCAAAAATATTCATATTCTTGTCTATGGTATCTACATCTGTAACCATATATTTACCTACTGTATTATTTGTGTCAGAAGGCATATTATAATATTTACTCTCAGAAATATGCTTTATACAATCTGTCTCAGAAATAATACCAATCAATTCATTTTTATCATTCACTACGGGGCCACCAGAAATTTTATACGTAATTAATTGATGAATAACATGGTCTAAAGAATCTTCTGCTTTAAAAGTTATTAATTTAGTTGTCATATAATCTGATACTAAAATCTGTGCTTCTTCTTTGCCCTGACTTGTATCTCTTTTCCCTTGAAAGCTCTTAATTCCCATAAAAATTCGTTTTTAGTTTGTTTCTAAATTTACCAAAATTTCTGTTTTATCCAACACTTATAGTAAGTTTTTTTTATTTCATACATTTATAGAAATTAAAATAACTAAATGAAATCTTTTTCTTCTCTTGTTTCTGGTCTTATAATTCTTGGTGTTGTGTATTGGAGTTTTTCTGATATGAAACCTTCTTTTTCTTCAAAAAAAAACGTTTCTAAAACTGAGTTTTCTATAGATAATGCTCTTTATCATTTAAAAAGAATAAGTAAAGAGGTTCATCATGTTGGTTCTAAAAATCACAAAGAAGTTCAAAATTATATTGTAAAAGAGTTACAGAAAATGGGCTTAGAAACAGAGATTCAAACCCAAACAGCTGTTAATAAAAAATGGTTTGCTGCTACAACTTCAGAAAATATTATAGCAAGAATTAAAGGTACAGAAAACCAAAAAGCGTTATTACTTTTAACACATTACGATTCTAACCCTCATTCTTCTTTAGGAGCCAGTGATGCTGGCTCTGGGGTCGTTACAATTTTAGAAGGTGTTAGAGCTTTTTTAGCCAACAAAAAACAACCAAAAAACGATATTATTATTCTTATTTCTGATGCAGAAGAATTGGGCTTATTAGGTGCGCAAGCTTTTGTTAATGAGCATTCTTGGACAAAAGACGTTGGTTTGGTGTTAAATTTTGAAGCCAGAGGAAGTGGTGGTCCAAGTTATATGTTAATGGAAACCAATGGAAAAAACAGTAAATTGTTATCAGCATTTTTAGCTGCAAAACCCAATTATCCAGCAGCAAATTCTCTAATGTATAGCATTTATAAAAAACTGCCTAATGATACCGATTTAACTGTTTTTAGAGAAGATGCAGATATAAACGGATTTAATTTTGCCTTTATTGGCGATCATTTCGATTATCATACCGCACAAGATTCTTATGAGCGATTAGATAGAGAAACGCTAATGCATCAGGCAGATTATTTTACATCTACCGTAAATTATTTTGCTAATACAGATTTGTCAAACTTAAATTCTGATGAAGATTTTGTGTATGTTAACTTTCCGTTTGCAAAACTATTAACCTATCCGTTTTCTTGGGTAGTACCTATGTTAATTGTTGCTGTTGTTCTTTTTTTAGGGTTAATTTTCTTCGGAATTACAAAAAGAAAACTCTCTATAATAGGAATTGGAAAAGGGTTAGGTGTTTTTCTTTTATCGATTATGTTATGTGGCGGAATTTCTTTTGGGCTATGGAAATTAATATTGATAATTCATCCTCAGTATCAAGACATGTTACATGGTTTTACCTATAATGGTTACCAATATATTTTAGCTTTTGTCTTTTTAAATCTTTGGATATTATTCAAAACCTACAAATACATTTCTAAACACGAAAAAACCACAGATTTATTAATTGGTCCCATTTTTATTTGGCTAATCATTAATTTTTTAATTAGCAGCTCTTTAAAAGGTGCAGGCTTTTTTATCATTCCTATTTTTGCAGCTTTGGCAATTTTGGCTATTGCTATTTTTATGAATTTAGAAGAAAAATCGAAACGTATTTTATTTACAATTCTCTCTATACCAACTATTTATATTTTTGCACCTTTGGTAAAAATGTTTCCTGTTGGTTTGGGTTTAAAAATATTGTTTGTTAGTGGAATTTTAATTGCATTGGTTTTTGGTTTAATGATTCTTACCTTTCATCAAAAGAAAACTTTTTGGATGCAAAAAACAGCAGGTTTATTTGCCATTATTTTCTTTGGGTTGGCAACCTACAATAGTGGTTTTTCTATCGATAACAAAAAACCAAATAGCATGGTTTACATTCAAAATTCTGATGATGAAACTGCCTATTTTGGCACCTACAACCACACTTTAGATAATTATACCAAACAAATTTTTGATGAGAATGCTACCAAAGGAAGTATTGCCAATGCAGAAACCAAAAGCAAATACAATACACGTTTTACCTATCATAAAAAAACAAATTATAGAAATATTAAATCATCAAAAATTGCAACAGACTTAGACACTATAATTGGCAACAAACGTTTTATTGAGTTTACCATTTCATCAGAAAGAAAAGTAAATAAATTAGAGTTTGTTACTAAAACAGCGCTCAAATTACATCAATTTAAAGTCAATGACGTTTTAGCAAATAATGGTAAAACTTACAACGTAAAAAAAGGAACGTTTTTAGTGTATCATTTGGCTAATCAAGATAAAGAAGTAACGCTTTCTTTTAGTGTTGCAAAGGATTATAATTTTGATATCATTTTAAATGAAATCTCTTACGACTTGTTAGAAAACCCAAACTTTAACATCACTCCAAGAACCCAAGAAAAGATGCCTATGCCATTTGTTACCAATGATGCGATTATAATTTCTAAAAAGTTGAAATTGTAAGGATACTACCAAAAAAATGCTACAATTTATCTTTTTAAAGAATTAGAATAAACCGTTTTAAAGACTCTAACTTAAAATTTTAGAAGATTTTTAGTGAAAACTAATGCTTTTCTCGTAACAATTGTATAGATATTGATGAAAATATCTATTCAAAAAATTATATTAAAACTCTTGAATGTTAAAATTTTAACATTTATATTAGTGATTAAAAATTTAGCTATGAGATATTTATACTTTTTTATACTTTTTACATTTATTTCTTTTTTTGCATTTGGGCAGACAAAAAATAAAGTTATAATTGATTCAATTATAAGAAAAATTGATAAAAACAAAAGGACAAGCAACGATAGTATTGCTCAATGGGGTTTACAATTATTAAGTATTTCTAAAAAATACAATAATGACACTATCGAATATGAAGCTGTTAGAAGGTTATCTTATTTTTATCTAAGAAAAGGAAAATTTGATTCTGTTAAAAAGTACAATTCCTTAATGCTTGAGTCCGCTAAAAAAATAGATAGTTTTAAAATAGTTTCTTCTTACCAGAACATTGCTGCTTATTACAATTATGTATCCAAAAAAGATTCTGCTATGTATGTTCTCAAAAAGGCACAGAAATTGGGTAATAATAATCTATTATCAAAAAACAGAAAAGATTCATTGCAAAAAATAAAATTAATTCTTTTTATTGAAACGGCTATTGTAAAAAACCATTTTAGAGATAAATCTTTTGAAAAAGCTTTGCAGCTTACATATTTAAATCTTAAAACATCTAATAAGTATGGAATTAAAACTTTTCATGCTTGGAACTATTTTTACTTAGGACTTATTAATCTCGAACTAGGAAATTACGATGAAGCGGAAAAATATTATAAAAAAGAATATGATTACTCTGTAAAACAAAAAAGAAAAGATATGGAAGGGTTTGCATTAATGCATCTCGGAAATGTTTTTTTTGCAAAAAGGGATATAAAAAGCGCAAAGAATTATTACTTAAAAGCCAATACGATATTTAATAAGAATGATTATTTAAAAGGTAAATTAATTTCAAAAAAGAAGATTTTTTCTATATATGAAAATGAAAATAAATTAGCCGAAGCAATTAAAATTGGAGAAGAATACGTTGTAGACTACTTGAAGAATAGTGTTCAAGATGATTATTTATCTGGGTTCTATATAAAATTAGGAAGGGTATTCCATAAAGTAGGTAATTCTTTAAAAGGAGAGTATTACATAAATAAAGGTTTTAGACATGTAACAAATAATCCAAATGAAAATAACGTAAACCTTATTAATCAAGCTTATTTAACTTATAAAGAATTAAATCAGCATAGTAAAGCATTAAAATATTATGAAACTGTAACAAAATTAAAGGATAGCTTACTTATTAATGAGAAATTTACTAATCAATTAGCAGAAGCTAATACCAAATTTGAAACCGAACAAAAAGAAAAAGAACTCGCTCAACAAAAAATTGCTACTCAAGAACAAGAACTCCTAACTCAAAAAGCTAACACTCGAAATTGGTTGCTCTTATTAAGTTTAGTAGCTGTTGCAATCGTTTCTTTTGCTATTTATAAGCGTTACAAATCTGAAACCAAAGCAAAGCAAATTATTAGTATACAAAAAGATACTATCGAAAACTTACAAAAAGAATTGCATCATAGAGTTAAAAATAACCTTGCCATTATAGATACATTTATAGAAATAGCCAAAGAAGAATTTAATGATGAGAAGTTCGATAAAAAACTTACAGAAATACAGAATAGAATTGTAAGCATTAATGAAATACACAAACAACTCTACCAAAGTAGCGATGTTACTAATTTAAATATAAAAAACTATATAGATGTCCTTTCTAAAAATGTAGTACAATCATTTGAAAACAAAGATATTAGTATTCATAAAAATATTGAAAACATAAATCTAAATGCAGATACTTCGTTTCCTGTTGGGCTTATCATTAATGAATTTTTAACCAATTCATACAAATATGCTTTTGAAAAAAATAAAGGAGAAGTTACTATAAAAATGACAGACCAAGGGAAAAATTATATACTTGCTCTTTCTGATAATGGAAAAGGGTTACCAGATAATTTTGATATTGAACAAACAGAAACTTTTGGGCTTCGAATAATAAAACTTTTAACCAAACAAATAGATGGAGTATTTAATTTAGAAAGCAAAAACGGAGTTCAATTAACCATACAAATTCCTAAAATATGAAAGCGCATATCTTAATTGTAGAAGACCAACCAGCCTTATATGAACGTTTACGCAGAGCATTAGTAAGACAACGTTTTACTGTAGATGAATACACCAAAAGTTATGACGAAGCTATAGAAAGAATAAAAACAAACACACCAGATGTGGTACTTCTTGATATAGATTTACAAGGAAAAAAAGATGGGATAGATTTAGGTAGAATACTTCAAAAAGAATACAAAATCCCTTTTATTTATGTTACCGAATTTGATGATGATATCACGTTTCAAAAAGGGTTACATACTAACCACGAAAACTATATTGTAAAAACAAAACCCAGGTTAAATATAGAAGATGTAACTCGTGCTATTCATACAGTATTGCATAAAAAACAAGAAAACCAATTAAGCGCTCAAAAAGATGCTGTTATGGGTTTAGTTGGTTATTTAGATGCTGTAAAAGAATATGGAAAAGGTGGTGTAACAAGAGTTCCTGTTCTTTTTAAAAATATTGCTTTTTTTACCATAAAACCATTTGTAAATCAAAATAATGAAGAAGAAATTTTAAGAGCAAATTATTTATGGTTTCAAACCATTGATAATGAATACTATTTTTTAAAATCCTCTCTCAAAGAAATGATAAAACATTTGCCTATTAACTTTATAAGAATAAACGAAAGTTATATTGTAAATCTTTCTCCAGAAATGTTACAAGGTCGTATAAATGGTTCACAAATTTCAATTATGGGTAGAACATTAAAAGTAAAAAACACCTACAAACAAGAGTTTGAAAAGAGGCTTAAATTAATTTATCACGATTAAACACTTAGTTTTCACTAATTTTTTATTGCTTATCATTTTAATTTTTTAAGCGTTTTAGATTTAAATATCTTTCTGATGTTAGAAAGCTAAAACCTTAATTTTAAAATCGGCTTTAATTAACGCCTTGTTAAGCCAAAGGCAATAAAACCAAATAGTAATAATTATGAAAATTAAAAATTTATTTATTTTATCGTTAACAATTCTACTTTTAAGTAGTTGTTCTGCAAGACTTGTAGATTTTACAGTTATCAGCTCAAAAAACCATTCAATTAAGTTTAATCTTGATGAAGGAAAAGCAACAAAAGGAAAAAGTATGGGATTTCTAGCACTTGGAGCAAATATTAAAGACGCTATGGATGAAGCTTTAGAAAATGCAGGACCTCAATATGATGTTTTAGTAAATGGAGTTGTGCGCTCTAAAAGTTATCCTTTTTATGGTGGTTTTGAGGTAGAAGGAACTGCTGTAAACTCAAGAAAATTGATAGCTCAACTTGGTATGGAAGGCTACAAAAAATGGTTATCGCAACAAGTTGTTTTTAATCCCAATCAAAAAATTAATAACAATTAAAAAACTATTTTAAGCTTCAGAAATTAATTAATTTCTGAGGCTTTTAACTTTTAAGATATGAAACAAATACAATTAATTCTTCTTTTTTCTTTAACGCTAAGCATAGTTTCTTGTAGTGGTAATGATGACAATATTGAATCTAATAATTTTATAAATCCACCAAATTGGATTATTGGAACTTGGTTAGATGAAACTGACCCAGATTGGGCACAAATTGGTGGCTTTCAATTCACAAACGATAACTTGTTAGACATTTCTTCTGACAACACAACTGTTGTCACAAACTTAAAAGAGGGGTTGCAAGATGGTGTGAATGCAGGAGTAATATCAGTAGATGAAGTTATAACATCAAATAAATATGAATTAAAGATTTTATCAAACGGTCCCTTAACTAGTAATTATGAGTTTAGCAAAGGAACTAATAATCAAACCATAATTTACGCTTTATCATCAACAAGAAATGTAATCCTCACGAAACAATAAAATATGAAAAAAATAATACTAATATTCTCATTAATTTTAATGGCATCATGTTCAAATAATGAAGAAGAAATTTTAGACCCTTTTGTAGGCACTTGGTCTTATGAAAAATTGATAGTAAATAATATAGAAAAGGTGTTAGATGATTGTGATAAGAAAAATAAAATCATAGTAAATGTTAATGGAACTTATATCTCAGAAACATATGCAACTACAAATGGGGGAAATTGCGAAAAAAGAGATGATGCTAATGGTTTATGGGAAAATATAAGGCAACTTACTTACAGATTTACTTTTGATAATGAAGTAAATGATCGTCAACTTGTTTTTGAAGGAAACACATTAACAATTATAGGTATAGAAAATGGTGATACTTATGAAGAAATATTTTTGAGAAACTAAATACAAATATTATGAAACTAAAAATTATAAACTTGTTCCTAACTATTCTAATATGTTACTCATGTAGTAATACCGAAGATAGTATCGAAACAGTCACAAATTTAATAGGAACCAAATGGGTAAATACAGATATAACAAAAGAAAAAGATTATTTCACGTTTACCTCTGAAACAGAATATGTTTACACAGAAGAAAGGTTAGGCTCTACTAAAGGAACTTACACTTTTAATGGTAAAACAGGCGTTTTTTTAGAAGATGGTATAAGCTATGATTTTGAAATTAGCAACAATATTCTTTCATTAAAACATAAAGGAGATTTGTATAAAAAAGAATAAAATTTAAGTTATGAAAATTACAAATTTTATTCTTTTAACTGCTTTATTTCAAATTCCCTTTTTGTTTTCTCAAAATTTTGAAGAACAAATTATTGCTCGTTCTGGTAACTGGTATGAACCAATTATTATTGATATAGATAATGATGGTATTGAAGATTTAGTTTCAATAAGTGGAGATGGAAGCATTGCTTGGTGGAAAAAAGACGCTAATTCTAATTATACTAAAATAATTATTGACGAGACTCCAAAAATAGTAAACGATTTCGATGTCATTGATATTGATGGTGATAATGATTTAGATATACTACTTTCAAGACTTCATACCATAGAAGTATATTACAATGATGGTAATCAAAACTTTAATACTACATACACACAAAATAATGGTTACTCATCTAATATTATAGCCAAAGGAGATTTTGATGGAAATGGATATAACGATTTTATCACTACAAGTAGGGCTTCAAATGCACATCTTAAAGTTTGGTATAGAAATCCAACAGCAAATTTCTCATCAAGCAATATCAGACAAGTACCTATATCTACTGAGGACATTGTAGTAGATGATATAGATAATGATGGGGATTTAGACTTAATTATGTCAGTATCTTCAAGTTCTTGGACTGAAAACCATATTCTTTGCTACCTCAATGATGGTTTTGGAAATTTCACAGAACATCTTATAAATTACACACTTACCAATAGAGCTATTAGAATTCTCGATTATAATGATGATGGAAATAAAGATTTTGTGGTAAAAAGAAATACTCCTTCAGGTGGTATTATTTTATTTTCCAACGATGGCAATTTGAATTTTACAGAAAATACTGTAGATGCAAACGATCCTAAGGTTGCGGATTTATGGAATAGTAATTTTGACATGACATCTATTGAGGATACTTTTATCTCTCCCAATAGCTTTACTTCTTTTGATATTGATAAAGATGGTTTCAAAGATGTAATAAGTACTTCATCAGCAGAAAATGAATTAGTGCTGTGGCATAATCAAGGAGGGTTAAATTTTACAAAAAATATAATTGATAATACTGCATCTCTTATTAGATCTTCTGATGTGGTAGATTTTAATAATGATGGTTTAAATGATATTATCGTCTCAACATATCAATTTGGCGAAGGTAAAGTTTACCTCTACACAAATGAAGGCAATTTTAATTTTACAAAATCTATCTTATTAGATGTAACTGGTGTGCAAAAGGTAATTGTAGAAGACGTAAATAACGATGGGTATTTTGATTTACTCTATACAAGACCAGCAAGTAATAATGGTCAAATTTATGCTTATGTTAATGATGGTAATAGTAATTTTACATCACAATTTTTAGCAACTATTGAAGATTGGTTAGTGGTAGTATCCTATGCTGATGTAAACAATGATGGTTATAAAGACCTAATTACAGATAAACCTAATATAGACAATCCTATTTATTTTAAAAATGATGGAAATTTAAATTTTACAAAAACTTCTCTACCTGCAAGGGCGAACTTTTTTGATATTGACGGAGATAATGATTTAGATTTTATCTCCAGTAGATTTGATTATACTGAAAGTAAAAACTTTTTTTCTTGGTATGAAAATGATGGGAGTGGAAATTTTACAGAACACGTAATCTTTACTCATAACACCAATAGTGGAGACGAAATAACCATTCAAGATTTTGATGGTGATGGTGATATTGACTTTGTTTCTGTGCCAAGGAATGAATATGCTTCACAAGGGATATCTTTTTGGGAAAATAATGGAAACCAAGTATTTACCAAATCTACTGTAAATAATGATTACAAAATTACAAATCATTTACTTAATGATGATTATGATAATGACGGAGATATGGATGTATTAACTTCTAGCACAAAATTTCCATTTACTATTTGGCAAAATAAAAGCGATACTGCTTTATTTTTAATAGAATCCGAAAAAAAAATAGTGTTCATTTCACCTAACCCAACAAAAAACAATTTTTCAATTCAAACAAAAGAAAACATATTTAAAGTAATCATTTATGATGCGTTAGGAAAAAAAATAACAACTTTTAAAAACACAAAAAACATAGAGATGAGCAACCTGCCTAAAGGCATTTATTTTGCACATATTTTTTCTAACAAAAAACACAAAGAAATATTAAAAGTATTGAAAATATAAATCAATAAATTGTCTTAGTATTTGAGTCTGCTTACTAATTGTGTGTTATACTTAATTTTCTATTCTATTTCAGATACACGTAATGTATTTACCATCCCTTTTGCCTCTACAGGCATAGAGGTAAGGTTAATCATTAAATCGCCTTCTTGTACAAATCCTTTTTCTTTAGATATATTGTTAATATCTACAACTGTATCATCTGTACTAAGTTGTTTGTTGTAATAAAATGCTTTTACACCCCAGAGTAAGTTTAGTTTTCCTAAAATTCTTTTTTCTGATGAAAATGCTAATATTTTAGATTGTGGTCTCCAAGCTGAAATTTGAAATGCGGTATACCCACTATTCGTTAAAGTAGAAATTGCAGCTGCATCTATATCGTTTGCCATTAATGCTGCATGATGACATACTGATTTTGTAATAAATCTGTTTGTTCTTATGTGTGGAGCTTCGTGAGGAACTTTAATCATTCTTGAGTTTTCAACAGCTTTAATAATTTCTGCCATTTTTTGAATAACTCTTACAGGATGTTTTCCAACAGAAGTTTCTCCAGAAAGCATTACTGCGTCTGCTCCATCCATAATAGAATTGGCAACGTCATTTACTTCTGCTCTTGTGGGTACAGAATTATCAATCATAGTCTCCATCATTTGGGTAGCTATAATTACAGGAATTCTGGCTCTTTTTGCGCGTCTCACTAATTTTTTCTGAATTAAAGGTACATCTTGCATTGGTATTTCTACACCTAAATCTCCACGTGCCACCATTAATCCATCACAATACGGAATTAAAGCGTCCATATTTGCAACAGCCTCTGGCTTTTCTATTTTAGCTATTACAGGAACTCTATATTCTGAGTGTTCTTCTATTAAATCGCGAAGCATTCTTAAATCTTCTGGGGTTCTAACAAAAGATAAAGCAATCCAGTCTACTTCTTGCTCTAAAGCAAAAACGGCATCTTCTTTATCTTTTTCGGTTAAGGCTGGTAATGATATTGCTGTATTTGGTAAGTTTACTCCTTTTTTAGATTTTAATGATCCTCCAACAATTGTTTTTACAACAACTTCATTTTCTTTATTTGTAGCAATTACTTCGAATAAAAGCTTACCATCGTCTACTAAAATTTGTTCTCCAACTTTTACGTCTTTTGGAAAACGTTGGTAGGTCATAAATGCTTTTTCTTTAGTACCCGTGCATTTATCTGTGGTAAATGTAAAAGTGTCTCCATCTGCTAATTCTACACCTTCTTCCATAACCCCAACTCTTAATTTTGGCCCTTGTAAATCTGCTAAAATGGCAACATTATATCCATTTTCTTCATTAATTTCTCTAATGGTTTTTATAGTTTTTTTAACATTCTCATAATTTGCATGAGAAAAATTAATACGAAAAACATTTACACCTTCTTTTGCTAATTCTGTTAATGTTTCTTTACTATTTGTTGCGGGGCCTAAGGTTGCAACTATTTTCGTTTTTTTGTAGTCGATCATATATTAAAATATTAAAAAGTCTTTAGACTTTAAAGTGTTTTTATCTATTGAGTAAGCAGTAATTACATTATCAATAGTTTTAATTTTTTGTATTGTTTTCATAACAAACTCATACTCAGATTCTCCACAGATTTTTATAAAAAAATCTACCTTTTTCTTTTCTGGTATTAAATATGTTTTTGTTTCTGATGTTAATAATAATTCGTTAGACACAGTTTGGTTTTCTCTTCTGTAACTATTTGCAATTAAAAACCAATCGTAATCATATTTTATATTCTCATAATTATAAATAGAAAAAGAGGCTTTCTTTTTTTCTCTTACAAATTCTAAATCTTTTTTTGCTTTGTAAAACTTTGTGTTTAAAGTTTTATTAAGAAGATAGGCAAGTTTATAGTCTTCTAAAGTAGAATGGATTCCTATTAAAGAATATTCTTCTTCACAAAAATCATCCAATTCTAAAGAGTACACCTGCATAAATTATAATTACTTATAGTTTTTATGAGAAAGCTAAATTACGAATTAGTTTAAGAGTTTCTATGTTAATTTAACGAAAACGTTATCGTTACTTAACCTAAAGTAATCTGGTTTTGAAAAGCGTAATACACTCTTTTAGAGGCTTGTTCTTCTGCTTTTTTCTTTGAGGTTGCTCTTCCTTTAGCAATTTGCTCTCCATCTATGCTAATTTTTACGCTAAAGTGCTTTATTGACTCATTTCCAGAGTCTTCATAAATATCAAAAGAATATTTTTTCTTTTGTTTTTGGCACCATTCTATAATCAATCCTTTATAACTTGTAATTTTTCCTTCTAATTTTTCAATATCAACATAAGGTACAATTACATTTTCGTAAATAAATTTTTGACAAGTATTATACCCTCGGTCTAAATAAATTGCGCCAATTAGTGCTTCGAAAATATTTCCGTGGATATTATCGCCAACATTGGATTGATCTATATTACTTTTTACAAACCGGATTAAGTTTAAATCTTTACCTAATTCATTTAAATGTTCTCTGCTTACAATTTTAGAGCGCATTTGTGTTAGATATCCTTCTGTTCCAGAAGGAACTTTTTTGTACAAATAAGCTGCAATAACAGATCCTAAAATAGAGTCTCCTAAAAATTCTAAACGTTCGTAATTAATAGGAATTCCTTTTTTGTCTAACATCTGCACAGATCTATGTGTAAATGCTTTTTTATACTTGTTAATTTTTCTGGGCGAAAATTTGAGAAGTTTTTTTAATTCGTTGTATAATTCAGTATCCTCTTCTGTATGAGGTTTTACTATTTTACGAATAAAATTCATAGAGTATTAATCTTCTAACTTTCTAAATGCAACACAAGCATTATGACCTCCAAAACCAAACGTATTACTCATAGCTACTTTAATTTCTCGTTCTTGAGGTGTATTTAACGTTAAGTTTAATTCTGGATTAATATTTTCATCTATATTAGAATGATTAATTGTTGGTGGCACAATACCGTGTTTCATCGCTAAAATAGAAGCAATAGATTCTATAGCTCCAGCAGCACCTAATAAGTGTCCTGTCATAGATTTTGTAGAATTAATGTTGATGTTTTTAGCGTGTTCTCCAAAAACTTCAGAGATTGCTTTAAGTTCGGCAACATCTCCTAAAGGTGTAGAAGTACCATGAGTGTTAATGTGATCTACATCTTCTGGGGTAATCCCAGCGTTTTCTAAACAGTTTTTCATCACTGCAATTACACCAATTCCTTCTGGATGTGGAGCTGTCATATGATACGCATCAGAAGACATACCTCCTCCAATAACCTCAGCATAAATTTTTGCTCCTCTATCTTTTGCGTGTTCGTAACTTTCTAAAACAATTGCTCCTGCGCCTTCGCCTAAGACAAAGCCATCTCGCTCTGCATCAAATGGTCTTGATGCTGTTTCGGGGCTTTCATTTCTTTCTGATAATGCTTTCATTGCATTAAACCCTCCAACACCTGCATGAGTAACAGCAGCTTCTGAACCACCTGTTACAATAACATCACAGTGTCCTAATCTAATATAATTTAACGCATCAATCATCGCGTTTGCAGATGATGCACATGCTGATACAGTTGTGTAGTTAGGCCCCATAAATCCATTTTTTATAGAAATATTTCCTGGAGCAATATCAGCAATCATTTTTGGAATAAAGAAAGGATTAAATCTTGGTGTGCCATCTCCAGCTCCAAAATTTATAGCTTCGTCTTGAAAAGTTTCTAACCCTCCAATACCTGCTCCCCAAATTACGCCAACACGTAATTTATTCAGTGTTTCTAAATTTAAACCTGCATCTGCAATAGCTTCATCTGAAGCTACCATAGCATACTGCGTAAATTTATCCATTTTACGCGCCTCTTTTCTATTAATAAAATCGGTAGCGTTAAAATTTTTTAATTCACATGCAAAACGAGTTTTGAACTTGGCAGCATCAAAGTGTGTTATAGGTGCTGCTCCGCTAACTCCGTTAACTAAAGCGTTCCAATATTCTTCAATAGTATTACCTATTGGCGTTAATGCGCCAAGTCCAGTGACTACAACTCGTTTTAATTGCATATAAATATTACTTTTTTGCTTCTTCTATATAGCTAACTGCTTGACCAACTGTTCCGATATTTTCAGCTTGATCGTCTGGAATTTGAATATCAAATTCTTTTTCGAATTCCATAATTAACTCAACAGTATCTAAAGAATCTGCTCCTAAATCGTTTGTGAAGCTAGCTTCTGTTGTTACTTCGTTATCGTCTACTCCTAATTTGTCTACGATAATCGCTTTTACTCTTGATGCAATGTCTGACATAATTTTTTGTTTTTTTAAAATTTAAATCGGGGCAAAAATACAAATCTTTATAATTATAACTAATTTTTGTCCGAAAAATGATTACTAAAAGTAAAGAAAAAAATTTAATCTTCCTTTAAAATCAATCATTTTGTTAATAATTATTCTTTTTTTTGTAGCTTAGAAATGTAGTTATGAAGCGTATTGTTGTTTTTGCTTCTGGTTCTGGAACGAACGCAGAAAACATTATTAAGTTTTTTAATCATACTAAAACCGCTAAGGTTACTAAAGTGTTGTGTAACAATGAGCATGCCAAAGTTTTTGAAAGATGTAAGCTCTTAAATATAAAGTGTTTACACTTTAAAAGAAGTGAGTTTTTATCATCAGATACGGTTTTAAATATTTTAAAAAAGGATGCAGATTTTGTTGTTTTAGCAGGTTTTTTATGGAAAATTCCTCAACACATTATTGATGCGTTTCCAGATAAAATTATTAACATTCACCCTGCTTTACTTCCAAAATATGGTGGAAAAGGGATGTATGGCATGAACGTTCATAGAGCTGTAAAAGAAAATAATGAAACCGAAACTGGTATTACAATTCATTACGTAAATGCTAATTATGATGAAGGTGCTATCATTTTTCAAGCAAAAACTACCCTTAATGAAGAAGATTCTCCAGAAAAAATCGCTGAAAAGATTCATATTTTAGAACAACAATATTTTCCTAAAGTAATAGAAGAAGTAATTTTATCTGAAAATGCCTAAAAAAAAGTTTTACGTAGTTTGGAAAGGAAGAAAAACGGGTGTTTTTACTTCTTGGAATGCTTGTAAACGACAAATTGATGGTTTTGAAGGTGCGCAATACAAATCTTTTGCAAATTTAGATGAAGCAGAAATAGCATCTTCTAAAAAATATGAAGATTATAAAGGAAAAAACACTAAAAAACCTACATTAACTGATGCACAGAAAGCAAAATATGGTAGTCCTATTATAGAAAGTATTGCCGTAGATGCTGCTTGCTCTGGAAACCCCGGGAAAATGGAATACAGAGGTGTTTTAACTCATAATAAAAAAGAAATTTTTAGAAAAGGACCTTTTAAAAAAGGAACCAATAATGTTGGCGAATTTTTGGCTTTAGTACACGGAATAGCGCTTTTAAAGAGTAAAAACAAAGAAGATATTCCTATTTATTCTGATTCTAAAATTGCCATGAGTTGGATTCGTCAAAAAAAATGCAAAACCAACATTTATTTTGATGCTTCTAACAAAGACTTATTAGAACTCATAAGAAGAGCTGAAAAATGGCTGAAAGAAAATACTTTTAAAAACCCCATTTTAAAATGGGAAACCAAAGCTTGGGGAGAAATTCCTGCAGATTTTGGGAGAAAGTAAGTTATTTGTTTGTATTCAATCTCTGTTTTTAGTTAGACTTTAGACTACAAATTATATCCAATACTAAGCATTATAATTCTTGGTAAAATAAAGGTTTTTGTGTCTGAAATTACATAATCTGAAAAACGGTTGCTTTGTTTAAACCGTGCATTGAATAAATTTTGTGTTTTAATTTTATAAGACCAAGCACTGTTTTCTTTTCTGTAAGACAAGGTTGCATTAGCTATTTCGTAAACATTTTTCTGATTTAAAGTCTTATTTTGATAGTTGCTCCAGATATAGTCAAAATTAAAAATGAAGCCTTTTAAAAAATTATAATCTAAATTTAAAAATGGTTCTGTTGATACAAATTTTGAAGTGTTATTACTAGAAATGAATCGCCCAATATCTTGTTTAAATCCAATTTCTAACGTTGGAAAATCATCAAACAACGTTTCTATAGCTATTTCATAATCGTAACTTTTGTTTTTATTGGTTTGTAAAACATTATCTACTTGTTGTATGTATTGATTGTTGTTAAAACCAACATCAAATTTATATTTGAGTTTTTTTATCGTTTTTTGTAAATGAATATTTCCTCTTAAGGTTTCTGAAGGATTGTCAAACGTTTGAGCTGTTAAAAATTGATTAATTCTTAACGCAGGATTAGAATTGCTGGTATCGAAATTAACTGTATTTCTAACCCCTTTAATCTGTTTAGTATAATTTACAATGGCATGTAACATTAACCCTCTATACAAACTAAATCTACTATAAAAAATTCGTGCAGAATGGTATAAATCGTTTTCTAAGTTTTCATTTCCTTTAAAAACTGAATTATACGACTGTAAATAAAATCGATTTGCAAACCTACTAGCGTTAGAGAAGTTGGTTTTTAAATTATAATTTATGGTGATTTTTTTTGATTTATTAAACTCAATTTTTGCCAAAAATTCAGGTAAAACAACCCACTTATTTTTATTTGTTTGAGTTTGCTGATCTAAACTCCAATTGTAATTGTGCGCAAAAACACCTTGTTTAATGGTAAAAATGCCAGTTCTAAATTTATAGTGCACACCAAAAAATAAATCGTTTAGTTTAAAGTCTAGATTGTTACCAAATCCGTTTGTATTAAAATTATTGATCTTTCCATTATCTAAAGTTTGGCTATCATCCGTAGAAAAATCTTCTATCAAAAATTTATTCCCTACTGTTGTGTATATATGATTGTTGTTATTTACTTCCCAAAAATGCTTAAAAACAGCATCAATATTTTGTTCTTTGGTGTTTTTTAATTGATTGATGAGATATAAATTCTGATTGGTAATAGGAATTAAACCATTAAAAGCATCATCTTGTGTTTGCCAAAAAGCATTTTGATTGTTTTTATCAAACACATAATTAAAGACTGTTGAAAACGTGTGTTTGTCTGATTGTCTTTTATGCAATTCTAAATTTTGATTGATGTAAGTTGCTGTTAAATCTCTGTTAGTTAAAATGGTGTTGGTGTTTGATGCGACTATAGAAGATAAATTATTATCATTGCTATTACTAGTTCTTTTTACTTGCGTTCTGGCATACCATTTTTCTTTATCATTTGGCGTGTACTCTAAGTTTAAATTTCCAATACCTAACAAATTTTCTGCTTGGGTTGTATTGGTTCTGTTTTCTGTAAAGTTTGCATATTCATTTTGAGTTTCTATGTGATTTTCGATATCTGAACTCGAAAAAATAGCATAACCAGCAACATCTAATTTTGAGGTAGCTGTTTTTGTAATGTTAATCGCTCCAAATTTCTGTTTGCTTGCTAATACATCATTACTTTGTAAAAATTGTGAGAAATTGCCTCCTTTATAATCAAAATTGCCTCTAAAAACAGCATTTACACCTCCAGAAAAACTCGTGTAATCTCTAAATGTAAACGTTTTTTCACCTATATTATTGATGTTTCCAATAAAGTTTACATTGGTTTTTGGCGAATAATAAAATAAATTGGCACTGGTTTTGTAAAATTTTTTATTGCCTTTGCCTGCTTCTACATCACCAAAAACAAAGCGCTTTTTATCTTCTTTTAATTTGATGTCCATAGCCATATCATCAGAATCTGTTAATCCTTTTAAAAAAGCGACTTCGTTATAATTATCTATTACTTTAACCTTGTCTACAGCATCTGCAGGTATATTTTCTACTGCTAGTTTAGAGTTACCACCAAAAAACTTTTTACCATCTACCAACATTTTGGTTACTTTTTTACCTTGTACAGTAACGCTACCATCTTTATTCACTTCTACACCTGGTAATTTTTTTAAAACGTTTTTTAGTTTACGTTCTGAACCGTCTATAAATTTTTGTGTGTTGTAGGTGGTGGTGTCTCCTCTAACGGTTACTGGCATTTCTATAACCACCTCGTCTAATTGTTCTGAAGATTGCAGCAAAACAAAATCTTTTTTAGTGTTTTTTGAAGCTATAAACTGAAAGTTAATAGGTTTATACCCTAAATAAGAAATACTAATGGTGATGGTATCTCCTTTTGCTACTAACAACTTATAATAGCCTTCATTATCTGTGATAGCAAATTGTAGGTTTTCAGAAACATCTTTAGGTTTTGCAATAACGTTTGCATAAGGCAAAGGATTTTGTAGACTATCTTTTACAACACCTGTTAAACTAACTTTTTGAGAAAAAAGTGTAATACTAAAAAGCGAACATATACATATTAGGAGTTTCTTTTTCATAGGTTACAGCTATTGCTTTTTTTTAATATTTCTCCAAAAGTTTTTTGTCTTTTCTTTAAACGCAGCTGATGTTATTCTTTCTCCTTTTATTAGTTTTTTTAGCTTAATTTTCTCTTTAGGGTTTAAAACTATTTTAGAGGCACTAATTGTTCTGTTATACATTTCTACTAAAATGACTAACCCTGGCAATCCATTGTATTCTTTTGGACCGAAACTTACAGGTATTTGGGGTGTAAACCACACAACAGGTTTCATTTTTGTGTTGGTGGATTCTATATCAATTGCTTTAAAACACAGATAACTTCCTATTTGTTTAGATTCTTGGGTAATTTTCCATTTTTTTTCATTCACCTCTATCAATAAGTTTTCTCTAACATATTCCTTTACATACTCTTTTGTTTTTGTGTTTTTATATGTTTTGTTATCGCCTCCAGCAAAAATTCTATTCATATTAAACATAGGTTTACCTTCTACTTCTACCTCCATTTCATCTTCTACATAATAGATAGATTCCCATCTATAAAATCTAAATACGCATTTACATTAGGTGTATTTTTATAGATACCTCTTATCCAAGCATTCATTTTAGGGTTTTTGTTTTTCTTATTTGAAAAAATAGAATCTATTTTTTTATCAGATATTGGCGTCATAGAAACTACGTAGGTTACTTTTCCGCTTATGTTTTGCGAAAAAATAATGGTACTCGTAAAATAGACTAATATTAAAATTTTCTTTTTCATAATATTTATTAAGATTTCTTTGATTTTTTATATTTTTCCCATTTTTTATAAAAGTCCGGAAACTTTTTTCTTAGTAACTTCTCATAATTTTCTTTAGTGATAGCTATACCTTTAGGTTTTTTAATTTTAACTTCCTCTTTTGGGTTCAGTTCTATTTTTACTGCTGTAAATGTGACTGTATTATCTTCTAATTCTAAAATTAAACCTGGTAATCCAGAAAAAAATTTAGGCCCATATCTTGCGGGTACTTTAGGTGTAAACCATGCTATAGGTTTTTTTTCTTTATATAATTTGTTTTGATATACAGCTTTGAAACACAAATAGCCTCCTATAATTTTAGATATTTGAGTAATTTTCCAGACCGGTTTAGGTTGTTCTATTAAAAAACACTCTCCTAGAGTTTCGCAATCGACAACACTATTCTTTTGTAAAAAAGAATTATTTGTATAATAGATTTTTTTATTTCCAGCTCCCGATTTTGTTTTATTTCTTATATTTTTTCCTTCATTATTTAATTTAGTCTCTAATTTTTGAATAGAATGTTGATTATTAAATTCTAAAAAAGCTAAAACATCTCTTGCATTGTTAATTCGATCAATTGATCGTTGTGATATTTTTCTTCCTATTGCATTATTTCTTTTTGTTGCCTCTTCAATAGTTAGGTTTAGTGAAACATTATAAGTAACTCTACCTGTTAGTTCTTGTGCTTTTATATTTGTTAATGTTAAAAAAGATAAAAGAATAATAATTTCAATATTTTTTTTCATATACATAATTTTGAATAAGAATCACCAAAATAATTTTAGTGATTCTTAAAGGTTAAAGTTAACTATTGGCAGTTAGAGGCAAAACATGCTCTGTAGTTATCCATATAATCAGATACCAATGGTAAAGTTCCATTATCCACTGCATCTTCGAAAGTCTCTTCCATTGCACTATCTACACAGTCTCTAGCACAACCAAAATACTCCTCAACTTCCATAGATTTAGTTGCTGTTTTTTTTGTCTCTTCATTTGAAGAATTCGCATTCATCATAGTTCCTGTTGCAAAAACAAAAACCATTGCTAAAATTAATTTTTTCATTGTATAAAATTTTGTAATCCAAACTTATATTTGGATTTGTTTATTAAAATATATTTAGAACTTTAAATGACTCAACAAGTTTAAAATTCTTTAAAAACTTGTAGAAAAAGGCTTACTTTTGCAAGACTTCCTCTGCTTGTTGTTGTTTATTTACATAGGCATTTGTTTTAGGTTATATATGTATTCTGCAAGATTTTTATATTTCTTAATTCCGCAAGCGGAGGTTTTTCTAAGTTTTAGATTCCTGCCTTCGCAGGAATGACAGATAAAAGAAGATTTCTCAATCGCCTAAAAAGGACTCATTTCGAAATAACAATTAGTTTTATTTTATTAAAAGATTACTTCGTTGTAAACTTCTCGCAATAACGCTTTTGGGGAAGAAATTTTGTTTTCATAGCAATTTCTTTTCTCAAAATTGGGAAATATTTTTTACGCCACAAAATAAAATCATTTCCATTATGGCATACCCATTTTCAGTGATATAAAAAACTCACTGTTTTCGGGTATGCCAAAATGGAAGATTTTTAAATGTATTTTTTTCTTATTTTTACATAGAAAAAGAAAATACATTATGAAAGAAAGAGAAAGAGAAAGAGAAAGAGAAAGAGAAAGAGAAAGAGAAAGAGAAAGAATACTAGAATTTTACAAAACCATTTTAACAGCTATAGAAGAAAAAAGAAAAGCAGTTAATATTAGTCGTTTTGAAATTGCAGCTTATTTGGGTTTAACTGAAAACGGTTATTTTAAAGTAATTAAAGGGCAAACAAAATTAGATTTAGAACGTTTATTACTTATTTTAAATAAGTTAGAAATTTCGCCAAAAGATTTTTTTAAAGATATAGAATAGGTAGGTTTTTACTCTAAAAAAAGAAAACCCAAAATTTAATTTTGGGTTTTCTTTTTTTATTGAGATTTGTCGATATTATTTTTTTCATAAACTCGAAAATAACGTGTGGCGGCTATGGCTTGTTTTGCGAGAATCAAGATATGAAAATATCTTGGTTGAGTCAAAATAAGCTATAGGCGAAGTTCTTGGCAGTACGAAGCGAAGCGGAGTGTTGTCAAGGACTTTGGCGTTAGCCGCCACACGTTCGAGGCAAAACGTAGCGATAGCGAAGTATTGCCTCGAACTCGAAATGATATCAATTATTAAATAGAAGCTTTCATTAGTTCTCTATTCATTCTTGCAATGTTGTCTAAAGAAATTCCTTTAGGGCATTCTACCTCACAAGCTCCTGTATTAGTACAGTTTCCAAAACCCTCTAAATCCATTTGTGCTACCATGTTTTTTACACGATCTGCTGCTTCTACTTGCCCTTGTGGTAATAAAGCATATTGAGATACTTTTGCGCCTACAAACAACATTGCTGATGAGTTTTTACAGGTTGCTACACAAGCACCACAACCAATACAAGTAGCGGCATCCATTGCTGTATCTGCTGCTTCTTTAGAAATAGGAATTGCATTTGCATCTTGTGTGTTACCAGAAGTATTTACAGAAATATATCCCCCTGCATGCTGAATTCTATCAAAGGCAGTTCTGTCTACCACTAAATCTTTAATTACTGGAAATGCTGCTGCTCTAAATGGTTCTATTGTAATAGTATCTCCATCTTTAAACATACGCATGTGTAACTGACAAGTGGTAATACCTCTATCTGGTCCATGTGCTTCTCCGTTAATATACATAGAACACATACCACAAATACCTTCTCTACAGTCGTGGTCGAAAGCGATTGGTTCTTCTCCTTTTGCAATTAATTGTTCGTTCAAAACATCCATCATTTCTAAAAAAGACATGTGTTCTGAAATATCAGTCACTTTATAATCTACCATTTGACCCTTTGTGTTTGAGTCTTTTTGTCTCCAAATTTTAAGTGTTAAATTCATTGTTTTAGTTTTTGGTTTTTAGTTGTTTGTTGTTAGTTTCTGTTTCCATAAACTAACAACCATCAACCATAAACTATTTTTATTTATATGAACGTTGTTTTAGTTCGATATCTTTAAATTCTAATTGTTCTTTATGTAATTTTGCTTTAGACGGCTCTCCTTTGTATTCCCAAGCAGCTACATACGCAAAGTTTTCATCATCGCGTTTTGCTTCTCCTTTTTGAGGGCCAGATTCTTCTGCAGATTCTTCTCTAAAGTGTCCTCCACAAGATTCTTCTCTATCTAAAGCGTCTTTAGCGAATAACTCTCCTAATTCTAAGAAATCTGCTACTCTACCTGCTTTTTCTAACTCAGGATTCAATTCGTTTGCTCCTCCTGGAACAGAAACGTTTTTCCAGAAATCTTCTCTTAATTCTTTGATTTCTTTCATGGCTTCTTTTAACCCTTTTTCGTTTCTACTCATTCCACATTTGTCCCACATAATTTTCCCTAATTTTTTGTGGTAGTAGTCTACAGAGTGTGTTCCTTTATTGTTTACAAAGAAATCGATGTTGTCTTTTACTGCTTTTTCAGCTTCTTCAAATTCTGGAGAATCTGTTGGGATTTTACCTGTTCTAATATCATCAGATAAATAATCTCCAATAGTGTAAGGTAGAACAAAATAACCGTCTGCTAAACCTTGCATTAATGCTGATGCTCCTAATCTATTGGCGCCGTGATCAGAGAAATTTGCTTCTCCAATACAATAACATCCAGGAATGGTTGTCATCAAATTATAATCAACCCAAACACCACCCATTGTGTAGTGTACAGCAGGATAAATCATCATTGGAGTTTTGTATGGATTTTCATCTACAATTTTCTCATACATTTGAAATAAGTTTCCGTATTTTGCCTCAACAATTTTCTGCCCTAACTCGTAGATTTTAGCATCTGAAGGATTGTCTATGTTTTGAATTTTTGCTTGTTCTGTACCATATCTTGTAATGGCATCAGCAAAATCTAAATATACAGCTTCACCTGTTGCATTTACGCCATAACCAGCATCACAACGCTCTTTTGCTGCTCTTGAAGCAACATCACGAGGAACTAAGTTACCAAATGCTGGGTAACGTCTTTCTAAATAGTAATCTCTTTCTTCTTCAGATAAATCTGTTGGTTTTTTCTTGCCCTCTCTAATCGCAATTACGTCTTCCATGTTTTTTGGCACCCAAATACGTCCATCATTTCTTAACGACTCTGACATCAATGTTAATTTAGATTGATAATCTCCAGAACGCGGAATACAAGTTGGATGAATTTGCGTGTAACAAGGATTTGCGAAATACGCTCCTTTTTTATGTATTTTCCAAGCTGCAGTAGCGTTAGAGCCCATTGCGTTAGTTGATAAGAAATAAACATTTCCATATCCTCCAGAAGCAATGACTACTGCGTGTGCTGAATGACGTTCAATTTCTCCTGTAACTAAGTTTCTTGCAATAATTCCTCTTGCTTTTCCGTCTACAATAACAACATCTAACATTTCATGTCTGTTAAACATCTCTATTTTTCCTCGTGCAATTTGTCTGTTCATTGCAGAATATGCACCCAATAATAATTGCTGACCTGTTTGCCCTTTTGCATAGAAAGTTCTAGAAACTAAAACTCCACCAAAAGAACGGTTATCTAACAATCCTCCATAATCACGAGCAAAAGGGACTCCTTGAGCCACACATTGATCTATAATATTTGCAGAAACTTCTGCTAATCTGTATACGTTTGCTTCTCGAGAACGATAATCTCCTCCTTTTACAGTGTCGTAAAACAATCTGTAAGTAGAATCTCCATCTCCTTGATAATTTTTTGCAGCGTTAATACCTCCTTGCGCAGCAATAGAGTGTGCTCTTCTTGGAGAGTCTTGATAAGCAAATGCTTTTACATTATAACCTAATTCTGCTAATGTTGCTGATGCAGAACCACCAGCTAAACCTGTACCTACAACAATAACATCTATATGACGTTTGTTGGCAGGGTTTACTAAGTTTATTTTGTTTTTATAATCTGTCCATTTATCTTTTAATGGACCATTTGGTACTTTTGAATTTAAAGCCATAGTTCTAAGATTAATGGTTATGATTTAAGTGATGGTAAATTGCAATAAAAATAAATCCTAAAGGAACTACAATCGAATAAATTTTACCAATAGTTTGTAATGTTTTTTTTCTTCCAGCAGTAGATCCCATAGATTGAAATGCCGATGTAAAGCCATGTAATAAATGTAATGCTAAAAACACAAATGCAATTACGTAAGCTACAACTCTAACAGGGCTTAAAAATTTTTCTTGCAATTCGTGGTAATATCTAAACTCACCATTGTGTAAACCAGACCAATCGCCTTGAATAAATTTTGTGTTAATCTCTGGAAACCAAAAATCGATAAAGTGTAGTATAACAAATGCTAAAATTGCTACTCCGCTCCAAATCATATTTCTACTCATCCATGTAGAATTGGCTGCTCCATTATCTTTGGCATAACTTACTCCTTTAGCTTTTTTGTTTTTTAGTTCTAAAATAAATCCCATTACGAAATGAAAAACTACTCCAAAAATTAATATTGGCTGCAAGGCAAATTGTACCAAAGGATTTGTTCCCATAAAATGAGAAACTTCATTAAATAAATCTGGACTAAAAACCGATAAAATATTGATTGCAAAATGCTGAAGTAGGAAGAACATCAGAAAGAACGCAGAAAGCGCCATTGCTATTTTTCTTCCAATTGAAGATTTGAAAAATCCGCTCATTGTATAAGTTAGTTAAAATTTCTAACAAATTTAAGGCTAAAAGCCTCTACAAACAAAAATTTTAAATTGTTTTATAGTTATTTAGAATAATTATAAAAATAGAGGTTAATTTTTATTAGAGGCAATTAAGCATTTCTTGTTTTTCCATTTTCCTTTTAACGATTCTTTAGTAATAACCTCTCCATCACAGGTTAAAAAATTTCCTTTTTTATCTTTTTTAATAATTTTCATTTTTCCTGCTTTTATAGCATTAATAACTCTAAAAATTAATCCTTTTTGAGAAACTTTACTTCTTCTTTTTATTAATTTTAAGCCTTCTTCATTGTTGTGTAAATCCATTGTCGAAGATATTTCATCTGGCGCAACCCCGTTTTCTAATTGACGCTTCTTAAATGTTAAATAGTTTTCTTTTTCATGTGCTTTTCCTAAAGAACGAGCAGCTCTTATACCAATTTCTTGATGCAAACGCGCCATCCAATAGGCGTGTCTGAACGCATCTACTTGACCTCCAGCTCCATCGCCATCTAACAAATTAGTTTTAGCAATAGAATCTGCTACTCTATTTGCTTCTTTAGATATTCTTAATGATTTTTTTGCTTTAAAAGGATGAAACAAAACCCAAGTTCTTTTTGGTCCAGAAAGGTTAAAAAAACTTTTAAAACTTGATTGAGAGAATAGGTTTGAAATAGACATAACTGCTAAAAAAATTAATGTTTTTTTCATAATTTTAAATTATCTTTTTTACTTGAATCGTGTTTGAGTTAAATTGAAGTTCTTCTCCTTGTGCTTTTCCTAATAATAATTTTCCTATTGGAGATGAAGTTGAAATTGCAAAATACAATTTATTAAAAACGGTTAGTTTTCCTACTGAAATAGCTAAAAAATAATTTGCTTGATTTGTTAGTACAATGCTTCCTAAGCATGCTTTTTCTGACGTTTTATGAATATCTATTTTTGCTAAATTTTGTTTCATTACATGAATTGCAGCTAATTGTTGCCCTGCTTTTTCCATTTCTAACTGCATCATTGCTCTACCTGTTTCGTGTTTGTCTCCAGCAGAACTTTTGGTTTCTGTTTGCAATGCCTTTTGGTTAGAAGAAATTATTTCTTCTATTGTTTGCAAACGTTTGTTTACAAAGTTTTCACATAATCTAAAGAGTTCTTTTTTTTCTTTCATATTAATTCTGCTAATTCTTTTCCTACTAAGCTTCCTATTGCAACTCCCATTCCTCCCAAACGAACTCCACAAAATACATTCTCAGAAAGTTGCTTTACAATGGCTTTTTTTTGCCCTGAAAGATTATTAAAACCAACTCCCATAATTCCACTCCATCTGTATTCAATCTCTACATTGGTGTTTGGTAAAATAATTTCTTTTAACTTTTTTTCTAAAGATTGTTGGATGATTGTTGTTTGTTCGAATTTAGTGGTTTCTTCTGCTTTAAAATCCAAGTTTCTTCCTCCACCAAACAATATTCTATCATCGATATTTCTAAAATAATAATAGCCTTTATCTAAATGAAAAGTGCCTTTTATCTTTAGGTTTTTAATAGGTTTGGTAATAATAACCTGAGCCCTTGCAGGTTGCACTTCTTCTTCTAAAAGTTTTTTTGTAAAACCATTTGTAGCAACCAGTATTTTATTTGTTTTAAAATTAATTTTATCGGTTTTTACTTCTACCAGATTTCCGCTTTCTACAAAACTTTCTACAGCTATAGCATTTAAAATTTTAACACCTAATTGCTGCGCTTTGGTTAGCAAATGAAAAGCCATTTTTCCTGTATCGATCTGACCTTCGAAATTATTAACAATGTATCTATGGTGTATTTTTTGAAAACCAAATGTGTTTTCTGATTCTGAAAAAACCTTTTCCTTAAAAATAGGCTGTAACAGCTTATTTATTTCGTCTTTTTTGGAAATGCATGCTTCAAAAAAAATTTCTGTCTCGCATAATTCAAACCCTTTATTTTGTTGAAAATCGATGTTTTTGTCACCTAAATTTTGTCGCAACAATTGCAACCCTTTCCAGCGTTTTGTAACCAAGTTAAAAACTTCTTCTTCTGTGTGTGATTGTAAATCATCTATCAATTCAGATAGGCTACCAAAACACGCAAAACCAGCATTCTTAGTAGATGCTCCTTGAGGTAGCATTCCTTTTTCGAGGATTAAAACATTGGCTTTTGGGTATTTTTTTTTAAGTGTTAAAGCGCAATTTAAACCCACAATTCCACTACCAACAATTGTAAAATCGATGTTTGTAAACCATTCTTTTAACTCCCAATAACTATAATTCATTTACAATAGTTTTTCAAAACAAACACTGTTTTTCATTTCTTTATATTGACCGTAATTTTGGATAATTTTATAATTACATTTATGATAAAATTTTACCGCTTCTACTTGTCTTTTCCCTGTTTCTAAAATGCAATTTTTATATCCTAATTCTATTGCCCAAACTTCTAATTCTTTTAAAATTTTTTGAGCCAACTCTTTGCCTCTAAACTCTTTAGAAACAAACATCCTTTTTACTTCCATACTAACATCATCAAATTTTTTAATGGCACCACAACCCACAGCTACATCATTAATATAAAGCACAATTACATGCTGCAAAACATCGATATTATTAAACTGATTGTAATAATCGTGTTCATCGCCATCTGTAATTTTTAAATACGCATCTAATTGTTTTACCAAATTGACAAAATCTGTATTTTTAGAATTGGTTCTAATACAATTTATCATAATTTTTTT
Source organism: Bacteroidia bacterium (assembly GCA_030427865.1). Taxonomy (GTDB): domain Bacteria; phylum Bacteroidota; class Bacteroidia; order Flavobacteriales; family Flavobacteriaceae; genus Polaribacter. The sequence continues at coordinate 542,626 of JAUICK010000001.1, read as the reverse complement.
TTCGAAATGAGCTTTTTTTATTAAAAATAACACTCTGCTGATAAAAATACTAAAAAACGTGGTGCATTAGAACTCAAGCTGTAATTGTATCCAAACAGGTTCTTTTTTTACAGTATTTAAATTGCTAAAAGAAATACCCAACAAACGAACCGAATTTTTTAATTTCTCTTGATATAACAATTCTTTTACCAAAGGAAAAAATTCTTTTTTGCTTTGCATAAAAACAGATACTGTTTTGCTTCTGGTTTGCTGAGTAAAGTCTGAATATTTTATTTTTAAAGTAATGGTTTTTCCTTTAGTCTTAGATTTTATCATTCTTTTTTCTAATTCTTTTGCAATTTTATCTAACTTTTCTAGCATAAAAATCTCTGAAGAAATGTTTTCAAAAAAAGTGCGTTCTGCTGCAATAGATTTACGAATTCTGTTTGGTTTTACTTTGCTATTATGAATTCCTCTAACAATATTGTAATAATGTGCTCCAGATTTTCCAAAAAGTTTTGTTAACTCTGTTAACGATTTTTGTTTTAAATCGTTTCCAACAAAAATTCCTAAATTATACATTTTTGCTGCGGTAACTTTACCTACTCCATAAAATTTATTTACTGGTAATTCTTCTAAAAATTGAATTACTTCATCTGGATGCACCGTTTTTTGCCCATTGGGTTTGTTAATATCTGAAGCTACTTTTGCAATAAATTTGTTAATAGAAATTCCTGCTGAAGCAGTTAAACCGGTTTCATTGTAAATTCGTTGCCTTATTTCTCTTGCAATATCGTTTGCAGAGGGGTTTCCTTTTTTATTTTCGGTAACATCTAAATAGGCTTCGTCTAAAGAAAGGGGTTCTACCAAGTCTGTGTATTCGTAAAAGATTTCTCTTATTTGGTTTGATAACTTTTTGTAACGCGAAAAATCAGATTTTACAAAAACAATATGCGGGCATTTTTGTTTAGCTAACACATTACTCATTGCAGATTTCACACCAAATTTACGCGCTTCATAACTTGCTGCAGAAACCACTCCTCTATCTCCACCTCCACCAACTGCAATGGGTTTACCTCGTAATTCGGGGTTATCCAATTGCGCTACAGATGCATAATACGCATCCATATCTACATGAATAATTTTACGAAAAGGAGGTTTAAGTTCCATGTTTCGAATTTACGAAAAAGGAAATATTTGTCATTTCGAAATGAGCTTTTTTAAAGTGCTTGAGAATCTGCTTTTAATAGAAAGAGATTTCTCCTCATTCTTCGTTCGAAATAACATTCTTTACTTTAAAAAATCAATACAAGAAGCAACAACTTCATCCATTTCTTCTGATAAAGTTTCTTCTTTCCAAGGATGAGAAACATTAAAAACATGATTTGCATTTTTAATGATTTGATATACTGCTTTAGAATTCCATTTTTTTAGGCTCTCAGCTTCATCAATTAAAACTGATGTGTCTTTATCTCCATGAATTATTAACTGTGGAATTTGTAATTTTTCTATTGCTTTTTTTATGTTTAACCGTTCTTTGTTTTGTATAAAATCTTCATAAAACTGATAAAAATGAGGCATTTGTTGTTTTGTTCTTCCGTTTATAACATATTTTACGCCTTCGTTTTTCCATTGTTCTAAATTGCCAGTAGTAGCGGTTCTTTTAGCAAAATCGCAAACAGAAGCTAAGGTAATTACGTTTTTAATGCGATTGTCTTCATTCGCTTTTAGCAAGACAATTCCACCACCTCTACTATGCCCTATTAAAGAAACATCTTGTGTATCGGCTTCGTTTTTAAAATCAGAATTTGTAGAAATCCAGTTTAAGACACTTTCTAAATCATCTAACTCTTTGGTGTAATTATTATTTCCAAAAGCTTCTAAATCCGGAAAATCTATGGGTTGTTCAACAGTGCCTCCATTATGAGAAAAGTTGAATTTAATAAAGAAAAACCCCTTATTAGCAAAGGCTTCTGCCATTAAATTCCACGCTCCCCAGTCTTTAAATCCTTTATAACCATGACAAAAAACCACCACTTTTTTAGGTAGTTTAGTTTCTTTGTAAAAAACATCTGTAAGTATTGGTTTTTGATGTTTTCCATCAACAATATTATTTTTAAGAATTTTCATTTTTGGTAATTTATACTACAAATTTAATGAAAGTAAATAAAGCAAAAATAGCAGTGATACAACTTAAAATTAGATTGATGTTTTGGGTTATACTTCCCGTTTTTTTCTGAATTGTGTATGCATATTTTCCATATAATAACAGAATATAAAGAATACCAAATACAGAACCACTGATAAATAAAAGGGTTGAGCTAAAATTATAATCCATTAAATTATACCTTGTAAGAAAAGCTATAATTCCGCAGAAAAAAGGGATTGCAAACATGTTTAAAGTTGATAAAACAACACCTGTAAAAAAAGAATTTATCTTTTTTGGTGCTACATTAAGTTGTTTTTTCTCTTTTTTATTTTGGTGGAAAAAATAAAGCGATAAAAAAAGTAAAACTACAATTCCTAATTTTTCTAAAGTGTCAATTAATGCTGGATTTTTTGCAATGTGTTTTGTTAAAAAAACAGAAATGTATGCTTGAAAAAAAGTAATTAATAAAACGCCAAAAGTAAAATAATTAAAATCTTTTTTATTTCCTTGAAGTCTAATTTTTAAGGCAGTCATATTTAATACACTTGGAAGAGTGTATCCTAAAAAAGAAAAGAACAGCCCAAAGAAAAAAACTGAAATCATCATTATTGTTTTTCAATATGTCGAATTCAGTTTATTAAAATTACTATTTATTAAAATAAAAAACGCATCAAAAATTTTGATGCGTTTTCTAAAAGTAACTTTAGACGAACTATTATATGATTCCTTGTGCCAACATTGCGTCTGCAACTTTTACAAAACCTGCAATATTTGCGCCTCTTACATAGTCTGTAGAACCATCATCATTTTTACCATATTGTACGCAAGAATCATGAATATCTTCCATAATTACTTGTAGTTTTTCATCAACTTCTTTACGTGTCCAGCTTAAGCGAAGTGAATTCTGACTCATTTCTAAACCAGAAGTTGCAACACCACCAGCATTAGATGCTTTTCCTGGTGCAAATAAAATTCCTGCTTTTTGAAATGTGTGCATTGCTTCTGGTGTAGAAGGCATATTTGCACCTTCAGAAACACAGATGCATCCATTATCTATCAACATTTTTGCTTCTTCTCCGTTCAATTCGTTTTGAGTTGCACATGGCAACGCAATATCACATTTTACAGACCAAGGTCTTTCTCCTGCAACGTATTTAGCTGATGGATATTTAGCTACATATTCACTTATTCTACCTCTTTTGTTATTTTTTAAATCCATAACAAAAGCTAATTTTTCAGTATCAATTCCTGCTTCATCATAAATATATCCTCCAGAATCAGAGAGTGTTACCACTTTTGCACCTAACTCTAATGCTTTTTCGGCAGCATATTGAGCTACGTTTCCAGACCCAGAAATAACTACTGTTTTTCCTTGAAAAGAATCGTTTTTAGTTTTTAACATGTTCTGAGCAAAATATACGTTTCCATAACCTGTTGCTTCTGGTCTAATTAAAGAACCTCCCCAAGACGCGCCCTTACCTGTAAGAACTCCTGTAAAAGTGTTGTTTAGTTTTTTGTACATACCAAACATAAACCCGATTTCTCTTGCTCCAACACCAATATCTCCAGCTGGAACATCTGTATTATGACCAATATGTCTGAACAATTCTGTCATAAAAGCGTGACAAAAACGCATAATTTCGTTATCAGATTTTCCTTTTGGATCAAAATCCGAACCTCCTTTTCCTCCACCCATTGGTAAAGTTGTTAAAGAGTTTTTAAATACCTGCTCAAAAGCCAAGAATTTTAAAATACTTGCATTTACAGTTGGATGAAAACGCAAACCACCTTTGTAAGGACCAATTGCAGAATTCATTTGTACTCTATAGCCTCTGTTTACTTGAATTTCTCCATCATCATCAACCCAACAAACTCTAAAAGAAATTAATCTTTCTGGTTCCACCATTCTTAACAACACATTTTTGCCGAAATAAATATCATTATCAATGATATAAGGAATTACAGTTTCTGCTACTTCTTGAACAGCTTGTAAAAATTCTGGTTCATGTCCATTACGTTGTTTTACCAACTCCATGAAGCCATCAATTTTGGATTTAATATTTTCCTCCATACTTTTTTATGAGATTAATAAAAATTTAACGCTGCAAAGATACTTAATTTTCAATATGATAATATAAAAAAGTTTTCTTAATTTTTTTGTGACAGCCTTATTTCAATCGATTTCGAAAGGCTTTTCTCTTTTCTTACATTTTGCAAACTAAAACTGTTTAAAAAAGATTAAATTTGCGGTCTAATTATCTTAGAAAATGTTAGACAAAGTAAAAGAACTGATTGGTGATGTAAAAGCATTTAACGCTACTTCTAAAGAAGAAATAGAAGCTTTTAGAATTAAATATTTAGGAAGCAAAGGTTTGTTAAAAGGCTTGTTTGCTGAGTTTAAAAATGTGGATGCAGAATTGCGAAAAGATTTTGGTCAAGCATTAAATAATTTAAAAAAAACTGCTGAAGGAAAGGTTGCTGAATTGAATGAAGCTTTAGAGAGTGCCGTTCAGGAAAAAGGCGTTTATGGAGATTTAACACGTTCTGCAGAACCTATAAATTTAGGTTCTCGTCATCCAATCTCTTTAGTGAAAAATCAAATTATTGACGTTTTTAATAGAATTGGTTTTACCGTTTCTGAAGGCCCTGAAATTGAAGATGATTGGCACAATTTTACAGCATTGAATTTACCAGAATATCACCCTGCAAGAGATATGCAAGACACTTTCTTTATTGAGCAAAATCCTGATATTTTATTGCGTACACACACTTCTTCTGTGCAAGTTCGTTATATGGAAGAAAACGAGCCTCCAATTAGAACTATTTCTCCTGGTAGAGTTTTTAGAAACGAAGATATTTCTGCGCGTGCGCATTGTATTTTTCATCAAGTAGAGGGTTTGTACATAGATACTGATGTTTCTTTTGCTGATTTAAAACAAACACTTTTATACTTTACTAAAGAGATGTTTGGAAAGTCTAAAATACGTTTGCGTCCCTCTTATTTTCCGTTTACTGAGCCAAGTGCAGAGGTGGATATTTACTGGGGATTAGAAACAGAAACCGATTACAGAATTACCAAAGGTACAGGTTGGTTAGAAATTATGGGTTGTGGAATGGTAGACCCTAATGTGTTAAAAAACGCTAACATAGATCCAACAAAATACTCTGGTTATGCATTTGGAATGGGTATAGAACGTATTGCTATGTTGTTGTATCAAATTCCTGATATTAGAATGTTTTATGAGAATGATAAGCGTTTTTTAGAGCAGTTTAAATCTGTGATTTAAAAATAAGTTACAAAGCCACAGAGTTACAAAGTTAGTAGCTTACCCAAATTTTAATACTTTGCAACTCTGAAATTTTGTTTCTTTGCCACTTTTTCACAATACACTAATGAAAAAAGACATCCAAATACCAGAAGTTACTAACGTAGAGGTTGCTATAGTTTATGAATACAATGATATTTATAAAACTGATGATTGGAATGTATACATCATCAACAATAAAAGTGTTGATTTAGAGATGGTTGTGATTGTTTCTCAAGGTTTTTCTGAAACTAAAACTACTTCTTTATTGCGTAAAAAAATTGATAAACTTCCTGCAAATTCTTTTGCAAAAGTTGAATTGATTCAACCAGAATTGTTCAAACTAAACAATCGTTTTCAGGTTACTTTTTTTGAAGGAAACACCTTGTATGACAAAACATTTACATTTAAAGCAAACTCAATAAAAGAAGGTGCTTTACGTATGATTCCAGAATTGCAGAAGCGCGGGGTTTTGGCAAAATAAATTAATCAAAATCAGCCTCAAGTTTAATCAAATTTGCAATATCTTTATTTAAGTATTTAATACTCACTTTTGGCGGAATTGAAATCTCAATACAGGTTTCAGAAAAAACCAAACTTTCTGAAGATAGTTTAGATTGAAAATCATTAGACATTAACAACGATTTTAATATCAACTTAAACATTTTTTTATCTTTATATTCTTTATAAAAGGCATCAATTTCTGATGAATCTATTTCTTTGAACCTACTAAAATGAATTTCTACAGAAGGCGGAATTGATACACCTACAATCAACCTGTTTGTTCTAAAACCTGCTTTTTCTAACAAAGGCAAAACATTAAAAACTTCTTTTATATAATCAATAAACTTGTTTTTTGTATTCGTTCCTAAATCTGCAATTTTAGAAAAACCGTTTTTCAGTTGTTCTAAAACTTGGTCTGCACTATCAGTAATTGTCTTTGTGGTTTTTTTAAGTATATTTTTTTCTTTCATATATTTAATTTTAAAAGATTCTGAAACAAGTTCAGAATGACATCACATTAAAAACCCAATAATCAAATACAAAACAACTGTAATTACACCACCAACCAAAGCATAAGGCAATTGTGTTTTTACGTGGTCTATATGATCGCTTGCAGAAGCCATAGAAGATATAATAGATGTATCTGAAATTGGCGAACAATGGTCTCCAAAAATTCCTCCTCCTAAGGTTGCAGCTACAACAATGGTAATATCTGCTCCATGAATAGTTGCCATAGGCACAGAAATTGCCAACATAATTGCAAAAGTTCCCCAGGAAGTTCCTGTAGAAAACGCAATAAACGAACTAATAATAAAAACTACTGCTGGTAATAATTCTGGAGACAACCAATCTTTTGTTGCATTGGCAACATAAACCCCTGTTTCTAATTCTTTACAAGCATCACCAATAGCAAAAGCCAACAACATTAATAAAGCTAAAGGCATTAACTCGCTGATTCCTTTTAAGGTTAAGTTAACCGCTTCTTTAGGTTTTAAAATTCCTTGAATTAAATACATTATTATTGCTACTAAAATTGCTGTAAGTACTGCATATAAAACCGATGATGACCCAGAACCTTCTCCAATTGCTTGTGAAACGTGATTAAAAAAAGAAGTTGATTCTTTTACGTTATTCCAACCTGTATAAATAAGGTTGATAGGCATCATACAAACCATTACCAATAATGGAACAATCATATTATATGCTTTGGCTTGAATTCCTTCTTTTGGCGGAAAGGAAGTAACTTCATCAGAAATCATTGGTTTTGAACCTTCGTTAAGTAACGCTCCTGTTTCTTTAGTTCTTTGTTCAGCTTTTTTCATCAGACCAAAATCTTTTTTTGATAAAATAATTACAAAGACCAAAATGATTGCCAAAAGTGGATAAAAATTATATAAAATAGATTTTAGTAAGAGCGGTAAAGGTTTCTCTATTCCTTGGGTGATTAACAACCCCATAATAAATGCGCCCCAAGCATTAAAAGGTATTAAAATCGAAGAAGGTGCAGAGCTAGAATCTGCGATGTAGGCTAACTTTTCTCTGGGGATTTTAAGTTTATCAAAAATTGGTCTGTATAAAGTACCTACTGTTAGAGAAGAAATACTGGTTTCTACAAATAATAAAAGCCCAGTAAAAGTTGCCAAAAGTTGCACCATTACTCTGCTGTAACCCGATTTCTTATTTTCATATTTTATCAATTTTTTATTAATAATATTAATAAAACCTTCTACTCCTCTTGAATATTGAATAAAAATTAACAACGCACCAACCAAGGCACTAAACATTATGGTTCTTGTGCTTCCTTTGTCTTGGAAAACGTTTACCATTGCTTCTATCATGGCTAAAGTTCCTTCTAAAGGATTCCATCCTTTAATAATCAACCAAGAAAACCAAATTCCAAACAATAAAGCAATATATACTTGTTTGGTTCTTAATGCTAAAATGATAGCAATTATTGGCGGTAAGACCGAAAGAAATCCGTAATCCATAAAAGAAAATTGTTTTGGCTAAAGGTAAGAAATTAATAATTTGAGATGTTGTAAATTGTAGAGCTTTAAATACCATAAAAAATGGCAAAGTTTTATACTAAAATCACTCCAAGAGTTCAAAACTTTATTGAGGCTCAAAAAATATTTTTTGTAGCAACTGCTCCAAATTCTGGACGAATTAATTTATCGCCAAAAGGTATGGATTCTTTTCGTGTTTTAAATGAAAACCGAGTGTTGTGGTTAAATGTTACCGGAAGCGGAAATGAAACTGCTGCACATTTGTTAAAAAATAACAGAATTACCATCATGTTTTGCTCTTTTGAAGGGGCACCAAATATTTTACGTTTGTACGGAGAAGGAAAAGAGCTTAAAGAAGGTGATGATAGTTGGGGTGAATTGATACAATTATTTATAGAAACTCCTGGAACACGTCAAATATTTGATATTACTATAAATTCTGTACAAACTTCTTGCGGAATGTCTATTCCATTTTTTGACTATAAAGGAGAAAGAAACGAACTCAATGATTGGGCATTAGAAAAAGGTAAAGATGGAATTAAGGCTTACTGGAAAGACAAAAACCAAAAAAGTATTGATGGTTTACCTACCCGTATTTTAAAATAAAAAAACCAGTGAAATTGAATTCACTGGCTTAATTTTATTTATTAATAATCGTCAACCAATTTTAGGCCGATTCATACTCAAATTATTTAGATATAATAACCTTTCTAATTGCTTTTTTCTTTCCTTGTTGTATACTTAATAGGTATACTCCAGAAGAAATATTTTTGGTATCAATTTCTTTAGTAAAAACTGTATTTGAAAGTTTATTAACAGTAGTAATTATTTTTCTACCTTTTAAATCGAATACAGAAATAATAACATCACCTTTATCAGAGCTATTTAATTTAATATGTAAAAGTCCTTTAGTTGGGTTAGGCCATAAAGAAACTTGTCCGACAGAAAAATCTTCTGTACTTAAAGTATTTTCTTCTATAATAATAATTTGGTTTGGTAACCAACCACTTGCTCCGTTTGTAATATCAACTTTAAATTGATCTGTAAAAGAAGTTGTTTCTGTATTTGTAAATGTTATTTTACCAGAAGCAATATCTGCTTGAGTAAATGTATCTCCAGCGTTTAATGTAGTGCCTTCTTTTTGAAGCGCTCCCTTTTTTGTAACTTCTACTAAGGTATAGATTTGCTGTTCATCTGTTTCTGAAGCTGTACTTGCACTCATGTTAGCAGTTGTAATTACATAATTAGAATTACCCCCTAATACTAAACTTGATGATGAAAATGTTGGAATATTGGTATTCTCTATTGATGAACAAATGGTAATAGCTGCTGAATTAATTTGACCTCCGTCAAACAAATCAAAATCATTTACTTCTATAAGCCAAGTTCCTTTAGAGCTTCTTCCTCCAAAACCACTTAAAGCTTCTTCTGGTTTAACCATTCCAGATATTGCTGGTTTGCTTGTGCTACAAGACAATTCGTTAGCAGTATCATCAAACGTAGTGTTACTAATATCGTCAGTATCATCACATACTTTAGATAATAAGGTTACTTCTTTTGTTCCGTTTGCAATTGGTTCTTTTACAACTAAAGTTAAATCTTGAATATCGCTATGCGTAATATCTATAGTTACTTTTATGTTATTGATTAGTAAATCGTCTGTAATTTCTACAGGTACATAAAACGTTTGATTTGATGTAAATGGCATTGCTGTTGCATTCGAGAAATCTGTTGCTGTATATACGTTTGAACAGTCTTCAGAACCTGTTTGAAAGCTAAAAATTGATGAGTAATTTCCTTCTCCGCACTGGTTTTTTGGTTTAATTCTCCAATAATAAACTTTATTGCTGGTTAAGCCTGATATTTCAAAATCAGTACTTTTAACAGTATCTGTAAATAAGACGTTGTTAAAAGATGGTGAGTCTGAAACTTGTACAGTATAATCTTGTGCATTTAAGTTTTTCTTCCATTTTAAAATAACGTTTGTATAAGAAATTCCTTTTTGACCATTAGAAGGTGCTTCTAGTTCAGAGGGGTTGTTATCAAAGTTTTGATGGTAAACAACTAATCTTATTTTTCTTTTCTGAGTTTCATTACCATTATCTCCTGTAACTTCTATATCATATGGCCCAGCAGGAACATTCGCTAAATTTCCAAAAGTAATAGAGAAACTTCCGTTTGCGCTTAGCGATTGTTCTGAAAAACTCATTGTCATTGCTTCATGAGCTCCTGTAGCAGTAAATTGAGTTGTTCCTGCAACTGCTTGTCTGTACTCGAAATTAAAGACAGCATCACTATCAGAACATACTTCTTTTTCGGAGTTATCTGCCAAGAAAGTAAACTCTCCTGATATCCCTGTAACGATTAAAGAGAATTTTTGATCATCGGTTAATGTTCCTTTGTGTGTTACTGTAATTGTGTATTCTCCAGAGGCATTATCTACATCAACTCTTTCGAAAGGATCTACAAGGTTGTCTCCTTTTTCATTACTATAAACTCCTGTTAATCTCCAAGGTTTGTATTCGTTAGTTCCTTGTGTAATTCTAATATCTAAATCGCTTACTAAAACTGGTGTTGCATCATTTGCTACACCTTCGTTTATTTTTCCTGGTTTGTCCGTCCAAGAAATAGATGCTTTTAAAGGTGTAAAACCATCCGATTTTACAGTAATAGAATAGGTACTTCCGTTGGTTAAAACCTCTTCAGAAATCCAAGATTCAAAACCATTTTTTGTAATAGTTTCTGCGGCAAACTTTGTGTTCATTTGCCCCCAACCTGTGTGTGAATCTGGTCCAACAATATCTGCATCGTCTGCTGTATGTAGAGCCAAACCTTTTAATGTAGCAGCTCTCATAAAATTACCATAAGATTCTTTATAATGTTGTTGTAATAAAAGTAAAGAGCCTGTTACATTTGGAGACGCCATTGAAGTTCCAGAGATTGTGTTGTAAGCATCATCTGCTTGTTGATAAGTAGAGTATAACCCTGTTCCATTACCCATCAAATCTGGCTTTACTCTTAAGTCGTCTGTTGGCCCTTCAGAACTACCTGAGTTTCTAACAACCGAAGCTAAAGTTCCATCAGCATTAATTGTTGCATCTTGACCGTTTGCAATGGTTAAACAATTTTTTCCTGTTTTTCTACCGTTAATTTTATCAAAAGCATTGTTTCCTTCTAAAGGCTCTCCATTTGCAGTATTGTTGTTTCCATCGTTACCAGCAGAGTTAACTTGTAGGTAGTAAGGTGCATTGTACATTAAATTATCCCAATCTCTTGCGTCTTCTGTGTATGCTCCAAACCTCCAATCTGCAATATTATCTGCATTAAAACCATAAGAATGGTTAGATAGCAACATGCCGTTTGCTGCTGCTGCTGTAGCTTCAGATAAATCACTATTCCAATCGCTTCCAATACCTTTTGCTTTGGGTGCCATTCCTTTTGCTGCTGGTTCAAAACCAGAAGCAATAATAGTACCCATTACGTGTGCAGCATGAAAATTTAATTCTGATGTACCATCTCCAATAGAAAATCTATCTTCTCCGCCATCTCCATCATACTCTTGATGCGTTGACCTTGCTATACCTCCATCCCAAACATAAGCTGTCATACCTTGACCTTCAACATTTAGCCCAAGTCCGCCATCTTTATGTAAAAAATTAGCTCTTGTAGATATTGCAGCATCTCTATTGTCTGTTTTATAATATAAAGGTTTGCCTTCTTCAGAAATTCTCATTAACTCGTAATAAGAGCCATTGGCATCTGTAAACTTAATTTTCCAGCCTCTTTGAGCGGCTAAAAGTATGGCTCTATTTTTTTCTTTTAAAAATTTAGAAGAATATTCTTCTTTAAGTTTATTTAGTTTTCCTAAATCATAATTTTTAGTAATTCTCTGCTTTTCTTGAGTTGTTTGAGCAAAATCTGAGACAGAAACAATAAGGAAAATAAAAAGAAATTGTTTGAAGTATTTGTATTTCATATCGGTAATTTTTAACTTTTTTTGTAGTTTGTTAGCAAATATAATCTTTTAAATATTTTATTTTCAAATTTTAACTTTTCGTATGATCACTTTTTCGTATTTCAACAGAGATAACATTGCACAAAATTTACAAGAAAAAGAATTTGATATATTAATTATCGGAGGCGGAATTACTGGTGCTGGAATAGCTTTAGACGCAGCTTCTAGAGGAATGAAAGTTGCTTTAATAGAAAAAAATGATTTTGCTTCTGGCACCAGTAGTAAATCTACAAAACTTATTCATGGAGGGTTACGTTATTTAAAACAATTTGATTTTTGGTTGGTAAAAGAAGTAGGTACAGAACGTGCGATTGTGCATAAATTGGCACCTCATTTAGTAGTTCCAGAAAAAATGATTTTACCATTAATAGAAGGTGGTAGCTATGGTTCTTGGTTGACTTCTATTGGGTTAAAAGTGTACGATATTTTAGCTTCTGTAGAAGGTGAGGATAAACGAAAAATGTTAAATAAAGAAGAGGCTTTAGAAAAAGAACCTTTGCTTCCAAAAAACATTTTAAATGGAGCTGGTTATTATGCAGAGTACAGAACAGATGATGCTCGTTTAACAATTGAAGTTCTTAAAACTGCATTAAAATATAATGCAAAAATTATAAATTATATTGAAGCTTCTGAATTTATTTATGAAAAAAAAAGAGTAGTTGGTGTTATTGCTAAAGACCATATCTTAAACAAAAATGTTAATATAAGAGCAAAATATGTAGTTAATGCAGCTGGTCCTTGGGTAGATGAATTGCGTCAAATAAATCATTCTAAAATTGGCAAACGTTTACACCTTACAAAAGGGGTTCATTTGGTGGTTGCACACGAAAAATTACCTGTAAAACAATCGGTTTATTTTGATATTCCAGATGGTAGAATGATGTTTGCAATACCAAGAGGAAAAGTAACCTATTTTGGAACAACAGATACTAATTATCAAAACGATAAAAATAATGTAGAAACCAACTTGGTAGATGCTACCTACTTAATAGCTGCCGTAAATAACATGTTTCCAGACATTCATTTAACCTTAGATGATGTATCTTCTTCTTGGGCAGGTTTGCGCCCTTTAATTCATGAAGAAGGAAAATCGGCTTCAGAATTGTCTAGAAAAGATGAAATTTTTGTCTCTGATACAGAACTCATTTCTATTGCTGGAGGAAAATTAACAGGTTATCGTAAAATGGCAGAACGAATTGTAGATTTAGTTGTAAAAAAATACAAACGTAGATTTAATGGCGCTTTTAATGAAATTAAAACCAAAGAAATTGTGCTTTCTGGTGGGGTTTTTAAAAATTATAAAGAAGTTAAAAGCTATACAGACGCCATTCAAAATAGAATTGCTGAAGTAGATTTTAATAGAAAAGATGCAGAGTATTTGGTGCATAATTATGGGAAACAAACAGATATCATTTTACAAAAGTTCGATGATTTAATGCACGAGAATATGCAAGAAAAACTTATAAAAGCAGAAATTTGGTTTGCTATACATTTTGAAATGGCTTGCACTCCTACAGACTTTTTTATGCGCAGAACAGGTAGATTGTTTTTTGACACAAACAGTGTAAATTTGTATAAAAATTTTGTGTTAGAGGAGTTTCAGAATTACTTTTCTTGGAATAAAAAAACAACTGAAAAGCATCAAAAAGAATTAGGGTATCATTTACAAAAAGCAACTACTTTTTTATAGAAAAACTAAATTGGAAACATAAATAATTCTCCATAACCAACCGTATAAAGCCAAACTCCATAAAGAGAATGTTCTAAAAAAACAATCCATATAGATTTTGTTTTTAAATATGTAGTTACAAAGAGTATGCTTCCAATAAAAGTAAACCCAAGAACAATCCAACTTTGAAACCAAATATGTCCAAAAGAAAAAAGTAACGAGTTTATCAAAATAAATAACCACTCTTTATTTAGTAATTTTTGATATCGTTTTACAAAAAAAGTTCTATAAATCAACTCTTGAGGTATTACAGAAAATAAGATGTAAATTCCACTAAATTTTAACCACAAAACAGGTTTGTTTAACACCACATTAAACAACAATTCTTTATCTTGAAAATACAAAACAATAGTGGTTAGTAGAGTGATGGTTAAAAAGCGAATTCCGATTTGTTTGCCAACGGTTTTTCTTAATTTCTTACCTATATTCTTTTTTTGAAACTTTTCAATAAAAATAGAAATCAACATCATATAAAAAACACCTATCAAAACATAAGTTACTTTATACATTGTAGGTATTGATAACAATAAAATAATTGGTGCTACTATAAATAGAAGAACTATTTCTACAAATTTTAAATTTCGGTTCGATGTAAAAATTTCTTTCATTTCAATTATACAGATTCTCTTAATAAACTTTTATACGTTTTCCTGAGTTTTGTTGGGTGAATTCCAAGTTTATATTGTAAAAAAACAAATCCGTTAATTAAGTTTACTTTTAACCAAGAATTCTTTTGGTATTTTCTTGAACTAACAGTTGCTTTTGATTGAATTATAGCAAACGGAATTTTATTCTTTCTAACTCTATCTATCATTTCGAAGTCTTCCATTATGCAAAAATTTTCATTGTAACCCCTAAGGCTTTCAAAAAATTCTTTAGTAAAAAAATGACATTGATCTCCTCCACCAGCAAAGAAACCATCTCTTTTTGTGAATTTACTATTAAAGTCTAATAAAAAAGATTTTTTGTCGAATTGATAGGCAAAAAAACCAAATTTATAACTGTGTAAAATCGCTCGTTTAATTTGACTGTAAAAATCTTTGGGTAAATGAACATCTGCATGTAAAAACAAGAAAATATCACCTGTTGCATTCTTTGCTCCAAAATTCATTTGGGCTGCTCTTCCTTTTTTTTCTGATTTTAAATAGGTAACTTTATCAAAACTCTGACAAACTTTACGACTATTATCTGTAGTTTCTGGAGAATTAGAAACAATTATTTCTATTGGAAATTTGTTAGCTTGTTCGCATAAAAACGACAACCTTTTTACAAGGTTTTCTTGTTCATTATATATTGGAATGATAACACTAATTTGCACACCTAAACATACGAATTATTATATGAAGAAGTTTTTATTTGCTTTTCTTTTTTTTGCTAACTTTTTTGTTTATTCTCAAAAAAACATCAATTATGAAAGTGTTTCTCAACAACTTTTGCAAAATATTATTGATAAAAAACCAATTAACAAACATGTTTCTATTTTAGAAAAAAGCACTTTAAATGAATTGGTAAATCAACTAAAAACCGATCAACAAAAAATAGCATTTTGGGTAAATATCTACAATGCTTTTATTCAAATTTCTTTAACAGAAAATCCAAAAGAATACGAGAACAGAGGAACCTTTTTTGGTAAAAAACGTGTAAAAATAGCAGGAGAAATTTTGTCTTTTGATGATATTGAACACGGAATCATTAGAAAATCTCGAATGAAGATTAGTTTGGGTTATTTAAGAAAATGGTTTAGACCTAAATGGGAACGTAAATTAAGAGTTAAAAATATTGATTGGAGAATTCACTTTGCTTTAAACTGTGGAGCAAAAAGTTGTCCGCCAGTGGCAATATATACTTCAGAAAACTTAAATAAAGAATTCGATTTTATGACATCAGAATATTTAAAAGAGCAAACCACTTATGATGCAGCAACAAAAACTGCAACATCTGTAGCTTTAATGTCTTGGTTTAGAGGTGATTTTAGTGGAAAATCTGGGGCTTGTAAGATTCTAAAAAAATATAAAATTATTCCTAAAGAATCTAAAAAGTTAGCATTTTCTTCTTATAATTGGACTTTACTTTTAGGAAATTTTAGAACAATTCCAGACTAATTTTCTTCAATATCTTTAGTTAAATCTAAATTTCTTAAAGTTGGATTTACTGCTCCTATTGTAATTACGGTAAGTAAAGTCATGGTTCCTCCAAAAACAACTGCTGTTACAGGACCTAAAAGTTTGGCTGCTAAACCACTTTCAAAAGCGCCTAACTCGTTAGAAGAACCCACAAACATAGAGTTTACAGAAGATACTCTGCCTCGCATTTCATCTGGTGTTTTTAATTGTAAAATGGTTTGACGAATAACCATTGATATTCCATCTGCAGCACCACTTATAAACAATGCTAAAACACTTAACCAAAATAATGATGATAGCCCAAAAGCAATAATACTTAATCCAAAAATAAATACAGAAATCAACATTTTCTTACCTGTATTTTTATTGATAGGAATATAGGTTGTTAAAAACATTGTTACAATACTACCAATAGAAATAGAAGCATTTAAAACTCCAAAACCTTCTGGACCCACTTTTAAAACATCTTGAGCAAAAACAGATAAAATAGCCACTGTGCCTCCAAATAAAACCGCAATCATATCTAAAGTTAAAACGCCTAAAATTTCTTTGGTTTGAAACACAAATCTCACTCCAGTTTTTAAACTATCCTTTATGGGTTCTCCTATTTTTTTATTTAAAATGGGTTTTTTCTTGATGAAAAACATAAAAAATAAAGAAAGAATCACTAAAACAAAAACCAAACAAAGTGTCTTATCTACACCTATCCAGCTAATAAAAAAACCACCAAATAATGCTCCAGATACAGATGCTGTTTTCCAAGTACTGGTGCTCCAAGTTGCAGCATTATGATATATTTTTTTAGGAACTAATAATGCTACTAAAGAAAAAATTGTTGGCCCAAAAAACGACCGTAAAAATCCACCAAAAAACACTAAAGCATAAATTCCGTATAAAATTGAATTTGTAGACCAACTTCCAACAATACGTTCTGATGTTAAAAAAAATAACCCCAAACTAATTAAGGAAAAAGCAGCTGTACACAATGCTAATAAATTTCTTTTTTCTCTTTGATCTACAATATGACCCGCAAATAAAGCCATAGAAAAAGCAGGAATAATTTCCATTAACCCAATAATTCCTAAAGAAAGCGGATCTTTAGTAATTGAGTAAACTTGCCATTCAATCACAATAAATTGCATAGACCAACCAAAAACCAATAAGAATCTTACAAATAAAAAAATATTAAATTCTTTTATTCTTAGTGCTGCATAAGGGTCGTTTTTAATTTTTTTAGTCATTCCAAAAGACTTCTGGTTTAATGTAAAAAACAGTATCTATAAAATATAGTATGTCTTGTTTTGTTAAAACATTTTCATCATGTAAATCCTCTAAAATGATTCCTAATTCTGGATGATAAAAGTCATGATTCCTTGTGTTTTTAAAACCATTATTTATTAAGAAGGTTTTTACGAGCTTTAAATCAGTCAATGTATCAGATTCAACAAAATGTTGTTTTACAACAGCAAAAAGTTCTTTTTCTTTTTTATAAAAACCTAAAAATTGATATGCTGTATCTGCAAAAAAATAATTATGTAATAAAAGATTATGAAAGTAGTCTTCCCAAGATGCATAGTAAATTGCATCATTAAGCTTTAGCACATATTGTTGATTTTTTATATAAACTTTTTGTTCTGCTCCTTCAGAGATGTAGTTGTTTTCATTTATTTTGTGATAAAAAAGATTATTTTCTTTCGCAAAATTTATTAAACTCTCTGTTTCTTTTGATTTGTTTTCGTGTTTTTCTTTAGCCAAAGGGCTTGCTTTCTGGCTTGTTCTAAGGTAACTGGCAACTGTTTTGATAACTGAATCATAGCTATTGTTGCTCTTTCCTGAAAGGATATTTTGTAGTTCATACTTTATTTGTTTAGTATTCATACCAAAAATAACTATTATTATTTAACTCAATTTCATATCCATTAAAATAGCAAAGGTCTGATTGATGTCTTGTTCTTTAACCACAATTGTCATTTCGTTGGTTGTAGAAATAATTTCTTGTAACGGAATATCTGCCCAAGCCAATTGTTTTAAGATAAAGTAATAAATACCCGATTGTTCTAAATTTTCTTGTGGTAATTTTATAGTAATAGAAGCCAACTCTAACATACTATGTGTTAGTGTTTCTTCTTCAAAAATTTCTTCTACATAAGGCCTAAGGTTTTTACTGGTAACAATATTGGTTTCGAAAATTCCTTGAGATACTGTTAAAAAGTAATCTGTACTTTCTGATGATTTTGTTAATATTTTAGCAATTTCTCTTAATAAAGAAGGTGTATTTTTAAAGGTAAAATCGCACAAATCTGATCGCACAATAACATCACCTAAATCTAAAGCAAGTTTTTTTATATTTTTTCTAATACGCAATTCACTTGCAGGAGAAAGTCTATTAATAGCCATCATAACTGCACCAACTTTAACTTCTTTTTTTAAAACTGTTGAAACTTCAGGTAAAATAATTCTAGCTAAAGAAGAAACATTTATTAACTTTTCATTTAAAGCTTCTTCAATAAAAGGGGTTTTTCTAATGGTGCTTTCTACAACTTCTTGTATTGTTTTCATAATAATTGTTTAATACATTACAATAATGTTCAAATTTAAACAATTAATCTAACTTATCCGTCAACTTTTTAAATTCTTTTTTAGGATTTTTATGTTCGTATAAAACATTGTAAACAGTGTCTATAATTGGAGTTTTTGCTCCATTTTCTTCTTTTATTTTAAAAGCACTTTTTGTTGCATAATATCCTTCTGCAATCATACTCATTTCTATTTGAGCAGATTTTACAGTATACCCTTTGCCAACCATATTGCCAAATTGACGATTTCTACTAAAAAGTGAATAACCTGTTACCAATAAATCGCCTAAATAAGCAGAGTTGTTAATATTTCGTTTCATTTTATGCACTTTTTTTATGAATCGTTTCATTTCGCGAATAGCATTACTCATTAAAACTGACTGAAAATTATCTCCATAACCTAAACCATGAGCAATTCCTGCAGCAACAGCATAAATATTTTTTAACATAGCCGCATATTCTGTACCAATAATGTCATCAGAAATTTTTGTTTTAATATACCAACTTTGTAAAGATTGCCCCACTAACTTTGCTTTTTCTTCATCTTGACAAGCAATGGTTAAATACGATAAGCGCTCCATAGCAACTTCTTCTGCATGACAAGGGCCTGTGATAACGCCAATATTTTTTAGTGGAATGTGGTGAATTTGATTAAAATGTTCGCCAATTATTAAGCCTGTTTCTGGAACAATTCCTTTAATCGCAGAAAAAATGATTTTGTTTTCTATAGAAACGGTCATTTTTTTAAGTTCTTGTATTAAAAAAGCAGAAGGAATAGCAAAAATTAAAATATCGTAATTTTTAATAGTAGCGTTAATATTTGAAGATAAATCCAATTGAGCTGCATTTAGTTCTGCAGAACGTAAATAATTGGGGTTGTGTTCGTTTTCTTTAATGTGTTCTATAGCTTGCTTATTTCGCATATACCACCCTACAGTTTCTAAATTTTCGCTCAACATTTTTACAATCGCTGTAGCCCAACTTCCTCCTCCTAAAACTGCTATTCTATTTTGTTCTTTCATCATTCATTCATTTAACAGTTTCAAAAGTAATAAAATTCCTAACTTTTGATGAATACTTGTTTGAATTATTATATTTGTAAAGCTTCAACAAACTTTTATGAAAAAAATATTACTTCTTTCTTTTACTCTTTTTTTATTGATGATTTCTTGCAAAGAAAAAACAACAAAAAAGGAAATTGAACAACCTAAAGCTAAAGAAAAAAAATCTACCAAAGCAGAAAACGTTTCTATTTTAAAAAAAGAGTTTATTATTAAAAATTTAAACGATATTTCTCATAAAGTTTGGTTGTATTTGCCACCAAATTATAGCTCTTCTTCAGAAAAATACCCAGTAATTTATATGCACGATGGTCAAAATTTATTTGATGATAAAACCTCTTTTGTGGGTGAATGGGGAGTAGATGAAACATTGAATGAATATTATAAAAAAACAGGTAAAGGTTTTATTGTTGTTGGGATTGAAAACGGTGGAGAAAAAAGAATTGAAGAATACACACCTTGGAAACACAAAAAATATGGAGGAGGAAAAGGTGCTATTTATATCGATTTTTTAATGAATGAATTAAAACCTTTTATCGATAAAAATTACAGAACAAAACCAGCTGCAGAAAATACTGCAATTATAGGAAGTTCTTTAGGTGGATTGATTTCTTTTTATGGAGGTTTAAAATACCCAGATACATTTGGTAAAATTGGCGCACTTTCTACCTCTTTTTGGTTTTCTAATAAGGTAACTAATTTTGCTATAGAAAATGGGAATCAAAAAAATACAAAAATGTATTTATTAGTTGGTGGAAAAGAAGGAGAATCTATGGTTCCAGATACAGAAAATATGGAGAAATTATTAGTAAATGAAGGATTCCCTCAAGAAAATATACAAACAAAAATAGTTGCTGATGGAAAACATACAGAAGCTTTTTGGAAAGCAGAATTTTTAGAAACTATTACTTTTTTATTCAATTTATAAATGAACGTACAAATAATTAATAAATCAAAACACGCTACACCAAATTACGAAACTGAAGGAGCTGCAGGAATGGATTTAAGAGCTGAACTCAATAAACCTGTGGTTCTAAAACCTTTAGAAAGAGCTATTGTAAAAACAGGTTTGTTTATAGCTTTACCTATTGGTTTTGAAGCGCAAGTAAGACCAAGAAGTGGTTTAGCTGCAAAAAAAGGAATCACTGTTTTAAACGCTCCAGGAACTGTAGATGCAGATTATCGTGGAGAAATTGGGGTAATCTTAGTAAACCTTTCTAATGAAGATTTTGTGGTAAATGATGGTGAAAGAATTGCGCAATTAGTGATTGCAAAACACGAACGTGTAAATTGGCAAGAAGTAGAAATTTTGTCTGAAACCAAACGTGGAGCAGGTGGTTTTGGAAGTACAGGAGTTTAAACTAATATTAATAATAAAAAAATTAAAATTATGATTTTAGGAGTTTGCGAATGGTTAAGCACAAAAACAAATTTTACAGCAAAAAATATAAGAATATTATTTGTTTTAATGGTATTATTAGCTGGTTTTGGTATTGGAGCTTATTTAATTCTTTGGTTGGTAAAAATATTGTCTAAAGAATAAATTTAGAGTTTTTTATACACCTGACTCATTTTTCTAAACTTATCAACTAGTAATTTGTAAGGAAGAAAACTATGAGAAAAATAGGTATATCCTTGTTTTTTATAAAACTGAAATGCTTGTGGTTGTTCATCCATAGCATCTAACCAAACAACTGTGTATTCTTTTTGATGTGCTTTTTGCTCTAACCAAGAAAGAAGTAAAGAAGTGTTTTACCAATTCCTTTTCCTTGTGTTTTTTGATGTAAATAAATACGGTGTAATTTTACTTGTTTTTCTTCTAATAAACCCTCTAATTTTTCATCCCAAATTATTCTAAAATTGCCTATAACCTCATTATTAAAAAGGATAAAATAGTACTCTGTATTTGGTTGCGATAATTCTTTTAAAATATTCTCTTTAGCATATTGAGTTTTTACATACCAATCTCCATCATCAATCCAAAAATGCGTATATGCTAAAGGATAGATTTCTTGCATCAACTTAAAAAGAGTTTCGGTTTCTAAAGGTGTAATTTCTTTTAAATGTATGTTGTTAGATACTTTAAACATCTTTTATAAATATAAAAAAACTGCCATAGATTGATTACTTCTATGACAGTTAATAATAATAGTTAGAACTTTTAATACTTAATCTTGATTTTCAATAGCTTCTTTTATTTTACTTTCTAACTCTTCCATTAATTCAGGGTTATCTTTTATTAAACCTTTTACTGCATCTCTACCCTGACCTAATTTGGTTTCTCCGTAACTAAACCAAGAACCACTTTTCTTTACAATACCTAATTCTACACCTATGTCTAAAACTTCACCAACTTTAGAAATACCTTGTCCGTACATAATATCAAATTCTGCCACTTGAAAAGGTGGTGCAACTTTATTTTTTACAACTTTAACTTTGGTACTGTTTCCAATAACTCTGTCTCCGTCTTTAATTTGTGTTCTTCTTCTAATATCTAAACGTACAGAAGCGTAAAACTTTAATGCGTTTCCACCAGTAGTTGTTTCTGGATTTCCAAACATTACCCCAATTTTTTCTCTTAACTGGTTAATAAATATAACTGTACAATTTGTTTTAGAAATTGTACCTGTTAATTTTCGTAATGCTTGAGACATTAAACGTGCATGAAGTCCCATTTTAGAATCTCCCATTTCTCCTTCAATCTCAGATTTTGGAGTTAATGCTGCAACAGAATCTATTACCACAATATCAATAGCTCCAGATCTAATTAAATTGTCTGCAATTTCTAAAGCTTGCTCTCCATGATCTGGTTGAGAGATGATTAGATTATCTATATCTACACCTAAATTTTCTGCATAAAACTTATCAAAAGCATGCTCAGCATCAATAAAAGCTGCTATACCTCCCGCTTTTTGAGCTTCAGCAATTGCATGAATGGTTAATGTTGTTTTACCAGAAGATTCTGGTCCATAAATTTCAATAACTCTTCCTCTTGGGTAACCACCTACTCCTAAAGCTAAATCTAACCCTAAAGAGCCTGATGAAATTGCATCTACATCTTCTGTAACCACATCTCCTAATTTCATTACAGAACCTTTACCATAAGTCTTATCTAACTTATCTAATGTAAGTTGCAGTGCTTTTAATTTAGCTTGTTTTTCTTTATCTGTCGCCATAAATAATCTTGAAATTTCTATTTTTTAAAGTGAGACAAGTTACAAAAAACTACATTTAAAATCCTAACATTTTAATTTCATTTTTGTAGTATTGTTAACATCAAAATAATTAATGACAAAACATCGACATTTTATCATTTATAAACCTTATGGGTTCTTATCTCAGTTTATTAACAACCAAACTAAAAGAAAGAAAAAATTATTAGGAGAATTGTATGATTTTCCTGATAAAACTATGGCAATTGGCAGACTGGATGTAAAATCTGAAGGTTTGTTGTTATTAACTACAGATGGAAAAGTAAGCGATTTTATAACAACAAGAGGTAAGATTGAAAAAGAGTATTATGTTCAAGTAGATGGAATTATTACACAAAATGCAGTAGATAAATTAAAAACTGGGGTAGAAATTGGTTTTAATGGAAAAAAATACATCACAAAAAAATGTAAAGTATCTATAATTAAAACACCTAATTTTCCTCAAAGAATACAAAAAATTAGAGATGATAGACATGGTCTAACTTCTTGGATTTCGATTACCTTAACTGAAGGTAAATTTAGACAAGTGCGTAAAATGACTGCTGCTGTAGGTTTTCCAACTTTACGTTTAATGAGAGTTAGAATTGGTGAAATTGAGTTAGGAAACTTAGAAGTTGGTGGTGTTATTGAAGTTGATAAATTCATGTAACATTTATCACATATAAAGAAAAATTATCTTTCTAATTTTGACCTATGAATGATAATTCTAATACAACTTTATATATAGCAGCAGTAATAATTATTTTACACTTTTTAGTTGGTTTTGGATATTTAGTTTATAAAATGACTAAAAAGAATGATTAATTTTTATCCATTCTTATGTGTGGAATTCCATCTTCTAAATACTCCTCTCCTATTTTATTAAATCCCAGAGAATTGTAAAATTTAGTGAGATAAACTTGAGCAGAAATTGTAATTTTTGTTGTATTAAAATGATCTTCTATCGCTTTTATAGAAGCTTTCATTAAATGAAAACCATAACCAAATTTTCTTTCTGAAGCAGCCACTACTACTCTACCAATACTTGCGTTTTCAAAATAATCGCCTGCTTTAAAAACACGAGTATACGCTACAATTTTATTGTTTTTAAAACCTAAAATATGTAAAGCTTTTTGGTCTTTAAAATCTAAATCTTGGTAGACACAATCTTGCTCTACTACAAAAACTTCAGAACGTAATTGTAGTATTTGATACAACTCTGTTATTGTTAACTCTTGGAAAGATTTTGTAATGAAGTTCATTGTTAATTAAAGATTTCTAAATACAAATTTTCTCATTCTTCGAAAATTCAATCGAAATGACAGGTTTAAAATTTATTTTCTACCTAACACAAGAAATTTTATCAACTCTATTTTGGTGTCTTCCACCTTCAAAATCAGTAGTTAAAAATATATCTACAAAACCTAATGCTTGTTGTAAAGACACAAAACGCGCAGGAATGGTTAATATATTTGCATTATTGTGTTGTCTTGTTAACGCAACCAATTCATTATTCCAACATAAAGCAGCTCTAATTCCTTGGTGTTTGTTAGCAGTCATTTGTGCTCCATTACCAGAACCACATAAAATAATACCTAATGCTGCTTTACCAGATTCTACTGCATTTGCTGTTGGGTGAATTGCATCAGGATAATCCATAGAATTATTGGTATCAGTTCCAAAATTTAGAACAGAATACCCTTTTTTTTCTAAATGTTTTATAATTTCGAATTTATATGCTGTACCTGCGTGATCATTACCTATGGCAATTGTCATAATTTGTTGATTTTAATTGTGTTGTATAGTACAAAAATATAGAAAATAGCGGTTATGAACAGTTATAAACAACATTAATTTATCTATTTTTAATAACTCCTTATTTTTAAAGTATTTAGGTATATTAAGCTAATGTTAAGAACTTATCATTAAAAACTCGAAACTTTTTTTGGTAGTTCTAATTATTATTACAATACAGGGAAGAGCTTAACATATGCAAATTTTATTTTTAGTTTTTGATAAAAGTTTATCAACAGAAAATTTACAATTTATTTACATAAAAAGTAGTGTTATTTATTAATAAAAAAAGGTTAATACCTGTTTATAACTTATGTTAATAACTCTATTTTTAGATTGATTTTTAAGTGGTTAAAGTTCTTATAAAATGTCAATGATTTTTAATAACTTAATTATAGAAATAAAAAGTAACTTTTTTATAGTAACTATTCACATGCTATTATAAACATTATAGTTTTTAAAAATTTTATAAAAGAAAAATACATATAATATAAAATGTTGATAAGTATAAAAAATAAAGAAAGGTAAATTTTAAAAAGTAAAATAGAATTTAAACCGTTTCAGTTTTCTTTTCAGCTTTTAAAAGATAAGTAGTGTCTTTTTGAATTTCTGAAGCTTTTGTTGGTGGTTCTGTTTTATTTAAAGAAGAATTTACCGTCATCACAGTTACAGCTATCCCTGTAAAGAAAATAACAGCAAATAAAACGATAATTTTACGTAGATTTTTCATCTCTAAATAGGTTGTTCTTACTATAAAGACGTACTAATTTAGAAAACGTTACAATTTTTTTAAGAAAACTTTAAGAAATAATAAATTGTAATACTTTTGGTAGAATTTTTACATTCACTTCTCCAGATCCAATCAATTCTCCATCTGCTTGTATATATGGTTTTGAGTTTTGTGGAATTACCTTAATTTCTTTGGTTTTATAAGTTGCTACTTTTTTATGATGTACTATTTTACCAGAATATAATTTTGGAAGATTAAAGATTAAATCAAACAAATTTAAATTTTTAGCAATGGTAATATCTAATAAACCATCTTTAGTGTTTACATCTTTGGTAAACTGCATACCTCCACCAGAAAATTTACAAATACCAAAAATTGTCATCAAACAATTGGTTTCTATAGTTTCATCATCAAATAAAATTTTAAAAGTTGATTTTTTATAAAATAACAAACCATAAATACCTGCTAAAACATAAGAAATTCCCCCTAATTTTTTTAAAGATTTTAGTTTATTTACAATATAACCATCATACCCTAAACCTGCTACATTGTTAAAATAATGTACTTTTTTATCATCTGTTTCTATAACACCAATATCTTGTAAAATGGTTTTTTTTCTGAGGATGATTTCAATTGCTTTTTCAATAGAATTCGGAATGTGATACGTTTTTATCCAATCGTTTCCAGTTCCTAAAGGAATTACGCCAATAGTTATATCCGAAGTTTTTATGTATGTTTGCAGCATTATTCCGTTAACTACATGATGTAGTGTTCCATCTCCACCAATCGAAATAATAGTTCTAAAACCTTGTTGAGTTGCTCTTTGCACCAATTCAATTTCGTGTTTAGAATACCGTGTAAAAACAAAAGAATAGTTAATTTTCTTGAGTTTTAAAATTTGCTGAATTTCCTTCCACTGCTTCGAAAAATTCCGATTTCCTGAGGTAGGATTTACAATTAAAAACCAAGAATTAGACATAAAATAAAATTAATAATCAACCAAAATACAAAATAGAATCATAACATTTTTTTAATAAAAGTAAATTGTAAGAATTGTATTTTGCAAGAATAAATAGAAGTAAGAATAAATGACAAGAAAGAAGAAAAAAATATATAAAAAGAAAGGTAAAGTTATTAAAGATTTAACCCGAAATATATTTAAAATATTAAACCAAGACAGTGATAAGTTTTACAATTACAAACAAATTGCTGCGCAATTAGGAATTTCTGATACCGATGGAAAAACCCAAGTTTTAAAAAAGTTAGCAGAACTAACAGCTACCAAAAAAATTAAAGAAATAGATAGAGGTAAATATCAAATTAACGAAGACCGAAAGTATTCTATTGGAAAAATAGATACTACATCTAATGGAAATGGATATTTTATTTCTGATGATTACGAAGATGATATTTTTGTGCCAAATGTTAATTTAGGTAAAGCGTTACATAACGACACTGTAAAAGTTTATGTGTATAAAAAACGAAGATCTAACAAATTAGAAGCAGATGTTGTAGAAGTTTTAGAGCGTGCAAAAACAGAATTTGTTGGTGTTTTACAAATGAGTAAAAACTTTGGATTTGTATTGCCAGATAGTAATAAAATGTATGCAGATATTTTTATATCGCAAAACAAATTAAATGGCGCTGAACACGGAGATAAAGTACAAGCTACCATTACTGATTGGCCAGAAAAATCGAAGAATCCGTTTGGAAAAATTACCAAAGTTTTAGGTAAACCAGGAGATCATAATACAGAAATGCATTCTATTTTATTAGAGTATGATTTACCTTACGAATTTCCAGAAGAAGTAGAAAAAGATGCAGAAACGCTTTCTATAGAAATTACCAAAGATGAAATTGCCAAACGTAGAGATATGAGAGACGATTTAACGTTTACCATAGATCCAAAAGATGCTAAAGATTTTGATGATGCATTATCATTTACAAAATTAGAAAATGGGAACTATGAAATAGGAATTCATATTGCAGATGTATCTCATTATGTACAACCAAAAACCATTTTAGATGATGAAGCTTATGACAGAGCAACATCTGTATATTTAGTTGATAGAGTAGTACCCATGTTACCAGAAATGTTGAGTAATGGTGTGTGTTCTTTACGACCGAATGAAGAAAAATTAACTTTTTCTGCTGTGTTTGAAATTAACGAAAAAGCACAAATTATCAATCAATGGTTTGGTAGAACAGTTACGTATTCAGACAAACGTTTTGCATATGAAGAAGCTCAGGCAATCATCGAAAATAAGAACAATATCATTCCATCAAATGTTTCTTTAACAGGACAAGAATATACAGTAGATGATGCTATTGTAGAAGCCACTTTAAAATTAGATGAATTGGCTAAAATCCTCAGAAAAAAGAGGATGAAACAAGGTGCAATTTCTTTTGATAGAGTAGAAGTAAAGTTCAATTTAGATGAAGAAGCGAATCCTGTTGGAGTGTATTTTAAAGAAGCGAAAGATGCTAATAAACTCATTGAAGAATTCATGTTGTTAGCGAATAGAAAAGTAGCTGAATTTATTGGAAAATCAAAAGGAGGGAAGCCATCAAACAAAACCTTTATTTACAGAGTGCATGATGAACCAGATGTTGAAAAATTAGCGTCTTTGCAAAACATCATCAGTAAATTTGGGTATAAAATTAATACCAATACTAAAGAATCTACTTCAGATTCTTTAAATAAATTATTAAGTGATGTGCATGGGAAAGCAGAATCGAATATGATAGAGACTTTAGCAATTCGTTCTATGTCTAAAGCTGTATATACTACTCAAAATATTGGTCACTATGGATTAGCATTTGAGTATTACAGCCATTTTACATCACCTATTAGACGTTATCCTGATGTTATGACACATAGATTACTTCAACATTATTTAGATGGCGGAAATAGCGTAAAACAAGATGTTTATGAAGAAAAGTGTAAACATTCTTCTAAACGTGAGGAATTAGCCAGTAAAGCAGAGCGTGATTCTATTAAATATATGCAAGTAAAATATATGCAAGATCATAAAGATGAAGTTTTTAATGGTGTAATTACTGGTGTCACAGAATGGGGAATTTACGTTGAAATTACCAAAAATAAATGCGAAGGAATGGTTAGAATTAGAGATATAAAAAGCGATTATTATATTTTTGATGAAGAACAATATGCAATTGTTGGGCAATCTACCAAACATTTGTATCAACTTGGAGATGGTGTAAAAGTGCAAGTAAAAAAGACCGATTTAGAACGCAAACATTTAGATTTTAATTTAATTGAAGATTAATTTGTATGAGTAATGATATTTCAAAAATTAATTTTAAGCTTCTTTTTTTTATTATCTATACCTGTTTTGATTTTCTTCAGAAAGAAAACGAGTCAGAATATTAGAAAACGTATTAGCAATAAAAACGAAAAACTTTTACATTTTTATGATAACTTTTATAAGATTAGTTACTTTGTTGTAAACAAGATTTATCCATTATTAATTATAATTTTTTTAATACTTTTTTGGTTTAATATTATAGAAATCCCTACAAGAAAATAAAAATAACATGATTTTAACAACAACAAACAACATAGAAAATTTTAAAATAGTAGATTATTTAGGTATTGTAACAGGTACTGCTTACGATTCTACCTATACTATAAATGGTACAAAAATGTCTTTTAAAGATATGTTTAGCATGTCTAAATATTACGAAAAATATAGTTTAGCTTTAGAAAGTATTAAAGAAAAAGCTTTTCAGAATTTAAGAGACAATGCTAAAAAATTAGGTGCAAATGCAATAGTGGGTATAAAATTAGATGTAGAGCCATTAGCTAATTCTTCTACATTGTTAGTTTCTATTACTGGAACAGCTGTAAAAGTTGGTAGTATTTAAAAAAGAATTAACGATTTGATTAATATAGATTATCCACCTTTGTCACAATAAAAAACAAAAAAAGTCTTTATAGTGGTATACTTATTGATTTAAGTATCTAAATCAAACTTTTAAATAATATGAAAAAAATAGTTTTTATATACATTTTACTTTTAAATTTAACAGTAATAGCACAATCTAAAATCACCAAAAATTTAGGAGATTTTTCTACTCTAAAAGTTTATAACGGAATCGAAGTAGAATTAATAAAATCTGATACTCAAAAATTAGAAATTACGGGAGAGAAATCTGAAAAAGTTAAAATTAAAAATGTAAATAATACATTAAAAATATCTTTAAAATTTTCTATTAAACCCTCTGAAAATGCTGCAGAAGGAAAGGTTTTAGTTAAGTTATTTTACAATAAAGATATTCTTGTAATAGATGCTAATGAAGGTGCTACAATTACTGGAAAAGATATTAATCAAGAAAAATTGGAAGTAAATGCGCAAGAAAGAGCATTTATAAACTTAACTTCTACACTGAAGTTTTTAAAGGTAAGAACTTCTTCTGGAGGCATTGTAAAACTGTCTGGTTCTGCTAACAATCAAGAAGTAGATTTAGATTTATACGGAACCTACCATGGGTTTAATATGAAAATTTCTAAAAACTCTACTGTTAAAGCAGGAACAGGAGCTAAAGCAGAAATTTTAGCAGGACAAACCCTAAATGCAAAAGTAAGTTTTGGAGGTTCTATTTTTTACAAAGGAAATCCAGAAGTTATCAAAGATAAAAAAGTTATAGGTGGTATTATTCAAAAAAGAAATTAGTATAGCGTATTAAACAATATGTATAATAACCTTTTTTGTATCTTTGTGATAATAAAATAAAAAAAATGAACAGTTTAGCTATATATTTCGGAATGATTGGTGGTCCACAAATTATTATTATTGTTGTGGTAATTCTTTTACTATTTGGAGGAAGAAAAATTCCTGAATTAATGAGAGGTTTAGGTAGCGGAATTAAAGAATTTAAAAATGCTGCTAAAGAAGATCCAGAAGAAAAGTTAGAAGAAAAGAAATAATAACTTTTTATACCATAAAAAAAGCTCAATTTGTAAATACAAGTTGAGCTTTTAGTTTTTTAAATTAAAAAAATCCCCCAAAATTTTTAATTCAATTTTTACAAAGCAAATATATATTTCAAAAATATATATTTCAAAAATTTGTTATAAACAGGAAGGTTTTTAGCTATTTTGGGATGAATGGGAACAACTTAATTTAATAAACCTTGCAAAGATTGCTTGCTAAAACTCCGAGAAACAGGAATATAAAAAGCAACAAATTGAGATTTTAATAAATACCCTCTTGCATTACCTTTGATATCTAAAATAAAATTAGAATTTATAATATAAGATTTATGACAACGAATTATATTTGGATAGTTGTCAAGTAGTTTATCAATTTTAGCTAGCGTAACTCTAAGTATTTTTTCACTTAAACCATTCTCATCTTTTTTTATAAAAAAACTGGCATAATTTCCTTGAGAAGTTATGTAAACAAGATTTTTAATATTAATTGTTAAATATTCTTTTTGATTATCTGAATAAATTTTAATTTCTTTCTTTAGAGTTTTTTCTTTTTCTAATACTCTTTTCTTTTTTTGAGTAAGAATTTCTGATGCTCTTTTTTCTCTTTTTTCTCTTACATTTTTTTCATTCGTAAAAATGACTAAAAACACAGGTATTGTACCAACAAGAAATGTATAAAGTAAGAAGTCTAAATAACTAATATTAGTAATACCTTTTTCTCTCTTATAAACATCTCCAAAATACCATAAGATAGATCCAAGAAAAAAGATAGTTACAATTGTAAAAATAATATTTCTTCCAATAGTCCATTTATCTTCATCAAAAAAATCTTTAAAAAATAAAGGAGGCACATATAATGCAAAAAAAGAACCTAAAAAAGTTATTATACCAATACCTAAGGTGTATTCAAATAAAATAACTTTTAAAGAAGCTAAGGTAAAAGGTTTAAAAATATAAAGAAATACAAATGTAAATAAACCAAAAAGAAAGCTTGTTTTTAATTTAAACGCTATTGATGGATTAAAGTAATAAGGTGTTTTTAACCAAGATATAATGTTTTTCATAGAAGTTAAGAAACTAAATTTTTAAGATTATTTTTATTAAAATTTCTTGACACAGGTATTTGAATAGAAATTAAGTTAGATTCTAAATAATACCCTCTTGCATTTCCTGAAATAGAATTCATATACTTAGAATTTACTATATATGATTTATGACATCGTATAATATTAGGGTTCTTAAAAAATTCTTTTTGAATATTAGATAATGTATTTTTAATAATTTTTTCTTCTAAACCCTCATTTTTTTTAAGAAAAAAACTAGTATAATTTCCTTGAGAAGTTATGTAAACTAAATTATCTATGTTAAAAGTTATAGTTTCTTTTTTATTATCTCCAAAAATTTTAATTTCATCGTTTATTTCTTCTTTAATATTAGAAATTTTAAATTTCATAATTTCTGAAGATGTTTTTTTTCTATGAATTCGATATAACCTCTCGCTTACATAAGTAAATATAATTACCGGAAAAATTGCTAAAGAAAACGTAAATAAGAAGAATTCTCTAAGTGTTAATAACAACATATTTGCTGTATTTTGAACAAAAGAGTTGTAATAATAGTTGGCTAAAGTAATTGTAAATACTAAAAGAAATAGAAACGAAACATTTTTACCAACAGTCCATTTTTCATCTTTAAAAAAATCTTTAAAAACAAACGGAACTAAAACAAAATAAAATGAAGTTGTAAAAAAACTAACCAAACCAAAACCTCCTGTATACAAAAGTTTGTTGTTAAGAACACTTGTAATACCAAAAGGTTGAAAAATGAAGAGAAAAAGAAAAACAAATAAACCAACCCCTAAAGATAGTAAACAGTTGAATTTTATAGAATTAATAAAAAAATATGGCTTTTTTAACCAGTATAAGAATTGCATTTATATCATAGGTTTTCAACTAAATATAAATAATATTTTACTAAACTCAAATTTTTTCGGTTTTCATTGTTCCTTGAGGGATTACTAAACTGGTTTTAAAATCTGGTAATACTGTACTCATAAAAGGACTAAACAACTGTTTAGCTTCGATAAAGTTCCAAACTTTAGTTTCTTCATTATAAATACCTAACAAATAAGAGTCTGAGGTTATTTTTACTTGATTAAAAACCAGCACATTTTTATTTTTTACAAAGCATCTTATTTGATTTTGTTCATTTACAATTTTAGACACTTCTAAAACGTCAGAAGATTTAAAAATAAACCCTTCTTTTTTCATTGTTTCCATTGTTTTAGAAATTAATTGTAGGGCTTTTTCTTTGCCTCCCATAATCTCTACAACATTAGGGTAAGTATATTTCAAAACAGTTTTAAAATCTGAATTTAAAGTAGCTTTGGCAGTAATGTTAGCATCTCGTAAAGCCTCTTCTTTAGTTTGAGAAAAAAAAGATAAACTAAAGAAAAGGCTAAGAATTAACAATAATTGTTTATTCATTATTCTTTTTTTTAGGTTTGGCATTTTTCATGGCTTCACCTATTTGATTGCTTGCTGTAAAACTTGCTACCATATCATTTAACATCTGACTTCCTGCTTGAGGAGAGTTTGGTAATAAGATTAAATTACTATTGGTTTCTTGCCCAATAGATTGTAATGTATCATAATGTTGGGTAACTACGATTAAAGCAGAGGCTTCTTGACTGTTAATTCCTACTTTGTTTAACACTTCTACAGATTCTTCCAAACCACGAGCAATTTCACGCCTTTGGTCTGCAATACCTTGTCCTTGTAAACGTTTGCTTTCTGCTTCTGCCTTGGCACGCTCTACAATTAAAATACGTTGTGCATCACCTTCAAACTGAGCAGCAATTTTTTCACGTTCAGAAGCATTAATTCTGTTCATGGCTTCTTTTACTTGTGCATCTGGATCTATATCTGTTACTAAGGTTTTAATAATATCGTAACCATAGGTCATCATTGCATCATTTAATTCAGATTTTACAGCTATGGCAATATCATCTTTTTTAACAAACACATCGTCTAATTTCATTTTTGGCACTTCTGCACGCACCACATCAAAAACATAAGAAGTAATTTGATCATGCGGATAATCTAATTTGTAAAATGCATCGTAAACTTTGTCTCTAATTACTTTGTATTGCACAGAAACTTTTAGTTTTACAAATACATCATCTAAAGTTTTGGTTTCTACAATTACATCTAATTGTTGAATTTTTAAACTTAATTTTCCAGCAACTCTATCTACTAAAGGGATTTTCATTTGAAGCCCTGAATGACGAATGCTTTGAAATTTTCCAAAACGCTCAATAATAGCAGCAGTTTGTTGTTTTACCATAAAAAAAGCGGCAAATACAACTAAAACAGTAAGTACAATAATAATAGGTATAAAAGATGGCATCGTAAATTTTTTTAAGTTAATAATAGATTTATGTAAAGATACTTAAAAGATTAAGTACTTATATGTAGTAATATTACTTAAAATGTTACGTTTTTTCAGTAAGAATTTTTTTTGCAAAGTGTTTACATAATTTTAAAGTGTCTTTAACGTCTTCTATAGATGTTTTTGCATTTATTAAACACATTCTAAGCACAATTTGTCCACTTAAAACAGTAGTTACTAGCAAAGCTTCTTTAGATGCTAAAATACGTTTAGATATTTCTTGATTTAAAGTATCTAATTCTTTTTCAGAAAAATTTAAATGTATAGGATTGTATCTAAAGTTTATTACCGCAAGTGTAGCTGGTGAAATAATTTCCCAATTTTTACTTTTTCTTAGCATTTTTTCTACTCTTTCTGCTAATTCTATATTGTAAGTAATTGCTTTTCTAAACGCATCTAAACCATACGTTTTTATAGACATATAAAATTTTAATGCTCTAAAACGTCTGGTTAATTGAATTCCGTAGTCGTAAAAATTAATTTCAGATTCATTTCCTTCAATATCTCTTAAATATTCTGGTTTTTCACTAAAAGTATTGCTTAACCAAGAAGCATCTTTTACCAATAAACATCCTATTTCATAAGGTTGATAAAACCATTTATGAGGATCTACTGTTAAAGAATCTGCCCTATCTATACCATTTAAAACTTTTTTTCCTTTTTTTGATAAAATTGCAGCTCCACCATAAGCACCATCAATATGAAACCATAAATTTTCTTCTTCACAAATATCTGCAATTTCGTGTAAGGGGTCTACAGTTCCAGTATTAGTAGTACCCGCAGAAGCGATAAAACAAAAAGGGTGTAAGCCTAATAAGCGATCTTTAGCAATTTCGTTTTTTAGTTTATTAATACTTAATTTAAAATCGATATCTGTAGGTAAAATTCTAATTTGTTCTTTTTTAAAACCAAGTACTCTAATTGCTTTTATATTTGAAGAATGTGCTTGGTCTGAAAGATAAATAATAGCTTTACTAAAATCGTCTCCGCATTTAATACGTCTTGCGGTTACAATAGCTGTTAAGTTTGCCATAGAACCACCACTTGTAAAAATTCCTCCACCTTTTTTAATTGGAAAACCAAATATTTTTAATAACCAGTTCATGGTTACTATTTCTAATTCTGCAGCAGCTGGAGACACCATCCATCCTCCAGAAAAAATATTAAAACCAGTGGCAATAGAATCTGACATGGCACTAATAAAATTACTTGGACCAGGAACAAAAGAATACATTTTAGGATGTGCAGTAATGTTAGAGTAAGGAATAACGTTGTCTAAAACAAAATCTAAAACATCTTCTGGTTTAGAAGATTCTTCAGGTGCTTCAGTTAAAAAAGTAGCATCCATTTCTTCTCTTGATGCAGATGTTATTGGTTTTTTGTCTTCTAATGTTTTGTAATGGTTTACAATGGCATCAACAATCTTATAACCATAAGATTTCATTTCGTTTTCAGACAAATCGAATACAGATTTCATAAAAAAAAGAGTTGGGTATTAAACTGTATTATTGGTTTTTATGAAAAAACTTATTTAACTTTTTATTGTACTTAATCCATTTTTTATACTGCTTCTCAGAAAGTAATTTTTTTATTACTTTATCTAACTCTTTATCTTCTTTCTTTAAGGTTTCAGAAATGGGTTTTAAGTTTTCATTTAATTTTTTTACCATTTTAGGTTGATTCGAAAAATCTCCAGTTTTCATTGCTTTTTTTTGGAAATTCTCAACCATTTCTTTGGTACTTCTTAGTAAAAAACTATTAATTCTTTTAATGTCTTTTATGTCTTTATTGTATTTAGTTAAGGCATTAGAAAATGCTTTACCTTCATTAGAAGTTAGTCTAATACTAGATTTTTTTGCGGCTTTTTTAATGTCGTAAATAACAATACCAAGATATTTTTCTACTTCAAAATTTGGTTTAGGTGCTTGTCTTTGTTGGGTTTGTGGCAATTGTCTTTGACGCATACCGTTTCTCATTTGCGCGTGAGAAATAGTAGTAAAAAGTATAATAAAAAGGATGAATAAGTTTTTCATAATTTAAAGTGTTTTAATTGCGTTTTGGATTCTTTTAACAGTTTCTTCTTTACCTATCATTGAAATAATATCAAATAAATGAGGTCCTGCTAATTTACCCACCAAACTTAAACGTAAAGGTTGCATTACTTTACCAAAACCAATTTCCTTGCCAGAAATCCATTCTTTGATGACTTTTTCTGTGTTTTCTGATGAAAAGTCATCAATATCTTTAATTACATCTATAAGCTCATTCATTAACGAGCCAGTTTCTGGCTTCCAGTTTTTCTTTACGTTTTTAGTATCATATTCAGTTGGAGTTTCAAAAAAGAACGATGATAATTCCCAAAAATCATTTATAAAAACAGCTCTTTCTTTTATTAATGCAACTACTTTTAAAACAAAATCTGAGTCTTTAGAAATTCCTTTTTCTGTTAAAATAGGAAGAAATAAGTCTGTCAATTCTTTATCAGATTTCTGTTGCATATATTGTTGATTGAACCATTTTGTTTTATCTGGACTAAATTTTGCCCCAGATTTTGAAACGCGTTTTAAATCAAAAGTTTCTACTAATTCTTCTAAAGAAAAAATTTCTTGTTCTGTTCCAGGATTCCATCCTAAAAAAGCTAACATGTTTATAAAGGCATCTGCAAAATAGCCGTCTTCTTTATATCCGCGAGAAACATCACCCGTAACCTCATTTGTATATTCTAAAGGAAAGACAGGGAAACCTAATTTATCGCCATCTCGTTTGCTTAATTTTCCTTTACCAATAGGTTTTAAAATTAAAGGTAAATGCGCAAATTTTGGAGATTCCCAACCAAAAGCTCTGTATAGTAAAGAGTGAAGTGGGAGAGAAGGCAACCATTCTTCTCCACGAATTACGTGAGAAATTTCCATTAAATGATCGTCTACAATATTTGCTAAATGATAGGTTGGCATTCCATCAGATTTAAACAATATTTTATCATCTAAAGTATTGGTATCAATTTTTATGGTTCCACGTATTTCATCTTCTAAAATCAAGGTTTCATCTTGTGGTGTTTTAAAACGAATCACAAATTTATCACCCGCATTAATTCTGTTTTGCACATCATCATCAGACAAAACTAAAGAATTTACCAAACGCCCTTTTTCTCTGTTGTGCCAATTGTAAATAAACGTTTTTCCTTCTGCTTCATGACCTTTTCTATGAGAATCTAATTGCTCTGAAGTATCAAAAGCATAATATGCCCAACCTGTTTCAACTAATACATCTGCATATTTTTTATACAATTCTTTACGTTCTGATTGTCTGTAAGGACCAAATTTTTCGTTTTTTCCTGGGCCTTCATCAAAAGGAATAGTACACCAATCTAAAGCATCAATAATATATTGTTCTGCATTAGCAACATAACGCGTTTGGTCTGTATCTTCTATTCTTAAAATAAAAGTTCCGTTGTGTTTTTTGGCGAATAAATAATTATATAAAGCTGTTCTTACACCACCAATATGTAAAGGTCCTGTAGGACTTGGGGCAAAACGAACACGAACATTAGATTCCATTTTTTCTTGATTTTTGAATAAGATTTTCTAAAGTTTTTTTAATTGTCATTTTGAGCGCAATGAAATGAAGTTGAAAAATCTACACTTTGTATTTAATTATTTTAGATTTCTCCATTTCAGTCGAAATGACAAACAAATTTATTTTAGTTTTTTACGACGCAAAGATACTTTTTCTTAAAAATTATAGCCACGAATTCACAAATTATTGCCTGTTTTTAGAATGATTTGATAGTTGATTAGAAAACTTATGTATCAAAAAACAAAAAACCTCACATATCTTGTGAGGTTTCTGGTATGATTTATTCGTGAATTCGAGGCAATCGCTCTAAAATTTTCTGTAAACCCCAAAATTAATCGCTGCTTTTTTAGGAACATTATTACCAAAGAAAGCGCTAGCAAAACTTGCAGTAATCCCAAAATTATTAGAAAACTCTCCAATTCCTTTTAATCCATAAGCACCATATTCTTGGTCGTTTACATACAAACCTGTAAAAGTATTCTCAGTTGGTATGGCAATATTTCCGTTTTTAAAGGATTTAGAAATATCTAAAAACCCAACAACCCAAATACTTTTCGAGATTTTATGGCCTAATTCTCCACCAACTTTAAAGTTAGAGCTGTAATTATTGGTTCTAATATTCGCTCCAACAAAAGTTTGTAGGTATGTTTTCCCAAAACTCTTTCCTGCTAAAAACAAAGGAGTTAATGTCCAAGCGTCATAACCAGTTCTAATTCCTGATGAAGCCTCATAAGAACTTGTATTTACCTCTAAAGACACTTGTCCTGATAATAGCCAGTTTTTGTCAGAAAAATTACGTTTTATACCAATTTCTATATTTCCTAAAGCGGTTTTTTTGAAATCTTGTGCACAATTTACACATTGAACTCTTGGATCTTCAAAATCTTTGATAGAAATATTTTTTAAAGGAAGGTTTACAATTAAAGTTGTTTTATCGTTTAAACCATATTCTCCATAAAATTGAAATGTATTGTCAGTATAATTTCCAAAATTACTGTAATCTGGATCACCAAATAAAGTAGTATAATTAGAAATTGTTGTGAAAGACAATTGCGTATAGAATTTACCTTCTTTTTGTGTCCAAGGACTTTGTGAAAAGGCAGAAATACTAATGAATAAGAATAAAAGTTTTGTTAGATGTTTCATTTTTATAAAATTTATAACAACTTAGTAGTAATGCTTCTAATATACTTACAAAATCGTTTTAACAATTATTTGATGCTAAATTTATTCTAAAAAGAGTACTTTTATTAGTTGATTATGAGCGGATTTAAAGACATAGAAAAAAAACTACATCAATTTACACGTAAGTTTTATACAAGCGAGTTGATAAAGGGCGTAATTATGTTCTTGTCTTTAGGTTGTTTGTATTTGTTTTTCACGCTTTTTTTAGAATACTTTTTATGGCTAAAACCAACTGCAAGAACCCTATTATTTTGGTTGTTTATTGTTGTTGAAGTTTTTTTATTGATACGCTTTATAGCTTTTCCTATTTTTAAATTGATAGGATTACAAAAAGGAATTTCTTACGAAGAATCTTCAAAAATTATTGGAAGCCATTTCCCTGAAGTGCAAGACAAATTATTAAATGTTTTACAGTTAAAAGAAAATGCGAATCCAACTGATTTGTTATTGGCAAGCATTCATCAGAAATCGGAAGAATTACAACCTATTCCGTTTGTAAAAGCTGTAGATTTTAAACAAAACAAAAAATATTTAAAATATGCTGTTATTCCTGTTATAATATGGTTAATTACTTTATTTACAGGAAATAAAACTATTTTCTCTGAAAGTTTTGAACGCGTGGTAAATCATCAAAAAGCATATACGCCACCAGCGCCATTTGCGTTTTCTGTTACCAATTCAACTTTAAAAGTCATTCAAGGAAAACCGATAACAGTTCAAGTAGAAACTGTAGGAAATGTGTTACCAAGTGAAGCTAAAATTTTATTTGACAATCAACAATATTATTTGCAAAACAACGGAAACGGAAAGTTTTCCTATACGTTTTCTGATGTGCAATCATCTATTGGTTTTTATGTTGAAGCAAACGGAATTCAATCTCAAGATTATCAAATTGAATTGATCAAAACACCTACAATTAACAACATCTCTTTAGAGTTGCAATACCCAAGGTATTTAAGAAAACGTAATGAAACTGTACAGAATTCAGGAAACATTATTGTTCCAGAAGGCACTACTATTACTTGGTTAGTAAAAACAAATCAGACAGATTCTGTTGCTTTTATTAATAACAATTCAAGAGCTCTTTTTGATGTAAAAAACGATAATGAATTTGCCTATTCAAAACGAATTAGAACAGCGTTGAATTATAACATAGCGTCCTCTAATCAAAATTTAAAAGATTATGAAAATTTACAGTTTTCTGTAGATGTTATAAAAGATGAAAGTCCACAAATTTCTGTCACCACAAATATTGATAGCATTTCACGAGGAACCGCTTTTTTTGCAGGACAAATTTCTGATGATTATGGATTAAAAAAACTTCAACTTATTTATTATAATGAAGATAATTCTGATGAAAAAAAATCATTTGATTTACCCATCACTAAAGAAAATATTCAAAACTTTTTTTATCAATTTCCAGATGGATTGAATTTAAAAAAAGGGTTTAATTACGAAATGTTTTTTGAGGTTTCTGATAATGATGCTGTAAACGGAAGTAAAAAAACGAAGAGTAAAGTTTTTAATTATCGCCAAAAAACAGATGAAGAGGTAGAAGAAGAACTGTTACAAGAACAGAAAAACACACTAAATAATATAGAGAACTCTATTGCCAAACAACAAAAGCAACAAAAAGAGTTAGAAAAGGTTCAAAAAGATTTACAGGGTAAGAAAAAAATTAATTGGAATGATAAAAAGAAGATTCAGAAGTTTATAGAACGTCAGAATCAATACAACCAAATGATGCAACGCCAAACAGATAAGTTGCAAGAAAATTTAGATGAAAAGAAAGAAGAAAGTGAAAACCTTCAGAATAAAAAAGAGGAGTTAAAAAAGCGAATTCAAGAACTTAAAAAATTACAAAGACAGCAAAAGCTATTGGATGAAATCCAGAAAATGGCAGAAAAACTGAATAAAGACGATTTGTTAAAAAAGTCGAAAGAATTAGCACAACAAAATAAACAGCAAGAAAGAAGTTTAGAGCGTATTTTAGAATTGACCAAACGGTTTTATGTGGAGCAAAAAACAATGCAAATTGCTAACAAAATAGAAAAACTATCTAAAAAACAAGAAGATTTAGCTAACAAAAAAGAGAATACTTTAGAGGCTCAAAAAGAAATCACAAAAGAATTCAATCAAATTAAAGAAGAACTCAAAGAACTAAATAAAGATAATGAGAAGTTAAAGGAACCTATGGCGCTTCCAGATGTTGATGATGAAAAAGAGGAAGTAGATAAAGAGTTGAACAAATCAGAAAAAAATCTAAAAGAGAATAAATCATCTGACGCAAAAAAGAATCAAAAGAATTCATCAAAAAAGATGAAAGAAATGAGTGCTAAAATGCAACAACAGATGATGGAAATGGAAGGGGAGTCTATGGAAGAAAATATGGAAGACCTGCGCAAAATTTTAGAGAATTTGGTCATATTTTCTTTTCAGCAAGAAAATTTAATGAACAAGTTTAGCGAAACTTCAACTTCGCATCCAGATTTTGGTAAAGATTTAAAAAAACAAAATCAACTTAAAACCTATTTTGAACATATAGACGATAGCTTGTATGTTTTGTCTATGCGTTTGCCAAAAATTTCTGCAAAAATTAAAGACGATTTATCCACAACACATTACAATTTAGATCAATCCTTAGAAAATTTTTCTGAGAATAGATTCACAAACGGTGTTTCTAACCAACGTTATGTAATGACTGCTGTAAATAATTTATCAGACTATTTAAGTAATATTTTAAATAGTATGAAAAATTCGATGTCTATGAAAATGGGCAAAGGAAAAAAAGGCAAAGGAAGTGGTTTTAGTTTACCAGATTTGATAAAAAAACAAGAAGGACTATCAAAGATGATGAAAAACGGAATGAAAAAAGGCAAAGGAATTAAACCAGACAAACAAGGAAAAGAAGGTAAAAAAGGTGAGAACGGAAAAAAGGGAGATAAAGGAAAGCAAGGAAAAAGTGGCAAAACTGGAGAAAATGGCAAAAAAAATGGTAATGGAGAAGGTGGTTCTAATGATGATTTAGATGGAGAAATTTATGAGATTTACAAACAACAAAGTCTATTAAGACAAGAGTTGCAAAATCAGATCAGAAAATCTGAGGAAGGAGAAAATGGTGTCAATACAGAAGCAAGAAAAGCGTTAAAAAAGATGGAAGATTTAGAAAATGAAATTTTAGAAAAAGGATTCAATGCTGGCACACTCCAAAAAATGAAAAACTTAAATTACGAATTATTAAAATTAGATAAGGCTGCCTTAGAGCAAGGAAAAGATAAAAAGCGTAAATCTAATACAAATCAAAATGAGTTTAAAAAGCGAAACATTAAAGCAATTCAATTTAAAAAGCAGTTTTACAATCAAACAGAGATATTAAATAGACAATCCTTACCTTTGCAGCAAAATTATAAAAAGAAAGTTAGAGAATATTTTTCTGACAAACAGAAAGAGTAGCTATGATTACTTTTAACTACGAAACTTCATTTAAACTTAAAAATGAAGAATTTTTAGAGCAACGAATTACACAATTTCTAAAATGGAAGTTGTTTAGTGTTGGTGAGATTAACTATATTTTTTGTGATGATGCATATCTTCATAAACTAAATGTAAAGTTTTTACAACACGATACGCTAACAGATATTATTAGTTTTGATAATACTTTAGGTAAACAAATTGGAGGAGATATTTTTATATCTGTAGAAAGAGTAGAAGAAAATGCACAAGACTTTAATGTTTCTTTTGATGAAGAATTACATAGGGTAATGATGCATGGAATTTTACATTTTATGGGTTTTAAAGATAAATCTAAAGCAGAAAAAGAAGAGATGAGAAATGAAGAAAACACTGCTTTAGAGTTTTTAAAAGATTGATAATCAATATTTTAAACATAAAGTTTCACGTGGAACTATAAAAAAATGAGTTTATTTACAATAAATTATGATGTAATTGTAGTAGGTGGAGGACATGCAGGAAGTGAGGCAGCTGCAGCTGCAGCAAATATGGGTGCACACACTTTATTAATTACAATGAATTTGCAAAACATTGCACAAATGAGCTGCAACCCAGCAATGGGAGGTATTGCAAAAGGGCAAATTGTTAGAGAAATTGACGCATTAGGAGGTTATAGTGGAATTGTTACAGATAAAACTGCGATTCAGTTTAAGATGCTGAATAAATCTAAAGGCCCAGCTATGTGGAGTCCAAGAGCGCAATCTGATAGAATGCAGTTTGCAGAATGCTGGAGAACAATGTTAGAACAAACCAAGAACTTAGATTTTTATCAAGATTCTGTGAATGGGTTATTGTTTGATGAAAATAAAATAATTGGAGTAAAAACAGCTTTAGGTTTAGAAATTAAATCAAAAACGGTAGTTATAACTGCTGGAACATTTTTAAATGGTTTGATTCACATAGGTGATAAATCTTTTGGAGGAGGTAGAGCAGGTGAAGGAGCGTCGAGAGGAATTACAGAAGACTTAGTTGCAAAAGGTTTTGAAGCTGGAAGAATGAAAACAGGAACCCCTCCAAGAGTAGATGGACGTTCTTTAGATTATTCGAAAATGACAGAACAACCAGGAGATGAAAACACCGAGAAGTTTTCATATTTACCAATCACAAAAAATTTAACAAAACAACGTTCTTGTTGGTTAACATATACCAACCCAGAAGTGCACGATTTGTTACGTGAAGGTTTTGAAAGATCGCCAATGTTTAATGGTAGAATTAAATCAACTGGACCAAGATATTGTCCTTCTGTAGAAGATAAAGTAAATCGTTTTGCAACTAAAGATCGCCATCAAATTTTTGTAGAACCTGAGGGTTGGACAACCTGCGAAATGTATGTAAACGGATTTTCTACATCTTTGCCAGAAGACATTCAAGATAAAGCAATTCGTTCAATAGCTGGTTTTGAAAATGTAAAGTTTTTTAGATACGGATATGCTATAGAATACGATTATTTTCCACCAACACAATTGACACATTCTTTAGAAACCAAGTTGATTCAGAATTTGTTTTTTGCGGGTCAAATTAACGGAACAACGGGTTATGAAGAAGCTGCGGCTCAAGGGTTAATGGCAGGTGTAAATGCGGCTCTAAAAGTACAAGAAAAACAACCTTTTATTTTAAAAAGAAATGAAGCATATATAGGTGTTTTAATAGATGATCTAATTACAAAAGGTACAGAAGAACCTTATAGAATGTTTACATCAAGAGCAGAATATAGAACATTGTTAAGACAAGATAATGCAGATTTAAGATTAACTCCAAAATCTTTTGAACTAGGTTTAGCTTCACAAGAAAGAATGGATCGTGTTATAGAAAAGCAAAGAAAAACAGATTTATTAATTCAGTTTTTAGAAAAAACAAGTGTTAAACAAGAAGAAATAAATCCGATTTTAGAAGCTAAAAATTTAGCTTTAGTGAATCAATCTATGAAGCTTTTTAAAATTGCAGCAAGACCGCAATTAGATTTTTCTGATTTTAAAGATGTAAAAAAATTATCTACTTTTATCGAAGATAATAATATTGACCAAGAAATTATTGAGCAGGCTGAAATTCATTTAAAATACTCTGGTTACATTGCAAAAGAAAAAAGTAATGCGGATAAGTTAAATCGATTAGAGAACGTTACGATTCCTTCTCATTTTGATTATCAAAAAGTAAAATCGCTTTCATTCGAAGCAAGAGAAAAGTTGAGTAAAATTCAACCCACATCAATATCACAAGCCAGTAGAATTAGTGGTGTTTCCCCCAGTGATATTTCTGTGTTGTTGGTTTATATGGGAAGATAAATTATGAAAAAAATTGCTAATGTTCCTCGTGGAACATTTATTAAAAAAGAAAAATTATGGGGAAAAAAAGAGAACTTCAAAAAGGGCTGCTACCTTTCTTAAATTGTAAAGATTTTACCGTTTCTGGAGAAACTTACGAAGTAATGTTTAATCCAGAATACGATATGATGGTAACATCTCCAATTCCAGTTGATTTAGAAAATTATTATCAAAGTGAAGATTATATTTCTCATACAGATAGTAAAAAAACACTGTTAGATAGAATTTACCAATCTGTAAAAAGCATTACGTTAAAAAACAAATTATCGCTGATTAATTCTTTTAAAAACCAAAACAAAACCATTTTAGATATTGGCGCAGGAACTGGAGATTTTTTAAACGTATGTAAAAAAAATGGTTGGAATATAACTGGGGTAGAAACCAATATTAGTGCAATTAATAAAGCTACAGATAAAGGAATTTTTTTGAATGATGCTTTAAATAAAATTAAAGATAATAATTTTGATGTAATTACTCTTTGGCATGTTTTAGAGCATGTTGAAAATTTGTCTGATTATATTTCTACAATAAATAAACTACTTTCTGAAAACGGAAGGTTGGTTGTAGCTGTTCCTAATTACAAAAGCTACGATGCAAAATATTATAAAGAGTTTTGGGCAGCTTTTGATGTTCCAAGACATCTTTGGCATTTTTCTCAGTGTTCTATTCATAAAATTTTTTCTGAAGAAAATATGATTGTTGAAAAAACCATTCCTATGAAATTTGATGCATATTACGTTTCTCTTTTGAGCGAGAAATATAAAACAGGGAAAATAAATCCGATAAGAGCATTTTACAGAG
Organism: Bacteroidia bacterium; assembly: GCA_030427865.1. Lineage (GTDB taxonomy): Bacteria > Bacteroidota > Bacteroidia > Flavobacteriales > Flavobacteriaceae > Polaribacter. The sequence continues at coordinate 497,664 of JAUICK010000001.1, read as the reverse complement.
GTTTCGTTTCAAACTTAAAGGCAAGAACAACTTCTGAGTATTCTTCTTTAATTTATGTGCTAAAAAAGTATTAAAAATGCTTTTTAAACGCATTGAAAGAAGTTTTAAGCATTAAATGATAAATATACTTGTTTAAAATAAAAAAGCTCTTAAAACAAGCGTTTTTAAGAGCTTTTTTAATAAGAAAAAACTATTAAAAATTTTTAATAAATAAGTTTTAACTATTTAACAAAAATACTCCCCAAAGTGTTATAATAAAATAAACTGCTAAAGACATCGCACCTGCATAATCTTTTGCCAGACGTTGTCCTATTAATAAGAAAATTAAAGTGATAGCAGAAAGCTCTACACCTAATAAAGCGATTTCTTTTGCTCCTGAAGTATAGATTTGATAAACTCCAATTACCATTAAAACACCTGCAATAATTTCTATTACTAAAATAATGGCTAACAATAAAGGAACATTCTTTTTTAAGGGTGAATTCTTAAAATGATCTCTGATAAAAGACACATTACCTTTCCAATCTAAGAGTTTGTCAATTCCAGATTGTAAAAAAGTAACGATTAAAAAAAGTAAGGTTAGAACCTCTGTTGGATGTTTAGATAGTAAATTCATTATAAATAAGTTTTATCAAAAATACAAAAAAAGAAAGCCTACACCTATATTATGTGTAAGCTTTCAAAACTAACCTAACCCAAAACTATTATTCTAATTTTTTAGAATTAACTTATTAAATAGCTCTTCTACTCTTTTTATTTTTTTTGGGTTTTGAAAAACGGCTTTCTTACCATTTATTTTTATAATAGTTTTAGGCAGATCTCTTTTTAAATCCTCAGTATAAACTGTGTTAAAATCTATTTTAGCAACTTCATTTTTAATTTCTTGAAATGTTTTTTTAGAAATTTTAAAACGATGTTTCCCTTTTTTTTCTACATTTTTAATTCCGTTGTAAATTACTATTCCTTCCTTATAAATAAAGATGTCTAACACAGGGCATTTCCCTAAACAAGCTGTTTTTCCATAATAAATTACTTCTTTATTTTCAATGTTTTTGTTAGATGAGCATCCAATAACAAATAAAAAGAAAATATATAAAACTGAACTTTTCATAATTTGTATTGCTTAATGTCTACATTTTGTTTTTTTAGAGTTTCCAAAGGTTTTTGCTTGTTTCCAAGAACCAGGTTCTGGTAGAATAAAAGATTGTGCATTTCCTTTACCTCTTAAGTTTAGGTTTTTTCTGATGTGGTTTCTAAAATCAACCAAAGTTTTTCTGTTGTACATTAAAAGCATTTTCTTTTCTGCAATAGTGGCCCCAGAAGGTTTCTCTTTTTTGGTTACAAAAGTTGCAAAGACCTCTGCGATATCCTCTCCTGGGTTTGTAGATGCATAATTGGTTACAAATCTATCACTATATTTATTGTAAAAACTCTCTTGTTCTTCTTGACTATTTTGCGCTTTATTGTGTTCGTCTTTAATGTCTTTCCAATATTTTTGATATAATTCGTTGATATATGAGTTTTCTTTAGCACAACCTTCACTTGGATAAAAGTTTTTACAATCTGCTTCAGCTATAGAAGCATTTAGCTGAACATCATTTAGCGTTAAAATATGACCAAATTCGTGAATAATCGTATACGCCAATTCTCCCCTATAATTAAACCCTCCTTCATAAGCAAAATTAATTGCAATACCCATTTGCCACTCGCTTAAATCTGCTTTTCTTTCTGTAACATATCCAGCACTTCCAGATTTTTCTCCATTATAAATCATAAATTCAGTCATTTTTTTTAGTTGATTTAATGGAACTATTTTTCTAACTAAATCCCAAATTTCATTGTGTTTTTTAACATCTTTTTGTAAATCTAAATCTACTCCAGACACCTTATAATCAGTAACTTTAGTAATGTTTCCATTGGCTACTTTATATAATGTAATTTCTCCATCTCCATCGCTTTGTTGGTTGTTATTAGAGTTTATATCTTTATCATTTCCATTTTCTACAATATTATTTTCAAGTAGTAAATCGTCATCGTTATTATTACACGAATAAAATATTGCTATTGAAATTGAAAATACGATTACCCAAGTTAAATTTTTAAGGTTTTTCATAATTATTTGATTTTATATATTAAAAAATTGTATTTGTAGCTATTAAACAAGATAAAATTGTTTAACCCTATACTTTTTTTTAATAAGTTTGTTTTTAATGGAAAAAACAGCATCTATTTGTGAGCCTAAAGTTTTTGAAAAAATTTATATTAAAGAGGCAGAAACTTTAAGAAACTTTATATATTATAAATGCGGAAATGAAGCTGCAGCAGATGATTTTGTTCAGGAAGCATTTGTAAAACTTTGGAAAAACTGCGCCAAAGTTTTGTTAGAAAAAGCAAAATCTTTTTTATTTACAGTAACTAATAATCTTTTTTTAAACGATTATGCGCACAAAAAAGTGGTCTTAAAGCATCAGCAAAAAAGCAGAATTCATTCTACTCATGAAAACCCAGAATTTCTTTTAGAAGAAAAAGAGTTTATGCATAAACTACAAAACGCAATTGCAGATTTACCAGATAATCAACGAGAGGTTTTTTTGTTGAATAGAATTGACCAAAAAAAATACAGAGAAATAGCAGAACTTTTAAACATCTCTATTAAAACCGTGGAAAAAAGAATGAGTTTAGCTTTACATACACTTAGAAAAAAAATTGGGAATTTAAAGTTGTAGGGTAAATTGTTATTTACATGTTTTATTAAAAAAAAGAATATTTATGGATAAAAATTACCCAGATACTTTTTTAGCTCGTTGGTTAAACAATGAGCTTACTGAAGATGAAAAAAGCAGTTTTGAAGCTTCTGAAGATTTTTTACTCTACAAAAAAATAGCAGAAAAATCATCAGAATTAATCCCACCTAAGTTTAATAAAGACAAAATTTATAAAGAAATTTTAGCTAAAACTAATTTACAAAAAGAAAAAAAAGTAGTACCTCTTTTTAGGGCTTGGTATGCTGTTGCTGCTTCTATAGCTCTTTTGCTTGGGTTCTTTTATTTTGTAAATCTTTCTAAAAAAATTACAACAGATTTTGGAGAACAGTTAACAATTATATTACCAGACAACTCTAAAATACTGCTAAATTCTAAATCAAAAATTAGTTATCAGAAAAAAAATTGGAAAAAAAATAGAGTAATTAAATTAGAAGGAGAAGCTCTTTTTAAAGTTAAAAAAGGAAGTACTTTTACCGTAGAAACACAACAAGGAAACATCACTGTTTTAGGAACTGAATTTAACGTTAAAACTTCTAAAAACCTTTTTGAAGTAATTTGTTTTGAAGGAAAAGTAAAAACAGAACACCAAAACCAAACCAATATTTTAACAAAAGGAAAAGCAATTAGACAAATTGGAACTAAGATAGAAAAGTGGAATACTATGAAAACATCTCCTTCTTGGATAAATGGAGAAACTTCTTTTAACAGCATGCCTTTGCAATTTGTTATAGATGCTATAGAAAACCAATACAACATTACTATAAACACCTCTAAAATAGATACCAATAAAAGATTTACAGGAAGTTTTACGCACAGTAATTTAGAAGTTGCTTTACAAACTGTTTTTGTTCCTATGAAAATAGGTGTTATCTTTAAAGATGATAAAACAGTATTGTTAGAGAACCAATAAATGCAAAAACAATTTCTTATACTTTTTATGTGTCTTTTTGTTGTTTTTTCAACGATATCTCAGGAAAAAGAATTTGTAAATGCACCTATAAAAAAAGTGTTTTTAAGCTTAGAAAATAAACACCAAGTTAAATTTTCGTTTTCAGATAATTTAGTAGATAAAGTATTTATTTCTATTAATTTAAAGGGTAAATCTTTAGACATAGCTCTACAAGAAATTCAGTCTAAAACTCAGCTATTTTTTCAAAAAGTATTGCAGAGATATATTATAGTTTCTGATAAAAATAAAGACGAAAAATCTCTTATGTGTGGCGTTGTTTATGATGCTGAAACACAAAAACCTATAGAAGGTGTTTCTATTATTTATACATCAAAACCAATAGGAACTGTCTCAGACAAAGAAGGCTATTTCCAATTGGCTTCATTAACAAAAAACGACACTTTAAAAATCTCTTTTTTGGGCTATAAAAATATACTTATTCCAACAAAAAACTTACTAATAAAGCCTTGTAAAAAACTTTACTTAAGAGAACAAAAGTCTTTGTTAGACGAAATCTTTATCACCAATTACTTAACTCAAGGAATTGATAAAACCAAAGATGGATTTATTCAAATTTCAACAAAAAAATTAGCTCTTTTACCAGGTTTAACAGAACCAGATGTTTTGCAAAGTATACAACTTTTACCAGGTATTTATAGTCCAAATGAAACAGCTGCAGGTTTGCATATTCGTGGAGGAACACCAGATCAAAATTTAATTCTCTTTGATGGAATTAAGATGTACAATTCTGCTCATTTTTTTGGAATGATTTCTGCCTTTAACCCTTATATTACAGATAGAATTAAAGTTTTTAAAAGTGGTGCAGGAGCTAAATATGGCAATCATATTTCTGGAGTAATAGATATACAAACTGAAGACGAAATTAGTAATAAAACAGTAGGTGGTTTTGGTTTTAATTTAACGCAAACAGACGCTTTTTTAAAATTAAAACTAAGTAAAAAAATAGGTTTTTCTTTTTCTGTAAGAAGGTCTATAACAGACCTATTTAATACAAGTACATTTAAAAAATTATCAAAAAAAGTTTTTCAAAATACAGCTATTGCAAATAATACAGCTTTTGCAGACAGTAATTTACTCTCTAATACAAATTTTTACTTTTACGATTTTAATAGTAAAATAACATACAAGCCATCTGAAAAAGATAAAATTGTGATGAATCAATTGTTTGTAAAAAATAATTTACAGCATAACTTTGGTGTAACAGATAACACTTATAAAACCAAGGATAAATTAGCTATAAATAATCAAGGATTTAGCAGTAAATGGATTCGAAATTGGACTGAAAAGTTAATACAAGAAACAAGTTTTTATTATTCTAATTACGACTTAAATTATAACTTTACAGAAGAGGCTTTAGAAGAAAATCAAGATCAAAAAAGAACTAAGTTTAACACAATTAACGATTTAAATTTTGAAACGAAGCTTCAAATAAAAAGCAATTTTAAAGAGGTTTATAATGTTGGATATCAGTACAATAAAAGTAATGTTTCTTATAAATTAGAAAGTACAGATGAGTCTGAACCGAATTTAGATTATTTTTTAAATGAAACAAACCAAAACAATACACACGCAGTTTTTGCAGAATATAAGTATAAAAATAACGAGAAGTTTACTTTACAGTTAGGCTTAAGAAGTAATTATTTTTCTTTAACAAATACGTTTTTTTTAGCGCCCAGAATTTTTACACAAGTTTTAATTAATTCTAATTTTTGGCTAAAGAGCTCTGTAGAGTTTAAACAACAAAATATTAGCCAACTATTAGAATTCTCAACCGCAGATTTTGGTTTAGAAAATCAGCTTTGGGCTTTGTCTAATAATATTGATATTCCGATCTTAAAAAGCAGACAGCTTACTTTAGGGTTTTTACATAAAAAAAATAATTGGTTTTTAGATGTTGATTTTTATTACAAAAATATAACAGGTTTAACTTCTTTAAGTAAAGGTTTTTTAACAACAAGCGAAAATTATTCTAAAGGAAAAAACACGGTTTTTGGTATAGATTTTTTACTACAAAAAAAGTGGAAAAATTATAGTTCTTGGTTTAGTTACAGTTTTGGTGATGTAAATTTTATTTTTGATTCTATAAATAATGGGAATTCTTTTTCTGGAAACACAGACATACGCCATAATTTTTTATGGTCTCATAATTTAAAAATAAGGCATTATAACTTTTCTTTAGGTTGGAATGTAAGAACAGGTGTTCCGTACACAAATCATAAAGGTTTAGATGAGAACAATCAAATTATTTATGAAACGATAAATAATAACAGACTTTCTGTTTACCATAAATTAGATTTTTCTGGCACCTATTCTTTTAATTTTAACGAGGCAAAAAACTGGCGAGGAAAAATAGGGTTGTCTTTATTAAATGTTTACAATAATAAGAATATTTTACAAAGAAAATTTTCTGTGCAACAAGATGAAAACAATAATTTTAGTATTTTAAAAGAAGATACTTTTTCTTTAGGTTTTACTCCAAATTTTGTGTTCAGAGTATTTTTTTAAATGCATTATTTACCAAATAAACGCTGAAAAAAGTTTTTTGATTTTTTTTTAACTTCTTTAAGTTCTTCTTTAGCATCTTCGGCAAAATCGGCTAAATGTTCTGCTGCTTCACCAGCAATTTCTGAAGCATTTTCTTTTAATTCTTCGAATGTTTCTTTTGTTTCATTGGCAAATTCGTTAGCTTTTTCTTTTGCTTTATCAGATAACTCTTCTGCTTTTAGTTTAACTTTTTCAATATTTTCTTCAGAAAGTGTTTCATCAATTTTGTTTTTTACAAAATCTAAAACTTCTTTAGAGTCGTCTACAAATTCTGTAGCCTTTTCTTTTACGGTATCTATAATCTCTTTTTTTTCTTTTTTGTTTTCCATAATGTATTATTTAAATGCTGAATCTATTGGTTCCCAAAGTTCAATTTTATTTCCTTCGTTGTCTAAAATCCAGCCAAATTTTCCATAATCAAATTCTTGCATTTCTCCAACAATGGTAACACCTTCTTTTTTGAGTTCTTCTAATAATTCAACTAAATTTTCCACTCTATAATTAAACATAAAGTCTTTTTTTGAAGGCTCAAAATAAGAAGTATCTTTTGCAAACGGACTCCATTGTGTAGAGCATTCTTTTCCGTCTTTGTCTTTCCACCAAAACGTACAACCCCAATCGTCGGTATTAAAACCTAAGTGTTTTTTGTACCAATCTTTAGCGGCTTTTGTATCATCACTTTTAAAAAACAAACCACCAATTCCTGTAACTCTGTTCTTCATATTTTATTTCTTTTTGATGTTTGTTTCATACACGTTAATCCATTGTTCAACAGTTATTTTTTTGCATAATTCTGCAATTAAATCAAAAGGAATTTCCTCCATTTTTTTAAAACGGATACAACTTTTACCCATATCTAATTTACGTTTGCAATGTTTTGGATATTCATTTACAAACCAATCATGAATTTCTGGAATGGCATAAATACCACTATGATATAAATTTACAGAAGCTTTTTGGGATGCAAAACTCATAAAAGGCAAAGGTTCTTCAGGTTTGCAGTGATAACCATCTGGATAAGTTGAATGTGGTACATAATACCCAATCATTCCGTATTGAATGCCTTCTTCAAAACCTTCAGGTAAATTATTTTTAATGATTTTTCTTAATTTTCTTAAAGTTTCTTGACGTTCTTCAGGAACTTGATTGATATAATCTTCGGGTGAATTTGCTTTGTATTGCATAATTTAATTTTTAAAATAAATATCATTTCGAAATGAGCTTTTTTAAGCGATTGAGAAATCTTCTCTGAAATTAAAAACACATATCAAAAATTAGATTCTTCTTCATTCTTCATCATGAATGACAAAAGTGCTACAAGTTAGCAAAATTTTGCTTTAATTTTATCTACAATGGTTTGCGCTAATTTTTCTTTGCTTTCAATGGTCCAACCTGCAACGTGAGGAGATAAAATTACGTTTTCAGAATGGATTAAATAGTTGAAAGCTGCTGGCATTTTATCGTTAGAAAATAAATTTTCGAAAGACGATTTTTCGTATTCTAAAACATCTAAACCCGCACCTAAAATTTTTCCTGATTTTAATGCAGCAACTAAATCTTTGGTAACTACAGCTGTTCCGCGTGCAGTATTTATTAACCAGAAATTCTTTTGAAAATTATTGATAAAATCTGCATTTATCATTTGTTTTGTAAGCTGTGTTTGTGGTGTATGCAAACTTAAAACGTCTGCTTTTTCTTGGATTTCTTTTAAAGAAACTTGGGTGCAATTTTCATCTCCTACATTTGGTTTTATATCGTAACAAATTACATCAACATCAAAACCGCGCAATTTTTTTGCGAAAGATTTTCCCATATTTCCATAACCAATTAAACCCACTGTTTTTCCATCGAGTTCAATTCCGCGATTTTCTTCACGTAGCCATTTTCCGTTTCTAACTTCTTTATTGGCTTTATTTAGTTTGTTAAAAAGCGATAAAAGCATTGCTAAAGCATGTTCGCCAACTGCATTTCTGTTGCCTTCTGGAGCTGCAATTAGTTTAATTCCTTTGCTTTCTGCATACTCACAATTTATGTTTTCTAAACCTGCACCAACTCTACCAATAAACTTTAGATTTGTGGCTTTGTCTAAAAAGTCTTTATCAATAGAAAAACGACTTCTAATGATAAAACCATCATACAAATGAATTTTTGCCTCAATTGCTGATTTTGTTGAAGTATAATCTTCATCATTTGTAAAACCCAACTCATTGAGTTGATTGATTAAAAGAGAGTGATTTGAATCTATATGAAGAACTTTCATTATTCTTTGTAATTATGAATTGACCAAGTTCCTTCTTTATTTTTAATTTTTGACAAGGCTTTTTTTAAAGTTAGTTCATTGTCTTCAAAACATAAATAAACTTCTTTTGCATTTACATGTTTTCCAGAATCAATTAAAGCTCTTTTTTCAACTTCTGTAATACCATCTTCTTTAATTTCCATTTGATGCATTAAAATTGACAACACAGGAGAAAGAAAATAATTATCTTCTTTAAACAAATGTTTTATTAAATCTTTTAGAAAAACTTCAAATCTTTGAAAATCACCTAAAAGTAACCTATTGTTAGAAAAAGGTTTAGAACTACTTCTATCTATTGATTTTCCATTATCTAATCTATAAACTTTTAGTCTATTTTTATACAAAAGAACATAAATGGGAACACTCTTTAAAAAAGTAAATTTCATATTAATACTGCTCCTTTTCATTCGGAAAATCGCCACTTTTTACATCATCAATATAAGATTTAAAAGCACCAGTCATGGCTGCATATAAATCTAAATACCTACGTAAAAAACGAGGATGAAATTCGTGTGTCATTCCAATCATATCGTGAGTCACTAAAACTTGTCCGTCTACACCATTTCCAGCTCCAATTCCGATAACAGGAATTGAAATTGCTTCTGCTACTTTCTTCGCTAATTTTGCAGGCACTTTTTCTAAAACCACAGCAAAACAACCTAATCTTTCTAATAATAAAGCATCTTCTACTAACTGTTCTGCTTCTTCTTCTTCTTTAGCTCTAACTGTGTACGTACCGAATTTGTATATAGATTGAGGTGTTAAACCCAAGTGCCCCATAACCGGAATTCCAGCATTTAAAATACGTTTAATCGATTCTTTAATTTCTTTTCCGCCTTCTAATTTTATAGAATGTGCACCACTTTCTTTCATAATTCGAATAGCAGAACGTAAGGCCTCTTTTGGGTCAGATTGATAACTACCAAAAGGTAAATCTACCACTACTAAACATCTGTCAATTGCTCTAACTACTGAGCTTGCGTGATAAATCATTTGATCTAATGTAATGGGCAAAGTGGTTTCGTGACCAGCCATAACATTAGAAGCAGAATCGCCCACTAAAAGCACATCTATACCTGCGCCATCTAAAATTTTTGCCATTGTAAAATCATAGGCAGTTAACATAGAGATTTTCTCTCCATTTTTTTTCATATCTACTAAAGATTTTACAGTAATTTTTTTATATTCTTTCTTTGCTACAGACATACTTTTTGTGTTTTTTAATGTTGTAAATGTAAGAAATATCGATAGAAACCAAGCAAGTTAATGTTTCGTTAATTTAAAATAGAATTATAAAACCATTAAAAAAAAAAGTTAGTTTTAGCTGCTTAAAAGTCAATTTATTATGTTAAGAATAATTACGTTAATTATAGCTGTGGTATTCTCTTTAACCATTTCTGCTCAAAATCAAAGAGAAGAAAAGGAAATTAAAAAAGTGATATCAATTTTTTTTGATGGACTACACAAAGGAGATAGCACATTACTAAAAAGCACGTTGCATAATAACATTAAAATTCAAACAACGTTTACAAATAAGAAAGGAGAAAAAGTTTTAAGAACTCAATCTAAAGAAAACTTACTAATAGGAGTTGCTAATAAAAAACCTGAAAACGTATACTTAGAAAAACTACTTTCGTATACAATTAAAATAGACGGAAATTTAGCTTCGGTTTGGACGCCTTATGAGTTTTATCTAAACGGAAATTTTAGCCATTGTGGCGCAAACTCTTTTCAGTTATTTCAGAATAATGGAAGCTGGAAAATTATTTATTTAGTTGATATGAGAAGAAGAGGGGATTGTAGTGCTTTAAAAGAAAAAAAATAGCATTATATTTGATTTTTATTTTTTAAATGGCACAAGAACAAGTTGTATTAAATACAGATAAATGGATTGATAATTATGCAGATTACATGTATAATTATGCAGTTGTTCGTGTTAATAATAGCGATTTAGCCAAAGATTTAGTACAAGACACTTTTTTTGCGGGATTAAAGTCTGCCAAAAATTTCCAAGGTAAATCTACAGAGAGAACTTGGTTGGTGTCTATTTTAAAACGAAAAATTATTGATTACTACAGAAAAATAAATTCTAAAAAAGGACAAGCAGAAGTTAGGATGAATTTTTATGACGATGGAGAAAATGAAGGAAATTGGATAGAAGAAAGAGTGCCTCAAAGTTGGGATAACCAGTCAGAAAAATCAATAGAAAACCAAGAATTAAGGAGTCAGTTAGAATCTTGTATAGATGCCTTACCTGAAAAATACGGAATGGTTTTTAGAATGAAAACAATACAAGAATTCGAAACTGAAGAAATTTGTAAGGAGTTAGATATAACAGCGTCAAACTTATGGGTTATTATTCATAGAGCAAGAACACAGCTCAGAAAATGTATGGAAGATAACTGGTTTAATAGTTAGAAAATGTTTAAAAGTTTGAAAATTACTTGTGACCAAGCAACCACTATATGTGATAAAAATCAATATGGTGAAGCTACGTTGTTAGAAAAACTGAAGTTAAATATTCATTTTATACGTTGTAAAATTTGTTTTAAATACACAAAACAAAACATGACATTGACTAAAATTTATAAAGGTCATGCCAATAGCTGTAAAGATTTAAAGCATTGTTTAAGTGATGAAGATAAAGTAGCTTTAAAACAAGAGTTAGATAAAATAAAAGCATAAAAATAATTTTTCATAGTTTTTTAAAAACTACATTTTTTGATTTTTTGTTAGATTGAAACGGGATTTATAGAAGTATAGATTCCGTTTTTTTATTTTTGACAAACATTTAGCAATTCACTATGCACTTTTTACCAGAAAAAATAGACAATTACGTAGTTGAACATTCTCAACAAGAACCTAAAATTTTACAAGAATTAAGCAAAGAAACTTGGCAAAAAGTGTTAAATCCAAGAATGTTAAGTGGTGCTTTTCAAGGACGTGTTTTGTCTATGATTGCTAAATTAATACAACCCAAAAACATTTTAGAAATAGGAACCTATACTGGGTATTCTGCATTGTGTTTGGCAGAAGGGTTGCATCCAGATGGAAAAATTATCACTATCGATAAAAATGAAGAGTTAGAAATTTTGCAAAACAAATATTTCGAGAAATCTGGATATCGAAATAAGATTGAGCAATTGGTTGGAGATGCGACTAAAATTATTACAAAAATTGATGACAAATTCGATTTGGTTTTTATAGACGCAGACAAATCGAATTACGTCAATTATTTTCATTTAATTATCGATAAAATGAATCATGGAGGAATTATTTTATCAGACAATGTATTGTGGAGTGGAAAAGTTGTGGAAGAGTTAGACCCAAAAGATACAGACACAAAAGTATTGTTAGAATACAATAAATTGTTAAATACAGATTATAGAATTGAAACTATTTTGTTGCCGATAAGAGATGGTTTAACGTTAAGTAGAGTAAAATAATACCTTAATAAAAATTACAAATTACGCTTAATAGGGCCTGTAATGTCGTCGATATCTTGCTTTACTCTTTTAAACTCTTCACTTGCGCCTTTAGAAAGATCATCAGCAACACTGGTGTCTATTCCTTGTTTTTCCGAGCTTTCTTTAATTTCTTTTTTAATATCATTGGTGGCGTCTTTTACTTGACGCATTCCTTTACCTAATCCACGAGCAATCTCAGGAATTTTATCTGCGCCAAAAACCATTACTACAATGAGCATTATCACCATAATTTCTGGACCACTAATAAATAAAAGAATAGAATTCATATTGCAAAGATAATTACTTTTTTGTCAACATACGTTTTATCTCATTCAATTTCATTAACGCTTCAATTGGTGTTAGCGTATCAATATTTGTTGCTAATATTTCTTCTCTAATGTTTTCTAATAAAGGATCATCTAACTGAAAGAAACTGAGTTGCATCTCTTCATGTTGGGTTTGTTTTAACACATCTTTTACCTCATCATTCTTGTTATTTTCCTCTAATTTCTTCAGAATTTTATTGGCTCTATGGATAACCATATTTGGCATTCCTGCCAATTTTGCTACATGAATACCAAAACTGTGATTAGAACCACCAGAAACCAATTTACGCAAGAAAATAATGTTGTCTTGTAGCTCTTTTACAGACACATTAAAGTTTTTAATACGCTTAAAAGTAGCAGTCATTTCATTGAGTTCGTGATAATGCGTAGCAAACAATGTTTTTGCTTTAGACGGATGTTCGTGTAAAAATTCAGAAATTGCCCAAGCAATTGAAATTCCATCATACGTCGAAGTTCCTCGCCCAATTTCATCTAATAAAATTAGACTTCGCTCAGAAACATTATTTAAAATAGATGCAGTTTCGTTCATTTCTACCATAAAAGTAGATTCTCCCATAGAAATATTATCACTGGCACCAACTCGTGTAAAAATCTTGTCTACAATTCCAATTTTTGCATTTTGTGCAGGCACATAACTTCCCATTTGCGCGAGTAAAACAATTAATGCAGTTTGCCTTAAAATGGCAGATTTACCAGACATATTGGGTCCAGTAATCATAATTATTTGTTGCTGATTTCTGTTAAGAACAACATCATTTGCAATATACGTTTGATCTATTGGTAGCTGCTTTTCAATAACAGGATGACGTCCATTTTTGATGTCTAAATCTGTGCTTTCATCCATTTGTGGGCGCACATAATTGTTATCAATCGCTAAAACAGAAAAACCTAACAAACAATCGATTTTTGCAATAATTTGTGCGTTCTCTTGTATTTTTTGAACAAAACCGATAATATATTGCAATAATTTAGAAAAAATTTCTTGCTCTAAAACCTGAATTTTTTCTTCTGCACCTAAAATTTTTGTTTCGTATTCTTTAAGCTCATCAGTAATATAACGTTCTGCATTTACGAGTGTTTGTTTACGAATCCATGCAGAAGGAACTTTATCTTTATGTGTATTTCTAACTTCAATATAATAGCCAAAAACATTATTAAAAGCTATTTTTAAACTCGTAATTCCTGTGGCTTCAGTTTCACGAGCCAACATATCATCTAAATATTGTTTTCCTGAAGAAGAAATAGCGCGTAAATTGTCTAATTCTTGATGCACATTATTCGCAATTGCATTTCCTTTATTGATGTTTACAGGAGCATCATCAAATAAGGTTTCCGAAATTTTAGCAATTAAAACCTCACAAGAATGGAGTTGTTTTCCTAATTCTTGAACGGTTTTATTTTTGCTTTTTTCAGCTTCATTTTTAATGGGTAAAATGGCCTTTAAAGAGTTTTTTAATAAGATAATTTCTCTTGGTGAGGCTTTACCTGTGGCAACTTTAGAAATGAGTCTTTCTAAATCTGATATTTGTTTCAGTTGATAAGTTACAGTCTGAGAAAATTCATCAGAATCTATAAAAAACTTTACCAATTCGTGACGATTTTTGATGGCATCAATATTTTTTAAAGGCAATGCCAACCAGCGTTTTAACAAACGTCCACCCATAGGTGAAATGGTTTTGTCAATAACATCTAAAAGTGTGACTGCATTTACTGAATTTGGGTTATACAACTCTAAATTTCTGACAGTAAACCTGTCCATCCAAATATAATTATCTTCTGCAATTCTGCTAATTTGCTGAATGTGTTTTAGCTGATTGTGCTGTGTTTCCGATAAATAATACAATACTGCACCAGCAGCAATAATTCCGTTCTTTACTTCTTGAATACCAAAACCTTTTAAGTTTTTTACTTCAAAATGATTTTGTAAAGTTTCATTAGCATATTCAGTTTGAAAAACCCAGTCATCTAAATAAAACGTATAATATCTGTTTTCAAACAATTCTAAAAATTGTTGCTTATTTTGCTTTTGCACCAAAACTTCACTTGGGCTAAAATTTTGCAACAATTTATCAATATATTCTGTAGTTCCTTGTGCTACCAAATACTCACCCGTAGAAACATCTAAAAATGAAATTCCTAACTGTTTTTTATCAAAATGAACCGCAGCTAAAAAATTGTTTTTTTTGGTTTGTAAAACTTCGTCATTTAAAGAAACTCCGGGAGTTACCAATTCTGTAACACCTCGTTTTACAATGGTTTTGGTCATTTTTGGGTCTTCCAATTGGTCGCAAATGGCAACACGCATTCCCGCTTTTACCAATTTAGGTAAATAGGTGTTTAAAGAATGATGAGGAAACCCAGCTAAAGCTGTTTCAGATTCGCTTCCTGCTCCACGTTTTGTGAGAATAATTCCTAAAACCTCTGCTGCTTTTTTTGCATCTTCCCCAAAGGTTTCATAAAAATCTCCAACACGAAAAAGCAACATTGCATCAGGATATTTTATCTTGATAGCATTGTATTGTTTCATTAAAGGAGTTACCTTTTTCGCTTTTGATTTTGCCAAATTTTTGGAAATTTTCAGTTAGTTTTGCGAAGATATAAAATATAGTTGTTAGTGTTTAGTTTTTGGTTATTAGTTAAACTACCAAAAACTAAAAACCACAAACCAACACCCAAAGTATATGAGAAAATTAAAGAATAACGAGTTAGGTAGGATTTCTGTGGATGAATTTAAATCTACTCCAAAAACACCATTAATTGTCGTTTTAGATAACATAAGAAGTTTAAATAATATTGGTTCTGTATTTAGAACTAGTGATGCTTTTTTGATAGAAAAAATCTACTTGTGTGGTATTTCTGCAACACCACCCAACAAAGACATTCATAAAACAGCCTTAGGCGCTACAGAATCTGTAGCTTGGGAATATGTAGAAGATACGCTTACGCTTATTCAAAAATTAAAAGATTCAAAAATTAAAGTTTTAGCTATTGAACAAGCAGAAAATGCTACAAAATTAGATACTTTTTATCCTAAAAAGAGAGAAAAATATGCAATTGTAATGGGCAATGAAGTAAAAGGTGTGCAACAAGAAGTGGTAAATGCATCTGATTTATGCATAGAAATCCCACAATTAGGCACCAAACATTCTTTAAATATTTCTGTTACTACTGGTATTGTGCTTTGGGATTTATTCCAAAAAATGCAATAAAAGGTTTGCTTTTTAAGTCTAAAATTCTATTTTTAGAATGTTAAACAAAAAATTAAAAAACAATGAATTTACAGGAAAACAATTCTGAAGAGTTTGTAATGAGTTTAAACCCTGAAGGAGATGATCCTAAAGTAGGAATAGGTGCTGATGGTACTTCAGGTGGTGAAAATGGTGAAGACCCTAATAAAGAATAGAACGAAACGAATTAAAAAGCCTTAATAAAATTAAGGTTTTTTTAAATTTTAAGCATTAACCTATTGAAAACACACATTTTTATATTCTTTTTTAGTTTTTCAATTTCTTTTTTTTCTCAAATAAAAAATGAAGGAAATAACGATTCGCTAAACTATTATATCAAAAAAATAAAAAACAAACAGCTTCCACAAAAAGTAAAAGAAGGTTATGCAACAAAAATAATAGCTTTTTCAGAAAACGTAAACGACAGCCTAAAGTTTGAGGCAAATATTGAAATTGCATTAATGTATTTTAGAAAAAGAAAGTTAGACTCTCTTAAAAAATACAGTTTTCTTGCAATGCAAAATACTGAAAGATTAAACGACTTAAACAGCACACAAAAAGCTCATTTCTATATAGCTACCTATTATAAATATAAAGAAATTCTTGATAGTGCTTATTACCATTATAATGCCTCAAAAAACATTTTATTAAAGCTTAACAATACTTATGAGGCAGCAAGAAGAATGACAAATATTGCTCTTATTCAAATGAATGAGAGAGATTTATTAGGTGCAGAAATAACAATAGTAAATGCTTTAAAATATTTAGAAAAAACTAACAAAAATAGTGCTAAAGCAAATCTATATAACAATTTAGGTCTTGTTTATAAAACAAGAGAAGAATATAAAGAGGCT
The DNA here is from genome assembly GCA_030427865.1 of Bacteroidia bacterium. Lineage (GTDB taxonomy): Bacteria > Bacteroidota > Bacteroidia > Flavobacteriales > Flavobacteriaceae > Polaribacter. The sequence continues at coordinate 481,191 of JAUICK010000001.1, read as the reverse complement.
TTAAAGTACTTTGAGTTAAGTTTAAGTTTTATGAATAAGAGTAAAATGAAAGACAATATTAACAAACCTAAATTAAACTATTATAATAATGTTGCTTTGATTCATCAACGCCAAGGAAATTATAAAAAGGCAAATTCTATTATAAAAAAAGCATTAAAATATGATAGTGTAAAAGAACGTTTTCCTTATAGTTATGTTATTCTTTTACAAGGGTTAACGTACAATAATTATAAATTAAAGAATGAAAAAAATCTGCTAAGTAATTATAATGAAGTTTTACAGATAAGTAAAAAAGAAAACTTTATAACAATTTTGGCTGTTACAAATAACTTATTAGGTTTTTATTTTATGGATAAAAAGAAGTACAAAAAAGCACTGTTTTATGCAAAAGAAGGTTTAAGATATTCAAAACAATCAAACACTAATAATAGAAGATTAGAGGCATTAAGATTACTGTCTGATTTAACAAAAGGAGAAACCGCAAAAAAGTATTTACAAGAATATATTCAGTTAAATGATAGCATATACAGTAGAGAAAGATTGATGAAAAATCAATTTGCTAAAATTAGATACGAAACAGATAAAAAAGAACAAGAAAATGCTAACTTGAAAACTGAAAATCAAAAAAAACAGTTAGAATTAGAAAGCCAACAGCAACAAAAAACGATTGGTTGGTTACTTGCTGGTACAAGTATGTTATTTATAGGTTTTGGTGTTACCATTGCAGCTAACAGAAGAAAAAAATTGTTATTCGAATCTAAATTACAACAAGTAGCAGCAAGAGAAAAAGAAAGACAACAAATTGCAAAATCTTTGCATGATGAAGTCGCTGGAGATATAAGAATGCTGCATTTAAAATTGGCAAAAACAAATCAATTAGAAGAGGCTAAAAGTCTTGAGAGTATCAAAGAAAACGTAAGAAATTTATCACATCAATTAAGTAGTGAGAGTTTTGATAAAGTTTCTTTTAAAGATCAAATCATCAATCTAATTTCTGATTATTTTGAACCAAATTTTAGAATTAAAGTTAACGAAATAGATGCTATTAATTGGAAAGAAATAAACAACTTCATAAAAAGAACGTTGTTTTTATCAATCAGAGAAACAATTCAAAATGCAAAAAAACACGCAGATGCTTCTGAAGTTCTTTTAAGTTTTAAAGAAACTAAAAAAACAATAACTTTGGTACTTTCTGATAATGGAAAAGGTTTTGATGTAAATGCAAAGAAAAGTGGCATTGGTTTAAAAAACCTGAAAGAAAGAATAGAAGAAATTTATGGAACGTTCTCTATAAAAAGCACTTTAGATAAAGGAACCTTAATTAGTATAGAAATCCCCAAAAATGGCAGATAACCCCAAAATCTTAATTGTAGACGATCATCAATTAGTAATACAAGGCATTTTATGTTCGTTAAAAGAAGTTGGTAATTTTGATGTGGTAACTGCAAATACTTGTGATGAAGCTTTTCAGTTGATAAAAACGCACCAAAAAACAAATCCTTTTCAATTATTATTTACTGATTTAAGCTTTGATAATACTACAGAAGACTCTCTTTTAGATGGAGGAGAAGAATTGATAAAAGCCATTAGAAATAACGATTTTGACATTAAAGTAGCTGTAATAACAGGTCATACAGAAACCAATAGAGTGTATAATGTAATTAGTAATTTAAATCCTAATGCGTATTTGTTAAAAAGCAAATGCGATGCTACAGAAATTGGTTTTGCCGTTCAAAAAATGTTAGCAAACGATTATTATTATACACACGAAATCCATCAAAAAATAATGCGTAGAAATATCATTCAAATTCAAATGGATGATGTTGCCATTCAAATTTTAAAAGAATTACCCAATCATCCAAAGATTTCTAATTTAGAAGGCATCATAAAAAAAAGCGATGGTTCTAATTTAAAACTTCGTTCTATAGAAACCAAATTAGGAAATTTAAGAGCAGACTTAAACGCAAACAACAATACAGACTTGGTTTTAAAAGCTAAAGAATTAGGAATAATAGACTAATTTTTTCTTCTTGCGGAAATCCACATTTTAAACTACGGTTTTTTTCAGCGATATTTTTTTTATCTAATGTACTTTTGAGGTGTAGATGTTTAACCAAACAAATACAACCAAAAAAAGGGATTAATTGCAGATATAAAATTAGGGGTTTATATCTAATATTAAGAAGAAAAAGGAAAGAGCCTTTCAGTATATCTGGAAGGTTTTTTTATATACCTAAAATCATTTTTGCAATTAAAAAATAGATTAAAATTCCAAAAATATCATTAGATGTAGTAATAAAAGGACCAGTAGCAATTGCGGGGTCTATACCTCTTTTGTTTAAAAATAATGGCACAAAAGTTCCTATTAAACCAGCGACTACAATCACAGCAACCAAAGACACAGAAACGGCTAAAGCCAAATCTATTTTTCCTTTAATAATCCATACAAAAAGCATTAGAAAAAGCGCTAAAATAACACCATTTAAAAGTGCCAAGAGCATTTCTTTTAATAGCCTACTATTAATACTTCCTTTTACATCGTCATTAGCCAAACCTTGTACAATAATTGCAGATGATTGTACACCAACATTACCAGCCATTGCCGCAATTAATGGCGTAAAAAAGAACAATGCTGCATATTTAGAAAACACCCCATGAAAACCTTCCATAATTAAAAAAGCGCCAATACCGCCAATTAAACCTAAAAATAACCAAGGCAAACGTGCTCTTGTTAATTGTAAAATACTATCATCAGAATCTACATCTTTTGTTAAACCCGCTGCTAATTGGTAATCTCTTTCTGCTTCGTCTTTTAAAACATCAACAATATCATCAATGGTAATTCTTCCTAATAAAACGTTATGGTCATCTACAACAGGAATAGCTTCTAAATCGTATTTCGCCATAATTTTTGCTACTTCTTCATCATCCATAGAAACATTTACAGCATCTACTTTAGATTTAGAAATTTCTGAAATTTTTTGATCAGATTTAGCAATAATTAAATCTTTTAACGATAATCTTCCTACTAACTTATCTTCTTTATCTACCACATAAATAGAGTGAACTCTGGTTACATCTTTTGCTTGACCGCGAATTCTACGCATACAACCAGCAACTGTCCAAGTTTCATAGACTTTTACCAATTCTTTTGCCATTAAAGAACCCGCAGTTTCATCTTCGTAAGATAATAATTCTTTAATGTCTGCAGCTAATTCATCATCATCTAAGGCTTTAATTACACGCTCTTGTCTGTCTTGAGACAGCTCTCCAATAATGTCAGCAGCATCATCAGAATCCATTTCTTCTACTTCTTCGGCTATTTCTTTTGCAGACAGGTTTTCAAGAATTTTCTCACGAATATCTTCGTCTAATTCCATCAAGATTTCAGACGTTTTTTCGCTATCTAGAAGTTTAATGATGTAAACAGCTTCCTCAAAGTTAACTTCGTCTAAAATCTCTGCAATATCTGCATAATGTACTTCTTCAAACAATTTAGAAATTGCTTTATCATCATTATTTTTGATGAGATTTGTTAGATTTTCGAAAAAGTCATTAGTAATTTCAAATGCCATTATCTTCGATTTTTTGCGTGAGTAAAATAAAGGCTTTAACAGATAATTGTTCTGGCCTTTTCGCAAATATAGGGTCTTCTTTTAAAGAATCCGAAAGATTGAAGGATTTTAAACTGGAACGCAACATTTTTCGACGTTGATTAAAAGCTGTTTTTACGACTCTAAAAAATAGTTTTTCATCTACAGCAAGTGTGTAATTTTCTTTTCGAATACATCTAATTACACCAGAATCTACTTTAGGTGGTGGGTTAAACACTGTTGGCGGAACCGTAAATAAATATTCAACATCGTAAAAAGCTTGTGTTAACACAGACAAAATTCCGTAGACTTTAGAGCCTTCTTTTTCTGCAATTCTTTGTGCAACTTCTTTTTGAAACATACCAGAAAATTCTGGAACATATTCTCTATTTTCTATGGCTTTAAAAACAATTTGAGATGAAATGTTGTAAGGAAAATTACCAATAATAGCTACTTGTTCTTGGTTAAAAATTTCTACGAGTTTTTTTTGTAAGAAATCTCCTTTAATAATTTCAAATTTTTCTGATGATGTGTTGAGGTTAATTTGTTCTTTTTTAAAATTATCGTTAAGATATGCTACCGATTCTGTATCTAATTCTAAAACGGTAACCTTTGGTTTTTTTTGTAACAAAAATTTTGTTAATACACCCATTCCTGGGCCTATTTCTAAAATATTCACATATCCATTTTCAGTTAACGTATCTGCAATTTTTTTTGCAATATTTTCATCTTTTAAAAAATGCTGACCTAAGTGTTTTTTTGCTTTTACAGACATAGATTAATTGTTCACATTTGTAGGATAAAATTCTTTAATTAACCGTAACTCTGTTCTAAAAGCTAACATTTTATCACCAAATTTTTTTAATCCTTCAACACGTAAATTATCTGCATCTTCTTTGTAATAATCGTCTAAATCTTCTTTGGTATTTGTGGTATATTGTACAGAATAGGTTTTTCCACCCATTTCTTCATCAACCAACACTTCTGTAAATTTTGCAGCAGTAAATTTACCTGTATTTAATACGTCAAGAATATGAGTTTCCATCCAAATAAGCCATTCGTCATGAACGCTTTCATCGATATTTATGGTTACATTGTATATGTACATTGTTTTGATTTTGGTTGTTAGTTATTTATTGTTGGTAATTAATGAAAGTTTTTAGAATAGAAATTAATAACCATAAACCAACAATTAAATTTCATCTCCTCTAATTTTTCGATATTTTTTTCGAGCTTCTACCAAATAAATGCTCGAAGAAAAGTCAAAAATAATCTTTTGATAGTATTCTGATGCTTTTTCAAGATTATTTAAGCGATTATAGTACAATTCTGCCAATTCATAATGTGCATCATCGATTAGAATTCCTTCAGGATTTAGAGCAATTACTTTTTCGAAATTGGCAATAGCTTTTTCAAATTGTTTTAGTTTAATGTATAATTTTGCTTGTTTAAACAAAGCTTCATCTTCAATAGGTTGTCCTTTAAATTTTTGATGAATAATATTTAAGGTGTCAATAGCCTCTTGTGTTTTATTTTGAAAAGCTAATAATTCTGCTTTTGAATATTGAATTAAACCTGAAGGAATAGAGTCTACAGGTTCATTATCTGTGATTATTAAAAATAACTCTACAGCATCATTAGCAATGAGTTGAGTTGTAGAGCTTTTTAGCACTTTTAACTGCGCTTTTGCCCAAGTAAAATCGCCCTTAAAATAAGAGGTTTGTGCCACTTTAAAACGCGCTTGTTGTGCTAATTCATCTCCTTTTAATTGGGTTTGAATTTGAGAAAAATAAATTAATGCCTTATTGTATTTGCCTGTAAAGACTAAAATATCACCCAATTTTAATTTTATTCTTGCCTTGTCGAATTTAGAACGAGAAAAACGTAGAGCTTCTTCTAAAACTTGTTTTGCTTTTTCAGGTTGATTTTTCTGAAAGGTTAAAAAATCTGCATATGCTACTTGTAATTTTATGGTGAGTGTATTTTTACCAAATTCTTTAAAAAGAGATTGAAAAAATGATTCTGTTTCTGGATTGTTGGTAGCAACAGCAATTTTAGAAAGGTATAAGTTCGCATCAATTTTCTCTTCGTCTAAAGTTGAATTTTCAGTGATAAAGCCAAAAACTTGTTGTGCTGCATCATAAGCTGCATTATCAAAAGCGATTTTTCCCAAACTAAAAATAGCCGCTAATTCTTCTGGGTTTCTTTGATACAATGCTTTTTCTTGAATAAAAGCTTTTAAATAATCTTTTTGTTGGGTAAATAACCAGCTTAATAAGACGTTCCAAACATCTTTTGGATTGCTGGCAGATTTTCTTAACAATGTTTTTCTGAATAAAACATTGGCTTCATTTTCTGCATCATCAGTAATGTATCTGCTTGCATAACGTTGCACTAAATTGTAGTAATTAATGTTTTTATCAACCAAATCTATGTACGATTCAAACATTTTTTTAAAGTCGCCTTTTTCTCCATAAATCTGAGCAATTTGAAAACTATAATTGGCATTTTCGTTTTTAGCCATCGTTTTTTTGTAAGCTAAAATGGCATTATCCAACAAATTGTAATCTTTAAAAACACGACCTATAATTCCGCCATAAGAAGCATTTTTATCAATAGAATTTAAAGCAATATCATAGTTTGTTTTTGCCAATTCTTTTTGCTGTTGACGCTCGTAATTGTATCCTAAATAGACATACAAATAACCTTGATGTGCGTTTCTTTTTATTTTTGATTTTAATAATTTTTCTGCTTCTAAAAATTGCTCAGTTTCTTGATAGCAGGAAATCAATTTACTCAAATAAGTGGTGTTAAAAGGGCTCTTGTTATAGAGTTTTTTAAAAATTTGTGTGGCTTTTTCATATTCACCTTCTCTGTAATAACTTTCACCTAACAAATAATCGTTTTGGGAATAGCTAATACTACTGATAGTAAGGAAAAAAAGGAAAAAAAGTTTTTTCATATCATTCAAAGATAATCAACATATATGTTAAAATTTTATTAAACCAAGAGTTTTTGAAACGTTCTTTTGTAACATTTTGGCACGAAAGTTGTCTATACTGTAAATAACCAATCAAAATTAAGATTATGAAAGATCTAACCAGACAATACGAAATCGCAAAAAACAACTCAATTGAGTTTATGAAAAATGGACAAATAAGCGCATATTTAAATGCACTTATAGAGATGAATAGATATAAAAGGTTAATGGTTGCTATTGTAGCAAATTAATCAATTACACTAAAACCAGTATAAGGAATCAAGACTTCCGGAACTTGAATTCCATTTTCTGTTTGATAATTCTCTAAAATTCCAGCCAAAACTCGCGGTAAAGCCAAAGAGCTTCCATTAAGCGTGTGCGCTAATTTACTTTTTCCTTCCTTATTTTTAAAACGTAGTTTTAATCGATTTGCTTGAAATGTCTCAAAATTTGAAGCAGAACTAATTTCTAACCATCTGTCTTGTGCTGTAGAAAATACTTCAAAATCGAAAGTTAAAGCAGCTGTAAAACCTGTATCTCCTCCACACAAACGTAAAATTCTATACGGTAATTTTAGTTCTCTTAAAATATCTTTAATGTGCTCTACCATTCCGTTTAAGGCCTTGTAAGAATTTTCTGGGTGTTCAATTCTAACAATTTCTACCTTATCAAATTGATGTAATCTGTTTAAACCACGAACGTGCGCACCATAACTTCCTGCTTCACGTCTAAAACAAGGCGTGTAACCAGTTGCAGTTATTGGAAATTCATATTCTTGCATTAAATTTCCACGAAACATATTGGTAATGGGCACTTCTGCAGTCGGAATCAAAAATAAATCATCTTCGGTTGCGTGATACATTTGTCCGTCTTTATCTGGTAATTGACCTGTTGCAGTTGCAGAAGCGGTATTAACCAAATGCGGAACTTGATATTCTTTGTAGCCAGCTTCAACATTTTTATCAATAAAATAATTGATTAAAGCTCTTTGTAATCTTGCTCCTTTTCCTTTATACACTGGGAAACCAGCACCTGTAATTTTGTTTCCTAATTCAAAATCGATGATGTCATATTTCTTAGCTAACTCCCAATGAGGTAAAGCATTTTCGCCTAAAACAGGAATGATACCTTCGCTAAAAATAATTTCATTATCTTCTTCAGAAGCTCCAGCTTTTACAGAAGCGTGAGGAATATTAGGAATTTGATATAACAACTCTTGTAATTCTTCAGTTAAAACTGTTAATTTTTCTGTAAGTTTTTTAGACTTTTCTTTAAGTTCAACTGTTTTTACTTTCAAGATTGCGGCTTTTTTTATTTCCCCAGACTTAAAAAAACCACCAATTTCTTTAGATAATTTATTAGATTCAGCTAAAGTGTTATCTAAGATAACTTGAGTTTTTCTTCTATTTTCATCAGCAGTTAAAACCTGCTCAATAATTGTTTCAGCATCCGCAAAATTACGTTTTGCTAAACCTTCTAAAACAATTTGCTTGTTGTCTCTAATAAATTGTACTTGTAACATTTTCTATGCTTTTAAAGCAGCAAAGATACAGTAAGCTTAAGACTTAAACAACGCAGATTTAGAGATTGTTTTTTATATAATCTCTTGCAGTTTTTTCGTCTTTTTTTATCTGAAGAATTAACGCATCTATTGAGTCAAATTTTTGTTCATCACGTAAAAAATAGAGGAGTTCAATGGTTAAATTTTTGCCATATAAATCTTGGTTGAAACCAAAAAAATGGACTTCTATGGTTTGATGATTTCCATCTACAGTGGGTCTGTTTCCTATATTCATAACACCAAAAATTATGTTTTTATCAATTGTTGATTTTACAACATAAACACCTGTTTTAGGAATGAGTTTATAATCTTCTTTTACATCGATATTTGCTGTAGGAAACCCAATTTTACCACCCAATTGTTTTCCATTAACAACGTTTCCACTTAGCATAAAATGATATCCTAAATAATTATTAGCCGTTTTTAAATTTCCAGAATGTAAAGCGCGCCTAATTTTGGTAGAGCTTACAGAAACATCGTCAATATCTTGAGCAGGAATTTCTTCTACTACAAAATCATACAAGTGGCTATATTCAGTTAACTGAACAATATTTCCTTCTCTATTTTTACCAAAGTGATGATCGTAACCAATAATTAATTTAGAAATGTTTAGTTGATTTACTAAAATATCTCTTACAAATTCGAGTGCAGTCATTCTTGAAAATTCTTTGCTAAACGGATGAATAATTAAATAATCTAACCCTGTTTTTTCAAGAAGTAATTTTTTTTCTTCTATGGTATTAATTAACTCTATATTACTATCTTTTTGTAACACCATTCTTGGGTGAGGAAAGAAAGTTAATAAAACAGATTTCTTATTAGCTTTTTTAGCTTCTTTAACCAACTTTTCAATAATTTTTTGATGCCCATAGTGCACACCATCAAAAGTACCAATGGTAACAAAGGTTTTTTCCTTAGATGAAAAAGTAGAAATATCTTGAATTGTAATCAAAAAAAAGTAAATTTAATATCGCAAATGTACAATATCTTAATAGTAATTTTTAAAAATGAAACGACTTGTTTAATCAATTATAATTGTAAAATAAGTGCTGTATTTTATTAAAGTGACAAAATTAACAGTATAATAATGGGAAATTCAAAAAAAATTGTATTTTGCATAATAGTTAACAAATTAATTCAAATTATGATAAAAAAGATTTTACTTATTGCGTTTATAGCTTTTAGTAATTTAGCAATGGTGGCACAAACCACTGTTACTGGTACAGTTAAAGATGCTAAAACAGGAGAAACAATTCCTGGCGCAAACATTAAAGTTTCTAGAAAAGCGGTTGGAACAACAACAGATTTTGATGGAAATTTTGTACTTAATGTTGCAGATAAACCACCTTTTACCATAGAAGTATCGGTTCTTGGGTTTAAAACAGAGAAAATTGAGATTACCAAAAACAATCAAAAGGTAGAAGTTAATTTAACCGAAAACGAAACCTCTTTAGATGAAATAGTTGTTTCGGCATCAAGAACACCAGAACGTATTATGGAATCTCCTGTTACCATAGAAAGAATGGATATTAGAGCAATTAAAAACACCTCTGCCCCTTCTTTTTACGACGGCTTAGAAAACTTAAAAGGAGTAGATGTAAACACAAATAGTTTAACTTTTAAATCTGTTAATACGCGTGGTTTTGCAACTTTTGCCAATACCCGTTTTATGCAATTGGTAGATGGAATGGATAACTCATCACCGGCGTTAAACTTTGCTTTAGGAAACTTGTTGGGAATGTCTGAGTTAGATGTAAAAACTGTAGAATTACTTCCAGGAGCTTCTTCAGCTTTATATGGAGCAAATGCCTTTAATGGAATTATGTTTATGACTAGTAAAAACCCTTTTGAAGATCAGGGAATTAGTTTCTCTATAAAATCAGGAATTACAAGTCAAGATGCTGCTGGAGATAATGAGTATTATGATGTAAACATAAGAATGGCTCATGCGTTTTCTAATAAATTTGCCGCAAAAGCAACTCTTTCTTATCTAAAAGGAACAGAATGGTTTGCAACAGATTATAGAAACACAAGAAATTTAGGATACATTGCTGGTGATAGAAATTCTGACAGAAACTATGATGGATTAAATGTTTACGGAGATGAAGTTTCTACCAATATTAAAGGAGTCGCAGAAACTTTAGAAGGTTTAGGAATTTTACCAACAGGAGCATCTGCACTTATACCAAGCGAAAATATTAGTAGAACAGGTTATAATGAAAGAGATTTAATGAATTATAATGCAGAAAGCGTAAAATTTGGAGGATCTTTAAACTACAGACCTTTTGGAGATGATCGTTTAGAGGTAATTTGGAATTCTAAGTTTGGTGTGGGGAATACCATTTATCAAGGAACAAATAGATACAACATCCAAGACTTTTTTATGGAGCAACATAAATTAGAGTTTAGAGGAAAAAACTTTTTCGTAAGAGGTTATTTAACAAGTGAAGATGCAGGAAATTCTTACGACACACGTTTTGCTGCCATTAACATTAACAGACAATGGAAAGACGATAACACATGGTTTGGTCAATACGTAGGCGCTTATTTTCAATCTACTTTAGGAGGGGCAACTTCAGACCAAGCACATGCTATTGCAAGACAAACTGCAGAAGCAGGAAGATTAATACCAGGGACAGCAGGTTTTCAAGCAGCATTTGATAAAGTTACTGCAGACCCAGATTTAGTTACTGGATCTAAGTTTCAAGACAACACAAAACTATATCACGTAGATGCAAACTATAATTTAAGAGATTATATTGAGTGGGCAGAATTTCAAGTAGGAGGTTCTTACAGACAATATGTGCTAAACTCTAATGGAAGTATCTTTACAGATTATAATGGTCCAATAGATTATGATGAGTTTGGAGTTTATACTCAAATGCAAAAAAAGTTTTTAGAAGATGATCGTTTAAAGTTAACAGCTTCTATTCGTTATGACAAAGCACAAAACTTTGATGGTAATTTCTCTCCAAGAGTATCTTTTGCCTATGCTGCAGGAGAAAATAAAAACCAAAACTTTAGAGCATCTTTTCAAACAGGTTTTAGAAACCCAACAACCCAAGACCAATACATTGGCTTAAATGCAGGTAGAGGTTATTTAGTAGGCTCTGCTCCAGATAATTTAGACAGATATACAACCCAACCTTTAACGGTTAGTGGTACAGGTAGAAACTTTACAGGTTCTTCAACAATTTCTGTTTCTGGTAGAGCTGCTTATGAAAATGCTTTTTCTGCATCTTCAGTTCAAGATTTTGCTGACGGAAAAATAGCTGCACCAGTTGCTGCAAATGTTGCTTTAGTAAAGCCAGAAAGAGTAACTGCTTATGAAGTTGGTTATAGAGGAATTGTTAGCGCCGCAGAAACAAATGTTACTGTAGATTTAAGCGTTTACTATAATAACTACGAAGATTTTATTGCGAACAAAAACGTTGTGGTTCCTTTTTATGGAGATGTTGCATTAACGCAAACAGCACCTGTAGGGCCAGGAGGAGCACAAGTTCCTCTAGCTTTAGTAGCTTTAGGGAGTGATGACTTTGCAGCTTTTCAAACCTATACAAACTCTGCTGCAGACGTAAGTTCTTATGGAGCAACCATTGGATTGAATACTAAAGTTTTTGATGGATTTAACCTTGGATTAAACTATACATTTGCAAAGTTTGATTTTGATCAAGCATCAGATCCAGATTTTCAAGCTGGTTTTAATACACCAGAACATAAAGTAAAATTACAATTTGGAAAAAGAGACTTGTTTAAAAATTTCGGCTTTAATGTAAATGCAAGATGGCAAGATAAATACAGATGGGAAGCAACATTCTTAAATGCAACTATCGAGTCAAGAACCATTTTAGATGCTCAAATTAACTATAGAGTTCCTGAGTGGAAATCTGAATTTAAATTAGGTGGGGCAAATTTAACAGGTAAAGAATATTTAAGCGCACCAGGTGTTGGGGCTATAGGTTCTCAGTATTACCTTTCTTGGACAATTAACAATTAAAAAAATAAAATTTCATGAAGAATTATAAATATATAGGATTATGCCTTTTAGCGCTTAGTTTTGCATCTTGTGATGTAAATAATGAGTTAGATGTAATTCAGGAAGAAGCTGTAGAACAAGTGCAGCTTAGTGCAAACGGATTAGATTTTTCAAAATATGTTTCTATTGGGGCATCTTTTACAGCAGGTTTTACAGATAATGCTCTTTTTGCAGCAGCTCAGGAAAATTCTTTTCCAAATATATTGGCTACCAAATTTAAAGCTGCTGGAGGAGGAGATTTTAATCAACCCTTAATGAATGATAATATTGGAGGGTTTCTATTTGGAGGGATGTTAGACCCTAATGGAGGTTTTAGACAAAGACTTTATTTTGATATTGCAGCTGGAGCACCAAAACCAGTTAGCGCTATGCCAACAACAGAAGCAACAACTGTTTTATCTGGACCATTTAATAATTTAGGAGTTCCAGGAGCAAAGAGCTTTCATTTATTAGCACCTGGATATGGAAATGTTGCTGGAGTAGCGTTAGGATTAGCAAATCCTTATTTTGCAAGAATGGCTTCAAGCCCAACAGCAACTGTTATAGGAGATGCAATGGCTCAACAACCAACTTTCTTTACATTATCAGAAATTGGAGGAAATGACGTCTTAGGGTATGCACTTGCAGGAGGAGCAGGAGTAGATCAATCACCAAGTGCTGGAAATCCTACAGGTAATTTAGACCCATCAACTTATGGAAGAACAGATATTACAAATCCATTAGTATTTAAAAATGTATTTGAAGGAATGGTTACTACCTTAACTTCTGGAGGCGCAAAAGGAGTAATTGCAAATGTACCTTATATTACATCTTTGGCGCATTTTACTACTGTACCTTACAATCCAATACCTTTAATTGCCAATCAAGCAGCACAAATAAATGCAGCTTATGCACCTTATAATATGGGATTACAGCAATTGTTAGACGCTAAAAATGCAGGACAATTACCTGCACCAGTAATGCAATTGTTAGCTAATTTTGATCAAGCAGAAGTTGATAAAAGAAAAATTACTTTTGCTGCAGGACAAAATGCTGCTGTTATCATAGATGAAGATTTAACAGATTTAACAATGATAAACCCTCAGTTGGTAAGCATGAGACAAACCACTTCTGATGATTTATTGGTATTAACAAGCTCTTCAATTATTGGTAAATTAGCAGACCCAAATAACCCAGCAAGCGCAAATGGTATAGGAGTTCCTTTAGCAGATCAATGGGTGCTTACTCCACAAGAACAAATGGCAATAAAAACAGCAACAGATGCTTATAATACAATTATAGAAGGTGTTGCTGCTGCCAATCCAAATGTAGCTATGGTAGATTTTAAAGGGGTCTTACAAGAAGCTTCTATGGGAATTACTTTTGATGATTATACTTTAACCACAAAATTGGTTACCGGAGGTTTAATCAGTTTAGACGGTGTGCATTTAACAGCGAGAGGATATGCTTTAATGGCTAATAAAATTTTGGCAGCTATGGATGCTGAATTTGGCTCTAATTTTACAAAAGCAACAGGAGGTTTAGCAAAAGCAGCTAACTATCCAACAAATTTTTCACCAATGCTGAGATAGTTTTTTAAAAACTTAGATAAAAGAAGCTGTCTGAAAAGTATTAGTATTTGTCATTTCGACTGTAATGGAGAAATCTTATTTATTGAAAATCAATTATATAGATTTTTCACCTTCGCTCAAAATGACAGTTAAATCAACTTTTCAGACAGCCTCTTTTTTATGATAGAAGTTAGAGGAAGGAATTTTATGACAACATCATTACTGCTCTTTTAACACCTTTTACTAAAACATCTATTTCTTCTTTGGTGTTGTAAAATGAAAACGAAGCTCTAATTGTTCCAGGAATTTTATAGAAATCCATAATGGGTTGTGCACAATGATGTCCAGTTCTTACAGCAATGCCTAATTTGTCTAAAATAGAACCAATGTCATAAGGATGAATTTCATCAACATTAAAAGAAATTACAGCTGTTTTTTTTGCAGTTGTTCCGTAAATTTTTAAGCCTTCTATTTTTAATAATTCTTGGGTTGCATATTGTAAAAGTGTGTCTTCATACTTCGCAATTTCATTAAAACCAATTGTATTCATATAATCTATTGCTGCTCCAAAAGCGATTCCACCACAGATGTTTGGTGTTCCAGCTTCAAATTTATGAGGCAAACCAGCATAAGTTGTTTTTTCAAAAGAAACGGTTTCTATCATTTCTCCTCCTCCTTGATATGGAGGTAATTTCTGTAACCATTCTTCTTTACCATATAAGATTCCAACTCCTGTTGGTCCACACAATTTATGAGCAGAAGCCACATAAAAATCTACATTTAAAGCTTGTACATCTGGTTTTATATGTGGTGTTGCTTGGGCACCATCTATTAAAACAGCAGCACCAAATTTATGAGCAATCTCAATGATTTTTTCAATAGGATTTATGGTTCCTAAAGCATTAGAAACGTGATTGCAAAAAACTAATTTTGTTTTTTTATTTACTAATTTATGATAGATTTCCATGTCTAAAGAACCATCCAATTTCATTGGAATAACCTTTAAAACTGCACCTGTTTTTTCGCACAACATTTGCCAAGGCACAATGTTAGAATGATGTTCTAAAGCAGAAACAATAATTTCATCACCTTCTTTTAAAAGAGCAGCAAAACCAGAAGCAACCATATTAATACTATGAGTTGTACCAGATGTTAAAATAATTTCGTAAGCTTTTTTTGCATTAAAATGTTGTTGAATTTTAATACGAGCTTCTTCGTATTTATCTGTAGCTTCTTGGCTTAAAGTATGTACACCTCTATGAATATTTGCATTATAATTACTATAATAATCTACAATAGTATCTATAACCACTTGAGGTGTTTGTGAGGTTGCAGCATTATCAAAATACACCAAAGGTTTTCCGTGAACTGTTCTTTTTAGAATAGGAAAGTCTTTTCTAATTTTATCAACATGAATCATACAAATCATTTTAAAACACAAAGATAAACCTTGATTTTTTAAACTTATAGAAATGATGATAAGATTTTGTTATTACACTACTTTCGAAACTAATTTTACTAAAAACCCAACTCCATTTTTAATGTTAGAAATAGAATTTGCTTTTTCGTTATTAGACAATGCAGCATTATTAATTTCTTTTAAAACCGATAAAGCGTCTTTATTACTAATATTACTTTCAGAAATAAACATATCAATTTCAGAGGTTTTTAAGCTTGTTAAACCAGCTAATTGGGTTTTAAATTCGGCATCTGTTTGAGAAGCCGCTTTTTCTGCTAAAGCATTCCAATCGATATCACTCATCGTTTTTATTTTATAATTTGTTCGACTTTTAATAATTTTCCCATACCTAAACCTGTTTTGTTCAGTAAACTATCCATTTTGCTTTCTATTTGTTTAAAATTCAATTTATTTCCTGTTAGTTGATTGATAGCAGACAAAGCGCTTTCTTCAGCATCTTTTACTTTTATAGCAGAATTAATAATGTTTTGTAACGAAGAAGTTGCTTTAGCATAAGTAATAAAATTTGTGTTTAAACTTGAAACTATTTTTTGCTGTTGATTCAATAATAAATCTTGTAAAGAGTCTCTTTTTCTGTTGATAACAGGAATAATCGCTTCAATAATATTAGGCAACTCCTTTTTATAATCTACATCTGCAGGTAATAAATTTTGATACTTTTTAATCACAGCAGGTGTATATTTGGTGGTGATAAAATTGTTTAAACGCGCTCTTCTTTCTGTAAATAATTGATTGACCAAAGAGATGTTTAATTGATGCATTGCATCACCCTCATCAATCACACTTTTAGAGAGTTTTGCTGTAGAGTTAGGCAAACTTGCACAAGACAAGAAAAAAGCTGTAAAAAACAATAAAATTAGGTTTTTATACATTAGTTGGATGGATTAGAAATTAGAAAAATATTTTTAATTCTGTTGATGATTCCTTGTAAAATGCTAAAAATCGCATCCGAAGAAAAACCACCCACTAAAGCCAAAACACTTTTATTAAACAAATTAATTTTTTGAGGATCTGTAGTATAAAAAGCAATAATTTCTGACATAATTAATCCTGCAATAATCCCTAAAATGATTTGAGATAAGTAAGAAATTGCATTCTCTGGAATTAAAGAGCCATTTTTTAAGGAGGTACTAACATCTTTTAGCAGATAAAATAAAACACCCAAGCCAGCAATAGAACTTAAATAAACGATGTTTAATAAAAGTGGAATTCCGCTATTTTCCATTATTCCTTTGTCTAAAGAATCGTTATTCACCTCTGTTGTCATTCCTGTTGCGATGTAAGCAACTAAAAAAAATAATGCCAATAAAATTAAATTTCTAAGTAAGGGAAGCTTGTTAAAAATGGACTTTTCATTACTTTCTTGATTGAGTTGTTTTGTAAAACGAATCGATTTTGGAGTAGCAGGCGCAACATTTTTACACAACAAATTGTGTGCGTTAATCAAATCATCAACATTACTGTTTTGAATTAAAGCATTTACGTCAGTATTCACTGTAATTCCGTTATAAACCGCAAAAGAAAGCATGCTATTAATTTCTTTGCTTAGTTCTGTAATAACCTCTTCAGAAATTCCAGGAATCAACTTTTTTGTAGCAGTTTTTTTAGTTGTTGTTGCGTTTGTTGTTGATTTTGAGTTGGGAGATGTTGTTGCCATAATTTTTAGTTGATTAAAAAAGATTTATAAAACTATTAAAATCAGCGGTTTAAGATTAGAGAAGAAAACCGTGATTTTAGAATCAAGTAATTTTACGTACTTAAAAAGAATGATATTTAAATTGATTATTTTTACTGAACTAAATATGTTTCTATGAAAATTTTCAAACGAATTTTACTGTTATTATTGGTTCTAATTATTGTAGTAGTAGCTTACAATTATCCAAAACTGAATATTTTATCAGGCTATTCTGCAAAAAACACTGCATCTTCTGTATTTGTTGCAGGGAGAACTTTAGAATTTACAGATACCACAGATAATAATTTTTCTCCTGTTAACTTGGCTTCAGATGAAGTCGATTTAAAAAAGAAAATAGCAACATCATCAGCTTTTGGTTTACTTACCAGAAAAGCAGTCTTTAGAAAAGGTTTGGGCAGCGTTTTAACCTTAACAGACGAAGATGAAACTGCTAATTATTTAGTTCCTAAAAGATTAAAGCCAGATAATTCTACACCTTTTCCTTATGGAAATGGCCCTCAAAAAGACACTGTTTTTGCAAATATCAATTATAATCAACTAAAAACGGCTATAGATACTTTGTTTCGAAAAAGAAACAAATCAAGAGCAGTTGTTGTTATTTACAAGGATCAAATTATTGCAGAAAAATATGCTGATGGTTTTCATAAAGCATCTAAAATATTAGGTTGGTCCATGACCAAAAGCATTTTAAGCACCGTTTTTGGAGTTTTACAACATCAAGGAAAATTAAATGTAAATAACAAAGCTCCCATTAAATCTTGGCAAAATGATGAACGAAAAAACATCACCATTAATAATTTATTACAAATGAATTCTGGTTTAGAATGGGATGAAAATTATGACGAAATTTCTGATGCTACAAAAATGCTCTTTTTAGAAAGAGATATGACCAAAATGCAAGAAAATAAACCTTTGGTTGGCAAGCCTAATGAAACTTTTAATTACTCTTCAGGAACCACAAATTTATTATCAGGAATTTTAAGAAAACAGTTTACAACACACCAAGAATACTTAGATTTTTGGTATACTAATTTTATTGATAAAATAGGAATGAACTCTATGGTCTTAGAAGCCGATTTAAGCGGAAATTACGTAGGTTCTTCCTACTCTTGGGCAACAGCAAGAGATTGGGCAAAGTTTGGGCTTTTATACCTACATAATGGAAATTGGAATGGAGCACAACTTTTTACAAAAGATTGGGTAGATTATGTAACTACTCCAACACCAACTTCTAATGGAACTTATGGAGCGCAATTTTGGTTAAATGCAGAACAACAGTTTAAAGATGTCCCTAAAAATATGTATTTTGCTGATGGTTATCAAGGACAAAGAGTGTATATTTTACCAGACCAAGAAATGGTTATTGTACGTTTTGGGTTGTCTAATTTTGATGAAAATAAGTTTTTAAAAGGAATAATAGAATCTATAAAATAAATAATATGAAGAAATCAATCCTGTTTGTGTTTTGTGTAGCAACTTTTTTTACTGTAAAAGGACAAAGTTATGATGCAAAAATTAACAAACTATCTGCAAAAATTGAAAGTAAAGTAATTGAATGGAGAAGGCATTTTCATCAAAATCCAGAACTTTCTAACAGAGAGTTTAACACCGCTAAATACATTGCCAAACACCTCAGAAAATTAGGTTTAGAAGTACAAGTTGGTGTTGCAAAAACAGGAGTGGTAGCACTTTTAAAAGGAAATAAACCTGGAAAAGTGGTGGCTTTAAGAGCAGATATAGATGCTTTGCCAGTTACAGAAAGAAATAATTTACCATTTAAATCTTTGGTAAAAACCACCTTTAATGGAAAAGAAACAGGAGTAATGCATGCCTGTGGGCACGATTCTCACATTGCAATTTTAATGGGAGTTGCAGAGGTTTTATCAAAAATGAAAAACGAAATCAGAGGTTCTGTAAAATTTATTTTTCAACCTGCAGAAGAAGGTGCACCAAAAGGTGAAGAAGGAGGAGCAGAATTAATGATAAAAGAAGGAGTTTTAATGAACCCAAAAGTAGATGCAATTTTTGGACTTCATATTGGTGCAGGAATAGACGCAGGAACCATAGCTTATAAACCTGGAGGAACTATGGCTGCTTCTCAAACCTATGAAATAAATGTAAAAGGAAAACAAGCACATGGTTCAAGACCTTGGAAAGGGGTAGACCCTATTGTTACCTCTGCGCAAATTATAAATGGTTTACAAACAATTATTAGTAGAGAATCTGAACTTACAAAAGAAGGTGCAGTAATAACTGTGGGTATCATTAATGCAGGGATTAGAAGTAATATTATTCCCGAATCAGCAAAAATTGTGGGTACAATAAGAACTTTAGATTATGGTATGCAAGCCTTTATAAATAAAAGAATGAAAGAAATGGTGCCAGCAATAGCAAAAGCACACAGAGCAGAAGCTACTATAGAGATTAGAAAAGGATACCCTATTACATATAACAATTTAAAGTTAACTTCAGAAATGTTACCAACCTTGCAGCGATTTGCAAAAAAAGAGAATGTAAAACTGGTTGATGCAAGAACTGGAGCAGAGGATTTTTCTTTCTTTCAACAAAAAATTCCAGGTTTTTATTTCTTTTTAGGAGGAAAACATAAAGGGAAAGAGATAAAAGGAGGGCATCATACACCAGATTTTATTTTAGACGAAAGCGGATTTGTTTTAGGTGTTAAAACGATGACAGCTTTAGCCTTGGATTATTTAAATAAATAAGAATTATTTTTCTTCATAAAAAAACCTCTCAATAAGAAAGGTTTTAAAAAATAGTTTTTGTAAGTTAAAATTAATTTTTTCCTTTCACTAAACTTAATGCAACAGCTACAATACCTAATGCAATAGTAATGTAAGAATTGGTGTTGTCTTGCGTTTTTACCAAATCGACATCTCCAATAGAAACTTGTGTTTCTGGTTGAATCATTGTGTAAATTCCGTAAGCTAATAAAACAATTCCAGCAATTAACAATACCATTTTAATACTTTTATTCATAATAACAGGTTTTTGTAAAGTTAGTAATTTTATTACAAAACTTAAGAAAGCTGTTTTTATTTAGGTTGTTTCCACTGCAATTACTTACAAATCAAATCCAATATTTACACCCAATTTATTGGCAATAATCTTGGTAATTCGTTGTTTTACTTCTGGTATTTTTACACTTTCTAAAACCGTATTTGCAAACGCAAACATTAATAATGCTTTTCCTTCTTTTTGTGGAATTCCACGCTGTTGCATATAAAACAATGCATCATCATCTAATTGTCCAATAGTACAACCATGAGAACATTTTACATCGTCTGCAAAAATTTCTAGTTGAGGTTTAGCGTTAATTGTAGCTCTGTCGCTAACCAAAACATTGTTGTTTTGTTGATATGCGTTTGTTTTCTGAGCTTCTTTTTCAACAATTACTTTTCCGTTAAAAACTCCTGTAGAACGCTCATTAAAAATACCTTTATAATCTTGATGAGATTCACAATTTGGCTCTATATGATGCACTAAAGTATGATGGTCTACGTGTTGTTTACCTTCAATAATGGTAATTCCTTTTAAGATAGAATCGATATGTTCTCCTTTTTGATAAAAGTTTAAATTGTTTCTGGTAATATTTCCACCAAAAGAAAACGTATGTACAGAAACAACACTGTTAGACTGTTGTTCTATATATGAATTATCAACTAAAGAAGCGGTAATTTCATCATTCTGAATCTTATAATAATCTACATTCGATGCTTTATCAGCAAAAATTTCAGTAACTATATTTGTTAAAACAGGATTACTTGTTAAACTCTGATGACGCTCAATAATTTGAACCTGAGAGTTCTCTCCAACCACAATTAGATTTCTTGGCTGCAACATGGTTGCAGTCTCAGAACCTGTTGTAAAATTGATAATTTGAATTGGTTTTTGAACTTCAGTATTTTTAGGTATATTAATGTAAGCCCCCTCAGTGGCAAATGCAGTATTTAAAGAAGTTAAATTGTCTTGTTTGGCAATTTTATTAAAATATTTTTCAATTACAGGCTTGTACTTTTCTTTATTTAACGCAGCAGACATTAAACAAACATCGTAATTTTCGTGAGTGGTTTGCGATAAAAACGAACTGTATTTACCATCTATAAAAACAACTTTATACGAATCTATTTCGTGTATAAAAAATTGTTTTACATCTGCCAATTCAATTGCTGCAATTTTGTTTGGAAACAAACTGTAATCTTGCTTTAAAACTGAGTTTAAAGAAGTGTATTTCCAAGCTTCTAAATTTCTTGTAGGAAACCCGAGTTCTTCAAATTTTTCAAAGGCTTCAGAACGAATTTCGTGTACATCAGAATTGGTGTTTACACGATTTTCAAAAGCTACATATGATGATAATAATTTATCTTTTAATTCCATTTTTTTTTAAGTTTGAAAGTTGAAAGTTAAAAAGTTTTAAAAGTTAATTACTCAACTTCTAAAAACTTTAAGAACTTTATAAACTTTAGGAACTTTTTTACTTTTAAACTTTTTAACTAAACCAACTCTTGCTTAATCCAATCATATCCTTTTGCCTCTAACTCTAAAGCTAAAGAAGCATTACCAGTTTTAACAATTTTTCCATCGTGTAAAACGTGTACAAAATCGGGTACGATATAATCTAATAAACGTTGGTAGTGTGTAATTACAATTACAGCATTGTCTTTAGATTTTAACTTGTTTACACCGTTAGCAACAATACGTAAGGCATCAATATCTAAACCAGAATCGGTTTCATCTAAAATGGCTAATTTTGGCTCTAACATTGCCATTTGAAAGATTTCATTACGCTTTTTCTCACCACCAGAAAACCCTTCGTTTAAAGAACGCCCTAAAAACTTTCTGTCTATTTCTAATAATTCTGATTTCTCTCGAATCTTTTTAAGCATATCTTTTGCAGGCATTTCTTCTAAACCTTGTGCTTTACGAGATTCGTTAATCGCAGTTTTAATAAAGTTAGTTACAGAAACTCCAGGAATTTCTACAGGATATTGAAACGATAAAAACACACCATTATGAGCTCTCTCTTCTGGTGCTAATTCGCTAATATCCTCACCATTTAATTCAATAGTTCCGTCTGTAACCTCGTATTCTTCTTTACCAGCAATAACATTTGCCATGGTACTTTTACCAGCACCATTAGGACCCATAATTGCATGAACTTCTCCTGCTTTTACTTCTAAATTCAATCCTTTTAAGATTGATTTCCCGTCAATTTCTGCGTTTAAATTTTCTATTTTTAACATTATAATATTGGTTTAAAGTCTGAAAGACAAAAGTCTAAAGTTAGAAACTCGTAAAACAAAAGCTCCGGACATTATAAATTTATTTCTTTAAATATTTTATTAACCCTCCTATTCATTTTGAAATTTCTACAACTTTGTTTTTAAGTTGATAAAAATCATCATTACTTATATAATTTAAATCGTTTGCTAAATATAGTTGCGATCTCAATTCGCCTGCTGAAGCGTTAGCAACGTATAAAAAATAAACAAACTCTTTATCCGTATTTCTTTCAAATCCTTCTGCTATATTTGAACTAATTGATACAGATGCTCTTCTTATTTGTTTTATTAAATCGTAATCTTTAGAAAAATTGTCTTGTTGAGTTATGCTGTAAATTAGTTTGTTAAAAACTCTTGCTTTTTTCCAACTTTCTATTTCTTCAAAAGAATTAAAATTCATGTTTTATTTACCTTTCCAAATTTTAGACTTTCTGACTTTTGTCTTTAGACTATTTTTTATTTAATATGGTTTCTAATTTTTTGAAAGCTATTGGTGAGTGTTGAATAATAACTTCAGCATTTTTTTCTTTTGCAAAAGCTTCAAACTTATCCATACTTTCTAAGGTTTGTTTTACATCATAATTAAATGATGGAACTCCTTTATTTTCTCTATTTTCTTCAAAGTGATATAAATCTCCTGTTAATAAAACTGGTTTTTCTAATCCAGCCACTTCAACATATAAAACTTGATGCCCAATAGTATGTCCTGGCATATATTTAATAACCACAGTTCCATCACCAAAAACATCAAAATCACCATTTAATTTTTTTACATTTTTTAATGCGACTAAGGCAGGATTTTTTTGCTTTAAGGTGTCACTTAAGTTAAAATTATACTCATTTTCTTGAACCAACCAAGTTGCATCTTTCATTAAGTTTGCATGACCTGTATGGTCGAAATGCGAATGAGACATTGCAAAATATTTAAAATCTTCAATTTTAAATCCAATAGATTTTAATTGATTTGCTAAAGAATCTGGTCGTTGAATTCTAAATGTTCCACTGGGTTCATCATAAGGCTTAGGAGTTACCAATTGTTCTGGTAAACCTGCATCCCACATTAAGTTTCCTTTTGGGTGAGAAATTACATAATAAGCGTCTGTAAATTGTTTTTGCTGCCCTGTATAGGTTGTATCTTGAGAAAAAACTTCTAATTTTTTTACAAAAATAGAACCACCAATTAATTGGTATAATTTTACATTTGGTTTTTGAATTTCATCAACCTTTTTTTCTGATTTTTTACAACTTACAATACTAATTGCAAGTAATAAGAAGAATATTTTTTTCATTTATTTTATTTTATTTCTGCAAGGTCTTTTTTTTAACCTTGTAGGTATATTATTTCTTTTTTTTATACCTACAAGGTTTTTGAAACCTTGCAGGAAAAATTTTAACCTACAGAACCCTCTAAACTAATTTCCAATAATTTTTGAGCTTCAACAGCAAATTCCATTGGTAATTTGTTTAAGACTTCTTTACTAAATCCGTTTACAATTAACGCAATTGCTTTTTCGGTATCGATTCCACGTTGATTACAATAGAACAATTGGTCTTCCCCAATTTTACTGGTGGTTGCTTCGTGTTCTATTTGTGCAGATTTGTTTTTAGCTTCTATATACGGAAACGTATGTGCTCCACATTCATTTCCCATTAATAAAGAATCACATTGTGAGAAATTACGCGCATTTTCTGCTCTGGAATTGATTTGTACTAAACCTCTGTAAGAGTTTTGTGATTTTCCGGCAGAAATTCCTTTAGAAATAATAGTTGACTTGGTGTTTTTACCCAAGTGAATCATTTTAGTTCCTGTATCTGCTTGTTGGTAATTGTTAGTTACTGCAATCGAGTAAAACTCACCCACAGAATTGTTTCCTTTTAACACACAAGAAGGATATTTCCAAGTAATTGCAGAACCTGTTTCTACTTGTGTCCAAGAAATTTTTGCATTGTTTTCGCACAAACCTCTTTTGGTAACAAAGTTGTAAACCCCACCTTTTCCTTCTGCATCACCAGGAAACCAGTTTTGTACTGTAGAATATTTAATTTCTGCATCATCTAAAGCAATTAACTCTACAACTGCTGCGTGTAATTGATTTTCATCACGTTGAGGAGCTGTACAGCCTTCTAAATAAGAAACATAACTTCCTTTGTCTGCAACTACTAAAGTTCTTTCAAACTGACCAGTTCCACCTTCGTTAATTCTAAAATAGGTTGATAATTCCATAGGACATCTTACGCCTTTAGGAATGTAACAGAAAGATCCATCAGAAAAAACAGCAGAATTTAAAGCTGCATAAAAGTTATCTGTAGTGGGCACCACAGAACCAATATATTTTTTTACCAATTCTGGATGTTCTTGAATAGCTTCAGAAATTGGCATAAAAATAATGCCTTTTTCTGCTAATGTTTTTTTGAAAGTGGTTGCTACAGAAACAGAATCCATAACAATATCTACAGCAACATTGGCTAATTTCTTTTGTTCATCTATAGAAATTCCTAATTTTTTGAAGGTTTCTAATAAATCAGGATCAACTTCGTCTAAAGAGTCTAATTTTGGTTTTTGTTTGGGTGCAGAATAGTATGCAATTTCCTGGAATTCAGGTTTTTTATAAGTTACATTTGCCCATTCTGGTTCTTCCATTTTAGACCAAACACGAAACGCTTCTAAGCGCCATTCAGTCATCCATTGGGGTTCGTTTTTCTTTTTAGAAATTGCACGAACTACATCTTCATTTAATCCCTTGGCAAAGGTTTCACTTTCTATATCTGTATAAAAACCGTACTCGTATTCTTTGGTTTTTAATTCTTCTCTTAAATCGTCTTCAGTATACTTCATAGTTAGTTTATAATGTTAAAAAGTTGAAAAGTTTATAAAGTTGAATGTAGATATTTTAATAAGCCACTTATCAATTTTGAAACTTCATTTATTTTTAACTTTAACTCTTCAAATTCATTTTTATTAATGTATTTTATGTCTAAGGCTAAATACAGTTGTGACCGAACTTCGCCAGCTGATGCTTTAGCTATGTATAAAAATCGAATAAACTCTTTTGTTGTCTGTCTTTCAAAGCCTTCAGCTATATTAGAAGAAATTGATACAGATGCTCTCCTTATTTGATCTTTTAATCCAAAATCTTTATAAAATAAATCATTTGAATTAGTTACTTTATATATTTGAACATTTAATTCTCTTGCTTTTTGCCAAGAAATAATTTCTTCAAAAGAACTAAACTTTGCCATTTACTTTTCTACTTTTTAACTTTCAACTTTATAAACTATTCAACTTTATAAACTAAAAGACTCTCCACACCCACAAGTTCTATTTGCATTAGGGTTGTTAAATACAAAACCTTTTCCGTTTAAACCTCCAGAATATTCTAAAGTAGTTCCTACTAAATACAAGAAACTCTTTTTATCGACAATAAGTCTTACATTGTTTTCTTCAAAAATTTTATCGTCTTCACTTTTTTTATTGTCAAAAGTTAAATCGTAAGATAAACCTGAACAACCTCCACTTTTTACGCCAACTCTAACATAGTCTTTTGTTGCGTCAAAGCCATCTTCTGTCATCAATTCGATAACTTTTTTCTTAGCTGTGTCTGATACTTTTATCATAATTTTAAATAGATTAAATCTAAATTGTGTGCAAATATACGATATAAGTCGCATAAAAAAACCAAACTTTCATTATGAAACCTAATGTTGTAATTGGTTTTATTGATTACTTGTAAAAGCTTGGTATATTGAAAAAATTTAGATTTATCTTCTTTCTTCGTCTGAATGACATTGTGATTGATTATTCTTGAAAGTCTGGATTACTAACAAAATCAAAGTCTGTAAGCGAGAGTAAAAAAGCTTTTAAATCTGCTTTGTCTTTTGTTGATAAACCTACACCACCTTGATTTACTTTTTTCATTAAAGGATCTATGGTTGAGGATGGTTGTAATCCTTCTGAATAATGATTGATAACCTCTTCTAAAGTAGCAAATCTACCATCGTGCATATACGGGGCTGTAAAAGCTAAGTTTCTGATTGATGGAGATTTAAATTTTCCATTATCAGCTGGATCTCCAGTAATTGCTCCCAAACCTAAGTCTGTAAAAGTGGCATCTAAACCATTGTTATGAAACTTGTTGTCTGTCCAAAGCGGATTGTTGTTATTTCCATGACAATGAAAACAATCTCCTCTTGCTTCATCCATAAAAACATCGAAACCATTTTGTTCTTCTATAGTTAGTGTTACTTCTCCTCGTAAAAATTTATCGAATTTAGAATTCCCAGAAATTAGTGTTCTTTCAAATTGCGCAATGGCTTTTGTAACTAAAGTAGAATCAATTTTTGAGGTTCCAAAAGCTTGTTCAAACAGTGTTGGATATTCTGAATGGTTTTGAAGTTTATTTACCACATTTTTCCAATTAGCATGCATTTCTATTGGGTTAGAAACAGGTTCGAAAGCTTGTTTTTCTAGACTAAAATCTTTTCCATCCCAAGCAAAACGCTCGTTAAAATTCCATGCTAAATTAAATAATGGCATGGAGTTTCTTGTTCCGAAATTGCCATCTATTCCATCACTAAATTGTTGTTGGTCTGTAAATGCGTTTTTTGGGTTGTGGCAAGTTGCGCAAGATTGTGTTTTATTACCAGAAAGAATTTTATCGAAAAAGAGCTTTTTTCCGAGCGCAATTCCTTCTTTTGTTAACAAATTGTTTGTTGGGATAATGGGTGCAATTAATTTGTCTGCAAAAAGTGTTGGAATTTCTAAATTGTAAGGTATAGGTGTGTAAATTTCTTCTTCTTTAGATGTGCAATTCATCAGAAGTAAAAAAAGTAAAAAAGAAAAGAGACAGTTTTTCATTTCTATTATAAGTTACAATTTTCTAAACAGTTTAGTTTTGTTTTTCTAGCTCTAAGACTTTTTGTAGCATTTTATCATCTTGATGAATAATTCTGTAAAAACCTACATCTCCAAAAAGCGTATTAGCAATAGATGCTTTTAAGTATTTTTTTAAGCTTTTTTGTGTTTTAAAAGATGGCTTTACTTTGTCTTTTATGCTGGATAAATAGTCGTCTAACACTTTTTCATCTTTATCAAAATTAGAAATAAAAGTTTTAATTGTCCATTTTTCTAATTCTTTTCTGTTATTATCTACATAATTAAAAGCATAATTGTTAACAGAATTAAAATAGAAATTAGACATATAAGACGTGGTATCTATTGGTACAAAAACATCAGGAATAATACCACCACCACCATAAACAATTTTTCCTTTAGGAGTTTTAAACTTTAATGAATCTACAACCTTAATGCTGTCTTTACTTAATAACTCTCCGCTTTTAATTCTTTTTTGATAATCTTTGTAATAATTAGAATTGCCGTTTTTTGTATAAGGTTTTTGGATAGATCTACCTGTAGGTGTATAATAACGGGCAGTTGTTAAACGTACAGCAGAACCATCACCTAAATCCATTTCTACTTGCACTAACCCTTTTCCAAAAGAGCGTCGTCCAATAATGGTTCCTTTATCATTGTCTTGTAAAGCGCCAGCTACAATTTCTGATGCTGATGCAGAGTTTTCATCAATTAAGACATATAACCCACCGTTTTCGAAACTTCCTTTAGAAGTTGCATAAGATTCATCTATTTGGTCTTTATTATTTTTAGTAAAAACAATAAGTTTATCGTCTTCTAAAAACTCATCAACAATACTATTGGCAATGTCTATAAATCCGCCACCATTTCCGCGTAAATCTAAGACCAAATCTGTCATTCCTTTGTCAATCAAAGTATTTAAAGACGATTTAAATTCACGATATGTGTTTCTTGCAAAACGATCTAACTTTATGTAGCCAACAGAATCGTTAATCATATACGCTAAATCTACACTTTTTATGTTTACTTTTCCACGAATAATATCTATGTTAAATAAAGAATCGTTACTTTTTCTATACACTTGCAACGTAACTTTAGTGTTGGGTTTTCCTTTTAAATAATTAGGTACCTTATTGCTAAACATATTTTTACCAAACAAAGTGTCTTTATTGGCCATTAATATTCTGTCTCCTGCCTTAATACCAGCCTTAACACTTGGCCCTCCTTTTATGGGTTGAATAACAGTAATTGTATCAGAAATCATTCTAAATTGCACGCCAATTCCAACAAAATTACCTTGCATATTTTCGATATTAGCTTGTTGGTTTTCTTTAGGAATATACACAGAGTGTGGGTCTAGTTTACCCAACATTTGTTTAATTGCACCATCTAATAAATTGTCTGTGTTAACTTTATCTACATAATCTTTTTCTATAAAATTAATTAATCGTTTTATTTTTTTTTCTTGTGATGTGTTTTTCGATAAGGATAAAACATTCGAAGAAGTTCCGTTTAAAGAAACCCCAATAATAATTCCAAAAACAATAGCTATTGACAAAAATATAGGGAGATTATTTTTATTCTTCATAAGGTAAATGATTTACAGTAACACCTGCTTTTTCTAAAAAATGAATACCAGAAAAATCTTTATATGCATTTGCATAAACCACACGTTTAATTCCTGCTTGATGAATGAGTTTACTGCATTGTGTACAAGGAGATAAAGTTATGTATAAAGTAGCGCCATTAGCAGATTGAGTAGAAGCTGCCACTTTTAAAATAGCATTGGCTTCTGCATGTAAAACCTCCCATTTTGTAAGGCCATTTTCATCTTCACAACAATTATCAAAACCAGTTGGTGTACCATTAAAACCGTCAGAAATAATCATTCTTCCTTTTACAATTAAAGCACCAACTTGTTTGCGTTTACAATGCGATAGTTTTCCCCACTCACGAGCCATTTTTAAATAGGCTCTATCATATTTTAATTGTTTCTTTTCTGTCATTAGAACGAAAGTAAAAAGATTTGACGAATTGAGAAGTTAATTTCTTACCAAAAAACCCGATCTATCATCATTTGTACAGCAAAACCAATTACAACAGATGAGGTTACTAAAATCCAATCTCTTTTACTAACGCTAAAGAAGCTTTGTAATAAAGTTCCAATAATTAAAATTCCAAGAACAATAATAATTTGTGCAGCTTCAATACCTAAGGCAAATTCTAATAAAGGAAACAATTTATCTTCTTCTCTACCAACCATCATTTTAAAGTAATTTGAAAACCCTAATCCGTGAATTAAACCGAATAAGATTGCAAATATTAAATTGATACTTTCTTTTCCAGATGATGATTTTTTTGCTGTAAAAACATTGACAACTCCAGTGATAAAAATAGTTAACGGAATTAAAAATTCAATTAAATCTGTTCTAACCTTAAGAACCCCATAAGCAGATAAAGCCAAGGTAACAGAATGCCCAATTGTAAATAAAGTAACTAACCACAATACTTTTTTCCATTGATTAAAACTAAACACCACAGTCAGCACAATTAAAAATAAAATATGATCGTAAGCAGTTAGGTCTAACACATGGTTTAGACCCATTTTAAAGTAGAGTATAAATTCGTCCATTTTAAGTCGTTTTTTAGAGGATTTTCAAAGATATTAAAAAACAATGCCTAAATAAAATAAGGAAATATGTATATTTAATTTATATACTAGAACTATGAAGCCAACAAAATTTGAAACCGCTATTGCAATAATAGATAAAAGAAATTCTGAAGACCCTAACATTTATCAAGTTGCTGGTTTTAAATACCCTAAAGAGCTGTTGTATTCTCAAAGAATGACAAGAAAATTACTGCAATTTAATCCAAATGCCTCAAAACCCCTACAAGTAGCAGCAAGAGCACAACATATTTGTAGGTGGAAAATTGCCAGAAATGAATTTCCATTAGGTAGAGTAGGTTATTTAAAATGGCGTGAAACCTTAAAAAAAATGCATGCAAATAGTACCATAGAAATTCTTGAGCAAGTTGGTTTTGATGAACAATGTATAGAAAGAGTAAAAAAAATTATTCTAAAAAAACATATCAAGAAAAATAAAGAAACTCAAGTTTTAGAAGATGTAATCTGTTTGGTTTTTTTAGATTATTATTTTGATGAATTTGCAGCAAAACACTCAGATAAAAAAGTAATTGACATTCTTCAAAAAACTTGGGTAAAAATGTCTAAAAAAGGACAAGAAGCTGCCTTACAACTATCTTTTTCTGAGAAAAGTTTAGTTCTTATACAAAAAGCAATTTCTTAAAACTCACCTCCTATATTTCTAAAAACTAAAGGTGTTGGTTTTTAGCTTTTTATAAGTATGACAAATATCATGTTTTTACACCAGAAAAAAAGATACTTTTATCCATTATTAAATGTTAAAACTCTCAAATGGCCATAAAAAGTTATTTAGCGCATCCTTATAATGGACAAAAAGAAAAGCTTCAAAAAGAATTATCGATAATTCCTCATTGCGAAGTTATACCTGCTGCAAATAAAGATGTTTTAATTTTAGTAACAGATACAAATACAAGGCAAGAAGAAGATATATTAAAAGAAAAGTTAGAAACCATTACAAGTTTAAAATTACTTGCAATGGTTTCTGGCTTTAACACAAAAAACAAATAGAACGATGTACAACTCTGTAACAAATAGAAGAAGTTTTATTAAAAAAATGGCAATTTTATCTGCAATGACAGCTGCTGCTGCAATGTTTCCAGGAATTGTTTTTGCAGAAGAGCAAGAACGTAATTTACCTAAAGGAAGTGGTAACTTAGAGTGGAAAAAAGCTCCTTGCCGTTTTTGTGGTGTAGGCTGTGGAGTATTAGTAGGTGTAGAAAACGGAAAAGCTATTGCCGTAAAAGGAGATCCAAAATCTGCAGTTAATAAAGGTTTATGCTGTGTTAAAGGATATCATTCTGTGATGTCTATGTATGGTAAAGACCGATTAACAAAACCATTGGTTAAAAAAAATGGTAGATACGTAGAAACGTCTATGAAAGAAGCATTAGATTTAATTGCTTCTAAAATGAAAGAAACCATTAAAGATTATGGTAAAGATGCAGTTTCTATTTATGGTTCTGGACAATGGACCATTCCAGACGGATATGTAGCCTCAAAATTGTTTAAAGGTTGTATTGGTACAAATAATGTAGAAGCAAATGCACGCCTATGTATGGCAAGTGCAGTAACTGGTTTTTTAACCTCTTTTGGCGCAGATGAACCTATGGGTTGTTATGAAGATATAGACCATGCAGATGTTTTTGTACTTTGGGGAAATAACATGGCAGAAATGCATCCTGTTTTATTCTCTCGTTTGTTAGATAACAGATTAAAAAGAGGTGTAAAAATTATTGATTTTGCTACGCGTACAACACGTACAAGTATGGCTGCAGATAAATCTATTTTATTTTTACCTCAAACAGATTTAGCAGTTGCCAATGCTATTTGTTATGAAATTATTAAAAATGGTTGGGTAAACAAATCCTTTGTAAAAAAGCATTGTAATTTCAGCAAAGGTTTAACCAATATGGGCTATGGTTTAGAAGATAAATACAAATTTAAAGACAAGCCAGAAAAAATTAGTTTCGAAGAATACAAGACCTTTTTAGAAGATTATTCACCAGAAAAAGTTGAAAAAATATCTGGAGTTTCTGCCAAAGACATTAAATATATGGCAGCTTATTATGGCGACCCAAACAAGAAAGTAATGTCTCTTTGGTGTATGGGAATGAATCAACATTCAAGAGGAACATGGATTAACAATTTAGTGTACAACATTCACTTATTAACAGGTAAAATTTCTACACCAGGTAACAGTCCGTTTTCATTAACAGGACAACCATCTGCTTGTGGAACTGTTAGAGAAGTTGGTACATTAACACATAAATTACCACATGGTGTTGTAATGAATCCTAAACACAGAGAATTCGCAGCAAAAATTTGGGAGGTTCCTGTAGAAAATATCGACCCAAAACCAACCTATCATACAGTAGAAATGTTTAGAGCTTTAGATAGAGGCGATATTCGTTTTATGTGGATTCAAGTTACCAACCCTATGGTTACTATGCCAAAGCTAAAGCGATATAGAGATGGGGCAAAAAAAGAAGGCCGTTTTATAGTGGTTTCAGATATTTACCCAACTCCAACAACAGATATTGCTGATGTAATTTTACCATCTGCAATGTGGGTAGAGCGTGAAGGAATGTATGGAAACTCAGAAAGAAGAACTCAACACTTTGAGCAAATGGTACAACCTCCAGGAGAAGCAATGAGCGATACTTGGCAATTGGTAGAAGTAGCAAAAAGAATGGGTTTTGAAAAACAATTCTATTATAAAGAAGATACTCATATAGAAGAAATTTATAACGAATACCGCAAACATCATGTAGGCAAGAAACACAATATGGCACCTTTAGCGGTTTTAAAAGAACAATCTGGAGCAATGTGGCCTTATGTTGATGGTAAATCTACAAAATGGCGATTTAATGCTAAATACGATCCAGCGTGTAGCAATGGAGAAGAGTTTCATTTTTATGGCAAACCAGATGGAAAAGCAGTTATTTGGCAAAGACCTTATGAACCAGCAGCAGAAGAACCAGACGCAGCATATCCATATTGGTTAAATACAGGAAGAGTAGTAGAGCACTGGCATACAGGTTCTATGACGCGTAGAATTCCGGTGTTACACAAAGCAATGCCTCATGCTTATGTAGAATTAAACCCAGATGATGCAAAACGTTTGCAAATAAGAACTGGCGATAAAGTAAAACTAACTACAAGAAGAGGTGAAATTGTTTTACCAGCTTCTGTAAACGAACGTGGAGTTCCTGCTCCAATGCAAGTATTTGTTCCATTTTTTGATGAAAATATGTTGATAAATGACATTACATTAGATTCTTTTTGTCCAATTTCTAAAGAGCCAGATTATAAAAAATGCGCTGTTCAGATAGAAAAAGTGTAGAATATGAAAAAGAGATTAGGTATCATATCGTTATTTGTAATTCTATTTATTGCGTTTGTTGTGGTATGGAATTATAGCTATGAAACAGGAAAAGAAGAAGCTTATATTCCTATTGAAAATAATAATCCTACTCCAGTAATTCCCTCTGAAACAGGCGTTTTTAAACGCTCAAAATATGCTTTAGATTACGCAAATATGCCTGTTGATAAAAACCACGAGAGAAGTTTAAAAACCTATTATAAAAACAGAGCGTATCATGGAGCGCCACCTAGTATTCCTCACAAAGTAGAAGACAGAAATATGGGAGATAACTCTTGTTTAAAATGCCATGAAAACGGAGGTTTTACAGCTAAATTTAATGCGTATACACCTGTAACACCTCATCCAGAAATGATAAATTGTAGACAATGCCATGTACCTCAAAACACACAAACATTGTTTAAAGGCACAAATTTTCCAAAACTAAAAGCACCTAAGGTTGGCATTAATAATGCGTTGATATCAAGTCCGCCAATAATTCCGCATCAAATACAAATGCGCGAAAACTGTTTGTCTTGTCATGCAGGCCCAAGTGCACCAAAAGAAATTAGAGTTACACATCCAGAACGTGTAAATTGTAGGCAATGTCACGTAATCAATAATAAAGAAACTAAGGATATAGGAATTTTTATAAAAGAGATTAAAAATGAATAAAAGCAATAGAATTATACAATTTTTAGGGGTTTTATTATTGATAATCTTAGTTGCATCCTGCAAACACAAAGAAGAAGAATATCATAGTATCACAGACAAAATTAAAGCAAAAAGTAAAAACTATCATGGTGTTTCTCTTTCTTCAGAAGGGTATTTTGATGATGTTAAAATGATAAAAATTACCGAAGAAGAACATTCATTTTTAATTCCAGAAAGAAAAGGTAAAATTAAATCTTATGCTTGTACAGAATGTCATTCAAAACCCTTAAATCAATTACAAACTACAAACTTTAAAAAAGCACATTGGGATATTGCTATAAAGCATGCAGACGTAAATACAATGAACTGTATTACTTGCCATAATGATAAAAATATGGACGAGCTAAAGAGTTTAACAGGATCGAAAATAGATTTTAATAGAAGTTATAAATTATGTAGCCAGTGTCATACAAAACAATTTGAAGATTGGAAAGGTGGTGCGCATGGAAAAGAAATTGGTGGTTGGGCACCTCCAAGAGCATCTAAGACTTGTGTAAACTGTCATAATCCACATAACCCCCATTTTGAGAGTAGATGGCCAGCACGTTTTAATACTCAAAAAATCAAAGAAAGAAAATAAAAAGGCATGAGTGATAACAATAAAAAATGGTTTTCTTTAAACCTAAATAGTAGGCGAAAACAAAGCACAAACGCCCATTCTTGTAGTTGCGGTAATAATTCAGGAGGATGTGGTTCTCATCAATCTAAAGAAGAATTAAATGAAGCTGAATTTTTAGAAGCAGCAGTAAATGCATCTATAGGAGAAGAAACCAAGAAAGATGGTTTTGATCAGGTTTTTGATGTAAAAATGAGCAGAAGAAACGCATTTAAACAATTAACTGCAAGTCTGTTAATTGGTGCAGGAGCAGTATCTTCTTGTACAAGTGTTATTTCTAATGATGAAACTAAAGAAAAAGCACAAATAGATTGGGAAGAACAGTTTAAAGGCAACTATAAACTAATGTCTGATGATGAGAAAAAAGCCACTGTAAATAGGTTAGTTCGTTCTTATCAAATTAGAACAGGCAAAACCATTAGCATGTCTTCTAAAAATGCTGAAAAAGACGTGTTGTTTGGATATGCTTTTAACATCTCAAAATGCCAAGGGTACATGGATTGTGTGAGTGCTTGTGTAGAAGAAAACAACCAAGATAGAAATTCGCAGATGCAATACATCAGAATTCATGAAATGAAAGACGGAAAAGGATTTAATTTTAATGAAGCTGATGATAATTATTACCATGAAGTTCCAGCTCAGGGGCATTTTTATATGGGAACTCAGTGTTTTCATTGCGACAATCCTCCTTGTGTAGAAGTTTGTCCTGTACAAGCAACTTGGAGAGAAGAAGATGGTTTGGTAGTTGTAGATTACGATTGGTGCGTTGGTTGTAGATATTGTATGGCTGCTTGCCCTTATGATGGACGAAGATTTAACTGGAGCAAGCCAGAAGTTCCAGAAGAAGAAATAAATCATAATCAGCATTATTTAGGAAACAGAATGCGTAAAAAAGGCGTAATGGAAAAATGTACATTTTGTGTACAACGATCTAGAGCTGGTAAAAACCCTGCTTGTGTAGAAGCTTGTCCAACGGGTGCACGTATTTTTGGAAATTTATTAGATCCAAACAGTACAATACGTTGGGTTTTAGAAAACAAAAAAGTATTTAGGTTAAAAGAAGATTTAGGCACAGAACCAAAGTTTTGGTACTATATGGATTAAGTTTTTATGAACTGATAAAAGAAAATTATGAGAAGACTTAAAGTTTTTAAAAGTTTAATAAAAGACAGTTTTGATGTTATTACACACGGTTCTAAAAGATATCACATTTGGATGGCATTTTTAACCTTTGTAATGTTGGCAGGTATGTATTGCTATTCCATTCAATTAGAAGAAGGTTTAAGTGTAACAGGCATGACAGACAGAGTAAGTTGGGGGTTGTATATTTCTAATTTTACTTTCTTGGTAGGTGTTGCAGCAGCAGCAGTAATGTTAGTAATGCCAACCTATGTTTTAAAAGATATCGATTTTAAACAAGCCGTTTTAATTGGCGAAGGTTTGGCAGTAGCTGCCTTAATTATGTGTTTGGCTTTTGTGATTGCAGATATGGGAGGACCATCTGTACTGTGGCACATGCTTCCAGGAATTGGAGTTTTTAATTTTCCAAATTCGATGTTAACTTGGGATGTTTTAGTTTTAAATGGATACTTATTCCTAAATATTACAATACCATTTTATATTTTATTTAGACATTATCAAGGCAAAGAATCTAAGAAAAGTGTGTATGTACCAGGAGCCATTCTATCTGTTTTTTGGGCAGTTGGAATTCACTTAGTTACCGCTTTTTTATACCAAGGATTGCAGGCAAGACCATTTTGGAACAATGCCTTATTAGGCCCTCGTTTTTTAGCCTCTGCATTTGCGGCAGGACCAGCATTAATAATTTTAGTTTTAGCTGTAATAAGAAGCTTTACAGAATTTAAAGTACAAGATAAGACCATTAAAAAAATAGCAATGGTGGTTACAGTTGCAGCCCAAATAAATATTATAATGTTAGTTTCAGAATTGTTTAAAGAGTTTTATGCACCAACACATCATAGTGAAAGTGCGTATTATTTATTCTTTGGGTTAGATGGTAAAACAGCATTATTGCCTTGGATTTGGACAGCAATTTCTTTAAACGTCTTGGCTACAGTTATACTTACATTTCACAAACTTAGAAATAATTTAAAAGTACTTTATTTTGCGTGTTTCATCTTGTTTGTTGCCATTTGGATTGAAAAAGGATTTGGATTAATTGTACCAGGATTTATACCAGGACCATATGGTAAAATCGCAGAATACACACCAACCGCAATAGAAATAGGAGTTACTTTAGGCATTTGGGCGTTAGGCGCTTTAGTTTTTACCATTTTAGCAAAAACTGCAATAAGTATAGAAACTGGAAAATTGCGGTACAAAAAATAAAGATTTTTAAATTTCTACACTTTTAAACATGAGAATTATCATAATATAGACTTATAGAATAATATAAGTTTGTGCTATCAATAAATAACAATCTAAAAAATAATTTAAAATAGAAATAATGAAAAAACAGTACATAATTTTAGGACTATTGTTAGCGTGTTTTCAATTTACAAGTGCGCAGTTTACTTTAGATGGAGAGTTTAGACCAAGGTCTGAATATCGTCATGGGTTTGGTAGTTTAATTCCTGATGCAGCAGATGCAGGTTTTGGAATTTCTACAAGAGCAAGATTAAACGCAAGTTATATGACCGATAATTATTGGGTATATATTAGCTTACAAGACGTTATGGTTTGGGGAGAAAACAGACAAATTTTACCTTACGACCAAAATAATTCTTTTGCAGTTTTTCAAGCTTGGGCAGAAATAAAATTAGGAGAAAATACATCAACAAGATTAGGACGTCAAGTTCTATCTTATGATGATCAAAGAATTTTAGGAGGCTTAGATTGGGCACAACAAGGGCGTAATCACGATGCGGCTTTAATCAAATACAAAAAAGAAAACTTTATGCTAGATTTTGGTTTAGCTTTTAACCAAGATTACTCTCACCCTACAGGGTTTATTTCTCAAGGAACAGGGTATGCAACTACTGGTTTCTTTTCATACAAAACAATGCAAATGTTGTATATGAAGCAAAAATGGGAAAAATTAACAGGAAGCCTATTATTATTGAATAACGGTTTCCAAAAGTTTGATGTAAACAGTAACCCAGATGGAGTTAGTAACTTACAAACTTTAGGAACTCACCTAAACTATAAATCTGGGAGTTTTGGTTTGGCAGCAAATGCATTTTTACAAACAGGAAAACGTCAAGGAGATATTAATGTAAAAGGAGGTTATTTATTTGGGTTAGATGCCAATTTTAAAACCTCAGAAAAAATAACTTTAGGTGCTGGTTTAGAGATTATTAGCGGAAATGATGCTGGAGCTGGAGAAACTGGGGCATTCTTTCCTTTATATGGAACAAATCATAAATTTAATGGCCTTATGGACTATTTCTACGTAGGCAATCATGCAAACTCAGTTGGTTTGGTAGATATTCATGCAAGTGCTAATTTTAAATTAAGTAATTCATCAAGCTTAATGGCTAAAGTGCTAAACTTTAGAGGAGAACAAGCTTTAGCAAGTGGAGAAAAATCTTTAGGTACAGAAATAGATTTAGTATATAAGAAGAAATTTAAAGGCTATACTTTAGTGGCGGGTTACTCGCAAATGTTTGCTGCCGATGGCATGTACGAACTAAAAGGAGTTACAGAAGCTGCAGCTGCAGGTACTCAAAATTGGGCATGGGTAATGTTGGTTATTAAACCTAAGTTTTTAGGTGGTAAATAGAATGCTACTACTTTAATAAAGTAATTAAAAAAACCTGTAAAAATATATTTTTACAGGTTTTTTTTCAGGGGTTTTAATTTAAAATCAAGGGATAATCAATTTCAGAAGCAGTAATTGTTTCTTCTTTAGAATTATCTTTCAATATTAATAATAACATTAATTCATGTATTTCTTCTTTCTTAAAAATTAATACTAAATTTTGATGTAATGTATTAATTGGTATTTTTCTTTTTTGTGTTGTACAAGAATAACAATTTAACCAATAATCAATATCGATATTTGCAATATAACTTCTAAACTTTAAGAGTTGTTCTTTATCTAACTGAAACAAAATATTATTATAAATTAGACTATACGTTTTACAACCATTACAAACAGATAACTCTCCGTTTTTGGTACTGGATATGATTTTAGAATTACGACACATAATTAATAGCAATCTGTTTTTATTAGGTTCTTTTTCTGGAATTTCTCTATTGGGCTTTTAAGGGTATTATGGGTAATTTCATTAAGTATTTTTAACACTTCATTTTGCATAGAAAGAGAACCGCAAATCATTATATAATTTCCCTTACTTAAAATATTCGTAATTAATGAAGTATGCTTTTTTAAGATGTCTTGAACATAGATTTTTTCTTTATGCTGTTTTGATAGAGCAGTTTGGAAAGTAGTTGTAGCTTCTGTTTTAAGAAAACGTTTGTATATATCAAAAGACTCAAGTGTTTTTCCTCCCCATAACAAATGAATCTTAGCTTTCTTATTCTCTTTTATCATTCCTAAAAAAGGAGTAATTCCAGTTCCGTTAGCAATTAAAATAACTTCTTTTGCTTTCTTAGGAAAATGAAATAATTTATTTTGTTGAATTGTAGCTTCTATCTTATCATTAATAGACAATGTATTAAGATAATTAGAACAAACACCTAATTCGTGCTTTTTGATACTTAATAAAATAGTATTATCAACTTTAGCAATAGAGTATAAACGCCTTTTTTGTTCGTTTTTTGGAATAATGGAAATTAAATCTCCAGAAGTAAATTTAGTTTTTTGAAGAGGTTGTAAAGCTATTGTAAACGTATCATCTAAATTTAGATTTGACTTATAAATCACTTTAAAAAAATCTTGTTTTTCTTTTCTAAAATTTAAACCAGTATAATCTATTTGCAGTTCAATTCTATTGTTTCTACTCCATTCATTTACCCATTTTTTAAATTCATCAACAGATTGATTATCAATTTTAAATAAGGGCTGTGTAGGAGTAAATTTATCTAGTAACTGTAGGTTAGCTTGAACTAAAATAGCAAACTTGCAAAATTCTGGATAGTTGCTAGAGCCAAAACCTAAAACAGAAAAGTTCACTACTTTTTTAGGAGTTATACTTTGTACTTTCTTAATAAAATGCCTTGCATTAGAAGGAGCATCACCATTACCGTAAGTTGCTGTAAAAATGATGATATTTTGGGCTTTTTGAAATGTTGAATAATCATTTAACTCACCAATAAAAACGCTTTTATTTACTTTTAATAATGCGTTAAAAAATCTGATGGCAAAATTATTTGTAAGTCCAGTTTCAGAACCTACAAGAATTACATATTCTACTTCGTCTTTATAAAATTGATTTTGAAACACTGCTTTACTCTTCCTTCTTTTTAAAGTCATCGAAAAACCTGAGAAAATGAAAAATAAAATAGCAAAACAACTTACAAAAAGAATAATAGCCCACAAAAGAGAACCTTTTCCGGTGTGAAGTACTAAATTATAAATAGATAAAAAAGTAACCAATCCTACTTTTTTCTCGCTAATAATTTGTCCTGTAAATTGATGAATAGCAACTTCTTTGTCATCTAATTTTACAAAGAAATAGTCTTCTTCATCAGAAGAAAAAGGAAATTCTATTTTATGAACTTTATCTAATGAAGTTGATTTAAAAACCTCAAAATCATTAAGGTTTTTCTTATTTGTATACTCAGATAAAGTAATATTCTGATGAATATTATTGTCTTTTGGAAGCAACGAAAATTTTTCTAAAGACAAGTAAACTCCAGATAAAGTGATAATTACAATCGGAATTAAAAACCATCTACCAAAAATAATATGGTAATATTGATTAAAATCTTCTTTTATTATTGTTGAAAATATTTTTAAAAACCCACCCTGCCTTTTGCTAATTAAAATGATTCCTGTAATGGATATTAAAAGCAATAAGAGAGCAAATAACCCAACTAAAAATCTTCCTGTAGATTTTAGAAATAAGGAACGATGTAAGTTGGTCGCAAATTCAAAAATAGGTTTCTTTTGTATAATTTCTCCAATTTTTTCTCCAGTTTTTGGGTTGATGTAAAATGTTTCACTTTTCCCTTTTTTAGTAATTACAGATGTGGAAACAAAATTATTTTCATCAATTTCTATAGTAACAATTTCATCGTATTTATTATTTAGTTGTGAAATAGTTTCAGCAACTGAAACTGTTTTTAACTCAACAGAATTGTAGGGTTTTAACTGATTAGAAATAGGCTCTAAAGCTAAAACAATTCCTGTTAGAGAGGCAATGATAATAAATAGAGCAGAAGATATAGCCAATGTTAAATGACTATATCTCCAAATTGAAAGAGTCATTTTTTAGAGTTTATTGTGGTATCATTCTAATGTATCTGATAAATCCTTTACCTTCTACTTTGCTATTAATGCTCTCTGAAGTTAATTCAAATTCTACATCGTTTTTATAATATTCTTGGTCTTCTACAGCTGTTTCAAAACGTATTTTGTAACCTTTATTTAATTTATCATCTGGTATTCTAATAACGCTAATTTTACGTTCTCCACCACTTATAGTTGCACCAGTTATAGCATCAATATTATCTCTTTTTTTACCTTGATAGTTCCACCATTCTGTAATATCAAAATACCATTCGTCATCATCACCTTGTATGTATAAAGTTTGCTCATATTCACCTTTAGGATTTAATAAAGAAATAACAATATAAGCACCTTCACCTGTATAGTTTTTCATTTGAATCATACATTTGTAAGATGATGAATCCACAAATTTTTTAAAACTATAAGTGCTAAAAATTAGTAAAAAACAAATGGGTAAAATTTTAAAAATTCTTTGTATTCTCATTTTAAGAAAGTAATATTAATGTTCTTTTTTTTTAAGATTTCGTTTTCTGATGCCAAATCAAAAACAGTTTCATTAAAATCTGTTTTTACACTTTTATTTGCTCCAATACTTAACAAATACTTGATAATTTTAAGGTTTTTAGCTTTCATTGCTGCAATTTGTAGTGCTGTTAAATTTTCATCATTTTTAGCATTTACATCAATATTAAATTCTACCAACCTTTTTAATAAGTCTAAATCACTTCTATTTGTAGCAATATGTAATAAATTATTTCCACTGTTTTGAGGTTGATTTATAATTAATTTATGTTTTTGTAACAGTGCCAATTTATCTTCAAAGCGTTTGGTGTTTTTATTATTATAGTTGTTTACTAAATAATAAGAAAGTGTATTTCCTTTTTTGTCTTTAGTATGGATATTTGCTCCTTTCTCTAATAAAAACTCAATTACATCAGTAGTATTTCTGTTTACTGCCATTGTTAATGCAGAACGACCATTATTGTCTTTTTTATTGATGTTTGTAACATACTTAGACAAAAGAGTAACAACCTTTAATTTGTTACTATGAGAAGCGTTCATAAAAGGAGAATTACCGCCTTTATCTTGTAAGTTTACATCTACACCTTTGTCAATGAAATATTTATAAATTGCGATATCTTTACTATTGTAGGCAATTGAGTGTAATGGATTTCTACCTTTTTCATCAATTGTATTCGGTTTTATACCTTGACTTTCTAAAAATTGATACACCTTTAGTGTATTTTTTTTTCTACGTAAACCCTGACTGGCAAAAATTATAGCGTTTTTCCCTTTTTTAACTCCTTTTTTTATCAATGTTTTTAGAAAATCGATATTCCCACCTTTTGCTGCATATTCAAAGATTCCGTTTCCGTTTTTATCATTATCATCTAAAGAAGCACCCTTAGAAATTAAATAATCAATTAAAGTAAAATCTTTTGTATAAGGAGCAACTAATAGTAACGCATTTGCACCATCGTGATTTTTTTCATTTCTGATATTGGCATTCATATCAAATAAAAAATCATATAGTTTCAAATTTGTTTGTCCAGTTGTAGCAGCAAAATTTAACACAGAATAACCATGACTATCAATAACATCTGTTTTTGCTCCCTTTAAA
The DNA here is from genome assembly GCA_030427865.1 of Bacteroidia bacterium. GTDB lineage: Bacteria > Bacteroidota > Bacteroidia > Flavobacteriales > Flavobacteriaceae > Polaribacter. Next base: position 438,769 of record JAUICK010000001.1, on the reverse strand, counting down.
ACAAGATATTTCATCATCTCTAAGTTATCTTTGTAAGCAGCCCAAAATATGTACGTTCTTCCATCGTGCGTTAACTTATTGACTCCATTGCCTTTTTTTGATAGTAAATATTTGATTGTTTCGTTGTCAACTTTCTCTATTAAAGCATAGGTAACACCATCAAAAGCATTACTATTTAAAGCTGCAATATCATGTCCTTCATTTATTTTCTTTTCAATGAGCTTGATAGGTGGATTTACCTTCCAAAAATCTCTATTTAAAAAAATATTCGAAGTTTTAGCGTTAACACAAAAGCTAAAAAGTAGAATGAATATGGGTATCGATTTTCTCATGGCCTTATTTTTTTATAAAAGACTCGATAATTGCATTCATTTCTTTTTCTTCTGTTACTTTATCAGAAAACAAATGTTTATAAAGCGGTTTGTTTTTTACTTTAGTAGCTAAAGATAAGTTTGTATTTCTAGCGAACACATTATTCCATTTATTTCTTACTTTTTGCCATTTGCTATTATTAGTAATCCACCATTCTTTTGCAGCTTTACATCTACTATCTGCTACTTTTTTATAAGTATTGTACCCTTTTTCTTTAGCGATAATAATATCTTTTCCATTTTTACGAAGAATTTTACTATTGTCTTGGTCGTGAACCCAACCATACTTGGTAATTTCGTGTCTATTTCCTCTTAACGTAATGTTGTAATCGCTTCTTTTTGTGTATTCTCTTCTTGGTAAAGGAGCAGTAGTGGTGTTTTCCCAATAACTTTTTCCATCAATATGAACCCAAGAACCTGAACCTTAGTAACGTGGACTATCATCTACTTGATACACTTTTTGCGTCCATTGTTTTTTTACCTCTTTTTTATCTTTTTGTGTAAACTCCCAGTTATTATCTCCATTATACATGTAAAAATCGGTGTTTTGATACATCCAATCTTGTCTCCAATGTTTTACAATCATTGGTTTTGCAGGATTACCAACTTGTAAAATATGTTGAATTGAAATTTTATTTTTACCATCTTCTACTAAACCAGCCCATTCTAAGCCTTTGCTAACTTTCGTTTTTGATGGTTTGTAAGTAGAATCTTTACTGTAATTAAAAGTTTCTGCAAAATTGAAGGTAACTTCAAAACAACCACACATTTCTTTTATGGCACTTTTATCTTTTGATTTTTTACTCTGAGCGTTTACAGAAATAATAAAAACGAATAGTAGACTTGATATGAATAATTTTTTCATTGTTTGTTTTATTTAGTTAGAAATAATTTTCGACAAAAATATAAAATTTATTTAGACTGAATAAAAATAAGATATATATTTGCTAAAAATTATTAAGAATGTTTCTAAATAAAAAAACGATTATTTTATTTTTCCTATTAATTTCTTTTGTAAATGCACAAGAGAAAAAAGTAAAGAAAGATTCTATAAAAGTGAATCAGTTAGATGAAGTTGTAGTAACTGCAACAAGAACTGTAAGGCAACTTTCTTCTTTACCAATGCCAGTTACTTTAATTTCTAAGAAACAAATACAGAAAACAGGAACTACAAGGCTAAGAGATATTTTGTTAGAACAAACAGGAATCAATTTTGTTACAGACCAAAGTGGTTTTACTGGAGTCCAAATGCAAGGTTTGTCTGCAGAATATACAATGATACTTATAGATGGAGTGCCTTTGGTTGGAAGAAGTTCTGGAAATTTAGATTTAAATAGAATTACAGTTAATAATATTAAGCAAATTGAGATTGTAAAAGGACCATCTTCTTCTTTATACGGTTCTGAAGCTTTAGGCGGTGTAATCAACATTATTACAGAAAAGCCTAAAAGAAATACAGTTAAAGGAGACGTAAACTATTTTATTAGAGGAGGAGCAAGAGATGAATTAGATATTAATGCAAACTTTTTATATAAAAAAGAAAAATTTGGCGTGGTTGCAGGAATCAACTTAAATTCAAGCAGAGGGTTTGATTTAAGTCCCGAAACACAATTTAAGACAACAGAAGCGTATCAAAATTATACAGGAAATTTACAACTAACTTACGATTTCTCAGAGGATTTAAACATACTAATATCTCAACGATACTTTTATGAAGAACAAGGAGAGCTTAATATTCAGAAAGATTGGAATTCTAATATTGAGCTCAGGCATTCTGTAAATGATAAATGGAATATAAATTACACGTTTTATACTACAAGATTTCAAACTGAAAGTCAATTTAATGGAGGCGCTTCTCTATTCAATCAAAGTTTGATAAGACCAGAAATAAGAGTTACAACTAATTTTAAAAACAGTACTTTAAATACTGGATTAGGAATCAATTTTGATGCATTAAATAGAACTTTTTTTGATAAAAGAGAGACTTTTAAAGCTGATTATATTTTTGCTCAATACGATTTTCATCCTTTAGAAAAAATGAATGTGGTTGTTGGAGCAAGATTTGACAATCATAATAAATATAAATCTGCATTTAGCCCCAAAATTTCAACAAGCTATAAAATTAACGATTGGTTAAAAGCAAAGGGTTCTATAGGATATGGATTTAAAGCACCAGATTTTAGACAGTTATTCTTCAATTTTAATAACAGCGCGGGTGGTTATATTGTATTGGGTACAAGAACTCTACATGAATTGTATGGTAATGAACCTAATGTTAGTGTACTTGACAAAGATTTAAAACCTGAAAACTCTGTAGGATACAACTTTGGGCTAGAATTTAAGCCAACATCAGGTTTAAAAATTAATATTAATGCATTTAGAAATGACATAAGCGATTTAATAAACACAGTTGCACTTCAAGGAGGATTGCCAGAATTAAATACAGGAACTTCTGTTTTTTATTATGAAAATAGAGATAACGTTTTTACCCAAGGCTTGGAGTTAGACATCAATTATAGACTTACCGATAATTTTAGATTTATTGGTGGCTATCAATATTTAGAAGCAAAAGACAAAGAAGAAGTCGATAAAATTAAGTCGGGCGCAGTATTCTTTGCAAGAACTCCCTCTTCACCATCAGAAATTTTAAGGTTATCAGATTATTTTGGATTACCAAACCGTTCTAAACACAATGCCAATGCAAAATTATTTTATCAAAATTTAGAACATAATTTTTCTGCTAATGTTAGAGCTATTTATAGAAGTAAGTATGCTTTGTTTGATACCAATAGCAGTCAAAACATTATAGATGTATATGATGATTTTGTGGTTGGTAACATTCAAGTCAATTTAGCAGTAGAAAAAACTTTTTTTGATTTAATGAATGTACAATTAGGAGTAGATAATTTATTTGATGAAAAAGGTTTAGAAAATAAAAATACTTTCCCAAATAACGATGCTGTTCTTTTATTAGGAAGGAATTTTTATACAAGAATAAGATTCAATTTTTAAACAACAAATTAATATAAACTAAACTCAAAAATGAATACAATGAGAAATTTAAAATCAATTTTAATAATGGCAGTTGTTGCCATAACTATTAGTTCTTGTGAAAAGAATAATGAACCCATTTTAGAACCTGTAGAATCTAAAACAGTAACAAATTTTCATGCACCACAAACAACAGACTTCACTAAAAATCCGCCTGCAACCTCTGGCGAATTTGCTAAATTTAGTTTTAAAACAGGAGCTAAAGTTACAGGAGACGATTGGGACATTGCGTTTAGAGGAACAAGAATTTTAGTAAACGGAGGTACTGCTATTGGATTAGTAGATGAGCCAAATAGAACAGCAAATGCCTCTTTAGCTATAGAAACAGGGACTTTTGCAAGTATTGTTAAAGCGCCTGCAGATAGTAATTTTAAACAAGATGCTGCAAACACTTATGCATTACCACATGGAAGTGGTAAAGGTTGGTATACATATAATGGACAAACAAATTTAGTTAGCAGAATTGCAGGAAAAGTAATTGTAGTCAAAACTATTGAAGGAAATTATGCAAAGATGGAAATCACAAGTTATTATAAAGATAACGACTCGTCTAATTCTGCAAATGGAAGATATTATACTTTTAATTATGTGTATAATCCAAATGCAGGCGATAAAAGTTTAGAATAATAAAATCAAAATCCTAATCTATTATACAGTAATAGATTAGGGTTTTTCTATGTACTCAAGGTGGGAATCGAACCCACACTCCCGAAAGAACTGGATTTTGAATCCAGCGCGTCTACCAATTCCGCCACTTGAGCAAGTGTTTAACAAAGAATGCAAATGTATTAAAATATTTTATTTTAAAGTGAAAAAATAAATTTCAAAGTCAATAAATAATTTCTACTTTTGTTTGCTCACAACATTACCCAAAAACAACAACTAAATGCCTACTAATCAATTAGCACCAAAACTTTTTGCATGCAGACAAAGCACGGTTTTGGCAGAAAAAATTGCAAAAGAATATAATACAGAGTTAGGAAAAGTAAAAACAACATATTTTAGCGACGGAGAATTTCAACCAGCTTTCGAAGAGTCTGTTAGAGGAAGAAGAGTTTTTATTATTGGCTCTACATTTCCAAACGCAGATAATTTAATGGAAATGCTACTCATGTTAGACGCCGCAAAAAGAGCTTCTGCAAGACATATTACTGCTGTAATGCCCTATTTTGGTTGGGCAAGACAAGATAGAAAAGATAAACCAAGAGTAGCTATTGGTGCAAAATTAGTAGCAAAACTATTAGAAGCAGCAGGTGCAACTAGAATTATGACCATGGATTTACATGCCGACCAAATTCAAGGGTTTTTTGAAAAACCTGTAGATCATTTATTTGCATCTACTATTTTTATGCCCTATATAAAAAACCTACAATTAGAAAACCTAACTATTGCCTCACCAGATATGGGAGGTTCTAAAAGAGCTTATGCTTACTCCAAACACCTACTTTCTGAAGTGGTAATTTGCTATAAACAAAGAAAAAAAGCCAATGTTATTGGGCATATGGAACTGATAGGAGAAGTAGAAGGGAAAGACGTAATTTTAGTAGATGATATGATAGATACTGGAGGAACATTAGCACATGCAGCTAATTTAATGATGGAAAGAGGAGCAAAAAGCGTACGAGCAATATGTACACACCCAATACTTTCTGGAGGAGCGTATGAAAAAATAGAAGAATCTGCACTAACAGAACTAATTGTTTCTGACACAATTCCGTTAAAAAAGACGACATCTAAAATAAAAGTAGTATCTTGCGCGCCATTATTTGCGGATGTTATGCACAAAGTACAAGATAACACCTCAATTAGTGGACAATTTTTAATGTAAATAATTAACAAAAAAAGTAATGAAATCAATTACAATTAAAGGATCAAAAAGAGAAAGCGTGGGCAAGTCAGCAACGAAAGCCTTACGCAATGCTGGAATGGTTCCTTGCGTTATATACGGAGGGGAAACACCAATACACTTTTCAGCAGAAGAAAAAGCGTTTAAAAAGTTGGTATACACTCCAAATGTATATACTGCATCAATTGATGTTGATGGACAAAAAATACCAGCAATTTTACAAGACATTCAGTTTCATCCAGTAACAGATAAAATTTTACATGTAGATTTTTATCAATTATTTGATGATAAAGAAGTTACTATGAACATCCCTGTAAAATTAGTTGGAACATCTCCTGGTGTATTAAACGGAGGTTCTTTGCGTTTTACAAACCGTAAATTAAAAGTAAAAGCTATTCCTGCTAATTTACCAGATTTTATAGAAGCAAACATTTCTAAGTTAAAAATAGGAAACAAGTTATTTGTTACCTCATTATTTAATGATGATTATACGTTTATGCATCCAGATAACACTGTAGTTGTTCAAGTAAGAACATCTCGTAACGCAGTTGTTGTTGATGAAGATGAAGAAGAAACTACAGAAGCAGCTGCAGAATAAATTTTTGCAAACATAATTTATAAAAGCGTTACAACTCTGTAACGCTTTTTTATTTTAGTATTTTTACCTTATGAAAATAAGGAGCTTTTTTTTGAGTTTACTAGGAATAAAAGTTGAAACTAAAGAAGAATTGATGAAGAAATTTTTAATTGTTGGTTTAGGAAATATTGGCGATAAATACACAAATACGCGTCATAATATTGGATTTAAAATTCTTGATGAAGTCGCAAAAGAACACAATACCATTTTCGAAACAGAAAAGTTAGGAGATATTGCTACTTTTCGCTTTAAAGGAAGAACATTTATCTTGTTAAAACCAAGTACTTTTATGAATTTAAGCGGAAAAGCACTTAAATACTGGATGGATAAAGAAAAAATTTCTTTAGAAAATCTATTGGTAATTACAGATGATGTAAATATCGATTTTGGAACAATCCGTATTAAAACAAAAGGTTCTGCTGGTGGCCATAACGGTTTAAAAGACATAGAAGCAAAATTAGGACATCAAAAATATGCGCGTTTTCGTTTTGGTGTAGGTGCTAATTATCCAAAAGGGAAACAGGTAGATTTTGTTTTAGGCGAATGGAGCAAAGAAGAGACCAGCCAGTTAATAGAGCGTTTTCCAATAGCTACAAAAGTAATAACTTCTTTTGGTACAGCTGGTTTAGCAAATACAATGAATGCTTTTAACGGAAAATAAAAAGTATTATTTCCTTTTAAAAATAATATTCGATTTTGTTTTAGTTGTAATTCCTCCAACTACTTCTTCCAATTCTTGCGTAAGTGTTAATGTAGTTTCATTAAAGAAGTTTACATTAAGTCTACCATTTAGAAGATCATCGTTTATAGCGCTAAAATTAATTGTTCTATTGGTAGTATTTACAGAGTAAGTCCCAGAATTATTAACGTTAACTATTTTTGGAGTTTCAGTAACGCCTCCAGAAGCATCTGTAACTTTAGTAACAACTCTATATTGCCCATTGGCTGTAAAAGTTCCATTATTATTTAAAACTAAATCAACCTGAAAAGTATCTCCAATTTTGGTAGCTGTAGATATGGTAACGGTTGCGCCTTGTGTAACAGCAGTATTAACAATATCTGCATTTAACTCACTAACAATATAAGTACCTGCAACATTGGTTGTAGTTAAGTCTAAAGCAATTATTTTTTCATCGTTATTGCTACAACTACTCATTGCAATAGCAAAACATAAACTTAAAAGTAATTTTGTTAATTTCATAATTTATTTTTTTAATATAACTCTAAAAAATAAAGGTTATTGTTTTAATTTAAGATGTTAATTTTCGCTTGCATACCATTCTGCAAAACTGGTATCTGTTTCTTGGAGTTTTATAGAATGCAATTTGATGTTTTTTGGCAATCTTGTTTTTATTTTTTTAGCAAAGTCAATCACCATCATTTCACTTGTTGGTTGATAATCTACCAAAATTACATGATGACCTCTGTCTTTTAACTCTTTTGCCAATTCTACATGAGGTGTGTTTTTGTTAAAAACAGTTGCATGATCAAAAACATCTACAATTTCTTCGTTTACAATTTTTTTTAAGTCACCAAAATCAATTACCATTCCAAATTTAACATTGGTATTGTCTTTAATAGGTTTTCCAGAAACTGTAACAGAAAGTTTATAAGAATGGCCATGCACATTTTTACACTTTCCATCATAACCATACAATGCATGCCCAGTTTCAAAATTAAATTGTTTTGTAATTCTAATTGTACTCATTCAAAAATTTTATGAATATGTCATTTCGAAATAAGGAACGATTCAGAAATCTTTTGATAAAGAGATTCCTCTTCATACTTCGTTTGGAATGACAAACTATTACTAATTAACGTCTGTTTCTATATTTGTTGTAAAAGTAGACAATAACTAAGGCTATTGCTAATCCTAAAAATAAAAAATCTCCTCCCATTTATTTGTGTATTTATTAATTTTAAACTAAAAAATTCTCTAACACATCAGCAATTTTTCTATTATCAGACAATTGCGGAATCTTGTTTTGACCTCCAAATTTACCAATAGATTTCATATAATTATGAAAACCGCCTTTTTTAACTTTTCTAATAATTAACGGACGCAACACTTTTCCTTCAATTAAATCGAAATAATAAATATTTTGTGCTTGCATAGAGGCATCTACTTTTTGTGCAAATTCTTCTAAATTATCAGGTTCATTTTCAAATTCTATAAACCATTCATGATATGGTAAACCACTTTCTGGATTTACTTGTGGTGCTACAGTAAACTCACTTACATTAATGTTTGTTCCTTGTATAGCATCATTTAATGCCTTTTCTACTTCTTTACCAATAACGTGTTCGCCAAAGGCGGATATAAAATGTTTAATTCTGCCAGTAACTTTTATTCGATAGGGTTTTGTTGATGTAAATTCTACAGTATCACCAATATTATAACCCCACAAACCAGCAGTTGTGTTTAAAATGATAACGTAATTCACACCAATTTTTACATCTTTTAAAGAAATTCTTGTCGGATTTTCATTAAAAAATTCATTTGCAGGAATAAACTCATAAAATATTCCTGAATCTAACTGCAACAACATTCCTTTTTCGGTTTGCGAATCTTGATAGGCAATAAAACCTTCGGATGCTGGATACAATTCTATATAATCTATTTTCTTACCAATTAAACTTTCGAACTTGTTCTTATAAGGTTCAAAATTTACTCCTCCGTAAATGAAGAAGTTAAAATTTGGGAAGGTTTCTGATATTTTTTTACCCGTTTTTTCAATCAATTTTTCAAAATACATTTGTACCCATGAAGGAATCCCGCTAATTACAGTCATATCTTCATTAAGGGTTTCTTTAACAATAGCATTTACTTTGGTATCCCAATCTTCTATACAATTTGTCTCCCAACTTGGTAAACGGTTTTTTAGTAAATATTGAGGAACATAATGTGCTACAATTCCACTTAATCTTCCCAACTTTACACCGTTTTTATCTTCTAAAACTGGACTTCCTTGTAAAAAAATCATTTTTCCATCTACAAAACTTGCATCGTTTTTTTCTACAATATAAAATAACAAAGCGTTTCTTGCTGCTTTTATATGTGTTGGCATCGATTCTTTGCTAATTGGAATGTATTTTGCGCCAGAAGTTGTACCAGAAGTTTTGGCATAATACAATGGTTTTCCAGGCCAAAGTACATCAGATTCTCCTGCAACCATTCTATCAACATAAGCTCGTAAACCTTCGTAATCTTGTACTTTTACGTGTTTTTTAAAATCATTATAAGAATTTATTTCATTAAAATGATGGTCTTTTCCAAAGGCTGTATTTTTAGCGGTTGCAATTAAATTTTTAAAAACTTTTTCTTGCGTTTTATGCGGATTATTAGCCCATTTATAGACTTTTTTTGTGACAATTTTAGCAAACGGAATTGCAAAAAAAGATTTGATGCTCATTATTTAAAATCTATAAAATTTGTTGGATTTACAGAGTAACCACCACTCCAAAGTTCAAAATGTAAATGTGGTCCTGTTGTTAGTTCTCCTGTAGAACCTACTGTAGCAATTACTTCTCCAGATTTTACAAAATCTCCTTGTTGCTTTAGTAAAGTTCCATTGTGTTTGTATACAGAAATATATTCTTTGGCGTGTTTTAAAATAATAACATAACCTGTTTCTGTTGTCCAACCAGAAAAAATTACGGTTCCATCTGCAGTAGCTTTTACAGGGGCTCCTTTTTTAGCAACAATATCAACTGCAAAATGTTTAGAGTTTGCATCGAAATTTTGAGAGATAGCACCATTTAAAGGTGCAAAAAATACAACCTTAACTTTATTATTGCTACTATTTTGAAGCGCAAAACGAGTTTCGCGATCTATTTTTTCTCTAAACAATGAATCTTCTTTAGTTGCGTTTAATTTACTTTCATCTATAAAGCGTTGTCTTGCTTCTGTTTGAATAGAATCTATGCTTTCTGGAGCAATTTCTCCTGTTAAAACTGGTTTTAAGGCTTTAGTGTAATTTTCTAAGACGGCTAATTTAGTTTTTAAAGAATCGGCTTCGAAGGTTAATTTTGCAGCTTTTCTTTTTAAAGCTGAAGATGAATACCCAGGAATGTATTCTTTAATAGGGGTAAATGCAATTAAAACAGTAGTTGCTACAACTAATAAAATAGAGAAAACTCCGCCTAAAACAAATACGTTTAAACGAGATAATTTTAATGAAAAACGTTCTTCAAAAGTGTCTTCATTTAAAACAACCAACCTATATTTATCAGTTAGTTTTCGTTTAAGTTTTCCTTTCTTTTTATCCTTTTTTACCACTTGGTTGTATTTGTTATTTCACAAATATACAACGAATTTTAAGCGAAACTATTTTCTATAAAAATTCATTTCATCAACATAATTCCAAACTTCTTTGGTTAAAAGAGGCTTTATGTTTTTTTGGTTTTTAATTCCGTTACGAATCATAGTAGAAGATATTTGCACTATTGGGGCTTCAACTTTATGAATTTTAGGGTGATTTTTAAATTGATGTTCTACTTTTCCTTCAGCAATTCTTGGATACACATAAATGTGATGGTGCTTTAAAATAGTTTCATAATTTTTCCATTTATGCAAACTTTTTAGATTGTCTTCTCCCATAATCAAACAAAATTCTTTGTCTGGATATACATCAGAAATATGTGCTAAAGTATGCACAGTATAGTTGGGTTGAGGTAATTTAAACTCGATATCTGAGGGTTTAATTTTTGGATACGTTTCTGTAGCTCTATACACCAATTCAAATCGATGATGGTTTTCTAACAAAGAACTTTTCTTTTTAAATGGATTATGAGGGGTTACCACCATCCAGATTTCATCTAAATCTGAATACTCAACCATATGATTGGCAATAATTAAATGCCCAATATGAATGGGATTGAAAGTGCCAAAGTATAAACCGATTTTCATTGTAAATAGTTTGAAATTTGAAGAACGGAGTTTGAAGTAGTAATTCTATAACTCTGAACTTCATACTTCCAACTTCAAGCTTTTAATTGTTTTCTTTCTTCTCTTTTACCTCTAAAAAATCATCTACTAAATCTTCTGCTTCTTTAAGAGCTAGATCTAAATCATAGTTCTTGATGATTTTATCAAATTGCGGTGCAGTTGCCAATTCTACAGAAGCTTTTGCAATTCGCATATTTATTTTATCATCGCTTTCTGTAGAGCGTTTTTTAAGTCGAATTTTAAGTTCATCTACACTTGGTGGTTTTACAAAAACAGCTAAGGTTTCTTTTGGGAATTTCTTTTTTATTCGCAACCCACCAACCACATCAATATCAAAAATAACGTGTTTTTTTTGTGCCCAAATACGCTCTATTTCACTTTTTAAAGTTCCGTAAAAATTATCTCTGTAAACTTCTTCCCATTCTAAAAACTCATCATTTTTAATTTTATTTTTAAATTCTTTTAAAGAAATAAAATAGTAATCTTCTCCGTTTTTTTCAGATCCTCTTGGGTCTCTTGATGTTGCAGAAATAGAAAACGCTAAATTAAATCGTTCTTGTTTTAATAAATGACGAACAATGGTGGTTTTACCAGAACCCGAAGGTGCAGAAAACACGAATAATTTTCCTTTAAAATCAGACATTTATAAGACGTTTAAAATTTGTTCTTTAATTTGTTCTAACTCGTTTTTCATTTGAATAACCGCTTTTTGCATTGGTGCAAAATTAGCTTTAGATCCTGTAGTATTTATTTCTCTTCCTATTTCTTGTATAACAAACCCTAATTTTTTACCATTAGAATCTGCCGAATCTAGAGTTTCTAAGAAGTATGCTAAGTGATTTGCTAATCGTACTTTTTCTTCGTTAATATCTAATTTTTCTAAATAATAAATGAGTTCTTGTTCAAAACGATTTTCGTCTGTATCTACTTTTAAATCGTCAATAGCTTTTTTTAAACGTGTTTTTACGTTTTCAATTCGGTCTCCGTCTAAAGCTTTAACTTCTTCAAGGTATTTTTTAATATTTGCAATTCTCTTTTTGAAGTCGATTTCTAAAGAGGTAGCTTCATCAATTCTGTATTGTACTATTTCTTTAATAGCAATGTTAATTCCTTTTTCAATTTCAGTCCATTCGTTTTCATCTAATTCTTCACGTTCGGTTTTAAGAGCATCTGGCATTCTAATGGCCATTTTAAGGAGCTCAACATCATCAGAAGTTCCAGTTTGAACAACATTTCTAAGTTGTTGTATATATTGTTTTACAACCCCATGATTTACAGTTGTAGAAGTTTCATCTGCAGTCATTTCAACAAAAATTGAAAAATCTACCTTACCACGAACAAGAGTGTTTGCTAATTTTTTACGAACATCTAATTCTTTTTCTTTGTAGTAAGAAGGTATTCTAACGTTTAAATCTAAATTTTTACTGTTTAACGATTTTATTTCTATGGTTATTTTTTTGGTAGGTAATTGTAATACAGACTTGCCATAACCAGTCATAGATTGAATCATACAATCGTGATTTTAAATGAAATGCAAATATAGTTTTTATTTGATTGGTTTATCTACTTGCTTAGTAACTAAATAAACTCCAGCAAAAATAATAATTATAGCTAAAAACTTTACAATATTTAAAGAATCGCTGCCTACAAATAATGCAAAAATAGTTGCAATTACAGGTTGTAAATAAATAAAAACACTAACTGTAGTTGGCTTTAGTTTGGTTAAACCATAAAGATTAAATAAATAAGTTATACATGTGGTAAACAGAACAACAAATCCAATTTTTAAATAAATTGAAGACGGCATACTTACCCAAGAAATTTCTGTAAATTCGAAAATACTAAAGGGAAGTACTGTTATAAAACCAAATAAATAAAACCACTTTATAAAAACAAACGGATTGTATTTTTTTAGTATTCCTTTAACCAACACTAAATATAAGCCATAAGAACTGGCGTTTATAAATACCAAAAAATTACCTAAAACTCTATCGTCTGCATTATTATCTGAAGTATTGCCATAAATTATTAGAATTAGAGTTCCAATTAACCCAATAATAATTCCAATAATTTTTAATTTTACAATCTTTTCTTTAAGTAAAATAGCAGAAAAAATTAACACCATAATAGGGGTTGTAACCATTACAACAGAGGCGCTAATAGGTGTTGTTAAACTTAAACCTTTAAAAAAAGCAAGCATATTTATAGTTACACCAAATAAAGATGCTAAAAAGATTTTTTTAAAATCTGACCTTTCTATTTTTTGAGATTTAATAAAGAAACCGATACACCAAAAAAATAAAGTTGCACCAGATACTCTTAACAAAATAAATGCATAGGGCTTAACGTAAAATGGCATTACATCTTTTGCTATGGTATAGTTTACACCATAAATTATAGCAGCTATAAACACAGCGGTTAGCGCTAATATTCTTGAATTCATCTAAAATCCTAAATTTTTTACAAAGTTGATGATAAAATTTAAAATAATTAATAAAAAAGAGTTTCAACAAATTGCTGAAACTCTTATCACTTTGGTTACCTAACTTTTGGTTAGTCTACTAAAGGTGGTATTCTTAAAACCTGACCAGGATAAATTTTATCTGGATGCGATAGCATTGGTTGATTTGCCTCGAAAATTACAGGATATTTCATAGCGTTACCATAATATGTTTTAGCAATTTTACCTAAGGTATCTCCTCTGCTAACAGTATGAAATTGAGCCAAAGCTTCTTCTTCAATTACTTCAACTTCGGCAACAGTTAAGTTATCTTCTACAGTAGAAACTCCATTTGTATTACCAACTGTTAAAACTACTTTTTCTTTGGTTGCTAAATCTGCAGTTTCTCCCCAAAGTTTTACAGCATCATCATCTACTTCAATGCCTAAATCTTTCACTTCTAAGTTTAAAGATGAAATAATTTCTCTTAATTGATTTGATTTTTCTGCATTTTCTTCTTCTGTTGTTTTTCCAATGCCGAAAACTGCTGCTCCTGCATTTTTAATGAATGAAAAAATTCCCATTTTTTTTGATTGTTTTTGTTAATATTTGACTTTTTGTACGAAGGCAATATACAAATTTTAACCAATTACATTACATTTGTTAGTATAATTCATCTAAAATGATAGTTCATCACTTACAAGAAAATAATTCGATTCTTAATAAATTTATCTCAGAAATAAGAGATGTAAAGATTCAAAAAGATTCGCTTCGCTTTCGAAGAAATATAGAAAGAATAGGAGAAATTTTAGGATACGAACTAAGTAAAGAGTTATCTTATTCTGGAGTTTATGTAGAAACTCCTTTAGGCAAAAAGAAAGTACAGTTATCTTATAATGATTTAGTTTTATGCTCCATTTTAAGAGCAGGGTTGCCTTTGCATCAAGGATTGTTAAATTATTTTGATGATGCAGAAAATGCATTTATTTCTGCCTATCGTAATCACCCAAATAATGATGCAGAATTTGAAATAGTAGTAGAATATTTTGCAGCACCTTCTATAGATAACAAAACCCTCTTATTGGCAGATCCAATGTTGGCTACTGGCCAATCTTTAGTGGCGGTTTTAGAAGCGATTAAAAAATATGGAACACCAAAAGAAATTCATATTGTAGCTGTAATTGGAGCTAAAGAAGGTGTTAAATTTATTAAGGATAAATTTCCAGAAAACACTCATTTATGGATTGCTGCTATTGATAATGAATTGAATAATAAAGGATATATAGTTCCTGGTTTAGGAGATGCTGGAGATTTGGCTTTTGGAACAAAATTATAACCTCAAAAAAGTTAGAATTGCACCAATAATTAATACACTCCAAAGAACATCTTTTACTATTTTTTTTTGAATTATTTCAAGACCGTTTGCAATTATTACTGATGCAGGTATGGTTAAAAAAAGGACTTCAGAACCATTTTTTTCTGTAATTATTAACGCAAAAAATACTGCTACAATTAAATTTGTAATTAAAAGCACCCAGCTTTTCTTAAAAGAATTATTAACAGACAATGCCTTAGGAGATTTTATAAGAATAGAAAAAACAGTTAGTAAAAGCAGTGTTCCGAAAACCCATATAGTATAATCTTCTGTATAAATAAATAAATTATTAATTGCATTTAAATAAAAGAGTTGACTAAAACTATCATTAGCATCAATCCAAAATAAATAAGCGAAATAGATGATTAAAGGAGCAATAAAACCTACAAAAGGGCTTACTAAATTTTGAACTGTTATTTTTTGTTGTAACAAAATAGAAGCAACCAATAAAATGAAAAAAAGGATTGAAAAAGGCTCTAAAATAAATAAAACACCTAACCAAAAACCACTATCAAAAAGCTTTTGAATTACTTTTTTTGGAGAGCGTAGACTATATATTTTTCTTAAAAAAAGAAGGTGAATAAGTAATAGTATTAACACTTTAAATTCAAGAAGTTTGGATACAAAAACTATGGTAATTAATACAAATAGAAAAAAAGCATATGAATTATCAAAAGTTAATTTATTCTTTACAACAACAAAGTTGTAAAAGAAAAAAATTAATAAAAAAAGAAAGAAATAACCAATACTTTCTAAAACTTTTATCCAAGTAAATTCATTTGTAAAATGGGTAGCAATTAAAGCAATTAAAAAGAAGCATAAAAACAATCCTAAATAGATAATAAAATTGATTGGTTTAGATTTCTCTAAAAAATTGGTTAACATTGTTTCTTTTGTTATTTTTGCACCGTAAAGATAATTAAGTTATGATAGCAAGCAATATTTTTAGATGGATAGGTAGTTTATTTACTGATCTTTTGTTCTTACCATTTGATGCACTTCGAAAAGGAGATTTTAATTGGTGGACCTCAAATGTAATTAACTGGTTATTTTTAGTAGTTCTATTAGTTCTTTTCTGGTATTGGATGAAAGAGTCTGCAAAGTTTTTACGAGAAGGAACAGAAGACAGAGCTTAATTACGCGTCTTGGGAAGCAAAAACAAATTAAAACGTTTTAAAGAAAACGAAACGTTTAAAAATGTCATTCAACCAAAAAGAGAAGAAGTAGTTACTAACTTTTCTTACAAGGCAAAATGGCATTCTTTTTTTGGAAACAATAACCCTATTGTTGTAGAATTGGGTTGTGGTAAAGGAGAATACACTATTGCTTTAGCTCGTAAAAACTTAGATAAAAACTTTATTGGAATAGACATAAAAGGAGCACGTTTTTGGAGAGGCGCTAAAACTGCAATCGAAGAAAATTTACCCAATGTTGCTTTTGTTAGAACTCAAATTGAGTTGGTTGATTTTATTTTTGGAGAAAATGAAGTTTCTGAAATTTGGATTACTTTTCCAGACCCACAAATAAAATACAAGCGAACCAAACATAGAATGACGAACTCATCATTCTTAAAAAAATACCACCATATTTTAAAAGAAAACGGAATTGTTAACCTAAAAACCGATAGCGAATTTATGCATGGTTATACTTTAGGTTTATTGCATGGAGAAGGTCATGACGTTTTAAACGCCAACCACAACGTATATAAAAACGAGGGTTCGCCAAAAGAAGTTACAGAAACACAAACGTTTTATGAAAACCAATATTTAGAAATTGGCAAACCAATTACGTATATTCAATTTCGATTAAAGTATTAAGCACTGTTATTCTAAACTTGTTTTAGAATCTCTAAAAAATAGTATCTTCACATTGTGAAAAAATCCAATAATTTTTTTGATAAAGTTTATCAAGTTGCACGTTTAATACCTTATGGTAGAGTTACAAGTTACGGAGCAATTGCCACTTATTTAGGAGCAGCTCGTTCTGCAAGAATGGTGGGTTGGGCTATGAATAATTCAAGTAATCAAGAATTAGAAGTTCCTGCGCATAGAGTAGTAAATAAAAAAGGATTGCTTACAGGTAAACATCATTTTAATGGTACTAACTTGATGCAACAATTATTAGAAAGTGAAGGAATAGTTGTTGTAGAAAATCAGATTCAAGATTTAGAAAAGATTTTTTGGAACCCTATTGAGGAATTAACACAAACAATCATAGATAAAAATAATCAAAGTTAAAACTGTATCAAAGGTTTTGATATAGATATAGTTATTAAAAATTAATTAACTTTTTTAAAGCTTCCTTTACCTGTTTTATTATTAAAATGAGATACGTAAAAATATTCTTGTCCTTTAATACGGGTAATTTCAGCAACTAATTTGCTACCAATTTTAAAAGGCACACCTTTTTTTTCTATATCTACAATGGTAAGCTTGTATTCATATTCTGTAATCCAATCGATTTTAGCTTTAATAAACTCTTTTTTAGGATGGTACTCATAATAAAAACCATCTTTAATTTCAACCAAAATGTCTCTCTCCTTAAACTTGTATGTGTATTTGCCATCTTCTAAGATTGCATTTTTAATTACAACATGATTAGACATTGCATACATTTTAGAATACGGCTTTAAAACAATACTTTGTGCTAAATCTTGAGAAAAAGTGGTTTGGGTGCTTAAAGAAATTAATAATAAGAATACAACAGACTTTAGGGCGTTTGCGTTTTTCATAATCTTGGGGGTTAAATTATGTATGTAAATATAATAAAAATAAATTAAAAAGAATCTAAAGCTCTGTTTTTAAACTTTTAAGAGTAATTTAATACTACTATTTATAGTATAATTTCTTTAAGAAAATTTTTACAAGTATCTTTGCAATTTAGAATTAATCCTAATAAATTAAAGCCCGAAATGAGTTTTAAAAAACAAGATATTTATAAAGCATTAGAAACTATTACCGCTCCAGGAGAAGGAAAAAGTTTAATAGAAAACAATAATGTTACAAATGTGGTAATTTTTGGAGAAGAAGTTAATGTAGATGTTACCATAAGCAATCCAACTTTACAGGCAAAAAAGAAAATAGAGAGCGAAATATTTAAAGCAATACAAACAAATGTTTCTGAAAATATTGATGTAAAAGTTAATGTAAAAGTAGAAAAACCTACGGCAAAAGAAAACCCTAATCAAATAAGGGGAAAAGAAATACCCAACATTAAAAACATTATCGCTATTGCTTCTGGCAAAGGTGGGGTTGGTAAATCTACAATTACATCAAATACAGCAATTTCATTGGCAAAAATGGGGTTTAATGTTGGTGTTTTAGATGCAGATGTTTATGGGCCATCTCAACACATTATGTTTAATGTAGAAAAAGAAAGACCACTTTCTGTAAATGTAGATGGACGCTCTAAAATGAAACCTATAGAAAGTTATGGTGTAAAATTATTGTCTTTAGGTTTTTTCACAGATCCAAATCAAGCTGTAATTTGGCGAGGACCTATGGCATCTAAAGCCTTAAAGCAACTTATTTTCGATGCAGCTTGGGGAGAATTAGATTTTCTTTTAATAGATTTACCTCCAGGTACAGGAGATGTACATTTATCTATTGTTCAAGCTTTGCCAATTAATGGAGCTGTTGTGGTAAGCACGCCTCAAAATATAGCTTTAGCTGATGCTAAAAAAGGAGTAGCAATGTTTCAGCAAGAAAGTATTAATGTTCCAGTTTTAGGAATTATAGAAAATATGGCATACTTTACACCAGAAGAATTGCCAAATAATAAATATTATATCTTTGGACAAGATGGCGCAAAAAATTTAGCCGAAGATATTAACACACAATTTTTAGGAGAAGTTCCTTTAGTACAAAGTATTCGTGAAGCAGGAGACGTTGGTCATCCAGTAGCGTTACAAGAAGGCACTGTTTTAGAAGAAGCTTTTAATAACATTACTAAAGAAATGCTTTCTCAATTGTTAAAAAGAAATGCTAATTTACCACCAACAGAAGTTGTTAGAATTACAACAATGAGTGGTTGTAGCGCAGTTAAAAAGTAAAGTTATGACAGCACAAGAAACATTACATAATGTAGAAAAAGCATTAGATGAAATTCGTCCTTTTTTAATGAGTGATGGAGGAAATATAAAGCTATTATCTATAGAAGAAACAATTGTAAAAGTTCAATTAGAAGGAGCTTGCACAGGGTGTTCTGTAAATCAAATGACTTTAAAAAATGGTGTAGAAGCAACCATTAAAAAGTATGCTCCACAAATTAAAGAAGTCATTAATGTAGCCTAAAATGCTATGTGACTTTTGTCACAAATAATAGAGTTAGATTCTTTTATTTTTGTTCAATTGATATTTTTAAATTAATGATTACTACAGATATTCTAATTATTGGTGCTGGCCCTACAGGGCTATTTACTGTTTTTGAAGCCGGTTTATTAAAATTACGCTGTCATTTAATTGATGCTTTACCACAAGCTGGAGGGCAATGTTCAGAAATTTATCCTAAAAAACCCATTTACGATATTCCTGCATATCCAGAGATTTTGGCCGGAGATTTAACGGATAAGTTAATGGAACAAATTAAACAATTTGAACCCGGTTTTACTTTAGGAGAAAGAGCAGACACCGTAGAAAAACAAGAAGATGGTTCGTTTATTGTAACGACAAATAAAGGAACAAAACATCACGCGCCTATTGTTGCCATTGCTGGAGGATTAGGTAGTTTTGAACCAAGAAAACCTCCAATACCAAATATTGCAGACTTTGAAGACAAAGGGGTAGAATACATTATTAGAGACCCTGAGTTTTATAGAAATAAAAAAGTGGTGATTTCTGGAGGTGGAGATTCTGCTTTAGATTGGTCAATATTTTTAACAGATGTTGCTTCTTCAGTAACATTAATTCACAGAAGAAACGAATTTAGAGGTGCTTTAGATTCTGTAGATAAAGTGCAAGAGTTAAAAGATGCTGGGAAAATAACATTAATTACACCTGCAGAAGTAAAAGGAATTATTGGTACTAATAAAGTTGAAGGCGTTTCTGTTGTTCAAAAAGACAAAGAGCCTTTTACAATAGAAACTGATCATTTTATTCCTTTATTTGGATTGTCTCCAAAATTAGGGCCAATTGCCAATTGGGGATTAGAAATAGAAAAAAACGCTATTAAAGTAAATAACGCGTTAGATTATCAAACCAACATTCCCGGTATTTATGCCATTGGTGATGTAAATACATATCCAGGAAAATTAAAATTGATTTTGTGTGGTTTTCACGAAGCTACTTTAATGTGTCAAAGTGCCTACAAACGTATTTTTCCAGATAAAAAATATGTAATGAAATACACCACTGTTGGTGGAGTAGATGGTTTTGATGGAACCAGAAAAGAAGCTCCAAAAGCAGTGATTAAGAAGATTGAGTAATTTATAGTCTGTCATTGCGAGTTTACGAAGCAATCTTTTGATAAAATAAATTTTCTTAAATTAGAGAAAAATTAAATTATGATTTTAAAAGGATATTTATTCCCAGTAATAATTTGTTGTTTTGGTGATTGTTATAGAACAATGTCTGGTGGAGATTTAATTTTTGTTACTTTCCTTTTTGCTGTAATAATATCCTTTTTGCTATTTTATTATGATAGAATTCCAAAAAGTAATCTTAATGAAAATGAGATACAAGTAGAAAGAAAAGTTTCACGCTTGCCTAAATTGATTCTTTATCTTTCAATTGTGATTCCAAGTATAATTTTATTAGTTGAATTTTTTAATTTTGGAAATCTATTTACAGGTTTTGATATAATTATGTTAAGCTCGTTAGCTACATTAGTTTTGTATTCTAATATAACTCCGGAGATGAAAAAAATAATCAAAAGACCAAATTTAGACAATCCAATATACCAAACAAAAGATATCATATTGCAATCAAATGCTGCTGATGCAAATTTTGTTATTGCTGAAAGAACAACTTCAACTTGGGCTAAAGTTTTAGTAATTGTTTTAATTCTTTGTATAGCATTTACTCCTTTTCAAGAATTTTTAGGTCTTTAATTACTAAAAGTTAATCTTCAAAAGACTTTTCCTATCTTTGTAATTATAACGAAATCGATTGAGATGTTTTCAGATTTACTTTCATATCTAAAATTCTTGATAAAACGCAATCCTGAGTGATTAATATAGCAATCTACCAATGTTAAAATGTACCAATATTTAATTGTTACATTGATATATTAATTCATTAAAACATTAAATACAATGCCTTTTTATCATAAATTAGGAGAAATTCCACCCAAAAGACACACACAATTCCGTAAAAAAGACGGTAGTTTATATTACGAACAATTGTTTGGCACCATTGGTTTTGATGGTATGTCTACCAACTCGTATCACGAACACAGACCAACAATGGTCAAAGAAATTCGCAAACAATATTCAGTAAAACCCAAAATTGCAAAAGCAAATAATATTCAATCGTACAGATTTCGAGGATTTCAAGTTTCTCCAGAAAACGACTATTTAGAAAGCAGAAAAATTGTTTTAACAAATTCTGATTGTAATATTATTTTATCCGCTCCAAAACAATCTACCAAAGATTATTTCTATAAAAATACAGATGCAGACGAAGTAATTTTTATCCATAAAGGAACAGGAAAATTGCGCACAATGTTGGGTAATCTCGATTTTAAATATGGAGATTATTTAGTAATTCCTCGTGGAATTATTTACAAATTAGATTTTGACGACGAAAACAACAGGCTTTTTATTGTAGAGTCATACTCTCCTGTTTATACTCCAAAACGATACAGAAACTGGTTTGGTCAGTTATTAGAACATTCGCCGTTTTGTGAGCGAGATTTACGCAGACCAGAAGAATTAGAAACCTATAATGAGTTGGGCAATTTCTTAATCAAAGTAAAAAAACAAGGAGAAATTATAGAAATGGTCTATGCATCACATCCTTTTGATGTGGTAGGTTATGATGGTTATAATTTTCCCTATGCATTTTCTATTCACGATTTCGAACCCATTACAGGACGTATTCATCAACCACCACCTGTACATCAAACTTTTGAAACCAACACCTTTGTAATTTGCAGTTTTGTACCGCGTTTGTACGATTATCATCCAAATGCAATTCCTGCACCTTACAATCACAGTAATATCGATTCAGATGAGGTTTTATATTACGTAGATGGCGATTTTATGAGCAGAAACGATATAGAAGCTGGTCATATTTCCTTGCATCCAGCAGGCATTCCTCATGGACCACATCCAGGAGCTACAGAGCGTAGCATAGGAGAAACTGTTACAGAAGAATTGGCAGTAATGGTAGATACCTTTAAACCTTTGCAAGTTACAGAAGAAGCAATGAAAATTGCAGACGAAGATTATTATAAATCTTGGTTATAAGCCCATCCCAACCTTCCCAAAGGGAAGGAGCAAGCAACAGACCCAAAAACTATGTTTTCTATGTTGCTATGTGGTAAAACAAACGTTCATTAAAATAAAAATAATTAGAAGCTATTTCCTGCTTTCCACCGTATCTTTTTTGAAGAAAAATCAAAAAAGGATGCCGTTTCAATCAGGGCTAAACTCATTTACAAGCCAATAGTTTTAAATAAAAGAAATAGCTAATTTATAAACCAAAAAGACCTCACAGGTTTCCAAAACCTGTGAGGTCTACAAATCATTAAAAGATGGCAAAAGAAATAAAATCAGTAAACTACGGTTTAGAAAAAATATTTGAAGGAGCACAAGACTTCCTTCCATTGTTAGGTACAGATTATGTAGAATTTTATGTAGGTAATGCAAAACAAGCAGCCCATTTTTACAAAACTGCATTCGGATTTCAATCGCACGCATATCGTGGATTAGAAACAGGAGCAACAGATTCTGTAAGTTATGTCTTAACTCAAGACAAAATCAAGTTGATGCTTACAACTCCATTAAACAGTAAATCACCAATTAACGACCATATTGTAAGACATGGAGATGGAGTAAAAATTGTGGCACTTTGGGTAGAAGATGCAAGACAAGCCTATAAAGAAACCACTTCAAGAGGTGCAAAATCGTACATGGAGCCAACTGTAGAAAAAGATGAACATGGTGAAGTTGTTAGAGCAGGAATCTATACCTATGGAGAAACTGTACATATGTTTGTAGAACGTAAAAATTACAATGGAGCCTTTTTACCAGGTTTTCAAAAATGGGAATCAGATTACAATCCACCAACAGCAGGTTTAAAATATATAGATCACATGGTTGGTAATGTAGGTTGGAATCAGATGAATACTTGGGTAAAATTTTATGAAGATGTGATGGGGTTTGTCAACTTTTTATCATTTGATGACAAACAAATTCATACAGAATATTCAGCATTAATGAGTAAAGTAATGTCTAATGGAAATGGACGAATTAAATTTCCTATTAACGAACCAGCAGAAGGTAAAAAACGTTCGCAAATCGAAGAATATTTAGATTTTTATGAAGGTGCAGGAGTACAACACATAGCAGTTGCAACAGATGACATTATTAAAACTGTAAGTCAATTACGTTCAAATGGAGTAGAATTTTTATCAATTCCACCAGAAGAATATTACAGAGCAGTTCCAAGTAGATTAGAAGAACACAGTCACGAATTAAAAGAAGATATCGAAAAGCTAAAAGCTTTAGGAATTATGATAGATGCAGATGAAGAAGGTTATTTATTACAAATTTTTACAAAACCTGTAGAAGATAGACCCACTTTATTTTTTGAAATCATTCAAAGAATGGGAGCAAGAGGTTTTGGTGCAGGAAATTTTAAAGCACTGTTTGAATCTATAGAAAGAGAACAAGCAAAAAGAGGAACGTTGTAAAAAGTTTGCAGTTTATTAGTTTGCAGTAAGCAGAAAAAAAAATCATAGACCTCACAGGTTTTTAAAACCTGTGAGGTCTTAATTTTATAAACTATTATATCTTTGTTATTCAATCAACAATAATGGAAAGAGAAGAAATTTTAAAAGCCATAGAAGAAAAATATGATAAATTAGGTGTTCCAGTAGACTCTATGTTAGAAGGTTTGTTGTGGAGTACACCAATTACCTATTGGGATTATATTCAAACTGATGCGCTTTTAGGACTACAAACCCCAAGAACAACACAACCAGATGAAATGGTGTTTATCATGTATCATCAGGTAAATGAGCTATTGTTTAAAATGATTTTGTGGGAAATAGAACAAGTTGCAAAAGCAACAAAAATTACCGCAGATAAATTTTCGATGCATTTAGGCAGAATAAGCAGGTATTTTGATATGTTATGTAGCTCTTTTAATGTGATGTCAGAAGGTATGGAACGTGAGCAGTATCTAAAATTTAGAAATACGCTAACACCAGCAAGTGGTTTTCAATCTGCACAATATCGTAAAATTGAGTTTGCATCAACAGAACTCATTAATTTAATCGATGTTAGGTTTAGAGATACTATAGATAGAAACTCATCATTTAGAAATGCTTACAATCATTTGTATTGGCAAGCAGCAGGGAAAAACTATACTACTGGGCAAAAATCGACCTTATTAAACTTGTTTGAGAAAAAATATATGGGAGATTTTATCGATTTTATGGAAGATTATAATGATATTAACCTTTCTTTAAAATTCAAGCAACTGCCTAAAGAAGTTCAAGAAAACGAAGATTTAATAAAAGCAATGCGTCATTACGATTATACTGTAAACGTAAAATGGGTTATGGCCCATTACAATGCAGCAGCAAAATACATTGGTGGAGATGATTCTGAATTAAAAGCAACAGGAGGCAGCAACTGGCGTAAATACATGCACCCTAAGTATCAACGTAGAATTTTCTTCCCATATTTATGGGATGAAGATGAACTAAAAAATTGGGGAACTTTTTAACACAGAAAAGAATCTTAAAATTATGATAAAAGTCGTTTACAAGTTATTGGTAAACGACTTTTTTCTTTTTGGAACGGTAATTGTCAATACTTTTTTATAAGTTTGATTTTTTTATGAAAAAAACTATTCTATTAGTATTTAGTCTTTTTCTTTTGACTGCTACTTTTGGTCAAGAGAAAAAAAGAGCATTTAAAAGCGGAGAATGGCTGCGTTATAAAATGAGTTATTCAGGTTTTTTAAGAGCAGGAACTGCAATTTTAGAGGTTAAAGAAACAAATTTTAGAGGAAAAAAAGTATACCATACAAAAGGTTCTGGATGGACCTCTGGTATGATTAAATGGTTTTTTAAAGTTGATGATAAATACGAAAGTTACTTTGATAAAGACACCATAAAACCCTATTTATTCAAAAGAAAAATAGACGAAGGAGGTTATAAAAAGCACAGAATAACTTCGTTTAATTATAAGTATAAAAAAGCCTACGTTCAAGATTTTACCAAACAAAAAGACACCTCTGTTGCATTCGATAACGTGCAAGATATGTTGTCTTCTTTTTATCACTTAAGAAATTATAATGTCGATAAAATGAAAAAAGGAGAAGAAATAGCAATAGACATGTTTATGGACTCTAAAGTATATCCTTTTAAATTGCGTTTTTTAGGTAGAGAAATATTAAAAACAAAATTTGGGAAAGTTAAAACCATGTTATTTAGGCCTTTAGTGCAATCTGGAAGAGTTTTTAAAGCACAAGAAAGTGTAACACTTTGGATTACTGATGATGCCAATAAAATACCAGTAAAAATGAAAGCAGATTTATCTGTGGGCTCTCTTAGAGCAGAATTAGAAGCTTACAAAGGTTTGGCCAATCCTTTTCTAAAAAATTAGAAAATTTTTAACGAAACCGTTATCGAAACTTCATCAATTATGCTCGATAAAAAATCAATTTTATTTGTACTTTTGGGGAGTTTAATTTAAGGCAAACTTCTTGAGAAAAATAATCTTACTTTTTATTTTTATTACCTCTTTTTCTTCTTGCAAAAAAGAAGAGATAAAAACACTTCCTAAAAAAATAATAGAAAAACCCAAGCCTATTGTTAAATATGGCTATAATTTAGATAATTTTAAGATAATTCAAGACACCATAAAAAATGGTGAAAGCTTTGGAATAATTTTAGATAGACATCATGTTTTTTACCCAAAAATCAATAAAATTGCATCATCAGTAAAAGAAATCTTTGACGTAAGAAGAGTAAGAGCAGGAAGACCTTATACTATTTTAGCCAGTAAAGATTCTACCGAAAAAGCACAAGTTTTTATTTATAAACACGATAGAATTAATGCTACAGTAGTCGATTTTAAAGATTCTTTGATAACAGCCCAAAGGTTTAAAGAACCCATAAAAACCGTAGAAAGAATTGTAGAAGGTAAAATATATTCTAACCTTTCTAATACCATGGATAGCTTGCATTTAAACCCAAACTTAACTTGGGCTGTTGCAGATATTTATGCATGGACTTTAGATTTCTACAAGTTACAAAAAGGCGACACTTTTAAATTAATTTTTGAAGAGAAATTTATTAAAGATTCTTTATTTGCAGGTTATGGAGATATTAAATCTGCAGTATTTAAACACAAAGGCAAAGATTTATATGCTTTTAGGTTTATTCCAGATTCTACAAAAGGCATTTCCGAATATTATGATGAAGAAGGAAACATGTTGCGTAGTCAGTTTTTAAAATCACCAATAAAATTTAGATACAGAATATCATCTCGATATAACTTAAAAAGAAGAATTGCTTATTACGGAAACAGAGTTAGACCTCATAGAGGAACAGATTTTGCTGCAAATATTGGAACACCTATTATAGCCACTGCAAGTGGTACTGTTACAGAATCTGCAAGAAGAGGAGGAAATGGAAATTATGTAAAAATAAAACATAACAGCACCTATTCTACACAGTATTTGCACATGAAAAGACGTAAGGTTAAAAGAGGTCAGTATGTTAAACAAGGAGATGTTATTGGTTGGGTAGGAATGACAGGAAATACAGGCGGCCCTCACGTATGTTATCGTTTTTGGAAAAATGGTAGAGAAGTAGATCCTTTTAAACAAAAACTGCCCTCTGCAAAACCTTTAAAGAAAAGTTTAAAACCCAAATATTTAGACTTTATCAAACCATTAAAATATCAATTAGATCATAAACAACTTCCGGTCACAACACCAGAAGTAATAGAAAGTATAGCTCAAAATTAAAAAAAATGGCTCTTAAAAATAGCAACCCAACTAAAACAGAAGCTTGGTCAGCGTTAACAAATCATTTTAATAATGTTCAAAATAGTAACATAAAAGATTTGTATAAAGACAATAACAGGCAAAAAGATTTTTCAATTCAATTTGATGATTTAGTAGTAGATTTTTCTAAAAATAGAATTACCAAAGAAACTATTAATTTGTTAGTAAATCTTGCCAAAGAAGTCGATTTAAAAGACGCTATTGAAAAACAATTTAATGGAGAAATTATTAATGTTACAGAAGGGAGAGCGGTTTTACATACTGCACTAAGAAGTAATTCTGATGAACCTGTTTTAATTGATGGGAAAAATATTAAACCTAAAATTCAGTCAGCTTTAAGAAAAATAAAAAGCTTCTCTAACAAAGTAATCTCTGGAAAATGGAAAGGATATACAGGAAAATCAATTACCGATGTTGTAAATATTGGCATTGGTGGTTCAGATTTAGGACCAGATATGGTAGTAGAATCATTACAATATTATAAAAACCAACTTACTACGCATTTTGTTTCTAATGTTGATGGTGATCACGTTTCAGAAATTATTAAAAAACTAAACCCAGAAACTACTTTATTTGTAATTGTATCAAAAACTTTTACAACTCAAGAAACCATTTCTAATGCAGAAACGATTAAAAATTGGTTTTTAAAATCGGCAACTATTTTCGATATCCCAAAACATTTTGTTGCAGTATCTACAAATTTAGAAGCTGTAGATAGTTTTGGAATTGATAAAAACAATGTTTTTCCAATGTGGAATTGGGTTGGAGGTCGTTTTTCTCTTTGGTCTGCAGTTGGTTTATCTATTTCATTATCTGTAGGTTTTGATAATTATAGAGCTTTATTAGATGGAGCAGAAGAGATGGATTTACACTATAGAAATGAAGATTTCGAGAATAACATCCCAGTTGTTTTAGCACTTTTAAGTATTTGGTACAATAACTTTTATGGAGCAGAAACAGAAGCTGTTTTACCTTACTCGCAATATCTAAAAAAATTGCCAGATTATTTACAACAAGCCATTATGGAAAGTAATGGTAAAGGTGTAGATAGAAATGGTGATAAGATAGATTACCAAACAGGAACAATCGTTTGGGGTAGCACAGGTACCAATATGCAACATGCATTTATGCAATTGGTACATCAAGGAACTAAATTAATTCCCTGTGACTTTATTGGTTTTAAAGAATCTTTATACGGTTTAACAGATCATCATAAAAAATTAATGGCAAATTATTATGGACAAATGGATGCTTTGGCTTTTGGTAAGACAAAAGAAGAGGCGCATTTAGAGTTGAAATTTTCTGGTAATGAGGCTAAAATAAATCAATTACTACCTTTTAAAGTTTTTGAAGGAAACAGACCAAGTAATGCAATTCTTTTTGATAAATTGACACCTAAGTCTTTAGGGAAATTAATCGCTTTATATGAGCATAAAATTTATACCCAAGGAATTTTATGGAATATTTACAGTTACGACCAATTTGGGGTAGAATTAGGTAAAGAATTGGCTAAGAAACTACTGAATAAACAATAGAATAAAATCTGGCTAATAAAAATTCAAAATTTTAACTTTTCGATAGCTTTTTGTTAATAAACCTGTTAATATGTAATGGGTTCATTTTCAGAAGAAAACAGTTATTTTACGTACTTTTCAATGTCTTAATTTTTTGTTAAACCTTAACATTAAATTAACATTAGAACTCTGCAAAAGAGACAATTTTGCAAAACATTTAATAACATAAAATTAAACAATGAAAAATTTTAAAAACTTATTATTTGTAGCGTTATTTTTTGTAACCGCTACAGTTTTAGGACAAACTAACGTTACTGGTATAGTTGTAGATGCAACCAATCAACCATTACCAGGAGCGAGTGTAGTAGTAAAAGGAACTACAAACGGAACTTCTACAGATTTTGACGGTAAATTTACGTTAAAAGCACAATCAAACTCTGGGACTCTAGTTGTTTCTTTTATTGGCTATAAGTCAAAAGAAGTGGCTTTTTCATCTTCAAAAGCTAATGTAGGTACTATACAATTAGAAGAAGATGCAAATTCTTTAGATGAGATTGTTATTGTTGGTAAAGGAGTTGTAGATTTAGCTTTTAATAGAAAAACACCTGTTGCAGTTTCTACAATTAAAGCTGCTGAGATACAAAATAAATTAGGAAACCAAGAGTTTCCTGAGATTTTAAATTCTACACCAGGGGTATATGCTACAAAAACTGGAGGAGGTTATGGAGATGGAACAATGAGAGTTAGAGGGTTTGGTCAAGTTAATACAGCAGTTATTATTAACGGGCAACCTGTAAATGACATGGAAAATGGCCGTGTATTTTGGTCAAACTGGCAAGGTTTAGCAGATGTTGCCTCTGGAATTCAAATGCAAAGAGGTTTAGGTGCTTCTAAATTAGCCGTTCCTTCTGTAGGAGGTACTATGACAATAGTAACAAAATCTACAGAAAAAGATTTAGGTGGATCTTTTTCAGCTAGTGCAGGTAATGATGGTTATTATAAAACTACAATAGCTTATAATACAGGCGTTAATGACAATGGTTGGGCAGCAAGTATTTTGTTAGGAAGATGGCAAGGAGATGGTTATGTAGATGGAACTGCCGGAGAAGGTTATACTTATTTAGTATCTTTAGGCTATAAACCTTCAGAAGAACACGCATTTAATTTTACTTTTACTGGAGCTGCACAATGGCATCATCAAAGAACTACAAGATTATCAATTAGAGATTATCAAAATTTTGGAGGTTCAGATGAAATCAATAGAAGATTTAATGCAGATTGGGGTACTTTAAATGGAGATGAATATACTTTTAGAAGAAATTTTTACAATAAACCAATTGGTACTTTAAACTGGGATTGGAATATTAACGATAATTTATCATTATCTACTTCAGTTTATGGTTCTTGGGGACGTGGTGGAGGAACAGGCTCTAGAGGTAGAAATTTCGAAATCAACCCTTTTAGACAAGATTTAACAAATGCAATGGATCCTTCTAACAGAGGTGGTTTAACTTATAGAAGACCAAATGGTACTATTGATTTTGATGGAATTGTAGCTAACAATAGAGCAGGTAATGCTTATAGTAGAACTGGAAGTCCTTACAATGGTTCAATTATCGGTACAAACACAGATTTGTTTGGAACAAGTGATGGTGTTAACTATAGTAGAGGAAATATTGATGGAATTAATACCAATGTAGCTGTTAGACGATCATCAATTAATTCTCATGATTGGTATGGAGCTATCTCTAATTTACAATATGAAACTAATGAATGGACATATGGTGCAGGTATAGATTTAAGGGGGTATACAGGTTATCACTATAGAGTTTTAAACGATTTATTAGGACTTGATGGTTATTATAGTACAGGGAATAGAAATTTAACTGGACCATATTATACAAGAAGTTTTGTAAATGGTTCTCCAATTTTTAATACTGCTGGAGGTATGATTCAAACAGAAACATATGGAGCTTCACCATTAAGTAATATTGGAATTAATGCAGATAAAATAGACTACTATAATATTGGTCATGTAAATTGGTTTGGATTTAATGGTTTTATAGAATATGATGATGATGATAAATTATCAGCAGTTTTACAGTTTGGTATTTCAAATCAATCATATAAAAGAACAGATTATTTTGATTCTCCTAACAATGTAGTTTCAGAAAAAGAAAATAAAACTGGAGGTTATATAAAAGGGGGTGCAAACTATAACTTTGATGAAAAACATAACGCTTTCTTTAATATTGGTAGAATATCAAGACAACCTTTCTTTGATGCAATTTTCCCTAATTTTTCTAACAATATTAATGAAGACGCAACAAACGAGAAGATTACTTCTTTTGAACTAGGTTATGGATTTAAATCACAATATTTTGATGCTATAGTAAACCTTTATACTACAGAATGGTCAGATCGTTTTATTTCAAGACAAATTAACGACCCTGATGATCCTAACAACAATGGTACAGGTACTTTTCAAGGCTTAACTCAAGTACATTCAGGGATAGAAGTAGAGCTTACTGCTAGACCTTTAGATAAACTAACTTTAAAAGGAATGTTAAGTTTAGGAAACTGGAAATATAAAGGCAATGTAACTGCTAATATTTTTGACCAAAATCAAAATTTAGTAAATCAACAAACTTTATTTGTAGATGGTACAAAAGTAGGAGATGCAGCTCAAACAACAGCAAGTTTAGAAGCATCATATGATGTTACTGATAATTTTGACATTAGTTTAGATTGGAGATATGCAGCACAGTTGTATTCTGATTTCTCGTTTCAATTAGACAAAAGACAATGGGCAAATGATGCAGCTTTTTTAAACCCAAATAACAGGGGAGCTTTAGAACTACCAAGCTATAGTTTATTTAATTTAGGTGCTGGTTATAATTTTGATTTTGCTAATGATAAATCTTTGGCATTCAGATTCAACATAAACAACTTATTTGATACTATATATATTGCAGAAGGTAGCTCTAGTATATATGCAGGAGACAATGCACCAAGTGTTAGCGCAAATACAACAGTAGGAACCTATAAAGGAATTGATACCAGAAACCAAGTTTGGTTTGGTTTTGGTAGAACTTGGAACTTTAGTGTTAGATATAACTTCTAATTGTTAGTAGGTTAAATAAACTTTCAAAAACCACCTCAACAGAGGTGGTTTTTTTGTACATAAAATTGTAACTTTACACCTCAAAACGAACTACACCATGAAAGAAATACACTCATATTGGGCATACATTGTTTTAGCAATTTTAATCTTTACAGTAATAAATGCAATAATAGGCCTAACACAAAAGAAACAATTTACAGACAAAGATTTAAGAGTTGGTTTGTTTACCTTAATTGTTTCTCATATTCAATTGTTAATAGGTTTAGGTTGGTACTTTATGTCACCTTGGTACAAAGCCTTAAAAATGGGTGCAGCAGATGTTATGGGAGATAAAACAGCAAGATTATTAGCTGTAGAACACCCATTAATGATGATTATAGCTATTGTATTAATTACCATAGGTTGGTCTAAACATAAAAAGAAAACAGAAGATGCTGCAAAATTTAAAACCTTTGCAATCTTTTACGGAATTGCTTTACTACTCATTTTATCAAGAATTCCATGGAGTAACTGGTTTTAAAAATGAAAATTATAAGCTACATAGTATCACCAATCTTTGCATTGGTGTTTTTTTTATTCTTAGTCATTTTTCATCCATTACAATGGATTAGTTTAAATGTCTTTGGCAGAGAAGCTCATCATAAAGTAATTGATATACTAAATTTTTTCTTAGTAAAATCGATGTTAATTATTGGAGTTCCTGTTAAATTAATTAACAAACATAAATTACCAGAAAACACCTCTTTAATATTTGTTTCTAATCATCAATCTACGTTTGATATCCCACCTATTGGATGGTTTTTTAGAAAACATAAACCAAAATTTGTAGCAAAAATAGAATTAGGAAAAGGCATACCAAGTGTATCTTTTAATCTTAGAAATGGTGGGGCAGCACTCATCAACAGAAAAGACCCCAAACAAGCAATAAGTGCATTAGTAGAGTTTTCAAAAAGAATAAATAAAAACAAATGGGGAGCCATTATTTTTCCTGAAGGAACAAGAAGTAGAAATGGAGAACCCAAGCGTTTTTCTTCAAACGGATTAAAAGTAATCACAAAGTTTAATAAAGACGGATATGTTGTACCTTTAACCATTAACAATTCTTGGAAAGTCTTTAAGTACGGAAAATTTCCATTAGGTATAGGAAGCCCTATGACAATTACTACCCACAAACCTATAAAAATAGATTCATTACCATTTGATGAACTGTTAGAAAAGACCGAAAAAGTCATAAAAGAACATATAAAATAACTCAATGTCTATAAAAAATATCAGAATTGAAGTAATGCAAACTTTAGAAAAAAACATGCAAAGCTTCGTAGATAAATATTTAATAACACCAGAAAAAGTTTGGCAACCTACAGATTTTTTACCCAATTCTCAGAAAGATTCTTTTATCTCAGAAGTAGAAGAAATTAGAGAATTATCAAAAGATTTACACGACGATTTTTGGATTGTTTTAGTAGGAGACACAATTACAGAAGAAGCCTTACCAACTTACGAATCTTGGTTATTAGACTTAGATGGTGTTTCTCAAGATCCAGACAACAGTTGGGCAAAATGGGTAAGAACTTGGACAGCTGAAGAAAACAGACATGGAGATGTATTAAACAAATACTTGTATTTATCTGGGCGTGTAAACATGCGTGAAGTAGAAATTTCTACCCAACATTTAATCGCAGACGGGTTTGATATTGGAACATCAACAGACCCTTATAAAAACTTTGTTTACACTAGTTTTCAAGAATTAGCTACCTATATTTCACATAATAATGTTGCCAAAATTGCCCGTAAAAAAGGCCACAAAGCTTTAGCAAAAATGTCTAAAATTATTGCAGGAGATGAAATGCGTCATCATAAAGCCTATACAGATTTTGTAAGAGAAATTTTTAAGATCGATGCAAGCGAAATGATGTTAGCTTTTCAACACATGATGAAACACAAAATTGTAATGCCTGCAATGCATTTAAGAGAATCGTTTAATGACAAAGGAACTTTGTTTGACGATTTTTCTGTAGTAGCACAAAGATTAGGTGTTTACACAGGTTTCGATTATGTAGACATCCTAAAGAAGTTAAATACAGCTTGGGAAATAGATAAGATTACTAACTTAACTCCAGAAGCAGAAAAAGCACGTGATTTTTTAATGAAGTTACCTGAAAGAATGTATAGAATTACAGAAAGAATTGTGGTTCCAGATACAGACTTTAAGTTTAAATGGATGTTACAGCCAAGTTAGTATTAGAAGCTGTTTCCAGCTTTTCGCACTCGATTTTTCTCGACCTGAATTTAGTTCAGGTTCTCAAAAAGAGCTCAAACAAATGCTTCAATCTGGGCTAAGCTCATTTGCCAATATTTAGAAAACTAAATAACATCATGTTTTCTATAAAACAATAAGGTAAAAATAGTTAAGAAGGCTGTCTAAAAAGTAGTAGAACTTTACATTTCGATTGTATTTGATAGGTATAATTCATTAAAAATCAATGTTTTATATCTGTTTTAAATTTGCTAAAAATGGTAGTTAAATAAACTTTTTAGACTGTCTTTTTAAAATTACAAAATGTCAATCCAAAATTTTAAAAGAATCCATATCATTTAAAAAACCTAATTTCTTACGAATCTCATTTTGATGCGACATCTTAAGAGGAGTTTTTACAATTCCCACCTCATTTTTTTCTAAAGAAGAAAGTGCTTCACCCAAATAATTAACCACTAAAGAATTGCCAGAATATTCGTAATTGTTGGCATCTTTACCTGTTCTATTTACCCCAACAACATAACTCATATTTTCTATAGCACGCGCTTTTAAAAGTGTGTCCCAAGCTTTTATTCTTGTTACTGGCCAATTAGCCATATAGATTAATAAATCGTAATTTTCTGTGTTTCTTGCCCAAACAGGAAAACGCAAATCATAGCAAATTAACGGACAAATTTTCCATCCTTTATATGCTACTATCAATTTATGAGTTCCAGAAGTATAGACTTTATCTTCTCCAGCCAAAGTAAACGAATGTCTTTTGTCATAAGTTTCAATTTTTCCTGAAGGATGCACAAAAACCAATCGATTATAGTAATTATTGTTTTCAGTAATTACAAGACTTCCACAAATGGCAAAACTATGTTTTTGCGCCATTTTTTTCATCCAAGAAACGGATTTTCCATTCATTTTTTCAGCAACTTTTTCAGGATGCATTGTAAAACCAGTGGTAAACATTTCAGGTAAAACTACTAAATCAACCTTTTTAAGCAAGTTGATTTGGTGCTCAAAAAAAGCGATATTTTTTTCTGAATCTTCCCAAGCTAAATCAGCTTGAATCCCAATTACGTTTAATTCGTTTTGCATCAAAAAATAATTTATAGATTAAAGATATATAAAAGTAAGTTTTTGTAATTTAGAAATTCCAACTGATTCAAAAAAATTGATGCAATCTTTCATTTCAGAAACTTTAGATGCTATTTTAAAAACGACAACTTCTTTTGAAGATGTGGTTTTAATACTGCCTTCACAAAGAGCAAAAGTGTTTGTAAAACAAACTATTAAAGACAAAATTTCTGTTGGATTTTTACCAGAGATTGTAAATATAGAGCAGTTTATCAATCAGGTTTCTAAAATTGAAAAAGCAGATAATATTCAATTACTGTTTCATTTTTATACCATTTATAAAAGTATAGAAAAAGACCCTGTAACTTTTGATGTATTTACATCTTGGGCAATTACAGTCTTACAAGATTTTAATGAAATAGACCAGCATTTAGTCAATACCAAAGAGATTTTTGTGTATTTAAGAGATATTCAACGTTTAAAAAAATG
Source organism: Bacteroidia bacterium (assembly GCA_030427865.1). Classification (GTDB taxonomy): domain Bacteria; phylum Bacteroidota; class Bacteroidia; order Flavobacteriales; family Flavobacteriaceae; genus Polaribacter. Next base: position 403,467 of record JAUICK010000001.1, on the reverse strand, counting down.
GTCTGTAAAAGGAGCGTTTAAAGAAACAGAATTAATGAAAGACCATTATTCTTTTTTAGAAAAACTGAATAACTTTTACAACCCATTTTATACCTTTTTAAAAGAAAAAGGGATTGGATATCAAGGTTTAATTTACAGAGAATCTTGCCAAAAAATTGATGCTTTTTTAGAAAACAATTCAAACAAAAAATTCTTTTTTATTGGTTTTAATGCTCTAAATAAAGCAGAAGAATTCTTATTTCAAAAAGTATTAGAAACAGGCAATTCTGATATTTATTGGGATTTAGATGCTACATTTTTTAAATTCAATCATCAAGCAGGTACATTCATAAGAAAGTACAAAGCTGAATGGAGGTTTTACGAAAAAAACGATTTAAAAACCTTAGGAAGCTCTTTTAATGAAACTAAAAAGATTGAAGTTATTGGAGCTTCTAAAAACACCACTCAAGTTAAATATGCAGGTGAGATTTTAGAAAAATTTAATGATTTTAGTAATACTGCACTGGTTTTAGCTGATGAAACCTTACTGCCAATTACTTTAAATTCATTACCTAAAAACATCAACGCCATTAATATTACCATGGGATATCCTTTAAAAGATGTGCCCGCAACAAGTTTGATTTTTGCTGTTTTTCAGTTGTTTATTTCTCAAGAAAAGCTACAAAAAACAGTTGTAAACGAATTCTATTATAAAGATGTCATTCGCTTTTTAAAACATCAATCAATTTACAATCTCTTGCCGAATGTTGCTATTTTTTCTGATGAAGTTGCCAAACAAAATCAAACCTTTATTAGTATTGCATATTTACAGCCATTTTTAGAAAAAGTTAAAAAGGATTTAAAAGAAACGATAGTTTCTATTTTTTCTCCTTTTGTAGCTGTAGATGAATTTTTAGACAGAATTTTAGCACTCATCAATATTTTAAAAGAAGCTGTTAGCGAGTTAGAAAAAGAATATTTGTTTCGATTCTACACAGCTTTTAATCAACTAAAGTCATTACAAAAAGAGTATCAATATTTCCCAGATTTAAAAACATTAGCACAATTTTTTAGACAATTAATTTCTTCAGAAAGTTTATCTTTTCAAGGAGAACCGTTAAGAGGTTTGCAATTAATGGGAATGTTAGAAACGCGTGTTTTAGATTTCGAAAACATCATTTTAGTATCAACTAATGAAGGTGTTTTACCTGCAAATTCACAACAAAACTCTTTCATTCCTTTTGATGTAAAATTAGAATTTGGTTTGCCTACTTATAGAGAAAAAGATGCAATTTTTTCGTATCATTTTTTTAGATTGTTACAAAGAGCCAAAAATGTTTTTATCATTTACAATACAGAACACGATGTTTTTGGAAGCGGAGAAAAAAGCCGATTTGTAACACAATTAGAAATGATGAGGACAGATATTGTTCAGAAAATTATTTCTCCAAAAGTGGTTGCAGAAAATATAACATTAAAAGAAATAAAGAAAGATCAACGTGTTTTAGAAAGCCTGAAAACATTAGCAGAAAAAGGAATTTCACCTTCTGCGTTAACCAATTATTTGCACAACCCAATTGCTTTTTACAAGCAGAAAGTTTTAAAGTTAAAAGAGTTTGATGATGTAGAAGAAACAGTTGCGTATAATACTTTAGGAACTGTTGTGCATAATACATTAGATGAATTGTATACTGCATTTATCGGTAAATTTTTAAAGGTTGATGACATTGATGCAATGAAAAATCAATCTAAAAAATTGGTAACAAAGTATTTTAAAGACGAGTTTAAAAACGGAGATTTGTCTACAGGAAGAAATCGTCTAATTTTTGAAGTTGCCAATCGATTTGTGATTAATTTTTTAAATCAAGAAAAGGAGTTGTTACGTGATAAAAACAACCAACTTAAAATCATTGCCACAGAAGAAAATTTAGCTACAGAAATCGAGATAAACGGAATTGATTTTCCTGTAAAAATTCACGGTCAAGTAGATAGAGTTGATGAATTGAATGGTGTTTTAAGAATCATCGATTACAAAACAGGAATGGTAAGCAGCTCTAATTTAAAAGTGCCAAATTTTGATGATTTACGAGATGATAAACACCACAAAGCAATTCAGGTATTGTTGTATGCTTATTTATATACCAAAAGCAAAAATTACGATTTTAATCAACCTTTAGAAACCGGAATTTATTCTTTTAAAAACTTAAATAGTGGTTTTTTACCAATCAATTTTTCATCTAATTATAGAAAACCAGATTTAGAAATAAACCAAGAAAGACTGGATGGTTTTATTGATGAAATAAAGAATTACATCAAAGAAATTTACGATTTAGAAATCCCTTTTTTAGAGCCTGCTGATTTAAAGTATTAACTTTAGTTTTCAAATCTTTCAACCACTTTTGTAAGAACAATAAAACTAAATAAAGGTAAAATTAAATAGTATACAGTGTGTTTAATGTCAACTATACTTATTCCTTTTTTTGTTGGATTAAAAATATATTTATCGATTATAAAATATAAAAGAATAAGAATTATTAGAATTAATACATAAATTAGGTTCGCCCTTAATTTTTTCATTTTATTTCCCTTTCAAAATCAACAAAGGTTTAGACGTATGAAATTCTTGTTTTAAAATAGTATTCTTTTCCCATAACTTTTTAAAGAAACCTCGTTTACGTCTAAAAACGCACAACATGTCTGGGTTATGTGTTTTAAAATGCTCTAAAACCCCTTGAAAGGTAGTGGCATTTTCTGTAGTGGCATAAGAAGATTGTAACTCTGTTAAATCTTTATGAAGCACTACATCTTCTTCAGTAAAATCTGGAGTTTTTACCAACAATAAATTTACTTGAGGACTAAATTTTTGTACAATAGTTTTTAAAGGATTTAAGGCGGTTTTACTTTTTATTACACCAGATTTAAAAGCCATTAAAATATTACTTATAGGTTTGTAAACATAGTTTTCAGGAACAGCTAAAACAGGAATATCAGTTTGTTTTACAAGACTTCCAGCAGTGCTTCCTAAAAACACTTCTTCTTTAATAGAGTTACTTTTTGCACCCACAATAATTAAACTAATACCAATTTCATTATCAATTGCATCAACACTTTCAACCACATTTCCTTTAGCAGAAATTAATTTTACGTCAACATTTTTTCTGTCTACAGCATTTACCATAGTTCGCAAATACAAATTGGTTTCACGTTCTATAATAGCATCAATGTTTACCATAGTTCCTGCTTTAGACTTGGCTTTATAAGCCCTAAAAACAAAAACATTTGCATTTATTTCTGCAGCAAAATCAATAGCATATTGCAAAGTGTTTTGAGCAGTTTCTGTAGATCCAATAGGTACTAAGATATTTTTCATTACAGCGAATTTAGTCGGTGCAAAGTTAGTTATTTTTCGCTGATTTGGCTCTTTTCTCATTTTTTAGATATGTACCTTTGCAAAAACAAATTTTTTTTTGGCAACAAATATTAATTTAAAAAGTATTAATAAACTAGCAATTCCTGCTTTAATTGCTGGTATTGCAGAACCATTATTATCAATTACTGATACTGCAATTATTGGTAATATTAATGAAAATGCCACCGAAAGTTTAGCCGCAGTAGGTATTGTAGGTGCATTTATTTCGATGTTAATTTGGGTTTTTGGTCAGATTAGAAGTGCAATTTCTTCGATTGTATCACAATATTTAGGAGCCAATAAATTAAACGACATTAAAACTTTACCTGCTCAGGCCATTGCAATTGTTGTGTTAGGAAGCTTATTGGTGTTAGCAATGTCTTATCCGTTTGCAGCACAAATTTTTCAATTTTACAATGCCTCTGGAGATGTCTTAGAATATTGTATTACTTATTTTGAAATTAGAATTTTTGGCTTTCCTTTTTCTTTGTTTGTATTTGCTGTTTTTGGAACTTTTAGAGGTTTGCAAAACACTTATTATCCAATGATTATTGCCATTATTGGAGCTTTATTAAATATTGTTTTAGATATAATTTTTGTCTACGGAATAGAAGGAGTTCTTCCAGCAATGCATATAGAAGGGGCAGCATATGCAAGTGTTATAGCTCAAATTACCATGGCAATAATTGCAGTGATTTTGTTGTTAAAAAAAACATCCATTTCATTAAAAATTACGTTTCCATTACATAAAGAAATTCCCACTTTATTAGGAATGATTGGAAACCTTTTTGTAAGAACAATTGCGTTAAATACGGCTTTGTATTTTGCAACAGCCTATGCCACAGATTACGGAGCAGCATATATTGCTGCTTACACAATTGGGATTAATATTTGGCTGTTGGGCGCTTTTATGATTGATGGTTATTCGAGTGCAGGAAACATTTTATCAGGAAAATTATTGGGTGCAAAAGATTATAAAACCTTAGTTGAATTGAGTCAAAAATTATTTAAATACGGCATTGTTACTGGAACTCTAATTGCCATAATAGGTTTTGTTTTTTATAATTTTATAGGACAAATTTTTACAAAAGAACCAGAAGTTTTAAAACAATTCAATGTTGTTTTTTGGATTGTCTTACTAACACAACCCATAAGTGCCATCACATTTATTTTCGATGGAATGTTTAAAGGAATGGGAAAAATGAAGTATTTAAGAAATCTCTTAATCCTTTCTACAGGTTTGGTTTTTATCCCCACTTTGTTATTTTTTGATTATTTAGATTTAAAACTCACTGCAATCTGGATTGCTTTTACACTCTGGATTTTAGCAAGAGGTTTGCCTTTGGTTTTTAAATTTAGGCGCGAATTTTTACCACTTATAGAGAAAAATTAACTTATTTAAGTAGCGTTGTTTTTCTACTTTGTAACCATAAATAAAACTGTAAACCAAATAAAACAGCGCCAGATAATAAATGTATAGCTTGGGTTCCTATCGGAAATTCTGCATAATACATTAAAATCCCTGTAATAGTCTCTAAAAAAATTAAAAAGACAATCCAGTTTACCAATTTGTACCCTAAATGTTTTGCTTGATTCAAATAAAACATCCCTAAGTTTACGAAAACAATAGCAATAGTAAACGATCTATGAAAGTAAAATTTAAAATTAGGATTCATCAAACTATAATTTTTGTTTTCGAAACCAAATTGTTTTACTTGCTCATCAATAAACTGTCTTATTTGTGTTCCCATAGCAATTTGTATTAACGAAAAAACCACAGAAATAATTAATAATTTGTTGAATAAAGAATGATATTGATATATTTTTTTATTAGAAACAATAAATTTAAGTTGCAATAATATTGCAATAATTATTAAACCAACCACCATATGTATGGTAATAATTGTAGGAGTTAAGTTAGAATCTACAACTGTTTTTCCTAACCAAGCTTCAAACAACATTAAAAAGAAAGCAGTAAAAGCTAAATAAGGAATTTTTCTATTCGATTTCCAAAATTTAGCAGCACCATAAATTAGAAATAAAAAAACAAACCCTGCTAAAACAGAAACCAATCTGTTAATGTACTCTGTCCAAGTATGGTATTTGTTAAACTTGTTGTAATCGTGTTTGGTGTATTTAGACCAGTTTTTGGCATTAAATTTAGAGTCAGTTTTCAAGTTTTTCTCAGCAACAAATAAAACTTCATCTTTAATAATTATAAAGCCTTTTTTAAACTCTGTATTGGGTTTCCATGTAATTTGTTCTTCAGAAGTTGGCGGAATATAATACCCAAAACACTTTGGCCAGTCTGGACACCCCATTCCAGAACCAGTCATTCTAACCACAGAACCCGCTAAGAAAATTAAATAGACAGAAATAATTGAAATCTGAACAATTTTTGGAAATTTATTTTTCATCAAAAAAACATTTTTGCAAAAATACGGCAAAAAAAAGTCGCTTAAAATAAATTAAACGACTTGTTCTTGTGTAAAAAAATTCTAAATAATAATATTAGATAACTCTAACGTCTACTGCGTTTAAACCTTTTCTACCTTCCTTAAGATCAAATTCTACTGCATCACCTTCTCTAATTTCGTCTACTAATCCTGAAACGTGCACAAAGTGCTCTGTTTTTGAACCATCTTCGATAATAAACCCAAACCCTTTAGATTCATTGAAGAATTTTACTGTTCCGTTTTTCACTGTAATATATAATAAATGTTAATAATGTTACAAAGGTACTGTTATATATGATTGTTTTTACAAAACTATCTTTTTTAACAAATTTGTTTAACTTTTGATAAAAAAAAAACAGATTAAGAAAAGACATATTTATTCTAATTTTAGATAAAAATATTTTTTTAAAAAGATAATTTTAAGAATGTCAACAAAAATAGTAGTTGTAGCGTTTTTGTAATTGTAATAATCTGAATATCAATTTATTATAATTTTATTTTTTTAACCTTAAAATAGTAAGTTTTGCGTTTTTGTTAAAAACTTCAAGGGTTTTGTGAATAAGTATAACTTTCATTTTGGAACAAAAATTTCAATCTTTGTAGAGGTCGTTTTTAACGATTAAATAACACTTACTAACGCACAAATTTTCATTATAATGTCTAAACAAGAACCAATTTTACAACCAAATGACAACAGATTTGTTATTTTTCCTATTCAACATAACGATTTATGGGAATGGTATAAAAAACAACAGGCTTGTTTTTGGACGGCTGAAGAAATTGATTTAACTGCAGATTTGGTAGATTGGACCACTAAATTAACAGATGATGAGCGTTATTTTATAAAACACATTTTAGCTTTTTTTGCGGCTTCAGACGGTATCGTAAACGAAAACTTAGCAGAAAATTTTGTAAATGAAGTACAATATTCTGAAGCTAAATTTTTCTATGGTTTTCAAATTATGATGGAAAACATCCATTCAGAAACCTATTCTTTATTAATAGACACTTATGTAAAAGATGAAGTTGAAAAAGATAGATTATTTAGAGCAATAGAGGTTTTTCCAGCCATCAAAAAGAAAGCAGACTGGGCATTAAAATGGATTGAATCAGATTCTTTTGCAGAAAGACTAATTGCATTTGCTGCAGTAGAAGGAATTTTCTTTTCAGGGGCATTTTGCTCTATTTTCTGGTTAAAGAAAAGAGGATTATTACCAGGATTAACCTTTTCTAACGAGTTAATTTCTCGCGATGAAGGTATGCACTGTGATTTTGCGGTACATTTACACAACAATCATATTGTAGATAGAGTATCTCCAGATAGAATTCAAGAGATTATAGTTGACGCTCTAAATATTGAAAGAGAGTTTATTACAGAATCATTACCCATTAGTTTAATTGGTATGAATGCGAAACTAATGACTCAGTATTTAGAATATGTAACAGACAGATTACTATTAGAATTTGGCTGCGACAAAGTGTATGATGCTACAAATCCGTTTGATTTTATGGAAATGATTTCTCTGGAAGGAAAAACTAATTTCTTCGAAAAAAGAGTGTCAGAATACCAAAAAGCTGGTGTCAAATCAGGAGGTACAGGAAGCATTAGTTTCGATTCAGATTTTTAGAGTTTAGAAAAACTCCCAACAATTAAAAAACAAAAAACAGAGTTACCAAAATGTGGAGGTTTTGGCGGCTCTAATATTAACTAAAACCAAAATATACCAATGTTTGTAGTAAAAAGAGACGGCAAAAGAGAGCCAGTGATGTTCGATAAAATCACGGCAAGAGTAAAAAAGATGTGTTATGGATTAAACAAAATTGTTGACCCTGTAAAAGTGGCAATGCGCGTAATTGAAGGTCTTTATGATGGAGTAACTACTTCAGAATTAGATAATCTTGCTGCAGAAACTGCTGCCACAATGACAACCGCTCACCCAGATTATGCACGTTTAGCTGCAAGAATTGCCGTTTCTAACTTACACAAAAACACCAAAAAATCATTCTCAGAAACAATGGACGATTTGTACGTGTATGTAAACCCACGTACAGGTAAAAAAGCACCTTTGTTGGCAGATGATGTGTATCAAATCATTAAAGAAAATGCAGAAAAATTAGATTCTACAATTATCTATAATAGAGATTTTAATTACGATTATTTTGGTTTTAAAACCTTAGAACGTTCGTATTTATTAAAATTAAACGGGCAAATAGCAGAACGTCCACAGCATATGTTAATGCGAGTATCTATAGGTATTCATAAAGAAGATATAGATGAAGCAATTGCCACTTACGAGTTAATGAGTAAAAAATATTTTACACATGCAACTCCAACTCTTTTTAATGCAGGTACTCCAAAACCGCAAATGTCTTCTTGTTTTTTACTACAAATGCAAGATGATAGTATAGATGGTATTTACGACACGTTAAAACAAACCGCAAAAATCTCGCAATCTGCGGGTGGTATAGGTTTATCTATTCATAATGTAAGAGCAACAGGTTCTTATATTAGAGGAACAAATGGTACATCAAACGGAATTGTACCCATGTTAAAAGTATTTAATGATACTGCACGTTATGTAGATCAAGGAGGAGGAAAGCGTAAAGGTTCTTTTGCAATGTACATAGAAACATGGCATGCAGATATTTTTGAGTTTTTAGATTTAAAGAAAAATCATGGTAAAGAAGAAATGCGCGCAAGAGATTTATTCTATGCAATGTGGATTTCAGATTTATTTATGAAACGTGTAGAAGAAGATGGAGATTGGACCTTGATGTGTCCTAACGAATGCCCGCATTTATATGACACTTATGGTGAAGAGTTTGAAAGATTATATACCAGTTATGAAGCCGCGAGCAAAGGTAGAAAAACCATTAAAGCACGTGAGCTTTGGGAAAAAATCTTAGAATCTCAAATAGAAACAGGTACGCCTTATATGCTCTATAAAGATGCTGTAAACCGCAAGACTAATCAGAAGAATTTAGGTACAATCCGCTCTTCTAACTTGTGTACAGAAATTATGGAATATACAGCAGAAGATGAAGTTGCAGTGTGTAACTTAGCTTCAATTGCATTGCCAATGTTTGTTTCTGAAAGAGAAAATGGAGAGAAATACTTTAATCACAAAAAGTTATATGAAGTTACTAAAAAAGTAACACGTAATTTAGACACAGTGATAGACATGAACTACTATCCTGTAAAAGAAGCAGAAAACTCTAACTTTAGACACAGACCAGTAGGTTTAGGTATTCAAGGTTTGGCAGATACATTTATCAATTTGCGTTTGCCTTTTACTAGTGAAGAAGCAAAAAAACTGAATCAAGATATTTTTGAAACGATGTATTTTGCAGCGGTTACTTCATCAATGGAAATAGCGAAAGCTAAAGAACCCTATTCTACATTTAAAGGTTCTCCAATGTCAGAAGGAGAATTCCAATTTAACATGTGGGGAATTAAAGACGATGAATTAAGTGGTAACTGGGATTGGGGCAAACTACGTAAAAACGTAATGAAACATGGAGTTAGAAACTCGTTATTAGTAGCACCAATGCCAACTGCATCTACTTCTCAAATTTTAGGAAACAACGAAGCTTTTGAACCTTATACTTCCAACATTTATACAAGAAGAGTACTGTCTGGAGAGTTTATTGTAGTGAACAAACACTTATTAGAAGACTTAGTTGAGTTAGGTTTGTGGGACAATAATATGAAAGAAGATATTATGCGTGCAAACGGTTCTATACAACATATAGAAAAAATTCCTGCAGAGTTAAGAGAATTGTACAAAACAGTTTGGGAAATGAGTATGAAAGATATTATAGATATGGCACGCCATAGAGGCTATTTTATCGATCAATCTCAATCATTAAACTTATTTATGAAAGATCCAGATTATGGAAAATTAACTTCTATGCATTTCTACGGATGGAAATCTGGGTTAAAAACAGGAATGTATTACTTAAGAACTAAATCTGCAGTAAATGCAAAACAGTTTACCTTAAATGTTGAAAAGAAACAACAAGAAGTTGAAAAACCAATGACTCCAGCAGAATTTAAAGCAATGGTAGATGCTTCTAAAAACGCAGGTCCAGACGACGATTGCTTAATGTGTGGTTCTTAAAATTAAGACTGTCATTCTGAGCTTGTCGAAGAATCTCTATAAATTAAAAGTTGATAAAAAAGAGAAGTAGAAATGCTTCTCTTTTTTGTATTTTCGAGTTTCTAATATTTTACAATAGAAAGAGCAACCATCATTTTTATATGATTAAAAAAATTCTATTTACATCTTTTCTATTACTACTAGCGGTAGTACTCTACTTTAATCCAAATTTTAAAGCAATTGGTGCAGGTGTTGCTGTGTTGTTGTTTGGTATGATGATGTTAGAAGAAGGGTTTAAGGTTTTTACAAAAGGGCCTTTGCAGAATTTTTTAAAAAAAGTAACAGACAAACTGTATAAGAGTATATCTGCAGGAGCCTTGGTTACTGCTTTAATACAATCTAGTTCGTTAGTTTCTGTCATTACAATTTCTTTTATTAGTGCAGGTTTAATTAGTCTTTCAGGAGGTTTAGGTCTAATATTTGGAGCAAACATTGGTACTACTGCAACTGCTTGGTTAGTGGCAGGTTTTGGATTAAAAATTAAGATTTCTGCATTAGCAATGCCCATGTTAATTTTCGGACTCATTTTTTCATTTAAAAAGAATACAACTTACAAAGGAATTGGAAATGTTTTAGCGGGTTTAGGCTTTTTCTTTTTGGGAATTCATTACATGAAAGAAGGATTTGATGTTTTTAAAAACCATATAGATTTATCTCAGTTTGCTATTTCTGGTTTTTTTGGAGCGCTTATTTATACAGGTTTAGGAATAGTAATAACTACCATTTTACAATCTAGTAGTGCAACTCTAGCATTAATTTTAACGGCTTTATCTGTAGGGCAAATAGAATATCAAAACGCTCTGGCTTTAGCAATAGGAGCAAATGTAGGAACAACAATAACTGCAGTTTTAGGGTCGTTAAGTTCTAACCCTGCAGGAAAAAGATTAGCAGTTGCTCATCTAATTTTTAATTTTTCCACAGGATTAATTGCGCTAGTATTTATTTTTCCATTAGCAAGTTTAGTTAATTTTTTATCCGATTTTTTAAATTTTTCAGACACAGATTATACTTTAAAATTAGCTTTATTTCACACTATTTTTAATATTTTAGGAGTTGTCTTAATGATTCCTTTTATTAAAAAACTAGAAACCTTTTTATTAAAATTATTTAAAGAAAGTGATAAAGAAATAGAAGGGCCAAAATATTTAAACCAAGTCGTTTTAGAATTCCCAGGAACTTTAATTACCTCGTTATCAAACGAATCTAAGTACTTATATAAAAAGTACATTTTTGAAATTGTTGCCCATGGATTAAGCATTCATAGAAAAGATATAAAATCGGATGTTAAAATAGGTAAGTTAATTAAAGAATCTAATACTTTAATAGATACGAATATAGATGAATTATATTATAGTAAAGTAAAAAATATTTACGGTCAAATACTTAATTACATAGCTAAAGGGCAGAGTAATCTAAAATTAACTGAACGTCAAAATAAACAGTTAACAGATCTTAAGTTGGCAAATAGAAGAATGGTAGAAATTATTCGAGATGTTAGAGAAATGAACAAAAATATTACCGTTTATTTAGACTCAGATAATAAACATATTAAAAAAGAGTACGATAAAATACGAAAGAAAGTTGCTAAGGTATTAAGAGTAGTTTATTTATTTCGAAAAAACGATGAAAAAGAATTGTACTTTAATCAATTAAAAAGATTAAAAACAGAAGCAAAAGAAGCAAAACATACAAGTAATAAAGCAATAGATAAATTAATTAGAAAAAGCTTAATAACTCCAGATATGACATCTTCAATTGTTAATGATAGCGACAATGTAAACGATTTAATAAAAAAGTTAATTCAAGTTGCAGAATTGTTGTATTCAGAAAAAGATGTCATATTAGAAAACGGGACCAAATAATAAAAATCAATGAACTGGGAACAACTCCTCTCTTTAAAACGATTTGGCGATACAGAAAAACGCCCAAGAGCAGCACAAGATGAAACACGTTTGGGTTTTGATGTAGATTTCGATAGAATTATATTTTCATCTGCATTTAGAAGCTTACAAGACAAAACACAAGTCATTCCACTATCAGAAACCGATTTTGTACACACACGCCTAACACACAGTTTAGAAGTTTCTGTAGTTGGTAGAACTTTAGGGAGAAGAGTGGGTAAAGTGTTGTTAGAACGTCATCCAAATTTAGTAGAATTAGGCTACACATTTAACGATTTTGGAGCTATTGTAGCTGCGGCATCTGTAATGCACGATATTGGAAATCCGCCTTTTGGGCATTCAGGAGAAAAAGCCATTGGCGAGTATTTTAAAACAGGAAAAGGATTAAAATACAGAGAAAATTTATCAGAAAAAGAATACCAAGATTTAATCGATTTTGAAGGAAATGCTAACGGATTCAAGATTTTAACAGAAAGTAGAGAAGGAATTTCTGGAGGATTACGTTTAAGTTATGCAACTTTAGGAGCCTTTTTAAAATACCCAAAAGAGAGTTTACCTAAAAAACCAACAACTCATATCGCAGATAAAAAATATGGCTTTTTTCAATCAGAAAAAGAAGCATTTATAGATGTGGTTAATGAATTAGGGATGAAACAAAAATCTACTGCTGCAATTTCTTTTTACAGACATCCTTTAGCATATTTGGTAGAAGCTGCAGATGATATTTGTTACACAATTATTGATTTTGAAGACGGAATTAATTTAGGCTTAATAGATGAAGATTATGCTTTAGAATATATGTCTAAATTAATTAAAAACATTAATAGAGATAAATATTATGCTTTACAACACACTACAGATAGAACCGCATATTTAAGAGCAATCGCAATAAGCGCTCTTATAGATGAAGCAGTAGCTATTTTCTTAACTAACGAAGAAACGATTTTAAACGGAACGTTTGATAAATCTTTGTTAGAAAAATGTAAGTATCAGGCACAAATTAACGACATTATTAAAATATGTGTAGAAAAAATCTACAAAAGCAAAGAAGTTGTAGAAAAAGAAGTAGCAGGTTATCGAATTATTGCTGATTTGTTAGACGTTTTTGTAACGGCACTTAATAATAAGTTTGATGGAAATCCATCTAATTTCGATAAGTTGGTACTAAATTTATTACCCAAAGAATATCAAACAGAAACAGAGCATTTATACAATAGAATCATGCTAATATGTAGTTATGTTTCAAAAATGTCAGACAGTTATGCTATTAGAATGCATAAAAAATTAACAGGGAATAGTATCTAATACTAAATATTATTCTTTAAATTTAATGCCTTAATAAAATTAAGTTTTAAAATTATGAAAAAAAAACTACTATTTAGCATTTTAATTGCAGCCGCTTTTGGAGTGTTTTTTGTTTCTCAACAAGAGAAAAACAATGATGAAAAATCATTTAAAATTACCCCAGAAGGAGTATTAAAGCCAAAAAACAAACCAGATAATGCAAGACATCTTTATTCTATCGAAAGAGAAAAATACGAGCTTAATATGCAAAAAAACCCAATAACGGGTAAGATTCCATTAGAAGAAAAAAGAAAAGAATATAATATTTCTTTAGAGCAAATGAACAGAAAAGCTCTTCAAAGAACTACTTCTAGTACGTATGTTTCTAGAGGACCATCTAATTTAGGAGGAAGAACAAGAGCTTTTGCAGTAGACCTCTCAGACGCTACCAGTAACACTATTCTTTCTGGGGGAGTTAGTAGTGGTTTATTCAGAACCACCAATGGAGGTGCAGATTGGACTAAAGTCACTCCTCAGGGAGAAATTCATAATGTTTCAGCATTAGCGCAAGACCCAAGAACAGGCTTTCAAAATATTTGGTATTATGCTACTGGAGAACGACTTGGAAATTCTGCATCATTAGGTTCTGCGTATCGTGGTCATGGTGTATATAAATCTACTAATGGAGGAATAACTTGGGCTAAAATACCAGGTACAGATTCTTCACATACTTCATTTGACAGCTATTTTGATTACACTATGGCTTTAGAAGTTAACCCGATAACTGGGCATTTAATGATTGCAACTGTGGGTAATATTTATAGATATGATGGAACCAACTTAATCTCTGAATTATCATTATCAGGAGGAGCAACAACTTCAACAGATTTGGTTATTACACCATCAGGGAAAGTATTTGTAGCATTTGAAGGTGGTTCAGCACTGGAAGGTGTTTGGACATCTCCAACAGGAACTGGTTCTTGGACACAAATTGCCAAAAACGGGACCCCAACAAATTGGAACGCTACAGGAAGAATAGTATTAGGTGAAGCACCTTCTAACGACGGTATGGTATATGCATTGTATGTTAACGGAAACTCTGGTATAGAAGCAGATTTATGGCAATATAATCCGTTATTAAGTACCTGGATTAACTTTTCGTCTAAACTACCAGATGAAGCAGGAGGAGATTTAACAGGAAACGATCCTTTTGCTGTTCAAGGAGGTTATGACCTTGTGGTTTCTGTAAAACCAGACAATGAAAATTTTGTTGTTATTGGAGGAACAAATGCTTACAAAATTGAGAATATTGGATCAGACCCTACTTTTACAAGAATTGGAGGTTATGCAAGTAACACAAGTTATGCTTTGTATGCAAATCATCATCCAGATATTCATGTTTTAGAATTTGACCCTAATGATAATAAGGTTTTTTATTCAGGAACAGACGGAGGTGTACATAAAACGCCAGATATCACTGTAGCAAATATACCATGGACAAGCTTAAATAATAATTATATAACATATCAATTTTACCACGTTGCTTTAGATCCACTAAATGGTAGCAATATTGTATTAGGTGGTGCACAAGATAATGGAACAAAAGTTGGCGGTACAGACGCTGGTTTAGCAGATAACACAAGCATGAATTCTGTTGCAGGAGGAGATGGAGTTGCAGTAGGTATTGCAAGAAGAGATGCTGATGCAAATACACAACTATTCTTTGGATCGCAACAAGGAAACATATATACAAATTACCCAAGTGGTTTCAGAGATATTAAGCCTTCTGGCTCTCCAAGCGGAATTAGCGCCCAATTTGTAACTTATTTCTATTTAGATCCTGATAATAATGATATTCTATATTATGCAGGTAACAGCACATTATACAGAACAGATGCAGCTGCTTCAGTAGAATCTGGAGATTGGGACAACTTAGGTAGTTTAACAACTGGCGAAAATTTAAGAACCTTTGCTACAACAAGAGGCGCTTATAATCCATTAACCAGTTTTTTATTGATTGGAGGAAACAGTGGAGGTATTTTTAAAGTTAATAACCCTAAAAACACAGGAAGTATTAGTTCAGCAATAAATATTACTCCAAGTGGAGCTACAACTGCAGCAAATACTATTGTTAGCGATATTGCTATACACCCAACAAATCCAGACATTGTTTTAGCAGTATATGCAAATTATGGAATACCAAGTATTTATTTGTCAACAGATGCTACATCAGCAACGCCAACATGGACTTTAGTTGAAAGAAATTTAAGTGCTCATTCTATTCGTTCTGCGGCAATCACTCAAGTAGGTAACGAAACAATATACTTTGTGGGTACTGCAAGAGGTTTATATAGTTCATCAGATCCTACAACTAAAGATTGGGAAATGGAAGGAGCAGATACTATTGGATTATCATTAATTAGTAGTTTAGCATATAGACCCTCAGATAAAAAACTATTAGTAGGAACTCATGGTAATGGAATGTTTGAAACTACAGTAGAAGGAACATTATCTACAGATAATTTTATTAAAAACAAATTAGAAGTATCTTTTTACCCTAACCCTACTCAGAAGCAATTAAACTTACAAAGTAATACTGTAGATTTAACTAAAAATATAGCGTATAGTATTTCAGACATTACTGGAAAAATAGTTAAAAAAGGAGTTCTTAATGACAAGAAAATTAATGTTGAAAATCTAAATAGTGGAGTATATCTCGTTAAGTTAAATGCTGATGGTAAAAAGCAAGACTTTAAGTTTATAAAAAATTAAATATGAGTAAAATAAACCTTTTAAGCTTTATTTCTCTTTTTATATTCTTTGGATGCGCAAACACTTATAAATTAGAAAAAAAATCATCATTAAGTTTTAAAGAATCTTATTACACGCTGTTTTCTTCAGCTGTAAAAGATGGAGATTCTGGATACAATATTTATCTTGTTTTAAATGATTCTATTAATTTAGAAGAAGATGAAATTAATTTAAAAGGTGTTTATTTTAAGGATGGGTATAGTGATTTGAAAAAACAAGAAAATAACTTGTACCAAGCTTTTATTACTGTAAAAGGATCTGGTATTACGTCAGAAAAAGATTATAGTACTGCCAAAAAAGAGAAAAACAAAGTACCCTTTTCTTTAAAAGAAAATGAAGCTGTAATTTCTTATAAAGAAAAAGGAAAACAGCGATATTTTAAAATCGTTTTAAAAAATAAGAAAACAATAGATATTCCTATGTAATCAAAAAGAGGCTGTCTGAAAAGTATTAGTATTTGTCATTTCGACTGTAATGGAGAAATCTTATTTATTATTAATAATAAAGATTCTTCGACAAGCTCAGAATGACATAAATTTCGACTTTTCAGACAACCTTTTTTTATGAGTAAAATTTAAATTGATTTGCTAAACTTTTAGAGTCTAAACCAATTTTATGTTGCAGTTTAGAAATTGCTCCGTGTTCAATAAATTCATCAGTAATTCCTAAAAGGTTAATTTTATTTTGATAATTATGTTCTGATGCAAATTCTAAAATAGCACTTCCAAAACCACCTTTTATAGTTCCATCTTCAACCGTAATAATGGTTTGGTGTTTTTTAAAAACGGTATGTAGTAATTTTTTATCCAAAGGTTTTACAAAACGCATATCATAATGAGAAAAAAGAGAAGTATTATCAATTAAATTTAATGCTTCAGAAACATTATTTGCAATTGTTCCTACAGATAAAAGAGCAACTTTTGTACCTTTTTTTAAGCAAATTCCTTTTCCTATTTCTATTTCTGCAAAAGGTTTTTGCCAGTCAATTATATTTCCAATTCCTCTTGGATAACGAATTGCAATTGGTTGATTCAATCCTTTTTGAGCAGTAAACAACATATTTCTAAGCTCAATTTCGTTTCTTGGCGCAAAAACTATTAAATTAGGAATACATCTTAAATACGCCAAATCAAAAACGCCATGGTGTGTAGCACCATCTTCACCAACCAAACCAGCTCTATCCAAACAAAAAACAACAGGTAAATTTTGCAAAGCCACATCATGAATTACCTGATCATAAGCACGTTGTAAAAAAGTAGAATAAATATTACAAAACGGAATCATGCCTTGGGTTGCCAAACCAGCAGCCAACGTAACGGCGTGTTGTTCTGCAATACCAACATCGAAAGTTCTTTCTGGATATTTTTCCATTAAAAACTTTAGAGAACTTCCTGTTAACATTGCAGGTGTAATTCCTACAATATTTTCGTTTTTATCTGCCAATTCTACAATTGTTTTACCAAAAACATCTTGATATTTGGTGTAAATATTTTTTTCTTTTTTTTCTCTTTCTCCAGAAATTTTATCAAACTTTCCAGGAGCATGGTAGGTAACTTGGTCTTCTTCTGCTTTTTGTAATCCTTTTCCTTTAGTAGTAATAATATGTAAAAACTTGGGGCCTTCAATCGATTTTAATCGCTCTAATTCCGATAAAAGTTTTGGTAAATCATGCCCGTCAATTGGGCCAGAATAATCGAAATTTAAAGCCTTTATAATATTATTTTGCGCAGCTAACCTTTTATTGTTTTTAACTTTGGTTAAATATTCTTTTAGTGCTCCAACAGAAGGATCGATTCCAATAGCATTATCATTTAAAATAATAAGCAAATTTGCCTTAGTAACCCCTGCATGATTTAATGCTTCAAAAGCCATTCCGCTCGCTATAGAAGCATCACCAATAACGGCAATATGATGTTTTTTAGTTTTTCCTTTAAGGTTAGAAGCTATTGCCATTCCTAATGCAGCAGAAATAGAGGTAGAGGAATGCCCAACTCCAAAAGTATCAAAAATGCTTTCTTTTCTTGATGGAAAACCAGCAATTCCGCCAAATTGTCTGTTGGTATGAAACTTGTTTTTTCTACCTGTTAAAATTTTATGTCCATAGGCTTGATGCCCAACATCCCAAATTAACAAATCGTTAGGTGTATCAAATAAATAATGTAGGGCAATAGTCAATTCTACAACACCTAAACTTGCACCTAAATGTCCTTCTTTTGTTGCAACTATATCAATGATAAACTCCCTCAATTCTTTAGCTAATAGAGGCAATTGCTTTGGATTTAGTTTTCTTAAATCTATTGGATTTGATATGTTGTCTAACAAATTTTTTGACATTCAGCAAAAATACAATAATCCTTTTTTGTAATATTGATTTTTAAATTGATAAAAATGATTCAACCTTTTAATGATGCCTATTTTATGAAAAAAGCTTTACAAGAAGCACAAATAGCTTTTGATAAAGGTGAGGTTCCTGTAGGAGCAGTTATTGTTTTTAAAGATCAAATTATTGCAAGAGCACATAATTTAACAGAAACGTTAAATGATGTTACTGCCCATGCAGAAATGCAAGCATTTACAGCTGCTGCCGATTTTTTAGGTGGTAAATATTTAAAGGATTGTGTGTTGTTTGTAACTTTAGAACCTTGCCAAATGTGTGCTGGCGCAAGTTATTGGACGCAAATAGGTAAAATAGTGTACGGAGCTTCAGAACCCGAAAGAGGCTTTAAAAACTTAAATACGACTTTGCATCCAAAGACAAAAGTTGTAGAAGGAATTTTAGAAAATGAATGTTCTCAGCTCTTAAAGCGTTTTTTTATTGAAAAACGAAACTTGAATTAGACTTTTTTAATCACATTGGTTACAATTCCCCAAATTACAAAATCGTTATCTTCTGTAATTTTTATAATAGGATAATTGGGGTTTTCTGGTTGTAACCATACTTCATTTTTTTCAACTCGAAGACGTTTTACTGTAAATTCACCATCTAAAAAACAAACTGCAATTTTGTTGTTGGCGGGTTCTAAACTTCTGTCTATAACCAATAAATCGTTGTCATCTAAACCTGCATCAATCATAGATTGTCCTTTTACTTTTGCAAAAAAAGTAGCGTCTTTGTTTTGAATTAACTCGTCGTCTAAAGAAATTCGGGTTTCTCTAAAATCATCAGCAGGTGATGGGAACCCTGCAGAAATACCAACATCAACTAAAATAGCACCATTTCCTGATGAAGCTTTTGGTGTAAAAAAAGTAAGTGTTTTAGATGTTTTCATTATGTTGCAAATTATAACTTTTCTTGTAATAAATTAGAATATTGTCTTGCAATTATTACAGATGTATTTTCTTTTTTCAAAAAAAGGAAATAACATATAGAAGAAATTTTTTCTTGATGCTTCTGCTACCAAAATTCGATTAGATTTACATTTAGGGCAAGACATATCATTTCCATTTTTATCTTTTTGGTAACTTCTAATTTCATTGTAAATTGTGGCAGCTTTCTCAAAATTATTAGTATGAACTAATAATTTAACACCACCAATTGCATTGCTAATTAAAGGATCTGCATCTATGGTTTTTTCGTCCATTAACATTGTTTTGAAACCTTCAGAATCTAATTTAGATTTTATAACATGTGCCTCTGTAGAATATTCGAAAACGGCTAAAATTTTGTAATTATCATTCATAAGTGCGAGTTACTTTACGGTAATAACCTCGTTAATATTAGTAGTAAACCTTTTAGACAACCGCTCTTGCCGCATTTTCCAAGTACGTTTTAAATCTTGATTTGCCAATTTAATTTTATCTGCCTTAAACTTTGTGTTTAATTTATCAATGGCACTCATTAAGGGTTTGTGCTTAGGGTTTTCGTGTTCAAATAAATTGAGTTGAAAATTATTGTTTGGCACTAAACCAGCAACAATAACGCCAGCTCTTTTATATTTAACTCCTTTTTTAAAAATTGTTTTTACGGCTTCTACAGCAGCATTTGCAATGGTTAATGTTGAATCTGTTGGGTAAGAGAACACCACTGTTTTGCTTGCTTTATGTTGTTGTACATCTTTTTTATGACGATCACTCGAAAGCTGCACAATTAACATATGGCAACTTGATTTTTGATTGCGTAATTTTTCTGCACAACTTGCTGCAAAAGTTGATA
Source organism: Bacteroidia bacterium (assembly GCA_030427865.1). Classification (GTDB taxonomy): domain Bacteria; phylum Bacteroidota; class Bacteroidia; order Flavobacteriales; family Flavobacteriaceae; genus Polaribacter. The sequence goes on along the minus strand of JAUICK010000001.1, from coordinate 383,314 downwards.
TTCGTTCTTTAATATTGTGAATATCAGAATAGGTATATTCAAAACTTCTTGTAGTAGCAATCATTTTTTTTGATGAAACTTCTTCTAAAGGAATTTTTGAAATACCTTGTAAGTCTTTTTGCAATCGCCACTCTACAATAGAAAAGTTTTTTAATATCCAATTGCTTGGAATTTGTGTAAAATCGTAGGCAGTTCTTACACCTTTGGCTTGTAGACGTTTTTTTAAGCGGCTACCAATTCCCCAAACATTGCCAATTTTTGTCCATTTTAAGGCTTTACTTCTTTTTTCTTCAGAATCAATTACACAAATCCCTTTAGATTGTTTGATATTTGAGCGAGCAATTTTATTGGCAACTTTACTCAATGCTTTTGTGGGTGCAATTCCTACACAAGTTGGGATACCTGTCCATTTTAAAATACGGGTTCTAATTTTGGTTGCGTATGTTTCAAAATCATAATTTTCGAAACCCTTAAACTCTAAAAAAGATTCATCTATAGAATATACTTCTATATCTGGAGAAAAACTAGAGAGAATACTCATTACTCTTGCGCTCATATCTCCATACAAAGGGTAATTGGAAGACAATACTATAATGTTTTTTTCTTTACAAAATTGCTGCCACTTAAAAATGGGTGCGCCAAAAGGGAGTTGTAATTGCTTAGCTTCATCACTTATAGAAATTACGCAACCATCATTATTGCTCAAAATAGCAACTGGTTTGTTTTGTAAATTAGGGTTAAAAACCCGTTCACAAGAAGCATAAAAATTATTACAATCTATAAGTGCAAACATGCTATAAAAGTATCAAAAAACTAAAGCAAAAAGAAGAATGTTAATATTTTATTATGTTAAAATAATCATTCTCTTAAGGCAGGGTAATACTGTTGTAGGCTTTCTTTAATTTTTGAATTATCGCTTCTATTTCTTCTAAATTTAAATGCCCAAAACCAAAACGAATTGCACAGGTGTTTTTGTCTTGATACAAAATAGTTTTTGGTAATAGTAAGTCGTTTTTTTCTGCCTCTTCTGCCAATTTTACTAAAGATATTTTTGGGTTAAATTGTAGCCAAATGGCTAATCCTCCAGAAGGTATATTCCATGTTGTTGTTTCCGAAAAATGTTCTGTTAGTAGCTTACAGAGACAATCACGTCTTTCTTTATAAATAACAACGTTTTTTTTAATAAGACGATAAATTTCGCCTTCTTGAATTAATTCTGACAACATTTGTTCTTGTATTAAATCGCCTTGTTTGTCTAGTAATTGCAAGTAATTTTTTGCTTCTACAATTAAGTTTTCTGGCGCTACAACAAATCCTGTTTGAAAACTGGGAAACAAAGATTGTCCAAGTTTTCCTAAATAAATAACCATACCATTAGCACCCGCACTTGCCATAGGGAGCATTGCAGAACCGTTGAACTGAAAATCGTAATCGTAATCATCTTCAATAATGGCAAATTCATATGTTTTAGCAAGTTGCAGCAACTCTAAACGACGTTCTGCACTTAATGTTACTCCTGTTGGATAATCTCTATGCGCACATATATAAACGCAACGTATACTTTTTTTTGCAAAATGATTTTTTATATAATTAACATTCATTCCTTCACTATCTACAGGAATTGTTTTTATAGTTGCTCCAACTTGTTGAAAAATCATATTGGCAGCATAATTACTTAAATTACCCACTAAAACGATATCGTTTTGTTTTAATAATAGTTGAGACACGATATACAAGCTCATTTCTGTGCTACGTGTGCTTACAAGATTGTTCGGGTTTATATGAAAACCTCTTGTTGCATTTAAGTAATTACAGAGTTGAGTTTGAAATATAGAATAAGAAAATGCGTTAGGTCTGTTCCATTTTTTTAGTAGTGTTTTTCGTTTCATAGCGGCACTATACCATCTTGTAAATTGATGCACAGGATGCAATCTTAAATCTGGTTGCCCATCATTAATGGTGTATTTGGCATTTGTTAATTGAAGAGTAGATGCTAAATGAAAAGAGTTTTGAAAAGGAAAACCTGTAGTTTTAGCATAACTATAAGCTGTATTTATTTTTTGAGAAGAAGCCTTTATTTTAGTAGTTTTTTGCTCTGGCTCTAACACAAACGTTCCTTTATTGGGCAAAACTTCTACCCAACCTTGAGATACCAATTCCTCATAAATAGCAACTGCTGTATTTCTATGAATGTGTAATAGCTTTGCTAAAGCTCGTGTTCCTGGCAACATAGTCCCTTTAGTTAAATAGCCTCGTTGAATAGCGTTTATAATTTTTTGTGAAACCTGTATATAGATAGGTTGAGATAAAGATTTATCAAAAGAAATTAATTGCTTAAAAAGTAGATTAACCGGACTATTTAACATATTAAAACTGGACTATATTAATCATCCGGAAAGTTACGACTTTTGCATAGTTTTTAAAATTACTTTATATGAAAATTAAAATTACTTTAATTATTGGTTTGTTGTTATCTGTTTTACAAATAAAAGCGCAAGAAAATTCTGAAAAAAGAGATACGTTACAAGAAGTTATAATTACTTCTTACAGAATAGATGTACCGTTTAAGAAAAACTCAAGAACAATTCAAATTATATCTGCAGATGTTATTAAAAATAGTGCGGCAACAAATGTTGCAGATTTATTGCAACAAGTAGCAGGCGTAGATATTAGAAGAAGAGGTACAGCAGGGAGTCAATCAGATTTATACATTAGAGGAGGTGGTTTTGATCAAACATTACTTTTAATTGATGGTATAAAAATGGATGATGCACAAACGGGACATCACACCTTAAACGCAGCTTTACCCATAGAAGTAATAGAAAGAATAGAAATTATTAAAGGCCCTGCAGCAAGAGTTTTTGGGCAAAATGCATTTACAGGAGCAATTAATATTGTAACTAAAAAGAAGTTAAAGCACAAAGTTTCTGCAAATGTAGAAGCAGGTTCTTTTGGGCAACTAAATGGCTCTGTTACTTTAGGAAAAGAGTCTAATAACTCAACTCTTATTGCACATGTAGGAGCATTAACTTCTGAGGGTTATAGAGCAAATTCAGATTACAATAACTACAACTATTTTTTTAAAGGAGTTTTTAACAAACAAAAACAACCTATAAATGTAATTGCTACTTTTTTTGATAAAAAATTTGGCGCTCAAAACTTTTATACTCCTTCTAATTTTGGATTTAATGAATACGAAGAAACACAAAATAGTTTAATAGGTGTATTTACAACTTTTAAAACAGACAACTTTAAAATTACGCCAAGAGTGTATTGGAGAAGAGGGCAAGATATCTTTTTATTAAAAAGAGATGACCCAGCATTTTATAGAAACTTGCATATCACAAATAAAGTTGGTGCAGAAGCCAATGCTTCTTATACTTCTAATCTTGGAATTACGGGTTTTGGAGTAGATGTTTCAAGAGTTTCTATTAGTAGTAACAATTTAGGGCAAAGAGATCGTATAATGGCAAATTTATTTTTAGAACATCGTTTTAATTTTGGAGTAGTTGATATTACACCAGGAGTTGCAGTTACGTATTTTTCTGATTTTAAATTTCATGCCTTTCCTGGATTAGATATTGGAATGGATTTATCAGATAATTTAAGGTTTTATTGGAATATTGGAGCTACATACAGAATCCCTACATACACAGATTTGTACTACAATGACTCTAGTACTTCTGGAAACCCAAATCTACAGCCAGAAGAAGCTATTGCACAAGAAATGGGGCTTAAATATTCTTCAGGCTCATTTTTTGGTAATTTATCTTTCTTTAATAGAGCCTCAGACAACTTAATAGATTTTATCAGACAAAACGCAAGCACAAATATTTTTACAGCAACTAATATTGCTAAAGTTAATACACAAGGTTTTGAAGTAGATGCAAATTATAGCTTTAAAATAAGCAATTTTAACCAAAATATTGCAATAGGATATACTTTTTTAGAAGATGATATTATAGACCAAAATAGAAACTTATCTCGTTATTCATTAAACACTTTAAAGCATCATTTTACAACTCGTTTAAGAACGCAATTGTTTAAAAACGTTAGTCAAAATATTATTTATAAACATGCAGAGCGTATAGACAAACAGAGTTATAATGTTTGGGATGCATCAATAATAGTTAGTCTACAGAAATTAGAGTTTACATTTACCGCCAATAATATTTTTAATGCCAATTATATAGAAACTGGTTTTGTACCTATGCCTCTAAGCAATATGTTATTTGGATTAAGGTATAGTTTTTAACGTCTTAGTATTTTTTTTTGTGGCGTTTTTTTAACTTTGTACTTAAATTTAGCGTTATGGGTTTAAACTTAACTCAAATAGACAGAGTAGAAACAATTACTAAAGAAGACTTTATAAAAAACTACTTTAAGCCTCAAAAACCAGTGGTTATAGAGCGTTTTATTGAAAATTGGCCTGCATATAAGAAATGGACTTTAGAATATATGAAAGAAGTTGCAGGAGATAAAACTGTGCCTTTATATGATGATAGACCTGTAGATTATAAAGACGGTTTTAACGAACCTCACGCCACAATGAAAATGGCAGAATATGTAGATTTATTAAAACGAGAGCCTACAAAATTTAGAATATTTTTATGGAATATTTTAAAAGAAGTTCCAGTTTTACAAAAAGATTTTTCTTATCCAGATTTTGGTTTACGTTTAATGAAAGGCTTACCAATGTTGTTTTTTGGCGGAAGAGATTCGTACACTTTTATGCATTATGATATAGATTTAGCCAATATTTTTCATTTTCACTTCGAAGGAAAAAAGAAATGTATCTTGTTCGATCAAAAACAAAATGAACATTTGTATAAAATTCCACATTCTTTAATTACAAGAGAAGATATCGACTTTAATAACCCAGATTTTAAAAAGTGGCCCGCATTAAAAAATGCAGAAGGTTATGTTGCAGAATTAGAACATGGAAACACATTATATATGCCAGAAGGTTATTGGCATTATATGAGGTATATTACCCCAGGGTTTTCTATGAGTTTGAGAGCTATAGCAAGAAAACCTCAAAATTTATCTAAAGCTATTTATAATGTTTTTATTATGCGTTCTTTAGATAATATTATGAGAAGAATTAGAGGGCAAAAGTGGATAGATTGGAAAAACGAACAAGCCATAATTAAAACAAACAAAAAATTAAAAGATCGTAAATAGTATCTCTACTAACATTTAATTGGTTGATTTTTAGTATCTTTCCAAAGTCTAAACAAATATTACTAAAGTATGAAAGCTTGCCCACGATGCAAATCTGTGTCTAGGCACAGAATGAAAAGAACAACATTTGTAAGATTAATACCAGGAACAAAAGGCTATGCTTGTGATAAGTGTAATACAAAATATACTTGGTTTTCTTTTATCAATCGTTCTTTAAGAATCTAAAAAAAACCTCGCCATTGCGAGGCTTTTTTTATGTTTATAATCCTTTTATCCACCTATAAACGTCATTTCCATTTGCAAAAAGTAATAAAGCTATCAATAAGATAAAACCAGCTACTTGTGCATATTCTAAAAACCTATCTCCTGGTTTTTTACCCGTAATCATTTCCCAAAGGGTAAATACAACATGACCACCATCTAAAGCAGGTATGGGTAATAAGTTCATAAAACCTAACATGATAGATAGGAAAGCTGTAATGTTCCAAAATGCTTGCCAACTCCAAGTAGTAGGGAAAATATCCATTATAGCTTTAAATCCACCTAAACCTTTATAAGCACCAGTACTTGGGTTAAATATTTTCTTTAATTGTTTTACATAATCCGTTAATGTTTTCCAAGATTTATTCCATCCAGCAGGAATTGCTTCAGCAAAAGAATATTCTATTTCAGCAAGTTGGTAATAACCTAATCTTTCTAAATCTTTGAAAGATAACTGCCCTAAACCAACTCCTAGTTTTCCTTCAGAAGTAACTTTTACAGAAATTTCTTTCGTTTTAGTTCCTCTTTTTACAGTTATGGTAATATCTTGATTTTTAACTTTGTTTAATTGTGTTTGAGCTTCATCAAAATATTTAATCGAATTTCCATTTATAGCAACAACAATATCTTTCTTTTTTAAATCTGCATTTATATTAGGAGAATCTTCTGAAATACCAGCGATGACAAAAGGATATCTTGGCAATAAAACAGCACCAGCATCTTTACCTCTATCTACTAATTTTGAGATAAAATTTTCGGGAATTTCTTTATCTATAATTTGTCCATCTCTTTCAATTTGAAAGTTATTTCCGTTTACAAAACCTAACGTTAGTTCAGAGAATTTTTTTATTTTTTCACCATCAATAGTTAAGATTTTATCACCAGTTTTAACCCCTAAATCCATAGCCAGTGAGTCTTGCACCCAAACACCATCTGTTACATTTTCGTTTGGTAAAAATTTTTCGCCATAAGCATACATTAACATAATGTAGATAAAAATACCTAAAACAAAGTTTACAAAAACCCCACCTAACATTATAATTAAGCGTTGCCACGCGGGTTTAGAACGAAACTCCCAAGGTTGTGCAGGTTGTTTCATTTGTTCAGTATCCATACTTTCATCAATCATTCCTGCTATTTTTACATAGCCTCCTAAAGGAATCCAACCAATACCGTAAACAGTTTCGCCAATTTTTTTCTTGAAAAGAGAGAATTTATAGTCAAAAAACAAGTAGAATTTTTCTACTTTGGTTTTAAACAATTTTGCAGGGATAAAGTGCCCTAATTCGTGCAATACAATTAATAAAGATAAACTTAAAATAAATTGCGATGCTTTTATTAATATTTCCATTCAGCGTTAAATCATAATTAAAAAACGCACAAATGTACGTTTTTAAAGAGAGTTGTAAAAGAACTATTTATAACTAGGTTTTTATTTTAACATAGATTTTACAAAGTATTTGGTTTTCTTAATTTATTAACGATTTTAGAAGTCGTAAATTTGCATTTTTAGTTAAAATAAATGGAATTTAAATTCTTTAAAAAATCGATACCCACACTTATTTTTTTAGCAATATTTTCTGCTATTGGAATTACTGTTTTTTATCAATTATTAAAAAAAGATAATCGTCTTAAAATATACAATCCAGTAGATGTAAATCCGCGTTTGGTTGATGAAAGTATGTTTCATGTTCAAAAAAATCATACCATTGCAGATTTCGAACTCATTAATCAGAATGGAGAAATTGTAACCAATAGCAATTATAAAAACAAAATTTATATAGCCGATTTTTTCTTTACACGTTGCCAAACCATTTGTATTGCTATGGCATTTAATATGAGTGAATTGCAAGAGTTTTATAAAGACGATGCAGATATTATGTTTTTATCACATTCTGTAACTCCTGTAATAGATAGCGTTTCTGTTTTGAAAGAGTATGCTCAAAGAAAAGGGGTTATTGATAGCAAATGGAATGTAACTACTGGATCTAAAAAACACATTTACAATTTGGCTCGTAAAAGTTATTTTGCAGTTTTAGACGAAGGTGATGGTGGAGAACAAGATTTTATTCATACAGAACAATTTGTTTTAGTAGATAAAGACAGACGTATTCGAGGTTATTATGATGGTACAGACAAGAACGAAATGGAAAAACTAAAGAATGATATTGTTTTGTTAAAAGAAGAATATGCATCTAAATAACTTGTTTAGAATCATTCTAAATTCCTATCTTTGCTTCCCAAATAAAAATCATTGAGCACAATTGCATCTTTACAGATAGGAGAAATGGGTTACATTTCTGAGGAAGCATTAGATTTTATTCCTCTTAAGTTATTAGAAATGGGTTGTTTACCTGGCGCAGAAGTAAAATTAGTTCAAATAGCACCATTAAAAGACCCAATTTATATTTGTGTAAACGGAAGTCATTTGGCAATTCGTAAAGAAACTGCTGCTCAAATTCAAATCCTAAAAAGTTAGAAACTAAATGTCTAAAAACGATATAAAAGTAGCTTTAATAGGAAATCCGAATACAGGAAAAACATCACTTTTTAATCAACTTACAGGTTTAAATCAGAAAGTTGGTAACTACCCAGGAATTACAGTTGACAAAAAAGAAGGCGTTAGCAAATTATCTTCCACTCAGAATGCAGTTATTACAGATTTACCCGGAACTTATAGTATAAACCCCACTTCTTTAGACGAAAGCATTGTTTTAAAAACCTTATTAAAAAAAGATATTGCAACATCTCCAGATGTTATTTTGGTGGTTGCAGATGTAGAAAATTTAAAACGAAACTTATTACTTTTTTCTCAAATTAAAGACTTAGAAATTCCGACAGTTTTGGCAATCAATATGGTTGACCAAATGGTAAAAAAAGGAATTTCGATAGATTTAACAGCTTTAGAAAAAGAGTTAAACACAGAAGTTGTGTTAATTAGCGCAAGAAAAAATCAAGGAATTCAAGAAGTAAAAGAAGCCATTATTCGTTGTTATGTAACAGCAAAAGCATCGCCTTTATGTGGCATTAATCATCAAATAGATCCAGATTATTTTGATGCTTTAAAAAAAATCAGCCCTAATTATTCTTTGTACGAATTATGGTTAATGGTAACTCAAAATAATTTTCCAGATACTATTTCATCAAAAGAAAAAGAACAGTTATTAGAGTTTAAAAAAGATGTTTCTAAATTAAAGAAATATCAACATAAAGAAACCATTTATCGCTATCAAGAAATTAATAAAATTTTAAAAAAAACCTATATAGTAGATAAAACTAAAGCAACAGATTTACGAAGTAGGTTAGACAAAATTTTTACTCACAAAATCTTTGGATATGTGTTTTTTGTCTTTTTATTGTTGCTAATTTTTCAATCTATTTTCGATTGGGCAAGTTTCCCTATGGATTTCATAGACGGCACTTTCGCAAAACTATCTAATTATGTAAAAAGTAACCTACCAGCTGGAGTTTTTACAGATTTATTAACAGAAGGTATTATTCCAGGAATTGGAGGAGTACTCATTTTTATTCCTCAAATAGCCATATTATTTATGTTTATTGCCATTTTAGAAGAAACGGGTTATATGAGTCGTGTGGTTTTTTTGATGGATAAGATTATGAGACGTTTTGGAATGAATGGCAAAAGTATAATTCCGTTAATTTCTGGAACTGCTTGTGCCATTCCAGCAATAATGGCCACAAGAACCATATCAAGTTGGAAAGAAAGATTAATTACCATTTTGGTAACACCATTTACAACCTGTTCTGCACGTTTGCCAGTGTATGCAATTTTAATAGCGCTAATAATTCCAAATAAAAAAATCTTCGGATTTTTAAATCTACAAGGCTTGGTTTTACTCTTTCTATACGCATTGGGTTTTGCAACAGCAATTTTAGCAGCTTACATTTTAAATAAAACGCTAAAAATAAAATCGAAATCATTTTTTGTAGTAGAAATGCCAAATTATAAACTACCATCTGTAAAAAATGTATTTTTTGAAGTAGTAGAAAAGACAAAATCTTTTGTTTTTGAAGCAGGAAAAATTATTTTAGCCTTATCTATTGTGTTATGGTTTTTAGCGTCTAATGGTCCATCATCTTTTGATAATGCAGAAAAAAACACTATAGAAAATGTAGCAAATCAAAATTTATCTGATGATGAATTACAGCAGAAAATAGCATCAGCAAAATTAGAAAACTCTTACATCGGAATTTTAGGAAAAACCATAGAGCCTACTATAAAACCATTAGGTTACGATTGGAAAATAGGAATCGCATTAATAACATCTTTTGCTGCCAGAGAAGTTTTTGTGGGTACTTTAGCTACCATTTATAGTGTAGAAGCAGATGACGAAGACACATCAACCATAAAACAGAAAATGGCTTCAGAAATAAACATAGATACAGGTAAAAACAGATTTAATTTCCCTGTTGGAATGTCTTTAATGGTTTTCTATGCTTTTGCAATGCAATGTATGGCAACATTAGCTATTGTAAAACGTGAAACAAAAACATGGAAATGGCCCTTAATTCAGCTGTTTGGTATGGGGTTATTGGCCTATATTTCTTCTTTAATTACGTATCAAATTTTAAGTTAATGCAAGAAATTATAGCTTATTTTTTAGTTGCTTTTGCTGTTTTATTTTTGATAAAAAAATTTATTTTACCATCAAAAAAAGATAAAAATTGTAATCCAGATTGTGGTTGTCGTTAATAGTAAAATGTAGCGGCTGTTTAAAAAGTATTTTAACCTGTCGTTTCGACTTTATGGAGAAATCTAAAATAAAGAGGTTTTTGCAAACTCTTTTATTTCTTTAACACAAAATTAGTATCTTAGAGCAGTAAGGTTTTCTATTTTTGAAAGCACATATAAAATTAAATTATAATAATATAAAAATGAAAAAATTAATCTTAACATTAGCAATTTTTGCAATTGCTTTAATTTCATCTACAGAATTTTACGCTCAAAAATTTCCAAGATTAGATGTTAGCCCTATGGATGCAGCTGTATATCCAAAAAATTGGAAAAACTCAGATAAATTGGTAAAAGTTATCTACGGAAGACCGCAACTTAAAGGAAGAGAATTATCGGCTTTAGCCAAAGCCTCTAATAAAGGAGTCTGGAGAACTGGTGCAAATGAAGCTGCAGAAATTACGTTTTTTAAAGATGCTCTTTTTGGAGGTAAAGAAGTTAAAGCAGGAACTTATACTTTATTTACTGTTCCTGGTAAAAAATCTTGGACATTTGTTTTAAGTTCTGTAAGAAATGTTTGGGGGCATTATACATACGATAAAAAAGATGATGTATTAAGAGTAGATGGAAAAGTATCTACATCAGAAAAAAATATTGAGGCTTTTTCTATTGCCTTTGAAGGTGAGGGTAATGAAGCAACAATGTACTTAGGATGGGGAAAAACTATTGTTTCTCTACCAGTAAAAGAAATAGAAACAAAATAAATAGAATTATTTACCCATTGGAACAACAATAATACCAGAAAATTTTTCTTGAAACTTTATTAGATCTTTATCTGCTTCTAATTTGGTTTTATAATTACCAACCTGAACCTTCCATTCTGGAGCGCTATACACTAATTTGGTAGCTTTATCAGGAAATTCAACTCTAAAACGAGCTCTAAGCTTTCTAGCTTTTTGCTCGTTTCCATTGTATAATTGTATACGATAACCAAATCCATACTTTTTGTTAAAAGCTCTTTTCTTGGCAATAAGACGCTTAACTTCATCAGAAGAGTTTGTTTTGTTTTGAGAATACGAGCTAAAACTAAAAACACAAAGCAATAATGACAAATATATAATTCGATATCCTTTTTTCATTCTAAACTGTTTTCTGCAAAAATAACGAGTAGTTCAGTAATAAATTGGCAAACGAGCTTATTTAGAATAATTATAAATTAATATTTAACATTCCTTTCCTTTTTTAGAATATAGCAATATGTAGTACTTTTGCTGAACGAAAAAAAATGACTTTTATCATTTTATATTAGATATTTTTAAACAAAGTTTAAATATGAAAAGTGTAAAATTGCACAGTAGACTAACCAAAACACTTCGTATAAGTCTTACAGTCCTTTTGTTTTTTGCTTTTAGCGTATCCTCTTTTTCTCAAGAGATAGATGAAGCTCGTCAAAAAGAAGGTAAAAAATTATTTAAATCTTTATGTGCTTCTTGTCACAAATTAGACAAGAAATTAATTGGCCCAGCATTAGCGGGTATTGAAGAGCGTAGAGAAAATGATTGGTTAAAAGCTTGGATTAAAAACAATGCAGAATTAAGAGCCTCAGGAGATGCAGATGCAATTGCAATCTTTGAAGAATATAATGGCTCTAATATGACTGCTTTTCCACAGTTATCAGATAAAAATATCGATGATATTTTGTATTACACAACTGTTGGCGAACTCAAAAAGAAAGAGGTTGTTGCAGATAATGCAACTGGCGGAAGTGTTTCTAAAGCAAGTGCTCCAGAATGGTTAATTTACATATTAGCTGCTGCAATTGTTGTTGCTTTCTTAATGATAGCAAGCCTATTAAAGCAAGTGAGTGAGTTAAAAGGTAACACAAAAATAGAATCACAATCTAACCTTAAAAGAGATTTACATGAGCTTTGGCAAGGAGTAAAACAAAATACATTCTTAAAAGTACTATCAACTATATTTTTATTATTGATTGGTGCTTATATAGTTTTCGGAACTTTGTTTAAAGTTGGTGTAGATGAAGGATATCAACCAATTCAACCAATTGCATTTTCTCATAAAATTCACGCTGGAGATAATAAAATCGACTGTCAATATTGTCACTCTTCTGCAAAACACAGCAAACATTCAGGCATTCCTTCGGTAAATGTTTGTATGAATTGTCATAAAAATATTTCTGAAGTTGCTGAAGAAACAGTTGTAGATATGGGCGATGGTTATGTGCTTGGGAAAGAGGAGTTGGATAAAGAAATTGCAAAAATATACAAAGCCGCTGGTTGGGATGCAGACAATTTAGAGTATACAGGAGAAACGAAACCAGTTAAATGGGTGAGAGTTCATAATTTACCAGATTTTGTATATTTCAATCACTCACAGCACGTAACAGTTCAAGGTCTTAAATGTCAAAAATGTCATGGCCCAGTAGAAGAAATGGAAGAGTTGTACCAACACTCTCCACTTACAATGGGGTGGTGTATAGATTGCCATAGAGAGACAAAAGTAGACTTAAAAGGAAACGAATACTATGCGAAAGTTCATGAACAATTAGCTAAAAAGTATGGTGTAGAAAAAGTTACTGCAGCTCAGTTAGGTGGTATGGAATGTGGTAAGTGTCACTATTAATTAAAGAAAGATAGTTTGGTTTTAGTGAAAACTAATAACTGAAAACTAACAACTAATAACTAAATATAAATGGCTTCAAACAAAAAATACTGGAAAAGTGTTGAGGAACTAAAAGATAGTTCTATTGTTGAAACGTTGAGTAAAAACGAGTTTGTAGAAGAAATTCCAACAGATCAGTTTTTAGGTGATAAAGAAACGTTAGAGAACTCTTCTACATCTCGTAGAGATTTCTTAAAATATGTTGGTTTCACTACTGCAGCTGCATCTTTAGCAGCTTGTGAAGGACCAGTTAGAAAGTCTATTCCTTATGTTGTAAAACCTAATGATGTAATTCCTGGAGTTGCAGATTGGTACGCTACTTCTATGGCAGATGGTTACGATTTTGCAAATGTGTTGGTTAAAACACGCGAAGGTCGTCCAATTCAAATTATGCCAAACAAAGAAGCTAACGGAACAACAAGTGCAAGAGTGCAAGCTGCTGTTCTTTCTTTATATGATGAAAAATTACGTTTAAAAAATCCTACGAAAGCAGGTGCTGAAATTTCTTGGGCAGATGCAGATAAGGAAATTGGTGTAAAATTAAACGAACTAAAAGAAGCAAATAAAGTAGTTGTTTTGTTAACAGGAACAATGGCAAGTCCTTCTACAGATAAAATTGTTGAAGAATTTATTGCTGCAAATCCTAATGTAAAACACGTTATTTATGATGCAGTTTCAGAATCTGGTGCTGCTGATGCTTTTAAGGCAATGTATGGTAAACGTGCATTACCAAACTATCATTTAGACAAAGCAAAAACAATTGTTTCTTTTGGAGCAGATTTTTTAGGTGATTTTCACGGAGGATTTGAAAAATCTTACATAAATGGAAGAAAGCCAGAAACTGGATCAATGTCTTACCACGTTCAGTTTGAAAGTAATATGTCTTTAACTGGTGCTAATGCTGATAAGAGAGTGGTTGTAAAACCTTCTGATCAAGTATTTGCATTACTCAATTTATACAACGCAATTACGGGAAGTGCTGTAGCATCAAAATCAACTCCTGTTGATGCTGATGTAAAGAAAATGGCAACGGAATTAAAGAAATCGGGTTCTAAAGGTGTTGTTTTAACAGGATTGAACGATAAAAATGCGCAATTAGTTGCTTTAGCAATTAACAAAGCATTAAATAGTGAAATTATTGACACTGTAAATACATTAAATATCCGTCAAGGAAATGATGCTGAAGTTGCTCAATTCGTTTCAGATATGAAAGCAGGTAAAATTGCAGGATTAATTTCTTACAATGTAGACCCTGTTTATTCTTTATCTAATGCATCAGACTTTTCTGATGGATTGAAAAAATTAGAATTATCAGTAGCATTATCAACAGAAAACAATGCCACTGTAAACGCTTCTAATTTTGCATTACCAACTCCACATTTCTTAGAATCTTGGGGAGATACTCAATTTGATGAAGTTACTTATGGTTTAATGCAACCAACAATTCAGCCTTTATTTAATACACGTCAAGTTCAAGATACCTTATTAAAATGGTCTGGAAATGCTACAAAATATTACGATTATTTAAAATCCTTTGCTTCTGCGAATGTTTTAAACGGTAGTTCTTGGAATACTGCGTTACACAATGGATTCTTTACCAAAGAAGTTGTAGAAAATACAGATTTTGTATTTGATACCTTAGAGGTAATTTCTGATGTGGCAGCTAAATTGTCAAGTTCAGCAAATAAAGCATCAGGTTTTGAATTAAACTTATATACTAAAACTGGTTTAGGTGATGGTAAACAAGCAAACAATCCTTGGTTACAAGAATTTCCTGATCCAATTACAAGAGCTTCTTGGGATAACTACTTAACCATGTCTATGGCAGATGCCAGAGAATTAGGTTTTGCAAATCCTGTAAAAGATAATGGCGCTATAGATGGTGATTATGCAAAAGTAACTGTAAACGGAGTTTCCGTAACTGTTCCAGTTATGATTCAACCAGGACAGGCGAAAGGCTCTGTTGGTTTAGCACTTGGTTTTGGAAAAACTTTTGGATTAAAAGAAGAAATGCAAGTGGGTGTTAATGCGTATCCTTTATATAAAGGAGGCAATAATATTCAATATGGAGTTACAATAGAAAAAGTATCAGGAACGCATCAATTTGCTTGTACTCAAGTACAAAAAACAATTGCAGGTCGTCATGATATCTTAAAAGTTGCTTCACTAAAAGAATACAAAACTGTAGATCCTAAAGATCATAAAAATGGTTGGAATAAACCAGCTTATGTTTCTTATGATCATAATGAAGTAGAAGCAAATACTATTGATTTATGGGATGAGCATAACAGAGAAGTTGGTCATCACTTTAATTTATCAATAGATTTAACTTCTTGTACAGGTTGTGGTGCTTGTGTAGTTGCATGTCATGCAGAAAACAATGTGCCAGTTGTAGGTAAAAAAGAAGTAAGAGTTGGTAGAGATATGCACTGGTTGCGTATTGATAGATATTATTCTTCTGAAGTAGAAACAAGAGAAGAAGCTAAAGAATTAGGATTAAGTAGAGGTAAAATGTATGAAGCATTAGAAACTGAAGCAGAAAATCCTGAGGTAACTTTCCAACCAATGATGTGTCAGCACTGTAATCATGCTCCTTGTGAGACGGTTTGTCCTGTGGCAGCAACATCACATGGTCGTCAAGGTCAAAACCAAATGGCATACAACAGATGTGTAGGTACAAGATATTGTGCAAACAACTGTCCATATAGAGTTCGTCGTTTTAACTGGTTTAATTATGCAAATAATAACGAGTTTGACTTCAATATGAATAATGAATATGGTAAGATGGTGTTAAATCCAGATGTGGTAGTTCGTTCTAGAGGAGTTATGGAAAAATGTTCTATGTGTATTCAAATGACACAAGCAACAATTTTAAAAGCGAAAAAAGAAGGAAGAGCTGTAAATACAGATGAGTTTGAAACAGCTTGTTCATCAGCTTGTACAACAGGTGCAATGGTTTTTGGTGATATTAATAACGAGAAAGATCAAGTTGCATCATTAGTAGAAGATAAAAGAGCTTACGGCGTGTTAGATTATTTACAGACAAAGCCGAATGTAATCTATCAAGTTAAAGTTAAAAATACAAACGAAGCGTAAATGAGTTAGAAAGTTTTAAAGTTCAGAGTTAAAAAGTCAAAAAAAACTACTTTTCAACTTTAAAAACATTCAACTTTTAACTAAAATTATAAAATTAAGTAATAAATATGTCTCATTACGAAGCACCCATAAGGGAACCTTTAGTATTAGGTGATAAAAGTTATCACGATATTACCGAAGACATTGCAAAACCTATAGAAGGAAAAGCAAATAAGAATTGGTACATGGCGTTTTATATTTCTTTAGCAGCAATGCTTTGGGGATTTGGATGTATCTTTTACACAGTTGGAACCGGTATTGGAGTTTGGGGATTAAGCAAGAACATTGGATGGGCTTGGGATATCACTAACTTTGTATGGTGGGTAGGTATTGGTCACGCAGGAACTTTAATTTCTGCTGTACTTTTATTATTCCGTCAAAAATGGAGAATGGCTATAAACCGTTCTGCAGAAGCAATGACAATTTTTGCCGTTTTTCAAGCAGGATTGTTTCCAATTATTCACATGGGACGTCCATGGAATGGATATTGGGTTTTACCAATCCCTAACCAATTTGGATCATTGTGGGTAAACTTTAACTCGCCATTATTATGGGACGTTTTTGCAATCTCAACGTATTTATCTGTATCATTAGTGTTCTGGTGGACAGGTTTATTACCAGATTTTGCAATGATACGTGATAGAGCTGTAAAGCCATTTCAAAAGAAAATATATGCATTATTAAGTTTTGGTTGGTCTGGTAGAGCTAAAGATTGGCAACGTTTTGAAGAAGTTTCTTTAGTATTGGCTGGTTTAGCAACTCCATTAGTACTTTCTGTACATACAATTGTATCTATGGACTTTGCTACATCCATCAATCCAGGTTGGCACTCAACAATATTTCCTCCTTATTTCGTTGCTGGAGCAATCTTTTCAGGATTTGCAATGGTACAAACGTTATTAGGTATTATGCGTAAGGTGACTAATATGGAAGAATATATTACACGTTTACACGTAGAATATATGAACATTGTAATCATCTTAACAGGTGGAATTGTAGCTGTAGCTTATGCAACAGAGTTTTTTATTGCTTGGTATACAGGATCGCCTTATGAAAACTACACATACTTATCTGTAGGTGCTGCAACAGGACCTTATGCTTGGGCATTTTATTCGTTGTTATTCTTTAACATTTTAACACCTCAGTTATTATGGTTCAAGAAAATTAGAAGAAGCTTTATATGGTCTTTTATCATTTCAATATTTATTAATATTGGTATGTGGTTTGAGCGTTTTGATATCATTGCAATTGTGTTAAGTAAAGGGCATTTACCATCTACTTGGTGGCGTTTTGAACCAACATTTGTAGACGTTGGTATCTTTATTGGAACTATAGGATTCTTCTTTGTATTATTCTTATTATATGCAAGAACATTCCCAGTTATCGCGCAAGCGGAAGTAAAAACGATATTAAAATCTTCTGGTGAGTTTTACAAGAAGAGAAGAGAACAAGGTATACCAACTAAACCTGCTATTAAAGTAGCTAAAAAAGAAGGTAAATCAGATAAAAAAGATAAAGAATAATTATGGAATCATCGAAAGTTATTCACGCGTTTTATAATGATGACGAAATCCTAATGGATGCCGTAAAAGCTGTGAAAGCAGAACATCATCATATAGAAGAAGTATTTTGTCCTTTCCCAGTGCACGGTTTAGATAAAGCTATGGGATTAGCACCAACAAGATTAGCAATTACAGCTTTTATGTATGGTATTACAGGTTTGGCAGTTGCCATTTGGATGACCAATTATATGATGATTCAAGATTGGCCACAAGATATTGGCGGAAAACCAAACTTTACTTGGTGGGCAAATATGCCTGCTTTTGTGCCAATTATGTTTGAATTAACCGTATTTTTTGCAGCCCATTTAATGGTAATTACTTTTTATATGAGAAGTAGATTATGGCCTTTTAAAGAAGCAGAAAATCCAGATCCAAGAACTACAGACGACCATTTTTTAATGGAAATCCCTGTACATAATAATGAAGCTGAATTAACTGCATTATTAGAAACAACAGGAGCTGTAGAAATTAATGTAGTAGACAAGCACTAATATATAGATAATGAAGAATTTTAAATTAATTATCGCTTTAGTAGTTTTTACAAGTATTGTTTCTTGTAATAACAAAAGAACACCT
The DNA here is from genome assembly GCA_030427865.1 of Bacteroidia bacterium. Lineage (GTDB taxonomy): Bacteria > Bacteroidota > Bacteroidia > Flavobacteriales > Flavobacteriaceae > Polaribacter. The sequence continues at coordinate 365,224 of JAUICK010000001.1, read as the reverse complement.
CAGGTACAATACATGCCAGATATGTATGAGTCTGTACCTTATAATCCTAATGGAGCAGATGGAATTAACAATGCTCCTGTAAATTTAAAACCAGTTGCAGGTACTATTGCAAGAGGAGGTCATCCTGCTTACGATATTGCTGATACTAATGAAGGGTATGAGTTGGCTAAAACAACATTAACAAATCCTTTAGAAGCAACTGAAGAAAATTTAGCAAACGGAAAAAAAATGTACGATATTTATTGTGCAACTTGTCATGGAACTAAAGGTGATGGAAATGGAGTTTTATCTCAAAGAGAAAAATTTTCAGGAATTCCTAACTATAAAGACAGAGATATTAATGCAGGAACTATTTATCATGTAATTATGCATGGTAAAAATTTAATGGGTTCTCATGCATCTCAAATAACGTACAAAGAACGTTGGCAGATAGTACAATACGTAGAAAAATTACGTACAGATTTAGCAAAATAATTACAAAAAGATAGAATACGAAAGATATGTATCAATTCTCAGGTAAATTAAAAACATTCTCATTAGCACTAATCGTTGTTGGTTTAGTGGGGATTGCTTATAGTTTTTACTCAGCACCAAAAACTGTTGAAGAAGCAAAAGAAATTATAGCGCATCAAGCTTCACATGGAGATAGCCATGGCGCTTCTCATGGCGAGGTAAAAAAAGATGCCCATGCACAAGAAGGAAACGATCATCATAACGCTACAGATAATCATCATTCTGATGCGCAAAATACTCACGGAGCGCATCATGATGCAGCACACGATGAGCATGTTTTTCATCAATTGCAAAACAAACCTTGGTCAGCTTTATATGTATCGTTATTTTTCTTTTTAGGAATTTCATTATTAGTATTAGCTTTCTATGCGGCTCAAAGAGTTGCGCAATCAGGTTGGTCTATTGTTTTGTTTAGAGTTATGGAAGCAATTACTGCCAATTTAGTGCCAACATCAATTATAATGTTAATTGTTGTTGTAGCTGCTGTTATGCACTGGAATCATATGTTCCCTTGGATGGCAGAAGGCGTTTTTGACCCAACAAGTGAAAACTATGATGCTATTGTAGATGGTAAATCTTGGTGGATGAATGTTCCAGGTTGGGCCATTAGAAGTGTTGTTTATTTATTACTTTGGAATGTTTACAGATGGATGATTAGAAAGAACTCTATCAAAGAAGATACTGCTAACGATGGAGGTAAAACATTTAAGTTTAATTATAATTCTTCTGTAGTTTTTATCTTTATTTTTATGATTACAGAATCTATGATGTCATGGGATTGGATTATGGGATTAGACCCACACTGGTTCTCTACATTATTTGGATGGTATGTTTTAGCAAGTTTATTAGTAAGTGCTTTAACTGTAATAGCATTTGTAACAATTTACTTACGTTCTAAAGGAGCATTACCAGCCGTAAATGATAGTCATATTCACGATTTAGCGAAATTTATGTTTGGTTTTTCAGTATTCTGGACCTATTTATGGTTCGCTCAATTTATGTTAATTTGGTATGCTGATATTCCTGAAGAAACGACTTATTTCGTAGCAAGATTTAACGAATACAAATTACCGTTCTTAGCAATGGTAGGTATGAACTTTGCGTTCCCAATATTATTGTTATTAAATAGTGATTTTAAGAGTATTCCTTGGTTTGTAGTAATTGGAGGTTTAGTAATACTTGCAGGTCATTATATAGATATTTTTGTTATGGTAATGCCAGCAACAGTTGGAGCACAATGGTCTTTTGGAATTCCAGAAATAAGTTCATTATTATTCTTTATAGGTATCTTTATTTATGCAACATTTAGTTCGTTTGCAAAAGCAAATCCTATACCACAAGGAAACCCTTACTTAGAAGAAAGTGAACATTTCCATTACTATAATATCGAACATAGAGGTGAATCATCAGATCATCATTAATAAATAATTGAATTAAAATAATTAAGACGAGATAAATATGTTAGCTCTATTTTATATTTTTATAGGTGTTGCAATCGGTGTGAGTTTTTGGCAAATTACAAGAATTCTAAATTTTAGAAGTGTAATTGCTACAGACAAAGACAATACTAAACAAGGTAGAAACGCTTTGTATTTTATGGCATTCCTTTATGCAATGATGATTTATTGTTTAATCTTTATGAATGTTATCATGCTGCCAGAATCTGCTTCTATAGAAGGAGAACACGATGATAACCTTTTTAACATTACATTTTGGTTAATTGGTATTGTGCAATTTATGATGCAATTCTTAATTTTCTACTTTACTTTTAAGTATAGAGGAAATAAAGATAGAAAAGCAAAATTTTATGCAGATAGCCATAAATTAGAAGCAATTTGGACGATTACACCAGCTGTAGTTTTAGTAGTTTTAATCGGTTACGGATTATGGCAATGGAACAATATCATGGATTTATCTGAAGATAAAGACCCAATAGTTATAGAAGTATATTCTCAACAATTTAGATGGGATGCACGTTATGCAGGAGAAGATAATACGTTAGGCTTGGCGAATGTAAATTATATTAAAGGTATCAATACAATGGGTGTTGATATGAATGATAGAAATTCTCAAGACGATAAGCAAGTTACAGAATTATACCTTCCAAAAGGCAGAAAAATTCATTTCAAGTTTCGCTCTCAAGATGTATTACACTCAGCATATATGCCACACTTTAGAGCACAAATGAACTGTGTACCAGGTATGGTAACCGAGTTTGGTTTTACACCAAAGTATACAACAGAAGAAATGAGGCAACAACCTGAAGTTATTGAAAAAACGAAAGGAATTAACAAAATAAGAAAAGCCAAAGGAGAAGATCCTTATGAGTTTGATTATTTGTTATTGTGTAACAAAATTTGTGGAGCTTCTCACTACAATATGCAAATGAAAATTACAGTTGTAGAACAAGAAGAATACGATAAGTGGATTGCAGAGCAACCAACATTAGCATCAGTTATTAAATAATTAAATTAAGATACTACAAATTAAAAGATTATGTCAGAACATCATCATAAAGAAACATTTGTAACAAAATATATTTTTAGTCAAGATCATAAAATGATCTCTAAACAGTTCTTAGTAACTGGTATGTTTATGGGAATCATTGGTGTATTTATGTCTATGTTATTCCGTATGCAAATTGCATGGCCAGAAAAATCATTTTCAATTATCGAAGCTTTTTTAGGCCCACATCAAACAGATGGAGTTATGAATCCAGATATGTACTTAGCATTGGTAACAATACATGGTACAATTATGGTATTCTTTGTACTAACAGCAGGATTAAGTGGTACTTTTTCTAACTTGTTAATTCCATTACAAATCGGAGCAAGAGATATGGCTTCTGGTTTTTTAAATATGATTTCTTACTGGTTATTCTTCTTGTCAAGTGTAATTATGGTAATTTCATTATTTGTTGAAGCAGGACCAGCATCTGCAGGATGGACCATCTACCCTCCATTAAGTGCATTGCCACAAGCAATTCCAGGCTCTGGTGCAGGTATGACATTATGGTTGGTTTCTATGGCTATCTTTATTGCATCTTCTTTAATTGGATCGTTAAACTATATCGTTACGATTTTCAACTTAAGAACAAAAGGAATGAAAATGACAAGATTGCCATTAACAATGTGGGCATTCTTTATTACCGCAATTATTGGTGTGGTTTCTTTCCCAGTATTATTATCTGCGGCATTATTATTAATTTTTGATAGAAGTTTTGGTACATCATTTTACTTGTCAGATATTTTTATTTCTGGAGAAGTATTACACTACCAAGGAGGGTCACCAGTATTATTTGAACACTTATTTTGGTTTTTAGGGCACCCAGAGGTATATATTGTATTATTACCAGCTTTAGGGATTACTTCAGAAATTATATCCACACATTCAAGAAAACCAATTTTTGGATATAGAGCAATGATTGGATCTATTATGGCAATTGCATTTTTATCTACAATTGTTTGGGGGCATCATATGTTTATTTCTGGTATGAATCCTTTCTTAGGTTCTGTATTTACATTTACAACCCTATTAATTGCAATTCCATCTGCTGTAAAAGCATTTAACTATATCACCACATTGTGGAAAGGAAATCTTCAATTAAATCCTGCCATGTTATTTTCAATCGGATTAGTTTCTACATTCGTTACAGGAGGTTTAACAGGATTAGTTTTAGGAGATTCTGCATTAGATATTAACATTCATGATACATATTTTGTTGTGGCTCACTTTCACTTAGTAATGGGTGTATCTGCAATTTTTGGAATGTATGCTGGTATTTACCACTGGTTTCCAAAAATGTATGGTAGAATGATGAATAAAACATTAGGTTACTGGCACTTCTGGATTACAATTATTTGTGCTTACGGAGTATTTTGGCCAATGCATTTTATTGGTTTAGCAGGTTTACCTAGAAGATATTATACAAATACAAACTTTCCAATGTTTGATGATTTAGCAGACATTAATGTAGTAATTACCATTTTTGCATTAGTTGGAGGTTTGGCACAAATTATATTTATTGCAAACTTCTTTATCTCAATTTATAGAGGGCAAAAAGCAACCCAAAATCCTTGGAAATCGAATACCTTAGAATGGACAACACCTGTAGAGCATATTCATGGTAACTGGCCAGGTAAAATTCCTGAGGTTCATAGATGGGCTTATGATTACAGTAAGAAAGTAGATCCAAATGATGACGATAGTGATTATTTACACGGTCAAGATTTTGTATTACAAACAACTCCTTTATTAGAGGGCGAAGAACCTTCATAAATAAAGCATCAGATATTAAAATAAGCCTTTCCATTTTTGGAAAGGCTTAATTTGTTTTTAGAAGTATCGTTTTGATTTATTATATTAGCTAATACTAACAAAATCAAAAAATGGCTGTTTTAGATAAACTTCAAAATAGTATTAGCTTCCTATATAAACTTTTTGATATTGATGAAAAGAAAGAAGTATCTATTATTGAAGAAGCTGAAGAAAAAATTCAACTACCAGATGAATATTTAGAACGATTTACATTATATCCAATACAGAATAAAGACTTTTTAAAAAATAGAGATGAGGAGTTAAAGAGTTTAGAGTTGGCTTATGAGAATTGGAAAATTATTAATTCTCCACTTTTGGTCGTAGATGATCCTGGAGAAGGAGGTACTTCTTTATTGCATGCAAGTACGTATATTTATCCAACTGCTAAAATTTTAGAAACCAATCAAGCCATAGATTCTTATAAAAAACTCATTGGTTTATTGTGCAACGTCTTAAGTATTAAGAAAGACTTTAAATCATTAAAAGATTTAGAAAAATACATTAATACTTCTGATGAAAATCACGTTATTATATTAGAAAATATAGAACGCCTTTTTATTAGAAGAATTCGCGGTTTTGATTTATTAGAAGATTTCTTACTGTTTTTACACGCTACAAAAACTAAAATTTATTGGATAATTTCTATCAATAAATATTCATTTTATTACCTAAATAGAGTAAAATATTTCTCTTCGCATTTTCCGTCGATTATTCATTTAAAACCAATTTTAGACAAACAACTACAAGCAGAAATCTTAGATCGAAATCAAGGATATCAAATGGTTTTTTTAAAACCAAATAATATTTCTAAAAAAATAGAAAAGCAGTTAAAGAAAGCTACAAAAGAAGAAAGACAAGTATTGTTAGAAAATTTATTTTTTAAAAAAATGTTTTCTTTTGCTAAAGGAAATATTTCTAAAGCAATCTTATACGCAAGAAATTCTGCCTATAATGTAAAAGATAAAACGGTTTTTATAAAACCTATTAAAATTAAGGTTTTAGATGATTTATCGTTAAATGATTTATTTATTTTAGAAGCCATTTTTCAACATCGTTCTTTATCCATAAAAGAATTAAATATTGTGCTTAGAAATTCTGACAGACAAAGTAGATTAAGTATCGAAAAACTATTAGAAAAACAATTGATTAGACCAACATCTACAATAAATAAAAGAATAGAATACAGAGTTAATTTAATGTATTTAGATATTTTAAAAGAGTTATTAAGAGAACGATTAAATAGAAATTTTAGATAGTATGAAAAGAATTTTAAACATAATATTTTTCTTAGCTGCTATTTCTAATTTTGCCCAAGAAAAAACCGTAAAAGATGTTAAAAATAATGTAGAAAACACAATTTCTACAGCAACAGAAGTAATTTCTATTACTAAAATACTAACAATTGTAGTAGTTATTATCCTTACTTGGGGTTTAATGAAACTCTTAGACTGGTTCTTTAAAAACTTAGTAAAAAACTTTAATAGACATCGACTTAAAATTTTAAGATTACAACCCATTATTAAAATTTTAGTGTGGACTTTAGCTATTTATACACTAATAATAACATTATTCAATCCATCAGCAGAAGCAATTTATGCACTAATGGGTTCATCAGCCTTAGCCTTAGGTTTTGCATTACAAGACATTGTAAAAAATATTTTTGGAGGGCTATTAATCATCTTAGACAGACCTTTTCAAATTGGAGACAGAATAAACATCAAAGGAAATTACGGAGAAGTAGTTAATATCGGCTTAAGAAATACCATAGTAAATACTTTGGATGACAATACAGTTACAATTCCTAACTCAGCAATAATTTCTGATAGCATTTCCAATGCAAATTCAGGTGCTTTAGATTGTATGGTAGTCGTTAATTTGTGGCTGCCTATAAATGTTGATGTTACTCAGATTCGAAAAATAGTAGAAGAAGCCGCTATTACATCAAGATATTTAAATATAGACAAACCAGTTACGATTCTATTTTTTGATCATTTTGATGATCATGCAGCCACAAAAGTTGTTGTAAAAGCCTATGTTTTAGACGCGCGTTACGAAAAACTGTTTGAAGGAGATGTAACAGAAGCTTCAAAAAAAGCATTTATAGAAGCAGGTATTTACAATTAGTAAAATAACTTTTTTATGTAACAAAAGGCACATTTATTCTCATTCAAATTCTCTTATCTTTGTAATTATGAACGAAAACTTAAATCCTGAAAACAATCATTACACAAACGAAGAGTTAGATGTAGAAAAGAAGTTAAGACCACTTTCTTTCGATGATTTTACAGGACAAGATCAAGCTATTGACAATCTAAAAGTTTTTGTAGAAGCAGCAAATCAAAGAAGAGAAGCTTTAGATCATACCTTATTTCATGGACCTCCAGGATTAGGAAAAACCACTTTAGCACACATTTTAGCAAACGAATTACAAGTGGGCATAAAAGTAACCTCAGGGCCAGTTTTAGACAAACCAGGAGATTTAGCAGGTTTGTTAACCAATTTAGATGAACGCGATGTATTGTTTATTGATGAAATTCACAGGTTAAGCCCTATTGTAGAAGAGTATTTATACTCTGCAATGGAAGATTATAAAATTGATATTATGATAGAATCTGGTCCCAATGCCAGAACAGTTCAAATCAATTTAGAACCCTTTACTTTAATTGGTGCAACAACACGTTCGGGGCTATTAACGGCTCCAATGAGAGCGCGTTTTGGAATTAGTAGTCGATTACATTATTACAAAACGGATTTACTAACTACAATTATTCAGAGAAGTGCACATATTTTAAATGTACCAATTTCTATGGAAGCAGCAATCGAAATTGCAGGTAGAAGTAGAGGAACACCAAGAATTGCAAATGCGCTATTAAGAAGAGTTCGAGATTTTGCGCAAATAAAAGGTGATGGAAAAATTACCATAGAAATTGCAAAATATGCATTGAAAGCATTAAACGTAGATGCACATGGTTTAGATGAAATGGACAATAAAATTTTATCAACCATTATAGATAAATTTAAAGGAGGACCTGTTGGATTAGGAACCATAGCAACAGCAGTTTCCGAAAATACAGAAACTATTGAAGAAGTATATGAACCTTTTTTAATTCAACAAGGGTTTATTATGCGAACTCCAAGAGGAAGAGAAGTAACAGATTTAGCTTATAAACATTTAGGAAGAATAAAAGGAACAAATCAAGGAGAATTATTTTAATATAACAGTAATAATTCCTTCCCTTTAGGAAGGTTAGGATGGGATGAATATCAAAAAAATCATACCAATTTTAGAGTGGTTACCCAATTACAACACATCGCTTTTTAAAGGCGATTTAGTTGCGGGTATTACTGTGGGTATTATTTTAATTCCGCAAGGAATTGCCTATGCATTAATTGCAGGTTTGCCTCCCATTTATGGGTTGTATTGTGCATTAGTACCACAAGTAATGTATGCTATTTTTGGTTCATCAAGACAAGTAGCAATTGGACCAGTAGCTATGGATTCTTTAATTGTAGCAACAGGAGTTTCTACTTTAGCATTAGCAGGCTCAGATAGCTACATTTCGATTGCTATTATTTTAGCGATGATGGTTGGTACGATTCAATTTATAATGGGGATTTTTAGTTTAGGTTTCATTGTAAATTTCCTATCAAAACCTGTAATTACAGGCTTTACATCAGCAGTTGCATTGATTATCGGATTCAATCAATTTCGAAATTTATTAGGCGTAGATTTTATACAAAGCGATCAAATACAGTATGTTTTAGAAGATATTTTTATTCAAATTTCTGATTATAATTATCATACCACCATTATAGGAATTATATCGGTAATTGTTATTATCATTTTTAGAAAAATCAATAAGAAAATTCCAAATGCATTAATTGTAGTTATTATCGGAATTTTAATCATGAAATACTTTGGAAAATCGTTTAACGACGTATCTATTGTAAAAGACGTACCTTCAGGATTACCTGTTTTCGGGGTTCCAGAGTTTGATATCGATCAAATTAAAGAATTATTACCCATTGCTTTAACGTTGGTTATGGTAGGTTATTTAGAAACAATATCTATAGGCAAATCATTAGAAGCAAAACAAGACGAATACAGAATACGACCCAATCAAGAATTAATAGCTTTAGGTTTGGCAAATATGGTTGGTTCTTTGTTTAAAGCCTACCCAAGTACATCAAGTTTTTCGCGTTCGGCTATTAATCAAGAAAGTGGAGCAAAAACAGGGATGGCAGCTTTAATTTCTGTTGTTATGGTGGTGTTAACATTACTATTTTTAACGCCATTATTTTATCATTTACCCAAAACAGTATTAGCAGCAATTATTATTGTAGCTGTTTTGGGGTTAGTTAATTTTAAAGAAGCTACTTTTTTATGGAAAGCCAATAAATTAGATTTTTGGTTAATGTTGGCAACATTTATAGCTACTTTATTATTAGGAATAGAGTATGGAATAATTGTTGGGGTAGGCTTGTCGCTCATTGTTTTAATTTTTAGAACATCAAGACCCTATGTTGTAGAGTTGGGGAAAGTGCCAAACTCTAATTTTTACAGAAATAAAAGTCGTTTTGAAGAAGTAATTATAGAAGATGAAATTTTAGTATTTCGATTTGATGCTCAATTGTTTTATGCCAATTCAGGATATTTTAGAGATAAATTAGATGAAATGGCTGAGAGAAAAGGAGGTAATCTAAGGCTTATTGTCTTAGATGCAGAAAGTATTAATAGAGTAGATAGCACAGGTTTAGAAGTACTAAAAGAACGCATTAAATATTATAAAAAAAGAGGAGTAACTTTCTATTTTGCTGGGGTAAAAGGCCCTGTTAGAGACGATTTATTTAAAAGCGGAGTGTTATCAATTATAGATATCAACCACTTTTTCATGAGGGTTAATGATGCTGTAAAGTATTATAAAACCGGAGACAGAAAAAAACAAGAAAAGTATGCAAAATATATTCATCAAGCATACCATTAAATAGAGTAAACTGATAAATATCATTCAGAGATTTTAAATTTCGATGTTATTTTGATTTTGTTAAAAAGATAAGAGAAGAACCATGATAATAGAACAAATTTACACAGGATGTTTAGCGCAAGGTGCTTATTATATAGAAAGCAATGGCGAAGTAGCAATTGTAGACCCTTTAAGAGAAGTTCAAGATTATATAGATAGAGCAGAAAATAATAATGCTAAAATTAAATATATTTTTGAAACCCATTTTCATGCAGATTTTGTTAGTGGGCATGTAACGTTAGCAGAAAAAACAGGAGCAAAAATTGTATATGGCCCTTCTGCAAAAACAAATTTTGAAGCAATTATAGCAGAAGACAATCAAGTTTTTCAAGTAGGAGATATTACAATTACGGTATTACACACTCCTGGTCATACTATGGAGAGTTCTTGTTTTTTACTAAAGGATAAAAACGGTAAAGATTATGCCCTTTTTAGTGGAGACACCTTGTTTTTAGGTGATGTTGGTCGTCCAGATTTAGCTCAAAAAGGAGACATAACAGAAAAAGTTTTGGCAGGTTTCTTATACGATAGATTACGAACTAAAGTAATGACACTTGCAGACGATGTTATAGTATACCCTGCACATGGCGCAGGTTCTGCTTGCGGTAAAAACTTAAGTAAAGAAACTGTAGGTACAATTGGAGAGCAAAAGAAAACCAATTATGCACTAAGAGCAAATATGACCAAAGAAGAGTTTATAAAAGAGGTAACAGATGGTTTATTACCACCTCCAGCCTATTTTCCTTTAAACGTAAAGTTAAATAAAGAAGGCTATAAAGATGTAGATGATGTTATTAAAAATAGTGCAAAACCTTTATCTGTAAATGATTTTGAGTTATTGGCAAATGAAACAGATGCAATTGTATTAGATGTGCGTCATCAATCAGAATTTGTAAAAGGTTTTATTCCTCAATCAATTTTTATTGGAATCGATGGCGGATTTGCACCTTGGGTTGGAGCTTTAATTAAAGACATTAATCAGCCAATTTTATTAGTTGCGCCAAAAGGTAAAACAAAAGATACAATTACACGTTTATCTAGAGTTGGTTTTGATAATGTTTTAGGCTATTTAGATGGTAGTTTTGAATCGTGGAAAAAATCAGGGAAAGAAGTAGATACCCTGCAATCTGTTTCTGCAGATGTTTTAGAAGAAAAAATTAAAGAAAAGGCTTTGGTTTTTGATGTAAGAAAACCAGGAGAATACACTAACGAACATATTAAAGTTGCAGAAAACACACCTTTAGATTTCTTAAATAAATACATTTCTGAGTTTCCAAAAAAAGAAGATTTTTATGTGCATTGTGCTGGCGGATATCGTTCCGTAATTGCAGCTTCTATCTTAAAAGCTAGAGGTTTTCATAATGTTATTGATGTAGCTGGAGGTTATGCAGCAATTAGAAAAACAACCATAGAAAGAACAGATACAGTTTGTCCTTCTACTTTAAAGTAAAGTCGATGAAACAACTAATTTGCATATTGTTTTCGGGTTTTCTTTTTATAAATTGCGAAAAGAAACAAGACATAAAAACAGTTACAACAATTCAATTAAAAGAATTATTATCAAAAAGTAAAATTCAACTAATTGATGTTAGAACACCAGAAGAAGTGTCAAAAGGAAGTATAAAAACAGCATTAATTATTAATTATTTTGATAGTGATTTTGGTGTTAAAACTTCTAAAAAACTAAATAAAGATAAACCCGTTTACTTGTTTTGTAGAACAGGTAATAGAAGCAGAAAAGCAGCAAAAATTTTAAAAGAAAAAGGTTTTGATGTTTATAACGTTTTAGGCGGTTATACAAAATGGCAAACAGAAAATTAAAATTATGAAAACAGCGATACAAATAGAAAATTTAAAATGTGGTGGTTGCGCATCAACCATAAAAAAAGGATTATTAACTCTAAACGGAGTTACAGAAGTAGATGTTGATGTAGAAAATTCTTTAGTAACTATTACTTCAGATAAAGATAATTTAGAAGTAATAAAAACAAGACTCTCTAAATTAGGTTATCCAAAAGTAGGCGATAAGAACACCATTGTTCATAAAGCAAAATCTTTTGTAAGTTGTGCTGTTGGTAGGATAGATGCTTAAAATGTAGTTTTCTTAAAGAGATAAAAATCAAAAAATTCAACTTAGTGTCTTCTATATTTTAAGTATTTTTGTGGTATGAAAAAAATATTAATTGCTATACTCTTTTTATCTAAATTTAATTTTTCACAAGAAAAAGTTCCGTTTATAGATTACGATGAAATTGTCAAGGAAATTTCAAAAGAAGAAAGTAATGAAAAAATATTATCTCTAATTAATAAAATAAATAAGAACGATTCTGTTTATTATTCTCTTCTTACATCAAAATCATACTATCTTCTTCAATTAAAAAAGTATAATGAAGCTTTAAAGGTTGCAAATGAAGGTATTAATGCCAAACATAACTACTCTAAAGTCGTTTTTTACACCAATAAAGGAGTTGCTTTATCTAATTTAAAAAAGTATAATAAAGCTTTAGAAAACTATAATATAGGTTTAATGCACTACCCCAAAAGTTATTTATTGTGGTATAATAAAGGCTTTATTTTAGAAACTTTAGGAAAATTTAATGAAGCAATAAATGCTTATAAAGTTGCTATAACTGTTAATCCTATGTACAAAAAATCTCATTTGCAAATAGGTAATATTTACTATAAACAAGAGAGGTTTACCCAAGCATTAATGTGTTTTAATATGTACTTATTATTAGAACCAGATGCGGCAGAAGCATTTACTATTCTTAAATCATTAAACAATATCGTTAAAGTAAAAAACTCAAATAAAAGAGACCCTCAAATAAAATTAGATGATGAAGATGATTCTTTCGAAGACATAGATTTAGTCTTAAGCAGTAAAGTAGCAATGAATAAGAACTATGAAACAGGAAACCCTATTAATATTGCTATTACAAGACAAAATCACGCCATGATTCAACAGTTAAAAGATTTTGAAGGAAATGGTGGTTTTTGGGATAAAACTTACCTTCCTTTTTATCAGTGGATTGCAGAAAACAATAAATTCGATGACTTTATATATACCTTAAGCTATTCTATAGAAAATGAAGATTATAAAAAAATTATTCAAAAGAATACCGAAAATATCGTTGCATTTTTAGGAGATTTAAAAACCAAGTGGAAAAGTTTAGTATCTAAAAACACTGTTGTTTTTAACGGAAAAAAACAAGAAGTCAATTACGAATATAGTGACACTTATGTAGATGCAATTGGAAAGATAGAAGGAGAAAAACCTGTAGGTTTCTGGGAATTTTATGATGGTTCTGGTAAAAAAACAGCTACAGGAAACTTCGATAACAATGGAAAAAGAAACGGAAATTGGACCTGGTTCAACCCTCAAAACCATATAAAAGAAACTGCTATTTATCAAGATGGTAAACTAGAAGGAGAAAATTTTATGTACTACAATAATGGTAAAAAGTATATAAATGCAACGTATAAAAACGACTCTCTTTATGGCCTATATGAATACTTTAATGATAGAGGTGCTTTGATGCAAAGAAAATATTTTAAAGCAGGTAAATTAGATGGTATATATAAATCATATTTTAAGGTAGGAGAAAAGCTACTTGAGTTTTATATACCTTATAAAAATGGAAAAGTAGATGGAAAAGTAACAGAGTATTACGCAAACGGAGATGTTTACGCCACATCGTTCTATAAAGCAGGAAAAAAATACGGAACAGAAAAAGTTTATCACTATAACAAGAAAATTTCTTCTGAAATAGAATATGAAAACGGAAAATTAAATGGCAGATACCAATCGTTTTATCCTAATGGAAAACCAAAGGAAATAGGACAAAGTTTAGAAGGTTTTTATGATGGAATTTGGAAAATGTATTATGACAATGGAACCCTTCAAACAGAATTTTCTTACAAAAAAGGAAAACTTAATGGGATATATAAATCTTATGATACAGATGGTAAATTATTTTACGAATATTTATACAGAAAAGGAGAAATAATTGCCTACAAGTTTTATGATAAAAACGGATTAATTCTAAAAGAAGATAAAAAGAAAGCAGGAGAATTTTATTACGAAGGATTCTCCCCTAAAGGAAACAAAACAACAGAAGGACTGTATGATATTTCTGGTGGAAAAATTGGCGAATGGAAATTTTACTCAAATAATGGAGTCTTAACAGATAAAGGAAACTATAGAGAAAACAACATTATTGGAGATTATTTTACATATTACAAAAACGGAAACATAGAACAGATAACCAACTATAAAGATGGTGTTTTAGATGGCTATTATGTCGCTTATTATAAAAACAAGCAAATGAGTACACAAGGTTGGTATAAAGATGGTAACCAACATGGAGAATGGAGGTACTATTATATAGATGGCACCATAAAAGCAATTAGTTTTTTCCATAAAGGACAACTTCTTGGTAAGCAAAAAAATTTCGGGGTAGATGGAAAATTAACATCTACAACCTTATATAAATACGATGTTTTAATTTCTGAAAACATATATCAGAAAGAAGAAAAATTCTTTCAAAAAATTAACTACTTGTCAGATCAACAAGAATACGAAATTGCTTCAAAACATTTTAATCAAAAAATAAATTCTAAACTTTCTTACGTAAACGGAGTTAAACATGGAAATTACAAAGTTTTTTATTTTAATGGAAAAAAGAAAATAACGGGAAATTATTTTAATGGAGAACAACATGGAACTTGGGTTTGGTATTATGAAGATGGAACAATAGAAAGTAAAGCCGATTACGCTAATGGCAAAGTACAAGGTAAAGTAACTAATTTCTATAAAAATGGTAAAATTGAAGGAGAGTTTAATTTTGAAAACGATTTAGAAATAGGCAACAGTATAAGATATTATGCTACTGGAGCTAAAGAATCTATTACCCAGTATTATCAAGGCAAAGAACATGGGCGAAAAGAATTTTATGATGCTTCAGGAAAACTACAATTAATTCGTTTTTACAATCATGGAGAATTAATTGGCTACAGCTATTTAAATAAAAATGGAACAGAAATTGCTATGATACCAATAGTAAAAGAAAGTGGTAAAATTAAAGCCTTTTTTAACAACGGAAAACCATCAAAAATAATGGAATATAAAAATGGAGATTTGGTAAATAATTATAAATCTTATTTTTATAATGGTACAATAGAAGAAGAAATGACCTATTTAGATGGCGATTATCATGGAGTTAAAAAAGAATATTTTTTAAACGGAAAAGTAAAAAGTGAATCCAATTATAATTATGGAGAAAAACATGGTAAAAGCATTTCTTATTACAAAAATGGTAATAAAAAAGAAGAAATAATGTTTTCTCATAATACAGAACACGGAATGTCTTATTTTTACAATGAAGCAGGAAAGTTAATAATGAAAAAGGAGTATTTTAATGGAGAAGTATACAAGATCGAAAACTTATAGATATAACTTAATCTTTGTTTTTTTATTTGTTGTTACCAACTTAAATGCGCAGTATTCTTCTGAGTTTTTAAAATATAGTAAATTATACCCAGAATCTGCAAGAGTTAGGTTGCATCAAGAAACAATTATTACCATAGAAACAGGTAAAAATGGATTAGAAATAAATCAAGAATTTATAGAAGAAGATTTATATCTAAACGAATCTGCTACCTATAATTCTAAAAGCAGATTAAATTTCTCTACTTTTTTTGAGTTAAATGAAATAGAAGCCTCTTCACTTATTTTTCAAGATGGAAAATACAGAGAAGAACAAGTAAAAAAGTTTACAGAAAAAGACGAATTAAATCAATCTTTTTACGACGATACTAAATCGTTAAATTTTGTGTATCCAAACCTTCAAAAAGGTTCAAAATCTAGATTAAAATACTCTCAAAAAATAAAAAACCCACGTTTTTTAACTCCTTTTTATTTTGGAGAATATTACCCTATTAAAAAAAATAGGGTTACCATTATTGCAGATAGAGATGTAAATTTAGAATTTAGAAAGTTTAATATTTCAGACGATAAAATTAAATTTACAAAACAAGAAAAACGAAAAAAAATAATTTACTCTTGGGAGTTAAATAATCAAGCAGAATTTGAATACGAAGCAAACTCTCCAAGTTATAAAACCATTTTGCCACATATTGTTCCTATTATAACTTCTTACAAAATAAAGAAAGAAGAAAAGAAGCTGTTAGGAGAAGTATCAGACCTGTATGGTTGGTATTATTCTTTGGTAGAAAATGTAAATACAGAAGCACCAAGCAAAGAGTTAGTAGAGTTAACAAATAAAATTACAGCCGATAAAAAAACAGATGTAGAAAAAGTAAAAGCGATTTATTATTGGACACAAAAAAATATAAAATACATAGCTTTTGAGTATGCTTTGGGTGGATTTATACCAAGAGAATCTAATGAGGTTTTTAGAAAAAAATATGGCGATTGTAAAGACAACTCAAGCATTTTGTATAGAATGTTAGAAATTGCAGGGGTTAAAGGAAACCTAACATGGATTGGCACAAGAACTATTCCTTACACCTATCAAGAAGTTCCTACTCCAGTGGTAGACAATCATATGATTCTTTCTTACGAAGATAAAACCGGAAGAACCTATTATTTAGACGCTACAGGGAGATATATTAAATTCGGAATTCCAACATCTTTTATTCAAGGAAAAGAGGCTTTAATTTCTTATGGAAAAGAATTTAAAATAAAGAAAGTTCCAATTGTAGATGCAAAAATAAATGCAATTATAGACACAACAACAATTACGCTTAAAGAAGGCAATGTTGTTGGTGTTGCCAAAACAACAGTTTCTGGGTATCCAAAGATCGATTTTTTCAACGATTTAGAAAACGAAAACACCCAAACAAAACTTACGCAATTTTACAATAGAAGATTCAATAAAGGAAATAACAAGTTTTTAGTTGGCAACTTTAAAGAAACCAACAAATACCATTACGATAATGATTTTATCGTAGATTACGATTTCGAGATTAAAAATTACGCAAAGAAATTAGGAGACGAAATTTACATTAACCTTAATTTAAACAAAGATTTATCATTTTACAAAACAGATAAGAAACGCGAAAATGCAATAGAATACGATTACAAAAGATATTTTAGTTACTCTACAAAATTAAATATACCAGAAGGTTATAAGGTAGACTATTTACCAGAAACAGTAACTGTTTCTAATAAACTTATGAATTGTACAATCTCTTATTCTCAAAAAGAAGATCAAGTAATTTACAACCAAACTATTGTGTTAAATTTTTTAACCTTAACTGTAGAACAACAGAAAGAGGTAAATAAACTAATTAAAAAAATTGAAAAGAACTATAAAGAAATAGTTGTTTTAAAAAAAGAATAGACATACATCATGAAAATTAAAAACATAATTTTAATAGCATTATTATTTACCTTTCAAGCTAAGTTTTCGCAAGAAATTCCTTTCTTTAAAAGTTACGATTGGGAAGAAACACCAAGTTACTCTATAAAAGAAGGCAGTAAAGAAGATATAATTGCAGTTAAAGAAAAATCTGTAACAGAATTTTCTTTTCAAGACAGAGATTTGGTAGAATACTTTTTAGAACATAAAGTATTGTGGTTAAATTCTGATGACGCAATAGAAGAATACAACAAAATATACTTGCCATTCTCTTCAAGAGCAGAATTACAAGTTAACAAGGCAAGAGTAATTACCCCAGAAGGAAAACGCATTAATTTAGATAAATCTAAAATTCTTACAGCTACAGACGAAGAATCTGGAAGAACATATAAATATTTTGCCTTAGAAGGTATTACAAAAGGAAGCTTTATCGAATACATGTATGTGGTAAAAAGACCACCATCTTACATGGGTAAAAGAGTTTATATACAGTCTAAATACAATAAAAACAAAGTAGAATTCGATTTATTTTCACCTAAAAATTTAACTTTTAAATTTAAGAGCTTTAATTCGATTCCAACAGTAGAGCAAGACACCTTAACAACAGAAAAACTACATTATAAATTAAGAGTTGCAGATGTTAAGAAATTAGAAAACGAATATCAAGCGCCGTACAATGCTTCAAGAGGTTTTATTGTTTATAAAATGGGAAAAAACTTAGCAGGAGATGGCTCAGACATTGTTTCGTATAGCAAAATATCTCAAAATTTATACGCATCTTATTACGCAGCATATTCTAGAAAAACAATAGGCTTAATAAACGATTTTATAAAAGAGTTAAAACTTGATAAAAATGCAGATGAAGAAACTATAATTAGAAAGTTAGATTATTACATTAAAACAAATGTGTATTCGCAAGATGTTTATAATGAAGATCTACAAAATTTAGACTTGGTTTTAACCAAAAAAGTAGCTAACGAAAGCGGAGTAATAAAACTTTTTATAGCTGTTTTAAGAACGCTAAATATTAAGCATGAGTTGGTATTAACCAGCGATAGAAAACAAATTAAATTCGATACAGATTTTGAGGCAACTAATTTTTTAACCGACTTTTTATTGTATTTCCCAAAACAAAAAAAGTACCTTTCACCAAATGCATCAGGAACAAGATATGGCTTTCCTATGCCATATATGATGGATAATTATGGTTTATTTATTAAAGAAGTCGTAATTGGAGATTATAAATCTGCAGTTGGTAAAATTAAATATATAAACCCTGTAGATGTTAAAAACACTGTTGATATTATGAATGTTACAGTAGATTTTAACAAAGAAAACTTAAATGAAAATAAAGTACGTTTTGATAGAGCTTTTAGCGGATATTATGCCATGAATATTCAGCCTTTTATGCACTTAATTCAAGGAGAAAAAAGAGATGAATTAATAGAGAGTTTTA
Source organism: Bacteroidia bacterium (assembly GCA_030427865.1). GTDB lineage: Bacteria > Bacteroidota > Bacteroidia > Flavobacteriales > Flavobacteriaceae > Polaribacter. Next base: position 346,532 of record JAUICK010000001.1, on the reverse strand, counting down.
TAGAGAACATTACCAAAGAATTAGAAATTACAGATAAAAAATTAATAAATGGAGAATCTGAACTGTTTGGTGTAAAACCAATGCAGTTTATTATCGATTTTACATCAGAAGCATTTGTAGAAAAAGCGGGTAGAAAGTATCTGTTTAAATTAGGAGATTTAATTGGGCCACAAGTTCAATTATATCAAGAAAAGAAAAGAGTTTTACCTTTAGAAGAGCAGTTTCATAGAAGCTATTACAGAACTTTAACAATTAATATACCAGAAGGATATAAAATTACCAATTTAGACGATATAAATATTGATAACTCTTATACAGAATACGGAAAAGAATTATTCTCTTTTAAATCGTATTACAAGTTAGAAGGCAACAAGCTAATAGTAACAGCAGACGAACATTACAGAGATAATATTGTTGAAGTACCCGTGTATGAAGAATACAGAACTGTAATAAATAGTGCTGCAGATTTTAATAAAATTGTATTGCTTTTAGAACCTAAATAATAAAGTGTTTGCAAAATAAAAATAGAGCAATGCTTGCCTTTTTTGTGTCTTTTTTGAAAATTTACTAACGGTCTCGTATAATCGTAATCGTCAGTTGCTGCTAAATTAGCGATAGTTTTCGGTTAAGCACAGACGTTAGCAATTCCGAGTAGATTCGGAAGTAGTCGAATCCGCCGTAACTGCCCTATAGATTGTTGTGGTGCGTTTTTTGTCGTTCATATTCTATTTCGATTGCGTTTTTCAATTCAGAGTATTTTTTCGGTTCAGTCAGTTTTTTTAATGAGTTCAGCGTAATTGAGTGTTGGCTACGTTCATAATTATCAAGAACAAAAGTCGGTAAAACATAAAAATTCCATTGTTCCAATTTCAGTGGGTCAATCGTATTTTGGTCTTTGTGTTTTAGATGGCAAAGAACATATAAATCAGCGTGTCTTTTCGGTTCGCCACGTTGCATATTATTTTCTGCATCCCAAAATCTTGCTTTTTTGATTGAAAATGAAATATTCGAAAACTTTTTTTGATTCCAACTTTGAATGTAAGAGGCAGATTTCACTTCAATTTTTATTCCGCTTTCAGTTGTTATATCAAAAGCGTCCCATTCGTCTCGCAAATCATTGGGATTAAGTCCAACTGCTGTTCCAACAATAAATTCCGCAAACCGCCCGCGAGTGGCGTTGCTCAAAATATCAGATACACTCCAACGCCAAAAATCGTAAAGATTGTAATCGATTTTAGTTCCGTTTTCCGTCAAATATTCGTGTCCGTTTTTAGGTTCAGCTGGAATGTTTTTTAATTCGCTCAAAGTTTTTGTTAAATGCACCACAATGTTAAACCGATATGAGTTGTTTTAATGACTTAAATAAGAAGTTAGTAACTTCGTTTTTTAAAAATACAAAATCAATAGGTAAAAACATGTGTTTTGGCTAAAAAAAAACAGAGTTTAAATTGTAGTTTTTAAATAGTTTCTTTCCAGAAAGTATGCGGTAATTCCGCCTAAAGTATAACTTATCATATCACTCCATAAAAAACCATAGCCTAATATTAGCCCTCCAACTTTGTAATTTCTAATGTTGTTTATCCAATCTGCTTGATATAGTTGTAAAGCTTCAATGCCATAACAGAATACTACACTTAAAATAAGTATTAGAAAGGATTTCTTATAAGGAAAAAGAAATCCGAAAATGAGAAAAAATAATATTGCGTATAGATAATCTCCAAAATAAGGATAAATAAAGTCTGGTATATATTGGGTTCTAGAAAACAATCCTAATAAAATAGTGGTAAGAATAAATATTGCGTAGTGTATTCTGTTTCTTTTCAATACTTGTTTTTTTTAGTTGGTAATCTAATTATCTATGGGTTATTTTAAATTCTTTAGGAGTAGTTTTTATGTGTTTATAGACTAAATTTTGGAATTTGACAAGTAGCATCTTCTGTACTTCTATTACCTTAAAATGCTTTTTGTGTTTTTTACAATCAACAAGGTAACCAAGTTTTTTAAGAATAAAAAATCCCAAGTGTTAACTCGGGATTCTTATAATTTATTAAAAGTGATTTCTAAAACTTTAAAGTAACACCAACTAAGAAATTTCTTGTGGCTTGCGGATAGTAACCAGCACCATCAACAGTGGTGGTTGTTCCAGGATTAGACCAAGTATCATCATAAGTATAATAATACCCTCTATCTACATATTCAGCATTAAAAATATTATTAACCAAAGCAGTAAATGTTATAGAATCAAATATTTTATTGGTTTCTAATTGGTATACAACATTCAAATCACTTGTAAAAAAAGAATCTAAAACATCATTATTGGAAATAGCACTGCTAAAATTACTCATAAATTGTTTCCCAACATATTTAGATAAGAATGAGAACTGTAAATTTTCTAAAGGACTATAAGTAACGATATTTCCTATAACTGCGTCTGGAGAAAAAGAAATATTTGTTTTTCCTAAAGATTGCGGATTTGCGTTTCCATCTCTTGTAATAAAAAAGTTTCTATTTTTATTAGTACTAAATGCTGCATTGGGTCTGATAGAAAATTGATCACTTAAGCGAATGTCTGCATCTATTTCTAAACCTAACCTATAACTACTTCCAGAAGTAGCTCTTATAGGTTGCCCAACATCATCTAAAGCACCTGTTAACACCAACTGATTTTTATAATTCATATAATACATATTAGTATTTAGTTTGATGTTTTCTTTATTTAAACGCCAACCCAATTCAAAATCATTTAAGGTTTCTGGTGTAGAAACGCCATTTTCAAAATCATTTCTGTTTGGTTCTCTGTTAGCAACTGCAAAAGAAGTGTATAAAGTATTTTTACTATTTACTTTATAAGTTAATCCAAACTTAGGATTGAAAAAGTTAAAATTCGCATCAACATCTATATTAGCTCTATCTGAAGTTAAACCCTTTGTTTGGTATACTACAAACCTGCCTTGTAAATCTATATAAGCAGATAGTTTTCTATCTATTTTAAAATTTGCTTTTGTAAAAATTGAAAAATCGGTTTTAGTAGCATCAGAAAAATAATAACGATCTCTAATATTTGTATTTGGTGCTAAATCTTCTCCCCAAATTACTTCTCCAAAATGATCTCCTGTGTAGTTAGAATAAGAAACTCCTGTAATTAAATTTAAATTTTCTGTTTTATAATTGGTGTTGTAATTTACCACATAAAAATCGTTATCTAACCAACGTCTAACTATTACATCTGTACCATCAACAATTAAGTTATTAAAATCTGCAGCATCTTCTTTTTCTTTGAATTGCTCAAAATAACCAGCTCCTTTTGTGTAGTTTAAGCCCAAATTTGTAGACCAATTTTCAGTTATTTTCTCATTCCAATGTAATTGGTAATGATCTTGTTGATAATTGTCTACCTCATTTTCATACGTATATGGGTTTTGTCTTCTATCTGTTTTTAATTGAGTTGCAGTTAAACCAAACCAAGCTTGGTATGTTTTTTCTTTTCCACCAAAAGTAATGGCTTTTATCAACGTGTTTTCATCTGTATAACTCCCTTGTAAATAGTACGATTTTAAATCTGCGAAAGCCCTATCTACATAACCATCAGAATAAATGTTAGACAAGCGTCCTGCAATTTCTATATGGTCGTTAATTTTACCTGTACTAAATTTTACAGTATGTTTTCTGGTATTAAAAGAACCAAAAGAATTAGATATTTCTCCAAAAGCTTCCTCAGAAACAGCATCTGTTAAAATATTTATACTTGCCCCAAAAGCTCCAGAACCATTGGTTGATGTTCCTACTCCTCTTTGTAGTTGTAAATTTTGAGTAGATGAAGCAAAATCACCTAAATTTACCCAAAAAGTACCATGACTTTCTGCATCATTATAGGGTATTCCGTTTACAGTTACGTTAATGCGTTCTCCATTAGAACCACGAACACTCATGTATGTATAACCCACTCCTGCACCAGCATCTGATGATGAAACCACATTTGGTAAATAGTTCATTAAAACAGGAATGTCTTGCCCCAAATTACGTTTTGCAATTTCTTTTTTAGACAAGTTAGAAAATGTTACTGGCACATCTGCATTTACACGAACTGCAGAAACCAAAACTTCGTCTAAAACAGAATATTCTGCTTTTAATTGAATTAGATAATTCTCGTCTTTTAAAAGTGTAATTTTTTCTGTAATAGACTTGTAACCTAAGTAAGAGACTTCAACAGTATAGTTTCCTTTTTTTAGCTGCATGCTAAAATTACCATCAGATTTTGTTGATGTTCCTTTTTTAATTTCTTTAACTAAAATAGACGCTCCAGCTAAAGGTTTTTTGTTTTCATCTACAACTTTTCCAGAAAGTGTAAATTGTTGGGCGTTTACAAGTATACTTGCAAACAAGAATAAAAAAATAGATATTTTTTTCATTTTAAATAATTTAAAACGAATAAAAAGAGGTAATTATTCTTGTAATTAATATTGAATAATTGTTTTGTGCAACTTAAAAAAGTTGCTGTTTTCCTAAACAGCATTACCTGTTCTAGGTTCAATGGGTATGATCTCAGCCTTTTCCAGTATTCAGTCATCAATATGCAGTTTGCAGTTTAACTGCCTACTGAATACTAAAAAACTGCCAACTAAAATTAGCACCCCTTTATGAGAACGCTGCAAAATTAAGTTGGATATTTTTATTATGAAATAGAAAAGTGCTTTTTTTTAGAAGCTATTTCCAGCTTTCTGCACTCGCTTTTTTTATGCTGAATTTATTTCAGCATACAAAAGAGCTCAAACAAATGCTTCAATCTGGGCTAAACTTGTTTGTTAACTTTTAGTTTTACTCTAATCTTGGTTTTTTTCTAAGCGCTTTTTTTACAGAATTTCTAATTTTACTTTCTGCATTCTTTTTTCTAACACTTCTGCTTGGTTTTGTAGGTCTTCTTTTTTTGGGTGGTATTAAACTCTTCTTTACTAACTCCAAAAAACGTTTGATAACAATTTCTTTGTTTCTATGTTGAGAGCGAGTTTCATCACAAAATAAAATGAGAAAACTTTCTTTGGTTAATTTGGTTTGAAGCTTTGATTTTAAAAGCTCTTTTTCATTCTCAGAAAGCGATTCAGAATTTTCTAAATCGAAAGTCAGTTCAATTTTAGAAGAAACTTTATTTACGTGTTGTCCTCCAGCACCAGAACTTCTAATGGCTTTAAAGTTAAGTTCTTTAACAATTTTCTCAGAATCCATTAATAATCGTAAGAAGTTCCAAAGTCAGAACTTTGATGCAAAAAATGCATATCAATATCTTGTAAGGTATCTGAAAAAGAAAATAGATTTTCTTTGTTAGCAATAATTTTATCAATTGCTTTTACAGCTTTTTTTAATCGTGTTTCTTTATCCCCTTTTAGTAAAATATAAGGTCTGTTATGGTCTTTTAAAGATTGTTCAAAAGCATTAAACATTTCTAAACGTAATTCTGGTCTGTCTCTTAAATCATCTGCTTCCCAAGGCGTGTCTATATAAGTTAATAAATACAAATCATATTGGTTTGTATTTGCAGCTTCGTTTAACTTTTCATCAACAAAACCTCCATAAAATTCTTCTGAATACACTTTTGTTTCCAACAAATCTGTATCACAAATTAATACTTTATCTGCTTTTTTAGCCAAGGAGTTTTCCAATTTCATCTGTCCAATTGCAATCGGAATTAAATCTTCCTTTTCACAAGTCTTTCTTTCATTATTCCATTTGTTTTGCAAATATTCACGCGCAAATTCTGGTGCCCAAACTGTATTGTAGTGACGTGCTAAATGACGAGAAAGTGTTGTTTTTCCAGTAGATTCTGGCCCAAACAAAACAATTTTTACGAGATTGATGGGTTTTTGTCTAAGTTTTTTTTCCATGCTAAATATCCAAAAATGGCAATAAAGGTAAATCCAAAATACTGAAAACTTGTAAATGTAAATCCTTTATACAAATATAAAGGTACAGAAATTAGGTCTCCAACAATCCAAAAAAGCCAATTTTCTATTTTACGTTTTGCCATTAACCACATACCTACAAAGAAAATTGCAGTTGTAATTGTATCTGCGTAAGCAACCCAACTTGTCCATTTATCGAACGTTTTGTAAACGATATAGACAAAAATTAAGGTAGCTAAAAATATAAAAATAGAAATTCTTTTTTCTTTATTTGTAGTTTTAGAAATGGGTGTAACATGTGTTTCATCTACTTTACGTGTCCAAATGTACCAACCGTAAACACTCATTATAAAGTAGTATCCATTAATCATCATATCTCCTAAAAGCTCCCATTTTAGTAGTAAATACACAAAAATTGAGGTGCTAATCATTCCTGTTGGAAATACCCAAATTTTATTTTGTTTCGAAAACCAAACCGATAAAAACCCGAAAATTACAGCAATAATTTCGAGAACAACATCTATGGTTTCGTAGGTTTTGTATTGAGAAAAAAAGAAGTCGAAAATTTCTGACATTTCTTATTTTTTTAGTTGATTAAAAAAGTTTTCATCATTTTCAAAAGCTGTTCCAATAACTACCAAATCTGCACCCGAATTAAAAGCTGAATCTAATTGTTTTTTAGAGCGAATTCCACCTCCAACAATTATTGGAATTGATAAATTATTTGCCACAAGATTAATAATACTTGCGTCCACAGGCACTGTGGCTCCAGAACCAGCTTCTAAATAAATGAGTTTTTTGCCAGAAAACTCTCCAGCCAAAGCAGTGTTTAATATTAAGTTTAAATTATCTTGAGCAATTGGTTTTGTGTTACTCACTTTTTGAGTAGCAGTTTCTATGTTACCATCAATTAAGATATAACCAGTTGGTAAAATCTCTAACTCTGTGTTTTTTAAAATTGGAGCAGCTGTAACTTGTTGCTCTATTAAATATTCAGGGTTTCTGCCAGAAAGCAAGGTTAAAAATAAAATTGCATCAGCTTTATTCGTGATTTGTTTTACATCTCCAGGAAATAAAATTATAGGTAAATCTGTTACATTTTTTATTACTGAAACAACTTTTTCTGTATCATTATTTTTATCTGTACTTCCACCTACAAAAATATGTGTAGCAATAGATTGATGCACTTTTTCAAAAAAAGAAGCCATTTTTTCTACATTAGCTTTTTCAGGATCAATTAAAACAGCCAATAATTTTTTGCTGTCTTTTTTTGCTTGTAAAATGTTTTGGTAGATATTCACGAATGCGAAAATACAAACTTTGCTACTTTGTAACTTTTAACTTTGAGACTTATTTTAATACGCAAACACACAAGTAAAACCTTCGAACTCTAAAAACTCAATGGTATAAGAACTTTCTTCGCCATTATAACGAATTTCTCCTGTGGTTTTTCCATCATCAAACTTAAAATCTTCGATATAAATATGATGTAAAAACAATAATTTTTTCTTTCCATAAATTTTATATAAACTCTCTTTTGCACCCCAAACAATGGTCAGTTTAGAAATCATAGCATCAACATTAGCAATGGTTTTGTACTCTTCAATGGGTGTAAATTTATGCGCAATTTTTAAAATTTTTTCACGTTGTTTTTCAACATCAATACCAACTACAGATTCATAAGAGAAAATGATTGCGGTAAATTCAAATGAATGAGTAATGGAAATATAACGTCCGTTTGTTAAATGTGGTTTTCCAAAGTCATCATAAACTAAATCAGCATCTGTTAAACCGACTTCTTTTAATAAATGTCTGATAGATAAAAATCCTTTCTGATGTAATTCCGATTTCATCGAATTTAATCGATGTTCACTGTTTTCAGAAAGTGTAATTCCAGTTTTTAATTCGTCAATAGATTCTTCAATCTTCCAAATCAGGACTTTAGTTGCTGGTGTAACCGTTAAAGTTTTATAAAGAGCCATAATATTTAAAAAAGTATGTCGTATCTTTGCAATCGCAAAAATTAGAATATAAATATACATAAATATGAGTGCAACTACAGCATACGTACCATTTAAAGTTAAAGATATTTCTTTAGCAGACTGGGGAAGAAAAGAAATTGAATTGGCAGAAGCAGAAATGCCAGGATTAATGAGTTTAAGAGAAGAATATGGAGACAGCCAACCTTTAAAAGGAGCAAGAATTGCAGGATGTTTGCATATGACTATCCAAACTGCAGTTTTAATTGAAACGTTACAAGCTTTAGGAGCAGAGGTAACTTGGAGTTCTTGTAATATTTTCTCAACTCAAGATCAAGCTGCTGCTGCAATTGCTGCAACAGGAACGCCTGTGTATGCTTGGAAAGGAATGAACGAAGAAGAATTTGACTGGTGTATAGAACAAACGTTATTTTTTGGTGAAGACAAAAAGCCATTAAATATGATTTTAGATGATGGTGGAGATTTAACCAATATGGTTTTAGATAAATATCCAGAATTGGCTGCAGGAATCAAAGGTTTATCAGAAGAAACAACTACTGGAGTTCACAGATTATACGAGCGTGTAAAAAACGGAACCTTACCAATGCCAGCAATCAATATTAATGATTCTGTGACAAAATCGAAGTTCGATAATAAATACGGTTGTAAAGAATCTGCAGTAGATGCAATTCGTAGAGCAACAGATATTATGTTAGCTGGTAAAAGAGTTGTGGTTTGTGGTTATGGAGATGTTGGTAAAGGTACAGCTGCTTCTTTTAAAGGTGCAGGTTCTATAGTTACTGTTACAGAAATAGACCCAATTTGTGCATTACAAGCGGCTATGGATGGTTTTGAAGTAAAGAAACTAGAAACGGTTATGGGTAATGCAGATATCATTATTACTACAACAGGAAACAAAGATATTGTTACTGGCAAGCATTTTTCTGCTTTAAAAGACAAAACAATTGTGTGTAACATTGGACATTTTGATAACGAATTGGATATTGCTTGGTTAAATGAAAATTATGGTGATACGAAAGTAGAAATCAAACCGCAAGTTGATAAATACACAATTAACGGAAATGATATTATCATTTTAGCAGAAGGACGTTTGGTAAACTTAGGATGTGCAACTGGTCATCCAAGTTTTGTAATGAGTAACTCATTTACCAACCAAACTTTGGCACAAATAGAACTTTGGAATAATGCAGATGCCTACGAAAATAAAGTATACATGTTACCAAAACATTTAGATGAAAAAGTAGCAAAATTACACTTGGCAAAAATTGGTGTAGAGTTAACAGAATTACGTTCTGATCAAGCAGAATATATTGGTGTTACTGTAGAAGGTCCTTATAAGCCAGAACATTATAGATACTAAAAGTTATTTGGTTATTCGTTAATGGTTATTAGTGAATAACGCTTTTTAAGACAGTTCTGTCATTCTGAAGCTGTCACCTTGAGCGCAGTCGAAAGGTTGTTTCAGAATCTCATTGTTTTATAAAGATTTGTCCTTCCCAACTTGATTGGGAATCTATAAAATTTAAACCCTTGCATTTTTGTGAGGGTTTTCTTTTTTGAAATTATTTTAATTTGCTATTGTGCAAATTCGTCAATTGTTCAATCTTTTCATAGATATCCTTTTTCATATCTACTTTTTCTTTGTATTCAACTAATTTATTAAAAGTGAGATTATCGATTTCATTATTATGGTTTTTCTCAATTAAACTTTTTAAATGACTATATAAAAGTTTATACTCATCAATTATACTTTTGATTTCTCTCTTGCTTAAGCCAGAAATTAAATCATTTTCGCTACTCAATGTAACTACAGGAATATAATGATATAATTTTGAAGCACACTTTAAACATCTATAATTATTAGATTCAATATGGAGGTCAAAATTAATCTCATTAAAGCAATTTTCACAAGTTAACTTACCATCAAGTAGAAAATCATAAGGGATTTTAAAAAAGTCACATAAATAACGAATTGTATTTTTATTTGGTTTATAATTTCTACTGTCCTTCAATATTCGGCTAATAGTTGGTTGTGATATAGTTGTTTCTCTAACAAGTTGATTAACACCAATCATATTATGGTTCATAAGAAAATCTAATCTTTTACCTAATTTATTCATTCTTTTTAATTCAAAAATACAAATTATTTTATTCATAATATAGATATAATTGTTTTTTATCTATAAATAATATTCAAAACAACAAATATTTATTCATTAAGAATAAATTAGTATCTTTGTACTATAATCAAAATATAGATATTATGAAAAAAAATAACGAAAACCTAGTAGAAATTTTAAAGCAAATAATTAGAGTCTTTGAAACAGACGAATCAGATAAGAGAAAAGAAGTAGCAAAAAGTGCACTTTTAACACTTCTCGGAATTGGAGCTCTTAAAGCTGTTGATTATGTGATAGAAAGTAACAGCAAAAAATAAAAAAGAGTTATAGAAATTAATAGTAAAACAATAAAAATTTTAAATTATGGGTTGGATAAAAGAATTAGTAAATAATACATTTAGCAACATAGATGAAATGGAATCTAATTCCGATTTTAGTCGAAGTCAGGAGTTTTTAGAAATTTTCTGGAAGAATAGAAGTGAATTAGAGGATGCAAAAGATTCAACCTATGGAGAAGAAAAAAGTATTTTGGAGACTATATTAGAACTTTTTAATAGGAAAGGAAAGGATAATGATATGGAATCTTGGTAAGAAGTGGCAAAAAAATTGTAGATAAAACTAACAATTTTATTATTTGTTCTTAATTTAACTATCTTGCAAAATAAGAACAACTAAAATGCAACCAACCAAAAAAATAGGATTATTACTTGGTCCTTTAGTGTTTTTTATCATTCAATTTTTACCATTTACTTTAGTTTCAGAAACTGGAGATGCAGTCATTGCAGTTGCAATTTGGATGGTGATTTGGTGGATAACAGAAACCGTAAATATTGCAGTTACAGCAATTTTACCACTCATATTATTTCCACTCTTAAAAGTAATGCCTATTGCAGATGTGGGTGCCAATTATGGGAGTCCAATTATCTTTTTATTCTTTGGAGGTTTTGTGTTAGCTCTGGCATTAGAAAAGGTAAATCTGCACAGAAGAATTGCTTTAACTATTGTAAAATTTACAGGTACAACACCAGAAAAAGTAGTCTTGGGTTTTATGTTAGCAACCGCTTTTATGAGTATGTGGATAAGCAATACAGCAAGCACAGTTGTTATGTTACCAATTGCTATTTCTGTAATCAAACTCTTAATAGATGACAAAGACGGATTTACAAAACGCGATAAAAACTTTGCAATAAGCATTATGTTAGGAATCGCTTTTGCAGCAAACGCAGGTGGAATTGCAACCGTAATTGGAACGCCACCAAATTCGGTTTTAATAGGCTTGTTAGAAAATCAATATAACATTCAAATATCATTTGTAACTTGGATGAGTTTTGGTTTGCCTTTTTCAATAATCATGGTTACTGCTGTCTATTTTGTACTCGTAAAATGGATGTTTCCTTGTAAAGGAATTTTGTTTACATCATCAGCAAATTTAATTCACGAAGAAGTTGAAAAATTGGGTAAAATCTCTAAAGCTGAAAAACGAGTGTTAACTGTTTTTGCAATCACTGTTTTTTTATGGATTACAAGAACATTAATCAATAGCATGTTTCCTATGTTAAAGTTGTCTGATACGATTATTAGTCTAATTGGCGCAGTTTCATTATTTGCAATTCCTATGAGTTTTAAAAAAGGAAACTTTATTTTAGAATGGAATGATACTAGTAAATTAGCTTGGGGAATTTTATTGCTTTTTGGAGGAGGTTTAGCACTTGCTAAAGGAATGGCTTCAAGCGGATTAGTAGATTTAATTACGACTACAATTTCTCAAGGAAATTTCCCAGTTTTACTGACGGTTTCATTTTTAATTGTTTTGATGTTGTTTATGACAGAATTGATGAGCAATGTGGCTCTAGTAGCGGTTTTAGCCCCAGTTGTAGCTGGAATAGCGATTGGATTAAATATTCCTATTCTGAACTTATTAATCCCTGTAACAATGGCAAGTAGTTGCGCATTTATGTTACCAATGGCAACTCCACCCAATGCTATTGTTTTTGCAAGTGGTTATGTAAAAGTAAATCAAATGGTAAGAGCAGGAATTATCTTAAATCTAATTGCTGTTGGTTTATTAATTTTGTATTATCAGTTTGTAATTCCGTTGTTTTTCTAACCCAACCAACCTTCTCTATCCAAACTTCTATATTGTATAGCTTCTGCAATATGATCAGGAGAAATACTGGTTTCATTTGCTAAATCTGCTATGGTTCTTGAAACTTTTAAAATACGATCATAAGCTCTTGCAGATAGGTTTAGTTTTTCCATTGCAGTTTTTAAAAGCGTTAAACTTTCTGGTGATAATTTACAGAATTCGCGAATCTGTTTTACACTCATTTGTGCATTATAATGCACGTTTTCAAAGTTTTTAAATCGCTCAGATTGAAGTTCTCTTGCTGCAGAAACTCGTTTTCTAATTTCTACTGATGATTCTCCTTTTCGTTCTTCAGAGAGTTTTTCAAAAGGAACAGGAGTCACTTCTATGTGTATGTCAATTCTGTCTAATAATGGTCCAGAAATTTTACTTAAATAGCGTTGCATTTCTTGTGGAGAAGAAGTCATTGGAGAGTTTGGATCATTAAAAAAGCCACTTGGACTTGGGTTCATGCTCGCAACTAACATAAAAGAACTTGGATATGTTACTGTAAATTTTGCTCTCGAAATAGTCACTTCTCTATCTTCTAATGGTTGACGCATTACTTCTAAAACTTCTCTTTTAAATTCGGGTAATTCATCTAAAAACAGAACTCCATTATGAGATAAAGATATTTCTCCAGGTCTTGGGTATTGGCCTCCACCAACTAATGCAACATTGCTAATTGTATGATGAGGGCTCCTAAAGGGACGTTGATATAACAATCCTTCATTTTTCGTTTTACCAACTACAGAATGAATTTTGGTGGTTTCTAAAGCTTCATGCAAAGTCATTGGTGGTAAAATACTTGGTAATCGTTTTGCTAACATTGTTTTTCCTGACCCTGGAGGACCAATTAAAATAATATTATGTCCGCCAGCAGCAGCAATTTCCATACAACGTTTTATAGATTCTTGTCCTTTTACATCCGAAAAATCAAATTCAGGAAAATCGATGTTTTTGTAAAATTCTGCTCTAGTATCAACAACAGTAGGTACAATTTTAGCAGCATCATTAAAATGATTGATAACTTCCATAATGTTGTTTACTCCTAAAACTTCTAAGTTGTCTACAATTGCAGCTTCTTTTGCGTTTTCTTTTGGTAAAATAAAATATTTGAAGCCTTCTTCTCTCGCTTTTATGGCAATTGGTAAAGCGCCTTTTATGGGTTGCAAACTTCCATCTAATGAGAGTTCGCCCATAATTATGTAATCATCAATATTTGTAGATTTAATTTGCTTTGAAGCGGCAAGAATTCCAAGAGCTAAAGTTAAATCGTAAGCAGCACCTTCTTTTCTAATATCTGCAGGTGCCATATTAATAATAATTTTTTTTCCTGGAAGTTTATAATTATTGTTGTTTAATGCAGCAGAAATTCGATACGAGCTTTCGCTTACAGCTTTGTCTGGTAAGCCAACTAAGTGATAGCCTATACCTTTATCAATATTTACTTCTACAGTAATTGTAGTGGCTTCTATACCAAAAACTGCAGAACCATAGACTTTAACAAGCATTTTTTTCTTTAAAAGTAAAAAAAATTAAGGCATAAAAAAAATGCAACCAAGAAATGATTGCATTTTATACATGTATTTTAAAAAGACTAAGCAGAATTTCTACTTGCATTAATATTACCAAATAACGAGCGCATTACCATTTTTTCATATACTTCAATATTTTTTAAAGAGCCTTTAGTTTTTTGAAGCTCTTGAATTTTCTTTAATGCATATTGCTGAATAGTTAATAAAGGCAATACAATTTGCTCTCGCATTTCTATGGATGCTTTTCCTACTGGGAAATTTTCCATTAATTCGGTGTGTCCTGTTAGTTTTAGAAGTAATCTTTTGGTGGTTTTATATTCTTCAAAAATAAGTTTCCAGAATTCTCCAAATTCTTCATCTTCTGCCATATAAGCTGTTAGCCCAAAGAAAGATTTTGTTAAACTCATCATACTATTTTCTAATAAAGTTCTAAAAAAATCGGAAGAATTATAAAACTCTACAACTTCATTAAATCTACCTGTGTCTTCATATTTTTTTAGTGCTGTTCCAACACCAAAAAAACCTGGAACATTTTGTTTTAGTTGACTCCAACTACCCACAAAAGGAATAGCTCTTAATTGAGAAAAGTCTAAGGTATCTGAGTTAGAGCGTTTGCTAGGTCTACTTCCAATATTAGTTTTGGCATAGTATTTTAACGTACTCATTCTCTCTAAATAAGGTAAAAATTTAGGATGTTTTTTAAAGGCTACATAAGTTTCATAACTTGTAGAAGCCATATCGTTCATTAAAATTCTATGTTTTTTGCTTAATTGATCTTTATTAAAGATGTCATTTTTTATCCCAGAACTTAACAATTGTTCTAAGTTGTATTGTGATGAATTTAATGTACCAAAATTAGAACTTATGGTTTGTCCTTGAATGGTTAATTGAATTTCTTTATCTTCTATTGTTGGGCCTAAAGAAGCGTAAAATTGATGTGTTTTTCCTCCTCCACGTGCTGGTGGTCCTCCTCGGCCGTCAAAGAAAATAACTTCGATATCAAATTCTCTGGAAACTTTAGTTAAGGCTTCTTTAGCTTTAAAGATTCCCCAGTTTGCCATTAGGTAACCACCATCTTTTGTTCCATCAGAAAAACCACACATAATTGTTTGTTTGTTTTTTCTCTTAGATAAGTGATATCTGTAAGTTTTGTTAGTGTATAAAGTGCGCATTACACTTTCTGCATTTTGTAAATCTTCTACAGTTTCAAAAAGCGGAATTACATCTACTGGCAATTCATTTTCAAAACCACAAAGGTTAAGCATAGCAAAGGTTTCCATTACATTTAATGCGGTTTGGTTGTTACTAATAATGTAACGATTTGCACCTCGCTCGCCATTTCTTTGTTGAATGGTTTTTAAGGCATAAATAGACTCAATTGTTTTTACAGAAACCTCGTCTGTTAGTATGCTTGGGTCTATGTTTCCTTTTACTGACGAAAGAATTTTTATTTGTTCATCTTCAGAAAGGCTTAAATAATTTTTTGGAAAAGTATTGTCGCCTTTTTCTTGTAAATCTTTTACTATTTGTATAAATGCTTTGTGATGCACTCTACTATCTTGTCTAATATCAAGTGTTGCAAAGTGGAAACCAAAAATTCTTACTTTATTAATAAAATCATTCAGTTCTTCAACAAATAATGATTGATGTTTGTTTACTATAATTTCTCTTGCAGCATACAATTCTTCTAAAAGAATTTTTTGAGAGAAATTTACTTTAGAATAACTTCTAATAACATGTTTGTATAGTCTTTTTTCTATACGTGCTAAAATATCCTGAACTCCATCAAAAGTAAAACGTCTTTTTAAGCGTCTCACATCTCTGTAATAACTTCTTAATACTGTTTGGCGTAATCTTTCTGCTACATCTAAGGTAATTTGTGTGGTTACAAACGGATTACCATCTCTGTCTCCTCCAGGCCAAAATCCTAAGTCAATAATTTCGTTTTCTATTGGTTTTCCATCATAAATATGATGCTGAATATAATTGTAGATTTTTGGAACAGAATGATAAAATACATGCTCTAAATACCAAATTAAACTCACAGCTTCATCAAAAGGAGTGGGTTTTGCCTTTTTGTAAAAAGGCGTTTTTCCTAACTGGGCTAACAATTTTTTAATGAGTAATAAATCATCATTTTGTATGGCTTTGTCTAAATCTGTAATGATACCTAAAACAGTACCAGGATAAAACTGAGTTGGATGCGCAGTTAATACAACTCTTACTTTAAAATCTTCTAAATAAGCTCTTAATTGATTTTTTTTGTTGCTTAAAGTGGCAGATTCTTTAGAACTTCTAAGTGTACCAAAACCATCCATATTGTTTACAATAGGAAAAGCGGCATCTTCAATTGCATCAAACAAAACAACTTGACGTTCTATAAATTGAATAAAACGAAACAATATATCTGTTTTTTCTTTCTCTGTTGGATTTTCTTGGTATTTTTTAAAGAAATGCTCTATTATCTCTGTTGGGTTTTTCTCTAATTGAAAACCTTTATTACAAACTTTATGCAATAATGGAAGTAAAACACCAGTGTCATCTATGGTGTCAAAAGGTAGCGTAGTAAAAATACTATTGTAAATTTGATACTTAGAAAGTACATTTTCATTAAATCTTTGTAACTTAGGTAAACTACTCATAATTGATTGATTTTACGGAATAAAATTACAAAAAACACCAATGAAAAAAGCTAACTTTTTGTCAATAATTGTCTAATTATTTACGAAAACGATATAAATTTTACTGCTTTTTAATAAAATGTTTATTTTATAATCTAATTTGTTGGTTTTGTTTTAATTTAAACCAAAAAAGAAGTTTGAATTAATGAAAAAAAGAAATTTTTAACATTTTTAATGTATTTTTTTTTGCTAAAAACCTATTGTCTTGCCTAAATCCAATAACCCAAAGAATACGATTATCGTTATTACAAAGCAACCAAGTATTTTGTTTTTCTAAAAGCGAAAACTTTTGGTCTTTAAAATACTTACTCAGTTTCTTTTTACCATTCATTTTAGAAGGATAAAAAATATCTCCATTTTGCCATTTCCTTAATTTTAATGGAAATGTTATTTTTTCTTGATCTACATAAATTATTTTTGTGTTTTTTTCAGATTCTTTTTCTACTTCTTCGATTTTTAAATGAATAGGGTTTGTAATTTCAGTAGTGTTTTTTTCAATTGTAAATACGGTTTCTAATGCAGTAGATGAATCTCTTTTAGAAAGAATTAAAAAGTCTCTATCTTTTAATAAACAATGTGTTTTAGAAAAAACTTGTTTGCCAGATTGTGCAGATAGTAGATGGTAAACATCATTCCATTCTGTAAAATTATAGGTTTTTAAAAGTTGGTACAAATATGCTTTTGGATTCGATAATTGATTGATTTTTAAAATATTAATTTTTGTAATTTCGAATGCAGTAGAGAGGTTTTTTACTAAAATTTTGTCAGAAATTTTTTCAATTCGATCATTAATAATCTGCTGACTTTCTTGCAAATATTCAGAAGTTTTGCCAAAAATTTCTAACAAACTTGGGTTTATTTCTTTTAAAACTGGAATAACTTGATGTCTAATTTTATTTCTAATATATTTTGTAGAAGAATTACTCTGGTCTTCTCTCCAAATGATATTGTTTTCTTTGGCAAAAGCAACAATTTCATCGCGTGAAAATGATAAAAGCAAACGAACAATGTTACTATTAACTTCTGGAATTCCGGTTAAACCTTCTAAACCA
Source organism: Bacteroidia bacterium (assembly GCA_030427865.1). GTDB lineage: Bacteria > Bacteroidota > Bacteroidia > Flavobacteriales > Flavobacteriaceae > Polaribacter. Next base: position 329,122 of record JAUICK010000001.1, on the reverse strand, counting down.
GTTCCGCGAGTTAAGTTGATTAAAAAAGTCTCTAAATTATCATCTGCATGATGTGCAGTTAAAACATAATCAAATTGATGTTTTTCAACGATTTCTTCAAACCAAGAATAGCGTAAATTTCTTGCAGCAATTTGAATAGATTGTTTATTTTTAGTAGCAAATTTTTCAGTTTCAAATTGTGTTGTAAATGTTTTAATATTTAGTTGTTTTCCTAATTTTTTTACAAATTCTTCATCTAAATTGCTTTCTGTATCTCTTAATTTAAAGTTGCAGTGCGCTAGAGCAATTGTAAAATTTAAGTTTGATAAAAGATGAGTTAGTACCACAGAATCTACACCTCCAGAAATAGCAATTAATAATTTTTTATCCTTTAAAAAAGGAAATTTATTTTCAATATGATGTAAGAATTTTTGCTGCATTTACTATTCAAAAATACTGTTTTTATTTTTGAGATTTTAACCATATTCTAATCTCTTTTCTTAGTGAAACTTCTGGTTTTGGTAACGGAATTGTTTTACTAAATTGTTTGCTTCTGTTAAATTTAGAAAATGTAATTTTTAATTGTTTCCACTTTTTAGGATATAGTTTTAAAAAAGCATTAAACATATTTTGTTCGATTGGTTTTTCATTTAAACTTTCTAATGTTTTCTTGAAGAGTTCTTCTTGATTTAGCATCATTTTGTAAAGATAAAAAATAGATTACTGCTTTCGTAGGAATAACAGAATGGTTAAATTTATAAGTAATTATATATTAATTTGAGAATTTGTAAAAATCTTACTTAGAATTCAACAAAACATATTTCATTGCTTTGGCTTTTAGTAAGCATTCTTCATACTCTTTTTCTGGAATCGATTTAGCTGTAATAGCACCTCCTACTGAATATGAAATATACTTTTTATCTTCATTGTACAATATACTTCTAATAATTACATTAAAATCAAAATCATTATTAGGGGTAAAATATCCAATAGTTCCAGAATACAAACCACGTTTGGTTTCTTCTAATTTTTCGATAATTTTCATGGCAGAGACTTTAGGTGCACCTGTCATACTTCCCATAGGAAAAGTATCTTTAATTACATCAACTGGGTGAGTTTCTGTTGTATTAATTTTTGAAACTACGGTAGAAATCATTTGATGCACTTGCTTAAAAGAATATACTTTACACAATTCTTCTACTTTTACACTTCCTTTTTTGGCAGATTTAGACAAATCGTTTCTTACCAAATCTACAATCATTACATTTTCTGCACGTTCTTTTTCATCTCGTATTAAATTCTTTGCAATTTGTTTGTCATCGATTTCACTAACCAATCTTTTTGCAGTTCCTTTTATGGGTTGCGAAATTATTTTAGCACCTTCTTTTTTAAGATATCTTTCTGGTGATGCGCACAAAGCATATAGATGCTCTACTTTTAAAAAAGAAGCAAAAGGAGGTTCAGAAATTTGATTCAAATGTTTGTAAACTTCTAAAGGATTAATGCTGCTGTTTTCTGCATAAAATTCTTGACAAAAATTAGCTTCGTAAATATCTCCTCTATGAATATGTTCTAAAACGTTAGTTACTTTTTTATGATATTCGTCTTTGTGAATTTTTAGTTTTATTTTAATTTCTGATGAAGATTGTTGTTCTTTTAACTTCTTAATCTTTAGAATTGCTTTAAAATCATCATCGATTTCATCATCAACCATTTTTAGATAATGAAACTCAACTGAATTTTCTCTGACAAAAATTAATTTTTTGGGCTGAAAGAAATACAAATCTGCAAAGTCTAAACCATCAAAATTAGACGATGTTAAGTTTTCTACATCGTTTTTAACATCATAAGTAATGTACCCAAAGAGATAATCTTTTGTTGTGGTTTGGTATTCTTTTAGCATATTAAAAGCATTATAATAATCTGTTTTTATAGAGGTAAATTCATCTACAGCTAAAGCACAATCGAAATTTGAATAGCGTTGATGATATTTGTTAGAATCTAACCAAACTATTGTTTTAAATTGCTGAGACCATGATAAAAGGTTGTTTTTAAAATCATCTATAGTATTAACAGAAAAAGTTTTTAGAGTTCTTTGCATAAAAGACAAAAATACAAAGGTTAATTTTTAAAAAAAGGGATTTTTAAACTGATTCCTGTTTGAATATCTGGCGAATTATTTAGTGCTAAATCTTGTTTTATGTAGAGTGTAAATGTGTATTCTTTTCTGCCATAAGTATATAACCAGCTCCATGCAGATTGATATTCGTATAATTTTTCAAAACCATTTTGCCATCCTGCATGAATTTCTTGCCATTTGCCTACCAATTGATAATAGTTTGCTTCTTCTCGTTTATTAAAAGGTGTTTGTATTTGGTAATTTACAGAAACAGAATGGTAGTTTTTTTTGCGAGTATAATTTGTAAACTCGAACATAGCTTCTAAGCTTCCTAAAAAAGAATTATTTCCAAGAAGAACCAAGTCTTTTTTAAAATCTATTATGTTTTTTCTTAATATGCTTGTTCCGAAAGCTGTTCTAATTTCAGAAATATTTTTTAAATTCCATTTTTTTAGTATGTTTCCAGATATTCCTAAATCTAAAGAAGGATTGTTTTTTGAGGTGTTAATTCCTAAATGAGAGCCAAAGTTTATAAATATATTTTTCTTTTTTAGTTTTTTAAAATTAGGATAATAGAAATGGTTTAATTCTACCCCGCCAAGAATAAACTGCCCATCTTTTAGTTCTAATTTTTGCCCATTTCTATCTTGATATCGAACATTTACTTGATTTAAACCGTAATATTTTCTGCCAAAAGGATCTTCTCCTCCAGCAATATTGCTATGAAACCATTCAATAAACTCGTCACTTGTAAGAATAGAAAAAGGATATTTACCTTTTGTTATAAGGTAAGAACGAAGTGTAATACCTAATTCGTGTTTTTTTCCAATTTTTGTGTTGTAATCTACTCTAAAATTTTTAAAAACAGCATCTATAATAATATTTTCGTAATCTGCAGGAGATGTTTGTTGGTCTTTCCAAAAATTTCTGTTATACCAGATTAACTCACTCATAGCTTGTCTTGTACTTTTATCTTTTGGTAGGTACATTTCTACAAAAGGATGAAAGGTATTTGCGCTTGAATAAGAAAAGTTTAGAGTGGGGTTATTAGGTGGTTTTATTTTAAAGTTTTGATTGATTCTTGCAGAAAACATCCCAAAGTGATGAATAGGTAATAAACTTGGTTTGTCAATTCCGTTTTTTAGCTCAAGAGAATCCTTTTTTTGAGTAAAAGACAGGTTTGAAATGAATAATAAAAGAATATATAATATCTTTTTCTGCATTTCGTAAAAGTACATTAAACTTTAAAAAGAAAAAAGAGTTGGTTTAGCAGCATTTTATTGGTTAAATGAACTTTAATTTAGAAAACGATTTGTTTAAAATAGCAGAGTCATCTATTTGTAACCATTTGTCTAATAAGGTTGCATAAATTTCTCTAAAATCAACTTCATATTTTAAGTTACCCCTGCTATCTAAATTACCTAAATTAGGCAAATTGTTATACAAACCTTGTTTTTTTAAATTTTTACCAATTACAAAAACAGTGTTGGCCGCTCCATGGTCTGTTCCATTAGATTGGTTTTGTTGTACACGTCTTCCAAATTCTGAAAAAGTAAGAATAATTACATCATCAAAAGCATTATTTTTTTGTAAATCGTTTACAAAAACCTCCATACTTTCTGCATATATTTTTAATAACCTTGCTTGTGTATTGGGTTGATTTGCGTGAGTATCAAATCCGCTCAATCCTGCATAATATACTTGGGTTTCTAATTTAGAATTGATAAAATTAGCGATTGTTTTTAATTGTTTACCAAATATGTTTTTTGGATAGGTAGCTGAAGTATTTTTAGGATTGCTTTTTTCAGAAATGTATTTCGCTGACGATTTTGCATCGATTAACGCATTGTATAAATAACCAAGGTTATGCTCACTTAAATGTGCATCATTATAGTTTTTTATAACATTATTAAAAAAAGGTTCTCTCATATACCTATGTAATAATTTGGGGTCTGTAACAGCCAATCCATTTTGTGTTTTTCCTTTTAACATTAGAGACAAACTTTCATCAACTTCTATGGCTTTATATGGGTTAGATTTTGTATAATCTAAATAACGACCTACCCATCCATTTTGTAAATATTCATTACTATCGCTTGCAGTTTGCCAAATATCTGTAGATCTAAAATGTGATAAATTTGGATTGGGATACCCAACATTATTAATTATACTTACAAAACCTTTATCATATAAATTTTTGAGAGGTTGTAGGTTTTTATGCAGACCAACTTCATCAGATAATTTTAGTATATTATTGTGTTGAATAGCTATGGTTTTTCTTTGCTGATAATAGATATCATTCTGAAAAGGAATTACGGTGTTTAACCCATCATTACCTCCTTTAAGTTGAACAATTACTACTTTTTTATTGCCAAACGTTTTGTTTGGGATGCTCTCAAAAGCTTTTAAAAATTGAGGGACAAAAAACATTCCTGAAGCTAAAGTTGACTGTTTTAAAAAATCTCTACGTTTCATAATTCTAATGTATTAGCAAAGTTGATATTCTGGTAAACTCATTAATTGAACACAAAAATCTTGCAATGGCATTTGCTTATTTTTAAGTAACATAGCTTCTGTTTCTACACTTAATTTTGGAGTAACTAATAACTGAATTAACTCTTTTTTAGAAGTATTTTTGTAATTTCTTTTAAATGTTTCCCAGTTTGCTTCCATTTTAATAAATGTTTTTCTTCTTAGTTTTTTAGATTTAAAATCAGAAATATCTGCTTCTTCATCACCTTTATCAGAATAGGTAATTTGTGCATTATTTAGAAGAACAGAAGCAAGCCTTAAACGAGTAACAATGGTGTTGCTATCTATCCAATTTCTACCTGTTTTCCAACCAGCAACGTTTGGTGGGTTCATTAACATTTGCCCTAATAGTTTTTGCAACAATAGCAATTGTTTTTCTCTGAGCATTTTATAAGGTACAACTGTATTTATACCTACCAAAAATTCTGTTGGCGATTTTATTTTTGCACCTATATTTTTTTCATCATAAAACCATTTAGAAAGAAAAACAGTACGCATTAGGTTTTCTATGTTATAGTCTTTATAAAAAACTTCTGTCATTTCATCAATGTGTTTTTTGTTGATAGTATCATTTACAAAATAACGATACACTTTTTCGCAAATAAAAGTAGCACATTGTTTTTGCTCTAAAATAATATCGATGATATTATCGCCATTAAAATTGCCGTTTTTGCCAAGAAATGTTTTTTCTCCTTCATCATGATGTCTGTTTTTTAAGACAAATTTTCCTCTAAAATTATGATTATATCCTGTAAACGCTCTTGCAGATTCTGTAATGTCTTTCTCTGTATAGTGCCCTTGTCCAAGTGTAAATAACTCCATAAGTTCACGAGCAAAATTTTCATTCGGACTTTTTTTCTTATTTTGCTTATTGTTCAAATACCCCAACATGGCTGCTTCTTTAGAAACTATTTTGGTAAATTCTCTAAAACTGCCTAATGCATTTTTTCGTAATACATTGTTATAGTTTTGAATAAATAAGATATTATTACTTTGACAAACAAAATGATTTGCCCAAAATAAGGTCATTTTTTCACGTAAAACCTCAGAAGGGTTTTTTAGTCTATTAAACCAAGCAATACCAAATTCTTTAACTTTTTTTCTACTCTTTTTTTGAATAGCTTGTCTTATTTCTTTTTTCTTAAAATCGGTTACTTTATACTCTTTTAAAAAAGATAAATCTACAGTGACAGGTGTTGTTGTTTTTGAATTTTCAAAAATTGAATTTACAACTTGCTTTTGAGGTTTTTTAGAAAGATGTTTTAGTTCTTTTGGGGTAATTCCAAAACCAATTCTATTATAAAGATGCTGTATATGTGCTAATTTCATAAACTTTAGACTTAGTAAGTAGAAGATGGTTTAAAATTAATATAAAAGTTTAACAACTATAATGTTTAACTTATAGAAGCTCTTAGAATTATGAGAATAGAGAGCGTTTTGTTGTGTTAACTTAGTTGTTTTGGAGGCTAATTAAAAGAAAAAACCAACTCAAAAAGAGTTGGTTTTTATTATTGTTTTAATACTTAATAATCCTTAGAGATCAAACTTTATACCTTGTGCTAAAGGTAAATTTGTAGTATAATTAATAGTATTGGTTTGTCTACGCATATAAATTTTCCATGCATCAGAACCAGATTCACGTCCTCCACCAGTTTCTTTTTCACCACCAAAAGCACCTCCAATCTCTGCTCCAGAAGTACCAATATTTACATTTGCAATTCCACAATCTGAACCCGCAACTGATAAAAATGCTTCAGCTTCTCGCAAGTTATTAGTCATTATTGCAGAAGATAATCCTTGTGCAACTCCATTCTGGATTTCTATAGCATTTGTTACATCACCTGTATATTTTAACAAATATAAAACAGGAGCAAATGTTTCGTGTTGTACAATTTTGAAATCATTTTTTGCTTCAGCAATTGCAGGTTTAACATAACAACCACTTTTATAACCTTCACCAGAAAGAACACCGCCTTTAACAATAACTTTTCCGCCTTCTGCTACTACTTTTTCTAAAGCGGCTATGTACATTTTAACAGCATCAGTATCAATTAAAGGACCTACATGGTTGTTTTCATCTAAAGGATTTCCAATACGTAATTGGGCATAAGCTTTTACAATAGCATCTTTTACCTTGTCGTAAATAGATTCATGAATAATTAATCTTCTTGTAGAAGTACATCTTTGTCCTGCTGTACCCACAGCACCAAAAACAGCTCCAATAACGGTCATTTTTATATCTGCATCTGGGGTAACAATAATGGCATTATTACCTCCTAATTCTAATAAAGATTTTCCTAAACGCCCTGCAACTTCTTTGGCTACAATTTTCCCCATACGTGTACTTCCAGTGGCAGAAACTAAAGGAATTCTGGTGTCTTTTGTCATAAATTCTCCCACTTTATAATCCCCATTAATTAAGCAAGAAATTCCTTCTGGTAAATTATTTTCAGCAAAAACTTCTGCTGCAATGTTCTGACAAGCAACACCACACAAAGGTGTTTTTTCACTTGGTTTCCAAACACACACATCTCCACAAATCCAAGCTAAAGCAGTATTCCATGCCCAAACTGCAACAGGAAAATTAAATGCAGAAATAATACCGACAATTCCTAAAGGATGGTATTGCTCATACATTCTATGTCCAGGTCTTTCAGAGTGCATAGTTAAACCATGTAATTGACGTGATAAACCTACTGCAAAATCACAGATGTCAATCATTTCTTGTACTTCACCTAATCCTTCTTGATAGCTTTTTCCCATTTCGTAAGAAACTAGTTTACCTAAAGCTTCTTTTTTCTCACGTAACTTTTCTCCAAACTGACGTACAATTTCACCGCGTTGTGGAGCTGGCATTTTTCTCCAAGTTTTAAAAGCTTCAGAAGCAGTTTGCATTACTTTTTTATAGTCTTCTTCTGTAGTTGCTTTAACTTTTCCAATTAACTTTCCGTCTACTGGAGAAAAACTTTCAATAATATCTCCGTTAGAAAAATTATTCTTTCCAGTTGATGTTCCTTCGTTAATATTTTTTAAGCCTAAAGTTTGTAGTGCTTCTTTTATTCCAAAATCTGTCATTTTGTAGTTCCATTTTAGTTGTTTACATTCGAAGAACGAAATTACAAATAATTTCATTAATTAATAAATTAAACAAAAATTATTGTTTTTGTTTAAAATTAAACAATAAATTATGAAAAAAGTATTTTTTATTTTGTCTGTTTTGCTAATTTTTGTTGGATGTGAAACAGAAAAACCATCATTAAAAAACAAAAAAATTGTAAAGACAAACGATTTTGCAATTGTTATTCATGGTGGAGCAGGAACTATTTTAAAAAAGAATATGACTGTAGAAACAGAAACTGCATACAAAGCTAAGTTAGAGGAAGCAATAAAGGTTGGGCATGCAATTTTAAAAAATGGAGGAACAAGTACAGAAGCTGTTATGCAAACGATTCAAGTAATGGAAGAATCGCCATTATTTAATGCTGGAAAAGGCGCTGTATTTACCCATGAAGAAACGAATGAGTTGGATGCTTCTTTTATGGATGGAAAAACGTTAAATGCTGGTGCAGTTGCAGGAGTTACTAATGTAAAAAGCCCAATAGAATTGGCAATTAAAGTTATGACAGATTCTGATCATGTAATGCTTTCTGGAAAAGGTGCATCAATATTTGCAAAGGAAAAAGGATTAGAAATTGTAGACCCAAGTTATTTTTACACAGAAAGACGTTTTAAATCGCTTCAAAGAATAAAAAATAAAAATAAAACCGAGTTAGATCATGATGATAAAAAAGCTGCGTTTTATGATGCAGATATTAAAAATGCTAAATTCGGCACAGTGGGTTGTGTTGCGTTAGATAAAAACGGAAATATTGCAGCAGGAACATCTACAGGAGGAATGACTAATAAACGCTGGGGTAGAATAGGAGATGCGCCAATTATTGGCTCTGGAACCTACGCTAATAACAAAACTTGTGGAGTTTCATCTACAGGATGGGGCGAATATTTTATTAGAAGTCAAGTTGCTTATGATATTTCTGCACAGATGGAATATCAAAATAAATCTTTAAAAGCTGCAACAACAGATGTTATTCAAAATAAACTAACTAAATTAGGCGGTACAGGAGGTGTAGTAGCTTTAGATAAAAATGGAAATATGTCTTTTGAGTTTAATACTGCTGGAATGTATAGGGCTTCTATGGACGATAAAGGAATCTTAATTGTTAAGATTTATAAAGAATAAGCTAACCATTCTTCTGGAATAGGTTTTAAGTCTAATTCTTTTTCTACAGATTTTATTTTCTTTTTAAAGCCTAAACGTGTTACTTTTGGTACAGATAAATTTATGTTATTTCTTTGGTTGATAAGTTCTAAAACTTCATCTAACGATCTCTTAGTACATAAAACTAAACTATTCATCATAGCATTAGATTCTATTTTTAAATCATAAAAATCGGTATAATATGTTGGTTTTCCGTCTTTATAGATTACCCATTCAGTTTCTTTTTTGTTAGGTATTTCTATGATTTCTTTTGTACCGCTTAAAGTTCTGTATGTGGTTGCTAAAAAAGTCATTATCTCTTAAAAGTTATTTTAAACAAAAATATCTATAAATAAAGTATTTGCGATTATTTTTGGTTAAAGTTTAATAGAAATAGGTTAAGTATATCAATTTTATCGTTTAAAGGTTAAAATTGATATTTTATACCCGAATATATTCCAATATTAAAAGGTGAAAACCCATTAGAGTTTTCGCTAAAAGTATTTAATTGTGCCTTAAACATAGGGGTAAGATTTAAAGACCAATTTTTATTTAGAGAGTAACCAAAATCAAACCCTAAGTTTCCACTAAAATTTATGTTATTTAAATTGGTTGCTTTTCCAAACCTTGAAACAAATTGAGAGTTTAAATTTACTTCGTTTTTATTTAAAAATAGAGAACTAAACCCAGCTACAATTTGAGTGTTAAATTTACGAGAACTTAAAAAATTATATTTTATTTCTAAAGGTATTTCTATGTACCCATATTTTTGTGTTAAATCTCCACTTAAATTAGATCTATTTAAAGAAGTACTTACAATATCTGAATTCTGATTTGTAGCAGCATTTGCAAATGTAACTGAGCTATTAGAGTTAAAAGAAATTGATGAAGATTGGGTAGAAATAGTAGAAACAGCTATTACATTATTGTTTACGTAACTCATTTCTTGCAAGTGAACCCCAGATTGGATGGTCCATTTTTTGTTGAGTTTGAAAGAAACCTGAACTCCGTAAGAGATTGAGTTTTTTCCGATTGTAGAATTAGACAAACCTTTATCTATTGGAGAAGAATTTGAAAATGAATTAGAGCTTAAAACAGCAAAAACAGGAGCAATAGACCATTTACTAATTGTTTTTTTATTAAAACTAATAGAATCTTTTTGTTCTAAAACACTATTTATATCTATTTTTTTAGTTTCTTTTTTTAAAGTAACCTTAGCTGTTATTTCTTTAGATGTAATGGGTTTGTCTGTATTTTTTTTAGTAAGGCTTGTTTCCTCTTTTTTTAATGCAGGTGCAACATCATTTTTAATAGAATTGTTAGCTAAAAAAATCTTTTTCATAGCGTTTTTTGTGCTAACTAATTTCTTTTTTTCTTCTTTTTTATTGAGCGTTTTCTTTTCTTGTTTGTTAGATTTAAGAATTTTATTTTCTTCTGCAACAAGAATAGATTTTTTTTGAATAGAATCTTTTGATAGACTTTTAATTTGTTTGGGTTTTAGTTCTGTTTCTGGAGTTTCAGTAATAATATTCGAGTCGTTTTTATCGATAAACTTATCATTATTAGAAATAGGAAAAACTAATAAACCTAAAATAAATAAGGCTGCAGCACCTGTTGCAAACCACCATAAAGGAACAAGTCTATTTTTTTTCTTTTTTAATTTAGTTTCAATGTTATTCCACACCCTTTTATTTGGTGTTGCCTCCAAATTTTTAAGGTTTTCTTGAAATAATTTATCTAAGTTGTTGTTCATTATTCTGTTGTTGCTTGATAATTTTTAATCTGTTCTTTCAAAATTTTTCTAGCTCTTGATAAGTTAGATTTTGATGTTCCTTCAGAGATACCTAAAAGTTTAGAGATCTCTTTGTGAGAATAGTTATCTAAAACATATAAATTAAAAATCATACGATATCTGTCTGGTAATTTTTGAATAAAGCCTAATAAGATATTTACATCTATTGTTAAGTATTTAAAATTTATTTCTTCTGTTTTTTTATTTTCTAAAATTTTATCAACAACTTGAATCGCTGCTGTATCTCTGTATTTCTGTAACGCTGTATTTATGGTTATTCTTTTTAACCAACCTTCAAAAGAACCTTTGTTTTTATATTGATTAATTTTTTTAAAAATGGTTATAAAACTATCTTGCAAAGTATCTTCTGCATCTTCATAATTTCTACAATATTTTAAACACACAGCAAATAGTTTATCAGAATAAATTTGATAAAGCTGTGATTGTGCTGACAATTTTTCTTGGCAGCATTGTTCTATGAGTTCTTCGAGTTTGATGGTTCTAATTTACAGGAACTATCACTTCCTCAAAAATATTTTCACCATTACTATCTCTTCCTTTAAAAAATTTAAAAATATAATCTTCTTCTTGAGATGTTCTTATGGTAAATTTATATTCTCCTTTTGTACTTATTTCTTCACAATCTTTGTCTAAAAAATATAAAGAAGATACTGCAACAATTCTTGCTGTATCTTGATATTCGTAATGAATTCTATCAAAAACATAACAACTATTTGGTAATGTGTATTTTACTGTAATTGTATCTATTTCACCAAAAGTTAAACTTGCTGGTGTAATTGCTTCATCTACGGGTAAAAATTCTGTAGTATAAGATTCTCTACTATCTGTGTTTAAACACGAATAAAAAAAGAGTAATCCAAATAATAGCAGTAAATTTTTTTTCATAATTTTTTAATTTTTAGAGTTAATATTTTAGTATTGGATATCCGTTTTTACATTCTATAGATTTAGGAGGATTTACAATAGAACAATCTGAAACAATTGCCCATTTAAAATTATAGTCTTTTTCTGCTTGAGTGTAAGCTGCTATTTTATTTAAAAAATATTGAGTATCTATTTGGTTAGAGTAAACAATGTAACCTTGTGGACCTCCACATGCTTTAGCAACATAAGGAGTAAACTGCCAATTGGTTGCATTGGTACAGGTAACACTATATGCTAAATTTTCAATTTCATAAAATAAGTCCATCAAAGCTCTATGATCTATTTCTTGAGCTGTAAGTTCTCTTTTTACAACTAATTTAGATTCAGAAAGAGAAATAATTCTCCAAGCATAATTAGAAGGATAATTATTAGTTTTAATGGTAATTAAACTATCATTTAAAATAAAAGTACCTTCTATGTTAAAAAAGGTAAGTGGGGGTGTGCCACAAAAACCAGAAGTACGTTCTATAAGATTTCCATTAGATAAAAAAGAAATTCCATTGCCTTTATTTGGTAAAGAATTTCCTCTTTTAAATGTTGTTGTTTCGCCATTATATTGGGGTTCAACCCAAACACCAAGTAATAAGTTGTCTGTATTGATGTCTGTTTCATTACTTTCGCAAGCAATAAAAAGTATAGAAAATATAAGTAAAAAAAGTTTTTTTAAATGCATCTGTAAAGAATTTAATTAGGTAAATTTTTTGATGTTTTTTTTATTTTCGATTCTATTTTAATCAATGAATATTTAGATGAAGAAGAATCTTCTATCGGGTTGTTAACTTTTTCTTCTAAAACTACAATTACATACTCAAATCCTTCTTCGTAATTAAAACCCGAAATGGTTGAGTAAAAGTACTCCCAATCTTCTTTGTCTTTTGTTTTAACCAGTAAACATTGTTGCGGAATAACACCAATACAGTTAATTGTTTTAGAAGCTATAAAAAGTGTTTTTTCTTCGTTCTCATTATTCATGGTTTCGCAAGAAAAAGCAAGTACAAAACTTAAAATCAATACAAAGAATACCTTAGTTTTCATACAGAATTCTATCTAAAAAAGCCTCGTTTTTAAAATCAGGACAAGTGTCTACCCCAGCATGACCTCCAAATTCGCAAATAACCTCTCCTTTACAATTGTAAACAGTGGTTAAATTGTTTGCACAATCATAACAATTATCTATTAAAAAAACAGTTTCATCTTTATAAGTATATTGTATAATTTTACTTTTTCTAACTGCACCAGACGCTTCAAAAGATACCTTAAAATCTTTTAACCAAGTTAAATCTTCTAAAGGATTACTGGTGTTACATGTTGTATAATGTATGTCTTCTTGATTTGGACAAGAAGTTAAAAAGACAATTGAGAAAAATATAAATATTACTTTCATACTTACAAGATGCTAAATTTGTTAAAAGGTTGCGTGGAATAATGGTATTTTTGTAGAAATTATGAAAGAACAAATTTTTAACATTCAAACTAAAGAAGATTTTAATAAAATAGCTTTAGAGGTTTTTAAACATCAGTTTCAAAATAATAAAGTATATCGTTCTTTTTGTGATTTGTTATATATACATCCTTCTGGTGTTAAAAAGGTAGAAGAAATTCCGTTTTTACCAATTCAGTTTTTTAAAAACAGAAAAGTAGTTTCTACAGTAAACAAAGTAGAAAAAACCTTTATAAGTTCTGGTACAACAGGTGCTACAACTAGTAAGCATTTTGTAACAGATATTAATCTTTATAAAGAAAGCTATGTAAAGGGGTTTACTCATTTTTATGGAGATATAGAAAATTATGTTGTGTTGGCTTTGTTGCCTAATTATTTAGAAAGAAAAGGGTCTTCTTTGGTTTTTATGGTAGATGATTTAATAAAAAAAACCAAAAACAGAGAAAGTAGATTTTATTTAAATAATATAGCAGGATTAGCAGAAAAATTACAAGAATTAGAAAAAAAAGGGCAAAAAACCCTTTTAATCGGGGTTTCGTTTGCGTTGTTAGATTTAGTAGAGCACCATCAATTCAAACTTAAAAATACCATAATTATGGAAACTGGCGGAATGAAAGGAAGAAGAAAAGAGTTGGTTCGCCAAGAATTACATGAAATACTTCAGAAAGAATTTGGTGTTGATAATATTCATTCTGAATATGGAATGACAGAATTGCTCAGTCAAGCCTACTCTAAAGGAAATGGAATTTTTGAAACACCACCTTGGATGAAAATTTTAACAAGAGATACAGAAGATGCTTTAACTATTCAAAAACCCGAAAGAACAGGAGGTATTAATGTAATAGATTTAGCCAACTATAATTCGTGTTCTTTTATTGCTACTCAAGATTTAGGAAAAGTTTATAAAAATAATACTTTCGAAATTATTGGACGCTTTGATAATTCTGATATAAGAGGCTGTAACTTAATGGTTTTATAGGCTAACAACTAAGCAATAAAAACAATGTTTATTTCTTATTTCTTATATTTGGTATTCAACCGTTAAACTTTTTTATCATGGAAATGAATTATTACATCTTATTAATTGCAGCAATTATCCCAATGATAATTGGCTTTGTTTGGTATGGACCATTATTTGGAAATGCTTGGATGAAAGAAATGGGTTTTACTAAAGAATCTTTAGAAGGACAAAATATGGCTAAAGTATTTATATTGAGTTATATATTTAGTTTTTTAATTGCTTTCTTCTTACAGTTTATAGTAATTCATCAAATGGGTATTTTTCAGACCTTAATTAATGAACCTGGATTTAATGAACAAACAGGCGAAGCTTTTACGTATTTTCAAGATTTTGTTGGTAAATATGGAGATCGTTTTAGAACATTTCATCATGGTGTTATTCATGGAATAATGTCTGGTGTTGTTTTTGTACTGCCAATTTTGTCAATAATTGCAATGTTCGAGAAAAGATCATTTAAATATGTGGCAATTAATGCTGGTTATTGGATTGTTACTTTAGCAATTATGGGAGGAATAATCTGTCAATGGCTTTAATATAAGCTCTCAAAAAATATAAAAAAAAAACCACGCAAATTGCGTGGTTTTTTTAGAGAATATATTTGTAAAAACACATTTAATAACCTATCTTATTTCGAACTCTTTTTAAAACATCATTAGCAATTAAGGCTGCTTTTGCAGCACCAATTTTTAGTGCCTCATCAATTTCATGCTTATTATTCATAAAATGACGATAGCGTTCTCTTGGAGTAGAGAATTTCTCTATAATTAATTCGTAAAGCGCTTGTTTTGCGTGCCCATAACCATAATTTCCGCCCTCGTAATTGGCTCGCATTTCTGTAATTTGATTATCAGAAGCCAATAATTTGTATAAAGCAAAAACATTGTCAGTATCAGGGTTTTTAGGTTCTTCTAAAGCTTTACTATCTGTTTTAATACTCATTATTTGTTTTCTTAACTTCTTATCTGTTAAGAAAATATTGATAATGTTATCTCTAGATTTGCTCATCTTTTCGCCATCAGTTCCAGGAACTAATTTAGTGTGCTCTTGTATTTTAGCCTCAGGGATAATTAAGGTTTCGCCTACATTATTATTTAGTCTATTGGCAACATCACGTGTCATTTCTAAGTGTTGCAATTGGTCTTTACCAACAGGAACAATTTCTGCATCATACAATAAAATATCAGCAGCCATTAACATTGGGTACGTAAATAACCCAGAATTTACATCAGCTAAACGGTCTGCTTTATCTTTAAAACTGTGCGCTAATGTTAAACGTTGATAAGGAAAAAAACAGCTTAAATACCAAGATAATTCTGTTACTTGAGGAATATCACTTTGTCTGTAAAAAACAGTTTTACTAATGTCTAAGCCACAAGCTAACCAAGTTGCAGCAGTACTATACGTATTTTCTCTTAACTGATTTCCATCTTTAATTTGCGTTAAAGAATGCATATCTGCAATAAATAAAAAAGCTTCATTTTCAGGGTTATTTGCCATTTCTATGGCTGGTAAAATGGCTCCTAATAAATTTCCTAAATGTGGTGTTCCTGTACTTTGCACACCAGTTAAAATTCTAGACATAATTTTTTGATTTACTAATTTAGCGTAAGAATAAGAACTTAAACGCTCTTAGAGCGCAAAAGTAAGGTTTTGATTTATAAAATCAATCAAACAAAAGAATATTACTACTTTTGAATCTTGGGTTGTTTTATAAATAATTTAAAATTTAAATTAACGTTTATAGATTCTGTGAAGTATTTAAAAATTCCTTTTCTTTTAATTTGGCGATTGTGGTTTTACATTCTAATGTTTACCACAATTATTTTAATGTCGCCATTATTAATCATTTTTACAGCAAAAGAAGAATATTATCACTTATTATGGAAATTAGTTAGAATTTGGTCTAAAGTGCTGATTTACGGAATGGGCTTTCGTTTAAATATTCAACTAGATCAAAAAATAGAACCAAATAAAAGTTACATGTTTTGCCCTAATCATGCATCACTTATGGATCCATTTGTGTTAATAGTATTAAGTAAAAACCCAATTGTTTTTGTGGGAAAAAAAGAGTTGGCTAAAATTCCTGTTTTTGGGTTTTTCTATAAAAAAGCTGTGATTATGGTTGATAGAAGTAGTGTTAAAAGCAGAAAAAGAGTATTTGAAATGGCAAAAAAAAGATTGCAAAACGGTGTTAGTATGGCAATTTTTCCTGAAGGATTAGTACCAACCGAAGATGTGGTTTTAGCTCCATTTAAAAAAGGAGCATTTAGTTTGGCTATTGAGTTTCAAATACCTATTGTACCCCAAGTTTATTACGATTGTAAGCGATTTTTTTCTTGGGATTTTTTAAAAGGTGGCCCAGGAGTTTTTAGAATTAGACAGCATAATTTTATTCCTACCAAAGGGTTAAATTTGGAAGATATGGAATCATTACAACAAAAAACTTTTGATATTATTCATAATGATTTAGCTAATGATAAAAAATATATGAAAGACACAAATAGAAATAATGAGCGAAAAATTAAATCATAAATATTCTGAAACTGAAGAACGATTAAATGTTTGGTCTCATGGTTTGGGTTTAGTTCTAAGTATTGTGGCTTTTCCTTTTTTAATATTCAAAGCTATTTCTTATTCAAGTTATTGGAAACCTATAAGTTTTATTATTTACGGATTGAGTTTAATCATTTTATATGCTGCTTCAACTTTTTATCATGCAGCAAAGAATCCTAAGAAAAGAAGGAGATTAAATATTTTTGACCATGCAGCTATTTATGTGTTAATTGCTGGCAGCTATTCTCCTTTTTGTTTGGTTGGTTTAGATTCTCAATTAGGTTGGTATATGTTTATTGCAGTTTGGGTTTTTGCTTTAACTGGAGTAATTTTAAAACTCTTTTTTACCGGAAAATATGATAAAATATCTACTGCAATGTATTTGTTAATGGGGTGGCAGGTAATGTTTTTTATAAAGCCATTAATGAACGTGTTGAGTAAAGAAGGATTAAATTTATTAATTGCTGGAGGTGTTTTTTACACTTTTGGAGCTATTTTGTACACAATTAAGAGATTATCCTTTAATCATGCAATTTTTCATTTATTTGTTTTGTTAGGAAGTTTTAGTCATTTTATAGCTATTTACACTTTATAGTTGCTTATTCTTTAAAGATTTAACTTAAAATCTGAGAAAAACAAAAAAACACTCAAAATTTGAGTATTTCATAAAAAAAAATTACTTTTGTAAAACTTGACAATATTAACTTATGTTAATTAGTTGAGTTTATAAATCTTATTTAGGGGGTAGGTTTATTAAATTTCCTCGAACTTTAGTTCGAGGTTTTTTTATGTCCAATTTTTAAAAGGATGTTTGCTAATACTCGAATTATAATATTTTTTTTGCCCAGTAACCTCTTTTCCTAACCAACTTGGTTTGTTAAACGTTTCAAATTCAGAATTTAATTCAACTTCGGCAATTACTAAGCCTTCATTGTCGCCATAAAACTCATCAACTTCAAAAATATGGTTTCCTTTTTTTACTAAAAATCTCGTTTTATCAATAACAGAAGATTCACACAATAAAAGTAATTTTTCACCATCTTTTACATTAATCTTTTTTTCCCATTCAAATCTGGAAGTACCAGAAATATTCGATTTGCCTTTAATAGTTATAAAAGCATTATCATTGGCAATTCTAATTCTTACAGTTCTATTTTGGTTAGAATTTAAATACCCTTGTTTAATGTTTCTTTTTTTAAAACTTTCTTTCTGATAATCATTATTTTTAACCAAAAATTTTCTTTCTATTTCAATACTCATAAATTCCTATCTATTTTTGTACTAATGTAAGTTGTTTTCTCGTTATTAAACAATAAATAAATATCTTTGAGAATCAAAATTAAACAATGAAAAAACTCTTTTCACTTTATTTTTTCCTTTTTAGCGTCTTTTTTTATGCACAGACAGATTATAGCGATTCTTGGGAAGATTTTTATTCTTATAATAGCGTAAAAGATTTTGTAAAAGTAGATAATGTTATTTATGCTTTGGCAGATAATGCCGTTTTTACCTATAATATTTCTACTAAAGAAATAGATAAACTATCTTCAGTTAAAGGGTTATCTGGAGAAACAACAACATCTATTTATTACAGTAATAGTTTTAAACGATTAATCATAGGTTATGAAAATGGACTTTTAGAAGTTGTAGATGATGATGGAACAATTACAATTTCTTCAGATATTTTAAATTTTAATGAATCTGGAGAAAAAACCATAAACCATATCAAAGAACATAATAACAAGCTGTACTTATCTACACCTTTCGGAATCGTGGTTTATGATATTGATAAATTAGAATTTGGCGATACTTATTTTATTGGCAATAATTCTAGTTCTTTAACAGTTAACCAAACAGAAGTTTTTAACGGATTCATTTATGCAGTAACCGAAAACGGAATTTTTTCAGCAGATTTAACAAGCAATTTATTAATAGATTTTAAGAATTGGAAACAAGATTTTTCTAATAGAAATTTTAAGGAAATTGAGTTGTTCGATAATCAATTGTATGTCATTCAAGGCTCGATTCTATACACATTAAATAACGGAAATTTAACCGAAATTAGAAATTTCGGAGAAAATATTAATTCTATTAAATCTTCATCTTCACATTTGTCTGTAACACTTCAAAATTCTGCAATAGTATTAAACCCATTGATGAATCAAGTAGTTCAATTTTCTTCCAGTACAGAGTTTGATTATACTTTAAATAACTCCTTTTTCGAAAATAATACTGTTTTTTTGGCCACAAAAAAATTCGGAATATTAAACACTACATCTGCACAGTTAAATAACTATTTAGAGATTCATCCAGATGGACCATTATCTAATGATGTTTTTTCTTTGTCTGTATTTAATCAAAACCTATGGGTAGTTTATGGTGGTTATGATGCATCTTCTTATGTTCCGGCTAGTAATAGAAGAGGGTTTAGCCATTTTAATGGAGAAAAATGGATAAACAAACGGTTTTCTTTAGACACGCCTTTTTTAGATCTTGTTGATGTTAATATTGATAAAGAAAACGAAAATCGTGTTTTTATAAGCTCTTTTGCACAGACTAATGACGGTAATATTTTTTCAGGAGGAGGTCTTTTAGAAGTAGAAAATGATGAAATTGTTAACTTTTACAATTCTAGAAATAGCCCGTTATCAGATTTTTCATCTTCAGGACCTAATTATATAACAACAAGAATAAGTGGGTCCGTTTTTGACAGCAGAGGTAATTTATGGTTGGCAGATGCACTTGCAGCAAAAAAACTTAAAAAATTATCACCAAGCAATACTTGGTCTTCATACGATTTAAGTAGCTTACAAACCAATAAGGCTCAAGAAACCAATATATTAGTTATAGATAGAAATAATACAATATGGTTAGCTACTAGAAGAAATGGAGTATATATTTATAATGAGAATGGAGATAGAAAGAAAGCTTTTATAGCTACACCAAACATGGGGAATTTACCAGATGTAAACGTAAGAACAATCGCAATAGATGGTAATAATAGAGTTTGGATTGGAACCCAATCTGGTATGGTAGTTTATAATAATGCATCTGGTGTTTTTGAAGATACCACACCTAATGCAAATCCGGTTGTAATTAATGCAAATGAAGATGGCTTTGGAGATAGATTGTTAGGAGATCAAACTGTAAACTCTATAGTTGTAGATGGTGCAGATAACAAATGGTTTGGAACAGATAATGGAGGTGTAATTTACACAAATCCTAACGGACAAAATACATTAGCAAACTTTAGCAAACAAAACTCTCCACTTCCATCTAATAAAATTGTTAAAATAGCCGTAGACAATACTACAGGTAAAGTATATTTTGCAACAAATAAAGGTATAGTTGCTTACAACAGTAAAGTTGCTCCTTTTGGTGATGTTTTAACGGATGTTTACGCGTATCCAAACCCTGCTTTAAGAAACCATGAAACGGTTACTATAGATGGAAGAAATGGAAACCATTTACCTAAAGGAACCAATGTTAAGATTTTAGATGTTTCTGGAAATTTGGTTTATGAAACAAATGTGGTAGAAGGTCAAGAACTGCAAGGAGGAAAAGTAGTTTGGGACAAAACAAATCTTGCAGGAAAAAAAGTTGCTTCTGGAGTTTATATTGTCTTATTATCAAATGATGATGCTTCTGAAAATGCCGTTACTAAAATTGCAATTGTAAACTAAAATGGCTGTTGTAACAACAAAAGCTATTGTTTTAAGCACTCTTAAATATGGTGATTCTAACTTAATTGTAAAATGCTTTACCTTAGAACAAGGATTAAAATCGTATTTAATTAGAGGTGTTTTAAAGGCAAAAAAAAGAGGAATTAAAGCGGCTTATTTTCAGCCTTTAACACAATTAAAAATTGTTGCCAACCATAACAACAAAGGTACTTTAAATGCGATTAAAGAAGTTCAAATTTTTAATCCCTACAAAACTATTTATAAAGATATTGTAAAGCAATCTGTAGTTTTATTTTTATCAGAAGTATTATCGCATGCTATAAAAGAAGAAGAAAAAAATAAATTACTCTTTAATTATTTAGAAACAGGTTTGGTTTGGTTAGACCATCATCATAAAATTGCTAATTTTCATTTATTATTTTTGCTAAATTTAACAAGGTTTTTAGGTTTTTACCCAGACTTGTCTAAAAAAGATAAATTAGGTTTCGATTTGATAGAAGGTAATTTTACAAATACTACTTCACATAAAAATATCATTTCAGGAAATCAATTTAATCAATTTAAAAAGCTGTTAGGCATAAATTTTGATAGTATAGAAAATGTGTCTTTTAGCAAACAAGAAAGACAATTGGTTTTAAAAATAATAATTCGATATTTTGAACTACATTTGGACGGTTTTAAACATCCAAAATCGTTACAAATTTTAGAAGCAGTTTTTAGTTGATGAGGTATTTTGTTTTCGTTTTCTTTTTTTTAATAAATAGTGTTGCCTTCTCTCAGAAAGCTAAGGTTATAGATAAGCAAACTGGTAAAGTGGTAAAAAATGTTACCGTCTTTAATGAGTCTTTAACCATTAATTTATCTACAGATAATAATGGATTTGTAGATATTTCTTCTTTTAAAAAAAACGAGATTATTATTTTTTCTCACATTTCTTATGCCGTCTTAAAATTAAAAAAGAATACATTACAGCAACAAAAGTTTGTTGTATATCTTAAAAAACAATCAGAGCAATTAGATGAAGTGGTTTTATCTGTATTTAAAAAGGCAGAAAAAACCAAAAGAATTGCAGAACAAATTGCAGTTTTATCAACAAAAGATATTCAAAAAGTATCACCACAAACCTCAGCCGATTTATTAGCAACCATTCCTGGAATTAAAGTACAAAAATCTCAATTTGGAGGAGGTAGCCCTGTAATTCGTGGTATGGAATCTAATCGTGTTTTATTAGTGGTAGATGGAGTTAGAATGAATAATGCCATTTATAGAAAAGGACACTTGCAAAACTCGATAAGTGTTGCACCAAATATGTTAGACAAAACTGAGGTTGTTTTTGGTCCTTCGTCTGTTATTTATGGTTCTGATGCCTTAGGAGGGGTTATCCATTATTATACAAAAACACCAAAGTTATCTGAAGAAAAAGAAGTAATAAGTCAATTATTTTCAAGGTTCTCTAGTGTAAACCATGAAATTACTACAAATGTGTCAGCAGAAGTTCGTTTTAGAGATTGGGCATCATTTACAAGTATATCATATTCAAATTTTGGAGATTTAAAATCTGGTTCTAACAGAAATCATGGTTTTGTAGATTGGGGTAAAGTTTATTATTATTCAGAAAATGTAAATGGCAATTATAACGCAACACCTACTTTAAATTCAGACGTAGAATTATTAAGAAATACGGGATACAATCAAACCGATATTTTGCAAAAATTCTATGTACCATTGTCTATAAATACAGATTTAAAAATAAACTTGCAATATTCTACATCATCAGAGATACCCCGTTTTGATAGGTTAACAGAATTAAAAGATATTACAGATACATCTTCCTTAAAATTTGCAGAATGGTATTATGGCCCGAAAAACAGATTGCTTATTTCTTCTCAGTTATTAATAAATCCTAATAAAAACTGGATAGATGAAGGCGTAATAACTTTAGCGTATCAAAATATTCAAGAAAGTAGAATTCAAAGAAAATTTGGAAGTTTAGAGCGTTCTTATAGAGAAGAAAATGTTGACATTTTAAGTTTAAATGCAGATTTTTCTGTACCACTTACTAAAGATAAAAAAAGAAATTTATCTTATGGATTAGAGTTTGCGTATAATAATGTTACTTCTAATGCTTATGGAAAAGAATTAAATATTGTAAACGGAAAAATTAATGGTTTTTCTAACAATTTTAAAGTACAAACACGTTATCCAGATGGTGGAAGCAGTTACATGAGTTCTGCAATGTATGTAGGATACAGGCAAGATTTAAGCAGCAAATCTACCTTAAATTCTGGAATACGTTTTACCAATACACATTTAGAGGCAAATTGGATAGATCAAACTTTTATACAGCTTTTAGATACAAAGATTAAAACCGATAATTCTGCTATTACAGCTACTTTGGGGTATGTGTATAGACCCAATAAAAATTGGCAAATCAATGGTGTATTGTCATCAGGTTTTCGTTCTCCAAATATAGATGATGTAGGTAGAGTTCGTGAAAAATCGGGCAATGTAACCATTCCTAACGTTAATGTAGCTCCTGAGTTTGCTTATAATGCAGAAGTTGGTCTTCAAAAATATTTTAATGATAGAAAATTTAGAATAGGAGGAAATTTTTATTACACATTGCTAAATAATTACATTCAAAGAGATTTTGTATTAGATGCAAACGGAAACAAAACAAAACAACTTTTTGATAGAGAAGAAGGTTTTGCTGTTTCTAATCAAAACAAGGGTAAGGCTTATGTTTTTGGTTACACATTAAATTATTTAGGAAAGGTTTCTAAGACGTTAAATACATCAGGTTTTATAACTTATACCAAAGGAAGAACTTTAGATACAAAAGAACCCATGTCTTCCATTCCGCCATTATTTGGTCAGTTCGAAATGAATTACAAGAATCACAAAATAGAACTTGGTGCAGATATTCGTTTTAATAGTAAAAAAGATATTACAGATTTTAACATTACAGAAGGGATAGATAATCATGATTTAACACCAATAATAAATGCAAATGCAACCAATGACATAGATAAGTATTATGGCTCACCAAGTTGGATGACTATCGGGTTAAATGGAAGTTATCTAGTTAACAATAATTTTACTGTGCAAGCAAGAGTAAATAATTTGTTTGATGAACATTATGTAGAGTTTGCTTCTGGGGTTGCAGCTCCTGGTAGAAATTTATCGGTTTCTTTTATGGCTAATTTTTAAGAACAATTTGCAAGAATTTAATCAAATTTTATAATTATCGATTTCCCCTAAAAGAGTGGTAATTTAGTAAAACAATTTTAACAGATTCGTCTTTTAAAATTTTTCTAATTTTTAAGTGATTAAAATGTATTGGTTTTACCAAAGCCCAAATATATTTTGGATGTTTAGGGAATTCTTTTTTTAATATATTATAATCTTTAAAACTCGAAGATATTGCAATATTGGGTTGCTGGAGTATGACTTTTTTAATTTTTAAAATTTCTTTAGCTAAAGTTAAACTGTCTTTTTTGTGTAGTTCATAGGGTAAATAATAAATCGTTTTAAATCCTGATTTTTCAAAAATTGGTAACTCTTTTGCATTTTTAGATTCAATTAAAACTTTGTTTAATGGATATCTTTTTGCCTTAAAAAAAGTAACTAACTTTACTAATATAGTTTTAGCGTTTTCTTTTTTAATATTTTTTATGTCAAGCCATAAATAAGGAAATTTTTCTTTCTCTAAATTATTAAGATATTCTTCAAAATGTAAATTTATAGATTTTGTTGGAGGATGATTTACATCAAAATAATTTTTATCTGAGTTATATACTAAATCTAATTCAATACCCTCAAAATAATTTACTGCAGAATTTAATTTTTCTATAGAGTTTACTCTGTGAGCCCAAATTTTATGGTAATAGCCAATCGCTTCAATTTTATACGGGTACAGATAATACAATAAACATAAAAAAGCAATTAATAAAAGTGTATATTTATTTCTCTTTTTCATTTAAAAAACATCTAAATTGCTAATAATACTATCTAAAACAGTAAAAAACCTTAAACAAAGATACAGAATCACTATAATATATACTTTAGAATAACTTGTGAATAAAATAAGGTTAAAAATACTTATTGATGAAAACTCTATATTTGTAATATAATTTAAAATCTGCACAACTCTTTTATGTTAAAAACTAATAATTCAATTTTAATCAAAAGAGTATATGTTTTTACACAATAATACTTCTTAATGGATAAGTTTAAACATTTAAAACAAGAAATTAAATTTCACTTCATACTACAGGTTTTAATTGCTTTTTTTATAACTATAGCATCTTATGTCCATTTTCCGTTTAAAAGTTTAAAAGGAAATGTAATTTATTTGGCTCACTTTTTACTACTACACTTCTCTTTATTTGGGTTTGTCTATATATTTAGTTTATTTAACAAGATATTTAAATTTACCTTTCCAATATTGTTTGTATTGCTTTCAGCAATATCTTTTTGGGTATATACTCAAGACCTAACTATTGGGGTTGGTACAATTCAAGCAATAATAGAAACAAATATAGATGTGGCTGTTGATGTAATTAGCTTTCAATTTGTATTTTTTGTTGTGTTATCTATTTTAAGTATATTTTTATTCTTTAAGTTTTATAAAAAACACAGAAAAGCAAGTGTCAAATCACCTCTTTTTATAGCTTCAATTTTTGGAATTTTAACTTTTTTCTTAGTTGAGAATTATAAGTTTGATGCCTTTAAAAATAGACTTCCATATAGCGTTTACTTCGGAATTCTTAAGTATTTTAATAAACCTAATGTCAAACTAAAAAAGATAAAGGAAGAAGTTTATACTAAAGAAAATAATTTACATATTGTATTAGTTTTAGGAGAATCTGTTAGAGCAGATCATTTGTCCTTAAATGGATATTATAGAAATACAACTCCTTTTTTATCAAAACAGAAAAACCTTATTAGTTTTAAAAAGGTATATACTCCTTTTACATATACCGCTAAAAGTTTACCTCAAATTTTAACAGATAAATCTATTCGTCAAAAAAACGAATTTAAAAAAGTAACAAGTTTATATACGGTTTTAAATAAAGCTAATTTTGAGACAGAATGGATAGGAAATCAATCTTTAGAAAAAAGTTATAAAGATATAATTTACTCTAATTCTACGGTGAAGTTGATTGATAAATTTCATTCATTTTTAAGTTTTAAGAAAGAGAAAGATTTAAAATTGTTAGATTACTTTTGGGTTGATAATTCTCATAACACAAATAAAATAACCACACTACATATGATTGGTAGTCATTGGTATTATAACAATAGGATTAGTAAGAATTTTGAGGTTTTTAAACCTGTGGTTTCAAGTAAATATTTAGGTGCATCTTCAAAAGAGGCAATTATTAATTCTTATGATAATACAATTATATATTTAGATAATTTTTTGAACAAAATAATAAATCAGTTAAAAAAAAGCGCTCAAAAATCCATTTTAATTTATATCTCTGACCATGGTGAAACTTTAGGAGAAGATGGAAAATGGTTGCATGCTCAAGAACATATTGCCTCTAAAAACCCTGCAATGTTGGTATGGTTTTCAGACGTATTTAAAGAAAACTATCCTAAAGAAATTAATCAATTAAAAGCTAAAAAAAACGATTCTATTTCAACAGATTTTTTGTTTCATAGTATTATAGATATTTGTAAAATTCAGAATTATAATTACCTTAAAGAGCAAAGTATTTTTAATTAAAAATTACTTCTTTTTCCCTTCATCCGTAAAATTATCAGCCAAAGCTTTCTCGGTTTTTATGATACTAACTAAAACAGAAAGTAATACTAAAACCATAGGTTGCCAGGTTAATTCTTTTGTTGCAAAATTGGCAAAAATCATCCCTCCTAAAAACGAAATTCCAGCATAAATTAGTAAGTTTTTAGAAAACACAATATTTGCAAAATCCCAGATATTTTGATTTAACATCGATTTATGCGTTCTATACCCATACCAATTGTTAATCTTTTTTGGTGGAAATTTCCAAAAGATAATACTTAATAAAAATAACAAACCGTTTGTGGTTAAAACGTATAAAAATGGACTCATAATTTTTATTTTTATTAGAATTTTTTCAATCGTTTAAAAAACTCATTTCGAAATGACATTGAATTTATAATTTTGCTGACTGCTACTGTTTATTACTTGCTAATTTTAGGTCTTAACAACCCTTCTTGTGCAAAAGAGGCAACCAATTTTCCTTCTCTTGTAAAAATATTTCCTTTCGCCAAACCTCTTGCTCCAAAAGCATTTGGAGATTCTGCAGAGAACAACATCCAATCATCAAAATTAAAATCTCTAAAAAACCACATAGAATGGTCTAAACTTGCCGTCATTGTGTTTCCAAAATTGTATGTACTGGCATTCGGATTAAAAGCAGCATTTAATACGTTGTAATCAGAAATATAAGTAAGAATTTCTTGTTTAGTTCTGCAATCTAAAATGGTTTTTTCTCCTTTTAAACGAAACCAAACTTGCTCGTTAGCAGGTAAATCTTTTGGGTCTAAAAGATTTGGAACTCTTACAGGTTTAAACTCAATTGGTCTTTCTATACTTAAAAAAGCTTTGGTAGATTTTGGCAAAAAATCACCAAATTGAGTTAGCATCTCATCCCAACTTAACAGCTCTTCAGGTTGTTTTATGTCTTTATTTATTTGAGTTTGATGTTCGAAGCCATCTTCTTTTTTATGAAAAGAAGCAGCTAAAATAAAGATTGTCTTTTTGTTTTGACTGGCAGTTACTCTTCTTGTCGAAAAACTACCTCCATCTCTCATTTCTGCAACATGATAATTAATAGGCATTTCTAAATCTCCAGCTTCCAAAAAGTACGAGTGTAAAGAATGTAAAAAACGTGTTTCAGGAATGGTTCTATATGCTGCATGTACAGCTTGCGCTAAAACCTGACCACCAAACACATTAGGGCTGCCTATAGTAACACTATTTCCACTAAAATTATTCTCACCTAAATCTGTAAGATTTAAAAGTTCAATAAGTTCTTTGCTATTTTTCATTGACAGGAGTTCATTTTTTAAAAGGAAATTTCTGTTGAAATGGAGTAGGTTGTACTCGTTGCAAAAATAACTTTAAAATTTTATTAGTAATCGTTTTTTTATGACGAAGATACATTGTTAAATCTTGTGGAACAGCACCCACAGAACTTTTTATTTCACTAGCTGTTCTTCCAAAATTAAGTGTTTTGAGTTGTTTGTTAATCGCAATTTCTATATAATCATACAACATTCTTTGGTAAATGGCGTATTCTCTATTTAACTCGTAATCTATACCTACAAAATGTGCGTCTAAAGAATTTTGATTGATGATTCCAGAGATAAAACCAACAATTTTATCATCTAACCAATAAGTTTTTAGAATGTAATTTTTGCCTAATTTTTCTTTTAAACTTTTATAAGATTCTAAATTAAAATCACCTAAATTAAAATCGGCATTATCGGCAACTTTTTTATACAAAGCAGTCATTTTTGGTAACTGTTCTTCAATATTTTTTAAGGTAACTTCTTCGATTTTGATAGTTTTACTAAGTTGGAATGCTTTTTTAGCTTTTACTCTAAACTTAGTTTTCATTGCAGCTAAATAATCATCAAAAGTTTGCCAATTTTCATTTATGGTAAGTACCATGTTAGGTTCTACTGAGAAAGGGTGATAACGATCTTCTTTTAACTCATCAGTAATAAATAAAGACTCGTTTACAAAATCTTTTAAAAGATATGCGTCTGCTTTTCGTTTTTTATCAGAATTAGAAAAATGAGAAATTGCTTTAGCTAAGTCTTTAATCACTTTTCTTTTATCTTGATTTTGGTTGATGAAAATTCCGTGTTCACCACTCACAAAAGTGTTTCCGCAGATTAATAATTTAAGCGGTTTTTTTGAAGGAAGTAAATGTAGTTTCCTTCCAAAATGCTCAACTTTTTTAATTAAAGTTTCTAAATCGTTTTTAATTCCGTTGATATAAAAATTAATAATTTGTATGGATGCAAATGCAATTGGTTTATCATTTTCGTCCTTTAAAACAATGTAAGAAAAAGTAATTTCTGGGTGATTTTTTTCGATTGCTTTTAAAAAATTTCTTTGAAAGTAGATATTGTTTTCACAATCTAAAATATTCCAGATTTCCTCAGTTATGTCATCAACAGAAGCAAAGAATAAAGCATTATTTATGGGTGTACAGCAATTCACAATTAAGACATATAATGAGTTAAACTTTCTGGCCCTTCTAAAATAGTTCTCTTAATTTGCATGGTTCCGTTTTCGTTTGTAATTACAGACCATTTTATGAGTGTAATTTCAAAGTTTTCAATTTCTATACCTGTAACAGATCTTGGGTGTACACAGCTTCCATCATTAAAAAATGGAATTTCATTTTTATCTGGAAAACGAGGTCTGTGTGTGTGACCCGTAACCATCATTTGATTGTTGTTTTCTTGAATCCATTTTTCTAATCTACGCTCAACTTTTATCCGTTCTTTAAAATTTTGCGCAGGGCTTGTTGGGTCAGAAAAACCTAATATTTGCAGAGGTTTCCATAAAACTTTTACTAAAAAACTACTCAATCTCCAAAATACATAATTAAACCAATCTGCTTGATGTCCGTGTAAAAGAAATATCTTTTTTCCAGTGTTTTCATCTTCTAAAACGATGGCTTCAGAAAAAGAAGCGCCAATTAATAGTTCTTTTTTGGTGTCTGTAACAGTGTCGTAATAATAGTGTAAGTTCTTACGAATTGTTGCAGGATTTTTATATTTCATATCGTGATTTCCCCAGATGTAATGCAACCTGTTTTGATCGTGAAATTTCTTTAACCAAAGGTAAATATGTTTGTTGGCTCTAAAAATTTTTGAAAAATTTCTGTTTTCCCAAAGCTCATCTCCATCTCCCAATTCTATGTAGGTAAAATCGTTGTTAAAATAATGCTCTAAAGCATATTTAAACATGTTTCTGTTGTGTGCAAAATCATCAGCAAAACCATTATCTCCTCTATGCGCATCACTAAATAAAACAAATTTAGAATCTTTATTGAAACAGATTCTTTTTGCATTTTTAAAAGCGCGAGAAATTCTAAAGTTAGAAGACATTCATTTTTTTTAGAATTATAAAGATGCTAAAAAAAAGTGATTTTACTTGTTTTAGTGGTGTAAAAGATGAATTATAACTTTTCTTTAACAAAGAAGCTTTTAAACTTTACAAGCTAACATTTATCTAAAAAGTATCTTTGCATTAAACTATTATATTTCTTTCTTCATTACTAATTAAGAAAGAACAACTAACTAATTATGAGGAAAATAATTTTATCCGTTTTAGGAGTTCTAATTATTGTAGGCGCTGTTTTTTTAGGAAAATATTTGATTGATAAAAATCAAAAACCCAAACCAAAATTTAAGAAATCGATTAAAACGGTTTTCGTAGAAGAAGTAAATAATACAGAAATACCTATTCTTTTGTCTGCCAGTGGAAATTTGGTAGCTAAAAATAAAATCGATTTATTTTCTGAAGTTCAAGGTGTTTTAAAATCATCAAACAAAGCCTTTAAACCCGGAACAAAATATTATAGAGGAGAAACTTTATTGAGTGTAAATAGTGATGAGTTTTACGCAAGTTTACAGTCACAGAAAAGTAATTTGTACAATTTAATTACTTCTATTTTACCAGATATTCGTTTAGATTATCCTTCAGAATTTAAAAAATGGGAAAGTTATTTGCAAAGTTTTGATATGAAACATTCTGTTCCAAAACTTCCTAATTTTACTACGGATAAAGAAAAGTATTTTATTTCTGGAAGAGGAATTTTAACAGCCTATTACAATGTTAAAAATTTAGAAGTTCGTTTTTCTAAACATCAAATAAAAGCACCTTTTACAGGTGTGCTAACAGAAGCTTTAGTAAGTCCTGGAACTTTGGTAAGAGTGGGACAACGATTAGGAGAATTTATAGATACGAATGTGTATGAAATGCCAGTTTCTATCAATGCAAAATTTGCAGATTTATTAAAAGTGGGGAATTCAGTAGCTTTAACCAATTTAGAAAAAACAAAAAATTACACAGGTAAAGTTGTTCGTGTTAACGGAAAAATTGATCAAATTTCCCAAACAATTAATGCTTTTATCGAGCTAAAACATATAGATTTAAAAGAAGGGATGTTTTTAGAAGCCAATTTAGTTGCAAAATCAGAAAGTGAAGCTATAGAGATTTCAAGAAAACTATTGGTTGATAACAAAGCAGTTTATGTGGTAAAGAAAGACAGTGTTTTAACTTTAAAAGAGATCAATCCTGTTTATTTTGGAGCACAAAATGTGGTGATAAAAGGACTGCAAGATGGTGATAAAATTCTTACAAAACCTTTACCAGGTGCATTTGATGGAATGGTGGTAAAAATTAACAAAACCAAGTAAGTTATGAGAAAAATCATTTCTTACTTTATTCGATATTCTGTAGCGGTAAACGTCCTCATTTTTGCCTTTATCATTTTTGGATTAGTAGGGGCTTTAGGGATGAAATCTTCCTTTTTCCCATTGGTAGATTCTCAACTAATCAGAATTACATTGGCATATCCAGGGGCTTCACCAGCAGAAATGGAAGAAGGGGTAGTACTTAAAATTGAAGACAATTTAAAAGGAATTGTTGGAGTAGAAAGAGTAACATCAGTATCAAGAGAAAATTCTGCAAGTGTAAATGTTGAGGTAGAAAAAGGCAAAAATATTGATGTTGTTTTATCGGATGTAAAAAATGCAGTAGATAGAGTTCCGTCTTTTCCTTCGGGTATGGAACCTCCTGTAATTGCAAAGGTAGAAAGTATTAGGCCTACTATTAGTTTTTCTGTAAGTGGAGAAAATATCACCCTAAAATCATTAAAACAATATGCAAGAAATATAGAAAATGATATTCGAGGAATTGATGGAATTTCGCAAGTGGTCATTTCTGGTTTTCCTGAAGAAGAAATCGAAATTGCTGTTCGCGAAAATGATTTAAGAGCTTATAATTTATCGTTTACTGAAGTTGCAAATGCAGTGAGAAGTTCTAATATTTTAATCACTGGTGGTAATATAAAAACGGCTCAAGAAGATTATTTAATTCGTGCAAGTAATCGTTCTTATTATGGTATTGAATTGCAAAACTTAATTGTAAGAACCCAACAAAACGGAACCATTATTCGTCTAAAAGACATTGCAGATGTTAGAGATACTTGGTCAGAAAATCCAGACAGATTGTTTTTTAATGGCAATTTAGCCATTGATATTACTGTGAGTAATACCAATAACGAAGACCTTATTTCATCCGCAGAAAAAATTAAAGATTACATTTATGAGTACAATCAAAAACAACAAAATGTTCGTTTAGATGTTACCAGCGATAGAAGTATTACTTTAAAAGGAAGAACAAAATTATTGATTGAAAATGGTATTGTTGGTATCCTTTTAGTACTCTTTTTCTTAGCATTATTTTTAAATATGCGTTTGGCAATTTGGGTGGCTTTTGGTTTACCTGTTGCCTTTTTTGGGATGTTTATGTTTGCTGCTCAGTTTAATGTAACCATCAATGTTTTATCGTTGTTTGGGATGATTATCGTAATTGGTATTTTGGTTGATGATGGAATTGTCATCGGAGAAAACATCTACCATCATTATTACGATTTAGGAAAATCTAAAATAAATGCAGCAATTGACGGAACAATGGAGGTAATTCCGCCAATTATCTCTGCAATTTTAACTACCATTATTGCATTTTCAACTTTCTTCTTTGTGGATGGTAGATTAGGAAGTTTCTTTGGCGAAGTTTCTACCATTGTAATACTTACGTTATCCGTTTCATTAATAGAAGCTTTAATCGTTTTACCTGCTCACATTGCACATTCAAAAGCTTTAGATAGAAAACGAACCGAACAAGGGTTAGAAAAAAAGAGAAATCCAGTAGACAGATTTTTTCATAAAGTAAACAATGCAGCAGATAAGGCATTAAGCAAGGTTAGAGATAATTATTATGTGCCGTTTTTAAAATTCTCTTTAAAAAACAAAATATTTGCTTTTGCCATACCAATTGCGCTGTTAATTTTTAGTTTTTCTGCCATTGGAGGAGGAATTGTAAGGACTTCATTTTTTCCAAGAATAGCAAGCGATAGAGCTCAAATAAACCTAACAATGCCGCAAGGTACTAATGAGCAAATCACAGATTCTATCATCACTTTTATTGAAAACAAAGTTTGGGAAGTCAATGAAGAATATACCAAAAAGCAAACAGGTAATTTACAAGTTATAGAAAATGTTATTAAAAGAGTAGGTCCTGGAAGTGCAAATGCAACCTTAACCGTTAATCTTTTACCTGGTGAAGCTCGAGATTTTTCATCACCAGAAATCACCAATTCTATTAGAGATAAAGTAGGTAAAGTGTATGGTGTAGAAAGTTTGGTGTTTGGTTCAGGAGGTAATTTTGGAGGAAGCCCTGTTGCGATTTCTTTGTTAGGAAATAATATCAAAGAATTAAAAGCGGCTAAAGACGAATTGAAATTTGAAATGGAAAACAATTCGCTTTTAAAAGATGTGGTAGATAATGATCCTGCAGGAATTAAAGAAGTAAAAATTGAACTGAAAGACAATGCCTATTTATTAGGTTTAAACCTGCAAACCATTATGAATCAAGTGCGTTATGGTTTCTTCGGATTTCAAGCACAACGTTTTCAGCGTGGGCAAGATGAAATTAAAGTTTGGGTGCGTTATGATAAAAAGAACAGATCATCTATTAAAGATTTAGATGATATGCGAATTGTGGCACCAAATGGAACTCGAATTCCGTTTTCTGAAATTGCTACCTATACCATTGCAAGAGGAGATATTGCCATTAATCATTTAGAAGGCAAAAGAGAGATACAAATTACGGCAGATTTAAAAGATTCTAAAGAAAGTGCAACAGATATTTTAGAGGATATTAAAACGAGAGTAATGCCAGAAATTTTGTCAAAATATTCTTCAGTTACTCCAATTTACGAAGGTCAAAATAGAGAGCGTAAAAAAACAACAGATTCTGTAAATATTGTGGGTCCTATTATTTTATTGTTGATTTATATCGTAATCGCATTTACATTCCGTTCCTACAGTCAACCTATTTTATTGATTTTAATGATTCCTTTTAGTATGATTGGTGTTGTTTGGGGACATTATTTTCACAGTTTTCCAATCGGAATTTTATCTTGGTTAGGTATCATAGCCTTAATAGGAATTATGGTAAATGATGGTTTGGTATTAATTGGTAAATTTAATAGTTACCTAAAAGAAGGAATGAAATACGATGCCGCTTTAATTAGAGCAGGTCAATCCAGATTTAGAGCTATTTTCTTAACCTCTTTAACCACAATTGCAGGTTTAGCACCATTGTTATTAGAAAAAAGTAGACAAGCACAATTTTTAATTCCGATGGCAATTTCAATAGCCTATGGAATTGCGATAGCAACTGTATTAACTCTAATTATGTTACCACTTTTGTTATCGGTTTCTAACTCCATAAAAGTAAATATCAAATGGTTGAAAACTGGGAATAATATAACCAAAGAAGAAGTAGAAAGAGCTATTATTGAAGCGAAGTATGATGAAGAGAATGATGATGAGAAAAAGTTTGTAAACCCAAAATCTGAAGTTTATGAAATTGAATAAAAAAGCCATACTAATTGTCGTTTTTTTATCGACTTTACAAGGGATTTCACAAGAAATTTTAACCAAAAAAGAAGCTTTAAAAATTACTTTAGAGAACAATTTCGGAATTAAAATTGCCAATAATAATTTAGAAGTGGCTAAAAATAATTCAAGTATTTACAACACGAGATTTTTGCCAACGGCAACCTTAAATTCTGGAGCAGATTATCGAAGAAATAATCAAAAAATTGTAATTCCTCAGCGTAACAAAGCAGATACAACTTTAATTGGTTCTGGTGTTATAAATAGGAATTATTCAGCTACTTTAAATATAAATTATACCATTTTTGACGGTTTGGGCAGAAAATACAATTACAAACAGTTAAAAGAAACGTATAATTTAACAGAATTGCAAGCGAGAGAAACCATTGAGAACACCTATTTACAATTGTTTACTACCTATTTTCAAATTGCACGTTTGTCAGAAAACACCAACAATTTACAAGAAGCTTTAACCATTTCTAAGAGACGATTAAAAAGAGCTAAGTATCAATATGAGTATGGGCAATCTACAAAATTGGAATTTTTAAATGCTCAAGTTGATGTGAATAATGATAGCATTACGCTAATTTCTGCCAAACAACAATTAAGCAATGCTAAACGTGGTTTGAATGTAATTTTAGGTCAAAAGGAAGACATAAATTATAATGTTGAAACGAATGTCGATTTTAATAAAATGATGAATTTTAACAATTTAAAAGCAAAGGTTTTAAAAAACAATGCTCTTTTAAATCAGAATCAAAAAAACCTTGCAATTAGTGAATTCAACTTAAAAGTAAATAAAGCAGCATATTTGCCATCCCTGAACTTTAATGCTTCTTACGGATTAAATAGAACTGAAAACGAAAATTTAGTAAATCCTTTTGGCGCAAGATTCATAACTTCTGATGGATTAAATGCAGGGTTAAATTTAACGTGGAATATATTTGATGGAGGCACCAGAAAAACAAGAGTTGCCAATGCAAAAATTGCGATTGAAAATCAGCAATTGCAATTAGAGCAACAGAAAATCACCATAGAAAACAATTTAAAAAATACTTGGGAAAACTATAAAAACCAATTGTTTATTTTGAAAGCGCAAGAAACAAACGTTTTAACGACTCAAAATAATTTTGATAGAACTCAAGAGCGTTTTAAATTAGGACAAATAACTTCTGTTGAGTTTCGTCAAGCGCAAATCAACTTAATCAATGCAAAAACAGCTTTAAACAACGCAAAATTTGATGCAAAATTAATAGAATTACAACTTTTGCAATTAAGTGGAGACATTTTAAATGTTAATTTTTAAGAAGCTGACATTTATCATAATTTACTTTTTAGATATCCTTTAAATTTACACTATCAAATAGTGATAGATGAGTTTTTTAATCTTACCCCAGGTTTCTTGGACGAATGGTACCATTATGATTGGTGTCTTTGCCTTGGTTGTTGTAGGCTTAGTAGTCGCACTTTTTTTACTTATGAATAGTGATAAGAAACCTAAGAGTAAATAGTAGTTTAGTCAAGAAAAATCCGAGTTTTAAAACTCGGATTTTTTAGTTCTTTTAATTTCTATTTACTAAATTTATACAATAAATTTATTTTATGACTACAGTAGAAAGTAACTTATCATCCAATTTTGGTTATTTGTTTGAAGATGATTTATTATCTGAAATAAAAGAAATTGGTATTTCTAAAACTATACCTCAAAACGATGTTATTATAGAGATAGGAGAATATATTAAATTTATGCCCTTATTATTAAATGGTGCTATAAAAATATTAAGAGAAGATCAAAATGGAGAAGGATTGGTCTTATATTATTTAGAAAAAGGTGACACTTGCGCAATGACCTTATCTTGCTGTTTAGGAGAAACCAAAAGTAAAATTAGAGCAGTTGCTGAAACAGATGTTACTTTAATGATGGTTCCAAAAGAGAAAATGGGAGAATGGTTAGGAAAATACAATTCTTGGCAAGCTTTTATTTTACAGAGTTACCATAATAGAATGGATGAACTTTTAGAGGCCGTAGATACGATTGCTTTTTTAAAAATGGATGAACGCTTGTTTAAATACTTAAAAGACAAAGCTATGGTGAATCATAATGACGTAATTTCCATCACACATCAACAAATTGCAGAAGATTTACATACGTCAAGAGTGGTGATTTCTCGCTTGCTAAAAAAGTTGGAAAACGAACAGAAAATTCAATTGTTTAGAAATAGTATAAAAGTGATAGAATTGGTATAACTGACATCTTCTCTTTTTTGGTATTACTTTTGATGTTCTTAAAGAAAAAAATATATGAATTTTACAGAAATTATAAATCAAGATAAACCAGTTTTGGTAGACTTTTATGCTACTTGGTGTGGACCTTGCCAAACAATGGCTCCTATTTTAAAACAAGTAAAAGATGAGTTGGGTGAAAAAGTAACAATTATTAAAATTGATGTTGATAAAAACCAAGCATTAGCCAGTAAGTTTCAGGTAAGAGGAGTGCCAACATTTGTGCTATATAAAAACGGAAAACAAGTCTGGAAACAAGCAGGATTAGTTTCTAAAAGAGACTTAATAACGATACTTTCTACGTAGTTCTAATACAATCTAAACTATAAAAACCACCACAATTGGTTGTTCTTTTTTTAGAAAACTGAGTAATTAAATATGCAGTTGTAATTAAGTTTCTTAATTCACATAAATCAACAGAAAGTTCTGAGTGATCATATAAACGTTTATTGTCTTCATACAAAACACGTAAACGTTTTTCTGCACGTTGTAAACGCTCGTTAGAACGTACAATTCCTACATAATTGGTCATAATGGTTTTTACCTCATTTCTATCGTGAGTAATTAAAATTTTCTCCATATTTTTTATGACACCACTATCATTCCAAGCAGGAACATTCTCTGGGAATTTTGCCTTATCAAACTTTTTAGAAATGTTTTCAAAAGCACTATGTGCATAGACTAAGCCTTCTAATAAAGAGTTAGAAGCCAATCTATTTCCTCCATGCAAACCAGTTCTTGTAACCTCTCCACAAGCATATAATTTTTTGATAGAGGTTTTTGCTTTTTTATTCACATTTACACCACCACAAATGTAATGAGATGCAGGCACAACTGGAATGTAATCTTTAGAAACATCTATGTTTAAAGATTGACATTTTTTAGTGATATTTGGAAAATGCGCTGTAAACTTTTCCATATCTAAAAGCGTACAATCTAAATATAAGTGTGGTTTTCCGCTCTTTTTTAATTCATTATCAATCGCTCTTGCAACAATATCTCTTGAAGCCAATTCTTCTCGTACATCGTAATTATGCATAAAGAAATTGCCATTGTAATCTCTTAATTTAGCACCAAAACCTCTAACAGCTTCAGAAATTAAAAATGCTGGATATTCTCCAGGGTTATACAACGCTGTAGGGTGAAATTGAATAAATTCCATTTCAGAAATTTCTGCTTTGGCTCTATAGGCTATTCCAATTCCGTCTCCAGTAGCAACCACAGGGTTAGTTGTAGTTTCATAAACTTGCCCATTTCCACCAGAAGCTAAAATGGTAAACTTACTTACAAAAGTTTTTACTTTAGATGTTTTTACGTCTAAAATATAAGCGCCAAAACAAGAAATTTTACTGTTTCTTTTGGTTCTTTTTTGCTTTACTTGATGTTCTGTAATCAAGTCAATAGCATAATGATGCGTTAAAAAATTAATATTTGGTAAGGCATTTACTTGTGCCAATAAAGCACGTTCTATTTCTGCTCCAGTAATATCTGTATGATGCAAAATTCTATTTTGAGAATGACCACCTTCGCGTCCTAAATCGTATTTACCTTCTTTATTTTTATCAAACTTTGTGCCCCATTCAATTAATTCTTGTAATCTATCAGGAGCACTTTCTACAACCATTCTCACCACTTCTTCATCACACAAACCATCACCAGCAATTAAAGTGTCTTCAATATGTTGCTCAAAACTATCTACAGTTTTATCATAAACAGAAGCAATTCCACCTTGTGCATACTTGGTGTTAGATTCACTTTGTTCATCTTTAGTAATAATGGTAATTTTTGCATTGCTAAACTTTGTAGCTGTTTTTAAGGCAAAAGTTAAGCCTGCAATTCCAGAGCCAATGACTAAAAAATCTGTAGTCGTTATTTTTGTTTCAGGTTGCATAAACTATTTAGATAGTGCTAACATTCTGTTGATAGGTACAATTGCTTTTTTACATAATTCCGCATCAACTTCAATGTCTGGTAATTCATACTTTAAGCATAAATATAGCTTTTTTAAAGTATTCATTTTCATATAAGCACATTCGCTGCAAGCACAAGTATTGTCTTCTTTTGCAGGCGCAGGAATGATAGTTTTATCTGGATTTTCTTGCATCATTTGAAACAAAATTCCTGCTTCAGTAGCAACAATAAACTTCTCTTTTCTACTGTTTTTTACGTGATTTAATAACCCAGAAGTAGAGCCAATATATTTGGCAACTTTAAGCATATGTGCTTCTGATTCTGGATGCGCAATTAATTCTGCATCTGGATGTTCTTGGTACAAATCAATCAATTTTTCCATAGAAAATGCTTCGTGAACCATACAAGCTCCATCCCAAAGTAACATCTCTCTACCCGTTTCTTTGTTCAAATAATCACCTAAATTTCTATCTGGAGCAAAAATAATAGGTTGATTTTCAGGAAAAGAGTCAATTATTTTTTTAGCATTAGAAGAGGTACAAACAATATCACTTAACGCTTTTATTTCTGCAGAACAGTTGATATAGGTAACCACTTTATGATTTGGGTGCTTCTTTTTAAATTCAGAAAATTTTTCTGGCGGACAAGAATCTGCTAAAGAACAACCCGCTAACAAATCTGGTAATAATACTTTTTTAGTTGGATTTAAAATTTTAGCAGTTTCTGCCATAAAATGTACACCAGCAAACACAATGATATCAGCTTCTGTTTTAGCAGCCTGTTGTGCTAAAGCTAAACTATCGCCAACAAAATCGGCAATTTCTTGAATTTCATCAATTTGATAATAGTGTGCTAAAAGTACTGCATTTTTCTCCTTTTTTAACCTCAGAATTTCTTCAACATAATTAATGTTTGGAGTTTCAATATCTAAAAACCCTTTTTCTGTAAGTTTTTCTTTTGCAGTGTTTAAAGTTTCCATAAAAAGTATTTATTTTGGACTGAACTGCAAATATAATTCCTATTTTTTTGGTAGGGAAATGATAAAAGTCATTCTATCAAATTGTTAATTTTAATGAATAAAAAATGAATTTATCTGAAAAAGCTTGGGATAATCGCTATATAAATAAAGATATTGGTTGGGATTTGGGTAAAGTTTCAGCACCTTTAAAGATGTATTTTGACCAATTGAAAGACAAAAATGTAAATATTTTGATTCCAGGTGGAGGAAATTCTTATGAAGCCGAATATCTTTTTAAACAAGGATTTAAAAATGTTTATGTTGTTGATTTTTCTGAAACAGCATTAAATAATATAAAAGTTAGAGTTCCAAACTTTCCAAAATCGCAATTAATTTTAGGTGATTTTTTTGATATAACTACTACTTTTGATTTGGCGATAGAGCAAACATTTTTCTGTGCAATTAATCCAATTTTAAGAGAAAAATATGCCTTAAAAATGAATGATATTCTTAATAAAAAAGGAAAATTAGTAGGCGTGTTATTTAATGTGCCACTAAATAAAGATAAACCCTTTGGTGGAAACAAAGAGGAATATATCAATTATTTTAACCCCTATTTTAATTTAGAAATTTTTGAACCTTGTTACAATTCTTCTAAAAATAGAAAAGGGAGAGAATTGTTTATTAAGTTGATTAAAAAATAGTTTTATTATTTTTATTTATTCTAAATAAACATTTATATTTGCAACATATTTTGTTAATATGATTGTTTTTTATACTCAAAATAAGCCAACTATAGCTATGTCAAATATTTCTGTTTGCGATAGTGTTTGTTCTTCTAACTGTATAAAACCTAAAAGTAAGTGTTGTAATAAGTATAAAAAAAAGGGCATCAACTGTAAGCGATGCCCCAATATTCTGCTAAAAGCAGCGTCTTAATTCAAATACTATACATATTTTTTACATAATGGATCTGCACCAATAGTTCCGTTTAAACTTTCTAAATATTTTTTAGAATTCGCTTCTTTATAAAGCTCTTGAACTTTAGTTAAACGATCTTTAAGGTTCATTTCGATAACTAATTTATTATTATCAGAATTTGCGATAAAACTTTGTAAATAGTCTATTTGTTTTTTATAAAAAGCAATATCTTTTTCTTGTTTTAATTTTAAACGTTCTTTATACCAATCGCTATTTATAACATAATCTCTATCAAAATACTTACGTAATTCAGGATTGCTAATGTCTTTTCCTTCATAATTTCCGTAAGCCATAATATGCAATAGAATTTGTAAAGGAGGAATAGCTGCATCTATACTGCCGTCTTCAAAGTAGTTTAATGCTACTTTTTGTTGTGCTTCACAGATGTTTTTAATTCCATCTACATAATCATCCAAACCTTGTAATTCGGGTTTTAACATTCTTTCGCTAAAAACAGCGTTGGGTTCGTCAAAAATTCTGTTCATACATCTGTAAGAGAATGTTTTGGTAATTCTATATCCTAATCTGCTTGCTAAAATTTTCTCTCCCTCGTATTCAAAATCATCAATTTTTTCTAAAGAACCATTGGCTATTAAAGCTTTAGGGTCTCTATCTATTGGTTCTAATCTTGCCCAAATTTCTGGAATTAATAAACTCACATCATGGTCTATTTTATTTTCTGCACCAACATAACCAGCTGCTGTACTAAATCCATTAGATTCTGTTAAAATATGAGATAACAAAGCATTATTTAAATCGGTTGTAGGCGTTAGCATATTAAATGGTGCTTTTGTTAGCGCTCCTTCAGAACCAGCCCCTGTGGTAGATGGAGATTTACCGGTTAAACTACAGATAAAGTCCATAAATAATTCTGGGGTTTCTTGATAATGAATTGGATTGTAAACCGCTAAAGGTCTAATACCAGCAGCTTTGTCTACAGGATTGTTTCTTCTTCCTGGTAATACTGCATTTACAACATGATTTAAAGGTTCGTTTTGTTTAATTTTTCTTACCAAACGCACTCCAACATCAGCTAAATAAGAAGCTTCAGTTTCGTTTACAAAACGGTTTGGTTCTAAATAACGAGGGTTTTTAGTGGGCTCTCCGTTTACAATTCTTGTATGCGATGGCACTACAAAAAATTCTTCTTCTTTATCACTTTTTACAATACTTTCTATAAAATCTTGTACTGGTTTTGTGTATTTATCAAAGTTGATGGTATCTTCATATAAAGCAATAGCATCTTCTTTTCTTAATAATTCGTAATTGGTTAAAAAACGACCATCTGTTACTAAATCTAATTCTGCGCCTTTATCATAACCTCTAACTACAGCTTCATCTGGTCTTTGAAATAAATGTGCTTCACAATTGGTTAAGACCTTTAAACTTTTGTTTGGAAACTCAGGATTTAAGTTTGATAATTGCTCTCTTGGCAAAGTTATAGATGCAGAAATATCATCTTCTGTTTGAATTTTTTCACATGGAGAGAAATCTGAACGCAATTTGTTTAACATCCAGTTTCCTTTTTCATTAAATCCAATTCGTACATAACTACCAATTACAGGTGTATTGTTGTGCATTAAACCTGTTCCTTTTTTTCCGTTGATAATTTCAACAGACATGTATTCTTTCCAGTTTAAATTTCCGTGTGCTTGTCTATACAAACGTTTTACAAACAAAACTAAAGAACGGATGTGAACAGGAATGTTTTTTAAGAATTCATTGTATTCATCAGAATTTTCAGCTGAGGGTATTAGTAATTTTACAGCAGAACTTAAAGAGCGTTTTTCGCTTAAAAACGATCTTGACTTTGGTCTGTTTGGGTCTTTAACTTTCCAACGTGTAGAGTAATTAAACTCAATAATTTCATCGGCTTTTTTAAAATCTTCTTCAATATCTATGATGTTAAAATTGCTATATGTAATTGCATTTTGCATCGATTTTGAAATTTCAGATTTTCCACCACCAGAAACTGTACAAGGTTTATGGCAAAATACACCTTCTGCAAATGTGTCTATAATTCTCCAAAGATTAACAGATTTATGTTTTTCAAGTTTAAATTTGTTTCCAGTAGGATGAACATAGGTTTTATGTGGAGACAATGTAAGTTTTTGTTCTCTACTATTGTGCATCCAAGTTATGCTATTTGTATTAATGTTTACGTAAGCGAATTCTGGAATATAGACAATGTTTGGATATTTTTTATCAATTGCATAGTTTTCTGGTTTTACATCGATACTATCTCCTAACAATTGTTTTACATCTTCGAAAGTATGTTGAAAATTGTGGAATTCAGAATAATCTCTACCATCTAAAGTATCTCCCATAACACGTCTTGCAAATGCAATTGCCCCTCCTGCGTGTTCTTCTTCTAATAACCCGTATAAATTGGCAGAATAGCTAATTTGAGTTTTTATTTCTTTTTTAGAATATCCATAATAATTGTCTGCAATTAAAGTAATAACAACACCTCTTTCATCTCTACAGGTAATTTTAAAAGCACCACCATCATTGTAGAGCTCATTTTCATCTTTCCAACACATTCCGTCTTTTTTCTGACGTTCTGTAGCATCATCAAAATGAGGTAAACCTACTTCTTTCTTTTTTAGTTTTAGCAGTTGTGGCGCTAATACAATACAACCTGTATGTCCTGTCCAATGTTCTGTGTCTAAAGCTGCATCGTTTTGTGCTAAATTTGGATCACCAGCATTACCAAAAATAGACTCTACAAAATCTAAATTACTTACTAAGTTTCCAGGAACAAAAAAACGAACTTCTAAAGATTTTTTTGGTGTAACTCCTTTTACTTCTGGGCAAACGGTTGGTCTTAATAACATAGAAACCATAACCTTTGCTTTGTCTTCTTGATTAGACGTAAATGGCAACACTTTTAAGTCGTCTGAAGGGTTAAAAGCTGCATTTAAAAAATGTGCAAAAACAATTTTTGGAACCTCTTTTTTATCTAAAGGTACAGGCAAACTACCTTCTACAATATGAAATGTACCTTTTGTTGTTCTTTTATCATGTAAAGGGTTGTTTAAAATACCTTGTTTTACTCTGCTTGATGTTACTAAATTGCTTTTAAAAGAATCTCCATTTGGTGGTAAACTAACTTCTCTTGCTTGTCCTTTTTTTGATAATATTAATGTATTG
The DNA here is from genome assembly GCA_030427865.1 of Bacteroidia bacterium. Lineage (GTDB taxonomy): Bacteria > Bacteroidota > Bacteroidia > Flavobacteriales > Flavobacteriaceae > Polaribacter. Next base: position 285,806 of record JAUICK010000001.1, on the reverse strand, counting down.
TTTGGTAAAACAATAGGTTTGTTAATGTTTATTTCTTGTAAATAATCATCTATAAAATTCTGAATTCTTTTGTCTACTGGAGAAAGATGATTAGACAACAACCTCGATTTTTCTTGTAAACTTTTTATAAGCCCAGTTGTTAATTCTTCAAATTTTGGGTCTAAAAATTTACCTTCAAGATCTTTAAAAGTAGGTTGCCCTAGAGAGGCTAACTGTAAATTAATAAACTGAACAATGTCTTTTCTTGATTCTTGCATGGCGTTTCAATTGTTGTATTAGAATAATTTCTACAACAAAACTAAAGCAAGAGTTTAGTAAAAAACATGTCAAATGTCATATTATCAAAGGAATCTACGAATACGATTGAGAAGAAATAATAAAAAGAAAAACCATTGAATCTTAAAATCAATGGTTTTTAAATGTTTTAAAAGTTAAGATTTTTATTTAAAGGCATTTAACCCAGTTACATCTAAACCAGTAATTAATAGGTGTATATCATGTGTTCCTTCATAAGTTATAACACTTTCTAAATTCATAGAATGACGCATAATAGAATATTCGCCAGTAATTCCCATTCCACCTAACATTTGTCTTGCTTCTCTAGCAATTTTTATTGCCATTTCTACATTGTTACGTTTTGCCATAGAAATTTGCGCAGAAGTTGCTTTTCCTTCGTTTCTTAATGTTCCTAATCTCCAAGCCAATAATTGTGCTTTGGTAATTTCGGTAATCATTTCTGCTAATTTTTTCTGTTGTAGTTGAAACTGACCAATAGGTTTTCCAAATTGTTCACGTTCTTTACAATAACGTAAAGCTGTGTCATAACAATCCATTGCAGCACCAATTGCGCCCCAAGCAATTCCAAAACGTGCAGAATCTAAACAACCCAAAGGCGCTCCTAATCCAGATTTGTTGGGTAATAAATTCTCTTTAGGTACTTTTACATTATCAAAAATTAATTCTCCAGTAGATGATGCACGTAAAGACCATTTATTATGTGTTTCTGGTGTAGAAAAACCTTCCATTCCACGTTCTACAAGTAAACCATGAATTCTTCCTTCTTCATTTTTAGCCCAAACAACAGCCACTTGCGCAAAAGGGGCATTAGAAATCCACATTTTTGCACCATTTAAAAGATAATGATCTCCCATATCTTTAAATTTGGTTTCCATTCCTCCTGGATTAGAACCGTGATTTGGTTCAGTCAATCCAAAACAACCCATCCATTCTCCTGAAGCTAATTTTGGCAAATATTTTTTACGCTGTTCTTCTGTTCCGTATTTAAAAATAGGATACATAACCAAAGAAGATTGTACAGAAGCTGTAGAACGAACTCCAGAATCTCCACGTTCTATTTCTTGCATAATTAATCCATAGGAAATCTGATCTAAACCTGCTCCTCCATATTCCTCAGGAATGTAAGGACCAAAAGCACCAATTTCTGCCAAACCATTAATAATTTGTGTTGGAAACTCTGCTTTTTGTGCATATTCTTCGATAATAGGAGAAACATCACGTTTTACCCAATCTCTGGCAGCTTCACGAACCAATTTGTGTTCTTCAGTTAATAAATCGTCTAAATTATAATAGTCAGGAGCTTGAAATAAGTCTGGTTTCATCTTTTAAAAGTGTAAATTTCAACAAATTTATTAATTATTGTTTAATATTCAACAATTAATGATTGAAAATAATGTTTATATATTCATTAAAAATACACAACTTTTTTAAAGTTAACCATTAGAAACTCATAAAAAGTTATTGTTTTCTTTTAAGTTTGTATTAATGAAGCATACTTTAGAAAAAGAAGAGCGATTAAAGAGTAGAAAACTGATTGAAAGGCTATACAATGATGGAAATTCTGTAAAAGCGTTTCCGTTAAGAATGGTTTTTTTACAGACTGAACATACTTCTAATTTTCCTGCACAAATGGGAGTTTCTGTTGCTAAAAGAAACTTTAAGTTAGCTGTGCATAGAAATCGAATAAAAAGATTAATACGAGAATGTTATCGTTTACAAAAAGAAATTGTCTACGATAATTTAGACAAACCTTATATTTTTATGATTTCGTATATTGGGAAAGAAGAATGGAAATATGATGAGCTATTCTTAAAAATGGAAAAATTATTAACGTTGTTTATCAACGAAGTAAAAAAGATACAAGATGAAGTTTAAAATCTCAAAAAAAATAATTTTAGTACTGTTGGTTGGAACGATTTTTTTATCGTTTTCATTCAAGTCTAAATTCTTTGAAGTTGCAAAACAAATAGAAATTTACAATACCTTATTTAAGGAATTAAATATGTATTATGTAGATGAAATTAATCCTGCAGATCTTACAGATAAGGCTATAAAAAACACTCTAAAAGACTTAGATCCGTATACAAATTTCTATAATGAACAAGATGTAGAAGATGCTAAAATTAGAAGAGAAGGTGAGTATGGAGGCATTGGAATTTCTGTGTATTACACAAAAAAAGGGATTCAGATTAGAGAAATTTACAAAGGTTTTGCAGCAGATAAATCTGATTTAAAAGCGGGCGACATGATTATTTCTGTTGATGGTCAATCGCTCCAAAATATGGAAAGAGACCAACTTTCTATGTTTTTAAAAGGCACACCAAATAGTAAATTTTCTATTGAAGTTGAGCGACAAGGAAACATCATTAAAAAAGAAATTACAAGAGATAAAGTAATTGTAAATCCAGTTCCGTTTGCAGAAATGATTGATGAAGAAACTGGTTATATTGTTCTAACAAGATTTAATAATAAAGCTTCATCAGAAGTAAAAAAGGCCTTTAAAAAATTAAAAAAAGAAGGGATGAAAAAATTGGTTTTCGACCTTCGCTCTAACCCTGGAGGTTCTTTGTTAGAATCTATTAATATTTCTAACTTCTTTCTTCCTAAAGGAAAAAAAATAGTAAGTACAAAAGCAAAAGTAAAAAAATGGAGCAACACTTACAGAAGTACCAATAAACCTTTAGATTTAGAAATTCCGATTGTAGTTTTAGTAAACGGACGTTCTGCATCTGCTTCAGAAATTGTAAGTGGTTCTTTACAAGATTACGATAGAGCTGTAATTATGGGACAACGCTCTTTTGGAAAAGGATTAGTGCAACGTTACCGAGAATTAACTTATGGAACGCAGCTAAAAGTAACCATTTCTAAATATTACACTCCAAGTGGAAGGTGTATTCAAGAATTAGATTATGCCAATAGAAAAAAAGACGGAACAGTACCCAAGTTTTCTGACCAAGGAATAAATGAATTTAAAACAGCAAACGGAAGAACAGTTTACGATGGTGGTGGTGTTTTACCAGATGTAATTATTAAAGAATCGAAAAGAACAGAAGCTACTAAAAAGCTATTACAATCAAGAGCCATTTTTAATTTTGCGACAGATTACTTTTATGCAAATTCAAATATAGAGTCGGTAGATAGTTTTGATTTTAAAGACTCTGATTTTAAAAAATTTACCAATTATTTAAAAACCGATACTACTTTTGTAACCCAACAAGAAGCAATGTTTAAAGAAGCTTATAAAGTCTCTGCTTCAAAAAATATTTCGAAAGAATATGAGAAAATTCAAGAAAAATTATTTGAGGCTAAAATTGATGAAATTTCAAAAAATAAAGACATCATTAAAAAAATTATTAAAGAAGAAATTTTAAATAGATATTTTTATAAAGAAGGAGTTTTTAAACATAATTTAAAAAATGATAACACTATAAAAGAAGCCGTAAATTTACTGCAAAACCAAGCAGAATATAAGGGTTTGTTATCTGCCAAATAGTTTTATCTTTGTAAACCAAATTTTAAAATGACGAAACTCAAAAAAATAGATAGAACAAGAGCCCAAGAATCGAGAAATTCCATAGAAAAATTATACATTTCTATGCGACATTTATTTAGTAGAGGTTTTTACAAACCTATGGGAATTTCTGGTGAAACATTACGCAAATCTTTGTTGTTACTTCGTCCTGAAATTTATGGTTCTATAGCTGAGGAAAGAGTTGAATTAAATGGTTTAATTTATGTAATAGAAAGACTTCCCAAAGGAATAGAAGAATGTCAGTTTATCAGCTTAACAACAGATGAGGGGTATAAAAATTCTCATTTCGAAGCAATTATTCCTCCAAAAAGAAGAAGAAATTGTTATAGAATAGACAAAGACCAAATGAATATTGAAATTACCAGAGGCCGTTCTGAAATTTATGATATTCTTACACATTTAACCTTTTTGTTTATAGAATCACATAAAATTCAGAAAAGAGTTACTATAAATGATGGTGCAGATTTTATAAGAGAGTGGAAATATTTAGAAGACATTGTTATTCATCATAAAGAAATCTCTGAAGAAGAGAGAGAAATCGCAATTGCACATTTAAGTAATATTTTAGGAAGAACTTTTGATGAAGTCTTAAATATTCATAAAGCATTTTCTACTGAAGAAAATCAAGATCGTTTCTTTCAGCTAATTTATTGGTTGGGTAAATTAGGAATTAACGAAGTTTTAGAAAACAAAAAACGTAAAATTACATTCAGTTCTGTTTTAATTGACGAAATTGGACATCATATTTATGGAGAAATTTGGGCAAATAATATTAAAAAAGTTTTAAAAGAACATAAACTTTTAAAAAGACCTATTCATATTATTAGCGCCAATATGCATAGTGTGTTAAATTCGATTTATGCACACAATGCCTTGCCAGAAGAAGCTAAAAAACACAGTGGATTTGAATTATACCAATTATTAAGTAATGCAGATAGTAAGCCATTGCAGAAAGCAGTGAAAGAATATGCATCAGAAAATGGTTTGATTTACATCAAAGACACATCAGGTACAAATATTAATGTTCAGGTTATAGATACTGATAAAATTAATTTTGATAACATTCCGTTTCAAAAAATGCATTCTGTTGATAAAAATCCAGTAATAATTGTGATGGATTATGCTTTTGGAGAACAAGCTTATGAAACTATGGACGAGCTTTTAAAGCCTTATAAAAACACGAAGAAAAAAAATCATTTAGATGTAAAATCTGTTTCTATAATGGGTAAAGCAGGAATTCTTGAAGGAGGTAAAGGAGATATCATGATTCCTACAGCACATATTTTTGAAGGTACTGCAGACAATTATCCATTTAAAAATGAGTTATCTAAAGAAGATTTAGAAGGTTTTGGTGTGCAAGTTTTTGATGGATCTATGATTTCTGTGTTAGGAACCTCTTTACAAAACAAAGATTTATTAAAGTTTTTTCATGATTCAACTTGGAATGTAATCGGTTTAGAAATGGAAGGAGCACATTATCAAAAAGCCATACAATCTGCCTCTAAAATTAGAGGAAATATTTCTGAGGATGTAAAAGTAAGATATGCCTATTATGCGTCAGATAATCCTTTAGAAACAGGAGCAACATTAGCATCAGGAGGATTAGGTATGACAGGAGTAACACCCACTTATGCCATCACTCAAAAAATATTAGAACAAATTTTTTAACAGTGTAAGACTATATTTTAACCAAACACAGTATGTCAACAAATCAAAAAAATAACGAAGAAGAAGTAGATTTAGGTTCTCTTTTTACAATTATTGGTAAAGCATTTAAAAATTTTTTCAATTTTATTGGAAGTATATTTAAAGGGATTTTTCATTTTATCATTACAATTTTAATTTTCCTAAAAGAGAATATAGTAAAAATAGGAGTTGCCATGTTAATTGGCGCTGTTGTTGGTGTTTTTATAGAAGTTAAAACACCTAAAAGATATGGTTCTGATTTATTGGTGAATCCAAATTTTAAGAGTTCAAGACAGTTATATAATAATATAAATTACTATAATGACTTAGTAAAACAGAAAGATACAGCAGGCTTAGCTAAAACGTTTAATTTAGATAAGAATACTGCTGCAACACTTAAAAAGTTTACAATAGAACCTGTAAGAACAGAAAATGATATCATAAATTCGTACAATGATTTTATTTTAAAAGTAGATACTACAACAGTTAAAAGTTATACTTATGATGATTTTAAAACCTCTTTTACAGACTATGATTATAAAGTTCATAGAATAAATGTAATTTCTGAAAAAAATAATGTTTTTGAAAAGTTAGGAAATATAATCATTTCATCCGTAGAGAAAAATAACTATTTCGATAGAAAAAAAGAGCTCTCTAATGAAAATCTAAATAGAACAGATTCTATTTATCGCCAAAATATTAGTCAATTAGATTCTTTAAGAAAAGTCTATATGCAGGTTATGATTGAAGAAGCCAAAAAACAATCTAACGGAACAAGTATAGATTTAGGAGGAGAAAAAAGAACCACAAAAGAATTAGAACTTTTTGAAACCAATAGAAAAATAAATTATAACTTAAAGGAAATTGCAAATGAAAAAGCAAACAAATACGAAGTAATTAATGTTATTTCTAACTTTCAGCCAATAGGTTATGAAATTAAAGGAGTTACAAAGAATTATGGCTTTCTATTAGCGCTCTTAGGAGCTGGCTTTGTAGTATTAATTTTACTTTTAAAACAGTTAAATATTTATTTAAATAATTATAAAAAGTAAGAATGCAAACAATTCTTATAACAGGTGGAGCAGGTTTTATTGGCTCAAATTTTATCCCTTTCTTTTTAAAAAAGAATAAGCACTATAAAATTGTAAATTTAGATTTACTAACTTATGCTGGAAACTTATCTAATTTAAAAGAAATAGAAAATAACCCCAATTACAGTTTTGTTAAAGGAGATATAGGCGATAGACTTTTACTCGAAGAATTATTTAAAAAAAATAATTTTACTGGAGTAATTCATTTTGCAGCAGAATCTCATGTAGACAACTCTATTAAAAACCCTGATACTTTTGTAAAAACAAATGTTTTCGGAACATTTAATCTGTTAGATGTTGCAAAGAATTATTGGATGATTGGACCTAATAATTATAAAAAAGAATTTGAAAACTCAATATTTCATCACATTTCTACTGATGAAGTTTACGGTACTTTAGGACCAAAAGGCTTGTTTACAGAAAACACCTCTTATGCCCCAAATAGCCCATATAGTGCATCAAAAGCATCCTCAGATTTTATGGTAAGAAGTTATTTTCATACTTATGGAATGAAAGTAGTTACAACAAACTGTTCTAACAATTATGGGCCAAAACAGCATGATGAAAAGCTGATCCCAACAATTATCAGAAAAGCAATTACCGGAGATAAAATCCCTATCTATGGAGACGGAAAAAACATTAGAGATTGGCTGTATGTTTTAGACCATTGTAAAGGAATAGATTTAGTTTTTAAGAAGGGAAAGCAAGGTGAAACCTATAATATTGGAGGAAAAAATGAAAGAGATAATTTATATATAGCCAATACAATTTGTAAAATTTTAGATGAAATTCTTCCAAAAGAAAAATCGTATAAAGAACAAATAAGTTTTGTAAAAGATAGACCCGGACACGATTTTAGATATGCCATAGATGCGTCTAAAATAGAAAATGAATTAGGGTGGAACGCAGAAGAAAATTTTGAATCTGGAATTATAAAAACCATTCAGTGGTATTTAAAAAAATACAATTAAAATGAAAGGAATAGTTTTAGCAGGAGGTTCTGGTACAAGATTGCACCCAATAACTTTAGCTGTTAGTAAACAGTTAATGCCTGTTTATGACAAACCCATGATTTATTACCCAATTTCTACATTAATCTCTGCAGGAATAAATGAAATATTAATTATTTCTACACCACAAGATTTACCATTATTTAAAAAACTTTTGGGTAATGGAAACCAAATAGGTTGTCATTTCGAATATGAAATTCAAGAAAAACCTAATGGATTAGCAGAAGCCTTTTTAATAGGAGAAAAGTTTATTGGAAAAGATAAAGTTGCTTTAATTTTAGGAGATAATATTTTTTATGGAACAGGTTTATCAACCTTATTAAAAGCAAACAACAACCCCCAAGGAGGTATAGTGTATGCCTATCATGTAAACGACCCAGAGAGATATGGTGTAGTAGAGTTCGATGAAAACAAAAAAGCGATTTCTATAGAAGAAAAACCTCAAAACCCAAAATCTAATTTTGCAGTTCCAGGAATATATTTTTATGATAATTCGGTGCTAAAAATAGCAAAGAACATAAAACCCAGTAAAAGAGGCGAATTAGAAATAACTGATGTAAATAAAACATATTTAAAACAAAAGAATTTATCTGTTAGAATTTTAGATAGAGGTACAGCATGGTTAGATACAGGCACTTTTAAATCCTTAATGCAAGCTAGTCAGTTTGTGCAAGTTATTGAAGAAAGACAAGGGTTAAAAATTGGATCAATAGAAGAAGCTGCTTTTAGAAGTGGATTTATTTCTAAAAAACAATTAGAAAAATTAGCAGACCCATTATTAAAAAGTGGTTATGGCAAAAATTTAATAGAAATTAATGAAAGTAATTAAAACAAAATTATCAGGTTGTTTTGTTATAAAACCAATAGTTTTTGATGATGGTAGAGGAAGCTTTTTTGAGTCATTTAATCAACACGTTTTTGAAGAAAAAACAGGAATAAAAACTAGCTTTGTACAAGATAACCAATCTGTTTCTCAAAGAGGCGTTTTAAGAGGTTTACACATTCAAAAAGGTGAGTTTGGACAAGCAAAATTAGTAAGAGTAATAAAGGGAAAAGTATTAGATGTAGCTGTTGATGTTAGAAAAAATTCTAAAACTTTTGGCGAGCATTTTTCAATAGAGTTATCAGAAGAAAATAATAAGCAATTATTTATTCCTAGAGGGTTTTTACATGGTTTTTCTGTTTTAGAAAACAATACTATTTTTGCCTACAAATGTGATAATTATTATAATAAAGCAGCTGAAGATGGTGTTATTTATAATGATATTGATTTAAATATTGACTGGAAATTACCTCAAAAAGAAATAATCTTATCAGAAAAAGATATAAAATTAAAAACATTTAAAAAATTTGTAAAATGAAGAAGATAGCCTTAATTACAGGTATAACAGGGCAAGATGGAGCTTATTTAACAGAACTCTTATTAGAAAAAGGGTACCAAGTTCATGGAATAAAGAGAAGAGCATCAAGTTTTAACACACAAAGAATAGATCACTTATATCAAGACCCACATGTAGAAAATAGAAATCTATTTTTACATTATGGAGACATGACAGACACTTCTAATCTAATTAGAATTATTCAAGAAGTAAAACCAGACGAAATCTACAATTTAGCAGCAATGAGTCATGTACATGTTTCATTTGAAACCCCAGAATATACTGCAAATGTAGATGCTTTAGGTACTTTACGATTGTTAGAAGCCATTAGAATTTTAAATTTAGAAAAGAAAACGAAGATTTATCAAGCTTCAACATCAGAATTGTATGGTAAAGTGCAAGAAGTACCACAAACAGAAAAAACACCTTTTTACCCAAGAAGCCCTTATGGTGCCGCAAAAATATATGGATATTGGATTACTGTAAACTACAGAGAAGCCTATAATATTTTTGCTTGTAATGGTATTTTGTTTAATCACGAATCACCTTTAAGAGGAGAAACTTTTGTAACCAGAAAAATTACAAGAGCCGTTTCTAAAATTGCATTGGGCTTACAAGAAAAAGTACATTTAGGAAATTTAGATGCAAAACGAGACTGGGGTCATGCCAAAGATTATGTAAGAATGATGTGGATGATTTTACAAGCAGACAAACCAGAAGATTGGGTTATTGCCACAGGAAAAACCACCACAGTTAGAGATTTTGTAAAAATGGCTTTTTCAGAAATTGGTGTAGAATTAGGGTTTAAAGGAGAAGGAGAAAATGAAAAAGGGTATATAAAAGCTTGTTCAAATCCAGAATACAATTTAGAAATTGGTAAAGAAGTTGTAGCTGTAGACCCTCATTATTACAGGCCAACAGAAGTAGATTTATTAATAGGAGATGCTACTAAAGCAAAAGAAAAATTAGGATGGGTTCCAGAATATCAATTGGAAGATTTAGTGAAAGATATGATGGAAAATGATTTAAATTTGATGAAAAAAGAGGTTTATCTAAAAAAAGGCGGACATGATATTTTAAACAATTATGAATAAAAGTGATAAAATATTTGTTGCGGGTCATAGAGGTCTTGTAGGTAGTGCTATCTTAAAAAACCTAAAAAAAAGAGGTTTTACTAATATTATTACCAAAACTCATAAAGAGTTAGATCTTTCTAATCAACAAAAAACTGCCAGTTTTTTTGCAAAAGAAAAATTAGATTACGTTTTTTTGGCAGCAGCTAAAGTTGGCGGAATTGTAGCAAATAATACCTACAGAGGAGATTTTATTTATTACAATTTAATGATTCAAAATAATGTAATTCACCAAAGTTATGTTCATAATGTTAAAAAATTATTGTTTTTAGGCAGCACTTGTATTTATCCAAAAAATGCACATCAACCCATAAAAGAAGATTCGCTTTTAACAGATACTTTAGAATACACAAACGAGCCTTACGCTATTGCAAAAATAGCCGGAATAAAATTATGTGAAAGTTATAACATTCAGCACGGAACAAACTTTATTTCTGTTATGCCTACAAACTTATATGGGCCAAATGATAATTTCGATTTGGAAAAATCACATGTTTTACCAGCATTAATAAAGAAAATTCATTTAGCAAAATTATTAGAAGAAGAAAAAAAACAAGAAGTTGCTAAAAGCCTTAATGTAGCCACTTTTGATGAAGCTAAAGTTATTTTATCTAAATTCGGAATCTCATCAAAAAACATAGAAATTTGGGGAACAGGAAAGCCAATGCGAGAGTTTTTATATTCTGAAGACATGGCAGATGCATGTGTTCATATCATGGAAAATATAGATTTTAAAGACTTAATTTTTCATAAAAAGGAAGTTAGAAACACACATATAAATATTGGTACAGGTTCTGATATTACTATAAAAGATTTGGCTTTTTTAATAAAAAAAGTGGTTGGTTTTAAAGGCGATTTTGTTTTTAATACAGAAAAACCCGATGGTACAATGCGTAAAGTTACAGATGTAACTAAACTACACAATTTAAATTGGAAGCATAAAGTTAATTTAGAAGAAGGAATTAAATTAATGTACCACTGGTATTTGAAAAAATTAGATGAATAGAAAAAAAATTATTTTAAAGAATACATCATTAGGGTTTGTTTTTAAAATCTTAAACATGGGAGTCGTATATTTTACAATTCCTTTTCTTTTGCAGTATTTAGGAAAAGCAAATTATGGTATTTGGGTAACTATTTTTTCAATTGTTAACATTTTATTTTTTGTTGATGCAGGTATTGCAAATGGCTTAAAAACAAAGCTAACAGAAGCATTAACAAATAAGAATAAAAACTTGGCAAAAGAGTATATATCAACTGCTTATGGTAGTATTTTTTTAATATCAGTTTGTTTTCTTATTGTTGGTATGGTTCTTATAAACAATATCGATTTAAGTAAATTATTAAATGTAGATAACTCTATTTCTAACGCACAATTATATTCGGTTTTTTTAATTGTCTTAGTTTTTATTGTTTCTAATTTTGTGTTAAGTTTATATAAAACACTTTTCTATGCCATTCAAAAGTCTTCTGTGGTTGAGTTTTCAATGTTTTTATATCAATTTTTAGTTTTCAGTTTAGTTTTTTATGCACTAAAAAACTTAGAAACATCACTAATAAATGTTGCCTATTTTTATGGTATTGCAAATGTAATGATAAGCCTTTTGTTTAGTGTTATTTTCTTTTCTAAAAGAAAAGAGATTTTGCCTTCAATTTATCATTTTAAAAAAGAAAGAATAAAAGAATTATTAAGTTTGAGTTTGGGTTTTTTTGTAATTCAGCTTTGTATGATTGTTATTTTTACTACAGATAACCTTATAATTAGTAATTTATTAGGACCAGAATCAGTAACCAATTATGATATAATTTTAAAGTTATTTCAAGTTATTACAATACTTTCAATAATCCTGTTAGACCCATTTTGGCCATTGTTTACAGAGGCTTATCAAAAAAAAGATATTACTTGGATTAAAAAAACCATAAAAAGGTTAAACAAACTTTTTTTAATCGTAGTTTTTATAACGATACTATTAGTATTTTTAACCAAATACATTGTGGCAATTTGGATTGGTAAAGATTTTAATATTGAAAATTCTTTGCCTTATTTTATGGCTGCATTTGTAGTAATTAGGGTTTATCCTATAATGTATATGTTTTTTTTAAATGCCATTGGTAAAATAAAGTTTCAAATGTATCTATATATTTTAGGAGCTATCATTAATATTCCTCTGTCAATTTTTTTTGTAAAATATTTTAATTTAGGTGTTTCAGGAGTTATCTTAGGAACTATTTGTAGTATTTTTAGCATGACATTTTTACTGCCAATACAAACCTTTAAAATATTAAAAAAAGAATCTTTTCAGTTAAAAAATATAACATAGAATTGATATGAAAATTATAATAAGCCAACTTATAGATATCCTATTATTACCATTTGTCCTATTTTCTGCTATTGTATTAAAAACAATCAGAAAAATAGGGTTACATAAGTTATCATTATCAAAAAAAATATTACTTAAAGTAGGTGTGATACCTATTATTAACCATTATTACGATCCTCTTTTTCTTAAAAAAGATTTACAAAAACCTCTAAATGAAGAACGCAATTTACCTAGTATAGATTGGAATGTTAAAGAACAACTTAGTTTACTAAATAGTTTCGATTTTTCTAAAGAGTTTAAAGATTTTTCTAATGATTATATAGATGAGTTAACTTTTCACTTTAATAACAATTCTTTTTGTTCTGGAGATGCAGAATACTGGTATAATATTATTAGACATAAAAAACCAAAAAGAATAATAGAAATTGGTTCTGGGCATTCAACAAAAATAGCCCGAAATGCAATTCTAAAAAATCAAGAACAAGATGCAAATTATGCCTGTAATCATATTTGTATAGAGCCTTATGAAATGCCTTGGTTAGAAAAATTAGGGATAGAAATAATAAGAGATAAAGTAGAAAATTTAGAGGTTAGTTTTTTTAAAGATTTAAAAGAAAATGACATTTTATTTATAGATTCTTCTCACATTATAAAACCACAAGGTGATGTACTCTTTGAGTTTTTAGAAATACTCCCGTCTTTAAATAAAGGGGTAATAGTTCATATACATGATATTTTTTCACCAAGAAACTATTTAAAAGAATGGGTTTTTGATGAATATAAACTTTGGAATGAGCAGTATTTATTAGAAGCATTTTTAAGTTCTAATAAAGAATGGCGTATAATTGGTGCATTAAACTATTTAAAGCATAATTTTTATAAAGAACTTCATTTAAAATGCCCCAGACTAACAAAAGATAGAGAACCAGGATCATTTTATATTGTTAAAAATTAAAAGAAACGTTACGCTAAGTATATCTAATATTATAGAGAGAATAAAAAACTTATGAACCCTTTATTAAGTGTAATAACTGCAACATATAATAGCGAGAAAACTTTAAAAGATACAATTAAATCTGTTTTAAATCAAAATTACACTAACTTTGAATTTATAATAGTTGATGGAAAATCAACAGACAATACGTTAAGTATTATAAAAGAATTTGAATCACAATTCAAAGAAAAAAAAATTCCTTTTAAATGGATTAGTGAAAAAGATTCTGGAATATATAATGCTTGGAATAAAGGATTAAAGTTAGCAATAGGTAACTGGATTTCTTTTCTTGGATCTGATGATATATACTTAGAAAACGCATTAAAAAAATATGCTACCATAGCTACTTCTAACCCAAGTTTAGATTTTTTGCACTCTAAAGTTAAGTTAGTAGATAATACAGGAAAAATAAAGTTTATTATTTCAGATAAATGGAAATGGAAAAAGTTTAAAAGACAAATGAAGATAGCACATGTAGGCTCATTTCACAATAAAAATTATTTTAAAAAATACGGGAAATTTAAAGAAGAATACAAAATAGCTGGAGATTACGAAATGTTATTAAGAGCAAAAAGCAATTTAAAAACATTTTTTTTTGATGAATTTACCGCAGAAATGAAAGATGGAGGTATAAGCAATCAGAATGTTATAGCCGCTTTTAAAGAAGTAAAAAAAGCTAAAATAAATACTGGCAAAGTTGCAAAACCTCTTGCTTATTTTGATTTTTATTTTTTTATTGCAAAATATTACCTCTCTAGAATCTTAAAAAAATAATCTTAAATACTCTATACTTCCATTCAAAAAATGGTGAAAAAAATATATCAAAAAGCTTTAAATAAAAGAGGAAAAAACTATCAGGTAGATAATAGAATTCCATCTCGCTTACTTGCATATTCTTTATTTTTTAGAGTTATTTTATTACTAAGAGGTCTTATCAAACTTAGAAAAAAAGTGTTTGTAGGTAAAAGAGTTACCTTTTTAAATAAAAAAAATATAACGTTTGGAAATAATGTAACTATAGAGCAAGATTGCTTTATAGATGCCTATGCTGCAAGTAAATTAGTTTTTGGTAATAATGTAAAAATTGGAGCTTTTTCGAGTATTTCATCTACAAGTCATATGTCTAAATTTGGGAAAGGCTTTAGAATTGGCGATAATAGTGGGGTTGGTAGATTTACTGAATTTGGATCTTCAGGAGGTATTGAAATAGGTAGAGATGTAATTATGGGTTCTTATATCAGTTTTCATTCAGAGAACCATAATTTTCAAGACCTTTCCAAGCCAATAAGAGAACAAGGTGTAACCTCAAAAGGAATAAAAATAGGAAATAATATTTGGGTTGGAGCAAAAGTAACTTTTTTAGATGGTTGTGAAATTAGTGATAATACTGTTGTTGCTGCAGGAGCAGTAGTAAAAGGAAGTTTTCCTAAAAATGTTGTTATTGGAGGAATACCAGCAAAAATATTAAAGCATTTATAAATTAATGAAAACAATTCTTTTTATTCATCAATCCGCAGATTTATACGGTTCAGATAAAACATTGTTATATCTTGTAGAATCTATAAAAGATGAAATAAACCCTATTGTTGTTTTACCAGAAGAAGGGCCATTAACAGATGAACTTCATAAAATCGGAGTAGAAGTTCTTATAATTCCTGTGATAAAAGTTTCAAGGCAACTTATAGCAAGCTTAGATATTTTTACAATTCCATTTAAGGTTTTTAAAGCGGTTCGAATTTTAAAAAAGAAGTTAAATAACAGAAAAATAGATATTATTCATTCAAATACTTTAGCGGTATTTTTAGGAGCTTTTTACAGTAGAAAACATAAAATTAAGCACATTTGGCATGTTCATGAAATTATTAAACACCCAAAAATTGTAGCGAAAACTTATCCTTTTCTTGTTCAAAAATTTTCTGATTGTGTTGTATTTAACTCAAAAGCATCTGCAGAACATTTATATAAGAAAAGACCAAAATTAAAAGAAAAATCTATAATAATATATAACGGTTTGGATAGAAACAAACCAGAAATATCTGACGAAAATAAAGAAATACTAAGAAATAAACTATTTAAAAATATCAAGGTATCTTCTATAATTGTTGGTCTTGTTGGTAGAATAAACAAACATAAAGGACAACGTTTATTGCTTAATGTTTTTGAAGAAATAAATAAAAAGAACAAAAATATTTATTTATTGTTTATAGGATCTACAACTCAATCTCAAACGTTTTTGTTAGATGAATTAAAAAAAGAAATTAAAATTAAAAAACTAAATAATTTTGTAACAATAGTTAATTTTCAAAAAAACCTTTGGAAATTTTATGATTGTATAGATATAGTTGCTGTTCCAACAACAGATCCTGAACCTTTTGGATTAGTTGCAGTAGAAGGTATGTTGTCTAAAAAACCAGTTATAGCATCAAACCACGGAGGATTAAAAGAAATTGTTGAACATAACAAAACGGGTTTTTTATTTAAACCAAAAAGTGAGCATGATTTAAAGTGTAAAATCGAAAAATTAATTGTAAATCAAGAATTAATAAAACGCTTTGGTAAAGAAGGAGAAATTAGAGCAAAGAAAGAGTTTTCTTTAGATAAATACATTAATAATTTTAAAGCTTTATATCATTCCCTTTGAAACTATCCTATAAAAAAATATGGGCAATAATATTTGCATTTTCTATTATAATACAAAGAGAAATTACATCAATAGAAGCTAACACTATAATTCTTTCTGTACTTACATGTTTTTTTTTAATAATTACTAAAGCAAAAATTATAAAGAAAGATTTAGAAATACTGTTTTTTATAGTTTTAATAATTTGTATTGGTGTTTTTTCGGCATTTTTTAATAACCCCAGTAGTTATAATTTTATAAGAGATTTACTCTATTTTACAAAACCTCTACTATTAATTTTACTCGGCTATTTTATTGCCAAAAGTATTAATAATTGGAAAATTATTTTTAAAGCAATAATTTATTTAGGGGTTGCGTATGCTTGTTACCATATTTTACATACTATAATTTTTACAGATTTTAGCGATAGCTCTATTTCTAACATTAGACAAACTAATGGGTTATCTAATATATCTGAAATTTATGCAATTGCTTTAATTGTATTAGCCTTTAAAAACCCATTTTTTAAAGTTATAAAAAATAAGAAAACAATGTATTTTTTCTTATTTCTGTTAATAACATCATTTATACTGTATTTTTCTAGAACCATGTTATTAGGATTACTTTTTTTAATTTTAGGTGTTCTAAATTATTTAAAATTAAACAAAAAGGGATTAAAGTATTTAGTTATAATCTGTGTTTTTTTTATAGGATTATACACATACCTATTTAACGCAGAAATAAAAAGAGAAGGAGATACTCTAAATAATTTTTTATACAAATTAAAAATGGCTCCTAGCGAAGTTTTTTCACCCAATCTCAATTTAAAAGATCATGCCAAGTTATGGGATCACTGGAGAGCTTACGAAGCGTATTGTGCTTTTCAAGGTCTAAATGAATCTCCCAAAGATTATATAAACGGAAAAGGTTTTGGTGCGTTAGTAGACTTAAAATTTCCTGCTCCTATAGGCTCTAAAGAAGACATAAGGTATATACCTATTTTGCATAATGGTTATGTCTTTATTTTATACAAAACAGGAATACTTGGACTACTTTTATATTTAGTATTTTTATTTTATCTATATTTTCAAGCGTATAAAAAATCGTATAGTTTAGAAGCTAAAACTTTTAGAAATATACTCTCATCAACATCATTTTATTTAATACTCTCATCATTAATAATTACTGGTCTTTATAATCTTCAAGAAGAAACTGCAATTATGTTGGGGCTTTTTTTATATTTGAAATCTCATTCAAATTTAAAATGGAAAAGAAAAGTATGAGAATTGGAATAATTGGAACAAGAGGCATACCAAATCATTATGGAGGTTTTGAGCAATTTGCAGAGTATTTGTCTGTTTTTTTAGTAGAGAGAAATTGTGAGGTATTTGTATATAACTCCTCAAATCATCCATATCAAAACAAAACATTTAAAAAAGTAAACATTATTCATTGTAATGACCCAGAGAAAAAAATGGGTACAATTGGGCAATTTGTTTATGATTTAAACTGTATTCTAGATACAAGAAAAAGAGATTTAGATATTATTTTACAATTAGGTTATACCAGTAGTTCTATTTGGTCATTTCTTTTTCCAAAAAAACCACTAATTATAACAAATATGGATGGTTTAGAATGGAAAAGAAGTAAATATACTTTTTTTGTTAGAAAATTTTTAAAATATGCAGAGAGTTTAGCTGTAAAACATAGCAATTTTCTTGTTGCTGATTCTAATGGTATAAAAAAATATATAGACGATAAATATAAAAAAGATTCTAAATTTATAGCTTATGGCAGTAATGTAGTATGTAATGTAGATGAAAAAATATTAGAAAAATTTAAACTTAAAAAGTTTGAATATAATATGTTAATTGCTAGAATTGAACCCGAAAATAATATAGAAACGATATTAGATGGTGTTGCTTTGAGTAAAACAGAGACACCTTTTATTGTAATAGGCGACTATAATAAAAATAATTTTGGGAAAAGATTAAAAGAAAAATACATAGAGTTTAAAAACATCATTTTTTTTGGAAGTATATATAATGCCAAAGAGTTAAATTGTTTAAGGTATTTTTGTAACTTATATTTTCATGGTCATTCAGTTGGCGGTACAAATCCATCTTTATTAGAAGCCATGGGTTCTGGAAATATGATTATAGCGCACAATAATATATTTAATAAAGCAGTTCTTAAAGAGAATGCATATTACTTTTTTACACCAGAAGATGTAAGTTTTTACTTAAACACAAAGAGTAAAAAAGATGAAGAAAAGAAAATACAAAATAATAAGCTTAAAATTAAAACAGAATATGATATTAATAAAATAAATGCAAGCTATCTTTCGTATTTTTATGAGTGTTTATCTAAGAAATAAGTTATTTATCTACCTTTCTTTATTTCTATATAATTAGGTGTTTTACTGTGGGCTTTTATTTTTTTATTTCTTATAGTAAAACCAATTTGGTATTTAGTTGGCGGTAGTTTGTGTAAAAATAATAAACTATTAAACCCGCAAGAATCTATATTTTCTTTATTAAAATAAGCTGTAACATCTGGTCTATATATTAATTTTGTATTAAAAAGATACGAGTTTGTTTTATTAGATAATGAAATAAAAATGGAATCATTTTTATTGTTGTTAGCAGTAATATCAAATGCCCAACCTCTAATTTTTAGAGTATTATCTGTAATACTTAATTCATCTAAACCATATTTAACTTCATTTTTGTTTTCTATATTTTCGTTATTTGTTGTTAAATATGTACTGGATTTTTTATCAATTTTTTCCTTCAAAACCGAAACAATAGAATCTTGATATTTTTTATTTGTTTCTGCGTTACCAACTAAAGTTTCTATCTTTTTTTTGTTAGAATAGATAAGAATAAAATTGTCTAAATTTTTTAAAGTAACTTTTTCTTGAGATATAGGTACATTAAAGGCTTCTAAAAATTTTGGAGTGGTTACAAAAATAGATTTTTCTTGAAAACTATTTTTATTTATAGTAATGTTTAAAGAATCTAAATAAGTATGAGTTGGTTTAGATCTTGCCACATAGCCAGTAGTTATAGGTGTATTTGCTTTTTTAGCTAAAAACATTAAGTCTTGATAATCTTGATTGTATAGAAGTGTGTTTTGAAAAGGTGGATAAGTAATTATTTCATCAAATTCACTAAAAATAGCTATCCATTTATCATCATTAAGTTTGGTGCTGTAGCTACCATACTTTAAGTTTTTAGAAGTAAGAATGTGTTCTATATCATAAAGCTGAATTCCTAATAAGAAAGTAAAAATAAAAACCTTAAAGGTTTTACCAATTGGTAATTTAGAGAAAAGAGCAATCGAAAAAAGTACTAATAGATAGTAAAACGACCAACAAAAACGACCACTTCCTCTAAAAATGCCTCCAAATGTTTTTAAAATTTTAGGAATAGGAATTTCAAATAAAACAGTGTTTCCAAAGGTAACAATATGACTGATTGAGAATAACAACAGCAATACAGATAATGCAAATAGCGGAATTAAGGAATAATACTTTTTAGAAATTTTCTTTTTAAACGTTAAGGTTAAAAAATAAAGAATAGCAATTGCAATAATAATCATCATTCCTAACCCAAGATAACTAAAACCTTCATGTTGTCCGTCTGAAATCCATGGTAACCCAGAAAAAATATTTGAGTAATAAGAATATGAATTAAAAAAACTATTTAGGTTAAATGAACTTTGCCCATAGAGGTTTGTTGTACTAATTTCACCTCCATTACCAAAACTAATCATTCCTAAAATATACCAAAAAAATATACCTGTTATTAAAGAAATTGTTGGGAAAAAGAATACTTTTTTTAAGGAGATTGATTTTTCATAAAAATAATTTTTTAGAGGTAATGCAACAGTAAAGCCAAAAACCATCGCTGCTAAATAAGGATGAATAGTTGTGCTGATAAAAAAAATAAAAACTTGCTTCCAATTATTTTTAATTACATTTTCTTTGTTTGTCGGCGTTAAATAATAATATACAGAAGCTAATAGTAACCAGTGAGCAGTTAATGCAGGATGCATTCCTCTAAATATAAAAAGTGGACTTGTAACAATAAAAACAACAGCTCCAATAATTATTAATTTATTGACTTTTAATAGCGTTAATATTTTTACAGCATAATATGCTCCCAAAATAAAAGTGGTTAACATGAAAAAACCAAGATATTGAAAATCTGAGGGTAAAAAATTAGAGAAAGGTTTTAGAATTAATGCCAATAGAGGTATTGAATCTGTAAAACCAATATTGGTTCCAATAGGATAAAAATAGTTATACATTTTACCTAAGGGAAAACTCCATGGAGAATCTCTATAGTAAGTCCAACCCAAATAATGTTGTCCCCAATCGTGGTAAGCAGATAAAAGCCAATTAATATTTGTTGGAATAATTGTTTTTAAACCATAAACAATATGAAAAATAATTATAGAGACTAAAACAGCAATACTTGTAACCCAATTGAGCTTAAAAAAAGAAAAAGATTTCTTTTTCTTTTTAGTGTAAGCTTTTTTTATTTTCAATAAATCAAACCAAAGTTTAAAAAAATAAGTAAACTTTACTTTAGAATCTCCTCTATCAATCCATTCTTTTAAAGGAATTTCTAACATTTTTTTTAAGGCTAATTCTTTTCCATAAAAATTAAGGATTCTAAAAAAAATTTCGACGTCAAATAACCATTTGGAAATAAAAGGTTCTACAAAAATCTTTTCAGATAAATCTTTTTTAAATATTTTACAACCACATTGAGAATCATATACTTTTAAAGATAAAATATAGGAAATTAAAGTAGCAATAATTCTACCAATGTAATGCCTATAATTTTTTCGTATAATTTTGGCTCCTATTCTTAAAACTCTAGATCCAAAAACAAAGTCAATATTATTTTTAAAATTTGATGTTAACGAATAACATTCATCTAAAGAAACAGCTAAATCTGCATCTAAATAAGCTATAAAATTAAAATTAAAAGATGCGTTACAATAATTAAACCCAGTTTTTACTGCGGTAGCTTTACCTTGATTTACTTCGTGATTTATAATTTCTACATTCTTCGGAAATTCGTTTTTTAAAGAAGAAATACATTCATTGGTTTTATCTGTAGAACCATCATTTACAAAACAGATTAAAGTGTCTTTAAAGTTTTGAAGAAAAGATTTATAGCTCGAATGTAAGAAAAAATCACTTTCATTATAGCATGGAATTACAATACATAAATTATATTTCATTTTTTCAAAAATCCTTTTAGACATAACTAATTTAAAATAAGAAAGATTACAAATATAGATTATAATTTAGCTAATATAATTACATTTGATATGACTTTTAATTTTTTTTGAAAATTTAAAGAAACAAAAATGAAAGAAAAAAATTACTTTGGTTTATTAATTATTTTGTTAATTGGTTCTCTTCCATTACCTCTATTTGTTAGTAATGCAGTTTATATTTTTCTTATTGTTTATACTATTTATTTTGCATTAAAAAACAATGTAAAGCCAGTTTTTAATAAAATAAATTTAATTTTTATTTTATTCTATTTTATTATGGTTGTATCATATTTTTGGTCTATAAATAAAGAATTAACATTAATTGGTATGGGCAGAAAATCTGCATTTTTAATACTTCCTCTTTTATTTTCTTTTATGCCAAGATTTACTCCAAAAGAGATAAAAAAGATATGCCGTTTTTTTTCATATGCAATTATTATATATGCATTGTTTTTTATTTTTAAAGGCTTAATCAATTATTCTACAACTGGAAATTTTAAAAACTTATTAAAGCACCATCTTGTAAGTTCTTTAAGCCTTAATAGTATATATGTTTCATTGTTTACCGTTGTTGCAATTTTTCATTTTATTTATAACGAAAAGAAGAACTCCGCAAATAAATTACTTCTAATTCTTTTGTTTATATTTTTATTGTTATTAAGTTCTAAAACAGTAATTATAACAACTATAGTTATACTAGTTATTTTAAATTTTCAAAAAATTTTTTCTTTTTCAAAAAAAAGAAAAATTATTTTTTTAACGCTTCTTGTATCATTTAGTTTTCTGTATATAAAGTACAATCCTAAATTTTACACAGAATTAATACCCAAAAAAGTTAAAGAAGTACTCATAACAAAAGATTTTAAAAAAAATTATTATTTTAATGGAGCAGAGTTAAGAATATTATACACAAAATTTTTATATGAACTTCAAAAAGAACAAAATGTTTTCTTTAAAGGATTTGGATTAAATGCTACGCAAGAAAAATTAAATGAAAAATGTATTGAATATAATTTACCAAGTGGTTATGGAAAAAATTTTAATTTCCATAATCAATATAATCAAATATTGGCAGAAACAGGTGTTTTTGGACTTTTAATCTTATTAATTATCTTATATTTAGGGCTTAAAAATGCAATAAAAATTAGAGACAAATTTTCTATTTCCATATTAATTATTTTTTCATTTTTAATGATTACAGAAAGCGTTTTTAACAGGCAAAGAGGCATCTATTTTATTATTATAATTTTTATTCTAATATTTAATAAAACGCAAAAAAATATAATAACACCTTTAAATAAAAAGCTTTAGTTTATAATTTGGTATAAAAAATTGCAACTATATAAATTAGATTAGTAATGTTAAAAAAAGAAAAAAAAAAATCTTTATTAATTAGGCCTATAACTATTTTCCTTGATTTATTAATCATAAATGGTGTGGTTTATTTAGTTTCAGATAAAGAGTATTTGAACTTTACTTTTTTAACTTATATTATTATCTTTTGGTTATTTATATCTTATTATACAAGGTTTTATAACGTATATAGATATACTCATATTACCAAATTATTAACTCTTTTATTATCTCATTTTTTTGTTTTTGCATTAGCATATTTAAGTTTTTTTAGCATTTTTAAAGAAGGAAAAACTGTACACAACCAATTGTTAGTCTTTACCTTAATTGTTAGTATTGTTACTTTTTTTAAATTCTTTACTTTTTTTCTTTTAAAAAAATATAGATCAGAAGGTAAAAACTATAGAAACATTGTTCTTCTTGGTGAAATAAATGCCGCGAAAAAAATAGAAAAGTTATTCAATGAACGTAACGATTTAGGTTATCGTTTTTTTGGTTTTTTTTCTGACAAACTCTACAAATCAAAAACATATTTAGGAGATGTTAATAAAGCTTTTGATTATATTTTACAAAACAATGTAGACGAAGTCTATTGTGAATCTTCTAAATTTAATGAAAAACAACTGATTAGGATTCGAAAATTTGTAGCAACAAATAAATTAGAGTTAAGGTTAATTCCAGAAAATAAAGCAATTTACAGTAAAGATTTTATTTTAGAGTATTTTGGTACAATTCCTATTTTAAAACCTAAACCTTTACCATTTGAAAAAATCGAAACACATATTTTTAAAAGAGTTTTTGATATTATTTTTTCGTTATTTGTAATTGCACTTGTTTTATCTTGGTTGCTTCCAATTTTGCTAATACTCATTAAAATTGATTCGAAAGGGCCTTTATTTTTTAAACAAAAGAGAGATGGTTTAAATGGAAAACAATTTTTTTGTTACAAATTAAGGTCGATGAAAGTAAATTCTGATGCAGATAAAATTTCAGCATCAAAAAACGATAGTAGGGTTACAAAAGTTGGTGCATTTTTAAGAAAAACGAGTTTAGACGAACTTCCTCAGTTTTTTAATGTGTTAATAGGAGATATGAGTACAGTTGGTCCAAGACCACATATTAATATCCAAACAAAGAAATATATAAACGAAATAGAAAATTATTTTATAAGAAACTCTGTAAAACCAGGCATAACAGGCCTTGCTCAAATAAGCGGATACAGAGGAGAAGTAATAAAAAAATCAGACATAGAAAACAGAGTAAGATTAGATATTTTTTATATAGAAAACTGGTCGTTTTTTTTAGATATTAAAATAATATTTCAAACTGTTTTAAATATATTTAAAAAAGAAGAAAAAGCGTATTAATTATAATGGAAGAAAAATTTATAATAACCTGTTCTATTGTTCTGTACAAAGAAAGTTTTGCAGATCTTCACAAAACAATTGATTCTTTTTTGCAAACACCATTTAATAAAAAACTATTTTTAATAGACAATACCCCTTCTAGATTTTTCGAATATGTATTTAATGACAAAGATATAGAGTATATAGCTGTAGAAGAAAACATAGGCTTTGGTTCGGCTCATAATCTAATTATTAACAGAATTAATGGTTTTTCTAAATACCACTTAATTTTAAATCCAGATGTTTCTTTTAATATAGGTGTAATAAATAATTTAATTAATCAATTAAAAACAGATGAAAATATTGCTATGATTGCACCTAAAGTATTGTTTCCAAATAAATCTCATCAGTTTTCTTGTAGAAGATATCCTTCGGTTTCAGAATTGTTAGCAAGAAGGTTCTTCTTCCTAAAACCACTTTTTAAAACTACAATTTTTAAAGGAACTTATAGAGACAAAAATTTAAATGAACCCTTCTTTGCTCAATACCTTACAGGGTGTTTTCATTTATACAAAACAAAAGATTTTGTTAATCTTCAGGGTTTTGACGAACGATATTTTTTATATATGGAAGATGTAGATATTTGTAGAAAAATAGATTCTTTAGGAAAAAAGAAATTGTATTATCCTAAAGAAGAAATAATACATGTTTTAAAACAAGGTTCTTCAAAAAGCGTAAAACTATTCTTTAAACACACTTCTTCTGCAATAAAATATTTTTTAAAGTGGGGATTCTAATTTCGTCAAGAATTTAAAATATATTTGCACTCACAACAACTTAGCAAACAATGAATATTCTTATTTTAGGTTCTGGAGGTAGAGAACACGCATTTACTTTAAAATTAGCTGAAAGTAAAAAAATAAATCAACTTTTTGTAGCACCTGGAAATGCTGGGACAGCTAAAATTGCAACAAATATTAATGTTAATCCTACAGATTTTCAAGCCGTTAAAAAAGCAGTTTTAGAAAATGATATAAAAATGGTTGTTGTTGGTCCAGAAGCGCCATTAGTGGCTGGTGTTCATGATTTCTTTTTAGCAGATGAAGATTTGAAAAACATTCCTGTAATTGGACCAAAAAAAGATGGAGCATTGTTGGAGGGAAGTAAAGATTTTTCGAAACAATTTATGCAAAAACATGGTGTTCCAACTGCAAAATATAAATCTTTCACAAAAAAGAATTTAACAGAAGGTTTTGCCTTCTTAGAAACATTAGAGGCACCTTACGTTTTAAAAGCAGACGGTTTAGCAGCAGGTAAAGGTGTTTTAATACTATTTTCTTTAGAAGAAGCAAAAAAAGAATTAAAAGAAATGGTTTCTAACCAAAAATTTGGTGAAGCTTCCTCTACAGTTGTTATCGAAGAGTTTTTAAAAGGAATAGAATTATCGGTTTTTGTATTAACAGACGGTAAAAATTATAAAATTTTACCATCAGCAAAAGATTATAAAAGAATTGGAGAAGGAGATACTGGTTTAAATACGGGCGGAATGGGAGCCATTTCTCCTGTACCATTTGCAGATGATGTTTTTTTAAATAAAGTAGAAGAATTGGTGGTAAAACCTACTATTGCAGGACTAAGAAAAGACGGAATTGACTACAGAGGTTTTATTTTTATTGGGTTAATGAACGATAATGGAAATCCATCTGTGGTAGAATATAACGTAAGAATGGGAGATCCAGAGACCGAAGTTGTGTTACCAAGAATAGAATCAGATTTATTTGAGTTGTTTGATGGTGTTGCCAATCAAAATTTAGATCAAAAGAGTTTTATAGTAACTCCTAAAACGGCCACTACAGTAATGTTAGTTTCTGGTGGTTATCCAGAAGCTTATCAGAAAAATAAAGAAATTACAGGCTTAGAAAACGTAAAAGAATCTACTGTTTTTCATGCAGGAACTAAAATTTCAGAGAACAAAGTTGTTACCAATGGTGGTAGAGTTATGGCAGTTACTTCTTTTGGAGATACTATTGAAGAAGCTTTAGAAAAATCGTATAGAAGTATTGATAAGATTCATTTCAACAAAATGAATTATAGAAAAGATATTGGTTTCGATTTAACATAATTGTATTTTTATTTGGGCGTTTTAACAGGCTTTCCATTATATCTTTTTTTCAGAAAAAGAAAAAAAGGATGCCATTTCAATCCTTAACGCACTTATTTAACAACCTATTTTTGCCCTAACTGCAAGTTATTATTTAAAAATGGGTAGATTTAAATAAAAATGAAACCTATCAGTAAAAAAATAATAATTGCACCTTTAAATTGGGGGTTAGGTCATGCAACACGTTGTGTGCCAATTATTAATGCGCTATTAGAAAACGGTTTTCAACCAATAATAGCTTCAGATGGGCAAGCTTTAAAGTTCTTAAAGCAGGAATTCCCTAATTTAGAATCTTTAGAATTACCTTCCTATAAAATATCTTATGGAAAAAACTTAAAGTTAAAATTGCTTTTAAAATTTTTAAGAATTTATAAAGCTGTTCAACAAGAAAAAAAACGTATTCAAAATTTTATTGATAAAAATAAAGATGTTGTTGGTATAATTTCTGATAATAGATTTGGGGTTTTCAGTAATAAAATTCCCTCTGTTTACTTAACTCATCAAATAAACGTTCTTTCTGGAATTACCACTTTTATAACAAGTTATTTTCATCAAAAAATAATAAAAAAGTTTGATGAATGTTGGATACCAGACTATCTAAATTCTCAGTTTTCAGGAAAATTATCATCAACAAATAAAAAAATAAACACAAAATTTATTGGTGTTTTAAGTCGATTTAAAAAAGAAAAACTAAAAAAGGAAATCGATATTTTGGTTATTCTTTCTGGCCCAGAACCCAATAGAACTTTATTAGAAAACAAGTTAATTTCTGAATTTAAACATGATAAGAGAACCATTGTTTTTGTGTTAGGTAAAGTAGAAGATGAACAAAAAAAATGGACATCAGAAAATATTGTTTTCTACAACTATTTACTTTCTAATCAACTTCAACAAAAGATTAATTTAAGTAAAATCGTTGTTTGTAGATCTGGTTATTCGTCCATTATGGATTTAGCTGTTTTAAAGAAAAAAGTATTTTTAATTCCAACTAAAAATCAATCTGAACAAGAATATTTGGCAAAATATTTAGAGAGAACGAAGTTTGCTCCGTTTTCTACAATCGAAGGTTTTTCTAAAGAGAAACTTTTAGAGTTGCAAAAATATAATGGGTTAAAAACTAAGCCTTTAAAATTAGATAAGAATTTATTTTGCCTTTTCGAGCGTAAAAGAAAACTCAGACCCTAAGCCGTAAGTACTTTTTAGTAGAATAATTTCATCATGAGCTTCTATGATATGTTTTACAATAGAGAGCCCTAATCCAGAACCACCTTGTTCTCTTGATCTACTTTGGTCTACTCTATAAAAACGTTCGAATAATCGAGAAAGATGTTGTTGTTTTATTCCTTCTCCATTGTCAATTATTTTTACAATAAATTTATTGTCGCTATAATTATCTACAGCCACCATGGTTGTTCCATTTGGTTTTCCGTATTTTATAGAATTAACAACTAAGTTAATTAAAACCTGCTCTATTTTTTCTACATCGCCTCTAACAAAAACTGGGAATTCGTAAATTTTATCAAACTTAAGTGTAATGTTTCTTTTTTTGGCCCTCATCTCAAACAAATCGAAAACATTTTGAATGAGTTCTAAAATATTAAAAACCTCGATATTTAATTTCATACCATCTGTTTCTAATTTTGCTATCATATCTAAATCTTTTATAACAGCAACCAACCTTTCTACACCTTTATTAGCTCTATCTAAATATTTAGTTCGAATTTTTTTATCGTTAACTGCACCTTCTATTAGCGTTAAAATATATCCTTGAACAGTAAATAACGGAGTTTTAAGTTCGTGGGCAACGTTTCCTAAAAAATCTCTTCTAAAAGAATCTCTTTCTGTTAAACTTTTTATCTCTAACCTTTTACCCTCAACAAATTTTTGCATTTTTTTTGAGAGTTTATCTATATCTGTAGTTACAGAATCGCTTCTTAAATCTTTGGTATCTAAAAAAGAAACATCATCATAAATCTTTTTTAAACGTCTGTAAATAAAATGTTCTGCTCTGTATTGGATTATAAAAAACGAGATAGTAAATAAAGCCGCAATAGAGACAATTATCGCAGCGATTCCTAAATGTTCAGCAATAAAAAAATAAGAAATAGCAACAATAGCTACAGATAAAAGAGTTAAATATGTTGCAGACCAAAGTGCATAAGAATAGGTTTTTTTAAACTTCATTTAAGTAAATTTATTAATCTGCTCCTTCTAAAACAAATTTATAACCTACTCCTTTTACTGTTTTAAAATGATTGTCTCCAATTTTTTCTCTGAGCTTTCTAATGTGAACATCGATAGTTCTTCCGCCAACAACAACTTCATTTCCCCAAACAGTGTCTAAAATTACTTCTCTTTTAAATACTTTACCTGGTTTAGATGTTAGTAAAGAAAATAACTCAAATTCTTTTCTTGGCAGCGATATTTTTTTATTTGCTTTATAAACCACGTATTCGTCTCTATCAATAACAATATCACCAATTTTAAAAGTATCTTCGTTTTCTTTTGGTGTTTTTAACCTACGTAAAAGAGATTTTACTTTACTAACTAAAACTTTAGGTTTAATAGGTTTGGTAATATAATCATCTGCACCAGCTTCAAAGCCTGCAACTTGAGAATAATCTTCCCCTCTTGCGGTTAAAAACGAAATAATTACATTTTCTAAAGATTTTACCTTTCTAATTTTTTCGCAAGCTTCTATACCGTCCATTTCTGGCATCATAATATCTAATAAAATTAAATGAGGAATATTTTTTTTAGCAGATTTAATAGCTTCTTGTCCGTTATTCGCTGTAAAAATTTGATATCCTTCACTTTTTAAATTGTAACCAACAATTTCTAAAATATCAGGTTCATCATCAACTAATAAGATTTTAATATCACTTTTATTCATAAACTAAGTAAATACTATGAATACCAAAAATAGTAATAATTATATTACGAAAACAACTCCTTAACAATCATTTAATTTAATGGTTTTTTGGTTAACATTAAAATAACCTAAGCAAAGTGGATGAATTCTTTTCAATTAACGATTTGTTAATCAAACAGAAATATAAAGGCAACACAAAATTTTATTATATTTACACATCAATTCACTTAACACTTATTTTATGAAAAAAAATTACTTTTTTGGTTTATTATTAATCTTCTTTTCTGTGATTGCATCTGCGCAAGTTAGTTTACCTCATTATGAGAGTTTTGACTATACTGTTGGAGCTGGTTTAGGAGATCAAACAAATTGGGAAGATTTTAACGGTTCTTCTAACCCTATAGATGTAGTTTCTGGAAGTTTATCATATTCTGGTTTTGCAAACTCTACAGGAAACTCTATTAATTTGGTTGGAGGTTTTATTGATTCAAGAGTACTATTTAACGAAGTTACCTCGGGTGTAGTATATGCATCATTCTTAGTTAAAGTAACAGATATATCTAACATAGTAGATTTAACTGATGGGGGTTATTTTGCTCTATTTGGCTCAACAACAAACTCATTTAGCTCAAGGTTATGGGTAAGACCAGCAACAAACCCAGTAGGAAGTACAATTGATTTTGCCTACAACAACTCAAGTTCTACACCAACAGCTGAGTTTGGAGATGATTTTAATGTTAATGATGTTTTATTAATTGTTGTAAGTTATAATGTGGATACAGGAGTTGTTAATTCTTGGATAAATCCAAATTCATCAACTTTTGAGGCAGGTTCTGCACCAGCGCCAGATTTAACAGGTACAGATTCAAGCCCAAACTCTATAGATAGATTTATGTTACGACAAGATTCAACAGGAGAAACGCCAAATATGATTATTGATGAATTAAGAATAGGAACTACTTGGGCTTCTGTAACACCTTCAGGAGCTGTATCTACTACACCATCTGTAACTATAAACTCTCCTTCAAATAACCAGATTTTTCCTGCTAATACAACTCAAGTTCCTATTAATTTAAATATCCAAAATTTTACAGTTTCTGGAGACGCTGGAGGAGGAGTTAGCGATAACACTGGTGATGGTTACCTTAAAGCCACTTTAGAAGAAACTGGGCAAGCAACAGAAGTAAGAAACTTTTTTACAGCAACACCAGACCCAATTACAGTAGTTGCTGGTAGAACTTATACAGCAAAAGTTGAATTAGTTGATAATTCAGGGAATTCTTTAACCCCTAAAGCTGAAGCATCAGTTACATTTTCGGTTACTTTACCTTGTAATCTTCAATTAACTACCATTACCAAAACATGTGATGCAACTACATCTGGTACAGATACTTACCAAGCCTCTATTGATTTTAGTGATGGTAACACAGGAACTACATATACCATAACAGCAAAAGATACCAACGATAATAATGTAGGCACTATAACCGGAGACAACCCAAGTACAAGTGCTTCTGGAAAAATTACAATAACAGGTATTCCAGAAGGTACCAATATAATTGTAAAAGTAGTTGGTGATTCTGGAAGTAGTTGCGATTTTACAAGAAATATATCTAGCCCAATATGTTATCCGTTGCCAATATTAGAAACTTTTAGTTACACAGAAAATCAAAGTTTAATTTCTAATCCATTATGGAAAGATGCAAGTGTTTCTAACCCTGCAAACGATATACAAGTTATAAAAAATGATGATGGAGGTGGAAATCCTATTTTAGGAAACTATTACACTTCTGCTCAGTTACCAGATCCAATAGGAAACTTTGTTAGATTAGATGGTAAAGGAAGTGATCCTTACATCGGTTTTGAAGGGAAAACAACAGGAATTGTTTATACTTCTTTTTTGATGAGCATTACTAATATGGATGATTTTAAAACAAATGCCAATGGAGGTTATTTTGCTGTTTTAGCAGAAAGCAATACCTCTTTTAGAGCAAGAGTTTGGGTTAAAGACCCAACAGCTGGAGGTGCAAATGAAGGGTTAACCTTTAACGTTGGAGTTAGTATAGGGAGTACATCTACCATGCATACTGGGTTTACTGCTAATTTAGCAGAACCAGTTTTTGTTGTTGTTTCTTATAACTTAGATACAGATGAAGTAAAATTATGGACTGTTCCTGATGCAGCTACCTTTGGAACAAATACACCTCCTTCTGCAAATATTACTTTAACTGGTGGATCTGCAGACGAAATTAATAGATTTATATTAAGACAAGATTCAGATTCAGAAACTCCTACTATAAATTTTGATGAATTACGAATTGGTACTTCTTGGAAAGATGTTACAACAAACCCAACTGCATCTGTTAAAAATAGTGCTATAGACGGATTTGCATTGTATCCAAATCCAGTAACAGGTAATAGGTTTACAGTTAAAAGCGCAAGTACTGATAGTAAAGAAGTTATTATTTTTAACGTTTTAGGAAAAAAAGTATTTGCTTCAAACTTTTCTGGAACAAAGAAAGATATAGACGTTTCTGCATTAAATTCAGGAGTTTATATTCTAAAAGTTAAAGAAAGTGGTAAAATAGCTACTAAAAAATTAATTATTAGATAATAACTTTTTAACTTAATAAATATAAAAAGCTTCGAAATTTTCGAAGCTTTTTTATTATCTTTATTCAAGAAAAAGAATTTTACTGCTATGAATTTATCCTTAAAACTAAATGATATCCTTTTTTTAGACATAGAAACTGTTCCGCAAAAAGAAAATTGGAATCAGCTCTCTAAAGAAACACAAGAACTTTTTAGTAAAAAAACTCAATACCAACGAAAAGAAGATTTTACTGCTGAAAATTTTTATGAACGTGCAGGAATTTGGGCAGAATTTGGAAAAATAATCTGTATTTCTGTTGGTTATTTTGTTGATATGGAAGATAAACAACAATTAAGAATTACTTCTTTTTATGGTGATGATGAACATAAAATTCTTTTAGATTTTAAAGTTTTATTAGACAAACATTTTGCTAAGAAAAGTAATATTCTTTGCGCTCATAATGGAAAAGAATTCGATTTTCCTTTTCTTGCAAGAAGAATGATAATACATCAAATAAAATTGCCAAAAAAACTGAATTTATTTGGTAAAAAACCATGGGAAGTTCCGCATTTAGATACCTTAGAACTATGGAAATTTGGAGATTATAAACATTATACATCTTTAAAATTATTGACTTCTATTTTAGGAATTCCATCACCAAAAGATGATATTGATGGGAGTGAAGTTGCCAAAGTATATTATCAAGAAAAAAATCTACAAAGAATTGTAAATTATTGCGAAAAAGACACCATTGCTGTTGCTCAAATTTTATTACGATTCAACAATCAAGAATTACTAAGAGAAGAAAACATTGTTAGGGTTTAATCTTCTAACTTCATAGAAAGTTCTAACCAACGTTCTTCTTTTTGTTCTAAAGTATCAATAATTTCCTGTAATTCTTCAGATTTTTTTGCTATATCATCTGGATCTATTTCTACGTTTAAAAATTGTTTTTCTATTTTCAATTTCTTTTTTTGAAGTCTTTCTATTTCTGCTTCTAAAGCACCAAATTCTCTTTTTTCATTAAAACTTAAAGTATAAGTTGTCTTTTTCTTTTCAACTTTCTCAACAACCTTTTCCTTTTTATCTTCTTTGGGTGCAGAACTATCATAAGCCCTAAAATCTGAATAGTTTCCAGGAAAGTTTTCAACAACTCCATTGCCTCTAAAAACAAAAAGAGCATCCACAATTTTGTCCATAAAATAACGATCGTGAGAAACTACGATTAAGTTTCCTGGATAATCTAACAAGAAATTTTCCAATACATTTAAGGTAACCACATCTAAATCGTTAGTAGGTTCATCTAAAATTAAAAAATTAGGATTTTGAATTAAAACTGCACACAAATACAAACGTTTTTGCTCTCCTCCAGACAATTTTTCAACAAAATCGTATTGTTTCTTTTTATCAAACAAAAATCGTTCTAACAATTGTGAAGCAGAGATTCTTCTACCTTTTGTTAGAGGAATTTCTTCACCAAATTCTTTAACAACTTCAATTACTTTTTGTCCTTCTTTTATTTCTATTCCAGCTTGTGTATAATAACCGAATTTTACAGTTTCACCTAAAATTACTTTTCCAGCATCTACAGGAGCAGTTTGGGTAATAATGTTTAAAAAAGAAGATTTACCTGTTCCGTTTTTTCCAATAATTCCAATACGTTCTCCACGTTTAAAAACATAATCAAAACCATCTAAAACCTTTAAATCTCCAAAAGATTTATACACTTTATGAAGTTCTAAAATTTTGCTTCCTAAACGTTCCATGTTAATTTCTAACTGAACTTGATGATCTTTTCTACGTTGATGCGCTTTTTTCTTTATTTCAAAAAAATCATCAATACGAGATTTAGATTTGGTAGTTCTTGCTTTGGGTTGCTTTCGCATCCAATCTAATTCTTTTTTAAACAAACTTTTAGCTTTGCCTAAATTGGTTGCTTCTAAAGCTAATCGCTCTTCTTTATTCTGTAAGTAATATGAATAATTACCTTTGTATTTATAGATTTTTCCTTCGTCTAATTCTAAAATTTCATTGCACACACGTTCTAAAAAATAACGATCGTGTGTTACCATAAAAAGGGTTATTTTTTCTTTAGCAAAAAAAGCTTCTAACCATTCTATCATTTCTAAATCTAAATGATTTGTTGGTTCATCAAGAATTAATAAATCTGGCTTATTTATTAAAACAATGGCTAATGAGAGACGCTTTCTTTGTCCTCCAGAAAGTTTCTCAATTTTAAGGGTTAAATCGTTTAATTTTAATTTTGATAAAATTTGCTTGTATTGCGTTTCAAAATCCCAAGCATTATAATGTTCCATTTGTTCAAAAGCAACCTGATAAGCATCTGCGTCATCAGGGTTTTTTAAAGCTTTTTCATATTCGTTTACAATAGATAAAATCTTATTATCGGTAGCAAAAATGGTTTCTTCGATAGTTAAATCTAAGTTTAAATTATCTTTTTGAGCCAAATAAGCAATAGAAATTCCTTTTCTACTAACAACTTGCCCAGAATCTGGTACATCTAAGCCTGCAATTATATTTAAGATAGATGTTTTTCCGCTTCCATTTTTGGCAACAAAAGCTATTTTTTGGTCTTTATTAATTCCAAAAGAGATATTTTCGAATAAGACACGCTCTCCATAAGCTTTAGAAATATTTTCTACAGATAGATAATTCACAGAAACAAATTTAGTTTTTTGCAAAGAAACAAAAAACCCAAGGGTTAACTTGGGTTTTTGATATCATTTAATTTATAGGAGGCTTTTTTAGGGGGATTTAAATTAAATGGAACTATGATGAGGTAAAAGTATAGTAAATAAGAATACTTGTCAATCACTGAAAACCGTGAAATTTTTACCTCACTGAAAACCGTGAGATAAATCACTGAAAACCGTGATAATAATATAAAACCTCAAGCAAAGCTTGAGGTTTTATTGACTTAGAAAGTATATAAATATTATTGTTTAATAAACTTTTGGGTAAAAGTTTCTTCTTCGTCTGTAAGTTCTATTAAGTAAATTCCTTTTTTCAAAGTACTTATATTAATAGAATTATTTTTGATGGTGCCAGTTTTGATTACTTGTCCTAATAAATTTGTAATTCTAAAAGTAGATTTAATAGCACCAAAACTTGGATTGATATTTAAAACATTAACAGCAGGATTGGGGTATACCACACTATCATTAAAACTATTGTTAGAAATAGAAGTAACAGAATTAAAATTATTACCAACTGTATTTATGGTATTAATAGAATTTCCACCATTACCAATAATACCTTTAATTGTAACTTGGTCTATGTATATATGGTCTGCATTTGCAGAAGCGTCATTTTGGAATCTAAATCTCGAATTAGTTGCAAAATTATGCTCTGATGCATTTAATGTTACTGTTGCAGTATAGAAATTATTATTATCGAAAGAAGTACCTCTGGCCCAAGTACCCACGGTTGCCCATGAAGATCCATTATAGAATCGTAACCAAAAATCTTCTCCGTTTTCCATAGAATAAGAATAGAAATAGAATTTTATTTCAACTTGGTCATAACTTGTTAAGTTAAACGATTCTGATGTCATTGCAGATGCTGTTCCAGAATTATCTCGTAAACGGATTGAATAATTTCCTTCATAAGAACGAGAACCAGAATATCTGTAACAATCAGAACCTCCATCTGTCCAACCATCCCATCCAGATTCAAAGAAACCTTCGTGTATTGTAGTTGTTGATCCACTTCCTGTTCCTCCAAGAGTTGTAAAAGTTGCTGTATTACTTGCAGAAGAAACGTTTCCTGCAGCATCTTTTGAAGTTACGGTATATGAATACGTGGTATTTGCTACCAAACCTGTAATATTAGCTCCAGTACTTGTAACAGTTCCAATACTTGTTCCACTACTAAACACCTCGTACTCTGTAACTCCAACATTATCTGAAGAAGCAGTCCAAGATAAAGAAGCAGTAGTTTCAGTAATATTTGAAGCTGTTAAATTAGTTGGCGCTGTAGGTGCTTGTGTGTCGCCTGCTGGTTCGTTTACATTTACGGTTCTACTAACTTGTGTTGCAGCATTTCCGGCAGCGTCACTAACATTATAATTTAATGTGTATGTACCTGCTACTGATGTATTAACTGAACCTGTTACAACAATATTTGCAGAAATATTTCCATCTACATTATCAGTTGCAGTTGCTCCTGGGTCTGTAAAAGAGTCTCCAACAGTTAGATTTATTGTTGAAGCCCCGTTTAATGTAATTACTGGTGCAGTTGCATCTGCAGCTCCACTAACTATATTTACTGTGTAATCTTCTGTTTCACCATAATTATAAGAACCACATGCAGAAGGAACTGCATTGTATTGCATAACAACACGCATTCTTGTTTGACCAGTAATTGATGATGTTGGTATAGTAAATGATCCAGTTACAGGAGTTGTTTTAGAAGCAGATTGCGTCCAGACAGTTTCTCCGCTATCATCAAAATCTCCGTCTTTATTATAATCAATAAAAACAGCGTAACCTTCATTATAAATAGTTCCTGTCCAAGTAGGAGTAATGGTTATTGTAGAAGAGTTTCCTTTTGTTAAATTAGTAGAAATTGAAGAATAATCTGCATAACCGCTTGAAGAAGCTCCAGAGGTATTATTTATTGTTTCTATTTGTACTCTACTAATATATTCATCAGAAACATCATTTCCATTAGATGCACAATAATTTAATTGAACTTCTGGAGTTGTAAAGTTTGCTGATGTACTGTATGCTGAGTTTCCTGAAGAACATTTACTGCGAACTTGTACTTCATAAGAAGTGTTAGCAGATAATCCACTTAATACTGTTGAAGTTCCATTAACGGTGTTAGTTATCCAAGTAGAAGTTCCAGATACTCTGTAACGTACATCATATGTTGCAGCTGTTACAGTATCCCAACCAATTGTTGCTCCTGATGCAGAAACATTAGTTGTGCTGACTCCAGTTGGAACAGTTGCGTTACAAACAATAGGTGTTCCAGATAATCCTGTAACTATTAAAGAGAAATTTTGGCTTCCTCCTGTTAAAGAACCTTTGTGGGTAACAGTAATTGTGTAAGTACCTGAAGCTTCAGGGACATCAACCCTTTCAAAAGGGTCTACAATATTGTCTCCTTTTCCATTTGTAGTAATACCTGTTAATCTCCAAGGATTATGTGTTGTAGCTCCTTTAGTAACTCTAACGTCTAAATCGTTTACCAATACAGCATTAGAATTATTAACAATAGTGTTTGCTGTTCCTGGACGATCTGTCCAAGATATAGAAGCTATTAAATTATTCACTCCATCAGAATCTACAGTAATTTGATAAGTCTGACCAGAGGTTAATGTAAGTTCTTCAATTTTAGATTCATTTCCATTTTGAGTAATTGCTTCAGCTGCTTTTTTTGCATTTAAAAGTCCCCAACCAAAAATTGCATCTGGGCCATTAGTTCCTGCATCATCTGCTGTATGTAATGCAAGACCTTTAAGTGTTGCAGCCCTCATATAAGAACCATTAACACTATTAGCATGTTGTTGTAATAACAATAAGGTTCCTGCAACATTTGGTGATGCCATTGATGTTCCGCTAATACTATTGTAAGCTGAGTCGCTATTATGGTAAGTAGAATAAACTCCTGTTCCATTACCAGTAATGTCTGGTTTAATTCTTAAATCGTCTGTTGGACCTTCACTACTACTACTATTAATAGTAACAGATATAAGGTTGCCATTAGCATCAATATTTGCATCTTGTGCATTTGCAACAACTAAATTATTTTTTGAAGTAGAATGTCCTGTTAATTTATCATAGGAAGAATTTCCATTTAATGGAGCTCCATTTGCAGAATTATCATTTCCATCATTACCAGCTGCAACAACCATTAAATAATTTGGAGCATTAAACATTAAATTATCCCAGCCTCTTGATTCTTCTATGTAGCCTCCAAAATAGTAATCTGGCAACCAAGCTTGCCCTGTGTTAGGGTTTCTAGCAGAAAAACCATAAGAATGATTAGAAACTAACATTCCATTACCTGCTGCTGTAGTTGCCTCTGCAAGATCATTATTCCAGTCGTTTCCGATAGCACTTGCATGAGGAGCCATTCCTTTTGCATTTGCTTGAACTCCAGAAGCTATAATGGTACCTGTTACGTGTGCAGCATGGAAATTTAGAGTAGAAGATCCATCTCCTACAGAAAACCTATTAGATCCGCCTGCGCCATCATATTCTTGATGTGATGCTCTTGCAATACCTCCATCCCAAACATAAGCAGTCATATTTTGTCCATTTAAGTTTAGACCCAATGAACCACCATTATTTAAGTGATTTGTTCTTGTTGATTTAGCTGCGTCTATATTAAAAGTTGTATAATAAATTGGTTTACCATTAATTATTTTTTGTATTTCTGCATATTTACCATCTTTTTTAATGATTGTTGGCCAATTATTTAATTTAGCCAATTGTAATGCTTTTGCTTTTTCGGCTGTTGCTTTTTGATTAAATTCTTTCTTTAGATAATCGAGTTTTTGTAAATCGTACTTTCCTTTAATTTTTTTTAACTCTTTTTTTGTTTGTGCATTAAAACTAAAAGTAAATGACAAGAATATTCCTAAAGTTAGGAATTTAATTAAGTAACTTTTTTTCATTTGTTTTTGTAGTTATTAGATTAGTATTTATTTGAATTGAATTCGCTTTTTATTTAATTTGCCCAAACGATAAGGCAAAAAGGTGATTCATAAATGCTGGAAGTTTTAGGTGAATAATTAATTTTTTTATTAAAAAAACATAAAATTTTATAAAATACCTTACAAACGTATTAAAAAATTGAGAATTTCGCAATCACTGAAAATGGTGAAAAAAAGACCTCACTGAAAACAGTGAGTTTTCTCACCGTTTTCAGTGAGGAGATTAGAAGTAAAACTTAATTGTAGTTTTTACATTTCTTAATTAGTGCTATATTGCACTTGTATTACAGATAAAAAAAGATATGAGAATAATAGTGCCAATGGCAGGAATTGGGTCTCGTTTAAGACCCCATACACTAACGGTTCCAAAACCTTTAACCGTAATTGCAGGTAAACCAATTGTACAACGTTTGGTAGAGGATATTACTTCTGTTGTAAATCAGAAAATTGAAGAAATAGCTTTTATTATAGGACCATCTGAAAAAGGTTTTCCAGCAGATACTTCATCTAAATTAATAAAAATTGCAGGAGAATTAGGAGCAAAAGGCTCTGTTTATGTTCAAGAAGAAGCTTTAGGTACAGCTCATGCGATTTATTGTGCAAAAGAATCTCTAAGTGGTCCTTGTGTTGTTGCGTTTGCAGATACTTTGTTTAAAGCAGATTTTAAGTTAGATGCCAATGCAGATGGTGCAATTTGGGTAAAACAAGTAAATGACCCAAGTGCATTTGGAGTTGTTAAATTAAAGGAAGGTTACATAACTGATTTTGTCGAAAAACCTAAAGATTTTGTGTCTGATTTAGCTATTATCGGAATTTATTATTTTAAAGATGGTAACAAAGTTCGTGAAGAAATTAAGCATTTAATTGATAATGATTTACGCGAAGGTGGAGAATACCAACTAACTAATGTTTTAGAGTCTTTAAAACAACAAGGTGCAAAATTTCTACCAGGAACCGTTGATGCTTGGATGGATTGTGGTAAGAAAGACCCAACTGTAGATACTAATAAACAAGTGTTAACTTTTGAGCATGAAGCTGGAAATAATTTAGTTTCTGATGATGTTGTATTAAATAATTCTGAAATAATTCAACCTTGTTTTATTGGAGAAAACGTTATTTTAAACAACGCCAAAATAGGCCCATATGTTTCTATTGGAGCAAATAGCATTGTAGAAGATTCTACCATAACAAATTCATTAATTCAATCTAATGTAGAAATTTTAAATGCAGATTTAGATAATGCTATGATTGGCAATTATGCAAAATATAATGGCAAATATACTTCTGTTAGTATTGGCGATTATACCGAATTAACATAAATGATAGATAAAAGAATAAAGAAACAAGAAGTAAGAAAAGTGAGGCAATTTAAAAACATAAAGTTGTCTCTTTTGCCTTTGATATTTATTCTTTTTTCATTTAGTAGTTTTAGTCAAGACAGTATTCCAGAAGCTAAAGATTTAACAGAAGAAAAAGAATTAAAATTTCAGCAGTTTTTTTTTAAAGCTTTATCCCAAAAATCAATAGGAAATTATCAAAAAGCTATAGAAAATTTAGAAAGTTGTAATCAGATTTTAGCAAACGATGCTTCAGTCTTTTTTGAATTTTCTAAAAATTACTTTCACCTTAACCATACTTTACTTGCAAAAGAATATATACGAAGAGCTTTAGATAAAGAACCCAATAATGTATGGATGCAGAAGCATTTGGTAAAAATTTATAGTAAAACAAGAAATTATAAAGAAGCTATTCTTGTTCAACAAAAATTAGTTGCTAAATACCCTAAAGAAAGAAGTTTACTGGTAAGGTTATACTTGCAGAATAGAGAATATAAAAAAGCAGTTTCTGTAATGAATGATATGGAAGCAGATAACTCTCTTTCTGTAAATCTTAAAAGATTAAAAACAAGCTTAGAAAAACGAAAAGGAAAGTCTGTAACTGAAGAAAAAACCAATACTTCTATTTCTTTAAAAAATCAATTTAAAACCAATAAATCTTACACGCTTTTAAAGCAAATTTTAAAAGAGTCAGAAAACGATACTAACGAACTTTTAAAATATGCAGATATTGGCATTAAACTTTTTCCTGCGCAACCCTTTGTGTATTTAATAAAAGGGAAAGCTCTAAATTATCAGAAAAAGTATAAAAAAGCGTTAGCAACATTAAAGAATGGTATCGATTTTGTAATAGAAGACCAAATGGAAGCTAACTTCTACCAAGAAATGGCAAAATCTTACAAAGGTTTAGGAAACTATAAAGAAGAAAAGAAGTATGAAAAAAAATCTAAAAACCTAAAAAGTTAAGAATGCGATTTATAAAATATTTTGCTGTTTTTGTATTGATTTTTGTTTCCTGTAAAACCAAAAAAAACATAATGAGTTCAGGTAGTATAGCAAAAGAAATGTCTGCAAAAAAAGTAGCAAGAAAACACATTGCCTCTAATTTTAATAAAAAAACGGTAAATGCTAAATTAAAAGCTAACTTTAATAACGGTAAGTTAAAACAAAGTATTTCTGTTAGTTTACGAATAAAAAAAGATGAAGTAATCTGGTTAAAAGGAACCAAGTTTATTACCGTTTTTAAAGCTAAAATTACGCCAACATCTGTCAGTTATTACTCTCCTTATGCCAAAAATTATTTTGAAGGAGATTTTTCGATGTTAAAAAAATTATTAGGTACAGATATTAATTTCGAGCAACTTCAAAATTTGTTATTAGGGCAATCTTTAATGAATGTAAAAGAAGAAAAACAGAATGTTACAATTGCAGGCAACTCTTATCTTTTATCTCCAGAAAAACAAGCAAATTTATTCGATATTTTCTTTGCAGTAAACCCGTCGCATTTTAAATTAGATAAACAATCTATTGTAAATTCTCTAAAAAATCAGCGTTTAGATATTTTATATCCTTCATATAATTTAATTGATGATGAAGTTTTTCCATCAGAAATTAAAATAAAAGCGAAACAAGCCAACAAATTTACCAATATAGATTTTATTCTAAAATCAGTAGAATTTAACACTGATTTTGATACTAATTTTTCGATACCAAAAGGATACAAAAAAATTAATTTATAGTGATTAAAAACAGGTTTTACATATCTATTATATTACTATTAATTAGTGTTTTTTCTACGTTTGGGCAAACCAGAAAACAGTTAGAAGCACAACGTAAAAAGCTAAATTTAGAAATGAAGCAAGTAAACAACTTGCTTTTTAAAGAGAAAAAGAAAGAAAAAAATGCACTCGAAGATTTAAAAGACATTAATAAGAAGATTAAAGTAAGAGAACAACTTATTGCTACCATAAATTCTGAAGCTTCTATCTTATCAAAAGAGATTTCTAAAAACGAATTAAAAATTAAGAAATTAGATAAAAAATTATCTGATTTAAAGAAAGATTATGCAGATATGATTTTTAAATCATATAAGAGTAAATCTCAACAAAGTAGAACAATGTTTTTGCTTTCTTCTCAAAATTTTTATCAAGCTTACAAAAGATTAGAGTATATGAAACAATATACTAAGTTTCGAAAAAAGCAAGGAGAAGAAATTAAGATTCAGAGCAACATTATTCAAAAGTTAAACGATTCTTTATGGTATCAAAAAAAAATAAAAGACACTTTAATTTTATCAGAAAAGAAACAAAAGTTGGCTATTGAAACCGATAAGAAAAAGCAAGAAAAGTTAATTTCTACCATAAAGAAGAAAGAAAATAAATATAAGCGAGCGCTGCAGAAAAAAGTTAAAGAAGAAAAAAAACTAACGGCAAAAATAGACAAGCTTATAAAAGCAGAAATTGCAAGAGCTAATAGAATTGCAAAAGCAAAACTAAAATCGAAGTCGAAAACTACAAAAAAGAACGAGTTTTTATTGAGTCCTGAAGCTAAGGCTTTAGCTACAAAATTCGAGTTAAATAAAGGGAAATTACCATGGCCAGTAGACGAAGGTTTAGTGGTAAGACGTTTTGGGAAACAGCCTCATCCTACTTTTCCTGGAATTACAATTAATGGAACGGGTTTGCATATTGTAACTCAAAAAGGTAAAGATGCGCAAGCAATTTTTAATGGAAAGGTATTGAATGTTTTGGTAAGTTCTGAAGGAAGAAAAAATGTGTTAATTCAGCATGGAAATTACATTACTTCTTATAATAACTTAGAAAAAGTCTATGTAAAAAAAGGCGATGCTGTTAAAACGGGGCAAAAGTTAGGTCAGATTTTTACTGATAAAGTATCTAAAAAAACGAAACTTATTTTTGTGTTATTTAAAAACACAACACGCTTAAACCCTTCTTCTTGGATGTTAAAAAGATAATGTATTAACCTTTTGGTTGAGGGTAATATTTGATGTTTTTTTGAAGAATAATTGCATTTGGTAGAGTAATTAATTCTCCTTTTTTGGTTCTTAATGTTATAAAAAAAGCACCAATATCTCTAATTTCTCCAGTTGTATCATTGTCTTTTTCTAAAATTGTTATGGTATCTCCAATTCTTACAGGGTAATTTATAAATAAAATTAATCCGGCAGTAATATTAGAAAGAATAGACCACTGTGCAAAAAAGGCAATTCCTAAAATGGTTAAAAAAGAAGAAACATAGATTAATAATTGTTTTTCATCTACCCCCCATATAAAAGAGATAATTACAATTACGGTTATATATATTAATATCGTTATTATTTTATTGGTTACTAAAATTCTTGCTTTCTGAAACCCAAATTTTAATTGAATTTTTTTTAAAGAATTGGTAATCAGTAGTCTTATTAAAACGGCAGCAATAAATATTGCAACAGAATAAATAATTTTATGATTGTTAAAATCCATATAAATATTTTTTAATTAAATAATGCTTTTAGAGCAGTAGCTTCATTTGGGTCTAATTTTCCAGCCAAAACCAAACTTAATTGTTTACGTCTTAACGCTCCATCAAAACGTTTTTTTTCCAATTCAGTTTCTGGAATTATTTGAGGAATAACAACAGGTTTTCCTGTTTCATCTACAGCTACAAAAGTATAAATTCCTTCATTTACTTTAGTTTTAACACCAGATTGTCTATCTTCAATCCAAACATCAACATAAATTTCCATAGAAGATTTAAACGCTCTAGATACTTTTGCTTCTACAGTTACCACACTACCAACTGGCACAGCTTTTGTAAAAGCAACATGGTTTACAGAAGCAGTAACTACAATTCTTCTCGAATGTCTTCTTGCAGCAATACTGCAAGCTCTATCCATTCTAGCTAACAATTCGCCACCAAAAAGATTATCTAAATAGTTGGTTTCACCTGGTAAAACTAAATCAGTAAGTACGGTTAAAGATTCTTTAGGAGTTTTTGCTTCCATCAAAAAATATTTTTGCAAAGATAACAATCACTTATTTAAAAGCGATATTAAAAAATAGAAAGAAATAAATGATTTTAGTCTAATTTTTTAACCAACAACCAAGCATCTTCAGAAATAGTATCTTGTATTCTGTATAAGTTATTAATTGCTTCGTTTCTGTCTGCGTAACTATTAAAAGTAACCTGAGTTAATCCCCATTTATTTACTCCTATTATTTTAGCATCAAAACCTTTTGCTTGTAGTTGTTTTACTTTTTTCTGAGCATTTTCTACAAATTGAAAAGCACCAGCAACAATATGATAAGGCTTTGGGGTTTCTTTAGCAACACTTAAATTGATAGTTGGTAAAGGATTAGAAATGATAAAAGTAGCAGTTTGAATCTTTTTTTCTAAGGCTTTTTCTTGTTTTGCTAAGGTTTCTTTGTATTTATTTTTTTGATAACCATTATAACCAGCAAAACTTAATGTTAATAAAATTGCAGCAGTGGCAGCATATTTTATAAAGGCTGGTACACCTTTTTTATCTTCTTTGTTTACAACAGGAAGTAAAGGTTTAACTTGTTGTTTATATCTTGAAATAGAAGAAGATTCAAAGGATGCTAAACCAAAAGAATCTGTTAAATAATTAACTTTAGTATTGGGTTCGAAAACAATTTGTTTAGCTTCATTTAGAGATAAACTTCCTAAGTTATCTATCAAAACAGATTTTGTATGGATTTCATTTTTCCACTTTATCACAGATAAAGAAATGGCAGTAGAAGCCTTTTCGAAAGAAATATTCTCTGAAGAAGCAATGTAATTTGCTAATAAACCATCATTATGTTTTAAAAGACTGTTAAATGTAATTTGTTTTGTAGGCGGATAAAAAGTATGAGTAGAGTTATCTATTTTCGCACCAATTCTATTGGTTACAAACCCCCCAAAATCAGGAACAATTACACAGTCGTATCTGTATAATAAATCGTTTATATATTTAGCTATTGTCATCATAACAAAAATAAAAAAATAGCAACATCATTTCAGAAAATTGTAAAGAATTTATTCACAATTTCTTATATTTTAAGTAAAGGATTAAAAATCATTATTTTAGCTAAATGAAATTTTTTATGAAAAGCTTTTTAGTGTTTTTCTTATTCTTGCGGAGTGCAGCTATGTTTTCTCAAGGTATAGAATCTAACGCTTTTTTCAAAAAAAAAATGCAAGCTTTAAAGACTGCAAAACACCACGCTAC
Organism: Bacteroidia bacterium; assembly: GCA_030427865.1. GTDB lineage: Bacteria > Bacteroidota > Bacteroidia > Flavobacteriales > Flavobacteriaceae > Polaribacter. Next base: position 240,865 of record JAUICK010000001.1, on the reverse strand, counting down.
AAAAAGTATTCTTTTTAATGAGTTATCTCAAAAATCTAAAGTATTAAAATTTAATGTATTACAAGAAAAATATGCAGATTCTGCTATTTTTTACGCAGAAAAATCTAAGGTTGTAAACCTAATTATTAGAAGTTATACATCAAAAATAAATACAGCAATCGTTAAACAAGATACAGCAATTGTTTATCAATTTTTTAGAAAAGGATTAAAAATAGCAGCAAAAAATAATATTCCTGAACTTGATAACGATTATTTAAGATTTAGAATTAGAAAAATTTATTATGATATTCGTCAAGGAAAAATTTCATCAGATAAAGGTTTAATAAAGTATAAAAAGATTTATGAAAAAGTAAAACCTACTGAGAAATACGATATAATTACTGAAATTGTTGGGCGAATTTCTTTATTGCATAGAAACAGAAAAGAATTAGGAAAAGCATTAAATTACAATGCTTTAGAGTTGTTTTATGCAGAGAAAAGTAATAATAAAAGAGAATTAGCTTCTGCGAAAATTACAGAATTAGATATTTCTTATCAATTAATTCCAAGACCAATACAATCTCAAGATGTTATCCCTCTTATTAAAAAGGCAAAAAAAGCAGAAGCTTTTATGAAAAAGAATCAAATTTTAAATATTCTACCTTTTGCTCAATTGTATTTAGCAAAATTTTATATTCATGAAACAAGCTACCAAAAAAGTGAAGAAATTTTAAAATCTATTAGCGATAGCTTATCAGTTAGGGTTGTTTTCTCTAAATACGAACAACTTTGCGAAATTGCAAAGTCTACCAACAACCTTAATTCATATAGAAAGTATTCTTCTAAGTTTAAGCCAATAGCTTATAAAACAAAAAGACCTTTTGTTGCATTAAATGTGCACAACTATTTATTAGACTATTTCACAAAAAGTAAGCAAAAAGATTCAGCGGTTTTTTATGCCAACAAGTTAGAATTAAATCTTAAACAAGTAGACACAACTCAGTTTTTAGATTATGTTTATTTTAGTTACGAAGCACTTTCTAATCATTTTATAGATATTGATAAGAATAAAAGTTTCAAATATAAAACCTATGCTAATAATATAACGCAACAAATAATTGCTAACCAGAAAGAAGCATTTGTTAATATTATAAAATATAGAGAAGAAGTAGAAAACCTACAAGATGAAAACTCTAATTTAACCTCTACTGTTTCTGTAATTAAAAATAATTTATTTTCTATTATTACTATTTCTTTTATTTTATTAGCTTTTGTTTTTTACTTTTTTAAAGCGTACAAAACCAGTGATAAAAAATCAAAAATTATTGAACAGGAGAAAGCAGAAATTATAAAAAAAGTGGTCAGAAAAAGTATTATCTTAAGTAACAAACAGAAAATTTATTTAGACGATATTAAATATGTAAAAGCAGAAAGAAATTATGTAGAATATTATTATAATGATAAAAAAATGTTAGATAGAAATCATTTAAAAAATGTTTTAGAGCAACTACCACCAAATTTTATAAAAATTCATCGGTCATATGTTGTAAATAAAAATTTTATTAAAGTAATAAATAGCAATTCTGTTATTTTAGAACCAAATATAGAAATACCAGTTTCAAGAACTTTTAAAGTTAACTTAAAAGACTAACTGTTGCTCGTACTCAAATACTTGTTATTCGTCCCAACAACCTAATTTTATTGAGTTTTTCAAATACTTTTACTGAAAAAACCATTAAAATTATGAAAACACAATTACACACATTCGCATTATTATTTTTAACTGTTTATGTATTTTCTCAAGACCAAATTGGATCGAAAATTGTTTTTTTAGAAGCAAAAGCAAATTTTGGACAAAATGCATCCATTAATATAAATGGAGATTATTTAATTACCTCTGCACCTTACCAATATAGTACAGATGTTACAGGTTTTGCAAGAGTTTACAATTTGCAAAACAATGTTTGGGTACAAGTTGGTAACGATTTGCTAGGAAATACCAATGGAGATACTTTTGGAGCTTCAGTAATTATGAATGAAACAGGTAATACTGTTGCAGTAGGAGCTACTCAATTAAATGACGGAAATTATTCAGGGCCAGGTTATGTAAAAGTTTTTCGATTCTCATCGGGGCAATATCTTCAAATTGGAAACGATATTGTAGGCGAAACCACTGGAGATACATTTGGAGGAAGAATAGCTATAAATGCAGATGGAACTAAAATTATTGTTGGAGCCATTTTTAATGATGCTAATACAGGAAATCAATTTTCAAGTAATGGACATATTAGAATGTATAGTTTTGACGGTGCAAATTGGAATCAAATGGGCACTGAAATTGATGGAGATATGGCTAATGATAACTTTGGTGATTCAGTTGATATCAGTAAAGACGGTAATAGAGTTGTAGCAAGCGCATCTGGTTTTGATTCAGGTGGTGTAAATAAAGGTTTAGTAAGAGTTTTTCAATTTTCTGGTGGAAGTTGGAGCAAAGTAGGGGCAGATATTATTGGAGCTTCAGATAATGATAGGTTAAGTAATGTTAGTATAAATGATGACGGAAATAGAATTTCTTTCAGAGTAAAAGGCGTTGTTAAAGTATACGAGTTTAACGGAACACAATGGATGCAAATAGGAAATGATATATTAGGACTGAACAACGATATTGCAACTTCTAACATGGATAACACAGGAAACCTTGTTACTGTTGCATCAAGAATAGCAGATAACAATAAAGGTTATATTCAGTTATATAAATACCAAAGTGGTTCTTGGAATCAAGTTGGCACTACAATTACAGGAGATGTTTCTGGAGATAATTTAGGTGCATCTGTAGAGGTTAAAAACAGTTTTGTTGTAGCAGGTTCGTCAGATTTTAATTTAAACACAGAAGATAGTGGAGGGGTTAGAGCCTATAATTTTAATTCTGTTTTATCTCTTAAAAATAAATTTATCACAAATGTTAGCTTATATCCCAATCCTACTACAAACCAAATCACCGTAAGCGGAGTTCGTATAAAAAATGTTGCTGTTTATAACTTAAAGGGGCAAAATATATTGAGTTCAAAAGAAGAAACTATTTCATTAAAAGGAATTACAAAAGGTATATACCTATTAAAAATTACAGATATAGAAAATAAAGTTAGTTATAAAAAAATTATAGTAAAATAAATTTTCCCTCAATTAAAATGCTTTTATCGAAACGATAATGGTTCAGTAAGTAGCTTTTCAATAAAACAATTTAATTCAACTTTTGTATCTTGGTGGCAATTGTTACAAGATGAAAGAAGAAAAGTTACTTGCTGTTTTAAGACTGCAGAAGTGCAAAGCTATTGGAGCTATATTAGCTAAAAAACTTATTGTAAACGTTGGAGATGAAGTGCAAATTTTTAGAGAAAAATCAGCTATTTTATCAAAAATAAACGGAATTGGTTCGCATGTTTTAAAGCATTTGTTTGATAAACAGAATATAGAATTAGCTGAAAAAGAATTCAAATACATTCAAGAACATAAGATTTCTTACACTTATTTTTTAGAAGAGAATTATCCTATAAATCTTCAAAATTGTATAGATAGTCCAATTTTATTGTTTAAAGATGGAAATTTAGATTTCACAAATCAAAAAATTATTTCTATTGTAGGTACAAGAAATATAAGCTCTTATGGACGGAGTTTTTGCAATCAATTAATTGAAGAATTAGCAGAACATAATCCAGTAATTGTAAGCGGTTTTGCATACGGAGTAGATATATGTGCGCATAAAGCTGCCATAGAAAACAAACTACAAACCATTGCTGTTTTGGCTCATGGATTCGAAGAAATTTACCCTAAAATACATAAAAAGTATATTAATTCTGTAAATGAAAACGGAGGTTTTTTAACAGAGTTTTGGAGTGAAGAAAAACCTTTGAGAGAAAATTTTTTAAAAAGAAATAGAATAGTTGCAGGAATTTCTAACGCAACAATTATTATAGAATCTGCAGAAAAAGGAGGTTCTTTAGTAACAGCAGATATTGCAAATTCTTACAATAGAGATGTATTTGCGGTTCCCGGAAGAACAACAGATATTTACAGTAGAGGGTGCAATAATTTAATAAAAAATAATAAGGCGCACTTATTAAGCTCAGCATCAGATATAGTAAAAATGCTAAATTGGGATATTCAAAAAAAATCAAAATCAATTCAAAAACAGCTTTTTGTAGAACTCAGTGAAAACGAACAGAAAGTTTATGATGTTTTACATCAAAAAGGGCAACAATTGTTAGATGTTATTTCTTTAGAATGTAATATTCCTATATTTCAATTGTCATCAATTTTATTACAAATGGAACTCAAAGGAGTTTTAAAACCTTTACCGGGTAAGATGTTCGAAATCGTCTAAATATGCGTATTTTTGTGCTATATCTGCTATAGAATGTCTACTAAACAAAAATTAATTTCTAAAAAAAAGCCTACTTTTCCAATAAGTAAAGAACTGAATGACTTTTTAATAAAATACAAAAGAAGTACAAAAATTAGTATTTTATACAATGATTTGTTACGGTTTCAAGGTTCTGTTTCTGTATATGATAAAAATGATGAAGATACACTTTGGGTGAGAACTTATTATTCTGAATGGGATAGAAAAGAAATAGACAGAAGTTTAAAGAAAATTTATACAATTTTACATTCAGACGGAAATGAAAGTACAATTCCGTTTTTAAATGTAGATGCCATAGACTATTGTACTTTTGGAAATTCTAAACCTTTTAGAATTAAAGTTAGAAATATCTTAAACGATAACTTTACTTATTTCTATGTAAAAAAAGCAGATGCTTCAAGAGTTTATGGTTTAGAATTAGAGCACCTATTATCGCCATACAATATTAACTATTTGGTGTATCAAGATACGTTAATAGAAGAGCATATATCTGGAATTCCGGGAGACGATTTTATCAATAATATTTTGCCAAAGTGCTCCTCTTCAGAGCAATCTCAAATCGCTAAAGAATTTGTAAAATTTAAAGAGCGTTGTATGATTCGTCTTTTAGGCGATATGCGCTCTTACAATTACGTAATTACACCTATACATGATTTCGACAAAATTGTCTATAAAATTAGAGCTATAGATTTCGATCAACAATCTTACGAAGGCAGCCTTAAAGTGTATAATTTACAGTTTATGAAAGAGAACTTTAAAATGGTAGAAATGGTTAGTAAACGTCTGCAAAACAGTTCTATAGAGCAATACAAAATAGAAGAACGTTCTTTTATTGCTAAAAGAATGATTACCTCACCAAATAGAACTACAAGGCTTATAGAGTGTATGAAAAACGATGCCATTTCTAAACCAGAAAATGTAGAACAACTAAAAAAAGATTTAATAGCTTATGTAGGTGATGTAGAGTTTAAAAAGTGTAAATCTATGGGAGAAATTTTAGAAACTATTTTAGCATTTGTAAAACGTAACTATCTGGATATTAGCAATAAAGATTTGTTTTAAATTCTATTTTTTACTCCTAAAACTCTCAATAACAACCGTTAGTAAAATTAAGCTACCACCTATATAAACATTAAAACTTGGTATTTCATATACAAATATATAGGCAATGATTATTCCAAAGACAGGTTGCACACTACTTATAATGCTTGCAGTTGTAGCAGAAAAATGTTTAAGAGAGTTTACCATTAATGTATGTCCAATTGCAGTAGTTAATAAAGCAACTAAAAGCAATAACGGTAATTGGCTTTGTAAGTTTGAAAAATCACTAAAAAACAGCGTGGGCAATAACAGTACAGTAATTATAATCATTTGATACAGCATAAGCATGCTGCCATTGTATTTTTTAACATCTTCTTTTACCATCAAATTTCTAAGTGCATAAAAAAACGCAGATAAAACTCCTAACAAAACACCCTGAAAATGAGTGTTTTTTATAGAAAATTCTGGTACTAAAAGGTAAATTCCAACCAAGACAAAAACAGCTAAGAAAACATGTAATGTATTTAATTTCTTTTTAGAAAAAAAAGGTTCTAAAAATGCAGTAATTATTGGATATGTATAAATAGATAACATTGCTAAAGCAACATTAGAAAGTTTTAAAGCATAAAAATAAGTTACCCAATGTGCTCCCATTAAAAACCCTCCAATAAAAAAAGAACGCTTGTCTTTTTTAGAGTGTATATTCAAATTTACTTTTTGAAACCTACAAAAAATAAATATAAAAATGGATGATAGAAAAGAACGACATAAAATAATAGCCTCTGCTGGCATTGCAATATATTTTCCTAAAACCCCAGAAGTACTTATAAATAGTGTTCCTAAAAGTAAAAATGATAAGTTTTTAGTGTGTGTGTTTTGCATTATTTCTAATAGAAATTAACTGCAAGATACTATAGATATTTTATATATAGTTGTAGTAAAAGTAATTTCAAAAAAAGCTGTTTAAATAATTATTCAAACAGCTAAATTTTATAAGATAGATGGGTTAAAATTGCTTGTTAAAAGTTACTTTCCAAACTTTATTAGAGGCTCTAGATTTTGTTCTTCCATAAGTTCCTGGATGAGAGTCAAAAGCTTCTATTCCTCCAAAAATATAACCAATTTCAACGTTAGAGTTATTTTCGTTAAAAATTAAACCTATATCTAAAATGTCTGAAGATACAGATGTGTTTTTAAATTTAGAAGACGGAAAGAAAATACCCTCTGCGCCATAAAAAGGTTTACTGTTTTTGGTGTTTTTAGCAAATAAATTTTGACTAAAAGTACTACTCGTACTTATTAAAGGGTTACTATCTACATACAATTTAATGTGTGTGCCTGTGTTAGTAAACCCAGATAAACGAACTTCTTTACTGGTATTTCCATCTCCAATTCCACCTAATAAAAAGGTATGTAAAACTTTAGTAGTAGCATCATAAGCCACTACATTTGGACAAGAATATACGTTTAAATTTTTCTGATTATATGCTTTGTCATAAGTATACAATTTATTGTTATTATTTGCCCAATTTGGATGTACATAAATAGCATTGTTCCAAGCTTGTAAATCTTCACCAGGTTTAAAAACTCCTGCATAAATAGCAATGCTTTCTTCCAGTTCTTGATTTAAAGAGTTATAGTATAAAGAAGGTGTAATGGGGCCATCTCTTCTTCTAAATATCGAATTATAGTCAGAAGAAATTCCATTAGGATCACTCAAATCAGAGATTGGCGCACTTACGCTTACATTTAATGAAGATGTAGTTGTGCCGTTAGCGACTGTAAAAGGATAAACTGCATCCACATATTTTTGACCTTTAGAAAAAGCAGGAGCGCTATTTCCAAAATTATGCCCTCCAACTAAATAAAAAGTCCCGTTAATATAATGCAGTTCTCCACCAGTGCTAATTAAGTTTTCATTTTGAGCAAAAGCAAAAAGTTTAGACTCATTAACATTTGTATAATCGCCTTTTACTAGAGAAATCATAGAGGGTACATGAATCTTGGCAATTTGATTATAAGTTGTATATCCATTTTTTGGATTTGCAAAATCGGCAGCTCCATAGCCTCCAACAATATAAAGGTATTCACCTACTTGTTTTACTAGAGCATTTGTGTTTTTAAATACTGAGATATACTTTGTGAGCGTTGTTAAATTGTATGAAGAAAATTCTTCTGTTACTTTAGTTATCATTTCGCTAATTGTAATACTCTTGGGCTCAGTATTTGTATAAGGATTGTAAACATATATGTTTTCGTTAAATGATGTTGGCGGAAAAGATTCTTTTGCGTAATCACTTTTTTTAGTCATGTCGTGAACACCACCATTATCTTTTTCTTTATTAGTTCTTCCTGCAAAAAGTAGCCATTCTTCTTTATGTATGGCATGTGTAAAAGATTGTAAAGCAGGAGCGTTTGAGTTAGAAATTGAGTCTACAGTAATGTAGTATTTAGCAGCTAAAATAATTTTTTTTTCTTTGTTGCAAGAGTAAAAAAAAGAAAGCAGAACTGTTAAAAACAGTATGTAAATAATACTTTTTTTCATAATTAATAAGTTTGATTAGTTATTCAAATTACTTGAAAATTAAGGAATAGAATTAGAGGCGAAGTTTCTGTTTCAAAAAACAGGTGTTTTTACTTAGAGCAGAAAATTAGGTTACTTTTTTTTCCATTCTAAAGTTTCTACCAAATGCAAAATATCTTCTTTTATATAAGTTACAGCAGGTAAAATAGAATCGTAATTTGGTTTTGCGTAAAAGTATAAGCTTCCTTTTATAAAGTTTTTAGTGCTATCTGTAACATGAAATTGTATGTGAGAAGCTGCATTTCCTGTAATTTCATATAAACTTCCGTAAACTCTTTTTTGTGGGTTTACAAAATCTTTAGGAATAATTTGCTCTGCTTTTACAGTATGCTTAAAAACCAATTTTTCTGCTTCGGTTAAGAGTTCTTTTAAGTTGTTTGCAACAGGCCTGTATGTAATATCTATAGATGCTTTTAAATCTGGGTATTTTATTTTTAACCAATTATTAGGTTCATCAATAACAATTGTATTTTTAGAAACCCTAAAAGTGTAGGGTCTTTTTAATGATAGATTTTGGTAAGATTTTTTTTGGTATTCTAAACTCAAATAAGCTTTAGGCTTTGGTAAAGTTTCTTCTTTACAACTACTAAATAAAAATAAAAAAATAAGAAAAAAAAGGTTACGCATTTCTTGTTGCTTTTATTTGTTTTATACGCTTTTTATCTAAGGCTTCAATAGTAAACGTATAATTCTTAAAATTTATTTTTTCTCCTTTTTTGGGGAATCTACCAGAAACTTCTAAAATAAAGCCAGCTAAGGTTTCGCTTTCGCCTTTTTCTTCTTCAAAAAGATCTTCATCTTCATCATCTAAAACTCTACAAAAGTCTTTAATGGTGGTTTTACCTTCAAAAATATAATTATTAACATCTATTTTAGAATACGATAAATCGTCATCATCAAACTCATCATTAATATCACCTACAATTTCTTCTATAACATCTTCTAAAGTAACTAGTCCGCTTGTACCACCATATTCATCAACTACAATTGCCAAGTGATTTTTCTTTTCTCTAAAATCGCCTAACAAATCGTCTAATTTTTTATTTTCTGGTACAAAAAATGGTTCTCGCAATAGGTTTTGCCATTTAAAGGTTTTTTTATTTAAATGCGCCAGCAAGTCTTTGGCATATAAAACGCCAATGATATTATCGATATTTTCTTTGTAAACAGGATTTCTGGAGTATCCGTTTTTAAGAATTTTACTAAGAACATCCTCATAAGATTCTTCATCAGAGAGTGCAAAAATATCGATACGAGGTTTCATGATTTGCACAGTTTCAGTGTTTCCAAAATTTACAATTCCTTCTAATATTTTCTGCTCATCTTTTGTAGTTGCTCCTTCAGAAGTTAGTTCTAAAGCCTGAGATAAGGTTTCTACAGAAAAACTGCTTGCTTTGTTGCCTAATTTTTTTTCAACCCACTTTGTTAGTGTAATTAAAGGTAAACTAAATGGCGTTAATACAATATTAATGGTATGAATAAATTTAGACATTGCTTTTGAAAAACGAAGTGCATTTCTAGATGCATAAACCTTTGGCAAAACTTCTCCAAATAGTAAGATTAAGAAAGTAACTAAAACAATTTCAACTAAAAAACGAATTGGAGCTGTAAAGAAATAAAGGTTTAATTGGTAGTTAAAATTACCAAGCAAAGTTTCAGATAATGAAGCAAAAAGCAATACAATTAAAATATTAATAAAGTTATTGGTAATTAATATTGTTGCTAATAATTTTCTGGGTTTTTCTAATAAAGTAACTACCACATTCTCATCTTTTCCGTTGTTAGAAAGCTCGTTTAAATCGGTTTGAGAAAGCGAGAAAAAAGCAACTTCTGTTCCAGAAATTAACGCAGAACTAATTAATAAGCCAATAAGAATTATAATATTAATGCTTGTTAAAACATCTATAGCTGCAAAAAATAAAAATAATGGTTCGGGATCTGGGTCCAAATTTTAAGATTTTTGTTGATAAAATTGATTAAAATGGCAAATCATCATTTTCTTCTGGCGCAACAGATTTTGGAGTTTGCGCAGCAGGTTGTTGGTTTTGTTGAGTATTATCTATATTCTTTTTGGTAGATAACATGGTCATTTCATTAACTTGAACCTCTGTTGAGTAGCGTTTTACACCATCTTGTTCCCATTGACGATTTCTTAGTTTCCCTTCTAAGTAAACTTTATCGCCTTTAGATAAATATTTTTCGCAAACTTTAGCCAACCCGTTTCTAACCACAATATTATGCCAATCTGTATTGGTTATTTTTTCTCCAGTTTGTTTGTTGGTATAGCTTTCTGATGTAGCAATAGGAAAACGACCCACACAGTTCTGATCATCAAAATAATGCATTTTTACATCATCACCTAAGTTGCCAATTAAAATTACTTTGTTTATTGTTCCTGCCATAGCTTGTGTATTTCTATATCAAAAGTACTAAAAATATCAATTACTTTTTATTTAGATAAGCATCTAAAAAGTTTGCAATTAAAATAGGAACAGGATATGTATTAATAGCAGTCCAATTTATTGTTGCTTCTGATAATGTTTCGGTTTCTATAACCCAAAACTGGGTATGTAAATGTTGGTGCGATAATTTATGAATAATTTCCTTTTTATTAAACAAAGATATAGTAGTTTCTGAAGGAAATAAATTCTTAAATTCTTTAGATGAAATTAAATCATTTTGGTTAATAATTGTTTCACTTTCAATTAAAGGAAACTGATACAAACCTTGCCAAATTCCTTTTCCTTTTCTTTCAGATAAAATGGTTTTATCGTCATTGGTTTTTACAACTAAATAATTAAAATATCTTTTTTTAATTTTTAATTTTTTCTCTTTTACAGGAAGTTTCTCAATCAAGTTTTTTTGTAAACTCACACAACTTTCAGATAAAGGGCAAAATAAACACAATGGTTTTTTAGGTTTGCACTGAATTGCACCAAATTCCATAATGGCTTGATTGTAGCTTGCAGGTTGGTTTTTATCAATTAAAGTGTCTGCTAAAGCTTTAAACTCTTTAATTCCTTCGGATGAATTAATTGCTGTTTCAACGCCAAAATAACGAGACAAAACACGATATACGTTACCATCTACAACAGCTGTAGGTTTATTAAAAGCAAAAGAAGCAATGGCAGCAGCTGTATATTCTCCAATTCCTTTTAGTTTAATAATCTCATTAAATGTTGATGGAAACTCGCCATTTAATTCATTAGCGATGTATTTTGCAGTGAAATGAAGGTTTCTTGCTCGAGAATAATATCCTAAACCTTGCCACATTTTTAAAATGGTACTTTCATTCGCTTTAGCGAGGTCGAAAACTGTTGGAAAAGCTTCCGTAAATTTTAAATAATAAGACAAACCTTGAGCAACTCGAGTTTGTTGTAGCATAATTTCACTTAACCAAATAAAATATGGGTTTTTGGTTTTGCGCCATGGTAAATCGCGTTTATTTTGTAAGTACCAGTTTATGAGAGTGTTAGAAAATTTCATTAAATAAAAATACAAATGTAAAATTACATTATAAAATTCACATAAAATTAGCCTTTAATGTTTTTGGAATTGATTAATTATCATATATTTGCATCCGCATTTTTGAAATTAAATTAATAAATATATAGTAAAAATAGAGACATGACGAAAGCAGATATCGTATCAAAAATTTCAGATAAATCAGGAATCGAAAAAACAGATGTATTAGCAACTGTTGAAGCATTTATGACTGAAGTGAAAGATGCATTAGAAAATGGCGATAACGTTTATTTAAGAGGTTTTGGTAGTTTTATTATCAAAACAAGAGCAGAAAAAACAGGTAGAAATATTTCTAAGAACACAACTATTAAAATTCCTGCTCATAATATTCCAGCTTTTAAACCAGCTAAAACTTTTACAGAAGGAGTAAAAAGTAAAGTAGCAGTTAAGTAATAAAACATTAATCTAAGCCTTTTACATAGGTTTAAAAAACATCAGAACATTATGCCAAGTGGTAAAAAAAGAAAGAGAGCAAAAATCTCTACACACAAAAGAAAGAAAAGAGCTAGAGCTAATAGACATAAGAAAAAGTAAGCATTTGCTTACTTTTTCGTTTATAGTTTAGCGAAAACAAAAAGTTCATTGACATTAGAGGTTAAACTAACCTCGCACGGTATTTATATACCTGACACAATATTAATCCATCTGCACAATTATGTGCAGTGTTAAAACCAGTTCAGTATGAAAACAGAATTAATAATTCGTAGTAATTCATCTGATATTGATTTTGCCTTATTAAGAGATGGAAAACTTATTGAATTAAATAATGAAACAACTGATAACAAGTTTTCTGTTGGCGATATTTTTTTAGCCAAAATAGGAAAAGTGTTAACAGGTTTAAATGCATCCTTTGTAAATGTGGGTTATCCTAAAGACGGATTTCTGCATTATCATGATTTAGGAGCGCAAGTAAACTCATTAAACAAATTCATTAAGAAAGTAAGCACAGGTAAGTATAAAGAATTTACTTTAAAAAACTTCCGAAAAGAAGAAGACATTAACAAAGACGGTAGTATTAAAGATGTACTAAAAACAGGGCAAAACTTGTTGGTACAAATTGTAAAAGAACCGATTTCTACAAAAGGACCAAGATTAAGTTCTGAGTTGTCTATAGCTGGTAGATTTTTGGTTTTAGTTCCTTTTTCTGATCGAGTTTCTGTATCGCAAAAAATAGCAGACCCAAAAGAAAAAGAACGTTTAAAAAGATTAGCAAAAAGCATTAAACCAAAAGGTTTTGGCGTTATTTTAAGAACTGTTGCAGAAGGCAAAAAAGTAGCAGAATTAGATAAAGATTTGCAAAACTCATTAGATCGTTGGAAAACAATGTGTAAAAGAATACCTAACACAAACACGCCAACCAAAATTTTAAGCGAGTTAAACAGAGCATCTTCTATTTTAAGAGATGTAATGAACGAAACTTTTACAAGTATTGTTACAAATGATGAAACGTTAAAAGTAGAAATTAAAGAGTATTTACAAGAAATTTATCCAGAAAAGGAGAAAATTGTAAAATTGCATAGATCTACTGTTCCAATTTTCGAAAAATATGGAATAGAACGTCAAATAAAAACATCATTTGGTAAAACAGTTTCAATGAGTAAAGGTGCTTATTTAGTTATTGAGCACACAGAAGCTTTACACGTTATCGATGTAAATAGCGGAAACCGTTCTAATAAAGCAGGTTCTCAAGAAGATACAGCATTAGAAGTAAATTTAATTTCAGCAACCGAAATTGCTCGTCAATTACAATTACGTGATATGGGAGGAATTATAGTTGTAGATTTTATTGATATGCATAAAGCTGAAAATAGAAATAAACTGTATCAGCATTTAAAAGAACAAATGGCTTTAGATAGAACAAAGCATAAAATATTACCTCCAAGTAAATTTGGATTGGTACAAATTACAAGACAAAGGGTTAGACCAGAGTTAAGTATAAAAACTACCGAAGCCAACCCAAATAAAGATGGACAAGTAGAGGCTCCTATAGTTTTGTTAGATAAAATTGAAGCAGATTTAGAAAAATTTATGTCAAACTCTAAAAACAGAGGGAAAGTTCAGTTACATGTACACCCTTTTATTGCAGCTTATTTAACAAAAGGAGTAAATTCTATACGTTTTAAATGGTATTTAAAACACAAAAAGTGGATTGCAATTATACCTCGTGATGCTTACACATATTTATATTATAGATTTAAAACTGTAAAGTCTTAAATCCCATTCTATAAAAGGCAATAATTTTTTATCAAAAAACCCCGCAACTTAAAAGTTGCGGGGTTTTGTTTTTTATAGGAATAAATAATAGGTTTATTTTTTTTCCTTAATCAAATACATATATACTGGATAATGATCTGAGTAACCGCCAGTATATCCTCCATAAGAGAAACTTCTATACGGATATCCTTTAAACTGACCTTTACGAGTTGTTAAAAAACGTTTGTTAAAAATCATTGCTTTAAACATTTTATAAGATGAGAAATCTTTTTCGCCTTTATCTAATAGAGGTGAAGAAATTAAAATCATATCAAATAAATTAATGTTATCTCTATATCCTAAGGTATTAAAACCTCTTCTATGGAGATCTTCATAAGGGTTGTAGATGTCATTTATGCCAACATCTTTTTTTCTGCTTTTAGTTTTTAGTACCTTTTTAAAACTTGAGTTTATAGGGTCATCATTAAAATCTCCCATTGTTAAAATCTTAGCATTAGGGTCTTTTTCTCTAATTTGAGCTATAATTTTTGTGTTTTGATAGGCTGCTTTTTCACGTAAAGGTCTACTTTTTGCTTCTCCACCACTTCTTGATGGCCAGTGATTTACAATTACATGAATTAATTCATCATCTAAATAACCAGATACTAATAGTTGATCTCTTGTATAAACTTTTCTATTGTTTCTATATATATTTGGGTTAAACGCTTCGTGATGAATGGGTTTAAAATATCTTTTTTGATACAATAAGGCTACATCAATTCCTCTTTTATCTGGAGAGTCGTAATGAATAATACCATAACGCTTTTTTACTAAATGTTTAGATTTTACCAAATCTTCTAAAACATTTATGTTTTCTACTTCAGAAACTCCAATTATTGCAGGACTAGTATTTGCTTTGTCTATTCCAATTTGAGCAATTACACTCCCTAATTTATCAATTTTGTCCCAATAAACTTTAGATCTGTTAGATTTTAGTTCCATCATTGGGCTTGCTTCATCATTCTTATTAATGTCATTAATCGTATCGAATAAGTTTTCAAGATTATAAAAAGCAATGGTTCTTATATTGTATTTTTTTCCTTTTTCTTGAGCAGTATTTGTATAAAATGCTAACAAGAAAATAAGAACGATATAAAGGGTTTTCTTCATTTTTAATGTTTTACTTTACAAACATATAAAACAAAAGTCAAGCCAAAAATTATATAATGATATTTTAACACTATAATTTGTTAAAAATTGTTAATTTTGTCTGCAATTTAGCAAGAAATTTTTATTAAAAAAACAAACAAACATTTATGAAAAAAATTGTTGTATCAATGTTTTTGCTGTTATTCTTTGTTTTAGGGATAGAAGCACAAAATATTGTTAAAGGAGTTGTTACAGATGGCGATTCCGATAAACCTCTTCAAAATGTTTTGGTAAGTGTAAAAAACACAAAAGTTAGTCAGATTACTGATTTAAATGGTGCTTTTTTACTTAAAAACTTATCAAACGGAAGTTATATTTTAGAGGTTAAATTAAGTGGTTACGAAACTCAAAATTTCCCAATAGAACTTTCGGGGAAAATAATTGATTTGGGTACAATTTTGTTATATCACGATATTTCAGAAGACCAAGATTTAAGTTTAATTACCATTACTGATGATGAGTTAAATGATGATGCAAGTGCAGCAGATAATATTTCTGGGTTATTACAAGCAACCCAAGATATATTTTTAAGAACTGCCGCTTTCGAATTTAGTTCTTCTTTCTTCAGAATTAAAGGTTTAGATTCTGGAAACGGAAAAGTTTTGATTAATGGAATTGAAATGAACAAACTTTCTGATGGAAGAGCACAATGGAGTAACTGGGGTGGTTTAAACGATGTTTTAAGAAATCAAGAGTTTAGTAATGGCTTAGCTCCTTCTAACTTTACTTTTGGTGGTGTATTAGGTTCTACAAATATAAACACAAGAGCATCAGAACAAAGAGCAGGCACAAGAATTTCTTATTCTTCATCAAACAGAAGTTATGTACATAGGGTTATGGCCACACACTCTACTGGAATTTTAGATGGTGGTTGGGCATTAACTTTTTCTGGAAGCAGAAGAGCAGGTTTAGAGGGTTTTAACGATGGTACAAGTTATAATGCCTATTCTTTGTTTGCCTCTGTTGATAAAAAGATTAACGATAAACATAGTTTGGTGCTTACTTCTATTTTTACTCCAAATAGAAGAGGTAAGTCTTCTCCTAACACACAAGAAGTTTTCGATTTAAAAGGAATTCAATACAATGATTATTGGGGTTATATAGATGGAAGAAAAGTAAACTCAAGAATTAAAGAAGTAGAAGAACCAATACTAATGTTAAATCATTATTGGAATTGGTCCGATAATACTACATTGCAAACCAATGTAGCTTATCAATTTGGTAAAATAGGAAATAGCCGTTTAGATTTTAATGGAGGCGCAAACCCAAGTCCAACTTATTATCAATACTTACCAAGTTTTCAGTTAAGAAACAACGATTTAGCTGCAGCTTATCAATCTCAACAAAATTTTGTTAACGATGGACAGTTAAACTGGAACAGAATTTACGACGCAAATTTAACTAATAAAGCAGCAGGATTAGACAATGCTTATGTTTTATATGAAGATAGAAATGACGATAAACAACTTACCATCAACTCGATATTAAATTCTGAATTAAATAGTAATATTACTTTAAACGCAAAATTAGAATACAAGCGTTTACGATCTAACGCTTTTGCAGAGGTAATAGATTTATTAGGAGGTACAGGGTATTTAGACATAAATCCATTTGCCGATAACACAAATACAATAGATAAAAGACAAAACAATTTATTAGACCCAAATAGAGTTGTAGGTAAAGGAGATAAGTTTAGATACAATTACAAGTTAAATTCTGATGTTGTAGGCGCTTTTCTACAAACACAATTTAAGTACAATAAAGTAGATTTTTACACTGCTTTTAATATTTCCAAAACAAGCCATCAAAGAGAAGGTTTATATAAAAACGGACGATTTGAAAATAACTCTTTAGGAAATTCAGATAAACTAAACTTTACAAATTACGGTGTAAAAGGAGGATTAACTTATAAAATAACGGGTCGTCATTTAATAGATGCAAATATTGGTTACTTAACAAACGCACCTACAATTAGAAACTCGTTCTCTAATGTGAGAGAAAATAATAATACAGTAGAAAACCTAAAAAGCGAAAAAATCTTTACTACAGATGTAAGCTATATTGTTAGAAGCCCAATCATCACATCAAGATTAACAGCATATTATACAGAAATACAAGATGCTACAGAAATTTCTTTTTTCTTTGCTGATGGTATTGGAGGAGACAACACCGCTTTTGTACAAGAAGTTTTATCTGGAATAGATAAAAAACATATTGGTTTAGAAATAGGTTTAGAGGCTCAAGTAACACCTACTATAAAATTAAAAGGAGCTGCTTCTATAGGTCAGTATACGTATAATAATAATCCAGATTTGTACTTAACTTCCGATGTTGCAAACGTAGGTGGTTTTGATGCAGATTTTAGATCAAAAGACTATACAGCTTTACTTAAAAATTATAAGGTAGCTTCTGGTCCACAAAATGCATACTCTGTAGGTTTTGAGTATAGAGACCCAGATTATTGGTGGGTTGGAGCAACTACTAACTTTTTTACAAATACGTATGTAGATGTTGCGCCATTAAACAGATCAGCTAATTTTTATGAAGATGTAGATGGTTTACCATTTGCAGATTACGACCCAGTTTTAGCAAAAGAATTATTACAACAAGAAAAGTTTGATGATTACATGGTTGTAAATTTAATTGGAGGAAAATCTTGGAAAATAGGCGATAAATTTATCAGCGTTTTTGCAACTGTAAATAACTTATTTAATAAAGAATATAAATCTGGTGGATTTGAACAAGGTAGAAACGCAAACTTCAGACAATTAAGAAATGACAAAGCTTTAGACACTCCTGTTTTTGGAAACAGATATTGGTATGGTAGAGGTACAACCTACTTTTTAAATGTAAACTTAAGATTTTAAAAAATAAACGAATTATGAAAACAAATAAAATAATCACCTTAGTAATAGCATTCATTACTACAATTAACTTCACTTCTTGTGTAGAAGATGGAGATTTTGAAATTCCAAATTCTTTGGGAGCAAAAGAAAGTTTAGCCCTACAAAGCTTACTAAATAACAATAGCTATAGTGAAATTTCTGTTACAAATTTAAAAGGACTTTTTGTAAATGGTCAAGCAACAGAAATTACTTCAGATATTTATGTAAAAGGATATGTAACATCTTCAGATTTTTCTGGAAACTTTTATAAAGAATTCTTTATTCAAGATGAAGCAAATAACCCAACAGCAGCTATAAAAGTAGTTTTAGAACTTACAGACTCTTACAATAAATTTAATGTTGGAAGAGAAGTGTACATTAACCTTAAAGGACTTTATATTGGAGAAGTTCGTTCTGGAGATGGTGTAGTAGCAATCGGAGGCAAAATGAATAGCGATGATGAAGTAGAAAATTTATCTTTAAACCAAGTAAACGACCATATTTTAAGAAGCTCTAAAACAGAAGAATTAATGCCTTTAGTGGTTAAGTTTTCCGAAATAAACGATAGTCATGTTGGATTGTATGTAAAAATAGAAAATGCTCAGTTTCCAGCAGATTTAGCAGGAAAAACCTATGTAGATGCTAACGATAGATTTGACACTCAACGTTTGTTAGAAAGTTGCGAAGGTTTTGGGTACACAAACTTTATACTAGAAACAAGCGCTTTTGCAGATTTTAAATTTCAAACTCTTCCAGCAGGCGGAGGTAGTATAGCTGCAGTAGTTTCAAAAACATTTAATGGTAGCGACTTAGTTTTAGCTTTAAATAAAGTTTCTGATGTAAAAATGGATGGAGCTAAATGCGACCCTTTAGTTTCTTTCTTTTCAGAAGATTTTCAATCTGCAGTAGACAATAGTGATCTAGATTTTAGTGGGTGGACTAATTTTGCTGAAACTGGACGTGAATTATGGACAGAGCAAGTTTTTAGCGGAAACGGATATACAGAATTTAGCGCGTTTAGAACTGGAGATGCAGTAAATATTGGATGGTTAGTTTCTCCTTCAATAAATATGGATGCTCAAGAAAATGAGGTTTTAAACTTTAAAGTAGCTCAGCATCATTTAGATAATGATGTAGATAATAAGTTAGAGTTATTTGTTTCAACCGATTATGATGGAACAAATGTGCTAAGTGCAACTTGGCAACCTTTATCTTTTAATGTGCCTAAAAAAGATGATCGTTGGTACGCTTTTCAAGATTCTGGATTAATCGATCTTTCTTCTTATACAGGTACATTGTTTGTAGCTTTTAAGTATACTGGTTCTGGAACTAATACAGATTTAGATGGTGCTTACATGATTGATGACTTTGTAGTAGGAAGCAAATAATTAATATTTAAATGATGAATAAAAGCCTTAAAATTTAGTTTTGAGGCTTTTTTATCTATATTATTTTTACATCATGAAAAAAATTGAACACATAGGAATAGCAGTAAAAGATTTAGAAAAATCAAATCAATTATTTGCATCATTTTTTGGAAAAGAACATTATAAAATCGAAGAGGTTATATCAGAGGGTGTTAAAACCTCTTTCTTTAAATCTGGACCCAATAAAATAGAATTACTTCAAGCCACAAACTCAGAAAGCCCAATAGCAAAATTTATTGATAAAAAAGGAGAAGGAATTCATCATATTGCATTTGCAGTTTCAGACATTAAAAAAGAAATAAAAAGATTAAAAAAAGAGGGTTTTACGGTTTTAAATGAAACCCCAAAAAAAGGAGCAGATAACAAATTAGTAGCTTTCTTGCATCCAAAAACTACAAACGGAGTATTAATAGAGCTGTGTCAAGAAATCGATTAGTTAAAATACCATTAACTGTTACTATAACTGCATACTAATTATTATCTTGCAACCCATAAAGTTTTTTAATTTATGTCTAAATCGTTTGATTCTTATCAAAAAAGACGCTTGCAATCTTCTTACTTTTCTGTGGTAATTAGCATTGCTTTGGTGCTTTTTATGGTTGGAATTTTAGGCTTAATTTTATTAAAATCAACCAAAGTTGCAAATCATGTTAAAGAAAAAGTAGCAATTACTTTATTTTTAAAAGATGATGTTTCTAATGAAAAAATTTTTTCATTCAAAGAATCCTTAAAAAAAGAAGCTTATGCAAAAAAGGTAATTTACATAAGCAAAGAAAGAGCAGCAAAAGAATATAGTAAAGAAATAGGAGAAGATTTTTTACAGTTTTTAGGAAAAAATCCGTTAAAAAACGCCATAGATATTTATTTAAAAGCAGCCTATGTAACGCCTCAAAAAACGAAAGATTTAGAAAGGCAATTTCTTAAAAATGCATTTGTTGCAGATGTTTCTTACGACAAACCTTTAATTAACTTACTCACAAAAAATATTAAAAGAATAAGCTTTTGGTTGTTGGTGGTTAGTGGTTTTTTTGGCTTGGTAGCAATTGTGTTAATTAACAGTTCTATAAGGCTTTCTATTTATTCTAAAAGGTTTAATATAAAAACGATGCAAATGGTTGGCGCTACAAAAAGTTTTATTCGAAAACCTTTTATTTGGCAAAGTATTAAATTAGGACTAATTGGAGCTACCTTAGCAATCATTGGCTTAAGTGTTATTATATTTTATGTTGATAAATACATCCCTTCTTTAGATATTTTAAAAGACTATTTAACCTTAGCGTATTTAATTTTAGGAGTATTAATTTCGTCATTTATAATTACATGGATTAGTACTTATTTTGCAACACAACGTTTTTTAAATTTACAAACAGACGAACTTTATTATTAATAAATATGGGTAAAGAAAATATACAACAACCAGAATTTCTTTTTGCTAAAAAAAACTATATAGTAATGATTATCGGTCTAATTATTATTGCTTTAGGCTTTATTTTAATGGCAGGAGGCGGAAGCGAAAACCCAGAAGTTTTTAACGAAGAAATATATAATTGGCAAAGAATTCGATTAGCACCAACGCTTGTAATTATTGGTTTAGCAGTAGAAATTTATGCTATTCTTTTAAACCCAAAAAAATAATATGGATATTTTAGAGGCCATTGTATTAGGTATTATTCAAGGATTAACCGAATTTTTACCAGTTTCTTCAAGCGGACATTTAGAGTTAGCAAAGGCAATTTTAGGAGATACTTCTGTACCAGAAGAAAGTTTAACATTTACAGTTGTTCTACATTTTGCTACTGCGTTAAGTACTTTAGTTATTTTTAGAAAAGAAGTTATAGAAATTATGAAAGGATTGTTTCAGTTTAAATGGAATGATGAATTTAAATTTTCGCTAAAAATTGTTTTATCTATGATTCCTGCAGTTTTTGTGGGATTACTTTTTGAAGAACAATTAGAATCTTTTTTTGGAGGTAAAATTTTATTGGTAGGAGTTATGTTATTGGTAACTGCACTTTTATTGTTACTGGCAGATAAAGCAAAAAATACAAATAAAGAAGTTTCTTTTTCTAATGCTATACTTATCGGAATTTCTCAGGCAATAGCAATGTTGCCAGGAATTTCTCGCTCTGGAGCAACAATTTCTACTTCTGTTTTATTAGGAATAGATAGAACAAGAGCTGCTAAATTTTCATTTTTAATGGTGGTTCCACTTATTTTTGGAAAAATCGGGAAAGATTTATTAAGCGGCGATATTAACTTTCAATCATCAGAAATTATTCCTATCTCTGCTGGCTTTGTCGCAGCGTTTTTAGCAGGATTATTAGCATGTAAATGGATGATAGCTTTGGTAAAGAAAAGCAAATTATCTTATTTCTCATTATACTGTGCAATTGTAGGATTAATTGCAATTGGGTATGCTCTTTTTAATTAAAACTTTAATAAATTTAGCATAAATGACCGAAGAAGATTTTAAAGCTGGACAAGTTTTATTGATTGATAAACCTCTAAATTGGACTTCTTTTCAGGTTGTAAATAAATTGCGTTGGCATATCAAAAAACATTTTAATATCAAAAAAATTAAAGTTGGTCATGCTGGCACTTTAGACCCATTAGCAACAGGTTTATTAATTATTTGTACAGGCAAACAAACCAAAGAAATAAACACCTATCAGGGGCAAATAAAAGAATATACAGGTGTTTTTACAATTGGGGCAACTACACCAAGTTACGATTTAGAAACAGAAATTAATAATACGTATCCTGTAGAGCACATCACAGATGATTTACTTCATCAAACAGCAAAAAAATTTATAGGAGAAATACAACAAAAACCACCAATTTTTTCAGCAATTAAAAAAGATGGAAAACGCTTGTATGAATTAGCAAGAAAAGGAGAAACAACAGAAATTAAAGATAGAAAAGTTGTTGTTTCTGAATTTGAAATTACTAAAATAAACTTGTTAGAAGTAGCGTTTAGAGTTGTTTGTAGCAAAGGCACTTACATTCGTTCTTTAGCCTACGATTTTGGTTTAGCACTTAACTCTGGAGCACATTTATCTGCCTTAAGAAGAACTAAAATTGGTGATTTTTCGGTAGAAAAAGCAGTTTCTGTAGAAAATTTTATTAAAAAATTAGAAGTGGAATAGTTTTTGTTTCGATTGTTGAAACCTAAACTAAAACATGAAAAAACTACTATTACTATTTGTAATTTTTTGTGGACTACAAACATCATCTCAAGAAAAAAATAGTGAACCTTTTTTTACAGGGTCTTTAAACTTTACTTTAGGTAGAAATGAATACGATGAAGGTTTTGGAGATGATGAACCTTTCTTTGTACCTGCTGCCGTTTTTATACGTGTAGGTTTTGGCTACGAGTTTAAAAAAAGAGTTGCAATTAGTTTTAATGCGGGTTTTGATCATCATTGGCATTTTACTTCTATTAGCGCATTTCCTACTTATGGAACTTTAAAATTTAATATTTCTGAGAATGAGGGAGATACTTTTTTTATAGAAGCTAATTATGGAAAAATGTGGAGGCCTTCTTCTAAATATCCTGACGGAAATTATTACGGATTTGGAATTGGAACTCAAATTACTGGCTCCAGTAGATGGAATACACTTATTAAATTAGATTTTCACAGAAAAGGAATTTTAGGGTTTAATAACAACAGATTAGATAGTGTTTCTCTAGGAATTGGCTTTACTTTTTTTTAAAAATCGGCAGTAACAGTAAAACTCATTTTTTTACTTGTTGATGGATGTAGAAACTCAATAAATTCTGCATGTAAATGTAATCTGTCAGCTTTTTTTCCATACAAATCATCACCCAAAATAGCCATATTTAATCCGTTTTGATGTGCTGCATGAACTCTTAATTGATGTGTTCTGCCAGTAATTGGGTAAAAATGTACTCTTGTTTTGTTGTCTTTTCTTTCTATAACTTTCCAAAGAGTTTTTGCTTGTTTACCATGTTCAAAACAAACCAATTGCCTTGGTCTGTCATCTAAATCTACTCGTAATGGAAGTTCTATTTTTCCGGAATCTTCATAAATAACTCCGTCTAAAATTGCAACATAACGTTTTTTTATTGTTCTTTTAATAAACTGACTTTGTAAAATTTTGTTAGCTTCTTTGGTTTTAGCAATTAAAAGAATTCCAGAAGTAGACATGTCTAAACGATGTACAATTAGAGGGCCAGTAGCGTTTGGGTATTTTTCTTTAATTCTAATGTAAACAGAATCTTTAATATTCTTACCAGAAACTGTTAAAAAATCATGAGGTTTATCAATAACTAATATATCATCATCTTCATAAATTATTTTAATTTCTTTGGTTTCTGATAAGTTTTCTAATAAAACATTTTCATCAACAGAAATTCCATCGAGCATATGTTTTAAAATAGGTTTACATCTACTTTGGCATGCTGGGTAAAAATGCTTGTGCTTTCTTACTTCAGAATTTGGTGAAATGCCCCACCAAAATTCTGCCATACAAATTGGTTGTAAATCATTTGCAAAAGCATAGTGTAATAATTTTGGAGCAGCACATTCTCCTGAACCTGCTGGCGGAAATTCATTTAATTCTTTAAAAATAGACAATAAACTGTTCCTTTTTTTTTGTTGATTTAAAAAGGTGTAGTTTGTAAAAATATAGTGTTGTAGCGCATTCGATTTTTCTTTTCGTAATTTTTTTAGTCTTACAATTTCATCTTCAAAAACATTAAATTCTTTTTTCTTTTTTGCAATTTTGTCTTCGTAATATTCTTGAAGTTCTTTAATATAAAACTGATTGTTAAAACTTTCTTGTTCTAACTTTTTACACAGCAATTTATAGGCTTCTTTACTAAGTAGAGGTTTATTAATTTCTTTTTTTAGTTTTCGTTCTTTCTTATAACGTTTTAATTTTTTTCTTACCAAAGCTAAATCTTGTTCTACATCTTTAAGCAGTTTCTGTAAAGATTTTTTTAAAGAAATATATTCTTTATTAGAGGTTAAAACTGCTAATTGCCTATTAATTTTACTTATTTCTTCTTCAGTTTTTAGAAAAAAACTCCCTTTTTCTCTAATATTAAAAACAGGAGGAACAAATTTTTTAGGAAGACTATTGTCTGCAAGTTTTCCAGAAAAAGCGACTAAATATCCAAGTTCATTTTTTTGGTTTTTTACTACTAAAACACCAAACATTTTTCCAATTGCCATTTCATCAGAATTTTTTGAAAGTCCAAAATTGTGAATAAAATCGTTTTGAGTTTCTAAATATTCTTGTAATTCTTTTGAGGCAATTTTAGCCAAAGGATGAGGGGTATAATAAAAAGGAAATGTAAACTTTTTTGGAAGTTTAATTTTACTTGTAGAACTTTTAAAATTAATAAAATGACTAAGATTCAATTTCTAAAAAGTTGTTTTCTGATTCGCAAATATAGCTGTAAAGGCTTTGATTAAAAAGGATAAAGAAACAATTGTTTTTACTTAAATATTATTACTGGTTTAAGAAATCAGGTGTTAACACTATGAAAACGAAGTGTTTATTTGTTTAGGTTTGTAATGTGATTTTAATTAAACGATCGAAATTATAATTATAAGAGGTGAATCCGAAAAACCTAAAACAGAGTAGGGTAAAATTATAATGTAATAAAATGGAAAATACAGCAGTAAAACCGAAATCAATAGCAGAAGCATATTTAACAAAAGGAACCATAGGAAATATAGGAATGCCAGGAGCACCAGTAGCACATTTTTCTTTAGTTGTGGTACCATCAACAAATAGTGTTTCTGGAACAGTAGAAATTACGCAAGCCATAGCAGGCCCAGAAAGCAATGTTGTAGTAAGCAATGTAAAAGGGCAGATTAGAGCTACAGGTTATGGAAAAGTAACCAAAGTAGTGAGTTTAGAAGGTGAATATTTGGTATCAGTTCCACCACCAGCAATTGGTTCTTATTTATCAAAGTTTACAGCGCATATGGCAATAGATAATAATTGGAATGGACAAGGAGGTTTTTCTTACGGAAACAATGATGTAGAGGATGTTCCTGTAAAATCTGATAACTAATATCTAACCAAATTTAGAAGTTATAAATTAAAAAAAGGGGCAAATTCAGGAGAACTAAATCTTAAGAGAGATTTGTTTTCCTGTTTTTTTATGAAGAAAAAGTAGCGCGTTGCAAACGGTCGTTAATCGATTTTCCTAATCCTTCTTCAGGAAAACGTTCTGCAATAATTACGTCTAAATTTTGATGATCTAATTCATGCATAGATGCATATAAATTTGAAGCTGCTTCTTGCATTGAACCTTTTTTAGATAATACAATTTCTGTTAAAGCAGCGTCTTGTAAAGATTGATGAAAAACAAGTACACCAATTTTTTTATTCGGATGATTTTGTACTTCTAAAGCAACATCGTTCACCAAAAAAGTGCGTGTTTTTGGTGCATAATGTCTTGCTAACATTCCTGGAGCATCAGGTTTGTCTTCTTTTTTGTTTTTGACAGAGACCTTTCCTACAACAGCCTCTATGTCTTCTAAAGACAGAGCACCCAACCTGTAAATAATTGGTTCGTCGTTTTCAAAACCAATAATGGTAGATTCAATTCCGTTTGTACAAGAACCTCCATCTAAAACCATTTTTATAGCGTTTTTAAAATACCCTTCTACGTGTTTTGCTTTGGTAGGACTAATGCTTCCAAAAGGATTTGCACTTGGTGCAGCCAAAGGGAAATCTAAATTAGATAACAATGCTAATGTAGTTGGATGATTTGGAACACGAACTGCGACTGTATCTTTTCCTGCAGTAATTAAATCAGGAATTTTAGAACTTTTTTTTAAAACCAATGTCATAGAACCTGGCCAAAAAGCATTGGCTAACAATTTTGCTTTTTGGGGAATATGCGTTACAATATCATCTAAAATAGCTACTGAAGGAATATGTACAATTAACGGATTAAAAAAAGGTCTTTTTTTAGTTGAAAAAATACTTTTTATCGCTTTTTCGCTAAAAATATTACCTGCCAAACCATATACAGTTTCAGTGGGAATAGCTACCAATTGTTCATCAGTTAATAATTGAACCGCTTTTTGTATGTCTTTAGAAATAATACTCATAATTTGCGGTTGCAAAATTAAGGATAAAATTGAGTTTTTAATGTGCTTCCAGCCAATTTTCACCAATTCCCATTTCTACATCTAAAGGAACAGTCATTTTAAACGCATTTTCCATTTCGTATTGTATAATAGGTTTTATTGTTTCTAACTCATCTTTATGCGCATCAAAAACCAATTCATCGTGCACTTGTAAAAGCATTTTAGAAGTAAAACCTTCTTTTTCAAATCGGTTATGAATGTTAATCATTGCTAGTTTTATAATGTCTGCGGCAGAACCTTGAATTGGCGCATTTACAGCATTTCTCTCAGCACCAGATCTTACCATTGCATTTCTAGAGTTGATGTCTTTTAAATACCTTCGTCTTTGTAAAATCGTCTCCACATATCCGTGCTCGCGAGCAAAATCTACTTGCGCAGACATATAGGCTTTTAGCTTTGGGTAGGTTTCATAATACGTATCAATCAACGCTTTAGCTTCACTTCTGTTTAAGTTGGTTTGATTGCTCAACCCAAAGGCAGAAACTCCGTAGATAATTCCGAAATTTACCGTTTTTGCATTGCTACGTTGTTCGCGAGTTACATCATTGATATCGACATTAAATACTTTTGCAGCGGTAGAAGCGTGAATGTCTTCACCATTTTTAAAAGCATTTATCATTGTTTCTTCTTCGC
The DNA here is from genome assembly GCA_030427865.1 of Bacteroidia bacterium. Lineage (GTDB taxonomy): Bacteria > Bacteroidota > Bacteroidia > Flavobacteriales > Flavobacteriaceae > Polaribacter. The sequence goes on along the minus strand of JAUICK010000001.1, from coordinate 213,833 downwards.
TCAATGCAGCAATAATTCGCAATTCAATTTGGCTATAATCCGCAGCTAATAAAACGTGATTTTTATCTCTTGGAATAAATGCTTTTCGAACTTCACGACCACGCTCTGTTCTAATAGGAATGTTTTGTAAATTCGGATTGTTAGAACTCAGTCTTCCTGTTGCAGCAACTGCTTGGGCATAAACTGTATGAATTCTTCCTGTTTTTGGATTGATTTCATTCGGTAAAGCATCAACATAAGTACTTTGTAATTTTTTATACTGACGATATTCTAAAATATCTCTAATAATTTGATGGTCTTTGGCTAAGTAAGATAAAATTTCTTCCCCTGTTTTATACTGCCCTGTTTTTGTCTTTTTTGGTTTGTCAACCAATTTTAAATTTTCGAACAACACAATTCCTAATTGTTTGGGTGATGCAATGTTAAACTCCTCACCTGCTTGCTCGTAAATTCCTTTTTCTAATCTGTTGATGTCATCAGTTAAGGCAACAGATAATTCTTTTAGGAAATCAGTATTTACATTTATTCCTTCAATTTCCATAGCTGTTAAGACAGAAACCAAAGGCAACTCAACATCATTAAATAATTTAGTTACGTTACCGCTTTCTAATTCTCCTGTAAAATGTTGTTTTAGTTGTAACGTAATGTCTGCATCTTCTACTGCATATTCAGTTTGGTCTGCAATAGGAACCACTCTCATTGAGAGCTGATTTTTCCCTTTTTTGCCAATTAATTCTGTAATTGAAACAGGCTGATAATTTAGATAGGTTTCTGCCAACACATCCATATTATGCCTCATATCTGGATTGATCAAATAATGCGCAATCATCGTATCGAACAATTTACCTTTTACAGGCATATTGTAATTAGATAAGACTTTAATATCGTACTTTAAATTATGACCAATTTTTTCAATATCAGATTCGAAAAAAGGTCTGAATTCTTCTAAAATAGTTTTGGTTTCTTCTTGATTTTCAGGAAAAGAAACATAATACCCTTTACCAACTTCGTAAGAAAATGCAATTCCGATTAATTCTACTTCCAAAGCTTTTAAACCAGTAGTTTCAGTATCAAAACAAACCGAAGTTTGTTGCATTAACTTTTTCAATAATAACTTTCTCGATAGAGGAGAATCTATATGTTGATAAAAGTGGTTGGTGTTTTTAATGGTTTTATAACCAGAAGCTGTTTCATCAGCAGAAATATTTCCACTTCCTGGGGCAGCAAATAAATCGAATTGACCTTCTGTAGTTTTTGGTTGTTGAGTTTTGGTTGTTGGTTTTGATTCTTGAGCAGAAGAGTTTTCTGCTGAGTTTACTTTTTCAGTGTTTTCATCAGCAAACGTTTTTAAGAAATTGGTAAGTAGGTTTCTAAACTCTAAATCGTTAAAAATCTCAGTAACTTTTTCTTTATTGGGTTGATCTAATGTAAAATCATCAGCATCAAAAGTTACGGGAACATCTAACATTATAGTTGCCAATTTTTTAGAAAGTAAACCTAATTCTGCGTTCGCTTCTACCTTTTCTTTCATTTTTCCTTTAAGCTCATCTGTATTGGCCAACAAACCTTCCATAGAACCAAATTGCGCTAAGAATTTCTTTGCGGTTTTTTCGCCAACTCCTGGCAACCCCGGGATATTATCAGAAGAATCGCCCATCATTCCTAAAAAATCGATGACTTGTTCTGGTGTTTCTACTCCAAATTTTTCTTGCACTTCAGGAACTCCCCAAATGTCGTAACCACCTCCAAAACGAGGCTTATACATAAAAATATTTTCTGAAACCAATTGTGCAAAATCTTTATCGGGTGTTACCATAAAAGTTTTGTACCCTTCTTTTTCTGCTTGTTTAGAAAGTGTTCCAATAACATCATCTGCTTCATACCCTTCTTTGACCATTATTGGTATATGCATGGCTTTTAAAATTTCTTCTATATAGGGTACTGCAATTTTTATGGCTTCTGGAGTTTCATCTCTGTTGGCTTTATAAGCTTCAAACATTTCTACTCTATCTACACTTCCACCTTTATCAAAACAAACTGCTAAATGGTCTGGTCTTTCGCGTTTAATTACATCTAAAAGAGAGTTCATAAACCCCATAATAGCAGAGGTGTCTAAACCTTTAGAATTGATTCTTGGGTTTTTGATAAAAGCGTAATATCCACGAAAAATTAATGCATAAGCATCAACTAAAAAAAGTCTTTTTTGATCTGACATTTTATTGATTTAATAAGAATGCTAAAGCTACAAAACTTTAACAAGACGTTAAAATTCATTCGTTATTTAAAGAAGTATCTTTGTTAACATTTTAAAAATATTCTATGTCACGTTGGATTTATCCACTTATTATTTTAACGCTAATTATAGTACTTGTAGAGATTTATACTTTTCAAGCATTTAAAACGGTTACAAAAAGTAAAATTATAAAATTTTCTTTTCTATTGCTAAGTATCGCTGTCTACATCAACTTTTTTATTACGGTTTTTACGTATGATAGAAGTAATGGACAAACACCTCAATTTCAAATGGCAATGGGTCTATTGCTTACGGTTTCTATTCCAAAATTAGTGGTGATAATTATGCTTTTTGGTGAAGATGTCTATAGATGGATTGTAAAATTGATTTCTGCAATTTCGTCCAATGAAACACAACCTTTAGCAGGCAGAAGAAAGTTTATTTCTCAATTGGCTTTAGGGTTGGCTGCAATTCCGTTTGCGTCATTTATTTATGGAATTATTCAAGGAAAATACAATTACAAAGTATTAAAATATCAGTTAAGTTTTAAAGATTTACCTGATGCTTTTGATGGTTATACCATAACACAGATTTCAGATATTCATTCAGGAAGTTTTACCAATAAAGAGAAAATACAATATGGAGTAGATTTAATCAATCAACAAAAATCGGATTTGATGTTATTTACTGGAGATATTGTAAATAATAAAGCTGATGAAATGGATGATTGGATTGATGTTTTTGCCCAATTAGAAGCCAAAGAAGGTAAATATGCTATTCTCGGGAATCACGATTATGGTGATTATATGAAATGGGAAAAACCTGAAGATAAAGTCAATAATTTTAAAGCAGTTAAAGACATTCATAAAAAAATAGGATTCGATTTGTTGTTAGATGAACATAGGTATATTGAAAAAGATGGGCAAAAAATTGCGCTTTTAGGTGTGGAAAACTGGGGAAAAGGATTCAATCAAGCTGGAGACTTAGAAAAGGCCTCTAAAGGTGTAAAGAAAGAGGATTTTAAAATTTTAATGACTCACGACCCAAGTCATTGGGAATACAAGGTAAAACAAGATGATTTTAACTACCACTTAACACTCAGTGGACATACTCATGGATTGCAAATGGGAATAGAAATTCCAGGTTTTTTTAAGTGGAGTCCTTCAAAATATGTATACAAACAATGGGCTGGTTTGTACGAAGAATTTGGAAGATATATTAATGTAAATCGTGGTTTTGGGTATCATGCTTTTCCAGGAAGAGTTGGAATTTGGCCAGAAATTACAGTTATAGAATTGAAAAAAGCCTGATAATCAGTAGATTTAAATACTTTTATTTATATTTGTTCATTAACATATGATAATTTATACGTTTTTCCCCCTTTAAAGACTTTATATTATGGCAAAATTTGGTGAATTAATTGGTGTTGCTAAACCTGTTTTAATAGATTTTTATACAGATTATAATGATACAGAAAATACAGTAGACACACTTAGAGATGTTGCTGCGGCTTTGGGTGATAGAGCCAAAGTAATTAAGATAGATATTAAAAAAAACGAAACTCTTGCAGAAGCTTTGCGTGTAAAAGGAAATCCTACTTTTATGATTTATAAAAATGGCGAAATGAAATGGCGTCAAACAGGTCATCAAGATGCAAATACTTTAATAGGTTTGGTGCAACAGTACGTTTAATTTTTTCATTTTTAGAAGCTATTTCCAGCTTTCCACTATATCTTTTTTTTTCGTTCCTCAAAAAAAGGATGCCGTTTCAATCTGGGCTAAACTTGTTTGCTAACTATTTTGTTTTATTCTATTTTCGAGAATTTATATGCTTTTTTAGAAAATTCTTTTAACACTTTTGGCAATGCATATTTTATTCTTTCTGCTGCTTTTACGCTGTCATGAAAAACAATAATGCTTCCGTTTTTGGTGTTTTCAAGAACATTTTTTACACATTCTTCTTTAGAAGTTTTTGTGTCGAAATCTGCGGATAAAACATCCCACATAATAATCTTATAGCCTTTTTTTTGGATTTCTTTTGCTTGTTTTTTTTTGATTTTTCCGTAAGGAGGTCTAAATAAATTGAGTTTTAAAGTTGTAAAGTTGCAAAGTTGCAAAGTTGTTTCTACTTCTAAAACATTCTCTACATATTCTTTTTTTTGAGTTTTCCAGCCGTTAAAATGGTTTTGTGTATGATTTCCAACTGAGTGGTCATCAGAAAGAATTTTTCTAAAAATTTCTGGATGATTTTGTACGTTTTTACCAATACAAAAAAAAGTAGCTTTTGCATTGTATTTTTTTAATTCAGATAAAACAAATTCGGTTATTTCTGGTGTTGGTCCATCATCAAAAGTTAAAAAAATTTCTTTTTTAGTAGAAGGAAAATGCCACGTATATTCTGAGAAAATTCTCATTATAAAACGTGGCGTTCTGGGGAAATAGGCTTTCATTTTACTTTACTTCTTCATCTGGAATCAAATGACTAAAAAGTTTTACAGTATTTACAAATTCTGTTTGTAAAGCATCTAAATATTCTTTATCTGTTTCTCCTTGTTCTGCCTGAGAAATTATATTTCTATACATATACAAAGTGGTATCAATTTCATCGAAAATAAGGTTGGTGTCATCCTCAGAAAAAGTACTTAACCAAATTAATTTTTCTTTAAATAAACGAATTAATGTTTTAGAAGTTGCTCTTGCTTTTTCAGTATTTTTTAGTTTGTAGTAGGCTTCTGGGTAACCTAAAGACAAACTGTAATGGTCAAAATCTTCTATTGGCATTTTGTTTAACGACAAATTTATAACTTCTAAAGCTTTTATAGTATCTCCTTTTTTAGCAAATGTTTCAGACAAACGCATTAGACTGTTTCGCATAGAAATGGCATTTCTTTTGGTTTGTTCGTCTAAATAAATTTTACCGTCGTTAATATTTCTCCAATTCCATTTTTGAATATTGGCGTACATTTTCTCTGGGTCGATTCTTCCCATATCAAATAAACTTTTGTTACCCATTGGTGTTTTAATAGGTACTAATTTATATGCCATTCCATCTAATTGTAAATAGTCTTTTAACCAAATATACTCTTCGTCAGCATTTGCACCTCCTGTAAAATAGATGGGTCTTTCCCAATTGTTATTGGCTAATATATCTAACATTAAAATGCGGTTTTTAAATAATGCTCTGTCATCAATAGTAATATCTATATAGGGCACAATTTTATCAACATCTTTTTGGGCTACAATTCCGTTTGCTAACACTTTTTCTTTGTTTACAGGAATTCTAATTTTATTGGTTGGGTAGAATTTTTCTTTTTGTCCATTTTCGGTTTCTACATAAGTAGCATCACTATCAGAAGCAATCCAACGCATAAAGTCTTTAATGCCAATAATAGAGTCTTTAAAACGAGGATGTTCTAAAGAGTAAGCAACGTCTAAAGTTCCATACTTGTATTGGTCGTGTTTTAATTGCGATGGAATAGGAGGTGCATCATAAGTAGCGCGTTTCATTTGGTCTATATACCAATCTGTTGCGAATAATGAGGTATTAACCAACTTTACGTCTGTTCTAATACCTTCTACTTCTTGCATATACCAAAGAGGGAAAGTATCATTATCTCCAATGGTAAACATTATGGCATTTGGGTCGCAAGATTCTAAATATGCTTGGGCATTTAAATGAGTAGTGTATCTATTAGATCGATCGTGGTCATCCCAGTTTTCGAAAGCCATTAAAGACGGAACAGCAACAAAAGAAATAAATGTTACCGCAATTGCCATGGCTTTTTTAGGGCCGAAGTTCTTTAAATATTCGTACAAAGCTAAAACTCCAAAACCAACCCAAATAGCAAAAATATAAAAACTGCCTACTACTGCGTAATCGCGTTCTCTTGGTTCAAAAGGTTTTGGATTTGTGTAAAATATAATGGCAGCTCCAGTAAACAGAAAAAATAATAATAATGTAAAGAAATTTTCTTTATCCCATTTAATTTGAAATAATAATCCAATTACTCCTAATATAAGTGGTAAAAAGTAGTATTTATTTCTTCCTTTATTTTCTAAAACCTGACTTGGTAATTGTTTTTGCGAGCCTAATCTTGCTTCATCTACAATAGGAATTCCGCTAATCCAATTTCCATTAAAAATATCTAATTTTCCTTGAATATCATTTTGTCTTCCTACAAAATTCCACATAAAGTAGCGTCCATACATGTATCCAAACTGAAAGCTCATCATAAATTTTATGTTCTCGGCAAAAGTTGGTCTGCGTTTACTGTTTGCAGGAATCCCTGCAATTTGTTTGTATTCTTTTTCTGAGGCTGGGTTTACCATTCTTGGAATAAAACCTTTGTGTTTATCAGACCAATTTGGAACAACGTTTTTATAATTATTTACAATTTCATACCTGCCGTTTCTTTTCTCATATTTAGGTTTATCGTCTTTGTAGGGTTTATTTTTATCTTGTTCTCTTGAGTAAGAATTAGAATAATAAGTATCATAAAAAACATTGGCATCACCATATTGTTCACGTTCATAATAGGCTAATAATTCTCGTGCACTTGATGGATCGTTTTCGTTAATGGTAGTATTTGCATTGGCTCTAATAGGTAGCATCATCCAAGAAGAGAATCCAATCATTATAAATAAAACAGATAAAATTAATGTGTTTGCATTTACTTTGTTTTTCTTACGTGTGTAATTCAATCCGAAGTAAAATAAAACGATTAAAATAATAGCAGCTATAATTGATCCTGAGTTATAAGGCAAACCAATAGAGTTGATAAAAAACAATTCTGAAGCACTAAAGAATTTTAATGTAAACGGAAATAAAAATTTAAAGACAAATGCTAAAACCAATACAGAAATTACTGTTGCAATAGCAGTAGTTTTTATGTTTATTTCTTTGTAAGTTCTAAAGAAATACAACATTACAATTGCAGGAATTACTAAGAGCGATAGAATATGAACGCCAAAAGATAAGCCAACAATAAAACTAATTAAAATTAACCATTTGTTGCCTCTTGGTGTATGTATTTCACTTTCCCATTTTAACCCTAACCAGAACAATAATGCCATTAAAAATGATGACATGGCATATACTTCTCCTTCAACTGCACTAAACCAAAAGCTATCAGAAAATGTGTATGTTAAAGCACCAATTAAACTGCTTCCAAGAATTGCAATATGGCTTCCTTCTGAAATATTACCCACTTTTAAGACCATTTTTTTAGCTAAATTGGTGATGGTCCAAAACATAAATAAAATGGTAAATGCACTTGCCAAAGCAGACATAAAGTTAACCATTTTAGCAATTTGTGTTACATTAGAAGTAAACATTGCAAAAAAAGCACCTAACATTTGAAAAAGCGGCGCTCCTGGAGGATGCCCAACTTCTAACTTTACCGAAGTAGAAATGTATTCTCCACAATCCCAGGCACTTACTGTAGGTTCTAAGGTTAAAGAGTATGTAATTAAAGCAATTACAAATGTTAACCACCCTAAGATGATATTCCATTTTTTAAAGTTTGCTGATGTCATAGTTATGTAATAATGTGTGGGCGAATTTACTAATAAATCTCAATAAAAATAGTTGAGTTTGATTTTTATAAATAACAAATTCATCACAAAAGTATGTTAAAGTTAAAAATTATAAAAAAATGTTTGCGAAATTAAAAGAATGCACTAAATTTGCATCCGCTAATACGCATTGGCCTATGGTGTAATTGGTAACACACCGGTTTTTGGTACCGACATTCAAGGTTCGAGTCCTTGTAGGCCAACAAAAGTCCTAATAAATTAAATTTATTAGGACTTTTTTTTACGATTAATCTGTGACTTCAAAGAAATAAGCGTGTCTAATTTATTGATATCCGCCCTATTAATTTGTATTTTTGCGGACTTTAAAATGTTTTTTTATGATTAGAAATCTAAAAAAAACGAACTTATTTGGGGAAATAGTTCGTTTAAGAAGAGTTGTTATTGTATTAATAATTCTATTTTCAGTAAATTCTTATTCACAATATTTGCACAGTAGTTGCGATAACGGCGCAGCAAGTTTTATTTGGAGTACAACACCTTCTGGTAATAACGACTTTGATTGGACAGATGGAGACCTTATCAAAACAATGACTAACGTAGATGGTAGTGGCGTAAATATAACGTATACCTTTTCTGGAGAAACTGGAACACTTGCGCAATGGCAAGGTAGTACATCTACAACAGCTTCTCCTGCAGTGGGTTTAGACGCTGATCCTGGAGAAGTGCTTCAATTTTTCACATCTGGTTTTGTAACAGGTAATGGTGTTACTTTAACTATTTCATTTAGCTCGCCTGTTTATTCAGTTGGTTTTGATTTATTTCATGTAAATGGTAACGGAACAAATGGTGATAAATACACCATTACTGCTATGGATAGTTTTAATAATACCATTTATCCAACATTTACAAGTTCAGCAAACCCTTCTTATACAGTAGATGATAATACAGGAATTGTTAATTCTACCAATAGTGGTTCTACTGCGGGAGATGATGATAACGTTGGGGTAAATTTTTCTGATGTAGATAAAATTACATCCATAACAATTGTATGGCAAGATTGTGATGCATGTACCCTTGGGTCGGTTCATGGTTCTGGTATGATTGGATTTACCTTTTGCGAAAACTTTTTAGATGGAGATGGAGATGGGGTTCCAGATAATGTAGATATAGATAGTGATAATGATGGTATTTTAGACATAACAGAAGGAGCTTGTCCTGGTGTTGCACTTACAACAACTCCAGATAGAATTACTGTAGCAGATGGTGCTACAGGTACCTTACAAAGTATAGACGTATCTTCTTTAGGTCTTTCAGTTGGCGATTTAGTTTCTGTAAGTAATGTTCGTGCAAAAGGAGATATAGATGGGGGTGCAGCCAGTAACGAAACTTTTAGCTTAAATTTTAATAGTGGTACAATAGATAGTGGTTTACATGTAAGAAGCACACAGTGTAGTCCAACATTAGACGCTGTTTTTCCATTTGTACAAAGAAACCTTACAGTTATAGATATAGATCCAGGGGCAGGGGTAACTCCAGGTATTACCATACAAGCAACCACAGCAACTGGTGTTGGTAATTTTTGTAGTGATGGTAGTGGTGCGTACGCTTTAGAGTACACAGTAGATTTAAATTGTGTAACTTCAAGAGATTCAGATAATGATGGTGTTCCAGATTATTTAGATTTAGATTCAGATAACGATGGTATTCCAGATAATATAGAAGCACAATCTACTACAGGTTATATTGCCCCTACTGGCTTAGACTCAGATAAAGACGGTTTAGATAATGCATATGATGCTACTCCTACTGGAGGGGTTACAGGTGCAGGTTCAATTGGAATCACACCTCAAAATTCAGACAACACAGACAATCCAGATTATTTAGATTTAGATTCAGATAACGATGGTACTTTTGATGTTGTAGAATCTGGTAGCGGACTCGCTAACGATGGCGCAGGTAAAGTTACAGGTGCCGTAGGTACTAATGGTTTGGTAAATACATTAGATAATGGAGATAATTATACAGACCCTAATGGCTCTTTTGATGATACCCAAACAGATAATTTTACAGATACAGACGGTGATGTTACTACTGGTGGTGATGTAGATTACAGAGATATCCCTGGAGTAGATACGGATAATGATGGTATTGCAGATGTAGATGATTTAGATGATGACAATGACGGTATTTTAGATGTTATTGAAAATGGTAATTGCGATATTTCACTAAAAAATGAAGTTATTATTCTTTACAGTAATGACTTTGGTACAGGTACTACAAGAACCTCAGATCCAAATGTTTCTAATCATACATATCAATCATCAGGAAGTATTCCTGATGGTTCTTATGCAGTAGTTTCTTCGCTTACTCCAGGTTTACCTTTTTACAACACAACAGACTCTAATGGTAACGTAGATGCTAATATAGATCAGTTTACAGGTCCTGCTGGCGGTTCTACAAATGGTCGATTTCTTTCTATAAATATGATTAATACAGCTCCTATTGAGTTTTATCGTCAATCACTAACTAACTTGAGTATTGGTGCAGATTATAGATATCGTCTAGATTTAGCTGGTTTAGCTCAAGGTACAGGAGATTTACCTATATTTAGATTAGAAGTTCAAAATAGCGCTGGTACAACATTACAATCCATTTCATCTGCTAGTTTAGGAGTTTTAAACGATGATATTTGGAGAAGAGTAGTGTTAAATTTTACAGCAACTACAAATGATGTAGATATAGTAATTTTTAATGATCAACCAAATGGAAGTAATGGTAATGATGTTGGTGTAGATAATATCGTTTTTGGGGTTTTACAATGCCCTTCTAGCTTTAATGATACAGACGGCGATGGTATTCCTAATTCATTAGATTTAGACTCAGATAACGATGGAATTCCAGATGTAATAGAATCTGGAGGTACAGATGCAGACAGAGATGGTAGAGCAGATGGTACAGTAGGAACCACTCCAACAACTAATGGTATTCCAAGTTCTGCAGGTACAGGTAACACACCAACTACTACAGATGGAGATACCCTACCAGATTATTTAGATATCGATGCAGATAACGATGGTATTCCAGACAATATAGAAGGCCAAACCACAAGTGGTTATATTGCACCAAGTGGTGTGGGTACTGGTATTACAGATATCAATAATAATGGTGTAGATGATAATTATGAAACTGGAGGAAATATAGGTTTAGACCCCGTAAATACAGATAATACAGATAACCCAGACTATATAGATACAGATTCAGATAATGACGGTATTACAGACATTAACGAAAACGGAGATGGAAATACTTTGGCAAATACAGATGCAGATGGAGATGGTTTAGATGATAATTTTGACAATAATGATGATTCTAGTATATCTGGTTCAACAGTAAACGATGGTGTAGGTGCTGGCGATAAAATAACAAATACCACAGATATTGTAGATGCTTTCTTAGATACAGATGGTGATATTGGTTCAGGTGGAAACGTAGATTACAGAGATACTCCCGGTACAGATACAGACAATGATGGTATTGCAGATGTAGACGATTTAGACGATGATAATGATGGTATTTTAGATACTACAGAGAATTGCCCTAATGCCACTGGCCTTAATGAATCATCAATAAATGTTTATATAGATTTAGGTGCTTTTGAAAATGAAAACAGTTGGACGCTTACTGGTCCAAGCGGTTTTTCAGAAAGTGGAGGTACTTATGCAGATGGAGACGATATTATAGACTTAAGTTTTACAGTTACTACTTCAGGAACATATGTATTTACACTTTCAGATTCAAATGGAGATGGTTTAGATGGAGCTGGTACTGGAGGTAGTGGAGCTAATAGTAATGAAAACGCAACTTCATTATACAGAATTTCCTTAGATGGAAACATCGTCTTTGAAAGCCCAACCTTCCCAGTGTTTGGTAGCGGTGCAGCAGCAGCTATTGTAAATATCTCAGTTACACTACCAAGATCTTGCTTAACAGCAGACCCTAGCTTAGATTCAGACGGAGATGGAACACCAAATTATCAAGACCCTGATTATGCAACTGCAAATGGATCCACTATTGTTAACGGAGTTGTGGCCAGTTTAGATGCTGATGGAGATGGTATTCCTAACTTTTTAGACTTAGACTCAGACAATGATGGTATACCTGATGTAATAGAATCTGGAGGAACAGATGCAGACAGAGATGGTAGAGCAGATGGTACAGTAGGAACAACTGTAACAACAAATGGTATTCCAAGTTCTGCAGGAACAGGAAATACTCCAACAGCAACAGCAGATGGAGACAGTATTCCAGATTATTTAGATATCGATGCAGACAATGATGGTATTCCAGACAATATAGAAGGGCAACCTACAAAAGGCTATATAGCTCCAAGTGGTGTAGGTTCTGGAATTACAGATGCAAACAATAATGGTGTTGATGATAATTATGAAACAGGAGGTTTTGTCGGCCTAAATCCAGAAAATACAGATGGTACAGATAACCCTGATTATTTGGATTCAGATTCAGATAATGACGGTATTTTAGATATCGCAGAAAACGGAGATGCAGATAATACTTTATCGGGCACAGATACTGATGGCGATGGTTTAGATGATAATTTTGATGAAAATGACGATTCTGCCATTGATGGATCTACCGTAAATGACAATCATAATCCTCCAGCTGCAGGAAATTTAGGAGACGGAGATAATGATGCAAGCAGCCCTTTTGGAGATTTAGATTATAGAGATACTATAGGGGCTCAAGGTACTCCAATGATTACGCAAGTATATCAATTTGAAAATGAAAGATGGATAGAAGTTACCAATGTAAGCCCTACAAACTCGATTGATGGTAATTTAATTAAAATACAACTATACAAGAACAAAACAGGAGACCAAACAGGGGTTATACCAGATGTAGCATATACAGTCCCAACATCATTAGCACCAGGTAAATCCATTTTATTTAAAAATGCAGGAAATGTAATTACCAATATTGGTGCAGATGCGAGTATTGTTGATAATGATTTACTAACAGACATCGAAGGAGGAGATGATATTATTACTTTATCGTTAACTATTTTTGGTACCTCATGGGCAGATAGGTATGATGCAATCACGTCTGTTGGTAAAAAACATCATATGTTAGAATAGACGAAAGATTAACCACAAATGCAAATTACACCCCAAGTGAATGGGTAGTATTTATAGATGATGCATTAGATCCATATAAATTATTAGGAGCAGGTGGTGCAGAAAGGCATCCACACGACCCATTAATTTCAGAAATTATCAATTCTAATACAGAAGCAAATACATTGTTAGGTTTACATAGAATCAATATAACTACAAGAACAGGTAGTGCATGGAATAATGGTTACCCAGATCGCTCTCGTTTTGTAGTAATTGACGAAGATTATAACCATACAACTGCTCGATTAAGCGCAAGAAGATTAACCGTAAATGCTTCAAGAAAATTAGGTATTACAGATAATTTATTGGTAGTTACTAATGATATTGTATTAAATGGAGATATTCGTTTAATTAACTCTACAGGAGCAACAGGAAACAATGAATCTCAACTTATCCAAACACATACCTCTGCAAGTTTAGTATCTGGTGGCGGTAGGTTATTGGTAGATCAAAACTCTACTGTGCCAAGTTTATATAGATATAATTATGTTGGCTCTCCAGTTAAATCAAGCTCAGGGTCATTAACATATACAGTCGCAGATATCTTAAAAGACGGAACTAATCCTACAACTTTTGCAGGCAATATAAACAACACAGCTTCAGGTATTGCTAGAGATATTACATTTGATAGTGCTACTTATGATGGTGATTTTACAACAACCCCAATAACATTAGCCGATTATTGGGTGTATACCTATGCAGCAAGTGGAGGAACAAGAGCAGATTGGGTACAAAAATGGAGTAATGGTACTATACCAAATACAGATGGTTTTATCTTTAAAGGTCCAGGTAGACCTCAAAATTACACCTTTATGGGGGTTCCTAAAGATGGTAATTTAAGCACTACTGTAGGCAAAGACGAATCTTATTTAGTAGCAAATCCTTATGCATCTGCAATTAGTGTAAAAGAATTTATAGAAGATAATACCAATTCTATTAGCGGAACTTTATATTTCTGGGAACACGCAGGAGAAGAAGTAAATTCAGGTCAAGACGGACACAATTTTGCTGGTTATATTGGAGGATATGCAGCCAGAACCATTGCTATGGGAGTTACAGCTAAAAATGCAGCAGGTAACCCAATAGATGCTAATATGCAAGCAGAAGCTGCCACTATTGTTGGCGGGACAACATCTACAGTATTAGATAACGATGGTGTAGCGAATATAGATGTTGTTACACTTAATGCAGCTAACCAATCTATTACCTTTAAAAATATAGCTTCTGGAGTAGATACCTTAAGAGTTCGTTATAGATCAAATGCTCTCAAAACAATTAGAGTTAAAGAAAATGGAGTATTTAAAGATAATTTCGATTTTGAAGCTACAAGTAATAATAAGTTTGAGATTGGTGAACTTTACATATGTATAGTAATAGGAAGTGATATTACTTTTGAGTCTTTAGGAACAGGAGATATAGAATTTGATTTGCTAAATCTAAAAGATGATGGTGAAATAGGATGTGCTCCAAATGTTGGAGGTGACGAAATAACTTACACAGAACCAAAATCATATATTCCAATAGGACAAGGGTTCTTTGTACAAGGTGATGCTGTAGACGGAGGAACTATTGTATTTAATAACAGCCAAAGAGAATATAAATTAGAAGGTACAGATGCAGTATTCTTAAAATCTCAAGCAAAATCAGACGCAAATAGTATCGAAAATTTACCCGTAATAAAATTAGGAATGGATTTTAAAGATACTGAAGATGGTAATAATTATCACAGACAAATAGGAATTTCATTCAGCCCATATACCTCATTTAGTTACGATAAAGGTTATGATGCAGAAATATACGACATTGGCGCAACAGATTTCTATTGGAAGTTTCCTTCAGATGAGAGAAACTTTGTAATTGCAGGTGTGCAAAACATTTCAGACGATTTAGAAGTTCCTTTTGAGGTAGTTACCAATTATTCTGGAAATATCGAAATTAAAGTCGATGAAATGAAAAATGTAAGTAATATGGTTTATGTAATAGATAAACTTACTGGCGAATCTTTCGATGTTATTAATGGTAAAGCAACGATTACTTTAGAAAGTGGTACTTATTCAGAAAGATTTGTATTGGCATTTAAACCTACAAGTTCTCTATCTGTTATAGATGATGTTGCAAATGCATATACAAATATTTATATAGACAATAAGAATAGTTTTATCAATATCAAGAAAAATCAAGAAATAGCGATTAATAAAATAGAATTAATCAATCTTTTAGGGAAAACAGTTTCTGTTTGGAAAGTTAAAGAACAAAAAGAAAGTTATCAGCTTAAAATAAACAGAAAATTACCTACAGGAGTTTATATTGTAAAATTAAATTCTGATAAAGGAAAAATTAATAAAAAAATAGTAATAGAGTAATACAACAAAAACTATCTCAGTTTTTATAGTTGAGATGGTTTTAATAAAATTCATAAAAGAAAGGGATATTTAAAGTTTTAAAAACATTTTACTTTTTATATTTTTTTGGTGTAGTTTCCCCACAAAACTAAACCCTTTCTTTTTTTACTCTATTTAATTAAAAAAGATTTTAAATCATTATAAGTAGCTATTTTTATGGCTACTTTTTTATTATTGATAACTTTCTGAATCTGCTCTGGGATTTCAACCTTTACTGGTAAAGTTTCTTCCACAACATCTAAAAACTTTACAGGATGAGCCGTTTCTAAAAACACGCCATATTCATTTTCTTGTAAACCGTGTTTTTTCAATCCTAAATAACCAACAGCGCCATGAGGATCTGCTATGTAACCACAATTGTTGTAGATTTTTTTCATTGTTTCACGAGTTGCATCATCCGTAAAACTATATGATGAAAAAGCATTTTTTAAACTCTCTAAATTATTATTAAATAATTCTTGAATTCTAATAAAATTACTTGGATTTCCAACATCCATCGCATTAGAAATCGTTGCTTTAGAGGGTTTTGGTTTGTAAACTCCGTCTACTAAAAAGTTAGGAACCGTATCATTTACATTTGTAGAAGCCACAAAATGTTTTACAGGTAAACCTAATTTTTGCGCCATAATTCCCGCACAAATGTTTCCAAAATTTCCACTGGGTACAGAAAAAACAATATCTTTATGCTGTTTGTGTAATTGTTTGTAAGCAAAGAAAAAATAGAACATTTGTGGCAACCAACGTGCTACATTTATAGAATTTGCAGAAGTTAATGTTCTTTTTATTTCTTCATCTAAAAAAGCAGTTTTTACCATGTCTTGGCAATCGTCAAAAACACCATTAACTTCTAAAGCTGTAATATTCTGACCTAAAGAGGTCAACTGTTTTTCTTGAATATCACTTACTTTTCCTGAAGGATATAAAATAACAACATTTACCCCTTTTGCACCTAAAAAACCATTGGCAACTGCACCACCTGTATCACCAGAAGTAGCCACTAAAACCGTAACTTCATCGTCATTATCTTTGTTAAAATACTCTAAGCATTTTGCCATAAATTTAGCCCCAACATCCTTAAAAGCCATTGTTGGTCCGTGAAACAACTCTAAAGTTCCAATATTTTCATCAATAGAAATAACAGGAAAATCAAAAGAAACAGTTTCTGCAATAATTTCTTTCAACTTCGTTTCAGGAATTTCATCACCCACAAATTGTTTAATTGCTTCAAAAGCAATTTCGTGATTTGAGTATTCAGAGATGTTATCAATAAAATCTTTTGATAAAGGAATGATAGCTTCTGGAAAATAAATTCCTCTGTCTTTCGCTAAACCTTCTACAACTGCGTTTTTAAAAGTTGTTTTTGGTGATTTATGGTGCAAACTGTAATAGTTCATTAAAATGTAATTTTGAGTTCTAAATTTTGAGTTTTAAGTTGAAAATAACTAACAACGAAATACTTAAAACTAATAACTGTTTATGATTTTTATTCCTTCTTGATTGATTTTTGACACGTGAATATCAAAATCAATTCCAATGTTTTTATAAATTTCGCTCATACTTTTAGCAACTTCTTTTGCAGTTTCTTCTCCTTTGCTTAACGCAAAAATAGAAGGACCAGAACCTGAGATTCCACTTCCTAAAGCGTTAGCTTTTAAGCAGGCTTTTTTAACATCATCAAAACCAGGAATTAAGATAGATCTGTTGGGCTCTACAATTTCATCGTGTAAAGAATTGCTAATTAAATCGTAGTTTTCTGTATATAATCCACTAATCAATCCACCTAAATTGCCCATTTGTTTTACGGCTAATTTTAAAGTGACTTGTTGTTTTAGCACAGAACGTGAATCTGATGTTTTAATTTCTATCTGCGGATGAATTACTGTTGCGTATAATTCTTTGGGAGAATTGATTTTAATCACATCTAAAGGAGTATAACTTCTTACCAAAGTAAATCCACCTAAAATAGCTGGAGCAACATTATCTGCGTGTGCAGAACCGCTTGCTAATTTTTCACCTTCCATTGCAAAAGGAACCAATTCTGCTAAAGAAAAAGGTTCTCCTAACAATTTGTTGATGCCAAAAACAGCACCAGCAGCACTTGCAGCAGAACTTCCAATTCCGCTTCCGGGTTTTATGTTTTTATGAATTTCAATATCAAAACCACAATCTGAATCTACTTTTGCTAACAAAGCCAAAGCAGCTACGCCAGCTACATTTTTTTGGGTTTCTATAGGTAAAATCTGACCTACAATTTTGCTAATGGTAACTCCTTTTTTTGCTGTTTTTCTGATGATCATTTCATCTCCAACAGAATCTAAACAAAGACCCAAAATATCAAAACCACAAGAAACATTGGCAATTGTTCCAGGAGCAAAAATTTTTATTTTATCCATTTATTTTGGTTTGTGGTTTGTGGTTGTTAGTTTTTTGTTCGGACGATAACCATAAACAAACAACCTTAAACCAATAACTATTATATATTTCCTATTCGAATAATATCAGCAAAAATACCAGAAGCTGTAACATCTGCACCAGCACCAGCACCTTTTATTAACAAAGGATTTTCTGGATATCTGTCTGTAAAGAATAATACAATATTATCACTTCCTTCTAAATTATAAAAAGGATGATCTGAAGGAATGTGTTGCAAACCAACATTTGCTTTTCCATCAACAAATTCCGCCACATATTTTAATCTGCAATTTTTGTCATTTGCTGCTGCAAAAATATTTTGAAAATGCGCCTCGTTTTTAGTTAGTGAAGCATAAAAATCATCATTATTCGTTGTGTTTAAACTTTCTTCAGGTAGAAAAGCATTTTTAGAAATATCGCTCAATTCTAAATCATAACCACTTTCTCTGGCAAGAATTAAGATTTTACGAGCTACATCAACTCCACTTAAATCTATCTTTGGGTCGGGTTCTGTATACCCCTCTTTTTGAGCTTGTTCAACAACATCATGAAACGTTGAATATTCATTAAAATTATTAAACACAAAATTTAAACTTCCAGATAAAACCGCTTGAATTTTATGCACTCTATCTCCAGAATTGATTAAGTTTTTCAACGTATCAATAATTGGTAAACCTGCACCAACATTGGTTTCAAATAAAAATGGAGCATTGTATTTTCTTGAAACCGCTTTTAAGGTTTTGTAATTGTCTAATAAAGATGCACAGGCAATTTTATTACAAGTTACTACACCAATACTTTGTCTTAAATAGTTTTCGTAAACTTCAGAAACTGCTTGATTTGCAGTATTGTCTACAAAAACACTGTTTCTTAGATTTAAGTCTTTTGTTTTATTAAAAAAGTCTTTTAAACTTGTTGGCTCTCCATTTTTTAGAACTTCTTTCCAGTTTTTTAAATCGATTCCAGATTCATTAAAAACCATTTTTTTAGAGTTTGATAATCCGATAACACGAACGTTCAATTTTAAATTCTTCTTTAAGAACTTTTTTTGTTGCTCTAATTGTGCTAAGAATCGTTCTCCAACATTTCCAACACCAGTTACAAACAAGTTTAATTGTTTTGTTTTTTCTTCAAAAAACTGCTCGTGAAGTGTATTTAATGCTTTTTTTGCATCACTTTTATTAATCACAGCAGATATATTTTTTTCTGTAGAACCCTGTGCAATTGCTCTAATATTTACATTGTTTTTACCCAAAGAACTGAACATTTGTCCACTTAAACCTTGGTGGTTTTTCATATTGTCACCCACTAAAGCTATAATGCATAAATCTTGTTCTAAAACAGTTGGATTTACTTTTTGTTGATGAATTTCAAACTCAAAAGTCTCATCAATCACAACTTTTGCTTTAGCAGCATCTTTATCAGCAATACCAATACAAATGGAAAGTTCTGAAGAAGCTTGTGTAATTAAAATGATGTTGATGTTGTGAAAAGAAAGCGCTTCAAATAAACGTTTAGAAAAACCAGGAATACCCACCATTCCACTTCCTTCCAAAGTAATTAGGGTAATGTTCTCTATGTGGCTAATTCCTTTAACGGGCTTTTTATTACTTGTTTCTTTCGCTATTAAAGTTCCTTCTTCTTCTGGCTTAAATGTGTTTTTAATTAAAATAGGAATTTCCTTTTTTAACACAGGTTGAATTGTAGGTGGATAAATTACTTTTGCGCCAAAATGAGACAATTCCATCGCTTCGTGATACGAAATATGTGGAATTGGAAACGCTTGTTTTACTACACTTGGGTTGGCAGTAAACATTCCGCTTACATCTGTCCAGATTTGCAATTCATCAGCATTTACAGCAGCAGCAATAATGGCAGCAGTGTAATCAGAACCTCCACGTCCTAAAGTAGTTGTTTTTCCTTCTGGAGTTTTAGCAACAAAACCAGGTAATAAAGTAACTTGTTTGTTTTTACCATTAAAATAGTTCTGTAAATTTTTATTGGTTGTAGAAAAATCTACAATAGCTCCTAAATAATTATCAGAAGCAATTACTAACTCTCTACTGTCTTTATAATCTGTTTCAAAAGCTAAATTTGCTGCTTTTGCAATAATGTATGAAGAAAGCAATTCACCAAAACTCGAAATTTTAGCCAAGGTTTTTGGTGTTAATTCTTGCAATAAAAAACATCCTTCATAAATAGTTTCTAAATGATTAAATAACTGTTTTACATAGCTAATAATAGCACTTTGATTTTGAACAGGAATTAAATCTTTAACCACTTCAAAATGATGTTCTTCTAATTTTTTTAGAACTTCTTTATAGCCTTCATTCTTATCGGAAGCTAAATTTGCGCCTTTTATTAATGCATTCGTTGTTTTGCCAAAAGCAGAAACTACCACTGCTATTTTTTGGTTTTTAGATTCTTGGGCAACAATTGCTAAGACTTTTTTTATGTTTTCTGAACTCGCGACAGACGAACCGCCAAATTTTAATACTTTCATTGGTAATGAATAGTTTGTGTAATTTTATTTTTATTGATTTTGTTTCTGTTTGATATGAAACAATAGATAACCTTTGATGATATGAATATAGTATAACCCCTAAAGGGTAATTGTTGTAGTTGTGCGAATAATTGTGCGCATAGAAATACCAGCTACAGAAGTAGTTGCAGTAAAATTATTGTATGTGTTTAATAAATCCACGAGACAAAAATAGAAGTATTATTTAAATTTTTGCTCTGAAGCACTGATTATTTTGTGATTTTAACTAATTTATATAGAATTGTTAAAAATCAATCATTTCAAATATTAATCTGCTATTATTTACCTAATTGATTTGTCTTTTCTTTAATAATTAAAGCAATAGGTTTATTCTGAATTTTACTTTCTAACCAAGATAAAATATCTAAATACAAGAAAGCTCTTTTTTCATAAGGATGATTTTCAAACACTTTTAATTTTGCGTGAATTTTTTTGAATTCGTTTTTAATTTCGTGCGGAAAAATGTCACTTAAATCTCTAATTGATTCTAAAAATACTTTCTGAACTTCTTGCAAGTTCTCCATTTTTAAAAGGAATTTATAAGTGTCTAAAAACTGTCTTTCTAAATCGTAATCTAAACCGCATTCATAGTGTGCAATTAAATTTAAAATACGAGCAAAACATTGTAAATCTTCTGCAGAACTTAAGTTTTTTGAGCGAATTATTTTTTGCAGATATCCAATACATTCTCTGTTTTTACCCATTCCAAAATACAAACAGGCTATTTTATAATAGAGCATTACCACATAATGGTTGTCTAATCTGTTTTTGTATTTATCTATTTTGGTATTGATGACATCCACCAAATATTCGCCCTTTTCAAAAGAACCTTCTAAGAAATGTAAATGTAGTTTATTTGCATAGAAATACAGAAAAATTAGTAATTCTGTATTGGTGTTCATTGGAATTGATTTTTGATCAATTTCAGATTCAAAATGATTCAATTCTTGTTTAAAAACAGTAACGTTTTTTACTAAAAAAGAAGCTTCTAATAAGTAATTTTTAGATTTTAGATAAAAAACAGGATGTAAATTTATCAGTTTAGAGCTGTCAAATAAATCCACACATTTTCGGGCGTATTTGTAGCTTAATAAAAAATCTTGAATTAAAAAGCTGTGCCATAAATGCGCTTTGTTAAGCCATAATCTTTCACGAAAGCCTAATTTTTGATATTCATATTTAGGCATTCTGTCATTAAA
This sequence comes from Bacteroidia bacterium, assembly GCA_030427865.1. Taxonomy (GTDB): domain Bacteria; phylum Bacteroidota; class Bacteroidia; order Flavobacteriales; family Flavobacteriaceae; genus Polaribacter. The sequence goes on along the minus strand of JAUICK010000001.1, from coordinate 192,318 downwards.
GTATTTGTCAATAAATTTTAATTCTTCTTTGTTTTTTACATACCCATTTTGTAATAAATAGCTGTATAGTTGAAGAGAGAGGTTAGATAATTTACTGGCAATAACATTATGCTGACTGAGTTCTTTTGCCTGAACAGAAAGCTGATCTGCTCTGTTACTTAAACTTCTGGTAATGTATTGTGTTTCAATAACTTTTTCTAATTCTACAATTTCGTAAGCAATATTTTTTTCTTCATTATCTAAAGCCATATTTTTAGCTTTGTCTAAGAGCTTTAAACTTTGTTTGTATAACCCTTTTTGATATAAAACGGTTGCAAAATCTAACTGTTCTCTAATTTGAATTCGTACATTTTTGTGCGCAGGATTTAAACGCAAACTAATTAAAATTTGTTTATACAAATGCGCTTTTAAGTTAGATAATTGTTGTTTAGAAACTATACCACTACCAATAATTATTTTTTCATCATAAACTTTTAATTTTTCTAAAAATTTAAACAACGAGAAAAATTTAGCATCAACATTTCCTCCTAACCTACCCACATAGAGATTAAACTGACGCTTTTCAGATTTAGTTAAAGATTTAATTAAAACAAAAAGAGCGTCATTTTGTTGATTGGCTAATGTAACACTTTTACTCATAAAAAGCTGATAATTAAATAATTATGTTTTTTTAAATGAAATTAGAAATCGTACTAAATGGTAAAAATAACTATTTATTTTCATCTCAATATATACATTTGATACATTAATACGATAATCTTTACAGAAATTATGCAAAATAATCAAGTACAAATTTTTGATACAACATTAAGAGATGGAGAACAAGTTCCTGGTTGTAAGTTAGATACAAGACAAAAATTGGTAATTGCTGAAAGATTAGATTTACTTGGTGTAAATGTAATTGAAGCGGGTTTTCCTGTATCAAGCCCTGGTGATTTTAATTCGGTTACAGAAATAGCAAAAATTGTAAAAAATGCAACTGTTTGTGGCTTAACACGTGCTGTAGAAAATGATATAAAAGTAGCAGCAGAAGCTTTAAAATTTGCCAAGCATCCAAGAATTCATACAGGTATTGGTACTAGTGATTCTCATATTCAATTTAAATTTAAATCAAACAGACAAGCTGTTATAGAACGTGCTATAAAAGCAGTTTCTTACGCAAAATCTTTTGTTGAAGATGTAGAATTTTATGCCGAAGATGCAGGTAGAACAGATAACGAATACTTAGCTAAAGTTTGTGAAGAAGTTATTAAAGCTGGAGCTACTGTATTAAATATTCCTGATACAACAGGGTATTGTTTGCCAGAAGAATATGGAGCTAAAATGAAATATTTACGTGAAAATGTAAAAGGTATAGATAATGTAATTCTTTCTTGTCATTGTCATAACGATTTAGGCATGGCAACTGCAAATTCAATTTCTGGCGTTATCAATGGAGCACGTCAAATAGAGTGTACCATTAATGGAATTGGTGAAAGAGCAGGAAACACAGCTTTAGAAGAGGTCGTTATGGTGTTAAAACAACATCCTTATCTAAACTTAGAAACAAGTATTAATACAAAACTATTGTACGATACAAGTATTATGGTTCGTGAAAGTATGGGAATGCCAGTGCAACCTAATAAAGCAATTGTAGGAGCTAATGCTTTTGCACATAGTTCTGGAATTCATCAAGATGGCGTAATTAAAAACAGAGAAACCTATGAAATTATGGATCCAGAAGATGTTGGAGTTACAGAAAGTGCAATTGTTTTAACAGCAAGAAGTGGTAGGGCTGCATTAGCGTACAGGGCTAAAAAGATTGGTTATGAGTTAACCAAAGTTCAATTAGATATAGCTTACAAAGCTTTCTTAAACACAGCAGACCAACAAAAAGAAGTGAAAGATGAGGATATTCATAATATTATGAACAAAGTAAACAAAACCTCTAAAGTAGCAACAGCATAACAATAAAAATCAACCTTAAACTTTGTCTTCATTGGTAGTTATGAGTTTTGAGTCGACTATTAAAATAAATAGCTACCTTTGATAAGACAGAATTTCGAGACAAATAATGAAATATACAATTGCAGTTATCCCTGGAGACGGGATTGGACCCGAAGTAACCAACCAAGCAAAAAAAGCATTAGATGCTGTTGCAGAAGTGTATGATCATATTTTTTTATACAAAGAAGCTCAATTAGGAGCTACTGCAATTGAGCAAACTGGAACACCATTGCCAAAAGAAACCATACAGATTTGTAAAGATGCAGATGCCGTTTTATTTGGAGCTGTAGGCGATCCTAAGTACGATAATGACCCAACTGCTAAAATTCGTCCAGAGCAAGGTTTGTTGCAATTAAGACAAGAATTAGACTTATTTTGTAATGTTAGACCCGTTAAAGCTTATAACCATTTACTTAAAAATTCACCTTTAAAAAAAGATATTATATCAGGTACAGATGTTGCTATTTTTAGAGAATTAACTGGTGGAATTTATTTTGGTAGAAAAGAATTAAGTAAAGACGGTAAAGTTGCTTTTGATGGCTGTCAATATTCAGTAGATGAAATCTCAAGAATTACACACTTAGCATTTCAAGCTGCTCAAAACAGAAAGAAAAAAGTTACTTTAATAGACAAAGCGAATGTTTTAGAAACTTCACGTTTATGGAGAAAAACAGTAGCAGAAATTGCAAAAGAATACAAAGATGTAGATTTAGATTTTATGTTTGTAGACAATGCCACAATGCAAATAGTACTTAATCCAAAACAGTTTGATGTTATTCTTACAGAAAATTTATTTGGCGATATAATTTCTGATGTAGCTTGTGTAATTGGTGGTTCTATAGGTTTGTTAGCATCAAGTTCAATAGGTACAAAGAATGCTTTGTTCGAGCCAATTCATGGTTCTTACCCACAAGCCAAAGGTAAAGATATTGCAAATCCTTTGGCATCAATTTTGTCTGCATCAATGTTGTTAGAGCATTTGGGTTTACAAGATGAGGCAGATGCAATACAAAGAGCAGTAGAAAAATCACTAGATTTAGGAATCACAACTAAAGATTTACGAAGTAAAAATCAAACATATACAACAACTTCAAAAGTTGGAGATTTTATTGCAGATTATATAGAAAATCAAGAAGATAGTAATATGAATTTTAAAAATATTCATATGGGACAAAGTACAATCATTTAATTTTATTTGGAAATTTAAAATAAATTTCGAAATATTTACACTTCAATATGAAAAAACAATTTTTAAATATTATTTCTATTTTAATCGTCATCGTAATTATTATGGTGTGATGTGGAAGTAATATTTATATATAAAATTTAAATAAAAACCTTCCTGCAAAATGGAAGGTTTTTTTATTGTATTTATTTTAACACTTGGGTATCATATATAAACAGTGTTAAATAATTGGTAAACAGTATTTTATGGTATTTTTTTAACATCTGAAAGTAAAAAATGCCATTGAATTTTATGCAACAAAAAATAGGAAATAGAATAATTTAGTCAACAAAACGAAGAAATCATTAAATGAAACTTAATAAACATAGTAGCAGATTAACGCAAGACGAATCTCAACCCGCGTCTCAAGCCATGTTGTATGCAGCAGGTTTATCAGATGAAGATATGCAAAAAGCGCAAGTTGGTATTGCCAGTACTGGTTACGATGGCAACCCATGCAATATGCATTTAAATCGATTAAAAGATGAAGTTAAAGTAGAATGTAAAATTGCAGATTTAGTTGGTTTAGGATTCAATACAATTGGAGTTTCAGATGGTATTTCTATGGGAACTTCGGGTATGAATTACTCTTTAGTTTCAAGAGATATTATTGCAGACTCTATTGAGACAGTTATGAATGCTCAAAGTTATGACGCTTTAGTGGCAATTGTGGGTTGCGATAAAAATATGCCAGGTGCTATTATGGCAATGCTGCGTTTAAATCGTCCATCAATTATGATGTATGGAGGTTCTATTGCATCAGGGAAATATAAAGGAAGAAAATTAAATATTGTCTCTGCTTTTGAGGCTTTAGGTCAAAAAGTAGCAGGTGAAATAGATGAAGCAGAATATAAAGAAATTATAAAAAGAGCAATTCCAGGAGCTGGGGCTTGTGGTGGTATGTATACTGCAAACACAATGGCTTCTGCTATTGAGTGTATGGGGTTTGCTTTACCTTATAACTCCTCTATTCCTGCTGAGAATCCAAATAAATTGTCGGAAGCAGAAAGAACAGCAAGAGCGATTAAAAATTTATTAGAATTAGATTTAAAACCTTTAGATATTATTTCTAAAAAATCTATAGAAAATGCAGTTACTTTAGTCAATGCTTTAGGAGGTTCTACCAATGCAGTACTTCACTTTTTAGCAATTGCACATGCAGCAGATATCGATTTTAAATTAGAAGATTTTCAAAGAGTTTCTGATAGAACTCCTTTAATTGGAGATTTAAAACCATCTGGTAAATATTTAATGGAAGACATTCATGGAATTGGAGGAATTCCTGCAATTATGAAGTACTTGTTAGAGCAAGGATACTTACATGGAGATTGTATGACAGTTACAGGTAAAACTTTAGCGGAAAATTTAGCTGATGTTGAAGCCATAGAATTTGAAGAACAAGATATTGTTTATCAAAAAGAAAATGCATTAAAAAAATCTGGAAACTTACAGATTCTATACGGAAACCTTGCTGAAGAAGGTGCCGTAGCAAAAATTTCTGGAAATGAAGGTTTATTGTTCGAAGGAAAAGCAGTGGTTTATGATGGTGAACAAGCAGCAAACACAGGAATTTCAAACGGAGAAGTAGAAAGAGGAGATGTAGTCGTCATTAGGTATGTGGGACCAAAAGGAGGACCTGGAATGCCAGAAATGTTAAAACCAACTTCATTAATTATGGGAGCAGGTTTAGGAAAATCTGTAGCTTTAATTACAGATGGTCGTTTTTCTGGAGGAACGCACGGTTTTGTGGTAGGGCATATTACACCAGAAGCACAGTCTGGAGGTGCAATAGGTTTAATTGAAACTGGAGATAAAATTAGAATTAGTGCAGAAGACAACTCTATAAATGTATTAATTTCTGATGAAGAATTGGCAGAAAGAAAAGCAAAATGGGTAGCACCAGCCTTAAAACACAAAAAAGGAATTTTATACAAATACGCAAAATCAGTAGCATCTGCATCTAAAGGATGTGTAACAGATTTATAAAAAACTCCTGCAAGGTTTTTGAAACCTTGTAGGTATTAAAAGAATTACCATGGAAACACAAACCATAAAACAACAACAAAAAGCGACCAAAACTACGGAGCGTATTTCTGGTAGTGAGGCAATTGTAAGATGCTTAATTGAAGAAGGAGTAGATATTTTGTATGGATATCCAGGAGGAGCAATTATGCCAGTTTATGATGAGTTGTACAAATATCAAGATAAAATTCATCACGTTTTAACAAGACACGAACAAGGAGCAACACATGCTGCTCAAGGATATGCAAGAATTTCTGGTAAAGTTGGTGTAGCTATGGCAACTTCTGGTCCAGGAGCAACCAACTTAATAACGGGTATTGCAGATGCCCAAATAGATTCTACACCAATGGTGTGTATTACAGGTCAAGTGCCATCACATTTATTGGGTTCAGATGCGTTTCAAGAAACAGATATAGTAGGTATCTCCACTCCAGTTACCAAATGGAACTGTCAAGTAACAAAAGCAGAAGATATTCCTGAAGCATTAGCAAAAGCGTTTTACATTGCAAAAAGTGGTAGACCAGGACCTGTTTTAGTAGATATTACTAAAGATGCTCAGTTTGATGAGTTTGATTTTTCGTATGAGAAATGTACAAAAGTAAGAAGTTATAATCCTGTTCCAGATACAGATATTTCTAAGGTTGAAGAAGCTGCAAAACTAATTAATGGAGCAAAAAAACCATTAATTGTTTGGGGGCAAGGCGTTATTTTAGGTGAAGCAGAAGAGCAATTAAAAGCAATTGTAGAAAAAGCAGGAATTCCTGCAGCTTGGACCATTTTAGGTGCTTCTGCAATTCCTACTTCACATCCTTTAAATGTTGGTATGGTGGGTATGCATGGAAATTATGCTCCAAATATTTTAACCAACGAATGTGATGTTTTAATCGCAATCGGAATGCGTTTTGACGATCGTGTAACAGGTAGTTTAGATACGTATGCCAAACAAGCGAAGGTAATTCACTTTGAAATTGACCCAGCAGAGATTGATAAAAACGTAAAAACGGATGTAGCTGTTTTGGGTGATGCAAAAACAAGTTTAGACTTATTATTACCCTTATTGAATGAAAATTCACATAAAGATTGGCATCAAAAGTTTAAAGATTTATATCAAATAGAATATGATAAAGTAATCAAAAACGATTTGTATCCTACAAAAGAAGGTTTAACAATGGCTGAGGTGTTGAAAGAAATCAACATTCAAAGTGAAGGAAAAGCTGCTATTGTAAGTGATGTTGGTCAGCATCAAATGATTGCTTGTAGATATGCAGATTTTAACGTGTCTAAAAGTAATATTACTTCAGGTGGATTAGGAACTATGGGTTTTGGATTGCCAGCAGCAATTGGTGCAAAAATGGCAGCTCCAGAACGTGAAGTAGTTTCTATTTCTGGTGATGGAGGTTACCAAATGACGATTCAAGAATTAGGGACTATTTTTCAGCAAAAAGCGGCTGTTAAAGTGGTGGTTTTAAATAACGATTTCTTAGGAATGGTACGTCAATGGCAACAGTTATTTTTTGACAAACGATATGCATCTACAGAAATGGTAAACCCCAATTTTGTAGCAATTGCAGAAGGGTATTACATCAAAGCAAAAAAAGTTACTAAACGTGAAGAATTGGCTGAGGCTGTTAAAGAAATGATGGAAAGTAAGGAAGCCTATTTCTTGGAGGTTTGTGTGGAGAAAGAAGACAATGTATTTCCAATGATTCCTTCTGGAGCAAGTGTTTCAGATATAAGATTAGAGTAGATTTAGTTGTTAGTTCTTAGTTGTTAGTTCTTGGTTAGCGAACTTTTCAACTTTATAACTTTCAACTTTAAACAGTAAAAAATGAGTACAGAAAAACAACTATTTACAGTATCTGTTTATACTGAAAATAATATAGGATTGTTGAACAGAATTTCAGCAATTTTTCAAAGAAGGCATATCAACATAGAGAGTTTAAATACTTCTCCGTCTGAAATTTATGGAGTTTCAAGGTTTACCATTGTTGTCTATATGACAGAGGTAAATATGAAAAAAATTATTGGTCAGATAGAAAAACAAGTAGAGGTAATTAAAGCATACTACCATACTGAGGATGAGACAATATATCAGGTTTCAGGTTTGTTTAAAATAAAATCAGAGTTGTTGTTCGAAGAACGTCAAATTCAAAATATTATCAAAGAAAGCAATGCAAGAATTGTTACTGTAAATAAGCAATTTTTTGTGTTAGAAAAATCAGGAAAAAGAGAAGAACTCAAAGAGTTACACCAAAAGTTAAGTGAATTTGGTATCATGCAATTTACACGTTCTGGTAGAATTGCGGTGACAAAAGACGAAATGAAAATATCATCATTATTAGAAAACATTAAAAACAACTAAAAATAGATAAAAGAGTAAAGATTTTAGAAAAAAGAAATAAAGCTGATAAATATATCTCTTTTCTTTTCTCTTTTTTCTTTGTTCTTATCGAAAAACTAAAACAAAAAAAATGTCAAATTATTTTAACACATTAACATTAAGAGAAAAATTAGAGCAGTTAGGAAAATGTCGCTTTATGGATGCTTCAGAATTTGAAGATGGAGTAAACGCATTAAAAGGTAAGAAAATTGTTATTGTGGGCTGTGGAGCTCAAGGTTTAAATCAAGGTCTTAATATGAGAGATTCTGGTTTAGATATTTCTTATGCTCTACGTCAGGCAGCTATAGACCAAAAAAGAGATTCTTTTGTAAACGCATCTTCTAACAATTTTACAGTTGGGACGTACGAAGAATTATTGCCATATGCAGATTTGGTAATCAACTTAACTCCAGACAAACAACACACCAATGTTGTTAAAGCAGTAATGCCTTTAATGAAAAAAGGAGCAACATTGAGTTATTCTCATGGTTTTAACATTGTTGAAGAAGGAATGCAAATTCGTAAGGATTTAACCGTAATTATGGTGGCACCAAAATGTCCAGGTTCTGAAGTTCGCGAAGAATATAAAAGAGGATTTGGAGTACCAACCTTAATTGCTGTTCACCCAAATAACGACCCAGAAAACAAAGGATGGGCACAAGCAAAAGCGTATGCAGTTGCCACTGGTGGTCATAGAGCAGGAGTTTTAGAATCTTCTTTTGTGGCTGAGGTAAAATCAGATTTAATGGGAGAGCAAACGATTTTATGTGGTTTGTTGCAAACTGGTGCAATTTTATCTTTTGATAAAATGGTAGCAGAAGGTATTGATGCTGGTTATGCTGCAAAATTAATTCAATATGGTTGGGAAACTGTTACAGAGGCTTTAAAACACGGAGGTATTACAAATATGATGGACAGATTGTCTAATCCTGCAAAAGTTGAAGCTTTTAGATTATCAGAAGAATTAAAAGACATTATGCGTCCGTTATTCCAAAAACATATGGATGATATTATGACTGGTCATTTCTCTAAAACCATGATGGAAGATTGGGAAAATGATGATGCAAATCTATTAAAATGGAGAGCAGCAACAGGCAATACAGCTTTTGAAAAACAAGAAATTACTTCGGATGAAATTTCGGAACAAGAATATTTTGACCACGGAACTTTATTAGTTGCTTTTGTAAGAGCTGGAGTAGAATTGGCTTTTGAAGCCATGACAGAATCTGGTATTATAGATGCATCTGCATACTATGAGTCTTTACACGAAACGCCATTAATTGCAAATACCATTGCACGTAAAAAATTATACGAAATGAATCGTGTTATTTCTGATACAGCAGAGTATGGTTGTTATTTATTCGATCACGCTTGTAAGCCTTTATTAACCGATTTTATGAAAACAGTTTCAACCAATGTAATTGGTGAAAAATTCTCAGATTCTAATGAAGTAGATAACCAAGAATTGATTCGAATTAACAAGATTATTAGAAATCATCCAGTAGAAAAAATAGGAGCAGAATTAAGAGCTTCTATGACAGCAATGAAAGTAATAAAATCAGCTTAAAATATAAAGATTTTAAAATTTTAAAACCTGTCAGATTTTAAAAGTTTGACAGGTTTTCTTTTTACATTTACCATAATGCAAACAAAACAAATCTATTTTCCAAGTTTAGAAAGCGTAAAAGCTGCCGCAAAAAAATTAAATGGAGTTGCCTCTAAAACTCCTTTGAGTTTAAATACCAATCTTTCTAAACAATTAAATACTGCTATTTTTTTTAAAAGAGAAGATTTACAAGTAGTTCGTTCGTATAAAATTAGAGGTGCTTACAATAAAATGTCTTCTTTAAAAGATGACGAAAAAAAACGTGGAATTGTCTGCGCAAGTGCAGGAAATCACGCGCAAGGTGTAGCTTTATCTTGCAAATTATTGCAAATAAAAGGAACCATTTTTATGCCATCACCAACTCCAAATCAAAAGATTGAGCAAGTAAAAATGTTTGGAGAAGAGTTTATCAATATTGTTATTGAAGGCGATACTTTTGATGATGCCTTTAAAGCTGCAAAACAAGAATGTGATACAAAAAACAAAACCTTTATTCATCCTTTTAATGACGAAAAAGTTATTGAAGGTCAAGCTACTGTTGGCTTAGAAATATTTGAACAAGCAACAGAAAAAATTGATTATGTGTTTGTGCCAATTGGAGGTGGAGGTTTATCATCAGGCTTATCAACTGTATTTAAAAATGTATCACCAGAGACAAAAATTATTGGAGTAGAACCAGAAGGAGCTCCATCAATGTTAACATCAATACGTAATAAAAAAAACACCACTTTACATAAAATAGATCCTTTTGTAGATGGAGCAGCTGTTAAAAAAGTAGGTGATTTAAATTTTGCCATTTGTCAACAGAATTTAGATGATGTAATTACAGTCTCAGAAGGTAAAATTTGTCAAACTATTTTAGATTTGTACAACAAAGATGCCATTGTGGTAGAACCTGCAGGTGCGTTAAGTATTGCTGCTTTAGATTTTTTTAAAGATGAAATAAAAGGAAAAAACGTAGTTTGTGTTGTAAGTGGTAGCAATAACGATATTACCAGAACAGCAGAAATTAAGGAAAGAGCTTTGTTGTATGCCAATTTAAAGCACTATTTTATTGTAAAATTTCCACAAAGAGCAGGAGCTTTAAAAGAGTTTGTTGCAGAAATTTTAGGGCCAAATGATGACATCACTCATTTTGAATATACTAAGAAAAGTAACAGAACAAATGGAGCAGCGGTGGTGGGTTTAGAACTGAAATCTGCAGATGATTTAGAGCCTTTAATCCAAAGAATGAAAGAAAACAATTTTTTTGGCGACTATTTGAATGACAAGCCAGATTTGTTTCAATTCTTGGTATAAAATATAGATTTAATTTACGAAAACTCGAAATCCTTTTCGTAGTTTATTTGCCTAAAATCCTACTATTTTTCGTTAATTTGGGTTTAATAATTTCAATTAAAGGCTCTATCATTTTAATTGATAAATAGCAACTTATGAAAACAAAGTTTACTGAAATTCCAGAAGCATATAAAATAAAATCACTTTTACATCAAAAAACATATTTAATTGGTGGCGAATTAAGAGAATGGAAAGGAGAAATGACAGAAGTGTATTCTACCATTTCATCAACCAAAGAATACAAACCTACTTTATTAGGAACTGTTCCGAATTTAACAGGTTATGAAGCTATTGAAGCTTTAAATTCTGCATATAGAGCTTACGACAAAGGGCAAGGTTTGTGGCCAACAATGCGTGTTGCCGATAGAATTGAATGTATGGAAGAATTTGCAGAGCAAATGAAAACCAAACGAGATGAAGTTGTAAAACTTTTAATGTGGGAAATTGGAAAATCCTTACCAGACTCTGAAAAAGAATTTGATAGAACTCTTGAGTATATTTACGATACCATTGAAGATTATAAACAAATGGACAGAAACTTTGCAAAGTTTGAAAAGCATAGTGGAGTTCATGCACACATAAGACGTGGTCCTTTAGGTGTTGTGTTGTGTTTAGGACCTTATAATTATCCACTAAACGAAACGTTTGCATTGTTAATTCCAGCTTTAATCATGGGGAATACAGCTGTTTTTAAGCCCGCAAAACATGGAGTTTTATTATTATCACCATTATTAGAGGCGTTTCAAAACTCGTTTCCAGAAGGCGTTGTAAATATCATTTATGGAAGAGGTAGAGTGTTGGCAACACCTATTATGAAAACAGGTAAAGTAGATGTTTTGGCATTGATAGGAAATAGTAAATCTGCCAATGCAATTCAAGCCAATCATCCGTATAAAAATAGATTACGTTTGGTATTAGGCTTAGAAGCTAAAAATCCTGGAATTGTTTTACCAGATGCAGATTTAGATTTAGCAATTAATGAATGTATTACTGGTTCTACTTCTTTTAACGGTCAACGTTGTACAGCTTTAAAAGTGTTGTATGTACACGAGCATATTGTAGATAAATTCAACAAACGTTTCGCAGAAAGAGTAGACGAATTAAAATTTGGAAACCCTTGGGAAGAGGGAGTAAAATTAACACCATTACCAGAACCAGGAAAACCTGCATACATACAAGAGTTAATAGATGATGCCAAAGAAAAAGGTGCAAAAATCATTAATAAAAAAGGAGGAGAAACTACTGATAATTATATTTTTCCAGCGGTTTTATATCCGGTTTCTAAAGAGATGAGAGTTTATGAAGAAGAACAATTTGGCCCTGTAATTCCTGTAGTTTCTTTTAAAAATATTCAAGAACCTTTAGATGATATGGCAGAATCTAATTACGGTCAACAAGTAAGTGTTTTTGGTAGCGAAATAAAAACGTTAGCACCGTTAATAGATACTTTAGTAAACTTGGTGTGTAGAGTAAACTTAAATAGTGCTGCACAACGTGGGCCAGATGTATATCCGTTTACAGGAAGAAAAGACTCTGCAGTAGCAACTTTAAGTGTACACGATGCATTGCGTTCTTTTTCTATTAGAACTTTTGTAGCCTCTAAAGATACACCATATAACAATGCAATTTTAGAAGAATTGTTAGATAAAAAAGCGTCTAATTTTATTAGTACAGATTATATTTTATAAGAAAATTAGAATTTTTAGATATAAAAAGCCTTTAGAAATAAAGGTTTTTTTATTTTTCGCTAACTCAAGACGAATATGACTTTGTTTTAATAGCTTATACTCGATATTAGAGAAGTTCTACTTTTAAAATTTAGAAAAATTAAACCTAAACCTTAATCGTTAACATAGGCTTTAAAGCATTTTTAGATAAGTTTTTGGTTACACTTCCAGTAAATAAATGCGCTAAACCACTTCTTCCGTGTGTACTTAAAGCAATTAAGTCTGCGTTAACTTCTCTTGAAAAATTTTGAATCCCTTTTTCCACAGAAACATCACTGTAAATATTAATTTTATACTTTTTTAAATCAAAATCTTGTGTAAACTCTTTTACTTTTTGTTTGGCTTCCGAAGTTCCTTGAAAGTTGGCAGGAGTATTCACTTTTAACAAATGTACTTTGCTGTTAAATGTATTCGCAAAGTCTACAAATTTGCCAAAAACTTCTTTGTTTTCCTCTTTAAAATTAGAAGCAAAAACTAAGTTTTTCAGTTTAAACTTTTTACTATCTTTTTTTACTACAATTACTGGGCGTTTAGAACTGCGTACTACTTTTTCTGTGTTAGAACCAATAATCATTTCTTCAAATTCGGAATGACCTTTAGATCCCATTATAATAATATCTGCATCAATTTTATCTGCATATTTTTGAATTCCTTCAAACGGATTGTTTAACTTTATAAAGTACTTTACATCCATGGCATCACTAAAAATACCTTCTTTAAAATCCAATACTTTTTCTCTAACTTTTCTTAAATACAACATGCTTTCTGGTATACTAAATCTGCTTCCTGCACCCATGTCTACAACACCTTTTGGAAGTTCTATTAGGTGAATTAAGTATACGGTTGCATTAGTTTTTTTTGCAATTTGGGCAGCCATTTTTGCTGCATATTCAGATGGTTTTGAAAAATCTATGGGAACTAAAATTTTTTTCATCGTACAAAAATTTAGAAATTAGTAACTGCGTATCTAAAGTTACAAAAAATAAATGACTTAAACATAGTTTGGTAAATTCCAAAGAATTCGTATATTTGCAGCGAAAATTAAGAATAAATGACAGAGAAGGGGACTTAAAAGTCCCCTCTTTTTATACTTTTTTTTAAGGTTTATGAAGCAGGAAAATAAGGTAAGAGATTTAGTAAACGAAGCATTAGCTTTAAATGAATCGTTGTTTTTAATAGATTTATCTATTTCAGTAAACAACAAAATTCAGATTACTGTAGATGGAGATCATGGAGTTCCATTAAGCGAATGCATTAGAATTAGCAGAAATGTTGAGCATAATTTAGATAGAGAAGAAGAAGATTTCTCTTTAGAAGTAACAACGCCAGATATTTCTCATCCGTTAAAAGAAAAAAGACAGTATAAAAAGAACATCAAAAGAATCTTAAAAGTAAAAACTTCGGATGAAGAATTTGAAGGAACTTTGGTAGAAGCAGATGATGATAAAATAGTACTAAACTGGAAAGCAAGAGAGCCTAAACCAATAGGCAAAGGTAAAGTTACTGTAGAAAAAACAGCAACTATAGCATATAAAGATATTAAAGAAGCAAAAGTGAAGATTGTATTTTAAGTAAAAAATGTAATGGAAAATATAGCATTAATTGATTCGTTTTCAGAATTTAAAGATAATAAAAGTATAGACAGAGTAACATTAATGTCTATTTTAGAAGAAGTTTTTAGAGCTGCCTTAAAACGTAAGTTCGGGTCTGATGATAATTTTGATATTATTATAAACCCAGATAAAGGAGATTTAGAAATTTGGAGAAATAGAGTTGTGGTTGCAGACGGTATGTCTGAAGACGATAATGAAGAAATTGAGTTGAGTGAGGCAAGAAAAATTGAACCAGATTTCGAAATTGGCGAGGATGTTTCTGAAGAAGTAAAATTAGTAGATTTAGGAAGAAGAGCTATCTTAGCGTTGCGCCAAAATTTAATTTCTAAAATTTACGAGCACGATAGCACAAACATCTTTAAACAATTTAAAGATTTAGAAGGCGATTTATACAGTGCAGAAGTTCATCATATTCGTCACAATGCAATCATTTTATTAGATGATGAAGGAAACGAAATAGTATTGCCTAAAAGCGAGCAAATTCGTTCAGATTTCTTTAGAAAAGGAGATTCTGTTAGAGGTGTTATTAAATCAGTAGAATTAAGAGGTAACAAACCAGCAATTATTTTATCGAGAACTTCTCCTGCATTTTTAAATAAATTATTTGAACAAGAAATCCCTGAAGTTTTTGATGGTTTAATTACAGTAGAAGGTGTGGCAAGAATTCCAGGAGAAAAAGCAAAAGTAGCAGTAGATTCTTATGATGATAGAATAGACCCTGTTGGAGCATGTGTAGGTGTAAAAGGATCAAGAATTCACGGTATTGTACGCGAGTTAGGAAACGAAAACATTGATGTAATTAACTACACTAAAAACGAACAACTATACATTTCAAGAGCTTTAAGTCCTGCTAAAGTGACTTCTATGGAAATTGAAATGTATGAAGAAGAAAAAAATGGTAAAAAAGGACGTGTAAGCGTACTTTTAAAACCAGAAGAAGTTTCTAAAGCAATTGGTAGAGGTGGTGTAAACATCCGTTTAGCAAGTGAGTTAACAGGTTACGAAATAGACGTTCAAAGAGAAGGTTTAGAAGAAGAAGATGTAGAGTTAACAGAATTTATCGATGAAATCGAAGATTGGGTTATCACTGAATTCAAAAAAATTGGTTTAGATACAGCAAGAAGTGTATTAGAAACTTCTGTGGCAGAATTGGTAAAGAGAACCGATTTAGAAGAAGAAACCATTATAGATGTTCAAAGAATTCTAAAAGAAGAATTCGAAGACTAAATTATAGCAAGAAGTAAAGTAAAAAGTATATTTTTACAAGTAATAAGTTAAAAAAAATATATGTCTGTAGGCAAAACAATGAGGCTTAATAAAGTTTTAAGAGAGTTAAATATTTCTCTTGATAGAGCTGTCGAGTATTTAGCGGATAAAGGTCACGAAATAGAAGCAAGACCAACCACTAAAATAACTGACGACGTTTATCAAGTATTACTTGACGGCTTTGAAACAGATGCAAATAAAAAAGCTGCATCTAAAGAAGTTGGAGAGGAAAAACGTAAAGAGAAAGAAGCAATTCGATTAGCGGCAGAAGCTAAATTAGAAGAGAAAAGAGCGGCAGAAGCCAAGAAAGAAGAGGTTTTAAAAGCCAAAGCAGATAAATTAGAGTTTAAAACTGTTGGCAAAATCGATATTGATAACGTTGGCAAAAAACCAGCAGATAAAAAAGTCGATGAGGTAAAAGAAGAACCTAAAGAGGTTGTAAAAGAGCCTAAAAAAGTCGAAACTCCTATTGTTGAAGCTAAAGCGCCAAAATTAGAAGGAATAAAAGTTGTAAAAACAATTATTCCTGAGAAAAAGGAAACTCCAAAAGTAGAACCAAAAACAGAGGTTAAGAAAGAGGAAGCTCCAAAAGTTGCAGCAAAGAAAGAAGAAGTTACGCCAGAAACAGCTGAAGCAATCAAAACTCAGTACAAAAAATTAGACGGCCCAAACTTTACAGGTAAGAAAATTGATTTAAAGCAATTTGAAAAGCCTAAAAAGAAAAAAGAAGAGAAAAAAGATACAGCCAAAGCTTCAGATACTAAGAAAAAAAGAAAAAGAATTAGCAAACCAGGTTCTAATACATCTAATAACAATAGAGGAAACCAAAATAATAGAGGAGGTCAAGGAAACAGAGGAGGATTTAATAAAGGAAGAGGTAACCAAAGATCAACTATTAAAAAAGAAGAGCCAACAGAAGCAGAAATCCAAAAGCAAGTAAGAGAAACTTTAGAGAAATTACAAGGAAAATCTTCTAAAGGAAAAGGAGCAAAATACAGAAGAAGCAAAAGAGACGCACATAGAGAGCAGACTGAAGCAGAACAAGAAGCACAAGCATTAGACAACAAAATATTAAAAGTAACAGAATTTGTTACAGTAAGTGAAGTTGCTACAATGATGGAAGTCCCTGTAACAGATATCATTTCTTCTTGTATGATGTTAGGGATGATGGTAACTATGAATCAGCGTTTAGATGCAGAAACATTAGTTATTGTTGCAGAAGAATTTAACTATAAA
The DNA here is from genome assembly GCA_030427865.1 of Bacteroidia bacterium. Taxonomy (GTDB): domain Bacteria; phylum Bacteroidota; class Bacteroidia; order Flavobacteriales; family Flavobacteriaceae; genus Polaribacter. The sequence continues at coordinate 175,919 of JAUICK010000001.1, read as the reverse complement.
GTAGAGTTTATTGGAGCAGAAGTAGAAGAAGCTATAGAAGAGGTAGAAGATAAACCAGAAGATTTAGAAAAACGAGCACCAATTATTACAGTAATGGGGCACGTAGATCATGGTAAAACATCTCTATTAGATTATATTAGAAATGCAAATATTGTAGATGGCGAAAGTGGAGGAATTACACAACATATTGGAGCGTATTCTGTAAATGTTGGTGATGAAAAAATAGCATTCTTAGATACACCTGGTCACGAAGCCTTTACAGCAATGCGTGCACGTGGTGCGCAAGTAACCGATTTAGTAATTATTGTTGCTGCCGCAGATGATGATGTAATGCCACAAACCAAAGAAGCAATTTCTCACGCACAAGCTGCTGGAGTACCAATCATATTTGCAATTAACAAGATTGATAAACCAAATGCGAATCCAGATAATGTAAAAACGCAACTTTCTTCAATGAATTTATTAATTGAAGAATGGGGTGGTAACATTCAATCGCAAGATATTTCTGCAAAAACAGGTCAAGGAATTGATGAATTGTTAGAAAAAGTTTTATTAGAAGCAGAAGTTTTAGAACTAAAAGCAAATCCTAATAAAAATGCAGTTGGGGCAGTTGTAGAAGCTCAGTTAGACAAAGGTAGAGGTTATGTAACTACAATTTTGGTACAAGCAGGAACCTTAAGAATTGGCGATTATATCTTAGCTGGTAAAAACAGTGGTAAGGTAAAAGCAATGTTTGATGATAAAGGAAACAAACTAAAAGTTGCTGGACCATCAACACCAGTTTCTATCTTAGGTTTAGATGGAGCACCACAAGCAGGTGATAAATTCATTGTTTTTGATGACGAAAGAGAAGCAAAACAAATTGCAACAAAACGTTCTCAATTACAACGTGAGCAATCTGTTAGAACTCAGAAAACATTAACTTTAGATGAAATCGGACGTAGAATTGCCTTAGGAGACTTTAAAGAATTAAACATTATTCTAAAAGGAGATGTGGATGGTTCTGTAGAAGCTTTAACCAACTCTTTCCAGAAATTATCGACTGAAGAAATTCAAGTAAATATCTTACACAAAGGTGTTGGAGCCATTACAGAAAGCGATGTGTTGTTAGCAACAGCCTCAGATGCAATTATTGTTGGATTTAATGTGCGTCCGCAAGGAAATGCAAGAGCTGTAGCCGATAGAGAAGAAGTAGATATTAGAACTTATTCTATTATTTATGATGCCATTAACGACTTAAAAGACGCCATGGAAGGAATGTTATCTCCAGAAATGAAAGAAGAGGTTACTGGTAATGTAGAAATTAGAGAAGTTTATAAAATTTCTAAAGTAGGTAATATTGCAGGTTGTATGGTAATGTCTGGTAAAATCTTTAGAGATTCTAAAATTAGAATTATTAGAGATGGAATTGTAGTTCATGACGGAGTTTTAGCATCATTAAAGCGCTTTAAAGACGATGTTAAAGAAGTAGCTAAAGGCTACGATTGTGGGCTTCAAATTAAGAATTACAATGATATTCAAGAAGGAGATCAAATAGAAGCTTATCAAGAAGTAGCAGTTAAGAAGAAGTTGAAATAATACTTTCTAAACATATAAAAAAAGAGATTTCTAATTTTAGAAATCTCTTTTTTTAGTTACACCATATTTAAACCACAGTTTATTTACTCTTTTACAGAATAAACGTAAATTTGCATCCTTAAACAAAAAAAGATGCAGTACAATCATCAAGAAATTGAAAAGAAGTGGCAAGAGTTCTGGGCAAAAAACCAAACTTTTAAGGCAAAAAATAATGCAGACAAACCAAAGTATTATGTGTTAGACATGTTTCCTTATCCTTCTGGAGCAGGTTTACATGTTGGGCATCCATTAGGTTATATTGCATCAGATATTTATGCACGTTACAAACGCCACAAAGGGTTTAACGTATTGCATCCACAAGGGTACGATTCTTTTGGTTTACCTGCAGAACAATATGCCATTCTAACTGGGCAGCATCCTGCAAAAACTACAGAAGAAAATATTAAAACCTACAGAAGACAGTTAGATCAAATTGGTTTTTCTTTTGATTGGAGCAGAGAAGTGCGTACTTCAAATCCTGAATATTACAAATGGACACAGTGGATTTTCATTCAGTTGTTCAACTCTTGGTATAATAAAAATACTAACAAAGCAGAAGATATATCAACCTTGATTTCAATTTTTGAAAGTAATGGAAATACAACTGTAAATGCGGTTTGCGACGAGGATATTGTTTCTTTTTCAAGTGATGAATGGAACAGTTTTTCATCAACTAAAAAACAAGAAATTTTATTACAATATCGTTTAACATTTTTGTCTGATACAGAAGTAAACTGGTGTCCTGCTTTAGGAACAGTTTTAGCCAATGACGAAATTGTAAACGGCGTTTCAGAACGAGGAGGACATCCTGTTGTACGAAAAAAAATGACACAGTGGTCTATGCGAATTTCTGCGTATGCGCAACGTTTATTAGATGGATTGAACACTATAGATTGGCCTCAACCGCTAAAAGATTCTCAAACCAATTGGATAGGTAGAAGTCAAGGAGCAATGGTTTCTTTCCCCATCCTAACCTTCCCCAAAGGGAAAGAGAAATCTGACTCTGAAAATGAGTTAGGTTATATGACTGGTGGAAATAATTCAGCTCTTTTAATTGAGAAAGCTAAAGAAAACAGAAATAATCCTACTAAAGCTGAAAGTGCTTTATGGCAACAATTAAAAGGAAAGAAATTAGGACTAAAATTTAGAAGACAACATTTAATAGATGACTTTATTGTTGATTTTGTTTGTTTGCAATTAAAATTGATTATTGAAGTAGATGGTGATTACCATAATACAGAAGAACAGCAAGAAAAGGATAATGAAAGAACAAAAATTTTAGAAGATTTAGGTTATGATGTCATTCGTTTTACAAATCAGCAAGTAATTGGTGATATCGAAGGTGTTTTAAAAAAGATTAAACAAGCATTAGCCAAAGCTTCCCTTTCCTCAGGAAAGGGATTGAGGGATAGGATTGACGTATTCACAACAAGACCTGATACTATTTTTGGAGTAAGTTTTATGACTTTAGCTCCCGAACACGAACTCGTATCACAAATTGTAACAGAAGAGCAAAAAAGAAAGGTAAATGCGTATATAGAAGCTACAGCTAAACGTTCTGAACGCGATAGAATGGCAGATGTAAAAACCATTTCTGGAGCGTTTACAGGTGCGTATGCAATTCATCCTTTTTCTGGCGAAAAAATTCAAATTTGGATTGGAGATTATGTCTTAGCATCTTATGGTACAGGAGCTGTTATGGCTGTTCCTTGTGGAGATCAGCGCGATTACGATTTTGCAAAACATTTTAAGATTCCTATTCCTAATATTTTTGATGGAGTAGATATTTCTACAGCAGCTTTTGCTGAAAAAGGAAATACCAAACTTACAAATTCTGATTTTCTAAACGGATTGCCATACAAAAAAGCGATGAAAACCGTAATTTATGAATTGGAAAAACGTAGAATAGGATATGGCAAAATAAATTACAGATTGCGTGATGCTGTTTTTAGCAGACAACGTTATTGGGGCGAGCCTTTTCCTGTGTATTACAAAGATGCAATGCCACAAATTATTGACACAAAACATTTGCCAATTGTATTGCCAGAAGTTGAAAAATACCTACCAACAGAAGATGGTAAACCACCTTTAGGAAATGCAGAGGTTTGGGCTTGGGATACAGAAACCAATTCTGTCGTTGAGAATTCTAAAATAAATAACAAAACTGTTTTTCCTTTAGAGCTCAATACTATGCCAGGGTGGGCAGGAAGTTCTTGGTATTTTAACAGGTATATGGATGCTAAAAATTCTCATGAATTTGCAAGTAAAGAAGCGTTAGATTATTGGAAAGAAGTAGACTTGTATATAGGTGGTTCTGAGCATGCAACAGGGCATTTATTATATGCACGTTTTTGGCAAAAATTTTTGTTTGATAGAAATATTGTACCTGTAGATGAGTTTGCTAAAAAACTCATTAACCAAGGAATGATTTTGGGGACAAGTGCTTTTGTATACAAAATATCTGTGTTTGTAAAAAACGGTTGTGCTATTGATAAATCTAATGATGATATAATCGAAAATATACCAACTCTTTTTGTTTCTAAAAATTTGTTTAGTTCGGATGATGAATTTGAGAACATTGTTAAAAATTACTTGTTAGATAAAAAATTATTGAATCCAAATTATTCAGATTTGGTAATGATTACTAAAAATGCGATTCACGCAGATGTTTCTTTGGTAAATGCTTCTGATGAATTAGATATTGAAGGGTTTAAAAATCATCCTTTAAATCAAGATTATAAAAACGCTGAATTTATCACTGAAAAAGACAACACTTTTAAAGTTTATAGAGAAGTAGAAAAAATGTCCAAATCCAAATACAATGTGGTAAATCCAGATGATATTTGCGAAGAATATGGAGCAGATGCATTGCGTTTGTTTGAGATGTTTTTAGGACCTTTAGAACAAGCAAAACCTTGGAAAACCTCTGGTATTTCTGGCGTGTATTCTTTCTTAAAAAAATTATGGAAATTATTCTATAATGGAGAAAAATTTGAGGTTTCTGATGCAACACCAACAAAAGACGAGTTAAAAACACTACACAAAACTATAAAAAAAGTAGAAGAAGATATAGAGAATTTCTCTTTTAATACTTCTGTTTCTACATTTATGATTGCGGTAAATGAGTTAACCACTCAAAAATGTAATAAACGTGAAATCTTAGAACCATTATTGGTATTAATTTCACCTTATGCGCCTCATATTGCAGAAGAATTATGGAGTCAGTTAGGGTATACAGAAAGCATTTCTACAGTTACCTTTCCAAAATTTGATGCAAAACATTTGGTAGAAAGCACTAAAAATTATCCTATTTCTTTTAATGGGAAAATGCGTTTTACGTTAGAATTACCTTTAGACATGAGCAAAGACGAGATAGAAAAAACAGTTATGGCTCATAAAAAAACCCAAGCGCAATTGCAAGGTAGAACACCTAAAAAAGTAATTGTAGTACCTGGCAAAATTGTAAATATTGTAGGTTAAAAACTACATTTGTTAAAACAATATCAAAAGTCGTTACAGTATTTGTAGCGACTTTTTTATTTGAGTATCTTGTCAATCAATTTAAAACATAGAAATGAAAACAAAACCTTTCTTTTTCATTGTTTTTTTTGGAATACTTTTTGCAAGTTGTAGTTCAGAAAAAACCACAAAAGAATATATAATAGATAGTTGGCAAACAACTTATTTAAAAATTGAAATGGAAACAGTAAATAAAACAGACTCTTTACAGGTTTATGAAGATAAATTTGAAAACAATCCAGAGTTGGTAGCGCAATCAAAATATAATTCAGACGGTACTTTTTCTGCATGGTTTAAAAACAAAAAAGGAGAACAGGTTTCTAAATCTGATGGAAAATGGGTTGTGGTAGATGATTCTTTAACTGTAGAATTTAATTACGGAGGTAGAGATATGAAAGTTAGTTATCATATTACAAAAACTAAAGAAGGCTTTATTGGTAAAAGCAAATATGATTGGGATGAAGATGGTGATTTTGACGACTTACTTACAATGAAAACGAAAAGAATAAAAGAATAGAGCTTGTTTAAATTTAAAAATTTTTCACTTCGAATAAGAATATTTTTATCCATGATTTTATTGGTGTTATTAGCATCAATTTTAATTTTGGTAGTTACAGTTTATCAATATGATGAACAAACAAAAGATTATAATATTCAACGTTTTGAGCGTAAAGAAGCTACAACAAAACAAACCATAGAGTTAGAATTAAAAAACAAAACCACTTACCCTGTAAATACTGCAAATTTACCTAAGATTTTTCAAGAACGTATTTATGAAATATCTTCTATTAATAAACTAAATATATCAATATACGATTTAGAAGGAAACCTACTAAAGTCATCAATTGCAAGTGCTTTCGAGAAAATAGATGCTAAGCCAATACCTGCAAATGTTTTAAAAGAATTAGCACAAAATTCTAACCATAAAATATTAAAAACAAGAGAAGAGAAAGAGATTGGCTATCAATCTTCATATTCTTACATTCACGACCCAAAATTTAAGAGAATTGGTATTTTAGAATTACAGTTTACCCAAGATAATTCAGAAATAGAAAAAGAACTGAGAGAATTTATATCGAGATTAGGGTTGGTATATATTTTAATGTTTTTAATTGCTATTGCACTTGCTTACTTTTTATCAAGTTACATTACAAGGTCTATTAAGACCATTTCAGATAAAATGGAACAAACTCGATTGAATGAAAGAAACGAAAAAATTATTCTAAACAAAGCAAGTTCTGAGATAGAAATATTGGTAGATGCTTATAATAACATGATTGATGAGTTAGAAGAAAGTGCAGCTAAATTAGCGCAAAGTGAGCGTGAACAAGCTTGGAGAGAAATGGCAAAACAAGTAGCTCACGAGATAAAAAACCCATTAACACCAATGAGATTAACCGTTCAAAGCTTTGAGCGTAAGTTTAATGCTGAAGACGAAAGAGCAAAAGAAAAACTAACTGAATTTAGTCAAACCTTAATTCAGCAAATAGATGTAATGAGCTCTATAGCTTCTGCATTTTCAGATTTTGCCAAAATGCCTACTCAAAAAAAGGAAAGAATAGAAGTAATAAGTGTGGTAAAATTTGCACTTGATATTTTTGCAGAAGAATACATCAAATACCATTCAATAGAAAAAGAATTATATGCTAATTTAGATAAAACTCAACTGATTCGAATTGTAACTAATTTGGTTAAAAATGCTATACAAGCTACAGATCAAGAAGAAACCCCTTTAATAGAGGTTAAAGTTTTATCTGAAGATGAAAATATAAAAATTTTAGTTTCTGATAATGGAAAAGGAATTTCTGAAGAAGTTAAAAACTTAATTTTCGAACCTAAATTTACCACCAAAACCAGTGGAATGGGCTTAGGTTTGGCAATGATTAAAAATATAATAGAAGCTTATAATGGTTCTATCTCTTTTACTTCTAAAGAAAAAGTAGGTACAGTTTTTACAGTAATATTACCCAAAAAATAAAATTTTAAAGATGAATTTTAAAAACATTTTAGTTAAAAAAAATAGTTATTTAGCACAAATTACTATTAACAGACCTAAAAAATTAAATGCTTTAAATAAAGCTACCATAGAAGAATTGCATAGCGCTTTTAAAGAAATAGAAGAAGACAAAACTATTAAAGTAATTGTTTTAATAGGTAGTGGAGAAAAAGCATTTGTTGCTGGCGCAGATATTTCTGAATTTGCACATTTTTCTGTAGAAGAAGGCGGAAAATTAGCAAGAATTGGACAAGAAATGCTATTCAATTTTGTAGAGAATTTATCTACACCTGTAATTGCTGCAATTAATGGTTTTGCATTAGGAGGTGGCTTAGAATTGGCAATGGCATGCCATTTTAGAATAGCTTCTGTAAATGCTAAAATGGGATTGCCAGAAGTTTCTTTAGGTGTTATTCCTGGTTATGGAGGTACGCAACGTTTGCCTCAATTAGTAGGAAAAGGAAAAGCTATGGAAATGATTATGACTGCAGGAATGATTACTGCAGATGAAGCAAAAGATTACGGTTTGGTAAACCACGTAACTTCTCAAGAAGAATTATTGCCATTAGCAGAAAAAATTGCAAGTAAGATTGCTCGTAATTCTTCTGTAGCTATTAGTGCTGCCATTAGAGCTGTAAATGCAAATTTTGAAGATGGTGTTAATGGTTTTAATGTTGAAATAGATGAGTTTGGAGATTCTTTTGGAACAGATGATTTTAAAGAAGGAACCACAGCTTTTTTAGAAAAAAGAAAACCAAAATTTAATTAAATTTTAGTTGTCTTAAAATAGGTTGACGAATATTAATATTAAAAATAAGATGTCTGTTTAAAATATCTTGGCATACCATTTGACAATATTTAATAAAAAATATTCCGAAAATGAGAATAATGAAAATTTTATCAGTCTTAGCAATTATATTTAGTTTCACACAATGTGGAAGCTCTAAATTTATAACTAACCCTCCTTTCGAAATAGTATTTGCTGAATATTATAAATGTACAAGCGAGCATTCTAAAATTAGTGGTTTAGAAGTAAAAATTAAATTAAAACAAAATACTGCTATTAATTTCGACTCTTTATATTTTAAAAACAAAGTAACAAAAATCAAGAAAAAAGAGGCTTCTATGTTAATAGCAAACTTTAATACTTTAAAAAACTATCCTTCAGATCTAATTTTAGATATTGATTCTAAAAAAGAAATTAATAATAAACTCCCAAAACTAAATAAATTTCCATTTAAATTAAATAAAAACGAAGCTGTTTTAAGTTATCAGTTAGCAGGAGAAACAAAATATTTTAAAATTAAAAACCTTAAAGAAATAGATACAAGTTTATTTTCTAAAACTCAGTAAAGTGCTTATTATCAAGTAAAAACCTCTAAAATCTTAGAGGTTTTTCTTTTTGGCACGCAATTTGAATAATCATAAGTATAACCATAAAACGAAAGCTTATGAAATCAATAAAATTACTTTTAACAATATTAATTACAGGAACATTTTTTAGTTCATGTACAACAGTTTTTAATGATGGTTTTCATGATAGTTTTCAAAATCAGATTTCTTTAGAAGAAATCGTTTCTGGTTACGATTTATGGTATGTAGATTATCATAGAACAACTGGTAATGGAGATATACCTTATGTATCTAAAGCATTTACATTATCGTTTTTAAACGGAACCTTGTATGCAAACAACAACATTGTAGATATTGGCAGAACAGGAAATGGTTTAGGAATAGATGTTGGTACTTACAACACGTTTAACGGACTATTAGAAACAAATCATGATATAGATGGCGTAAACGATTTTGAAGTAACAGTGTTGTCTAACAATGAAATAAGACTATATAATTACAGACAAAACGTAAACTATTATTTAATAGGATATCAAGTAAATGAGTTTGATTACGATAAATTATTTTATGAAAACATAGAATACTTTTTACAAGAATACATAGCTTGGGAAAAAATAGATACTCAAGGTGGTACCCCTAATGCTTTTGATGATGAAAATTATTTAGCATTTACGCCAGAAAACATAACAACCTTTTATAGCTCTCAAGACAGTTTTGGCACACAAGTTGATTATATAAATTGGAACTATTTAGGAGGTTACGAAATCTTTGATGTAAATGGTTTTGAAGACCTTAAAATTTTAACATTGAATTATGATAGTGGAGATATTGAAGAGTTCGAATTAAGCGTTATAAATGATGGAAGAATACGTTTATTCAACCTAAATTCAGAAACAACATACGATTTTTCAGGAAGAGGATTTGTACAATATTTAAAAGGAGAAAAAACTAAAAAACAAGCGAAAGATATTGTAAGGAACGAAGGAAGAAAACGTACTAAAGTAATAAGAAAAGTAAAGAATAGAAGAAATTTAAAATAAAGTTTGGTTAGTTGATTTTTGGTTGGTTATGGTTTAATAACCAATTGAAAGAGAAACCGTCCTGAGGAGGACGGTTTTTTCTTTGTTAACAATTGATGAAAAATAAACTTTTTAAAATTATAGTTTAGCAAGATGATTTTATAATTTTAAACAGAATTTAATTTACGTTTTTATGACCAAAACTGCATTTATTACAGGAGCAACATCGGGTATTGGAAAAGCAACCGCAGAAATTTTTGCAAAACACAATATTCGTTTAATTCTTTGTGGACGAAGATTGGAAAGATTAGAACAACTTCAAAAAGAATTAAGCAAACAGACAGAAGTAACAATTTTACATTTTGATGTGAGAGATAAGTACGATGTAGCTCATCAAATTCAAAACCTACCAAATGAATTTAAAAAAATAGATATTCTAATTAATAATGCTGGTAACGCACACGGATTATCAACCATACAAAAAGGAAGTATTGATGATTGGGATAAAATGATAGATATAAACGTAAAAGGTTTATTGTATGTATCTAAAGCAATCATTCCACAAATGACAAAAAGAAACGATGGTTTTATTGTAAATATAGGTTCTACTGCCGGAAAAGAGGTTTACCCTAATGGTAATGTATATTGTGCATCAAAGTTTGCTGTTAACGCCTTAAATAAGTCTATGCGTTTAGATTTAAACAAATACAATATTAGAGTTGCTGGTATTCATCCAGGTTTAGTAGAAACCGAGTTTTCTGATGTGCGTTTTAAAGGCGATACTGAAAAAGCGAAATCGGTTTATGCGGGCTATAAAGCACTTCAAGCAGCAGATATTGCAGATATCATTTATTTTGTAATTTCCAGACCTTATCATGTAAATATAGAAGATTTAGTTGTGTATCCAACAGCTCAAGCAAGTGCCACAATTATAAATAAAGAATAAAAATGCAAAAATCAAAAATTGTAATCGGATGTATGTCTTGGGGAAAATGGGGAAAACAATTTTCTACCAAAGAACAAATTGATATGATTCAGTTTTGCGTGGCAAACAGAAACACTACTTTTGATCATGCAGACATTTATGGAGATTATTCAACAGAAAGTGATTTTGGAAAAGCTTTTGTAGAAAGCGGAATTGAAAGAGAAGAAATTCAATTAGTTTCTAAATGTGGTATCCAATTAATTGGAAATAGTAGACCTAATAAGGTAAAATACTATCAATATGATAAAAAGTATATAATCGATAGTTTACATCAATCTTTAAAAAATTTAAAAACAGAGTATTTAGATACTTTTTTATTACATAGACCAAGTCCACTAATGCAACCCAATGAAATTGCAGATACAATTGCTGAATTACAAGAAAGTGGAAAAATTATCGATTTTGGAGTGTCTAATTTTACACCTTCTCAAGTTGATTTAATTACCGATAAAATTCCTATAAAAGTAAATCAAATAGAATTTTCTTTAACACAACATGCAGCAATGTTAAATGGTTCTTTAGATAAAATGTTGCAAAAAGAAATAGAGCCCATGTGTTGGAGCCCTTTAGGAAGTGTTTTTAGAAAAGAAAATCAACAATCTAAAAGAATAAAAGATGTTTTAACTAAGTTATCGGAAAAATATGCAGTTTCAGAAGACGTACTTTTATTAAGTTGGATTTTAAAACATCCTGCCAAAATATCTCCAGTTATTGGCACTACAAATAAAAATCGTATTTTAAAAGCTAACAAAGCTTTAGAAATTAATTTAGATTTAGAAGATTGGTTTTTGCTTTTACAAGCAAGTACTGGAAATGAAGTAGCATAAGATGATTAACAAGCGCTTACTTATCAAAAACCTACTTTCTCATAACGATGAGAATAGTTTTTATGATAAAAAGCAAAAATTATCGCTTGAAGCAAAAGAAGGAAAAGCAAAATTTTTAAAGCATATTTGTGCGCTTTCTAATTCTAATCCTTTTAACAATTCTTATATTGTAATTGGTGTAGAAGACGAAGAGAATAAAATTATAGGTGTCGATTTTTTTGATGATAGTAAAATCCAAAATCTAATAAATGCCTATTTAGAAAATCCTCCAAAAATAGAATACGAAAACGTACCTTTTCCGAGATTGCCCCGTCATAAAGTTGTAGGCTTGGTTACTATTCATCCAATAAATAAAATCACAAAACTTAAAAAAAATGCTTGGAAATATAGAAAAGGAACCGCTTTTTATAGAAGAGGTAGTAACTCTATGCCAGCATCTATTCATTTCGAGTTAAGAGATGCCAATACTGCAATTGTTAATGCTATTGAGCAAAATGCAAGAAATAATATAGAATTAACTTTAGATGGTGTTTTCGATTTTATAAACAATCACAAACCACAATACAACCCTAAGTACAAGGTATTTAACGAACAATTTGTCTTATGTTGGGCAGGAGAGCAAAAGTTGATAAATGGAGATGAATATTTTACAAGGGTAGATATTGAGTTGATTAACGAACAGGTAAAGCTCTTTTTTTCTGCTTTAGATGATGTACAAATTTTTTATAATCAACATTCGTTTATTGTTACCGAATATATTTTATTAGGCTTAGAACAACAAGAAAAACATTATCCGTTAGAAAAAACGATTATAAATTTTAAAGAAAACGGAAAACATGATATTGTTAAAGAATTTTTATTTGAACCTCCAAGGTTTAACACGGTTATCATTCAGCTTATTTTAGAAAATAACAATGCCATAATTAATAAAATTGAGAATAAAATTCCTCTTTCTGTTACAGATCATGAAGATGTATTGCGCCTACCTACTAATTCTTTAATTTGTTATTTAAATGGTTATTTAAACGTTGCAGAACAACTAAAAAAAGCAAAAAACTATATTAAAAATCTTGAGGATAAAACCACTTATATTAAATACAAAGAAGCGATGAGAATTATTAGAAAAGTAAAATATAACTAACACTCATAAAGCAAAAAAGCCAGTGAATTTAAATTCACTGGCTTAATTTTAAGTATTAATAATCATTAACCTATTTTAGGGCGACTCGTGTATTGTTTTTATTTTATATTCTTTGTGCTTAAATGAAACTCTTCATAGGTCTGTAACAAATTCATTAAAGCAGAAATTAAATCTTTAGTTTCTAATAAAACGCTAAAATACAAAGTAGTATTTTTAGGGCTTGTTTCATCTGTGCGAATTCTTGCAACCTGTTTTTCTATTGATGAAGATACATTTTTTAACAATTGATTTTTCTCTATTAAAAGCTCATTTAGATTATCTAACTCTCTATTTTCGAAAATAGAAGCTTCTTTAGTTAATAGAGAAGATAACTCAATATCTATAGATTTTAAATCTTTTATTTGTCCTTTCTTTAAGTTCTTATGATTGTTATTAACATGCTTGTAACTTGCTCTAGAAATATAACTAATAGATTGTGCCACATCTTGTAAATATCCTAAAACCATAATGTAAAACCTACTTGCTTGTACAGAGGTTTCATCTAAAGATTTAATAAAGTAAAAAACACCATCTTTTAATCCATCTATTTCGTCATTTAATTTTTCAACGTGTTTGTCTGTTTTACGTAACTTGTTTAAGTCATGATTTGCTAAATCATTTACAACATTTGTATACAATTTATTTACACGATCTATAACTTGAGAAATATGATCTGCACTTTCTTCAATTACCCCATTTATGGTAATTAATTCAGCTCTTTCTATATATTCTTGTTTTTTAACTTCTTTAGATTTTTTTCTATGAATTAATGTATTTCTACCTATTAATAATGCAACAACTGCTAATAAAATAGGAATCATAACCATATCCCAACTAATTAAGTAAGCAACTAAAGCAGCAGCTAAAAAGGCTGTAAGCGCAGTTAAAAACCAACCCCCAATAACATTAATAACCCCAGCAACTCGATACACAGCACTTTCTCTACCCCAAGCCCTATCAGCTAAAGAAGTACCCATTGCTACCATAAATGTAACATAGGTTGTAGATAGTGGTAATTTCATAGAGGTCGCTATAGATATTAAAATACCAGCAACAATAAGGTTAACAGAAGCTCTTACTAAATCAAAAGCTGGTAATTCATAAGTTTTGTCTTTAGGTAACTCTATAACAGGTTTCTGAAATTTAGAATCTATGTAGGCTAAGGTAGATTGAGGTATAATAAAGTTAATACCTTTATTAAGTGCCATAGAAGCTCTTACCACAATTCTAGACAAAGGATTTGGTTGAAATTTTTCATGACCTTCTCCTTGACGCGATAAATCTATTCCAGTTTTGATTACGTTTTGAGCTTTACTAGAAGTCCATAAAGTAACTACCATAATACCACCAGCAATTAGAAGTAACCATACATTAGATGGAACTTTTTTTGCTAAAATACCCATAGAAAATGCATCTGCTGTAACACCAGATACTTCCCACGCTTGGTAAGAATTCCAAGCAGCAATTGGTACTCCAACAAAGTTTACTAGGTCGTTACCAGAAAAAGCCATTGCTAATGAGAATGTACCAACCCCAATAATTAATTTTAAAATATTAATTTTAAACGCTTGGATTAATACTTGAGAAATAATAGACCAAGCCACAAAACTACCTGCAATAATTACTAAAGTATTTCCTTCTATTAAATGTTTTACATCTTTATAAAAAGGAGTTCCTTTCATTCCTTTTATAATAATAAAATAAGTAATAGCAGTAATAGCGAAACCACCAAATAAAGCATTAATATAGGTGGCTCTCTTTTCAAAATTAAAAGAATAAATTAGTCTAGATAAAAATTGAACAATAGCACCAACAGAAAAAGCAACTACAACAGATAGTAAAATTCCATTAATAATTTGAATGGCTTTTTTATGGTTAATATAGCTCCAAATATCTGCAAGAGATTGAGAATCGTTTGCAGAAATTTTAATTAGAGAAATACACACAGCAGCTCCTAATAGTTCAAAGACAATAGATACTGTAGTAGATGTAGGCATCCCTAAAGAGTTAAAGATATCTAATAATAAAATATCTGTAATCATTACAGCCATAAAAATGAACATAATATCTTGGAACATAAACACACTAGGGTTAAAAATCCCTTTACGTGCAACCTCCATCATACCACTAGAAGTAATTGCTCCAAAGAACACTCCTAAACTAGCAATTATCATGATGTTTTTTACTGAAATTGCTTTAGAGCCAATTGCTGAATTTAAAAAATTAACAGCGTCATTACTCACTCCAACAACTAAATCTACAATAGCTAAGATAGCCAATGCAACAAGCATTAAAATATATGGATCTCCCATTTTCTTGAAATTATTTTTGCAAATTTACAAACACAAAAAATTGTGTATGTTACGTTTATGTTATTTTAATATTTTTAAAAATGAATATCTACTTGTAACCTATATAATAGTTGATTGGTTTTAAAACCAATATCAGTATAGCTTAAGTCTGTCTGTACTTTTAATTTATGCCCTACAATATACTTAGATAACCCTAATGTATATTGGTTTTCTGCGCCTTTTCC
The DNA here is from genome assembly GCA_030427865.1 of Bacteroidia bacterium. Taxonomy (GTDB): domain Bacteria; phylum Bacteroidota; class Bacteroidia; order Flavobacteriales; family Flavobacteriaceae; genus Polaribacter. The sequence goes on along the minus strand of JAUICK010000001.1, from coordinate 160,887 downwards.
TGTAATATTTTTATCTAAAGAAATGTTAGTGTAGCGTGCAGAAAGCTCAATTGTTTTAGAAAGTAAATATCCAGTTTGTAAGTTTAAACCATTACCTACTTGTACCTCATCTCCGGTTAAAGAACCATCAGAATTTTTTGCTAAAGGATCTTTAGCATCTCTGCTGGCGTATTCTGCCATTAAAGAAAGCCCTTTGTGTTTATACATTGCATCAATAAATATAGTAGAAATATTAGTTTGGTAAAACTCAGCATTAGAACCAGCTGATGTTCCGTTTATAAACATGTAAGAACCTTGGTTACTTCTTGTTTTAGAGGCGTTATTATTAAGGTCGTAGTTAAAAGCAAGCGATAATTTTGGTTCTGGTTCGAATTTTAAATCACTTCCTTTGTAATCTCCTTTGCTTGCAAAATCTCCAAAAGGAAACAATTCTATTCTTGCCGTATATTGATGTCCACCAATGTTTCCTCTGGTAATGTTTCTACCTTCACCTTGAGAAATTGCATAAATTTGTTTCACTAAAAAAGTATCAGAAAGCTTAAACTTATGTCTTAATTGTACACCTATATCTCTATCTATAGTAAATCTACTGTTTAGTAAAGAACGATCTACCATTTGTAAATCTCCTGAAGAAATTACACGTTCTCTATTTCCAGGGAGTTTAGTTTGTCCAAACCAAATTACCCAATTTCCAGAAAAATTCCACTTTAAAACTGCATCTAAAATTTGCCTTGGCGCATCATGTGTAAAATAAGAGGCACCAGATTTATCTCTATTAGATAATCCTAATTCTAACTTATATTTTAACTTTGGCGAAAAAGCCCAACCATCAAACTTTAAACGAGACCTTCTTATTAACATAGAAGAAGATGGGTTAGATAAATCATTATCTGCATCCCAGTTAGAGGTGGCAAGAGTTTGAAAACGCATACCAATCTTCATAGTCCAAGTACTATCTTTTCCTACTAAATTAAATAAACCTTTTCCAAACTTAGTAGCATTTGCTTCTTGTGCACTTATACTTAAAAAAGTAGAAATAAAAAGTAACACTACTACTTTTTGTAGTATAGAGAATCTCATAATCATTAGTTTTTGTCGGCAACAAAGAACTAACAGTTATGTTAAGTTAATGTTAAAGAAGTATTAATAAAATAAAAAAACTGCCTTGGCCAAAGGCAGTTAGTCATATAAAATTGTTGACAAAAACTAATTTTATTATGATGACAATAATCTTTAAAAGATTGGTACAAAAATGCAGCTGATTATTAAAGTTAATGTTTGCTGTAAATTAAAAAACTGTTAAGAATTCTTTTTTGCTTAACCTTTAATTAATGTTTCTGTAATACATTCATAATTTACAACTAACATAGAGTTTACAAAACTAATAGACTTTTGCAGCAGTAAATTATACACTAAAATGAAGAGATTTTTATTTATTATTGTCTTTGCTGTAAGCCAAATTATAGCTGCACAAAACAAAGGAACTGTAAAAGGTTTATTAACAGATAAAGAAACCAATAACGAACCTTTACCTTTTGCAAATGTTCTAATTAAAGGAACTACCATAGGAACTACCACCGATTTTGATGGTAATTATATTTTAAAAGTTCCAGCTGGAACTCATAAAATTGAATTTAGTTTTTTAGGATATAAAACTATTGTAAAAGAAATAACTGTCAAAGAAGGAGAAACCGTAACAATTAATCAAGTAATGTCTGCAGAAGAAGGCGTTTCTTTAGATGAGGTTGTTGTTAAGTCTTCTACAAGTAAAGAAAAAGCAAGTGCATTAATTTTAGAGCAGAAAAAATCGGTAACAATTAAAACTTCTATTGGTGCTCAAGAATTATCTATTAAAGGTGTATCTGATGCTGAGGGAGCTGTTACTAAAACAGCAGGAGTATCTAAAGGATCAAAAAACATTGTAGTAAGAGGTCTAGGAGATAGATACAATTCTACAACATTAAACGGTTTACCTTTACCTTCCGATGATCCAGAATACAAGAATATTTCATTAGATTTTTTTGATACGAGCATCATTAAAAATATAGGGATTAATAAAGTGTTTACTTCAGAAATTAATGGTGATGTTGGTGGGGCTAATGTAGATATTGTATCAAAAGAACTAATTAAAAAAAGCCTACTAAACATAGGGGTTTCTCTTGGGATAAATTCACAAACGATATCTAAAGAATTTTTAACTATAGATGGAACAAACAGATTTGGAACTCAAAACTTATCTATTCCTGTAAATGATTTAAGCAAATATTCTTTTGAGAATTCTTTTAAACCCAATAGCCAAAACTTTCAATTAGACAATAGTATTTCTTTTGCAGGAGGAAAAAAATATGACATTAATAATGATACTTTTAGTTTCTTTATTGTTGGAGGGTTTGATGCAGGTTATAACTTTTTAGAGGGTAATATAAAACAAACCACAAGTGCCGGAACAATTTTTCAAGATCAAGATTTTTCTAAATACGATTTTAACGTGTCTCAAATCTTAATGGCAAATTTAAAATACAAGTTCGATGCAGGGCATAGTGTTGCTTATAATCACTTATTTATACACAATAATAAGCAGTCTATTGGTGATTACTTTGGAGAAGTAAACCCAGAACAAGATGGAGATTTAGAATTTCAAAGAAGACAACAAACCAATAATAACGAAGTTTATGTAAATCAATTCTTAGCAAATTATATTTTTTCTGAAAGATTTAATTTTGAAGCTAAAGGTTCTTTAAATTTTATAAGAGGAAATGAACCCGACAGAAGAACCAATAAATATTTATTAAGAGATGGTTTTTACAGCCCACAAACAAGTTCAGCAGGAGAAAACGAACGTTTTTTCTCTAAGTTAGAAGAAAATGATTATGCAGCAAAAGGAAAATTTTCTTATAAATTAAACGAAAAAGAAGAAGATATTAGCGTTTTAGAATTTGGAGGAGATTACAGATATACAGAAAGATTATTTTCTGCAACAATTTTTAATCATGATTTTTCAAACAGGGTTGTTATCGATATTAATAATCCTGATGCAGTTTTTAATCAATCTTCTATAGACACAAAAGTTTTCGAATTAGAAACTGGTAGAGGTAGTGCAAGTAATCCAAATGCATTTACTCCTTTTACATACAGAGGAAAAAGACAAATATTTGGTGCTTTTGGTAATATTGCTTACCAATTAAATAAAAATCTAATTGCTTCTTTTGGCGCAAGATTTGAGAAAATTCAACAAAGAGTAACATTTAATACTAATATTGCTCAATCTTCTATAGAAGGGGCTTCTTTTTTAGACAGAACCTATGTATTACCAAGCTTTAATATTAAATATAACTTTAACGAAAACAGCATTTTTAGATTTGCAGCAAGTCAGACCTATACTTTTCCACAGTTTAAAGAAACAGCACCATTTAAATACCAAGATGTAACTTTTTCTAGTCAGGGTAATCCAAACTTAAAGCCATCAGACAATTACAACTTAGATGCGAAATACGAGTATTATTTTTCTTCATCAGAATTAATTACTGTTACAGGATTTTATAAATTTATTAAAGATCCAATAGCAAGAAGTGAAATACCTTCTGGCGGTAACACACTTACTTATTTAAATGTTGGTAATGATGCAAGTGTTTATGGTATAGAATTAGAAGCGAGAAAAAAAGTTGTTAATAAAGAAGAGCAAGATTTAGAAGTTTTTGCAGGTTTAAATACTTCTTTCTTGGTATCTAATGTAAACTTAAATCAATCTTCAGTAGCTCAATTTACCAATACTACAAGCAATTTAGAAGGAGCTACTCCATTTTTATTAAATGCAGATATTTCTTTGAATAAAAAATACAGTAACAATACATTAATATCATCATTAGTATTTAACTATTTCAGCGAAAGAGTGTATTCTGTGGGTACAAGAGGATTTGAAAATGTTTTAGAAAAAGGAATACCAACTTTAGATATTGTAACCTCATACAAGTTTAATAAGAATTACGGACTTAAATTAAAAGCAACCAACTTGTTAAATCCTGATTTTCAGCTAACAAGAGTAGGTATTAATGGCGGGGCTAATGTTGTGTTAAGAAATTATAAAAAAGGTGTTAACCTAAGTTTAGGCTTTACTTACGATTTCTAAAACAGACAATAATTCGTAACAATTCTTTAAAATTCAGATAAAATAGAATAAACAAATCGAACATAGTTTTGCTGTTGTAAACAAACAATAAAATCTAATCAAATAAAAAAATGAAAAAAACAATTTTAACAATCGTAAGTATTTCTACTTTAATTTTCTCAGGATGTTCTTTAAGTGATGATGATAGTATAGGAACTGGAAATGGAGGCGGAGCAGTTACTTCTCAAAACTTAGCGGGTAACCTTACTTCAGATTTAACCTTAACTTCTGGTGTTGCTCATAATTTAATTGGTACATTATTAGTAAAGTCTGGTGCGACATTAACAATAGAAGCAGGTACTACTATTAATGCTTTAGCAGGAGGTACAGATGTTTATATTTTAGTAGAAAAAGGAGGCAAAATTATTGCAAATGGTACTGCAGACAATCCTATTAAATTTACATCTAATGCAACTGCACCTAAACCTGGAGATTGGGGAGGAATTATCATTAACGGTAAAGCACCTTTAAGTCGTCAGTCTGGTACAGAAAGTAATGCTGCTACAGAGGTAAATAATGGTATTTTCTTTGGAGGTTCAGATGCTGCTGATGATTCAGGAATCTTAGACTACGTAATTATAGAATATTCAGGAGCAAGAATAGATGATGAAGCAGAACACAATGGCCTAACACTTAATGGTGTAGGTACAGGAACCACAATTTCTAACATTGCTATTTTTTATGGTGATGATGATGCTATCGAGTTTTTTGGAGGTACAGTAAATGCAGAGAACATCTTAGTTGTAAATGCTAAAGACGATATGTTCGATTTTACACAAGGTTATGCTGGTACATGTACTAACTTATATGGAGTTAGAGAAAATGGTTATACAGCTGTAACTTCAGATCCAAGAGGAATAGAAGCAGATGGTAATTTAGATGGTAATTCTCCTTCAGATATTAATCAATCTGTATTTACGGTTAATGGTGTTACTATTATTAATAATGCAGATACAGTAGAAATGTCTGATGGAATTAAAATAAGAAGGGGTGCTACTGCAACTGTAACTAACGCATATTTAGCTTTAGGTTCTGGTGCTAAGTTTGGAGATGTTGTAGATTTACAAGACAAAAAATCTGATGCTAATGATAATACTTCAGTTACTGCTGTTGCAAACAGTGCCAATGGTTTAGATATTACAGATGTTAAGAATACAGTAAGTGGTGGTGCAACAATTACTGTTACAGCAGGTACAACTTCGGGTGCAGACAAATCTGTATTTACTTGGACAGGATATAAATTTTAAGAAAAGGAGAATGACTAGTCCTAAATAACCGTTACAGTTTTTATTAGGATTAAAATTACATAAACCTCTCAACAAATAGCTATTTGTTGAGAGGTTTTCTTTTGTAGGTTTTTCTTTTAAAATCTCCAGCCAACATTTAAACCTAATCTCGGAACTATAATTGGAGAGTCAGAGCCAAATAAGTTTCTCCCCAAACCAGCATACAAGTCTATAATTAAACCGCTATTAGAAATATATTTTGTACCCACAGCAATACCTAAAGCACCATCTGTATAGTTTACATCATAAATTCCAGAATCTTTTACAGATTCAGATTTTCCAGAATTAATCCCTAAAAAACCTTCTCCAAAAAAGTTCCATTGTTCATTTGTAGTAAAATAATGGCGATAATAAGGAGTAATCATGGTGTTTTCATTATATCTAAAGCTAACATCTTGTTTTGCTAAATTAAAAAGTGCAGACACACCAAAAGAAGAATTTTCATTAAGATAATTTTCGTAAGAAAACTCTAAACTTCTTATAACCAAAGCATCAGCAATATCTAATTTTATTTCTTGTTGTGCGTAGCTTAAAGAACTTATGAAAAGGCTAAAAGCTAAAAGTAATTTTTTCATGTTTTTGTGTTTTTCGTTTGTAAAAATAGTAAACTAAAAAGAATTAAAATCGATAACCAATAGAAACTCCAAAACGACCTACAACATCGTTATCTATGTATTCATTAGCGCCGTTTTTTCCAATTAAATTTCTTCCCACTCCTAAAAAAACCTCGGTTGTAAAGCCTTTTTTTGTTACAAATTTACCTCCAACAGAAACCCCTAAAGCAAAACGGGTTAAATTTTCTTCTTTTTTAGAATTAGAATTAAAAACATCGTTTTGAGTTGTATTTAAAGCGCCAAAACCTTCCAAGAAAAAACCTCTTGCATAACGGGTTTCAGAAAAAAACCATCTATAATAGGGTGTTAAAGAAAATTTTCTTGGAAAATCTACATAATCATCATCATCTACGTTTACAAAAAGAGAAACACCAAATGAAGAATTTTCATTGATAAGACGTTCATAAGAAACATCTATTGCGGGTATTACAATTAAATTAAAAGCATTTATTTTAAGTTCTGTTTTCTTATGAACATCTTGCGGATACTCTTTTTTTTCTTGTGCTTTTGCAGAAAGTGATACTCCAATAAGAAAAATAATAATAATTTTTTTCATTTTAAAATTTTTTAGGTTGATGATGCAAACGTATCAAAAAACAAGCCAAAAATCTAAAAAACAGCTTTTAATTGTACACTTCCTGTATGTATAGTTTTAGAATTTTCGCTCTTTCTTCCTAAATAACTTAAATTTAGATTTAAGAAATTGTTTAATTTTTGATTAAAAAGCACATTCCAAGTGTAGTTTTTACCTGCCTGTAAACCTTCTAACATCTGATAAGCAACTGGCGAATTCGTATTTCCTGTAAAATTATTTAAAAATAGATTTACATTGGCAGAAATCTGATTTTTCTTTTTACTGATATAAAAATATTCTACTCCAAACTTTTGCTGATGCAAAGTTTCAAAATCTTGTAAGGTATTTTCTTTGTTTTTAAAGTGATAAAAAGCAGAGAATCGATTGTCTGGGTTGTATAAGAAACTAATTTTAGGTCGAATTTCATATGCTTGTATTACGAAATTCCTGTTGTTAAAATTCTCGGTTTGTAAATTATTTTCAGAGGTCTTTCCCATCAATTCGAACAACCAAAAAGTTTTAAACTTATGTGTAAAATCTAATTGGTGCAATTGGATGTTATTCTCTTGACTACCAATTAAAAACTGTTGTTTGTTTCTGTTTTTACCATAAGTATAGGTAACACTATAGTCTTGTAACCCTCTATTAAAATACAAACTGTTTTTTAAGTTAAAACGAAGTCCTATTAATTTATTTTCATCAAAATTAAAAGGATTAAAATTAAAACTGTTTCCAGTTCTTTGTTGTTCATTTTCCACACTTAAAAAACTTTGATTGTAAAACTTCGAAATTATTTTTTGCACGTTATTTTTAATAGCCCAAACCTTTGGGTTTAACGTTAGAGATTGTGTAAATTTTGCTCTTTGTGTAGCAATAAAACGCAAGTTAGGTTTTGGCAATCGTAAATATTCTGCTTGGTCTTGAAATTCTGCAATTTCAAATTCATCAAAATCTTGAATTCCATCATTATTGTAATCAATCCAAGTGTAATAACCCAAACCAGGTTCTGTTTTTACATAAATATATTCTTGTTGCGCAACATTATTAGAAGAAGTTTCGTAAACTGTAGCTAAATTTATAAAGTTTTTAAATAATTTTTGATTGAAAGAAACTCTTGAGTTTAAGGATTTTTCATCATCTGTAAATTGATTTTTGGTGAGTCTATAATTTGCAAAAACACTTAATTTTGTTTTTTTATTCTGAATTAATTTAGAATTTACATAAAACGTTTTTCTGTTGTTAATCTCTGTAAATGCGTTCGATTTTATACTATCATTATTTCTAAAATTTACACCAAATTTTGCAAATACTTTGGTAGAATCTCCAACACCAAAATAGGCTTCATATTCTTTAAAACGATGGCTTGTATTTATAAATTCTTTGGTGCTTATATGCTGCCTGCTATTGGTTTCTAAATGAATAAATGCGCCCAACCATTTTTTATTAAAATTTTGTTCTACTTTTCCTTTGGCTACAAAAAACGAGTTGTCTTCTGTAGTAGAAGTATTTTCTAAGAAGCTACCATTTACAGAAAAAGTTGTTTTTTTTAGATTCATTTTAGATAGAAACTCGTGTTTGTTTCCATTAAAAATATTAGGATAACTTAGGTGATTAAATCGATAGAGAAGAAGGTCGTTTTTTTTGTTTTGAAGCCATATTTCTGATTGAAAGTAGTTTTTAGTTGCATTATTGGTTAAAATATTCCAATCTCTGTTGAATTCTACAGGTTCCCAACGCAGTTCTATATTGTAATTTTCCTTTACATATTCATGACTAATTTTACTTTTTAATTGCCATTTTTCATCAATTAAAACTTGTTGCCAATTAAATTTTACTGCAGGAGCAACGTTATTTGCATCGTCTTTTGTAGAAAATAAATTGGCATCATTATTACTAACTGCAACTTCTAAATTAATTTTGGTTTTCTTTTTAGAATCGTAATTGGTTTTAAATACAAAAGCTTGGTACTTATTAGGTGCAGTTAATTTTACAATCGGGCTAAAATTACCTTGATTAGCCCCAACATATACAAAAATATTACCTACAGCTGTACTTCTGTCTAAATTATAATCTCCATTGTTTTGTCCAACATTTGTAAAAGTTACAAAGTACAATTCGTCATTAGGGTTTTGAGAATATTCAAACGTTTCTATTGCCCCAATAACAACTTTTTTATACAACACTTTGTTTTCATCAAAAGTATCTACAAATGCACTTTGAGCTATCATTGCATTAGTGTCATCTCCAGCATCTGCTAAAATTTGTTTTTGATGATCTGTTAAACTTTGTTGTAAAGGTTGGTTTTTAGCGTCATTTTCACTAAAAAAATAACCACTAAAATTCCATTTGTCACTTTTGTATTCTATTTCTTCGTAGGTTAAAAAACGTGTATAATTTCTATCTGCGTATTGAAACTCAACAGCAATTCTCATATCGTTAGTAATTGGATAGGTGGTGTTAAAAGTAATTTCTGCCAAATTGTAATCCATTACATAATCTTTATCTACACCGCGTTCTATTTGAATTCCGTTAATATATACTTGTTCGCTACCTTCAATAATTAAAATGGCAGGTTCGTTATTTACTCCAAAAATTTTATAAGGCCCTTGGTTGCCTTCTCTACCAGTAACTCTATAACTGTTAAATTTACCACGAACAATTGCCCCAGAAGCGGCTACTTTAAGTTTTTTATTAATGTTGGCTTCTACCCGTAAGCCAGCCACTTGTTTTGCAATTGGCATAAAATAACTTTCTTGATTTCGAATAGAAATGTCACCAGCTCTAACGCGCCAATTGTTAGTAAACATTTCTATAAACACTCGGTCGAAATCGGTTAAATTTTGCGAATATCCGTTTTGTTGAATAGGAATATTGGTATCAAAAATATTAGCTCTAAGTGTTACATTTTTTGATAATTTTCCTGAAATTTCTAAATCTAAAGACGAATTAGTAACTGCATTTTGATTGTTTCCAGAAGTAAGACCTCTGGTAATAAAACCGCGCGTTTGCAAGCCTTCAAACAATTTTATTTCTGATGTTTTTTTATTGGTAGTTAAGCTGTATAGTTTACCTGTATTTGTACCATTTGGGAGTATTCGTTTTTCATCAAATGGGGTATAGACTTTGGTGATAAAATCTGGCAATCTGAAATATTCGACAGTAATTTCAGTATATTTTTTAGAATTAATAATTAGAATGGCATTGCTAAAGTCTATTTGATAAGATGTTGTTGGAATGCGATTTAAAAATGCGTCGAAAACTTTAAATTTCTCTGGGTTTAAAGCCACAGAGTCTAAATGGATAGTGTCTTTTTTTACCAAGATTTTTTTTACGTTAAAATCTTTAGAATTGGTTTGAGATTGAATTGAAAATCCAATTATTAGAAAGAGAAAAAAAAGATATTTTTTAAACATTGACAAACTATAGGTAGCTAACGTAAAAATAACTTTTTTAATCTATGAAGTATGGTTAAAATTTAGAAAAGCGATTGTTGTTTTACAGGATTTTCGTGAGCTAACAACCATTTTTTTCGCCAAATTCCGCCTGCATAACCTGTTAAAGAACCATCAGAGCCAATAACTCTATGGCAAGGAACGATAATCCAAAGCGGATTTTTACCATTTGCTGAAGCAACAGCTCTTATGGCTTTTGCATCACCTAAAGCTTTGCTTTGTTCTAAATATGTTTTGGTTTTTCCGTAAGGAATATTTAATAAAGCTTTCCAAACTTTTTTTTGAAAATTAGTACCTTGTGGGTTTAGTTTTAAGTTAAAAGTTGTTCTTTTTCCTTTAAAATATTCTTCTAATTGTGTAACACAATCTTGTAAACAGTTTGGAGTTTCTGAGTTTAATAATTCATCTGAAATAGTATCATTATCTAAAACAGAGATAGATCGAATTCCGTTTTCATCTCCAATTATTTTGCCAATTCCTATGGGTGTTTTGTGATATGTGGTTAAAGTTCTTTGCATTAAATTCTAAAAACGGCTTTAGAATTCTGTGTAGTAATTTCTACAATTTCTTTAAAAGAAAGTCCATAAATATCAACTAATTTATCTACAATATTCGTAATGTAAGCACTTTCGTTTCGTTTTCCTCTATATGGAGTGGGTGCTAAATAAGGAGCATCTGTTTCTAAAACAATGTGTTGTAAATCGATTTCTTTTAGAAATTGATTTATTTTGCCATTTTTAAACGTAGCAACACCACCAATTCCTAATTTCATATTGTAAGAAATGGCTTGTTCTGCCTGTTCTTTTGTACCTGTAAAACAATGAAAAATTCCATATAAATCATCTCCTTTTTCAGTTTCTAAAACTTCGAAAATTTCATCAAAAGCATCTCTACAATGTATTACTATGGGCAATTTTTTTTCTTTTGCCCACTGAATTTGAGTTTTAAAAGCTTCTTGTTGTTGTGTAAGAAAACTTTTGTCCCAATACAAATCGATTCCAATTTCACCAATGGCAAAAAAATCTCTTTTATCAATCCATTTTTTTACGTGAGCCAATTCTTCTAAATAATTTTCTTTAACTGAGGTTGGATGCAATCCCATCATTAAAAACACATCTTTAGGGTAGTTTTTTTCTAATTGTAACATTCTTTCTGTGTAGTTAGAATCAATTGCAGGAATAAAAAACCGTGAAACTCCAGCATCTTTTGCCCGCTGAATCATTGCTGATTGATCTTCATCAAACTGACTAGAATATAAATGGGTATGTGTATCTGTAATCATTAAAATTAATTAAAATCGATAGCAAAACTACTAAATAGGTTTTAATTAAAACTTAAAATTGAAAATTCGTAACTCAAAACTTTAGCTGTACCTTTGCAAAAAATTATTTAGAATGACTTTTAACGATTTAGATTTATCTAATCAGCTACAATATGCTATTGATGATTTAGGTTTCGAAAACCCAACACCTATTCAGCAGCAAGCCTTTTCTGTAGTAAGATCTGGTAAAGATGTTGTGGGGATTGCACAAACTGGTACAGGAAAAACCTTTGCTTATATGCTACCCATTTTACGCGATTTAAAGTTTTCTAAACAACAGCATCCAAGAGTTTTGGTTTTGGTACCAACTCGCGAATTGGTAATTCAAGTTGTTGAGGAGATAGAAAAATTAGCAAAATACATAAACACAAGAGTTTTAGGAGTTTACGGAGGTACAAATATAAACACGCAAAAACAAGCTATTTTACAAGGACAAGATATTATTGTAGCGACTCCTGGGCGTTTGTACGATTTGGCTTTAAGCAATGCTTTAAAGTTAAAATCGATTCAGAAATTGGTGATAGATGAGGTAGATGTAATGTTAGATTTAGGATTCCGTTTTCAGTTGATGAATATTTTTGACGTAATTCCAGAAAGAAGACAAAATATATTGTTTTCTGCAACAATGACGCAAGATGTAGATGCTTTAATTTACGATTTCTTTAAAAATCCGACAAAAATTTCTGTAGCAGTTAGTGGAACTCCATTAGATAATATAGAACAGATTTCTTACAATGTACCTAACTTTTTTACAAAAGTAAACCTATTGAATTATCTTTTAAGTGATAAACAAGTTTTTAATAAAGTATTAATTTTTGTTGCTTTTAAAAGAAGTGCAGATTTATTATTTAAACATTTAGAAGAAGTCTTTGGAAGTGAAACTTGTGTAATTCATTCTAATAAAACTCAGAATTACAGAATTCGTTCTGTCAGGCAATTTGATGAAGGAAATAATCGAATTTTAGTGGCTACAGATGTAATGGCTCGTGGTTTAGATTTTGATGATGTTTCTCATGTTATCAATTTTGATACTCCAGATTTTCCAGAAAATTATATGCACAGAATTGGTAGAACTGGTCGTGCAGAAAAAGCAGGAAAGACCATTTTACTTTCTACACAAAAAGAGCAAAAAGCCAAAGAAAAAATAGAAGCTTTAATGAATTATCAAATTCCTGTTTTAGAATTACCAGAAGAAGTTGATATTTCTAAACTTTTAACAGAAGATGAACGTCCAAGAGAAGACAGAGAGCAATCTAAGAACAGAACAGGGTTAGAATATGTTCCTGGACCTGCGTTTCATGAAAAGAGCGAAAAAAACAGTAAGGTAAATTTAGGAGGTTCTTACCGAAGAGAAATTGCAAAGAAATATAAAAAGCCAAAAACAAGAGGAGATAAAAATTACAACCGAAGAAATAAGAAGAAATAAATCATGCAGATTTTAACGGAACAAGAGTTGCATAATTTAGCAATGAATATAGTAGGAGAGAAATTAACCCAAATGGGTTATGAGTTTCAAGCCATAAACAGTAAGTTAAAAAGACATCCTCAATTTGTATTATTTAAAAAAGGAGAACCTACCATTTTTGTCTTGGTAAAAGCAACCAATAACTTACAGAATCCAAATGATTACGATACCATTTGGATGGAAACTTTTATAAGTCATGCTAAAAAACAAAAAGCAAAAGTTTGGTTTGCAGGTGTAGGAATTGCCAATGCAGAAAGTGTAGAAAGCCCTGTATTTAAAGACCAACCTTATTATGTAGCTTTCGAAGATTTTCTGAAAATTTTGTAGTAGTTAGCTAATGTTTTTGTTTATTAACATACAGGCTTGTTAAGTACAGTTGTTTTATTCAGACAGTAATTGAATCACTTTTTCAATAGGTCTTCCAATTACAGCTTTATTTCCTTTAACAATTATTGGACGTTGTATTAATATTGGAAATTTAATCATTGCGTCTATCCATTGTGTTTCAGTAAGTTTTTTTCCTTTAAAATTATTGATATATTCTACTTCTCCTTTTCTAATTAAATCTTCGGCTGTAATATTTAGTTTAGATAGTAAATCTGTTAATTCTTCTTTAGTTAAAGGGTGTGTTAGATAATTGATAGTTTCAAAATCATTTTCTGATTTGTTTAACAATTCAAGACTACATCTACTTTTAGAACACTTATTATTGTGATATATTTTCATAGTTAAATTGATTTCATTACATATTCTGTTATTCTATCACATCTACTAAATCCAAATTTAAAAATATTGTTATAGTTGGTTACTTCATAAAGTTTTTCTTTTAGCATTTCTTTAGACCTGTGTAGACGTATTTTTACGTTTGCAACCGTTAAATCTAATGCCATAGCAACTTCTTTTAAGCTCATTTTTTCTACTTCTTTCATCATATAAACAGTTTTATATTTTATATCTAAACTGTCGATAGCATTTTCTAATAGTAGTTTTGTTTCATTCCCTATCATTTTATCTTGAGGATTTAATTGTCGGTTATCTGGAATTTCTAAGATAGAATTACTTAAATTTTCTGAATATTCATTTAAATGATAAAGTTTTCCTTTTTCTCTTAAACGTGCTAAAGATTCATTTATTCCTATGCGAATAAGCCATGTAGAAAAAGTAGATTCTAAATTAAACTGATATAGTTTGGTGAAGGCTTTTATATAACAATCTTGCATAAGGTCTTCAATTTCTGCATTGTCTTTTATATAACTTCTTATAACTCGATATAGTTTTTGATTATTACGTCTCACTAATATTTCATAAAGTTCTTTTTCACCATTTAAAATACGCTTTATGACTTCACTTTCTTTAATCTTATGATTGTTAAAATCTGTAATGTTTATTACTTCCATTTAATAATGTCTTTTGCTTTAGATGATAAACTTTAAAAAAAGTTACAAAATTTTGTATCCTTTTTTAAAATCTGTTATCAAAAGAAGGTAAGAAATTTAAAATAACTTAAAAATAAAATTATGAATTCAACTGTACAATTAGTAAAAAATATTTTAAAGTATACTTTTGGTTTAGTGCCAATAGTTGCAGGATTAGATAAGTTTACTAATATTTTAACCAATTGGTCTTTATATATTTCTAATGGTTTTGCTGAAATGCTTCCTTTTGAACCTACAACGTTTATGATGATAGTTGGTGTTATTGAAATAATTGCTGGAGTACTTGTTTTAACTAAAACAAAGATTGGTGCTTATGTTGTTTCAGTTTGGTTGGTAGCAATTGCATTGACTTTAATTTTTAGTTGGTCTTTTGTAGATGTAGCAGTAAGAGATTTAGTTATGGCAATTGCTGCTTTTTCTTTAGCAAAATTATCTGAGGATAATTTTAGTAAAGCTAAAAATTAACTTCAAATTTTTTTAATAAAAAAGTCACGTAATATTAAATGGTTACGTGGCTTTTTTGTTGTACCTAATGTAAACCCGAATATGATAGATTTATGTTGTTAATGGTTAAGTTAGTTTTAAAGTTTAGAAAATTAGAAGGTAAAAATGTGTGTTTGCCTAAGGCGCTATCATTTTATGCAATGTTTTTATCATCTATGTTTTTAATGGTAACCATTTTATTAATTTTTGGTTGAATAATCCAAATACCTATAATATAAAACCACAAAAGAAAGAATTCTCCTGCAAAATCACTAAATCGTAATTCTCTTTGTAACTCAACTGTTTTAATAGTTTTAGAAACAAAATATAGCATATAGAACATGCAAAACATAGAAAAAAAATGAAGTGGAAAAATAACAGCAAAAACAGGTAGTATTGAAGTTACTTCGGTTTGTTGCATGGTTTCGATAGATTCTCCAAAAATAGAACCCATAAAAACACTAATAAATAAAATATAAATTAGTGGAATAAAGAAAAAGATTTTAAATCTATTAACTTTCATTTTAACCTCTTTTGGTATTTTACTTTGTAGGCCAATAGCTATGGACCAAAACCAGCCAAAAAATATTAAAGAAAATAAAATCATCATTAAGGGAAAGTATTTAAAATAATTAAAAAATACTGTAGAATCTGGCTCAGAGTCAATATTAATATTCGAAAAAATAGTTGTAAATAAAAAAACTTGAAATCCAAATGGTATTACAATCATTAACAGAAATAATTGCCAGTGTTTTGCTCTTAAAAAAGTATTTATCATAATTAAATTTTAAGTATTAAGTACAAAAAAACCATCTGACTTTCAGATGGTTTTTTGTTATTTTTTTAGTTTACAATTATTCTGCATCTTGTTCTAACAATTCAAAGAACTGATTTAACTTAGGCATAATAATAATTTTGGTTCTTCTGTTTTTTGCTCTGTTAACATCATTATCATTTGGCGCTAAAGGTACATACTGACTTCTACCAGCAGCAATCAACCTCTCTGGTTTTACACCATATTTGTATTGTAAAATTCTTGTTATAGAAGTAGCTCTCATTGCCGATAAATCCCAATTATCTTGTAAAAATTCTGTTTTAATAGATTTAGAATCTGTATGCCCTTCAATCATAACTTCCATTTTTGGTTGGTCGTTAATAACTTTAGCAATTTTTTCTAAAACTGGATAAGCTTTTTCAGTTACATTATAACTTGCGCTTTTAAATAATAGTTTATCAGAAATAGAAATAAAAACTACAGTTTTTTCAACATTTACTTCGATATCTTTATCTTGAATTCCGTCTGTTAAGTTTCTCGTTAAATGGTATTTAATAGCTAAGTTTAATGAGTCTTTTTGAGTCATCGCTTTTCTAACACCATTAATATATTTGTCTTTTTCGCTTAATTGAGAAATTACGCTTTTAATATTGTCTGAAGAAGATTGCGTTAAAACAGTTAAGTTTTCTACTTGTTTTAAAGCAGTTTTTTTGTCTTGTTTTAAAGATTTTACTTGTTCTTTAAGAGCAAAAACCCTTGTGTCTTCTTTTTCTTTTTCTATTAAACATTTCTGTAAGTTAGTTTTAACAGCAAGAAGTTCTTTTTCTGTGTTTTGATGCTTTAATTCTAAAGCAGCGTATTCTTTTTTTGAAACACAAGAACTTATTAAAATTACTGATAATAAGGCAACTGATAATCTTTTCATTTTTTTAACGATTAAATTCAGTTAACAAATTTAGCAAAATGTATTTATAAAAACTAGTATTAACGATATTTTATGAAAATTTTATACACTATTTTTGTTTCACCAATACAATGTTAATGATATCAAAAAAAATCTTTGTTTTTATTGCTATTCTTGGAATTTTTTACAGCTGTAACAAAGAAAAAATACAACAAAATTACACTTTACAAGGGCAAGTTTTTGGAACCACCTATAAGATTGTGTATTTGAATGCGACTCAAAACTATCAAAAATCTATAGATAGTTTGTTTTTTTTGATGAATAAGTCGCTTTCTACTTACATCTCTAGCTCAGATATTTCAAGAATAAATCATAACGACTCTACTGTAGTTGTAGATAATTTATTTTTAGAAGTATTTCATAAATCTAAGAAAATCTATAAAGAAACCAATGGTTATTTCGATCCTACTGTTGGAAACTTGGTTAATGCTTGGGGTTTTGGACCAAAAAACGAAATAAAAGATTTGAGTAGCGAAGAAGTAAATGCACAAATGAAGTATGTTGGTTTAGAAAAAGTAACAATTAAAAATAGAAAAGTATACAAAAGCCATAGAAAGATTTACTTAGATTTTAATTCTATTGCTAAAGGATTTGGAATAGATATAGTTGCACGTTTTTTTAATGATAAAAAAATAGCTAATTATTTGATAGAAATTGGAGGAGAAATAAGAACTAAAGGTCTGAAAAAGAATAAATCATCTTGGAGCATTAAATTAGTAGACCCATTAAATAAAGATGGCAAAAGTGGTTATAAAACTTTAAATTTATCTAATAAATCTATGGCTACTTCAGGTAATTACAGAAAATATAGACTTTCTAAAGATGGCAAAAAATATGTGCATACAGTTAATCCTAAGACAGGCTATGCAATAGAAAGTAACCTATTAAGTGTTTCTGTAATAGCAAGTTTAGATTGTGCAGATGTAGATGCTTATGCTACAGCTTTTATGGCAATGGGTTATGAAAAAACAATAGATTTTTTAAATAACCACAAAAATTTAGATGCAATTTTATTATTTGTAAATCAGAAAGGAAACTTAAAAGAATATTCTACAAATACTTATAAGTAGGTAGCATTCTTGGTATAATGAGTAGTATTTTTGCTATATTGCGGTTTATAATTGGGGATAATTATTTTTTACTATGAAAAAATTACTTTTAGCATTCTTATGCTTAATGACATTCGCTTTAGCTAATGCTCAATCTAATAAAGAAATTGCAAATGTATATATTAAAAGGTCTCAAGAAAGTCTTAACAACTTAGAAATAGAGCTCTCTTTAGAGCATTTTAATAAAGCAATGAAGTATATGGATACCATAACTTCTTCTAAAGTTGCAAGATTGGGAACTCTTATACATTACGAACTAAGAAATTTTTCTGAAGCCAAAAGTTTTGCAAAACAGTACTTTTTAATAGCAAAAAATAAAAAATCTGAAGAATATACAGAGTTTTTAGAGCTTTTTGTAAACATTAATGAAGAATTAGAAGCCCAGTTAAAAGAAGAAAAAAGATTAGAAGAAGAACGAATAAAAAAAGAGAAAGAACTTAGACGAATAGATTCTTTAAAAACAGTTTGGGTTAATAAATCTAAATCTCTTTCTCTAAAATTAGATACCATATATCCGTTTAATAAAAACAATTTAGCAATATTTAAACGAAATAATTCTTACGGAATTATAACAGATAGAGGAGAAATTCTCGTAGAAGCAAATGAATATAAAGATGCTCTAAGTTTTGATAGCTTTATAATTCTTAAAAATAAAAAACAAGAACCAACTAAAATCTATTGTTATAACACAACTGATAAATCTGGTTATTTATTGCCAAGCCCTTCAGATTTCAATACGCTTTCTACCCACTATGGCCAAGTAATGTTACCAAGAGGTAATGGAAGATTTGTTGCTTATCCTAACAATTCTTACGAACCAATGGTGTATGATTTAAACGCTAGAAAAAATGTAAAAATTGCAAACAAACAAGATCTTTTTAAAAACTTAAAAAGAAATGATGTTATAGACAAATACAATAAAGATGAAGAGGTAAAAATTAATAAAGTTTGGTATGCATTTGGCGGTCATTTAGGTGGCGGAATTCATCCATTATACTTTAATAACGGATATCAGGTTCATTCTTTTTTATGTTCTGTAGACGGAAAAGTATTAAACGCTTCTTCTACTTACCAATATATTGGTCCCTTTTACAACAACAAGTACCAAGCATTAAAAGCAGGTAAAACAATTTGGATAAATCAAAATGGAACAAAAGTGAGTACTCCAGAAGATGAATCTGGAAAATATTTTGGAAGTGTAAAAGTAGTAAAGGTAGAGGATGGGATTTACCAATTAAAGGAAAATGGTTTTATTGTTTTAAAAAATGAGAAATTAGAAAAATTGGCAGATTTTTTAAGAACCAATTCTAAACAATAACTATTTTTTATAACATACAGGAAGAATTTCATTCTTCATTAAACAAAATCGTTCTAATTTTTCTGGAGCGATTTTTTTTGTATAATCTATTTCATCTACGATAAACCCAATAGTACGAAGTTTATCAAAATAATCTCTGCCATAAATTCTTACATGGTCATACTGTCCAAAAATTTTGGCACGTTCTTTTTTATCTGTTATAGCATTATCTTCAAAAGTTGCTGCTCTTGATAAATCTTGTGGAATTTGAAAAATACCAAAACCTCCTTTTTTCATAACACGATATAATTCTTGCATTGCTTTAGTGTCATCAGAAATATGTTCTAAAACATGATTACAAAAAATAACATCAAACGAATTATCATCAAAAGGTAAATTGCAAATGTCTGCTTTTACATCAGCAATTGGAGATTCTAAATCTGAGGTAATGTATTCTAAATTTTTTTGTTTTCTAAAGATGTCTAAAAAACATTGCTCAGGAGCAATATGCAAGGTTTTTAGTTTTTGAGTAGATGTAAAAAAATTAGTTTCATCTTTTAAAAACAGCCACATTAATCGATGTCTTTCTAAAGATAACGTTGATGGAGATAGAGCATTTTTTCTTTGTTTTCCATATCCATATGATAAGAATTTACGAAAACTTTTTCCATCTATGGGGTCTGTGTATGCATTACCTTTTAAAGAAAAAGCTATTATTGGGCGAACCAAGTAACTTACTTTAATTAACCATGGTCTAGGAATCGTATTTAATATGGATTTGAATATAGACACGAATTATATGGGTTTACGATCTAAATTCATCTTCTTCATTAGTCTCAACCCCTAATACTTCGTGTACATATTTAAAAGTAGAAAGTAATTCTGGTTTTCCGTTTACAATAGCCACATCATGCTCAAAATGAGCAGAGGGTTTATTGTCTAAAGTAGTAATTGTCCAACCATCATTATGTTGTCTAATTTTATGAGTTCCTAAATTTGTCATAGGTTCTATGGCAACTACCATACCTTCTACAAATTTTTTTCCTCTCCCTCTTCTTCCGTAATTTGGCATTTCTGGATCTTCGTGCATTTCTCTTCCTAAACCATGACCAACCAATTCTCTTACAACACCATAACCGTGTTTTTCAGTAAAATTCTGAATAGCAAAACCAACATCTCCAACTCTATTGCCTATCTTAAACTCTCTAATACCCACATATAAACTCTCTCTAGTAACCTCTAAAAGT
Organism: Bacteroidia bacterium; assembly: GCA_030427865.1. Lineage (GTDB taxonomy): Bacteria > Bacteroidota > Bacteroidia > Flavobacteriales > Flavobacteriaceae > Polaribacter. Next base: position 140,699 of record JAUICK010000001.1, on the reverse strand, counting down.
TTCTTGGTTTCTAAAGCAATTTCTCCAACAGCAAAAGTGTATGCATGGTCGCCATAAAAACCGTTTTTCTTAGCGCCACAATCTATAGAAAGAATATCACCTTCTTGCAAAGGGTTTTTATTAGGGATTCCATGTACCACTTGAGAGTTAGGACTCATGCAAAGTGTGTTAGGAAAATTATACAAACCTAAAAAACCAGGAATAGCACCTTCTGCTCTAATAAAATCTTCTGCAAGTTTATCTAAATATAATGTAGAAACTCCAGGTTTTACCTCTTTGGCAAGCATGCCTAAAGTTCTTGAAACTATTAATGCACTTTCTCGCATCAATTCTATTTCTTCTCTGGTTTTTATTTTAATCATTTTAATAGAATTAAGCTGCAAAGATACTTATTTAGAATTTTAATTAATGATGATATTTATTACCTTTTTTAAAAAGGTTTATTCGGAAATTTGTAAAACTAAAACGAATAAAAAATGTATAAATATTTTTCTGCAGAAGAAGCTGTAAAGGTTATTAAATCTAATGATAGAGTTTATGTGCAAGCTGCTGCTGCAACACCTCAAGAATTAATAAATGCAATGACAGATAGACATAAAGAGTTAAAAAATGTTGAAGTTTGTCATTTACACACAGAAGGAAAAGCACCTTATGCAGCTATAAAATTTAAGAACAGCTTTCATGTAAATTCTTTTTTTATAGGAGCCAATGTAAGGCATACTTTAAAAGAAGGAAATGGTTCTTACACTCCTATTTTTTTAAGTGAAGTTCCATTGCTTTTTAAAAGAAATGTTTTGCCTGTAGATGTTGCTTTGATTCATGTTTCATCTCCAGATAGACATGGATATTGTTCTTTAGGGGCTTCTGTTGAAGCTATTTTAGCGGTAATCGAAAATGCCAAATATGTAATTGCTCAAGTAAATCCTCAAATGCCAAGAATTCATGGTGAAGGGATTATACATATTTCTGAAATAGATGCTTTGGTAGAAGTAGACACCCCAATTTTTGAACATCACATGCCTCCATCAACAGAGATAGAAAATAAAATTGGCGATTTTGTTGCTAATTTAATTGAAGATAGAAGCACGCTACAAATGGGAATTGGTACAATACCAAATGCAGTTTTATCAAGATTAAAAAACCATAAAGATTTAGGTTTGCATACAGAAATGTTTTCTGATGGCGTTGTAGATTTAATTGAAAAAGATGTAATTAATAGTAATTATAAAGGTATTAATCCGGGAAGAGCATTGGCTACTTTTTTAATAGGAAGTAAAAAATTATATGATTATGCAGATGATAATCCTTTTATAGAATTAAGATCTGCAGATTATGTAAACAATGCTGCAAATATTAAATTAAACCCTAAGATGGTCGCTATTAATTCTGCTATAGAAGTAGATTTATCTGGTCAAATTTGTGCAGATTCTATTGGTACAAAAATGTATTCTGGTGTTGGTGGACAAATGGATTTTATAAGAGGAGCTTCTCTAAGTGAAGGTGGAAAAGCTATTATTGCATTGCCGTCTGTAACTGCAAAAGGAGAAAGTAAAATTGTACCATATTTAAAAAGAGGAGCAGGTGTGGTAACCACAAGAGCACATGCACATTTTATTGTAACCGAATATGGGGTTGCTAATTTATATGGAAAATCTTTAAAACAAAGGCAGAAAGAATTGATTAAGATTGCACACCCAAATCATAGAGAAAATTTAGAAAAAGATTTTAGAGATTTAATGTAATGGTTTATTTAAAAAAAGAGAAGATGCTTTTTTTCTTTTTTTGAGGAGCTTCTTGGTTAAAGATGAGTTTGTAAATGGCTGTCCATCCTAAAAAACCACCAATATTTCTATCATCAATAAATAAGTCTGCATGAATTTTTCGACTGTATTTTTTATCATAATTTTCTTCAGGAAAATTTTTGTTTACAGCATAAAATTCGAGTCCGTTTTCTTTACAAAAAGTAACAGCTTCGTCTAATTTTTTTCCACTTCTATAGGTCCAAAGAATTAATCTATGCCCTTGAGATTGTAGTTTCTTAAGGGTTTCAAAAGCAAAAATCATTTCTTTGCCAATTTTAGGATATGCATCTTCTACAATAGTACCATCAAAATCAACAGCAATAATTAAAGGATTCTTAGGTAACATTAATTATCGTAAGAATGTTTATATGCTTCTCCAGAAACAATTTTTAAAATATCTTTTTCAAGAGATTCGCGAGCGTACTCTACATAACGCCCAATTTCTTTCCCTTTTTTATAAAAAATAAAAGTAGGAACTCTTTTAATGTCTAAACCTTCTTGTAGGTTATCTGGTGTTTTTTTACTTCTGTTTACGGTAACTAATTCTAAATTATTTAGATTAAAATCTGTCTGTTCTAAAATTTTATAAAAATGAGGTGTTTCTCTTTTGCTATCTCCACACCAAGTGCCCATAAAGCCTTTAATTTTAATTCCTTTTAATTTCTTTTTAAGTAAGGTAATAGTAGCTGCATCTGGTTGGTAAGCCTCATATTTTTGATCGAACCAAGTTTTATATGGGGCTTGATTAAATGATTCTTTATTAGCAAACCCAACTAAATCGCCGCTTTGATTTTTCTCTGCTGTAATTTTTTTTTGAGCATTACAAGAAAGTAAAGCAAAGACAAAAATTAATAAAACAAAATTTTTCATTTCTATAAAGATTTAATTATAATAAAGAATGTTGTGTCATTTCTTTAGGTTGTTCTATGCCCATTAATTCTAAAATAGTAGGAGCAATATCGCCCAATATACCACTTTTTATTGATTTTATTTCTTTATCAATTAAAATGAAAGGAACAGGATTTGTGGTGTGGGCAGTATGAGGAGAGCCATCTGGATTCATCATAGTTTCACAATTTCCATGGTCTGCAATTAATAAAATAGAATACCCATTTGCCAACCCAGTTTCTATAACATCTTTAGCACATTCATCTACAGCTTCACAGGCTTTTATAGCAGCTTCCATAACACCTGTATGGCCAACCATATCTCCGTTAGCAAAGTTTAAACAAACAAAATCTGCTTCTTCTTTCTTTAAATCTTCACATAAAGCATCTTTTAATTCGTAAGCCGACATTTCTGGTTTTAAATCGTAAGTTGCAACTTTTGGTGAGTTTCGTAAAATTCTTTTTTCTCCTTTAAAAGGTTGTTCTTGTCCTCCAGAAAAGAAAAATGTAACATGAGGATATTTCTCTGTTTCTGCAATACGAATTTGTTTTTTATTAGCATTGGCTAAAACTTCACCCAATGTGTTTTTAATGTTTTCATTGGTGTAAATAACATTAATTCCTGTAAAAGTATCATCATACAAAGTCATAGTAGTGTAATACAAATCTAATTTCTTCATATTGTATTCTGGAAAATCTTGCTGAGATAAAGCGTTGGTTAATTCTCTACCTCTGTCTGTTCTGTAGTTAAAGAAAATAACAACATCTCCCTCTTTTATTTGAGTTTTAGGGTTTCCATTTTCGTCTGTAATAATAATTGGTTTGTGAAATTCATCCGTAATATCATTCTTATAATTTGCTTGCATTGTTGCAATAGCATTAGTGGTTTTTGTACCAATACCTTTTACAACACCATCATAAGCTTCTTTAATACGTTCCCAACGATTGTCTCTATCCATTGCGTAATAACGCCCAGTAACAGAAGCTAATTCTCCACCATTTTTTGCCATATAATCTTGAACGTCTTTGATGAAATAAGTACCTGATTTTGGGTCGCAATCTCTACCATCTGTAAAGGCATGTAAATACACATTATTTACATTGTTTTCTTTGGCAACATCAATAATTCCTTTTAAATGATCTATGTGTGCATGTATCCCACCATTAGAAACCAACCCTAATAAATGAACATCTTTGTTGTTTTTTTTAGCATAATTTAAGGTGTCAAGTAAAACTTTTTCTTTTCCTAAGGTTTTTTCTCTAACGGCTTTATTTATTCTTGCTAAATTTTGATATACTATTCTACCCGCACCTAAATTCATGTGCCCCACTTCAGAATTACCCATTTGCCCTTCAGGTAACCCTACATGCTCTCCATCTGTTCTTAATTCAGCATTTGGGTATTTGTCATATAAACTATCTATATATGATGTTTTTGCGTTGTAAATTGCGGATACTTTAGGGTTTTGTGTAATTCCCCAACCATCCAAAATCATTAATATAACTTTCTTGTTCATTGTCTTAAATTGAACAGTAAAAATAAGAAAGATTTCTGGCGTATTTTAAAATTTTTACGAAACCGATAGCGTAAAATATTTTAGCAAACTTTTAGTTGAAATAGAATGTTACAAAAGACAAAATAATTGATTTAACGTTAATTGTGATTTCTTTAATAAAAAACAAAAAAGATTGTTAAACACCTGTTAATAAGGGGGTTTTATTGAAACATTAAGGAGTATGATTAGTCTTATAATCAAAATATACAAACAATTTATAACCTAAAACCTTTAATTATGAAAAAATTAATTTTACCAATTTTAGTCTGTTTTTTTGCATTTGGTTCAGTAAATGCGAACTCTTTTAAAACAACAAATATAAAAGCTATAAGCAAAACGTATTCATATAAAGTAAATGCATTTTGCAAGCTAATTCAAATGGGAGATTTTAATGCAGTTAAGGCATTAATAGATGCTGGAGAAAACGTGAATAGAAAATCTAACGGATTAACTCCATTAATGTTTGCAGCAAGACACAACAAAGCAAAAATTGCTAAACTTTTAATTAAAAACGGAGCTAAACTAAAAGTTAAATCAGATAAAGGTAATCTCACAGCTTTGTCTATTGCAAAAAGGTCTAAAGCAGTAGATGCTTTTAAAGTGATAAAAGAAGCATTGTAAATATTATCCCTTAATTATATTGTTAAAATAGACTACTCTTAGAAGGTAGTCTATTTTTTATTTAGTATAACTTAGAAAATTAGAATTAAAATGATACTAACAACAAGTAGTATTATTTTCTTAAAAAAAGCAGTTTCGTTTTCTTTTAGAATTTTATCTTTAATTTTTTTAAGTTCAAGAGGGTTTGCTTTTTTTTCAAAATGAAGCTCAGCCTTTTTAGCTTTTTTAAAATCTTTTAGTTTTTTAAAAGTAGAAATACGAGCTCTTTTGTTGTTTTTTAGACTCGTAATCATGTGTGTAACAAAACCTTCTCCAGCCATAACATTTTTTTATCTTTAAGTATTTGTAGCTAAAAGTTTAAAATTGTTACATCTAAATCATTTTCTATACTTTCTAATGGCTGCTTTAATTTTTGCAATTCTATTTTCAGGATCTGGATGTGTACTCTGAAACTCTGGAACTCTATTAGGGCCAGCAGCAGCTTTTAAAATATGCATAACCCCAATTAAACTCTCTGGGTTATACCCAGCATCAATCATTAACTTTACACCTAATTCATCACTTTCTAACTCATCTCCACGTCCATTTTTTAATAGAGTTTGTTGCCCAATTCCATTTGCTAATTCTCCTAAATCAGCTCCAACCGAAGCGCCCATGGTTAATAATTTCCAGAAGTTAGCATCAGTAATTCTTTCGTTAGAGTGTTTTCCTAAAACGTGTCCAATTTCATGCCCTAAAACACCCGCTAATTGGTCTTCGTTTTTCAATTTAGAAAAAAGGGCGTAAGTAATAAAAATCTGCCCACCAGGTAGTGCAAAAGCATTAATTGTTCTTTCATCTTTTAATAAATGAAATTCATATCTGTATTCAGAATTTTTAGCAATAGTATTATCTACTAACTTTTTACCCACTTTATCAACAAAACCTTGTAATTGTTGGTTAGGGTATAGCCCACCATGTTGTTGTGCCATCATTGGCGCTTGCTGTAAACCAATAGCAATTTCTTGTTGTGGAGATAAACTTATAGCTTGTGATTTACCTGTGTAAGGATTTACCTCACTTTGGCTACATTTTCTTAAATATGCAAAAGCAACTATTGCTATACCAATAAATAGGCGAATTTTAAAGCTTCCACCTCTTCTTCCTAATCTCATTTGTTTAGATTTTTTGTTGATTGGGATAAATATACAAAAACTGAAGTTTTAACAGGGTTAGAATGTGTAATCAGTATTTTAATGTGTAATTTTGTGAGAATAATTCAATTATTTTATGAAAACGCACTTTGAATTAAACAATGTCACAAAAAAATTGCCCAAACACTTACATAAGTTTGTGGTAAAACAGCCTTATGAAGAATATACAGCGCAAAATCAAGCAGTTTGGAGGTATGTAATGAGAATGAATGTGGATTATTTAACTAAAGTTGCTCACGAATCTTATGTTAAAGGGTTGAGTAAAACAGGTATTTCTGTAGAAAATATCCCTTACATGGAGGGAATGAATCGAATTTTAAAAGAAATTGGTTGGGCAGCTGTTTCTGTAGATGGTTTTATTCCTCCAAATGCTTTTATGGAGTTTCAAGCTTATAATGTTTTGGTAATTGCTTCAGATATGAGAACTATAGATCATATAGAATATACGCCAGCACCAGATATTATTCACGAAGCAGCTGGTCATGCACCAATTATTGCAAACCCAGAATATGCAGAATATTTGCGAAGGTTTGGAGAGATAGGTAGTAAAGCAATTTCATCTGCAAAAGATTATGAAATGTATGAAGCAATTCGACTTTTATCTATTTTAAAAGAAGATCCAAATTCATCAGAAAAAGAAATTCTTGAAGCTCAAGAAAAAGTAGAATATCTTCAAAATAATATGGGCGAATTATCAGAAATGGCTCAAATAAGAAATCTACATTGGTGGACAGTAGAATATGGATTAATTGGAACATTAGAAAATCCAAAGATATATGGAGCAGGTTTATTATCATCAATAGGAGAGAGCAAATGGTGTATGCAAGATGAGGTAAAAAAAGTGCCTTACTCTATTGATGCTGCAAATGTAAATTTTGATATTACAAAACCGCAGCCTCAATTATTTGTTACTCCAGATTTTGCACACTTGAGCTTAGTTTTAGAACAATTTGCTAATAAAATGGCAATTCGTAGAGGAGGTTTAAAAGGAATACAAAAATTAATTAATTCTAAAAATTTAGGAACCATTGAATTGAGTACTGGACTTCAAATATCGGGTGTTTTTACAGACGTAATTGCCGATGAAAATGGTAATCCTATTTATTTTCAAACTACAGGAGAAACAGCTTTAGCTAATAGAGATAAAGAATTAATTGGGCATGGGGTAGAAAATCATAAAGATGGTTTTGGAAGTCCTGTTGGAAAATTAAAAGGAATTAATATTCCTATAGAAAACATGAGCCCAAGAGATTTGGAAGCCTATCAAATCTATGAAGGAAAACAAATTGTTTTAGAGTTTGAGGGCGGAATAAAAGTACAAGGTGATGTAATAACAGGAACAAGAGACTTAAGGGGAAGAATACAACTAATTACCTTTAAAAATTGTACTGTAAAACATTTTGATAGAATTTTATTTAAACCAGATTGGGGAATTTATGATATGGCTATTGGTAAAGAAGTAGTTGCTGCTTATTCTGGCCCTGCAGATGCTGCCTCTTTTTTAAATTTAGGAAAAGTATCTGAAACTAAAACCCACAAAATAAATTATTCAGATTCTCAAAAAGAACTGTATAAACTTTATGAAGAGGTAAGAGATATTAGAGAAAACAAAATCAAATCAGAAGAAAAAATAACAAAAATATTTAATCAGTTAAAAACTAAGTTTCCGTTAGATTGGTTATTGTTATTAGAACTTTATGAATTAGCTTTGCACTATAATTTTTCTATAAAAACGAGTATTTTAGACAAATTAGAAAATTTAAAGTGTAACAAAAGCTACACAAAATTAATTGAGAATGGATTAGTTTTGTGCCATAATAAAAAAATATAAAATGGGTTTATTTGGTATGTTTAGTCAGAAGAACAAGTCTGAAGAGATTAAAGAATATTTAGAAAAAGGAGCTATAGTTTTAGATGTTAGAACACAAGCAGAGTGGAATGAAGGGCACACAGAATCTGCAAAGCATATTGTTTTAAATTTAATTCCCACAGAAATAGAAGAAATAAAATCTTGGAAAAAACCAGTTATTACTGTTTGTAGAAGTGGAGGTAGAAGTGGACAAGCATCTCAATTTTTAGCGCAAAATGGTGTTGATGTAATTAATGGAGGGCCTTGGCAAAATGTAGATCAATTCGTAACAAAATCTTAATTGTAAAAACCTTTTTTTCTAAGTCTTTGTAATCTTCTGTAAACTCTTAAAGAGCTTGTTAGTTTTCTTACTACAGCTAAGATTCCTCCAAGCATTGCTCCAACAAAAGCACCCATAGTTACTGGGTCGAAATGGTGGCCAGTAAGTAAATACTTTAAGTAAAAAACTATAATACCAATAATAATTGAGATTATAAATACCTGTAATTTAGATTTAGAAAAATAGCCGTAAATACTACAAAACAAGCCTGTAATAATAGAAGTTGCAGTAATTTTTGTTAGAAATAAATTAATTAAAGAGGTTTCTTTAGAAACAAAAATAGAAGTTACAAACATACCTATTAAAATCCCTGAAAATAAACCTATTAAAATTTTTTGAATCATTTTTACGAGGGGAAATTATACTTTATAAAAATACACAATTTATTTGTATTTAAATTAAGTTTCTTCTCTGTGCTTTCATCACTGCTTCCATTTTACTGTGAACTTGCAGTTTTTTGTATATGTTTTCGATATGTTTTCTTACTGTAGATGGAGAAATAATTAGGTTGTCTGAGATGTCATTATAATTTAAGCCTTTACTTAATTGTATTAGAATTTCAGTTTCTCGCTTAGAGAGTTTTATTTCTTCTTGTTCATTAAGTTTTATGTCTAATAAATTAGGGTTTCTTAATAAATTAAGGGTTTTAAGAGCAATACTTGGCGTCATTGGTGCGCCACCTTTTGTAACTTCAAGAATACTTTTATATAAATTTTCGGCATCAATTTCTTTTAGCAAGTATCCATTTGCTCCAGCTTTTATAGCTTTAAATACATAATCATCATCATCTACAACAGTAAGCATTATTATTTTTATTTGTGGATATTTGTTTTTTACCAATTCAGTGGCTTTAATTCCGTCCATTTCTGGCATTTGAATATCCATAAGAATTACATCTATGTTATGGTTGTCTTCTAATTTACCAATTAATTCTGCTCCATTATTTGCATGAAATTTTATGGACACATCATCAAAAAAAGAAAGTTTTTCTTTTATGGCTTTGACTAAGAAGTAATTGTCTTCTGCAATGCAAATTTTTAAATTCATAGTGGTTCGTTTTCTACTAATTTATAGAATGATTTTGAGCTTTTTTATACGTCATTTGACGTATTTTTTAAAGTTAATGTTATTAGTATTTCTGTACCCTTTTTAATTTCTGAAGCTATTTTTACTTTTCCGTTAATTTCGCTCATTCTTTTTTCCATATTACTCAACCCATTTCCTAAAGTAATTTTTTTGATGTTAAAACCATCTCCGTTATCTTTTACAATAGCTTCAAATAAATCTATTTTCTTTTGTAGGTTAATTTCAATTTTTGAAGCATTAGCATATTTTAATGCGTTATTAATCGCTTCTTGAATAACCCTAAAAATATTCATTCCTACTAAAGAAGAAAAAGAAGTGTTTTTGTCGATGTTATAATTAACTGTAAAACTTATATGCTCTGTTGCATTTTTTGCTTTTTCTACAAAAGATAATATTCTTGCATGTAAATCTTCTATGGTAATTTCAGATTTATTCATTGCCCATATAGTATCTCTTAGTTCGTATATTGTATTCGATGTAAACGAACTAATTTTCGCTAATTTATCTTTTAATTTTTCGTTAGCATCTTTAGAAATAAACTTTAAATTATCTATAGAAGAAATAATAAAGGTTAACTGAGAACCAATATTATCGTGCAAATCTCTTGAAATTCTTAAACGTTGTTCTTGTAATCTATTTTGTGTTTTTATTGTTGCTAATGCATCTTTTAAATCTATTTCTTTTTGTAATTGTTTTCTTTTAAGTTGGTTTCTTTTAAATATAAAAAATGAAATTAACGCCATAATACATAATGCAAAACCTAAAAGAATAGAAGAAAGTCTTTTGTTTTTTATTTCTAATTCTTTTTCTAATAATTGTTCTTTTTGAACAGCAATCTCTTTTTCTTTCTTTTCTGTTTGATATTTGGTTTCAATTTCTTGAATTTTTTCAATATTTGATTTCTTTATAATGCTATCATTTACTTTATGATATTTTTTTAGGTAGTTTAGAGATGTTTTATAATTACCTAAGGCTTCATAATAATCTGTATAATTCAGTAGACTATTTTCTATATCATCTGATGTTTTATGTTCCTTAGCTATTAGAAAAGCACTATCTAAATATTTCTTGGCTTCTCTTAATCTTTTATTTTCTATGAGAATTTGAGCTATATTGTTATAACTTCCACTAATACCAGCAATGTTTCCAATTCTTTTTTCAATTAAAGCAGATGTTTTAAAATAATAAATAGCAGAGTCGATAGCTCCTAAAAAGTAATGCGCAGTACCCACATTATTTGCAGATTCGGCTATTCCTTTTTTATCATTTAGCTTTTTTTCGAGTTGTAGAGAATATCTAAAATTAGCTAAAGCATTTTCTATATTTCCTTGATTTGCATAAATTATAGCGATGTTATTATAGGTTTGAGAGATTCCTTTTTTATTATTTAACTTTTCAAAAACAGATTTAGCTTTTTCATAATACTCTAAAGATTTCTTATTTAAGTTCAAATAAGTATAAACAACAGCTATATTGTTATTGATTGTAGCTGCCTCTTTTAATTTTTGATTTGATTCATAAATTTTTAAGCTTATTAAATAATTTGTAATAGCTTCTTTATAAAGACCAAGCTTTCTATTACAAGCTCCAATATTATTATAAATAGTAGCAATAACTATTGAATCTTTAGCATTTTTAAGTGCTTCTTGAGATAACTTTTTTGCTTTTTCAAATTTCCCTAAATCACGATAAACTATCCCTAAATTATTTTTAATTTTAGCTATTAAACCTAAATTAGTATCATTTTTAGCTAAAATTAGAGCTTTGTCTAAAATTTGTATAGCTTTTTGTTGATTGTCTTTATAAGAAGACATTGCTTTTTCGTTTAAATCTGATGCAGACTGACAAAAAATAACCGTTATAGAAAATATAAAATATATTGTGCAGAGAAATTTTTTCATAAATTACAATTTACAAATAATTCTAATATTAGTTCCTTTTTTTAATTCTGATTGGATTGCTACTTTCCCATCAATTTCACTTATGCGCTTTTCGATATTACTTAAACCATTTCCTAATTTAACAGTATTAAGGTTAAAACCTTTACCATTGTCTTTGATGTTTATGATAAGTTTATCTTTTTCTTGATTAATTTGAACGCAAATTTTTGAAGCTTCTGCATATTTAATAGCATTATTAATTGCTTCTTGAATTACTCTAAAAATATTCATCCCTTTTAAAGAAGAAAAAGAAACATTTTCATTCGTTTTTTGATCTATTTCAAAATCTATATTTTGAATAGCTTTTTTAGCTTTTTCAACAAAAGAGAGTACTCTGGTATGTAAATCTTCTATGGTAATTTCAGATTTATTCATTGCCCAAATAGTATCTCTTAGCTCGTATATTGTATTTGATGTAAACGAACTGATATTCGCTAATTTATCTTTTAATTTTTCGTTTGCATCTTTAGAAATGTATTTTAAATTATCTACAGAAGAAATAATAAAGGTTAATTGAGAGCCAATGTTATCGTGTAAATCTCTTGATATTCTTAAACGTTGTTCTTGTAATCTGTTTTGTGTTTTTATTGTTGCTAAAGCATCTTTAAGATCTATTTCTTTTTGTAGTTGTTTTCTTTTTAACTGGTTTCTTTTGTAGATACTAAAGAAAATAATAGCTAAAATTAGTAAAGAAGCACCCAATAAAATTGCATAAAGATTTCTATTTTTAATCGCTAATTCTTGAGCTAGTAACTGCTCTTTTTGTTGGGCAATTTCTTTTTCTTTTTTTTCGGTTTGATATTCTATTTCTAATTTTGAGAATTTATCTGCTCTTTCTTTGTTAAAAACAGAATCTTGAAGTACATAAAATGCGTCTTGCTTTTCAAGTGCTTTTTTATAGTTTTTAATTTTCTTGTAATATAAATACTCTTGTTTTAAAACGTCTCTTATTTTTTCTATGCTGTTGCTTCTATTTGCATGATAATTTGCTTTTTTAAAATAACTTTTTGCTTCTAAATTTTTACTTTCTTGATAAGCTATTGTAGCTAAATTTGTATAGTTAGATGCTAAGTTATAATCTCTATTTCTTATTAAATTTATGGCAAGAGCTCTTTTTAAAAACTGCTTTGCTTTTGCAAAGTTTTTAATTTTTAAATTGGTGTTGGCAATGTTGTTATGTACAAAAGCAAACTGTAAAGAGTCTTTTACTTTTTTAAGATAACTAAGGTTTTTATAATGGTAAAAAAGTGCACTATCTGGTTTGTTCCAGTCATCAAAATTTATTCCAATAGCATTATTGGCAAACATTAAATATTTATACTCTTTGTTTTTGGCTTTGTTCATTATAGCAAAAGCTTTTTTGCCGTATGCAACTCCTTTGTCGAAAAAATTAAAATCATGATAAAGAATAGAAATATCTGCATAATGAAGAGATATAAAAGAGGTGTCTTTTTGTTTTTTTGCAAGTTCTAAAGCAGTTTGTATCTCTTTTAAAGCATTATCGTAATTACCAATATGTAAATTTTGATAATACAACCTTACATGTATTTTTCTTAATCGATTAACTGTGTCTAACTCTTGAAAAATAGGAATTACTTTTTTTGCATAATAGGTAACACTATCGTTTTCGTTTAATTTGTCTTTTTGAAAAAACTTAAAATAAAAATAACTTGCTGAATCTGCTTTAGTTTTTAATTTCTGATGTACTTTTTTAAATAAATAATTAGAAGAATCTTTACTTAAATAGGCATTTAACAACTCTTTGTCTAGTTTAGATTGACTCTTTGTATGAGTATATAAAAAACAAAAAAACATTATCAATAAAAATGATTTTTGTTGAAGTTTCATAAAGTTGTTTTTAGAATTTAAAAGCTAATTAAAAATTTCGTTTAAAGTAAAACGAATATTTACAACATCAATTTTAATTTTTAATATTTTTTGATGCGTATTCTTTTTTAAGAGCTGTATTTGTTTTGGTGTTTTTTTAAGTTTTATAGCTTTGTTTTTTTCAGCTTTATACTCAGCATATAAAAGGTTTAATCTATTAGTTTCTACTGCTTTTAATTTTTGATGATTTATAACGAAATAAATAATTAATACAACTTTTAAAAGTAGTAGAAACCAAAATATAATATGTAAATTTTCTGATAGATTAAACATTAAAAAAAAATAAATTTATTGAAGATAAAAACTTATTTTACTACCTTCTTTACCAACCATTAACAGTCCAATTACATCTTTACTTCTAAGTCTTTGAGAATTTTTGAATATACACAAAGTACCTTTAGATTGATTGGCTTGAGATTTTAGCGACCAGAAATGTCTGTCAGTTTTTTTGTCATAGAAATACTCGTTAACTGTATAAGTTAAGTTTTTGGTTTCTGCACCATCTATATCTACTTTAAATTTAACTGTAGCCCCGCTTGATAGTTTTGAATTATTTGGTACTGTAAGATTAACTCTTCCAGAAATATCAGATATTTTATCGTTCATGTTTACAAAAGTATATTTCCAGTTTTTGTAACTAAAAGCGGGCATTCCGCTATTGTAGTTAACATTAGAGTTTGTATTGTTCTTCTTCCTTTTTAGTTCTTTCTTTTTTAGAGGTACAACTTCTACATTAGCAAAGTTACCATGTCTGTTTATAAAAATTCTGTCAAATTCGCTGCTTCCAGAAACATCACCATTTTTAAAATAAATTTCTCTAAAATAAAAATATTGATATTTCCCAGATCTATAATGCTTCTTTACCCAATTGTCTTTTTTGTCATATACATAATTATAAGAAGTGGTAGAATTTTTTTTACCACTATAATTAGATTTAAGAAGATTTCCTTCTTTATCGTACTCGTAAGTAGTTGTAGAATTTCCGTATTTGCTATTCGATTTATAAGAAATTTTTGCACCATCATCAAAAACGGTTATATAAGTGCCAACTATACTTCCATCTTTGCTGCTAAAACTTGTTCTTGTTTCTGTTCTTTTATTACCTTTATACGTATAAGTTACTTCTGCGGTTAAGTTATTCGATTTGTTGTATTCTTTTTTGTTAACAACCCTGCCTTTTCTATCATTTTCATAAACAGAATAATACTTGCTTCCGTCTTGGTAAACAGATTCTTTTTTAGTGAGATTGCCTTTTCTGTCGTAAGTAAAAACAGAATGGGTAGAGTATTTACTTTTTTTGTCGCTAATATTTTCTGTATTTGTTAGTAACCCTTCGCTATTGTAATTGTATATTTTTTTTGTAGGATTAGAATCAGAATAGATACTGTTGTACAAGTAGTAAGACTCTATTAAATTGCCATCATCATTGTATCTTTTAATATCTACTGATTTTTTAACAAACCCTCCACTGTTTTTATCATAAGAATAGTAATGTTGAATGGTTTTTCGAACATTTTTATGAAGGTTTTGAGATTTTAAGTTATAAACTTCTGCTTGACTGAATCCGTCGAAATGAAAAATAATTCCGAAGAATAAAAAGATAATTAATTTGTTCATTTTTTTTGTTTTTTAAGGTTAAATATAATTGTTTTAAAGGAGATGGTTGGCATATGATTAAAATTACCAACCATCTGTAACCCTAAAAAACAATCTTAATATCGTTATTGGTCATTAAATTGACCAAGCCATTTTCCTGTTTCTGTTGATGAAATATTGATTTCATTTAAATCTCCAGATTGAGTCATAGAAACATCGTAAGAAATTTTATCTCTACAAGTATCTCTAAACTGAATTTCTGTAGAATTAGCAGTTGTAAGTTTTGGGTTTTTAATAGTAATACAAGCTTCACCTTCTACTTCTACCGTTAAAACATTGTCGATTAAAGTAAATTTTGCTTTTGTACCATTAGGATAAGGAGATGCTGCATCAGCAAAAGACATTGTTAATTCATAACTTCCTTCAATAGAAGCAGCTGCAGTACCTGCTGTTTCGCCAGAAGCAATTGTATATTCGCAAACAGTTGCACAATTATCATTAGAAGAATTGTTGCTATTTGAACAACTTATTAGAATTGCAATAAACACAAAAAGTGCTATTATTTTTTTTAAAGATTTCATAAATATTTGTTTTTTGGTTCTATGCAAAGTTGAATAAACTAAAAGTGAAAAAAAATACGGCATCTGCCGTATTTTTTCTTTTTCATAGCACAACTTTTTATTTTGGAGCGCTAAATTTTCCTTCAGTAACAGTTTTTGTAGAATTTCCTGCGTTGGCATTTAATCCAGTAAAAGTAAATGTACCTGTAACTGTTGTAGCTGTGTCTTCAGTAACTTCAATTGTTCCGTTTCCAATGTTAAAAGTAGACATCCAAGTAGCAATTGGTGTAATTGTTCCGTAAGAAATGCTATTGGTGTTAGAAAGATTATCACCTGTTTTGTAAGTTCCTATACCATTATAATTAGCAATGTTAATTCTAATAAATTCTCCGTTAGAAGTAGACCCTTGTACAGCTAAAACTCCATTTGTTACTACAGCGCTAACAGTTGCTTTTAAAGAACTCCATGCTGTTCCATCTATTTTAGCTGTTAAAGTGCCTTCACCAGTTAAACCTAATTCTTCATCTGTATTATTTGAACAAGAAAAAAGAATTGTTAGACATACCAAAAGCATTAATTTTTGTAAAATTTTCATAATTTATTTTTTAAGAATTATATATTACAAAAATGCATTTTGAAAGCTCTTAAATCAATAGGGCATTTGCCGTATTTATTTTATTTTTTTCTTACAAATTTTTTATACAAAATTGTAAGTAGTGTAATACCAAAAATAATAAGTAAAATGGGGAGGCCGTAAATTCCTAAATAAAATAAGAAACCAACAGATGTATTAGAAATTCCGCCAACTTTATAAGGGTTAGGTAAATCTACATTTGTATAACTAATATCATTTAACTTTAGTTTTGAAAAATCATCAATAGTGTTAAAATACACGTTACTATTAAGGGTTATTTCTTTAAAATTAAAATCAGAAATAGTTTTACCATACGTAATTATAAAGTTAGGATCTGGTTTTTTTCCATAATCGGATAAAGTAAATTTTAACGTTGTGTTTTCTTTATTGTAAGCCAATTGGTTTGGAGAACTTGCTTTTACATTCTTTAGAGAGATATTGTCTTTTAATTGGGTGTAGAAATTTCCACTCTCTATGGGAGATTTCCAAATAGAGCCAGTTTCTATGAGATATATAAATGCATTCTTTTTATCAGAATTGTAACCTTCAGTAATTTTTGCATTGTTTGTGTTTACTAAAAAGTAAACTGTAAATTTGGTGATTTTTTGTGGTGGAAAACTTACCTCCCACACATACCAATTATCTTTTTCTGAATTTGGTTTTTTAATTAAAGGCGCTTCATTATCATTTATTAAGCCTCTAATTTTATATAAACCATCTACTCTTACATGATTTACCTCATGATGAAAGTCGATATTCTCAAACACGTTATTTACAGGGTAACCTACTTTTATTTTAAGTGTATCTGTAGCAGTGTTTTTAAAGTAATAATTCCCTTTTACAACAGCAAAACCTTTGTAAAGTTGCATAAAAATATCTTCAGATTTCATCTGAATTTTTTTATAAGCAATAGAATCTTCTGGATACAATAGTGTAAAGCTTCCACTACCACCAGCATTCCAGACACCAGGTTGTGCAGAGTTTGATATTAGAAAGATAGAGAAGAATACGATGCCAAAGAAGTAAATGAGTTTTTTCATAATTGTAATTTAAAGTAATTTAGTGATATTTTGTGCTTCTTCGAGCTTGTTTTTAGGAATTAAAATTCTAAATTCATCATTTGTAGGCCCTTTTCTGGTTATCCATTGAATATCGAATTCGAGGAGTTTTTTATTTTTTGATGTATCTATAATTGTTAAACTTTTAACTCTTTTGTTATTATTAAAAAGTTGAATTTTTTTGTCGTTTATTATTAAATAATCTGAATATATTTTTACATAAGGTTTTGCAATTCCTTTTTTTAAATGGGTATAACCAAACTTCATTCTTAACCATGGAATTAGAACAGCTAAAGGACCTGCAAATACCAAACCTTCAAAAAAACTAATTTGTCTAAAAAGCATTAACGATAGGGTGCCTAAAATTAAAATTCCAATACCAAAATAGATATTGTCTTCTTTTTTGTTTGCTCTTTCTATATTAACAAACTCATCCCATTCTTTTTGAGAATAGTTCCATTCGGCAAATAAATGTTGTTTCGTTTTCATTTTTTATAAAAAATCCCAATCAATAAAAAAATATTGACTGGAATTTAAGATTGAGAGACAATTAAATTTGATAAGCGTAAATAGTATTTTTATTAGCTTGGTAGTATAAAATTCTTTCTACATCATCTATTTTGTAAGTTGGTTTTTTGTCTTTTAATAAAATTTCTTTTAGTTTTTTTCCAGAATCTTTATCAATTTTAACCAACCCAACCCCAGAGCTTAATTTTGTTAAAATAAATGTATCATTTTGAGTTTGAGCCGATGCTTTAAAGCGCTTGCTCATTGCCCCAAAAGAAGCACCTGCTATTTGGGCAAAACCTTTAGAATAGCTATCCATAGTTGCTCCATAAGAATTATATCTGCCCATAGAAGTTCTATTAGCTCCAGCTCTGTAAGCAGCGCTTGCAGATACAGCCATAGAGGTTATAGCTACGGCTCCAGAAATTATTTTCATGAATGTACTTTTAGTTGGAGATTTAAAATGCTCATGATAAATTTGTTTTCCATTTTTGTCTAACAACATCATATTCTGGCTAGAGGATAGTAAAATGTTTTCTCCTCTCATTTCTATAGTTGTTGGCATTTCTTTTTCACCAAATTTAGGTTTTGCAATAACTTCATATTTACCTGAACTACCATCTATACTGTAAAGACCATCACTACAACTTAGTAAAAATCTTTTATTGGTATTATCATAGGCAGAAGCTACTGATTTAGATTGTTTATACTTTATTTTTTTACCAAAAACAGATTCTCCAGTTTTATCATTTACAATATCTGCATCTTTAGCTGTAATATATAGAATGCCTTTGTCTGTTTTAGCTAAAGTGCTAATGTTTGGTCCTGTTTTTAAAGGTTTTTTCCATAAAGGAGATCCGTTAAATTTAATTTTATTTATTCCTCCAGTAGCAACTCCAAAAATAATCCCATCATCTTCTGTGTAGAAATGACTTACTAAACCTTTAGTTTTTGGTGCTTTTTTCCATAAGTCATCACCAGAATTTATATCTAAGAAATAGATTTTAGATTCTCTATTTTTTCCTGAGGTTTCATCGGTTAAAATAGCAATTCCTTGAGGTACATATTCTGTTTGTCTAACGCTTCCTTTTAATTTATTTCCTTCTTTCCAAGCAAGTTTCCCATTCGAATTTATTTTAAAAACAGTTGTATTTTTTTTATTAGTTGAAGCTTGATATGCATAAATAGCATCTTTATGAGCGTTTACAAAATTTATATTTTTAACATTTGCGGTCCAAACTGTATTTTTAGTAGAAAGGTTAATACAGTCTAATCCTTTTTTTCTTGGAATAATTAATTTTCCATCAATTATATCAGAAACACCTGTAACATTATTATTCCCTTTTTGAGGAATGGTATATTCTTCTTTACCAGTTGCTAAGTCAAAAACAGAAATAATGTAAGAAGCTCCGATTTTTCCTTTATTTTTTCGAATACCACTTACTACCAACTTGTTTTCTGGTAAAATAATATCTCTACTTGTTATAAATGTATAGCCTTCTTCTTTAGAATCGAAAAGTGTTTGCCCAGAAATAATATCGATAACAAAAGTTACGCCTTTCATACCATTTGCAATAAACATAGCATAAGGGGTGCCTGGTTGAAGATGAAAATTTTCTTCTTTAACATTTGTTCTTTTATCAAATAAAAAAGATGGTTTAGATTCATTTGGTCTAATGCCGTAGATACCTTTAGAAGTTGATACAATAAGTGTACCTGGGTCAGACATTTTCATCCATTTTATAGTGCCTAATTCGTATTTATTGTCAGGGTTTTCTGCTTTTTGAGCCAATAAAAGACTTACACTAAAAAAGAAAATGATATAAAGGTTGTTTTTTATTAACGTATTAATTTTCATGATATAGATTATTAAAGTTACACTTCAAAATTCTATAAAACAGAAAGTTAATACAATACGTCAAATGCCGTATTTTATAGATTTACTCTGTAAGATGCATTAATTGTTTTTTAATTTCTTCTTTAGAAGTTTTCTTATTTGCTAATTTTTTAGACAATATGTCTAACAATAAAGAGTTTTCTTTTATGGCTTCAAAAAATAAATCAATAATCCATCTAAAAAGAATTAACAAGATGGCAGCAATACCCCCTGCTTTGCCTAAAAATAAAAAAAAGAACGAAAGAATTACAACGAATTGTTGGATAAAAATTCTTAAGTAGGGTTTAAACATAATCTCGTTAGGTAAGAATTTTTTATATTTTTCATTTTTGATGAAATCACTAAAAAATTTTCCTAAATGAGTAAATACAATAGCAGGAAAAGCGTATTTCATTTCTTCTAATTCTAAAATGATTTTATAATTTTCTATAATTTGAAAAGGTTCTTTAAAAATAGAATTTGTTTCCATTCTAAAAAGAGAAAATCCAAAAACAGATTGAATGCCAATAAAAAAGCAGTAGTGAAAAAGAAAAA
This sequence comes from Bacteroidia bacterium, assembly GCA_030427865.1. Classification (GTDB taxonomy): domain Bacteria; phylum Bacteroidota; class Bacteroidia; order Flavobacteriales; family Flavobacteriaceae; genus Polaribacter. The sequence continues at coordinate 120,752 of JAUICK010000001.1, read as the reverse complement.
AGATGATTAACCAATACCCTCTAGCTTTATGGTTTCCATATCGTATACTCCAAAACATTTTTAGAGCATTAAATATCCCAATTACTACAGTTTCTATAAAATAAGCAAAAAGCACAGTAATGGGCGATATTTTTCCTAAATATAAAATAAAAAGAAGGTAAATAGAGCTTAGCCAGATGTAAGCATTTTGTTGAGTTGGATAAAAAATGTTTTTAAGCATTTCTACAATCTTAAAAATTTATGAAAGAAAATTTAGATTTTAAATTTACTATTTTATGCTCTAAATTAGCTTTAAATTTTTTGTACTCTTCCGAGTTTTTATTGAAAGGTTTATGGGTTAATCCTTTTTGTATCGTTTCTACTTCTTTCATAACCTTTTTAGCATCTTCTGTAAACCAAGTTTCAATAAATTTTTCCCAAATGTATTGTATCGCTATTTTATTTGGGTGAATCATATCTTCTGTATAAAAACGATAATCTCGTAATTCGTCCATCATAATTTCATAAGAAGGAAAATAATACGTGTTTTTTCTGTTATTTATTACATTATGAATTGCCGAGATTAAATGCGATTTACTTCTTACGTTTTCTATAAAACCATCTTTTAAATGTCTTACTGGAGAAACTGTAAATAAAATGGTAGCATTCTTATTTACAGATTTTATTGATGCCATAAGAGCTTCTAAACTTTGGGTAATTTTACGGACAGATAAAATTTCTTTTAAAAATTTTTTTTGCGGAATTTTATGGCAATTCGCAACTATTTCATCATTTTTAATGTATCTATAAACCCAAGAAGTTCCTAGTGTAATAATAATATGACTTGCTTCTTTTAACTTTGTTTCGGCGGATGAAATTGCTGAATTAAGGTTGTTTAAAATTGTAATTTTATTAGAAGAACTCAGATTCGAATGTGCATCAAAACAATGCCAACGTTCGTTTTGATAAATCAAATCTTTTTCTTGATATTTTTTTTTATGGATAGCTTTTAGAACTAAGTTCTCTATTGCTTTGGGATGAAATAAGATTCCGAAAGGGTTTTGTGATGTTTGAAATTTAAAATAGTTGAGTTTATCTCCTATGTTTTCTGAAAAACAAGAACCCAATAACAGTATGTTAGATGAATAGCTTATTTGATTTTTTAATTGTTTTTTTAATGGAAGTTGTGTTTGGAGATTCATTTATAGAAAATTATAACTTTCATAAATGTAGTTTAAATTTAATATTTCAACAATTTTTTAGTCTTAGAAATTCCACGAGCTTGATAGTGCACAAAATAATTTCCTTTTGGTAAGTGTTCGATATTAATTTTTATAGTGTGTTGTGTACTATTGTATTTTTGATTTGTAATTTGTTTAACAATTGCACCAATGCTATTGTACAATACTATTTTTACATTCTCATTGTTGCCATAAAACCTAATGTTTATAGAGTTTGAGGTTGGGTTAGGATAAACATCAATTTTTTGTTCTTGAGCTAGAAAATTATTTGTAGACAAAGAAGCATTACAACTATCTCTAAAAATGGGTAAGGCATCAAACTCATCGAACAAAACAGTAGTAGATTCTTGTTTTGTAGCTCCTAACCAATCTGTTAAAACTGTACTGTATACGTTTCTAAAATCAAATTGCATTTGTACACCTTCTTTATCATCAACTTGTGTGTCAATTTCTGGAGCATCACCCAAAATTTGATTTTTAACACAATTTCCAAACATAAATAAAGGAGCAGCAGTACCATGGTCTGTTCCTAAACCTGCATTTGAGCGAATTCTTCTGCCAAATTCAGAATAAGTCATACCAATAACTTTTTTATCGATACCTAAAAGTTCTAAATCTTCTTGAAAAGCATCAATAGCATTTGCTAGTTCGCTTAATAAAAGGCTATGTTTACCTTGAGTAACATCTCCTTCTTCAACTTGGTTGTCATGATTGTCAAAACCTCCTAATTGCACAATGTATATTTTAGTTTTTAAACCACCAGAAATTAATCTTGCAACATTTTTTAGTTTACCAGCAAGCTTATTGTTGTTACTGTTTTCGTATTTAGTTGATAAGTTATTACCAGAATTGGAAGCATTTTTTATAGCATCTGCATAGGCATTTGTTTGCGCTATTGTATTATTTACAAAGTTTAAAGTATCTCCGTAACAATTTGTTGGAATGTTGGTAGTGTTAGAAACTAATGCTGTTCCTATATTGTTAGGGTTAGTTATTGCCATAGAGAAATTGGCATTTGGGCCTTGACATGTTTCTGAAACTACTTTTCCTAAGGTAATTGCAAAGGGGTGTAAATTCTCTGCATTAGGATAATTTTCTGGGTAATCTGGGTGGTTTTCATCAAAAAAGCGCCCAATCCAACCAGAAGAAATATATTCATCAGAACTTGATGCAGAATTCCAAATATCTGTTGATCTAAAATGAGATCTATTTTGATTTGGATACCCAACATTTTGAATAATTGATAGTTTTTCTTTATCCCAAATGGTTTTTAAACCAGATAAAGAAGGATGAAAACGAGTTGTATCATTAACCGTTATTAAATCATTTTCTGGGATAATAATATTAGAACGAACACTTTGCAAGTTGTTGTACTGATTTAAATCAAAGACAGTGTTTAATCCATCATTACCACCTTGTAACTGAACAAGAACCAGTATGTTTTCATTGTTTTCAGAAAAGTTATATTCTTTGGGTTTATTTTTTGCAAAAATTGGAAATCCACTTAAAGTAATGGGTAAAGAGGCAGAAGCAATGGAGCTTAGTTTAATAAAATCTCGTCTATTCAGTTTTTGTGTCTTTTTCATAATTACATAATTTGAAATTCAGACATTTGTACCATAACAGACAGTAAACTTCTGAGTTTATTTTCTACTGAAATGCGTAATGCATTATCAGATGGGTTTGCCAAAAAATTTGTGTATTCTAATGTCCATTCAAAATCTGGTAAACCCGGAATTAAAACATCTTTTAGGTCAGTAATTTGACTTTCTGTAATTGAATAATTAAATAGTTGATTTGATAATTCTGTAATTAATACATTGGGATCTTGTGCATTAGTAATGCTTGCAACTAGTAATAGCACAGGGACCAAAGCAGGAATCGTATATGATTTACCGTCAATAACCAAATCACCACCAGTTACAATTACCCGACAATAATCTAATCTTTTTGGAAGCGAATAACTATTTACCCAAGTTTTATAAAACAAAGGCTCTTGGTAATAAGCTTTCCAACCAGCAACATCTGGATGATGTAATAAAGATTGGCTTAAATCTGTGCAAGCAGAGTATACTAATAAAGCAAATTGATATTCTTCATTTACAGAGGTTGTGGGTGCAGTTACCATTAAAGATTTTGTAGCAGAAAAAAGTAAATCTATAGGGCTTTTAATCATACAAAATGTACTTTCAAAAAAGTGCTCTGATGAAAGTAGTTTCTTTAATGCAGGAACAATATCATAGTTGTTGTTTCTAATGATTTCTGCCAAAGGTTCTATAATATTAGTTTCTATTTCTGATGTTATATCAGAATTAACAAACCATCTGTACAGCTTTCTTGTTATGAAGCGAGAACACTCGTTTTGCTCAAAAATTTTATCGATTAAGTCTTTGTATTCATTTTCTCCATTTTCAGAAATAACAGCGTTATTAAATCTGTGAGAAAGTTTTTTATCTCCTTTTTCGTGTCTAAAATTAGAGAAAAAAGAAGTTAAAGCATCTGCATTATTTAATCCTCGAACTCTCCAGCCTGTTAATACTTTAGCCATAGCAATAACATCATCTTCTGTATAATTGGTGTAATCTCCATTTCCTACGGCATTTCCTTTTCCAATAGTAAAAAGCTCCAATAATTCTCTCGAATAATTTTCATTAGGAGCAATATTAGTGTTTTGAGCGCCACTTAAATAAAGCAACATATTTGTGTCTACAGTAATTTGTTTTACCATTTCTTTAAAGTTTTTTAAAGCGTTTTTTCGTAAAACATTCATGTAGTAATATTCTCTATGCGGATTTGAATTTTCTGATACAAAATGATTGTGCCAAAATAATGTTAGCTTTTCTCGAATAGACATTTCTGCATTTTGCATTTGCAAAAAAGACCAAGCATACATAGACCGATTACGAGACCTATAAATACGGTTTCTTTCTTGATTTGTAGTTACATCTGGATACGCAGGTGCATTTATCCAAGTTTCTCCATAATTAGCTCCAGGATCATTTATTTCATCATTTCCTGTACCATCTAATTGATATTTTAAAGGCGGGTCAGGTAAAGGGTTGTCTTCGAAAAGCGTGTTAATAGTTTCATTTAAACCCAAAGAAACTGCTGTGTTTACTAAATTTTGAGGTATCCCAAAAGAAGTTCTTTTTAGTAAATGTCTTGCTTCTTTAGCAGTCCAAGTTCCAGAAAAAGGGTCTAAATGAGGCATAGTTTAGTTTAAAGTAATGAAAACTATTTTCAGTTGTTTCAAATTTAGGGTTTTTATTTGAAAACAATCTTAAGGTTAACATCTATTAAACTAAGACCTTTGAAAATTAAAAAAGTTTAATTCTACACTAAATAATCTTTAGCTCTTTCTATAGCTTTAGGAATTCCACCGGGATTTTTGCCACCAGCAGTAGCAAAGAAATTTTGACCACCACCACCACCATGAATCAATTTGCCAAGTTCTCTTACTACTTTACCAGCATCATAACCACGTTCAATAGCTAACTCTTTAGATATATAACAGGTTAACATTGCTTTTTCTTTTGAAGGAGTAGTAGCGAATAATAAGAATAAGTTTTGATATTCTTTACCTATAGAAAAAGCTAAGTTTTTAATTCCGTTTGCATCTAAATCTACTTTAGTAGCCAAAAATTGCACACCATTAATTTCTTGTAACTGATTTTTGATTTCACCAGACAAATTCTGAGCTTTATCTTTTAATAATTGCTCAATTTGTTTTTTAAGTGATGCATTTTCATTCTGTAAAATTTTAACAGCTTTTACAGGTTCTTTGGTGTTGTTTAATAGGTCTTTAATCTCATAAAGAGCTCTGTTGTTTTCAAAATAGAAATCTTTAACAGCATCATTGGTAATGGCTTCTATCCTTCTAATTCCTGCTGCAACTGCACTTTCAGATTTAATTTTAAAATGCCAAATATCTGCTGTGTTTTTTACATGAGTTCCACCACAAAGTTCTATCGATTTTCCAAATTTTATAGCTCTAACTGTATCTCCATATTTTTCTCCAAATAAGGCCATTGCTCCATTTGCAATAGCATGTTCCATGGGTATGTTTCTACTTTCTTCTAAAGGTAGTTTTCCAGCAATTCTTCTATTGACAAAGTTTTCTACTTCGCGCAATTCATCTACAGTTAATTTTGAAAAATGCGAAAAATCGAAACGTAAATATTTAGAATGCACAGCAGAACCTTTTTGCTCTACATGAGTTCCTAAAACTTCTCTTAAGGCTTGGTGCAATAAGTGAGTTGCTGTATGATTACACTCTGTTCTATAACGCTGCTTACTATCTACAACCGCTTTAAAAGTTTCGGTTAAATGCTTTGGAAGGTTTTTTGTAAAATGAATAATTACGTTATTCTCTTTTTTAGTATCTAAAATATAAATTACGTCTCCATGAGTGTCTTCTAAATAACCTTTATCTCCAACTTGTCCACCACCTTCTGGATAAAAAGGTGTTAAATTAAACACTAATTGATACATTTCTCCATCTTTTTTTGAAGTCACTTTTCTGTATCGAGTAATTTTTACATGAGCCTCTAAAGTGTCGTAACCTACAAATTCTTCATCTGTATCTTCTGCTAAGATTGTCCAATCATCAGTAGATATTTCGCTTGCAGCTCTTGATCTCTTTTTTTGCTTTTGCAGTTCAGTTTCAAATCCTTTTTCATCTAAAGTATATCCTTTTTCTGATAGAATTAAAGCGGTTAAATCGATAGGGAAACCATAAGTATCGTACAATTCAAAGGCTTTGTTGCCTGAAATTTCTTTGGTTTTAGATGATGAAATAATACCATCTAACAAAATTAATCCTTGGTCTAAGGTTCTTAAAAAAGAAGTTTCTTCTTCTTTAATTACATTTTCAATGAGTTGTTTTTGTGCTTTTAATTCAGGAAAAGCAACCCCCATTTTTTTAGTTAAAACATCTACTAATCTGTAAATAAATGGTTCTTTTTTATGTAAAAATGTAAATCCGTAACGTACTGCACGTCTTAAAATTCTACGGATTACATAACCAGCACCAGTGTTACTTGGTAATTGCCCATCTGCAATCGAAAAAGCAACGGCTCTTACATGATCAGAAATTACGCGAGTAGCAATATCTTGTTCTTCATTTTCGCCATATTTGGTGTTGGTAATGGTCTCTATTTCTCTAATAATTGGAGTAAAAACGTCTGTGTCGTAATTCGATTGAACGCCCTGTAAAACCATACACAAACGCTCAAAACCCATTCCCGTATCAATGTGTTTGTTAGGCAAATTTTCTAAAACTCCATTGGCTTTTCTGTTGTACTGCATAAAAACCAAATTCCAGATTTCTACCACTTGGGGGTGATCTTTATTTACCAAAGTTTTACCATCTACTTTTGCTTTTTCTTCAGCAGAACGAATATCTACATGAATTTCGGAACAAGGTCCACAAGGTCCTTGATCGCCCATTTCCCAAAAATTATCTTTTTTATTTCCTTTTAAAATTCGATTTTCAGAAATATATTGCCTCCATAAGTCATAAGCTTCAGTATCCATTTTTAAATTGTCAGCATCATCAGAACCTTCAAAAACAGTAACGTATAAAATATCTTTGTCAATTTTATAAACTTCGGTCAATAATTCCCAAGCCCAAGCAATAGCTTCTTTTTTAAAATAATCTCCAAAAGACCAGTTTCCTAGCATCTCAAATAAAGTATGATGATAGGTGTCATAACCCACTTCTTCTAAATCGTTATGTTTACCCGAAACACGCAAACACTTTTGCGAATCTGCAATTCTGTTCTTTTTTGGCGTTCCGTTTCCTAAGAAAAATTCTTTAAACGGTGCCATTCCAGAGTTTACAAACATCAATGTTGGGTCATCCTTTATAACCATTGGAGCAGAAGGAACTACTAAGTGTTTTTTGTTTTGGAAAAAGTTTAAAAAAGTAGCACGTATTTCTTGTGATTTCATAAAAAAGAAGTTTCCAACAAGTTGGATTTTGTTAATTTATTTTTAAAAAAACTACCTAAAAAAAGCAGTTGTAAAACATTTTGTAAATTTGTGAGTTGTTAAAAAAGAGTTTTAAAATTTAAAACTCTTTTAAAGCACAAAAATAGTATAAATCCTATTATGGCGAAAGTAAAATATTATTACGACTCTGATACACTTTCTTACAGGAAAATAACTGTAAAAAAAAGTGATTATTATAAGAAAACTATTTTCGGAATTTTAGGTGTTTTCTTAATTGCTTTTATTGGTTTTATTGTGTTAAGCCAGTTTATAATGTCTCCTAATGAAAGAGCTCAAAAAAGAGAGTTAGAGAACTTAAAATTACATTATGAGTTGCTTTCTAAAAGAATGGAAGAAAGCTCTAAAATTTTAGCCCAACTCCAAGAAAGAGATAATAATATTTATAGAACATATTTTGAGGCAAATCCAATACCAGATGAACAAAGAAAAGCGGGTTTTGGAGGTGTTAATAGGTATAAAAACTTAGAAGGTTTTGATAATTCTAAGATGATTAAAGAGTTAACTAAAAATATAGATGTTCTCTCTAAACAGTTAGTTGTTCAGTCTAAATCTTTAGATGAAATAGTAGCTTTAGCTAAAGAAAAAGAAAAAATGTTAGCTTCTATACCAGCTATATTACCTGTTAAATTACAAGATTTAACAAGGATGGCATCTGGTTATAAGTGGAGAATGCATCCTATTTTAAAAATTAGAAAATTTCACAAAGGAATGGACTTTACTGCGCCAACAGGAACTCCAATTTACGCCTCTGGAAATGGAACTGTAATAAGAGCTCAGAGAAGTGCCACTTTTGGAAAAGTGATTTACATTGATCATGGTTATGGTTACAAAACGATTTATGCACATATGAGTCAAATGAAAGCTAAAAAAGGACAAAAAGTAAAACGTGGAGATTTGATTGGCTATGTTGGTAATACTGGGCGTTCTGTTTCTTCTCATTTACATTATGAAGTGCATAAGAATGATAGAGCTTTAAACCCTATTAATTTTTACTACGGAGATTTAACTCCAGAAGAATTTGCTGCTATGCAAAAAGCGGCAGAAGAAGAAGGGCAATCTTATGACTAAATTTGTTATAAAAAATCTATAAATAGTTGTGTTTTCATCTAATTCATTAATTTTTGTTTAAAAAACTAAAGACTAAAAATGCATATAGATTTACCCGAAAAACGCTATTACAAAATAGGTGAAGTTGCCAAAGCTTTTAATGTGAATACTTCATTAATTCGTTTTTGGGAAAAAGAATTTGATATCATTAAACCTAAAAAGAATGCGAAAGGAAATCGTTTGTTTACCCAAGAAGATATTAAAAATTTTAAATTAATTTTTAATTTAGTTAAAGAAAGAGGCTTTACTTTAGATGGAGCAAAACAAAAACTAAAAAAAAATATAGATTCACTTTTTGACAATCAAGAAATTATTACAAGACTTGAAGCTGTAAAAGCAGAATTGATTAAAATTAAAAATCAACTGTAACAAAACTTCAATTTACCTTACTAATCTATTGATTGATCTAAATATACTTTACTTTCTCAAGAATATTGGGTAATATTGTATTAGAAAAATCAACAAAAATTTAAATTTAGAAATTATGAAAAAATGGTTAATTCCAGTAATAGTTATCGCCGTTATTGTATACGGAATTTATAGTTGGGCAGTAGGCTTTAATAATACTGCAGTAGAATATGAAGCTAATGCTAAAACAGCTTGGTCTAATGTAGAAAGTGCTTACCAACGTAGAAACGATTTAATTGGGAATTTAGTAAAAACGGTACAAGGGGCTGCAGATTTTGAAAAAGAAACATTAACGCAAGTTATTCAAGCACGTTCTAAAGCAACATCTACAACAATAAATGCCAATGATTTATCCCCAGAAAAAATGGCGCAATTTCAGCAAGCGCAAGCAGGATTAAGTGGTGCTTTGTCAAAATTACTATTGGTTGTAGAACGTTATCCTGATTTAAAAGCCAACAAAAACTTTTTAGAATTACAAAGCCAATTAGAAGGTACAGAAAATAGAATCAACGTAGCTAGAGACCGTTTTAATGAAAAAGTAAATATTTACGATATTCATACAACCAAATTCCCAGGTAAATTGTTAGCAGGTATGTTTGGTTTCAAAGAGATGGCCCGTTATAAAGCGAACCCAGGTTCTGAAAATGCACCAGACGTAAACTTCGATTTTAATAAGAAAAAAGAATAAAAATGTCTAAAGTAGAAGCATTTCTTACTGCTGATGAAGAACAAGAAATTATTTCTGCTATAAGAATTGCAGAGAAAAATACTTCTGGCGAAATACGTGTACATATAGAATCTTCTTCAGAGAAAGATCATACAGAGCGTGCACTAGAAGTATTTCATCTGTTAAAAATGAACAACACTAAAGATGAAAATGCGGTGTTGATTTATGTAGCCGTAAACGACAAAAGATTTGTGATTTATGGAGACAAAGGTATTAATAAAGTTGTTCCTAAAGAGTTTTGGAATACAACAAAAGATGTGATGCAAAATCATTTTAAACATGGAGATTTTAAACAAGGTTTAATTGATGGGATTTTAAAAGCTGGAGAAGAACTAAAAGCGCATTTTCCTTGGCAAATTGATGATGAAAACGAACTTTCTAATGAGATTTCTAAAGGATGATAAAATTAGTTGTTAGTTTTTGGTTGTCAGTTTTTAGTAGAAAACAATTAACTTTTTTTGTTTTATTATTTTCTTTAAACCTCTTTTCTCAAGGATTTAAAATTCCTGATAAACCAAAGTTTCAGACCAGTGTTTATGATTATACAAATCTTCTAACAGAGTATCAAAAAAAGGATTTAGAAGCTAAATTAGTTCGTTATTCAGATACTACATCAACTCAAATTGTAGTGGCTATTATCTCATCCACCAAAGGTGAAAACATTAATTATTTAGCAGCAAATTGGGGAGAAAAATGGGGAATTGGACAAGCAAAAGAAGACAATGGTGTTTTAATGCTTTTAGCAAAGGAAGACAGAAAAATAACCATTCAAGCAGGTAAAGGGGTAGAACACTTACTTACAGATTTTCAATCTAAGAGAATTATAGAAAGAATTATCATTCCAGAATTTAAAAAAGGAGATTTTTATACTGGCTTAGATAAAGGTTCCGATTATATTTTTAAAACCCTAAATGGCGAATTCAAAGGAGTTCGTAAAAATAATTCTGACGGATTTGATCCAGTAATTATCTTTTTTATCATATTTATTATTATTTTATTTATTCTGATTTCTCGCGGAAATAAAAATAATAGAGGAGGTGGTAGACGTTATCGAAGACGTTCAGTAGCAGGAGATATTTTAGAAACGATTATTTTAAGTAATGCCGGAAGAGGTGGAGGAAGTTTTGGCGGCGGCTTTGGAGGATCTTCTGGAGGAGGAAGTTTTGGCGGCGGTGGTTTTGGCGGCGGTTTTGGAGGAGGAAGCTTTGGTGGAGGTGGTGCTTCTGGAGGATGGTAAAATACTATGAAAAAAGCAGTTTCACTTTTTAGTTTATTTTTATTATTTGGATGTCAAAATTTTGGACAACTTAAGTTCCTCACAGATTTACCCAAGTCTTTAAAAGAAGTTTCTGGAACAGAAATAATTAACAATTCTGATGTAATTTGGATGCTAAATGATGGCGGAAATGAACCCAAATTATATGCAGTTTCTAATAAAGGAAAAATTTCCAAAGAAATTTATGTTAAAGCTAAAAATAGAGATTGGGAAGACCTAACTTCTGATGCTAAAGGGAATCTATACATAGGCGATTTTGGAAATAATCTAAACAAAAGAAAAAACCTAACTATACTTAAAGTAGATAAGAGATATTTGTATCAAAAAAATGCTGAGGTAGAGAAAATAGTATTTGAATATCCAGATCAAAATAAATTTCCACCTAAAAAAAAGCATCTTCTTTTTGATGCAGAGTCTTTTTTTTATTTTAACGATTATCTTTATATTTTTACAAAAAGTCGTGTTAAAAATAAGTATGGTAAAACGTCTTTGTATAAAATTCCTGCTCAAAAAGGCAAATATACTGCGAAATTGATTGATGAATATGAAAACTGTAAAGACGTAGAATGTTGGATTACTTCTGCAGATATTTCGCCAGATGGAAAAAAAATAGTTTTATTATCTCAAAAAAATATTTTGATTTTTACTGATTTTAAAAATGATAAATTTTTATCTGGTAGTGTAAAGAAAATAGTACTAACTCACCGTTCTCAAAAAGAAGGTATTTGTTTTAAAGACAACAATACGCTTTTAATTACAGATGAATATGCTCATGGGAAAGGCGGAAATCTCTATGAATTAAATATTTAAGTTATTTTAAAAAGTTCCATAAAAAAATACTCCATCCCACAATTAAAAACAATCCACCAATTGGGGTAATTGGGCCAAGAATTTTTAGGTTTTTATTTTTTGCATCAGAAATAACCAATCCATAAATAGAGAAAGAGAATAAGATTATTCCTAAGATAAAAGTGTAAATCATAGTGTTTTTTAAAGTACCAATCTTATCAGAATTAAAACCTATAATTAATAAAACAATGGCATGATACATTTGGTATTTTACCCCTATTTCAAAACTTTGTAATTGCTCTTTGGTTAATTTTTTCTTGAGTAAATGCGCCCCAAAAGCTCCAAAAATAATAGCTAAAAGCCCAAAAATAGTTCCAGAAAGTAGTGCAATTTGATTCATTTTTAAAATTTAAAACCTAACCCTAAAGCTAAACGCATTCCATCATCACTATTAAATATTGCAACATTGGCGCCTAACATATTAGCTGCATTAAAGAAAAGCCCTCCACCATAAGAAGTATTCCAGTTTCTTGTTGGAGTAGGATGAACAGTAAGATTTTGCGATCCCCAAACTTTACCATAATCGAAACCTCCGTAAATACCAATATTTAATGGTACTAAACTGGTTTTAACTTTACTAAGAAGTAAGCGAAGATCAGAAGAATGGTAGAAAGAGTTTTTACCTGTAAAACGTTGATTTCTATAACCTCTTAAACCATGTTTATTACCTCCTATGCTTGCTGCTTGATAAAACTTGTAAGCATTACCAAACGTAAAACGAGAATGTAATTTTGTTGCAAAAACCAATTTACCATTTGAAGATAATTTTTGATCAAAAGAAATAGAAGGAATAAAATAACTAAAACTATTGCTGTTTTTTAAATTAGAGGTGTAGCCAATCTTTAATTCAGTTTTCATTCCATTAGTTGTATAAGCTTTATTGTCACTATTTTCAAATTCATAACTTGCTTCTGTATTAAAGAAATTTTGATTGTTGAAAATATCATTATTTGCAGCAAATTGTGTTTCGATAAAACGCCCTGATGTATTTTCTACTTTATAATTTTGAAAGTTTACACCTAATTTAATTTTTGCGCCTAAGTCTCCTTTCCAATGAATAAAAGTTCCAGCTATAAGTTGTTTCATTCTTACCCTATTGTAGTCTTTGTCTTCTATACCATTTGCTTCAGGATTGGAAGAGTTATTGCCCAAACCAAAATAGTTAATTGCAAAGTTAGGACTATTAAAATTAGCTACTATACCAAGATTCCAGTTAGAAAAAATATTAGCAAACTCACTCGAGTACTTAAATTCAAAACCATTAGTTGCAAAATAATAGTTTGCAGAAAGAATGTGTTGAGATGAAAAAGGATTTCTTTCAAATTTATTAATTGTTAAGATATTTGTTATGCCTAATTTAATACCGTCATCTGGATTAAACCACATAGAAGGATTTATAATATTTAAGCTATTAGGTAACTTTTTGTAGTTGTAAACATTTGTTTTATAATCGTCTGTTAATTTTACTTTTCCATTTTTAGTGATAAATGTATTTTTCTTTGATTTTTGATCGTAAATTTTCACTTTCTTTCCGTTAACAATATTATACGTATCATTATTTTGCCCTCCAATAATTCTTATTTTAATGAATTCTTTAGCATTGCCTTTTACGACAAAAGTATCATCATCATCTAAACCGTAAATCCAAATTTCTTTTGTTTCTGAATTGTTATATGTTTTTTTATGAAAAATGGTCGATTTTTTGCCCTTTTTAATTCTATATCCAGTAATTTTTGTCTTCCCATTTTGTAACCTTTCCACATCAAACCAATCATCTTTATTTGTTCCTTTTATAATTTGATATTTATTTATATGTGCATAATACATATTAGAGATCTTCTGTAAATTATCTTTTCTACCCAATAATTTTCTTTTTATGGTAGAAATTGTTTGGTCTTTTACTTCATCAGGAAACAATGTAAAAGCATCATTAATTACTGCTTCTGTAATATTTTCTGTAAGTATTTTTACCTGAGCATCCCAATCGCTTTTTGTAGATTTTGTGATTAAAGACATGTCTAAAGGATAAGGTTCTAAATTAAACCATTCAGGATTTTTTAGTTCCTCACTATAAGCTCTCATTAAGCGTAATGCAGGAACGTTATTGGTTGCAAATTTTAGTAAAGCACCATCTCCCATTATAGAAAAAGCTTGATCTCTATCTCTTGGAATTGGTCTATAAATTGTTTGTTTTCCTTTTGCAAAAACGGCCCACCTCCATTGATCTTCATGTCTGTCCCAATCACCAATTAGCATGTCAAATAAACGCGCTTTTATGTATGCTTTTTCATCTAAAACATGATTTTCATTTTTACTTAAATTTTTCAATAAATCATCTGTGCTAATTACTTTGTTGGCATAACCAAAACTTGCCTTGTCTCCGTGACCAGAAGCTGCACGTTCTTCAATCATATACAATTCATCTCCAAATTCTGAATTAAAGTATCCTAAAGCATTCTGTTTTGGAATGTAATATAAAACAGGGTTTGTATGATAAATCCCCACTGCATCAGATAATTTACCAATGGTAAAAGGCGCATAAGGATGTGAACCTGTAAAAACATCCATTAATAAATCTTCTGTAGCTGTATTATCAAACAGACCCTCTATATACTGGTCTTGAAAAGCAACAGCTTGTAAATATTGAACAGCATTTTTACGTAAGGCACGCATTACATATTCTCTTCCTTCTTTATCACGCAATCTTAACGATTTAGATTGATGTCCACCACCTTTTCTAACGTGTGTTAATCCACCAAAAAGAGTATCTAAATATACAGTTAGAGCGTTAACTTTTGTGCCAAAATATTTTCTGTAACGTTCTCCCCATAAAAAACGATAGAGATCGCTTTTTTTAACTTCTTCATCAGTATAAACAGATGCTTTCTTTTCTGTAATTTTAGTTTTAGGGAAGGTTGTAAAAACTTTTTTCTCATTAGCGGGTAACACTTCTGTTTGGTAAACCATTTTATTATCTTTTACAGCATAAAAACTTACTATAGAAGAACCATCTTTGTAAATATCTAATTTAGCAAAACCTTGAGCGCCATAAGTAAATTTAGCTGAACCTGTAAGTTTAGTTGCAGTAGTTTTAGAACCAGAACCACTAATAATTTGAGGGAGGTTATCTTTTACAATGTATTGCAAATTATGGTCATGACCAGAAACAAAAATCGTTTTATCGTTTTCTTGAGAAATGGTAACTAAATGTTTTTTGAGTTGATTGTATTTCTTGTTTTGTAGATCTGTATTAGAAAGTCCAGAAGATTTTCTAATGAGGTTTTTAACAGAACCTAAAATTGGTAATGGATTCATGTGGCTTGTAAAAGAATATTTTCCACCATGAGAACCATTAGAAAACATAGGATGATGCATAGCAATAATGGTAGTTTTACCACGAGATTTTTTAATTAAGCCTTCAAATTCATCAAAGAATTTTACTCTTGTTTTTATTTCGCAATCGTCGTTTATTGTTGGATGATTGTCCCAATTTGTTAAATACCAATGTGTATCAACAATTATTAAAACAATGTCTTTAGTGATATTTATTTTTTCTAAAGGACAACCATTTTGCGGTAAAAAAGATTTCTTGCCTAATGCTTTTTCTACTAATTTTTCTTCTCTTTTTAAACCTTTTAAACCATTGTACCAATCATGATTTCCAGGTATAAAAATTGATTTTCCATTAAAGTTTTTAGCAACATCTGTTTGTGCTTGAATCCTTCTTTTTGCTAAGGCATAGTTTTTAGAACTCTTTTTTGGAATACCAGTTTCATAAACATTATCTCCTAAAAAAATAAGAGTCGAATTTTCTGAAGCGTCTTTGATATGTTGCTCTAAGTATTTTAAAGCTAAAGAATTCTCTTGCATAGAAGAATTACCTGCATCACCAATTAAATAAAAAGAGTGTTCTATTTTAGAAGTATTGGTAGGTAAAGTTGTTTTTTTAACTTTAGCATATTGTGCTTTATATGTTGCACAGCCTGCTAATAAAACAATACTAATAAAATATAAAAATAACCTAAACGTACTCATAATTAATTGGTTGGTAAAAAGTAAAAATATTTCTTTTAATTGGATTTTAAGTAAGATTTATAATCTTCTTTAGTATCTATATCTTTAAAACCAAATTCGTTTCGTATAATAATCGTTTCTTGAGCGTGTTTATGTAAAAAATCTTTTGCGCCTTTATCTCCTTTTAAATGAAGTAAATAAGAGAAGTGTTTCTTAGGAAATATTGCAGGAACCCCAGCCTTATTAGAATAATTAGAAGCAATTATTTTCTGATTGTTTTCTTGGAAAGAAATAATAAGTTTATTCAAATATGCTACACTAACGTCTAATTGATCTGCCAATAAAATTAAAACTCCATCGAAGTTTATATTTTCTTTTTTAATATGATGAATGCCAGCAACAATACTGCTACTTAAACCAGATTCGAAGTTTCTATTATAAACAAAGTTGATGTTTTTTGTAGTAATTTCTTGTTGAATTTTTTTAGCATGCGCTCCTAAAACACAAAAGATAGTATTTGCAGAAAAGATGTTTTTGGCAGTTTCTAAAGTAATGTCTAAAAGGGTTTTATTTTTTATTTTTAAAAGCTGTTTTATATTCTTCATTCTTGATGATTTACCAGCAGCCAAAACCAAAACAGCAAGATTTTCCATTTAAGAACTATGAATTTTCCCATTAATTTTTCGCAAAGAAAAAGGTTCTTTTTTTCGAATAACAGCTAAAATTTCTGCCACAATAGAAACCGCAATTTCTTCTGGAGTTTGAGCACCAATATGCAAGCCTGCAGGCGTGTAAATACATTCTAAAAAATCATCAGAAATGTCTGGGACAAACTCAAAAAGTTCGTTAAACAAACGTTCTCGTCTATTTGGGGCTCCTAAAATACCAATATATTTAGGTTTGTATTCAGCAAGTTTTACCAGATATTTTAAATCTTGCACATAACTATGATTCATAATTACAATGGCTGTATTTTCTTCAATATCAGAAAATTGAATGGTTTCTGGAGAATTGCCAATAACCGAGTTTGCACCTGGAAAATCAGAGATTTGTTTGCTGTCTTTTACAGAGGTAATAATAGCAACTTCCCAACCTAAATTAGACGCAATTTTACATAATTTTACAGCATCGTGTTCGCCTCCGATAATAATGAGTTTAAAAGCAGGTTGTAAGATTTGCGTAAAAACATGAGTATCATCTTTATTTTGGGAATAAAATGCATCAGAAAAAGAAAATTGTTTGTTGTTTTGAAAACTTATTACAGACCCAAAATTCCCAAAAGCTTCATCTTGTTTTGTGTAATGGCTTTCAATTTTTAGAGTTTCTCTTTTTGTAGTTGCTTTAGAAAATTCTTTTAGAAAATCATCATCAACAAAAAAAGGTTCAATTAAAATATACAGAATTCCTTCGCAACCTAACCTGTATCTCCCATCATAAGTAATAATTTTAGGTTTTTCATCAACAAAAACAGGCTTACTTCTTTGTATGATTTCTTTTTCTACACAACCTCCAGAAACTGCACCTACAGAAGTTAAATCTTCAGAAATTAACATTCTAACTCCGGGTTTTCTGTAAGAAGAACCTTCTAAATGCACCACAGAAGCCAACACATTTTTCAATCCTTTTTGTTGATTGAGTATAGTTTGATTGATAATTTCTTTAAATTCGTGAATCATTTTTTATTTATAGATGCTAAGCCTAAACTATTTTTAATATTCTTTTGAGTTTACTAAAATACTATTTTTTCTAAGTTTAAGAACTACAAGACAACATAGAACAACCCACTTTATGTCTTGCCCATTCAGGACGTTTTGCAAACCATTTTTGATATTTTGGTTGTTCTGAATAGGGTTTTCTTAAGAGTTTGTAGAATTCATCAATTAAAGAATAATCACCTTTATCTGCTGCATCAATGGCTAATTGTGCCATATAATTACGTAACACGTATTTAGGATTAACAGCATTCATTTTTGCTTTTCTTTGTTGATGAGAAAGTGTTTCTTGCTTTAATCTTTCTGCATATGTTTTTAACCAAGAGTTCCATAATTGTTTTACTTCATCAGAAATATTTTCAGCATCATAAAAAGCATCTCCAATCACTTTTAAATCCGAATTTTCATCAGAAAAATTAGCTAAATTTCTAAAGAAAATGGTCATATCTGTTTCTACCAATTGTAAGGTGTCTTCTAAATTCTGAATGATGCCTAAATCGTTTTTATTATCTTCAAATAAACCTAATTTCGCTTTCATCATCGCTAATGATTGCTGTTCAAAATTTGTTTTATATTCTGCTAAAACAGCTTCTAAAGGTTCAACTTCTTCAATTAATGGATACAAAGCATTTGCCAGTTGAAACAAATTCCAAAGCCCAATATTAGGCTGATTTCCATATCTATAGCGTTTGTGTTGCCTGTCTGTAGTATTGGGTGTCCAACCAAAATCGAAACCTTCTAACCAACCATAAGGTCCATAATCTATGGTTAACCCTAAAATTGACATATTATCAGTATTCATAACTCCGTGTACAAACCCCACTCTTTGCCAATGAATAATCATTTCTAAAGTGCGTTCTGAAACTTCTCTAAAAAAGTGGATATAGGTTTCTTTTGATGGATTTCCTAAATAATTAAAATGATGTTTTATAGTATAATCAACTAAAATTTTAAGGTTTTTTACATCTTTTCTTGCTGCAAAAATTTCAAAGTTTCCAAAACGTAAAAATGATGGCGAAATTCTTGAAACGATTGCACCTTTTTCGTAAGCAGGATTTCCATCATATAACACATCACGCAAAACAACATCACCAGATAAACTTAAAGATAGAGACCTTGTGGTGGGTATGCCCAAATGAAACATTGCTTCTGCACACAAATATTCTCTGATGGATGAACGCAAAACCGCCAAACCATCTGCAGTTCTTGAATAGGGTGTTTCGCCTGCGCCTTTTAATTGCACTTTCCAGTTTTTGTTTTTGTGTTCAACTTCGAATAAATTAATGGCTCTACCATCACCTAATTGTCCTGCCCAATTGCCAAATTGATGTCCTGCATAGCACATTGCATAAGGTTTTGTATTCGGATAAATTTGATTACCTGTAACAACATCTCTAAAAAAATCTGTTTGTAATTCTTCTACAGAAATTCCTAATTCGTTAGCCATTTCTTGCGAAGTATGAATGACTTTTGGCGCTTTTGTTTTTTTTGGAATTACATACGAAAATACAGCTTCAGTAACCTGTCTTCTTGAGTTCTCAAGAATTGGGTCAGCAGGTAATTCTGTAGTAAAAATTTCTTTTATGTTTAGTTTCATAATAGTTTGTATATCCATTTTTGAAGATCTCTATCAGAAGGATTTCTTAACTTTTTAGTCTTTATTGTAATTGTTGGAAAGTTTAATTTTTTATTTTCATACAAGTTACGTAATTCTTCTGCAAAATATTCATTTTGAGCTACATCTAAAAACGCGTAATTTAGATTACGCGTTTTTAAAAATTGTTTATAATATTGTGTTTTATGGCATTTTTCTGCACCATATAATTTAATTGTCATATTCTTATGAGTGGATTTCTACCTGCGTAGGAATAACTTTTTACTTTAATTTATCTGCGTGTAATTTTCTTAATTTCGATAATTTAGGCTCAATTACAAAACTACAATACCCTTGTTGCGTATTTTCTCTGTAATAATTTTGATGCTCTTGCTCAGCTTCGTAAAAGATATCTAAAGGACTAATTTCTGTCACAATTTTATCATTATAATACTGCTGAATTTGTTTTAGAACTTCTTCTGTAATTTTCTGTTGATTTTTATCGTGATAAAAAATTACGGAACGATATTGTGTGCCTCTATCTGCACCTTGTCTGTTTAAAGTTGTTGGATCGTGAGTGGTCATAAAAATGACTAAAATATCTTCAAAAGAAATTTCATTTGCATCAAAAGTAATTTGAATTACTTCTGCATGACCTGTTAATCCTGAACAAATTTCTCTATACGTTGGTTTTCCTGGAGCTTTACCACCTGCATAACCAGAAACCACTTTTTCTACACCTTTTACTTCTTGAAATACAGCTTCTGTACACCAAAAACAACCACCACCAGCTGTAGCTAATTGTAAGTTTTTATTCATAATAATATACCTACAAGGTTTTGAAAACCTTGCAGGATTGTTTTATTTTTTATCTAAAATCATCGATTCAGAGTTAATGCAATAGCGCAATCCACTTGGTTCTGGTCCATCAGGAAAAACGTGTCCTAAATGTGCATCGCAAGTATTGCATAAAACTTCAACGCGAATCATACCAAAAGAAATATCTTTGTGATATTTAATGGCATTTTCTTTAATGGGTTGTGTAAAACTTGGCCATCCAGTTCCAGAACTAAACTTAATAGTAGAATCAAATAAAGGCGTATGGCAACAAACGCAGTTGTATTTGCCTTCTTCATAAATGCTACACAAAGCTCCACTGTGTGGTCTTTCTGTACCTTTTTGTCTTGTAATTCTAAATTGTTCTGCAGTTAGTAGCGTTTTCCATTCTGTTTCGGTTTTCTCAACTCTTTTCTCTGGAGTTGGGTTACCTTTTGTTGTGAAGTTGATCACTTCTTTCCAAGTAAGCATACTTTTATTTCCTTTCTTTTCTAAATTAATTATTGATATGCTATCTGCTTTTTAGACGTAAAAATACTTGTTACCTTACAAATAATACTTAATTTGTACGTTTTGAAAGCAATACATAAATTTACGACGAATATTAATGAGAATATATGTTACAGTATAACTTCTTTCAATTCTTTTATAAAATAATTTTACCATGAGTACATTAATTGCAGCTGCAGAAAAGAAGGTTTTTGGTTTATTAAATACTGATTTAGACAGAAAGTATGTGTACCATAATTTAGCACATACTCAAAGAGTAGTAGAAAAAACGAAAGAGTTAATAGAAAATTTAAAAGTAACTAAAATAGCAGCTGAAAATTTAGAAATAGCTGCATGGTTTCATGATACAGGTTT
This sequence comes from Bacteroidia bacterium, assembly GCA_030427865.1. GTDB lineage: Bacteria > Bacteroidota > Bacteroidia > Flavobacteriales > Flavobacteriaceae > Polaribacter. The sequence continues at coordinate 100,132 of JAUICK010000001.1, read as the reverse complement.
TGTAAACGGGGCTGAAAACCATGAAGAGGAAAGTGTAAGAATTGTTTCTGAGTTTTTAAAGAGTAATAAAGTATCTGAGAAAAGAATTGAGGCTATTTCTAAAATAATTTTAGCGACTAAAATGAATCATCAACCCAAAGATGATTTAGAAAAAATAATTACAGATGCAGATTGTGCTCATTTAGCTTCTAAAAACTTTTTTGATTATACTTCTTTATTAAGAAAAGAATGGGAATTAACTGGATTTAAAAAGGTTTCTGATTTAGAATGGATTGAAAGTAATATTACCTTTTTTACAGAAGAACACAGATATAATACAGAATATGCGCTTAAAAACTGGACCAAAACTAAAGAGAAGAATTTGTCTAAATTAATTAAAAGCAAAAAAGAGGTTAAAGATAATATTAAAAGATATAATCAGAAACAAGAAGCTTTAGAATTAAAAAAAGAAAAAAGAGATGTACCAGAACGTGGAGTAGAAACGATGTTTAGAGTTGCGCTTAGAAATCATATTACTTTAAGTGATATTGCAGATACAAAGGCTAATATTTTATTGTCTGTAAATGCCATTATTATTTCTATGTCATTGTCTACATTAATTCCGAAATTAGATAACCCATCTAATAATTATTTGATTATTCCATCAGTAATTTTTATTCTTTTTACGGTAGTTTCTATGGTTTTATCCATTTTAGCAACTCGCCCAAATGTTACTCAAGGTAAGTTTAGTAAAGAAGATGTTGCCAATAAAAAAGTAAATTTATTATTTTTTGGTAATTTTCATCAAATGCAATTAAATGATTTTGAATGGGGTATTCAAGAAATGATGAAAGATCGAGAATATTTATACGGATCTTTAACCAAAGATTTGTATTTCTTAGGATTGGTTCTAAACCGTAAATACAGTTTGTTAAGACATACTTACACGGTTTTTATGATAGGTATTATAGTAAGTGTTATTGCTTTTTCTATTGCTTTTGCAACACAAGGAGTTGCTTAAAGATTAAGCCTCTATTTCTTTAATTAAATCGTTAAAAGTGATGGTGTTGTTTTCATTAAAATCTTTTTGATAAATAACTTCTACTCTTAAAGCTTTTAAACCTGTAACACCTTGTAAATCTTCTAATTCTAAGAATTCAATTTCACCTAATTGATTTTTAGATTGCAAGTAGTTTAAGTATTTTACATACTCTAAAGCATCTTTTTCTTGAGAATATACAATAGCTATTTTTCCAGGAACTGTTAAGCGTTCTTCTGTGCCTTTTAGGTGTGCTTTGTCTATGCGTTTTTTAATGATTTCGTATCTAATATTGTAAGCGCCATCTACATCAAACTGCTTTTCATCCATTCTAAACTTAATTGCCATAGCATTACTATGCACTAAAATTAAGGAGGCAACACGTAAATCGTGTTTCATGTTTTTACGTTCATAAAAAGCAAGATTTTCCATTTCGCAAGTTATCTGCAATTGCCACAAACGAAGATTGTATAAATACAGTTTGTCAAAAGTTTTTGACCTTGTAATAGATTGCCCAATGTACATATTGTATTCAACTCCGTCTGTTTTGTATCGCTCAAAATAATGAGGATACATTTCTTGAGCTTGCTTTTGTTTGCTATCTAAAAACTTTGCCAATTTATCATTTAATAGTGTTACACTGTTTTCGTACTCTTTTCTGCGCTCATAAACAACATTAAGGTCTTTATCTAAACGATTCATATAGATATTTACTTTTTGAGCAAGCTCTTTACTAATTTCTTTTACATGTTTAAAAACAGGATAAATTTCTCTGTTTAAAAATTCTAAAATACTAACTTCATCACCAGCATTTAAACCACTTTTTACATCATTTAAATAAGTAGCAACTCTAAACATTAACTCATTGTAAATAGGGAGTTTTTCTGTTTTACAAGCATCTTCTAAAACCGAAATTGCTAAAGTTAACTGTGTGGTTAAGTCTTCTTTAATTGCTTGATTTCTTGCGCTTGAAGAACCTTTTATATCACTTTGCCCAAATAACGGATACACATCGTTAAAAACGATTTCATCTAATTGAACGTTTTCGTTAGCTTGATGTTCTTCATGATATTTTTCTGCGGCTTCATAAAAACGCCATTTTACAGAATTGTGAATTGATGTGTAGTTTTCTTGAATGGTTGCTTCTAATATATTTTGACGTTCTTCTGATACTCTTTTTACAGCAGCTTCAAAAACAGGAATAATATCTTTTAATTTATTAATATTTACTGAATTTAACTCGTAAGCCCTTGGAGATGCAATTTCTAACAAAGCTAAATCATCGTTTTCTGTTGCTTTTATTGGGATAAGAACAATACTTTGTATATTATTCTCTTTTAAATTTTTATAAAACGGATTTTTATTTGATGCTATTCCATACTGATCAACATCAGAAATAACAAAAGTTTCTTGGTTTTTGAACACTTTATGCATAATTCCGTCACAAAAATAACCTGTATCGCAACTTATTTCCTTGCTATTATTTAAGATGATGCTATTCGATTTTTTTACCTCAGTTTTGCAAACCTTAGAATTAATATTATCAAAAATTGAATACCCAAGTTTTAGGTCTTTAATGCTATAAAAATCTCTTAAATTACTTTGAAGTTTTGGAAGTAAATCTTCGCTACTTTCTAATAAGTTTGCTTTGATAGATGATATCATTTCTTCTGCAGTTACATCAAAAAGATTGATGATTCCAAAACCTTTAAAAATATAACTATTTGGAGGGAATTTTTCCTTCCATAAATCGATATTATCAAAATTATTTACTAAATTTTTAAAGTCATCTTCTGTTATTTTTGGAGCCTTATCTGTGGCAGTAATTTCAGAAAAATCGCCATTAAAAGCAGCTCTATAGTATTTCATTGTTCCAGTGGTTTGGTCTGGAATATCAAAATAAAAAGGTCTTTTTACATCAATAAAATAACCATACACAAAGCCTAAAATAAAGGTACAACCCATAATGTACATCCCATCATCTTCAAAATTACGAACATTTAATTCGTAGTTTTCTCCAGCATTTTTTAGGATGTTTTCAAAACGTTCTGTAAACTTAAACGATGTAAAAGAAAAAGGAACACTTGCCGCTTTTATTTCGTTTAATTGAAGTGGTTCAGGAAATAAAGGATTTAGTAATAAATCGATTTGTTCCTTGTAAGTTTCTAACAGAGAATAGTCAGAAAATCCATCGTTTAATTCTGGATGTTCTTTAAATAAATTTACCATTTTAATTGCTGAGGTATGAAAAGGATGCTTTTCATATTCTTTGTGCGCATATTTTTCGAACAATACATATACCTTTTTAAAGGAAATGTTTAATTGAAGAGGTAATTCTACCTCTTGAATTTTATTAGATTGAATTATTTTCATTGTTCAAAAATTTTAAAATAGCCTATTATTTTAGACGTGCTTTAAGAAAGAAAGATACAAACAAAAAAATAAATGGTTATTTCTGTCTAAAATAAATGGTAATCGGAATTCCTGTAAAATTGTAAATTTCTCTTAATTTATTTTCTACAAAACGTTTGTAAGGGTCTTTTACATATTGAGGTAAATTACAAAAGAATGCAAATTGCGGTGTTGGTGTTGGTAATTGCATACAGTATTTAATTTTTACAAACTTGCCTTTTATGGCTGGTGGTGGATAGTTTTTTACCACTTCTAACATTGTCTCGTTAAATTTGCTTGTAGAGATTCTGTTTTTTCTATTTTCAAAAACTTCTACAGCAGTTTCTATTGCTTTAAATAAACGCTGTTTTGTTAATGCAGAAATAAATACAATTGGTACATCTGTAAATGGCTCTATTTGTTTTCGAACCATTGCTTCGAAATCGCGCATGGTGTTGGTTTCTTTCTCGATTAAATCCCATTTATTAATTAAGATAACAATACCTTTTCTATTCTTTTCTGCTAACCAAAAAATATTTTGATCTTGACCTTCAAAACCACGAGTAGCATCTACTACTAAAATAATTACATCAGAATATTCTATAGAGCGAACTGCACGCATTACAGAGTAAAACTCTAAATCTTCTTTTACTCTCGATTTTTTTCTGATTCCTGCTGTATCTACCAAATTAAAATCAAAACCAAATCTGTTGTACTTTGTATCAATAGCATCTCTTGTGGTACCTGCAATATTGGTTACAATATTTCTGTCTTCTCCAATTAAAGCATTTATAAATGATGATTTTCCTGCATTTGGTCTTCCAACAACAGCAAATCTTGGTAACTCTTCTTTTTCTAAATCTATTGCTTCTGGTTCTGGCATTTTTTCTGCCAAAGCATCTAATAAATCTCCAGTTCCAGAACCGTTTATGGATGAAATTGTATGATAATCGCCTAAACCTAAATTGTAAAATTCAACTGCATCAGCAGCTCTCATTGCATTATCAACTTTATTAACAGCAATAAAAATGGGTTTTTTTACTTTTCGTAAAAGTTTTGCAACTTCTGCGTCCATAGGAGTGATTCCTTCTTCGACATCAACCACAAAAACAATAATATCTGCTTCATCAATTGCAAGAGCAACTTGTTTTCTAATTTCACCTTCAAAAATATCGTCAGAACCCACAATATAACCACCTGTATCTATCACAGAAAAATCTTTTCCATTCCAGTCAGATTTTCCATAATGTCTATCTCTTGTAACTCCGCTAACAGAATCTACAATTGCTTCTCTTCTTTGAACCAATCTGTTAAAAAGTGTCGACTTTCCAACATTTGGTCTTCCTACAATGGCAACTATGCTATTCATTTGAATTGTAATTTTTTGCAAAGATACAATTTACTATATGATAAATAATTGTAAATTTAAACAGTTTAAAAAAGTTGTATTATGAGTGATAATAACAATTTATTGATTGAAAAAAGGAATAGTGAAATTAATTTACGTCCAAGGTTTTCTATTGACATTCAAGAAAACTCAGAAAAGTTATTGCAAAGAATTATGAATCATTTAAAAAGTGATGATTGTGTATACAAAAATAGAGTAGTAGATGGACACGTTTTTATTGATATCCCAGAAAATAAAAGTCATTTTTGGTCTCCTCAATTGCATTTTGAAGTTGTAAAAGTAGATGAAAAATCATCAATCATAAAAGGATTATTTGGACCAAAACCTCAAGTTTGGACCTTATTTATGTTTGTCCATTTTGTTGTAGCAACAATGTTTTTAGGTTTTGGTGTGATGGCTTATGTAAGATATCGTTTAGATGAAAGTTTAATTTTTCCAATTGCAATGTTGGTTGCATTGCCATTAATTTGGGTGTTATTGTATTTTTTAGGAAAAATAGGAAAAGACACAGGTAAAAATCAAATGAAAGAATTACACGATTTTTTAATCAATATTATAAATAATTAGCTTTGATTGTAGCCAAATCGTTTTAATTGGTTTTTATCGCTTCGCCAATTTTTATTCACTTTTACATACAATTCTATAAAAACTTTTTTCTGAAAAAAACGCTCTAAATCTTTTCTTGCTTCTGCTCCCACACGCTTTATAGCAGAACCTTTATGACCAATAATAATTCCTTTTTGAGTATCACGCTCTACCATAATTATAGAACGAATACGAACAATACTTTCTTCTTCAATAAAACTTTCGGTTTCTACCTCTACAGAATACGGGATTTCTTTTTTGTAATGTGTTAAAATTTTTTCTCTAATTTTTTCATTCACAAAAAAACGTTCTGGTTTATCTGTTAATTGGTCTTTAGGATAAAAAGGAGGTCCTTCTGGAAGTAATTCTATAATCTTATAAAAAACGGCATCTACATTAAACTTTTCTAAAGCAGAAATTACGTACACAAAAGAATTTGGAACTTTGTCTCGCCAATAAGCAATTTTTTCATCAACTTCTTCTTTGTTTGATTTGTCAATTTTATTCAATAATAAAATCACTGGAATTTTACTATTGATAATTTTATTGAAAAAAGCTTCATTTTTGAGTTCTTTTTCGCCTACTTCAACCATATATACCAAAACATCAGCATCGTCTAAAGCAGATTTTACAAAATCCATCATAGATGCTTGTAACTCGTATGCGGGTTTTATAATTCCTGGCGTGTCAGAAAAGACGATTTGATATTCCTCGTGATTTACTATTCCTAAAATTCGATGTCTTGTGGTTTGTGCTTTTGGTGTAATAATTGAGAGTTTTTCACCAACCAAAGCGTTCATCAGTGTAGATTTACCCACATTAGGATTTCCAATTATATTTACAAAACCAGCTTTATGTATCATTTGGCAAAGATAATTAGTTTTTATAGTTCATTAGAATTTAAGAGATTAAAAAATAATTAAAATAAAGTTTGGTTTTTACTTACATTGTATCGTATATTTGCAGTCCAAATCGCGGGATAGAGCAGTAGGTAGCTCGTCGGGCTCATAACCCGAAGGTCACTGGTTCGAGTCCAGTTCCCGCTACAAAATGAGTAATCAGAAATGGTTACTCTTTTTTTTGCATTAGTTTTAAGCTTTTTTAAAAGTTAAATACTTTTTTAAATAAACTTTGTCTTTGCGAATTAATTATCTTTGATTTGAAAATCAAATTTTATTTTCTTGTTAAACAATTACAGAGTTTATATATGAAAAAGCAATTCGTCTTTTTATTCTTTTTTTTAAGTTTAGGAGTTTTTTCTCAAATCGAAGATCCATTAAAATGGTCTACATCAGTTCAAAAAATTACTGATACAGAATACACCTTAATTACTGAAGCTACAATAGAAAAAGGTTGGCATTTATATTCGCAATCTGTACCTGAAGATGGCCCAATTCCTACCAGGTTTATCTATGATACTGCCAATGGGAAAATCAATTTAGTAGGAAAAACATCTGAAGATGATGGACACACAGTGGATGATCCAGTATTTGGAATGAAAATCAAATTCTTTGAAAATAAAGCTACTTTTAAGCAAAAAGTAAAAATAGAAGGGGCTATAAATGTTGTAAATGCAACTGTAGAATTTATGGTGTGTGATGATACAAAGTGTTTAGCACCTACAGAAATTGATTTGATATTTCAACTAAAAAATACGCAAGGTTTAGGTGTAGATAAATCAAACATAGAAGTCGTAGTAAACAATAAAATTACAAATAAACTACTTTACGGTTTAGATACCAATGACATTACTTTTTCGAAAATGAAATGTGAAAAAGAAGTAATTTCAAATTCATCAGAAATTCAAAGTGGTGGAAAATCGCTCTGGAGTATTTTTGGATTGGGTTTTTTAGGCGGGTTGTTAGCATTATTAACACCATGTGTGTTTCCTATGATACCTTTAACGGTTAGTTTTTTTACAAAAAAAAGTGATAAAAATAGAAGCTCAGGAATTTCCAAAGCTTTACTATATGGCTTCTTTATTTTTGCGGTTTACGTAATTTTAAGCGTACCTTTTCATTTGTTAGATTCTGTAAACCCAGATATCCTTAATGAGATTTCAACCAACATTTGGCTCAACGTTATTTTCTTTGCCATTTTTGTGTTTTTCGCATTTTCATTCTTTGGTTATTATGAGTTAACATTACCATCAAGTTGGACTTCAAAAACAACAGAAGCAGAAAGTTCGGGTGGTTTTGTAGGCATCTTTTTTATGGCATTAACCTTAGCAATTGTTTCTTTTTCATGTACAGGACCCATATTAGGTTCTTTATTGGCAGGCTCTTTAACTGCAGATGGTGGTGCTTGGCAATTAACAGCAGGTATGGCTGGTTTTGGAGTTTCATTAGGATTGCCATTTGCTTTGTTTGCAATGTTTCCTAATATGATGAATGCTTTGCCAAAATCTGGAGGTTGGCTAAATACAACAAAAGTAATCTTAGGATTTTTAGAACTAGCTTTAGCCTTTAAATTCCTATCAAATGCAGATTTAGTTGCACATTGGAATATCCTAAAAATAGAACCTTTTTTAATTTTATGGATTTTAATTTTTGCAGGTTTAGCATTGTATTTATTTGGTAAAATTAAGTTTCCACACGATTCTCCAATAAAGAAACTATCATTTTCAAGAATTGCAGGAGGTATTTTAGTAGCATCCTTTGTTATTTATTTAGCTTCTGGTTTTAGAGTAAATAAAGAAACAAACACGTTTACACCTTTAACTTTATTAAGTGGTTTAGCACCTCCAGTTGGCTATAGTTTTCTGTATCCAAATGAGTGTCCTAACAATTTAGACTGCTTTAAAGATTTAAAAACGGGTATTGCTTATGCTAAAAAAGTAAACAAACCAATTTTGTTAGATTTTACAGGTTATGCTTGTGTAAATTGCAGAAAAATGGAAGAACACGTTTGGCCAATTGCAAAAATAGACAACTATTTAAGAAACGATTATGTTTTAATTTCTTTGTACGTAGATGATAAAAAACAACTGCCAAAAGAAGAACAAATTTTAGTAAATAGAGTCAATGGAGGTACAAGAAAATTAGAAAATTACGGTCATAAATGGGCAAATTTTCAAACACAATTCTTTAAAACAAACTCGCAACCATATTATGTTTTATTAAATGCTGATGGTACAAAAATTTTAAATCAGGCTGTTGGCTATACACCAGATGAAAATAAGTATGCACAGTTTTTAGAATGTGGATTAGAGGTTTTTAAGAATATGAAGAAAGAGTAAATTTTAAATCCTTATTTTTGAATATAGATTTTGTAAATCTTTTATAAGTATGATTTCAGCAAAAGAAAATAAAGTAAAATCAGATTTAGAGCAATATTTTAATCAATTTAGAAAAAATATTGTAGGTATCAATCAAACCTTTCAGTCTCCTTATGGAGAGCAAAAACTGATTTATACAGATTGGACCGCAAGCGGAAGATTATATGCGCCCATAGAAGATAAGTTATTAAATCAATTTGGTCCTTTTGTTGCCAACACACATACAGAAACATCAACTTCTGGAGCTGCAATGACCTTGGCTTATCATGAAGCTCGTAAAATTATTAAAAAACATGTTAATGCAACAGACGATGATGTTTTAATTACAACAGGTTCTGGAATGACTGGAGTTGTTAATAAATTCCAACGAATTTTAGGATTAAAAGTTGCCGAAAACTTAAAAGAACACACCACTATTCCAGAAGAGCTAAGACCAATTGTTTTTGTATCGCACATGGAGCATCACTCAAATCAAACTTCTTGGTTAGAAACCATTGCAGATGTAGAAGTGGTACCTTGTGATGATGAAGGTTTGTTATGCTTAAAAGAGTTTGAAAAATGCATTCAAAAACATCAGGATAGAAATATAAAAATAGCTTCAATAACTTCTTGTTCTAATGTTACAGGTATTAAAACACCTTATCATGAAGTTGCCAAAATGATTCATAAATACAATGGATTGTGTTTTGTAGATTTTGCTTGTTGTGCACCTTATGTAGATATTGATATGCATCCAGAAAACGAAGAGGAGTATTTAGATGCTATTTTCTTTTCTCCACATAAATTTTTAGGAGGTCCAGGAAGTGCTGGAGTCTTAATTTTTAATAAAAAATTGTATAAAAACACCATTCCAGATAATCCAGGAGGAGGTACAGTAAGTTATACAAATCCTTGGGGAGAACACGATTATTTTGATGATGTAGAAACCAGAGAAGATGGAGGTACACCAGGTTTTTTACAGACAATTAAAATTGCTTTATCTGTTCAGTTGAAAGAGAAAATGGGAGTTAATAACATCAAGAAAAGAGAAGATGAAATTAATACAATTGTTTTTAAAACTTTAGAAAGCTTACCAGAAGTAAAAATTTTAGCACCGAATCATAAAGATAGGTTGAGTATCTTTTCTTTCTATTTTGAAAAATATCACTTTAATTTAGTCGTAAAATTATTGAATGATAGATTCGGAATTCAAACCAGAGGAGGTTGTTCTTGTGCAGGGACGTATGGACATTTTTTACTAAATGTAGATCAAGAAACTTCCAACAGAATTAAGGACGAAATTTTACACGGTTGCAACACACAAAAACCAGGTTGGGTTCGTTTGTCTATTCATCCAACTATTACTTCAGAAGAGTTGCATTTTATCTGTGAATCTTTAAAGGGTTTATCAGAAAATATTAAAGAATGGTCTAAAGACTATCAATATGACGCAATTAAAAACGATTATTACCATAAAACAGTAGAGCCAATTGAAAAACAGTTGGTAAAAGAATGGTTTGAAATTTAGACTTTACCGTTTTAAAATTGGTTTTTTTGAGAATTATAATAAACCAGCAACTAAATTCTAATAAGTTTTTATCAAATTGTCAAATCTTTTATAAAAGAGGAGATATAATTTGTTTATATCAATTTAATCTTTAGATTTGTTGCTCAAAGCAAGAGAATTAAGATGTTAAACACAACTTGGACACGTTTCTATTTTTACTTTTATTTTTTTAATAAGAGGAGAGACTTTGTATCATGTTGTTAAATAACATATAAAATATATAAAGTCTCGAATTTACTTCGAGGCTTTTTTTTTGATGTAAAATGGATAAAAAAACAATTGCCATACAAGGAGCAGAAGGCTCAAACCATCATAAAGTGGCACGCAACTTTTACGGAGACCACATTCAGTTAAAAGAATGTATGTCTTTTGATGTTTTGGTAGATAGTCTGTTAGATAATTCATCAACCTATGGAGTCATGGCCTTAGAAAACACCATTGCTGGTTCTATCATTCCTAATTATGCGTTGATTGATAATAACAATTTACACATCATTGCAGAAGAATATTTAAATATTCATCACCATTTAATGGCTTTAAAAGGTCAAGATATAGCTGATATTAAAGAAGTTTGGTCTCATCCAATGGCATTATTACAATGTAAAGAATTCTTTAAAAAACATCCTCATATTAAATTAGTAGAAGATGTAGATACAGCAGAAGTTGCCAAAAGAATCTCCAAAGAAAATTTAAAAGGAATAGCTGCAATTGCACCAAAAATAGCTGCAGAAATTTTTGATTTGGTAATTATTGAAGATGAAATTCAGACGATAAAAGACAATTCTACACGTTTTGTAATTGTAAAAACAGAAAAACCAGTATTGAATGAAGATGTAAATAAAGCATCTTTAAAATTTCAACTGAATCATAAAAGAGGAAGTTTGGCTGCCATTTTAAATGTGTTGAGTGATTGTAAAATGAATTTAACTAAAATTCAATCTTTACCAGTTATAGAAACTCCTTGGAAATATTCTTTTTTTGTAGATGTAACTTTTGATGATTACCAAGATTATGAAAAGGCAAAAGCTATCATAGAAATTATGGCAGAAGAATTCAAAATTTTAGGAACCTACAAAAACGGAAGAAAATAATGTCTAATAAACGTATTTACAAAGTCCAGAGCAATGTCATTTTGAGCGAAATGCAATGGAGTCGAAAAATCTCTACATTTCCTTTTAATGTTTTAGATTTCTCAATTTCACTGCGTTTCTTTCGAAATGACAAATTAAATAACTTTTGTATAGCATAAATTATGATACAACCTGCAAAAAGATTAGACACCGTTCAAGAATACTATTTCTCTAAAAAATTAAGAGAAGTTAGAGGCTTAGTTGCTGCAGGAAAACCAATTATAAATATGGGAATTGGTTCTCCAGACTTACAACCACCTGCAAAAGTTTTAGAAGCAATTTCTAATAGTTTGGTTGATGCAACTGCTCATAAATATCAATCTTATCAAGGTTTACCAGAATTAAGAGAAGCAATAGCTACTTTTTATAAAAACAAGTTTTCTGTAGATGCTAATCCAGAAAATGAAGTATTGCCCTTAATGGGAAGTAAAGAAGGAATTATGCATATTTCTATGGCTTTTTTAAATGAAGGTGATAAAGTATTGATTCCAAATCCTGGATATCCAACATATACATCCGTAACAAAATTAGTTGGTGCAGAACCCCTTTTTTATAATTTAGATGAAGCATCAAATTGGCAACCTAATTTTGAAGAATTAGAACAATTAGATTTATCAGATGTAAAAATTATGTGGGTCAATTATCCACACATGCCAACAGGAACAGATGCCACTTTACAAACATTCGAAAAGTTAATTGCTTTTGGTAAAAAACACAATATTTTAATCATCAATGACAATCCTTATAGTTTTATTTTGAATGATAATCCTATTAGTATTTTACAAGTTAAAGGCGCAAAAGACATTGCTTTAGAATTAAATTCTTTAAGCAAAACCTTTAATATGGCAGGTTGGCGAGTTGGAATGGTTTTAGGAAATACAACCTTTATCAACGAGATTTTAAAAGTAAAATCCAACATGGATTCTGGGATGTTTTACGGAATTCAAAAAGGAGCGATTGAAGCTTTGAAATTGTCTGATAGCTGGTTTTCAGAACAAAATAAAATTTATGAAGAACGTAGAAATTTAATTTGGGAATTAGCAGATAAATTAAACGCTACATATAGTAAAAATGCAACAGGATTATTTGTTTGGGCAAAAATTTCTGATGGAAAAAAATCTGAAGAAGTAACAGACGCAGTTTTATACGAGAAAGATATTTTTATAACTCCAGGAACAATTTTTGGTTCTCAAGGAGAAGGATATATCCGATTTTCATTATGTGTAACATCAGAAATTATTAAAGAAGCGATTAGTAGATTTTAAGTATCCTGTAAGGTTTCAAAAACCTTGTAGGTATTAAAAACAAATATTTAATTAGGTTTCACCTTACAACTATCATTAGCTAATACACAATACCTACAAGGTCAAAAAAAACCTTGCAGGATTAAGAATAGGAAAAATGAAAAATATATTTTGCATAGGTATTGGTTTAATAGGAGGTAGTTTTGCTATCGATATTAAACAGCACAATCCAGAAGTAATCATCCACGGAATTAGTAGAAAAGAGGCAACTTTAGAGAAAGCACTTGAATTAAAATTAATTGACAAAAAAGCAACTTTAGACGATTTAGAAAATGCAGATTTGGTAATTGTATCAATTCCTGTTGATGCCACTGTAAAATTACTACCCACTATTTTAGATAAAATAGCTGATACTACTTTGGTAATTGATGCAGGTTCTACAAAAGAAGCCATTTGTAAATCTGTTGAACATCATAAAAATAGAAGAAACTTTTTAGCTTGTCATCCAATTGCAGGAACAGAAAAATCTGGACCAACAGCAGCGATTTCTGGCTTATATAAAGGGAAAACGAATATTATTTGCGAAGTAGAAAAAACAACTTTTAAGTTGCAAGAAAAAGCTTTAGACCTTTTTAGAGCCATTGGAATGCGTATTCGTTACATGGATCCTGTTTCGCACGACAAACATATTGCGTATGTTTCGCACTTATCTCACATAAGCGCATTTATGTTAGGTAAAACAGTCATCAATAAAGAAAAAAACGAACGCGATATTTTTGATATGGCAGGTTCAGGTTTTGAATCTACAGTGCGTTTGGCAAAAAGTAGTCCAGCAATGTGGACACCAATTTTTGAGCAGAATAAAGAAAATGTAATAGAAACATTAGAAGAATACATCAATAATTTACAACATTTTAAAAAGTTGATGCAACAAGATAATTTCTCTGAAATTTTTAACGAAATGGAGAATACAAATTATATAAAACAAATTTTAAACGGCATAAAATAAGAAGCCAAAATCGTTGAGTATCAAGTTAAGACTGCGTTTGTCATTCTGAGCTTGTCGAAGAATCTCAACACAAATTAATTATTAAAAATGAAGAATACAAAAGAATTGAGAACATGGTTGGATGATATGAATTTGTCTCATCCACTAGTAATAGCAGGGCCTTGTAGTGCAGAAACCGAAGAGCAGGTTTTAAAAATAGCACACGAATTAAAAGATTCTGATGTAAATTATTATAGAGCTGGAATTTGGAAACCAAGAACAAGACCTGGAAATTTTGAAGGTGTTGGTGCTTTAGGTTTAGGCTGGTTAAAAAAGGTAAAAGAAGAAACAGGTATGAAAACTTGTACAGAAGTTGCCAATGCAGCACATTGTAAGTTAGCTATAGAAAATGATGTTGATTTACTTTGGATAGGAGCACGTTCTACAGTTTCGCCTTTTATTATGCAAGAAATTGCAGATGCTCTAAAAGGTACAGATAAAATAGTATTGGTTAAAAATCCAGTAAATCCAGATTTGGCTTTATGGTTAGGTGGAATTGAAAGATTATATTCTGCTGGGATAAAAAATTTAGGAGCGATTCACAGAGGATTCTCTACTTACGATAAGTCTAAATACAGAAATAACCCTAATTGGCAATTGGCTATCGAATTCCAAAACAAATTTCCTGACTTACCTTTAATTTGCGATCCTTCACATATTACAGGGAAAAGAGCTATGGTTTTTGATGTTTCTCAAGTTGCCTTAGATTTAAATTTTGATGGATTAATGATTGAAACCCATTTCGATCCAGACAATGCTTGGTCTGATGCCGCTCAACAAGTAACACCAACTGCATTAAAGCAAATTATGGAAGATTTAAAAATTAAGAAAACAACAGAAACTGCTGCAGATTATAGAGAGTCTTTAGAGAATTTAAGAGCTCAAATTAATGTTGTTGATGATCAATTAATTGATTTGTTGGGCAAACGCATGCAGGTTGCAGACAAAATTGGCGAGTTAAAGAAAGAAAAAAATGTAGCTGTATTGCAATCAAGGCGTTGGAATGAGATTTTAGGAAATATGGTTTTAGAAGGAAGTAGCAAAGGATTAAGCGAAGAATTTGTTTTAAAAATGTTTAAAGCAATTCACCAAGAATCCATCAACCATCAAGAGAAAATTATTAACGGATAGTTAACTAAAAAAAAACCGCCAATTGGCGGTTTTTTATTTTTTCTTTGTGTAAGAAAGCCTTCTTGAAGCTTTCCTCATAAGTCTGTTTATTAAATCTTGTGGACTACTTCCAATAGAGCCTCTTACTTTTTTATTATAATTCCATAGTAATACTCCATCTGAAGCATTATGAACGCTCATGTTAATAGTTGAACTATTTGTTGTCCCCCAGAAACCAATTAATACGCCTAATGCTACAGAGGCTCCTTCTGACATAGGTTTATTTGTCTCATATGAACCAGAAATGACAGCATCAACACCTAAAATTTTTGCAAGTTCTTCTGGAGTATAGTTTTTTTGGTTTTCTTGATTAATGTTTTTTTTACTCAGTAAAGCTGTTGTTTTGTTTGGGTCTTGAACCTCAATAGAAGTTAATTTACCTCTTTTTTTTCGTTTCAAAAACCAAGAATACATTGCAGTCTGAATACTTTTGCCCTCACTCTTTTCTAATCTTTTAAATTGGTCTGCTGTCATTTTAGCCATTTCTTTTGGTCTTAATTTAACAGTAGCTTTAAATGGTAGAATAGCAATAGATTTATGATTTTTTGCTATTTTATCAAACTCAGGGTTTTCATAGAGATTAGTTTGTGATAAAATAGTTGTAGAAACAATAAATGCGATAAAGAATAGTTTGTTTTTCATAATTTACTTTTTAGTTCTGCGAATATAGTTTTAATTTAGAAAATATTTAATAATGATAATTATATTTTTTAATTATAGATTATTCAATTAAATAATAAATAGCATCTTTGTAATAATGACAGGAATCGTATATAAATCTACAGGAAGTTGGTATTGGGTAAAATCGGAAGATGGTTTTTTTCACAAATGTAGAATTAAAGGAAAATTTAGAATGAAAGGTATTAAAAGTACCAATCCTATTGCTGTGGGAGATAAAGTTGTATTCGATTTAGAAAAAAAAGGAGATGAAGAAATAGGTGTTATAAAAACCATTTTAGAAAGAGATAATTTTATTGTCAGAAAATCGGTAAATCTTTCCAAGCAAACACATATTATTGCTGCTAATGTTAATCAAGTTTTTTTGCTTATTACTATTAATAATCCGCCCACATTTACAGCATTTATAGATCGTTTTTTAGTTACAGCAAGAGCATATAGAATAGATGTAGTTTTGGTTTTTAATAAAATAGATTCTTATAAAATAGAAGAAAGAGCAGAAATTCTTTATTTAAAAGATATATACGAAGCTATTGGCTACAGATGTTTAGAAGTTTCTGCAACTCAAAATATAAATGTAGACAGCATAAAAGAGATGATGTTGAACAAAACATCAATGTTTGTTGGTCATTCTGGAGTTGGAAAAACTACTTTAGTAAATGCAATAGAGCCTACTTTAAATTTAAAAACCAAACAAATTTCTGAGCAACATAAGCAAGGACAACACACTACAACCTTTGCAGAAATGTTCGATTTAAGTTTCGATGCTAAAATTATTGATACACCCGGAATAAAAGGTTTTGGAGTGGTAGATATGGATAAATATGAGTTAGGTGATTATTTTCCTGAGTTTTTTGAGTTGAAACAACATTGTAAATTTAACGACTGTTTGCATTTAAAAGAACCACAATGTGCTGTAAAAGAAGCCTTAGAAAATGAAGAAATTTCTTGGTCTCGTTACAAAAGCTATTTGCAAATTTTAGAAGGCGAAGAAGAAACAGAACATTACAGAACAGATATTTGGAATGAAGAAGATAACGAATAAGTTATGAAAGTTGTTATTCAAAGGGTCTCTAAAGCAAGTGTTACTATTAATGCTAAAAAAGTAGCTAATATTAAAAAAGGATTACTTATTCTTTTAGCAATTGTAAATGAAGATACTCAAGAAGATATCGATTATTTAGTTCGAAAAACGGCAAACCTACGTATTTTTAATGATGAAAATGATATTATGAATAAATCATTAATGGATATTAATGGAGAAGTAATCGTTGTGAGTCAATTTACCTTGCACGCATCAACTAAAAAAGGAAATAGACCCAGTTATATAAAAGCCGCAAAACCAGATGTTGCCATTCCTCTGTATAAAAACTTTAGATATACTTTAGAAAAAGAAATTTTAAAAAATGTACAAACAGGAGAGTTTGGTGCAGATATGAAAGTTGAATTACTAAATGATGGTCCTGTAACTATTATTATCGACTCTAAAAATAAAGAGTAAACAGTATTTGTTAAAATCTTACAAAAAAGCACAAAATACTTTCCTTGGAAAATAAATTAATCATATATTTGCCATGGAAAATAAAAATTTATAACCAACGAAAAATAAATAACATGAAAAAAATAGTATTATCATTTGTGGTTTTTGCATCAGTATTAACTGCTTGTAAAGAGAAAAAAGAAAAAGTAGTAACAAAAGAGGCTGTTAAAGTAGCTGTAAATGTTGAAGAATTAAACAATGTAGATACTTCTACATCAGTTTTAAATTGGAAAGGAACAAAACCAACAGGAGCCCATAATGGAACAGTAGCATTAAAAAGCGGAGGTATTTTGTTAGAAGATGGTAAATTAACTAAAGGTCAGTTTATTATAGATATGACTTCTATAAAAAATTTAGATATGGCAGCAAAACCAGAAGGCGCTGCTAAATTAGAAGGACATTTAAAATCTGCAGATTTTTTTGATGTAGCTGTGTATCCAACTTCTAAATTTGTGATTACAAGTGTAGAAGATAAAGGAGATAAAATACATGTTACAGGTAATCTAAATATTAAAGATGTTACTAAAAGTATTACAATTCCTGCAACCATATCAACAGAAAACGGTGTAACTACTTTTAAGAGTGAAACATTTGTAGTAAATAGAGCCGATTTTAACGTAAAATATGGATCAAAATCTTTTTTCGATAACTTAAAAGATAAATTTATTGATGATAATATGGAATTATCATTTGTGGTAAAAACAAAATCTTAATTGCTGTATTAAGTCACTAAAAAAGAAATAGGTTTGTAAAAACCTCAAAAAGAGAGTTTTATTTTCGAAAGTTTTGTCTTAATAAAAAGTAATTTTTTTACTTCTAAAAAATCTCAAAATTTAAGTTTTGAGATTTTTTGTTTTTTATAACCTAACTGATTTTTATCATTTTTTTAAAAGTAATTAATTAGTTATTTTGGCTTTTTAAATTGCTAGTAAATTTCGTTATGAAAAAGTTTTTTCTCCTCTTTATAATTGTTTCTACCTTTTCTGTTGTTTCTATTTTTTCTCAAAAAAACAATTATTCTGCATTACTAATTCCATCTAAATTAAAAGAAAATGCCAATGCAGTTGTTAGAGATAATTCAATAGAAATTACAATAGAAGATGTTGATAAAATGATTGTTTATAAAAGAAAAATTGTAACAGTCTTAAATAAATTAGGTGATAGGTATGCAGCCATGTACGAAGGGTATGACAATGATACAAAAATCACCAAACTTTCTGCGGTTATTTATGATGCTTTTGGCAAACAAATCAAAAAATATTCTAAGGGGAAATTTTTAGATGTAAGTGCCGTAGATGGAGGAACATTGTACTCAGACTCTAGAGTTAAATATATAGATTATACGCCAATTTCTTATCCTTATACGATTGTTTTTGAATCGGAATATAAAACATCTACAACTGGGTTTATTCCATGGTGGTTTCCTATAAATGGTTATTATGTTTCCGTAGAGAAAAGTAAGTATTTATTAAAAAATCCAAACTTAATTTCTTGGAGAAAAAAAACAACAAATTTTAAAGGACATGAAATTGAGGTAAATGAATCTGATTCTGAAATCTCATATTCATTGATAAATCAACCAGCATATAAATATGAAAATCAATCCATTCCTTTCAGAGAAATTTCACCAAAAGCTTTGGTTACGCTCAATACATTTTATTTAAAAGGCATTTCTGGTAATTATACGAATTGGAAAGAATTTGGAAAATGGATGTATGAAAGATTATTAAAAGGGAGAGATGTTTTAGATGAATCTACCAAAACAAATATTAAGGAGTTGGTTAAAAACGTAGAAGATCCTGTAAAAAAAGCAAAGCTTGTCTATAAGTATATGCAGAATAAAACTCGCTACATAAGTGTGCAAGTTGGTATAGGTGGTTGGGAACCTATTGCTGCAAATCAAGTAGATAAAGTTGGTTATGGAGACTGTAAAGGGTTGTCTAATTATACAAAGGCACTTTTAGATGTTGCTGGTGTAACATCATATTATACCATAGTTTATGCAAATGAGAAGAGAGATATAGATAGAGATTTTTCTTCAATTCAAGGAAATCATATCATTATAAACATACCTAATAAAGGAAAAGATATTTGGTTAGAATGTACTAGTCAAACCACTCCTTTTGGTTTCTTAGGAAGTTTTACAAATGATAGAAATGTTTTAGTTGTCACCCCAGAAGGAGGTATTATAAAAAGAACTACTTCATATAGAGACGAAGTAAATTTACAAACGATAAAAGGAGAAATTCAGTTAGATGTAACTGGAAATGTTTCAGCAAAAATAAAAAGGATATCAAAAGGATTACAATATGATGATAAGTTTTATTATAAAACTTTGACAAAAGATGAACTTGTAAAAAACTATAAATCTAATGTTTGGAGTTACAACAATAATTTAGAGATAGAAGCATATCATTTAAATAATGACAAAGAAAATATTGTTTTTACTGAGGATTTAGATATTTCTATAAAAAATTATGCCTCAATAAATGATAAAGAATATTTATTTAGAGTAAATGTTTTTAATAAAGAAAGTTACATTCCAAAAAGATATAGAAATAGAAAATTACCTTTAAAAATACCAAGAGGATATAAAGATGTAGATGAGTATGAGTTTAAACTTCCAGAAGGGTATGTTTTAACATTTTTACCAGAAGAAAAAGAAATTAAATCTAAATTTGGTACTTATAAAGTTGTGTTTAAAAAGATTGATGATACATCATTTAAGTATCACAAAACCATAACTATAAAAGAAGGAGAATATCCAAAAGAAGATTATAAAGCCTACAGAAGTTTTAGAAGAAGTATTGCCAAATACGAAAACCTTAGAATTGCAATCACCAAAAAACAATAATTATGAAAAAAAGTACACTTATACTATTGTTACTCTGTCAATTTACTTTATTTAGTCAAGATTATAAGTTTGGTAAGGTATCTAAAGAAGAATTAGAAGAAAAATTTTATCCATTAGATTCTACTGCAGATGCTGCTTATTTGTATAGAAGTAGAAGAACTTATTATGATTTTATTCGACAAAAAGGCGATTTTCAATTAATTACAGAAATTTACGAGAGAATTAAAATTTACACAAAAGAAGGCTTTGAGAAGGCAACTAAATCTATTGCATTTTACGATCCTGAAAATGGAGAGCAAGAATCTGTAGGTGCTATTAAAGGCTATACCCATACTTTAGTTAATGGTAAAATAGAGAAAGAAAAATTAAATAAGAAAAGTATATTTAGAGAAAATAAAAATAAATACACAAGTATTAAAAAAATTACTATGCCTAATGTTAAAGAAGGATGCGTAATAGAAATAAAATACAAGTTATTTTCTCCTTATTCTCGTTCTATAGACGAGTTAAGATTTCAGTATGAAATTCCCATAAAAAAACTTAACTACCAAATAGAAATTCCAGAGTTTTATATTTTTAATAAAAGGTCTAAAGGATATTACTTTGTAAAAATGAATCAAAGTTCTAAAAGTGGCAGTGTTGGTTCTACAAATTTTTCAATAAACGTTTTTACTTTTAAAGATAAAGATATCCCAGCTGTTAGAAATGATGAACCTTATGTAAGTAGTGTTTATAACTACAGAGGAGGTATGAAATTCGAGTTAACTCAAATAGATTTTCTATCCTTAGGAGGCGACTTAAAAACGTTTTCTAATACTTGGGAAGATGTAAGTAAACAAATTTTTAAATCTTCAAGATTTGGGTCAGAGTTAAACAAAAGCAATTACTATAAAGAAGATTTAGAAAAAATAGTAGCAGTAGCTAAAACTCCACCTCAAAAACTAAGTGCCATTTTTCAATTTGTAAAATCTAAAGTAAAATGGAATGGATATTCAAGTAAATATACAGACAAAGGTGTAAGAAGAGCTTTTAAAGAGAGGGTAGGAAATGTAGCAGACATCAACTTAATGTTAACCTCTATGTTACGTTCTGCAGGACTAAATGCAAATCCTGTTATACTAAGTACAAGGTCTAATGGATTTCCTGTTTTTCCTACAATAGATGGGTTTAATTATGTAATATCTATGGTTGAATTTGATAATGGAGCTTACGTATTGTTAGATGCTTCAGAAGAATTTAGTTTACCTAATGTATTGCCTCAAAGAGCTTTAAATTGGAATGGAAGGAAAGTAACCAAAGAAGGTATTTCTTCTTGGGTAAAATTAAACTCATCTAAACATGCCACAGAAGAAAACCATGTAATAACTAAAATTTCTGAAGATTTAATCGTAAAAGGATTAATAAGAACAAAGTACAATAATTTAAATGCTTTAAACTTCAGAAAGAATAACAACCATATAAAAGAAGAAAGTATTATTTCTAAACTTGAAGAAACAAACAGTTATGAAATAGAAGATTTTAAGGTTTTAAATAAAACCAATCTGGCTAAACCAATTATAAGAAATATTAAGTTTTCGAGCGAAGATTTAATTGAAGATGTTAACGGTAAACTATATATAGAGCCTTTGTTGTTTTTAACACAACACAACAATCCGTTTAAATTAGAAGAAAGAAAATTTCCAGTAGATTTTTCTGCACCTTGGAAAGATAAAAATATAGTTACTATAGAAATACCAAAAGGCTATAAAGTAGAAAAAATTCCGGAACCTCTTGGTATTGGTCTTCCAGATAGATTAGGTCTATTTAGGTATCAAGTAACTCAAAAAGGAAACAAAATTAATGCAATGTCTGTTCTACAATTTAATACAGGAATGATAGCACCACAATATTATGCTGCTCTAAAAGATTTTTACGGGCAATTGGTAAAGAAAGAATCAGAGAAAATAGTTTTAGTAAAAATGTAGATAACAAAGAAGAGGCTGTCTGAAAAGTTGATTTAACTGTCATTTTGAGCGGAGGCGAAAAATCTATATAATTGATTTTCAATAAATAAGATCTCTCCATTACAGTCGAAATGACAAATACTAATACTTTTCAGACAGCTTCTTCTTTTTTTATAAATTAATGGCTGATGTGCTTTTTACTTCTTCAATAGTAAAAGTGCTATGTGTACTCCCTATATATTTAATTGCAGTTAATTTTTTTACCATAAAATTTCTGTATTCATCCATATCTTTTACATAGATTTTTAAGATGTAATCATAATCTCCACTTACATGAAAACACTCAGAAACTTCTTCTAATTTTAGAATTTCTCGCTCAAAAGTAGTTACAAATTCTTTAGAATGTTGAATTAGCTTTATGTGACAAAATACCAAGAACGACTTTTCAATTTTATTTTTATTAACAATAGCCACATACTTTTCAATAATGCTTTCTTTTTCTAACTTCTTTATGCGTTCGTAAACAGCAGTTACCGATAAATTTAATTGTAAAGACAACTGTTTTGTGGTTTGTTTACTGTTGTTTTGTAATAAGTTAATGAGTTTTTTATCTGTAGAATCTAACATGATGAAATTTCTAAAAATTGAAAAATAAAAACCTTTTTATAATTTTTTAAATTATAAATCAATTCAAATTTAGAAAAATAATCTATATTTTATAATTTATGTTGATATTATTTCTAAATAATTGTCAATTTGTATAATTAAAATCTACAATTATGAAATTCAATCCAGCAGACCGTATTCAAGATTTACAATATTTTGGAGAATTTGGAGGTGTAAATCCATCTATATCAGATTCATCAACATATACATTCTTATCAGCAAAAACCATGTTCGATACTTTCGAAGGAAATGCAGATGGTTGTTATTTGTATTCTCGTCATTCATCACCTTCTAATTTATATTTAGGTGAGGCTTTAGCTGCTATGGAAGGCACAGAAACCGCAAATGTAGCAGCTTCTGGTATGGGGGCAATTACTCCAGTATTATTGCAATTGTGTGGAGCAGGAGATCATATTGTTTCGAGTAGAACTATTTATGGAGGAACGTATGCCTTTTTAAAGAATTTTACTCCAAAGTTAGGCATAGAAACTAATTTTGTAGACATTACCAAATTAGCTATTGTAGAAAAAGCCATCACAAAAAACACCAAAGTTTTGTATTGTGAGTCTGTGAGCAATCCGCTTTTAGAAGTTGCAGATATTAAAGGGTTATCAGCTTTAGCAAAAAAGTACAATCTTAAGTTAGTGGTAGACAATACCTTTTCACCATTGTCAATTTCTCCTGCAAAATTAGGAGCAGATGTAGTTTGCCATAGTTTAACAAAATTCATCAACGGTTCTTCAGATACTGTTGGTGGTGTGGTTTGTGGAACGCAAGAATTCATCAACGATTTACGAAATGTAAATGATGGAGCCAGTATGTTGTTGGGTTCTACTATGGATAGTTTACGAGCAGCCTCCGTTTTAAAAAATATGAGAACATTGCATATTCGAATGAAACAACATAGTTACAATGCTAATTATTTAGCAGATAAATTTGAAAAAGATGGATTAAAAACAGTCTATCCAGGTTTGGCTTCTCATCCTTCACACAAGCTTTTTAAAAGTATGATGAACAAAGAATATGGTTTTGGAGGCATGTTAACTATTGATGTGGGCTCGTTAGAAAAAGCCAATGAGTTAATGGAGTTAATGCAGCACAATAATTTAGGGTATTTAGCAGTAAGTTTAGGGTTTTATAAGACCTTATTTTCTGCTCCAGGAAGTTCTACTTCTTCAGAAATTCCTGAAGATGAACAAAAAGAAATGGGTTTATCTGATGGGTTAATTCGCTTTTCGATTGGTTTGGATAATAACATTGAAAGAACCTATCAAATGATGAAAACCTGTATGAAACAAGTTGGAGTTTTGTAATTGTTTAAGTTTCAAAGTTTCAAAGTTTTGAAGTTTGATAGTTAGAAGTAGGAAGTGTAAAGTGGAATTATAAAATAATTTTCTTTTTTGCGAACTGCTTAAATCCCTTTTAAACGTTCAATAAACTTTCCAAAATCTTCTTTACGTGGTGGACTTCCATCAAAAGGTAGAATGTCCCATTCTCCATTTTTAAAAAAGATGGTAAAGTTAAAAACAGAAGTATTTGCATTATCAGGATTTAACATTGGGTAACGCAAATCTGTGTATTTATACGTGCCCACTTTTTCTTTTTTAGAGATATTAAAATAGTTATTGCTAAACCAAGTAAGCGTTTGTAGATTTTTATCACTCATATCAATCAAATCGTGATTTTTATCAACAGTAATAATTTTATTTGCTGTAGCGCTTTTATCAAATAAAGAATAAAATGTTAAATGATATTGCGTTTTTGTTTCTGCAACTGCATACCACAAAATATTGTTTAGAATTGTTGGTTGAGCAGAAAAACGTTGATAAGTAATATTTGCTTTTTCAAAAGATTTTTTAAAAACAGCATCCATATAGATTTTATTTACAATTGTAAAAACCATATATGCAGAACTGATGTAAATTCCTGCTTTTAACCACCAAGTTCTTCGAGTTCTTGTTCGTTTAAAAAACATCATAACAATTAAACACAATAAAAACGGAACTGTATATAAAGGATCAGCTACAGAAATATTATTAAACGCGACTCTATAATCCCAAAATGGTGCAAAAAGTTGTGTGCCATAAGGCGTAAAACAATCTAATATTGGATGCGTAAATATGGATAAAAAGTAGAGCCAAATCCAATCTTTTTGAGTGGTAGTTTCTTTTCTTTTGCCAGAATTATAGAGTTTGTAGGTAACCCACCCAAAGATAAAAGCACCTAAAAAAGCAAATAGAATGGAGTGCATAAAGCCTCGATGAAAAGCCATTGCTTCAATTTCATTGCTGTACAACCATCGTCCAATAAAAACATCTAAATCTGGTATTGTTCCACCAATCGCACCAAACAATAAAGCCTTATTTCCAATTTTTTTACCGAGTACAATTTCGCCACAAGCAGCACCTAAAACAATTTGAGTTAATGAATCCATGAACGCAAAAGTAAGTCAACCAAATCAATTTGCATAACATCTTGTAAAATCGTAACATTACAAGACAAAAATAGTACAGATGCAAGAAGGTAAAAATTTATCAAAAATAAAAATAGAAGATCAAAAAATAATTGAAAATAAAGAGTTAAATATTTGGGAAGCAATGTTTCCTGTTTTGGCACTTGTAGCAATGTTGGCATATAACGTTTTTGTTTTTGGAGATGATGCTTTAAGCGGAAGTAATCAATTTGTGTTATTGTTAGGAGGCGCTGTTGCAGCATTTGTAGGTTTTAGAAATAAGGTTTCTTACAAAACAATGATAGAAGAAGTTGCAGAGAATATTAAATCTACTGCAGGTGCAATTTTAATTTTATTAATGGTAGGTGCTTTAGCAGGAACTTGGTTAATTAGTGGCATTATTCCTTCTATGATTTATTATGGGTTACAAGTTTTAAATCCAACAATATTTTTAGCAGCTTGTTTAATTATTTGTGCAGTAATTTCTATTGCTACTGGTAGTTCTTGGACCACAGCAGCAACTGTTGGTATTGCATTAATTGGTATAGGTGAAGCACTTGGAATTTCTTTAGGAATGACAGCAGGCGCAGTTTTATCTGGTGCTTATTTTGGAGATAAAATGTCGCCAATGTCTGATACTACAAATTTAGCTCCAGCAATGGCTGGTACAGATTTGTTTACGCATATTAAATACATGGCATATACAACTGTACCTACAATTGTGGTAACGTTAATTATTTTTATTATTATTGGATTTTCTCAAAATGCAACTGGTGAGGCAGATACCTCTGTTTTACTAACAGATATTAATAAAGCTTTCAATATTTCTCCTTGGTTGTTTTTAGTACCAATAATTGTAATTACTCTAATAATAAAGAAAACACCACCTTTAGCTGCACTGTTAGCGGGAACTATTTTAGGAGGAATTTTTGCTTTAATTTTTCAGCCAGAAGTAGTAGCTCAAATTACAGGAGCAAAAGAGTTAACATTTACTTCTGCTTATAAAGGAATTATGCAAGCAATAACTGTAAAGACTTCTGTAGCTACAGAAAATGCTGCATTGGCAGATTTATTTACTGCTGGAGGTATGGCTAAAATGTTAGGTACAATTTGGTTGATTCTTTGCGCAATGGTTTTTGGAGGAATTATGGATGCAATTGGTGCCTTAGCAAGAATTAGTGCTTTTATGTTAAGTCTTTTTGATTCTATATTTGGCTTGTTTGCAAGTACTGTTTTTACCTGTATTGGATTAAATTTTACAGCATCTGATCAATATTTAGCCATAGTTGTACCAGGTAAAATGTATGCTAAAGCTTATGCAGATAAAGGCTTAGCACCAGAAAATTTAAGTAGAACTTTAGAAGATTCAGGAACAGTAACATCAGTTTTAATTCCTTGGAATACTTGTGGTGCTTATCATTCTGGAGTTTTAGGTGTTTCTGTTTTTGATTATGCAATTTATGCCATTTTTAATTGGTTATCTCCATTTATGACCTTATTATTTGCTGCCTTTAAAATTAAAATAAAGCAAATATCTACTGTAAATTAAAATGATTGTTCTTGCTGATATTTCTGATGCTAAAAAATTAACTGAGATTGCTCTAAAATCAAAAACTTTTTGGGGGTATTCAAAGTTGGATTTAGAAAGTTGGAGAGAAGATTTAACAATTACTCCTAAAATGATTACAAAATGTAATATTTGTAAGTTTATAGTTGATGATATTATTGCTGGATTTTATGTTTTAAATCCTCCAAAAGAAGATTTAATAGAGTTAGAAATGTTATTTGTTACACCTGAGTTTATAGGAAAAGGGATAGGAAAAAAACTACTACTTCATTCTTTTAAAAAAGCAATACATCTTAATGCAAAATATATGACTTTATTAGCAGACCCAAATGCAGTTCCTTTTTATGAATCTAAAGGGTTTTATGAAATTGATAAAAAAGAAAGTTCTATTGCTAATCGTTTTTTACCTGTGATGCAGAAAAATTTAGCACAATAGAAATCAACAGCAAAACCCAAGGAGTACCATGCAACAACACATCAAACCAATCTTGTAGTTGCATAGCATCATTTATAGAAAAAGCATTTCCACCAGCAATCCATTTGAGTTTCCCCCAAATATGAGGTTCTCTAAAAGGAGCTAATCCTAAAGTTAAACTTGCAATTAAAAAAAGTTTCCAGTTTTTTTTAAGCTTATTTTTCATTAATCTTTAACTAAAAAATACATTATCTATCGCAATTGCGATTATATAAACCAATTCCAAACCAATCCAAAACGAATTGTAAAATCTCTATACGGATAATTTGGTGCTGAGAAATAATTTTTAGGACCAAATTTAGAAGTTACATTTTCAATCTTAAAAAATAAACGCGTTCTTCTAACTTGTGCATTAAAGAAAACATCTACTGTTGGAAAGCCAATTTCTTGAGTATTTTGTAGCGTAAATTCTGCCAACAATGGGTTGTAAGCATTCATTTTATATTTGGTAAAATATTTAAAAGTAGCACCAATATTTACCAGCATAGGTTTTCCTTTAAACCAATAATCTTGATAATACAGCGTATTTCTTGTAACAAATTCAGGAACTCTAAATACAGAACTACCACTGCTTACATTTTGATACATAACAGTATTGTCTAACGCAAACTTTTTATATCGAAACTCACGATTTGCTTTTACCTTTAAATAGGTAATTTGATTCGAAAACTGTTGAGGTTTATTGTTCTCATCAAAATAAGTATAGTTATCTATATTGGTAAAATTTACAGAACCATTTAGCCATTTAGACTGCAAATCAAAACCTAAATCTCTTGTATTTACATTGCTAAAAGAATCATTCTGCCAGTTATAATCATCAAACTTACTTTGATGTAAAAGTGTATTAAAATTTGGAGATTTAGAACTAATAAGTAAGCTTCCTTTTACCTCAAAAAGACTATCCTTTTTGTACAAAGCTTCTCCTTTTAAAAATGTGCCAGATAACCTGCCGCTACCAGGGCTTAAGTTTCCTGTTGCATTTAATTGAAAGTTTTTCACCTTAGCATTCCAATCTGCACCCACAGAAATGGCATTTCCTTCTAACTTTCTTTTAGAAAGACTGCTATTGCTATTTAAAATAGAATCATATCCATAAGAGTAGTTTGTTAGATTTATTTTAGCTTTAAACTTTCCAAGCACATATTTAGAATTGAATTCTAAATTGAATTCATGATTTGAAAATTTGTGTTTGGCTTCATTTTCAGAAGCTCCAGAGTCAGTAGTGTTTCCAAAAATTACAGAATTACTGGGTTGAATAAAACTGTATTTTTTAGTTTCATTTGTAAAAACATGCCCAATTTTTAGATTACTAAAATCTTTATTGCTTATAGAGTCTTTACTTGAAAGAATTTTATAACTATGCTCTAAATACATTCTATTTCCATCAAATTTATTTTCTGCATCTGTTAAATTCACATCTAACCTTGCTCTGGTTTCAAAATTTGGGTCGTTATTTTGAAATTTTTCAATTTCTGTTTGCGGTAAACCACCACTTTCTTGGTTAAAGAAATCTTGAGTGGTTAAATGACCTCGAATTTCATATTGATTTTCTTTTGTTCTGTAATGAAAAGTTCCTCTAAAATTTCCATGACTTGCCAAAGAACGTCTATAAGCACCCAAAGAACGAATTCCTTTATAAGACAGAGAAACGTTTAATCTTCGAGAGAAATTTAGTGTAAAGATAGCATCCAAAACCTGTCCTTGTTGTAGACCTGTTCTGTAGGTAATTTCTGTGGTAGGCGTAGGTACTTCGTAATATTTTATCTCATCAATATCTAAATAACTAAACTGTTTTGCAGAAAAGCCAATGTCTGGAAACAATTGTAAATTGCTAAAATTATATCCTAAATTAGTAAAGGTTTGTCCTTGGTTATGGAAACCCAATAGTTCAAAATTATCGGTTCTTAAATAGTTAAATTTATAATCTTTTTGAATTGTTAGTGTAGTATCTATATAGCTTGTATCTCTTTTATGAGAAAAGATTTTATAATCTGTGTATTTAGTTTTTCCAGATAACTTTACCTTAATCTCTCCAGAATTTCTTAAAGTGTCGTTTCTTGTATTGTTTAAGTTTGTAAAACCATTTCCTTTTTGAGTTGGTTTAATAACAGTTTGAGAAAACGTTAATTTTGTTCCAATACAAAAAAGAAGAAAAAAGAAAAGTAACGATTTTTTCATAGGTTAATTCTACAACGACAAATGTAAAATAATAAAACGAAAATAATCGTTAATAATTATGAGGAAATCTGTTAATTAAAAAAAGTTTCTTCAAATTTATTTGAAGTTTTTAATAAAAGTTATCCCTATGAAAACAGGAGTCTAAAAGAAAAAGTTTTCTTTTCTTTGTACTATGTTAAAACTAAATTACAGCGGATTTTCTTTAGAAGCAGGTACAGATGAAGCGGGTAGAGGCTGTTTGTCTGGTCCAGTTGTGGCAGCAGCCGTAATTTTACCAAAAGATTTTTCACATCCTTTTTTAAATGATTCCAAACAATTATCAGAAAAAAGAAGAGATGAATTAAGACCTTTTATAGAAGAAAACGCCATTGCTTTTGGCGTCTCTTTTGTGTGGCAAGAAGAGGTAGATAAAATCAATGTTTTACAAGCTTCAATTACAGGAATGCATCGTTCAATAGACATGCTAAAAACTCAACCAGAATTTATTATTGTAGATGGTAATAAATTCAGAAATTATAAAGAAATTCCTTACGAAACTATTGTAAAAGGCGATGCAAAATATCTGAGTATTGCTGCAGCATCTGTTTTGGCAAAAACATATAGAGATGAATATATGGCTAAAATTCATCAAGAATTTCCAATGTATAATTGGCAAAAAAACAAAGGATACCCAACCAAAGAACACAGAGATGCAATTCGTGAGTTTGGGGCTACAGATTATCATAGAAAATCCTTTAAGTTACTGCCAGAACAATTAAAGTTAGCATTGTAGCTTTTTTTAGAAGCTATTTCCTGCTTTCATTACTCGCTTTTTTTTCGTTCCTCAAAAAAGAGCTCAAACATGCCATTCAATCAGGGCTAAACCTGTTCATAAACTTTTAGAATCTAACCAATTTATTTCAATAAAATTAAAAAACTTCTACTATTTTTACCTTCCAAATTTTCAAATGATGATTAAAAAAACAAGAGCAGAAATCACCAAATGTATCCTTCATAAAGTTGCGAATAAATTTAATAGCGGACACAATGTTTTTTCTGAAGATTTAATTCGTTTCGACCAAGAAAGCTACGATTTAATGAAAAGTT
Organism: Bacteroidia bacterium; assembly: GCA_030427865.1. Lineage (GTDB taxonomy): Bacteria > Bacteroidota > Bacteroidia > Flavobacteriales > Flavobacteriaceae > Polaribacter. Next base: position 69,876 of record JAUICK010000001.1, on the reverse strand, counting down.
TTTTGTTAAAACCATTTGGAAGTTTAACACAAAGTTATCGTTTTACCCATCATGCAGATGTGCGTTTAAACGAACTGAATAATTATGCATCAGAAGTTTTTAAGGAAGAGAATACATTTATAGAATATTCTAAAAACATTGTCAATCATTTGTACGAACAATCCAATTCAGCACAAATAAAAACAGGAGATGTTATTGTTGTTTTTATTGAAGGTTTGGAGTATAAAGATGTATTAACAGAAGCAATAGGTATTTTTAAAATAGAAAATAAAGTCGATTTTTTTCAGACTTATTTAGACGACAATGAAAGTTGGGATGTTGTGGTTCAAAAAGGAATCTCCACAAAAAAAATAGACAAAGGTTGTTTAATTTTAAATACATCAGATACAGAAGGAACAGTTGTTTTTTCTGTAGATAATAACAATTACGATGCACAATATTGGATTAAAAATTTCTTATCGGTAAAATTAGCAGACGATTATAATTCACACACTCAGAATTATTTAGAGTTGTGTAAAGAATTTTCTGAAGAAGTAATTAAACCAGAATTAGGAATGCACGAACAAGGGAATTTCTTAGCAAATACTGTAGATTATTTTAAAGAACACGAAGCTGTAGATTACCATAATTTTAAAGATGAAGTTTTTGAAGAAGACAAGCATAAAGAATTGTTTGACGACTATAAAAAACATTTCGAAACCTTAAACGATGTTTTAATCAGAAATAACTTTGATGTTTCTGGAGTTGTTTTAAAGAAAGAAAAAAGTAAGTTAAAAACAGAGATTAAGTTAGATACCAACATTAATATTAAGTTAGATGTAGATGCGCCAGAAGCGGCTTCAGAATATTTAGAAAGAGGTTATGATGAAGAAAAGAAAATGAAATACTACAAAGTGTATTTTAATGAGGAGAAGTGATTTTGTTAGTTGTTAGTTGGAGAATTTTGCATTTTTTTTAAAATCTTCAATCTTCAAACAAAAAGACATCAACTCCAAACAAATTTTTAAAATGCTTTAAAATTTTACCTTTTACTTCGTCTAAATCTACTTTTTGGTTCAATTCAGCTTCCATAGAAGTTACTGCTTTTCCACGAATTCCACACGGAATAATATTATCAAAATAACCCAAATCTACATTAGCGTTTAAGGCAAATCCGTGCATTGTTACCCAACGCGAAGAACGAATCCCCATTGCGCAAATTTTACGAGCAAAAGGGGTGCCAACATCTAACCAAACACCAGTTTCACCTTCACTTCTGGTTCCTTTTATGCCATATTCTGCAATCGTTAAAATAATCGTTTCTTCTAAAAGTCTAAGATATTTATGAATATCTGTAAAGAAATTCTCTAAATCTAAAATAGGATAACCTACAATTTGCCCAGGGCCATGATAAGTAATGTCCCCACCACGATTTATCTTATAAAAAGTAGCTCCTTTTTCAGTTAATTGCTTCTCGTTTAATAATAAATTACTCATATCTCCACTTTTTCCTAAAGTGTAAACATGCGGATGCTCGACAAATAAAAAATGATTTTTGGTAGTGTTGTTATGATTGTTTCTACGATTGTCAATCTTTACATCAACAATTTCTTGAAGCAATTGGGTTTGATAATCCCAAGTTTCTTTATAATCTTTTACAGATAAGTCTTTTAGAAGTATATTTCTATTCATATAGTTTATTACAAAGATAAATATTTCATTATATTTGAATGACTCAAAAACCTTTTTTAAATTATATTTTTATGAAAACTAAACTGCCCCTGATATATCTATTTATAGTTTTCTTTTCTTGCTTTAAAACTATTAATGCTCAAGATGTATGGAAAAAACTTAATGTAAGTGAAGTAAAAATAAAAGAAAATAATATATACCCAAAAAAGAATTTTCCTAAAAAGTTTAACCTTGTTTCTTTACATTTAGAAAAATTTATAACTCATTTAAACAATAAATCTAAAGGAAATCAAATTATTAATCTCCCAAATTCAGAGGGAAACTTTGCTAAGTTTTTAATTCAAGAAACGTCTAATTTTGAAGACAAGTTAAGTCGAAAATTTCCAATGATTAAATCGTATTCTGCTCAAGGAGTAGACGACCCAACTGCAGTTGCTAAAATTAGTATTGGAACCGATGGTTTTCATGCTGTAATTTTCTCAGGAAAACATAAAACTCTATACATAGACCCGTATTCTAAAGATAATAAAACATTTATAGCATATCAGAGAAATGATTTAGAGGCTAATAATGACGAATTTATTTGTCAGTTTAATGGGGTAGCTAAGAAAAATAGTGATCCACAAAATTTTATTGAAAATGCAAACGATGGAAAATTAAGAACATTTCGTTTGGCTTTAACTTGTAGCGGAGAATATGCGCAGTTTCATCTTACCAATCAGAATGTGTCATCATCAGCAACAGACGCAGAAAAAAAAGCAGCAGTTTTGTCTGCAATGAATACATCTATGACCAGAGTAAATGGAGTTTTTGAAAGAGATTTATCGGTAAGAATGGTTTTAGTTGGAGATAATGATAAAGTCATTTTTTTGGATGCTGCAAATGACGGGATAACAGATGGAGACCCAAATGCAATGATTAATCAAGTACAAACGATTTGTGATGCCCAAATAGGTGATGCTAATTACGATATTGGACATATTTTTAGTCTTGCTGGAGATGGTTTAGCTGGAGGTGGAGTTGTGTGTATTACAGGAAGCAAAGCAAAGGGAGTTACTGGAAGAAGTCAGCCTATTGGAGATCCATATGATATAGATTTTGTAGCTCATGAAATGGGGCATCAGTTTGGAGCAAACCATACTCAAAATAACTCTTGTCAAAGAAATAATTCTACTGCAGTAGAACCAGGAAGCGCATCTACAATTATGGGATATGCAGGTATTTGTTCTCCAAATGTACAAAATAAAAGTGATGATCATTTTCATGCAGTAAGTATTGCAGAAATGTGGAACACGATTTTATCTTCTGCTAATTGTGCGACAATAACCAATACAAATAACTCAGCACCAACAGCAAATGCAGGTACAGAATATAGTATACCTAAATCTACTCCTTTTGTATTAAGAGGCACATCAACAGATGCAGATGGTGCATCAAGTTTAACCTATAACTGGGAGCAAATAGATAATCAAGTTGCTACAATGCCACCTTTATCTACAAACTCTTCTGGACCAATGTTTAGGTCATTGCCTTCAAAAACATCTCCAAACAGATATATGCCAGATTTAGCAACAGTTGTTGCTGGTAATACTTCTTCTACTTGGGAAGTTTTACCATCTGTAGCAAGAGACTTAAACTTTTCTTTTTTAGTAAGAGATAATAATGCTGGTGGAGGTAGCTCAGCAAGAGACGATGTTAAAATTTCAGTGACTAATGCAGATCCTTTTACGGTTTTATCTCCAAATTCTAATGTTTCTTGGGATGTTGGTTCAACACAAACTATAACTTGGCAAAAAGGAACAACAGACATTGCTCCAATAAATTGTCAAAATGTTAATATTAAATTGTCTGTAGATGGCGGGGTAAGTTTTCCAATAATTTTAAAAGCCAATACACCAAATGATGGTTCAGAAGATGTTGTAATTCCAAATAACCCTTCAACAACAACAAGAATATTAATAGAAGCTGCCGATAATATTTTTTATAATGTTAATTCGTCAAATTTTACTATAAATTCTACAACACCTACGTTTGTAATGAATAATATCAGTGGAACGCAATCAGCTTGTAATACAGAAAATCAAACTGCAAGTTATATGCTAAATTTGGACTTTATAAATGGATTCTCAGAAAATGTAACCTTTACAACAACTGGTCAGCCTTCTAGTTCTGTTGTTAGTTTTAATCCAAATTCTATAAACGCAGACGGTACTGTAACAATGCAAGTTTCAAATTTAAATGGAGTAACTGCACAAGCTTACACCATAAACATAAAAGGAAACTCAAATAGTGTAACCCAAGAGCTTAATGTTCAGTTAAATATAACATCTACAAGTTTTGGGGCATTAACCTTAACAAACCCAGTAGATAATGCAACCGATATAAGTTTAAGTACAGATTTAAAATGGGATGTAGGCGTAAATGCAACTAATTATGATGTTCAAGTGGCAACAGATAGTGGCTTCTCTAATGTAATTTCAAGCGGTACTGTTTCTACGAATACATACACTTTAAATGGATTATCTGGAAATACAACTTATTATTGGAGAGTAAAACCTAAAAACACTTGTGGAGAAGGAAATTATTCTACCGTCTTTAGTTTTAAAACAATAATACCTTCTTACTGTACTTCAACTTTTACAGACGAAGCAGGAGGAATAGAGCATATTACAAATGTAACATTTAATACAATTAACAATACCTCTGGAAACGACACTGTAGATGGTTACGAAGACTTTACATCAATTCAAACTAATGTAAAAAGAGGCGATTCACATCAAATAAGTGTTACTTTTGATACAGGAGGTTTTCAAGACCATTGTTTTGTTTTTATAGATTGGAACCAAGATTTTGTATTTAATAAAACCACAGAAAGGTATGATTTAGGCACAGAATTGGCTGATGTAGGAACTAAAACCTTTACCATAAACGTTCCAAACGATGCTGTTTTTGGAAGTACAAGAATGAGAGTAATTATAGAATATGATGATCCTACAGACAATTATGGAGATGGCCCTTGCGATGCTGATCATTTATCAGAGTGGGGAGAAACAGAAGATTATATTATAGTTGTAGACAATACAGCTTCTTTAAATGATGTAACTTTCGAAGGTTTTAACTTGTATCCAAATCCATCTAATGGAGAATTTACTTTAAATCTTAAGGTTATAAATACAGATAAAGTTACTCTTAAATTGCTTGATGTTAGAGGTAGATTAATTGATGAAAAAACATATTTAAATACTGTAACCAATTTTTCTGAAAGAATATCTTTTCTAAAAGCATCTAAAGGTTTGTATTTGTTAAGAGTTATTAATGGAAATAAGCAAACTACTCGAAAATTAATAATAAAATAGCTTAAATATTTAGCCAATAAGTCAGTTTTAAATTCAATGTTCTAAATCTTGGAGAAAAAGGATTGGTAAAATAGTTGTCGTTATAAACGACAAACAAATCGGATAGTGGTGCAAAACGCCATTGTAATCTAGTATTTACACTAAAGTTTTGCCTTTGTGTACTGTATTGAATTAAAGTTGTCCAAAACATACTTTTTGTAAATGTAACATCTGCTCTTGGGCCTATTAGCCAAATAGAAGTACTTGTGTAAGGTTTTGGTAAGTCTATTTTATCATAATTTAATTGAATAGAACTAGAGAAAAATGGCTGTAATCGCAGATTCAAATTTGCTTCAACTGTAAGTTTTTTGCCATTAAAAAAACCACCATATGAAGGATTAACACTATAGGAAAAAGCTTTTCTTCTATCTGATCTAAAATTTGCTTCTACACTGGTGTAATAATAGTTTTTATTTGCTGGTAGAGGTATTGCATTGTCTACTCCTGTCGGTTCAAAAGAATCATACAATCTTGTAAGTCTATTAGATATACTTAGATTAAATTCTGAATTATCTGTAAAATTTGCTCCAAATTCTGTGCGAATTAAATAATCTGAAAGCTCAAAATTTAACTTAGGTCTCCAAATAAAAATTGGTGTTATAGAAAGGTTATATCTTTGAACTTTTCCTTTTTTTGGCCAAAAACGCCTTTCTATTTGAGGTGTTATTTTAAAAATATCGGTTCTTCTAATAAAACCTAAATCCGATCTAAAATTGTCAGCAACGTAAACAGCACCAGCTCTAAAATTGTAATTTCTATTGTTGTATTCTGTGGTAAAACCAGCAGCATAATCATCATTTTTAACTGTTGGTGAAAAAGATTTATGGAAAAAATATTTGCCAACCCAAGAGTTGTCTTGTGATGCTAAATTATAATCAATACCAATAACTCTATTGTATTTGTCTTCATTACTTAAAAATGCATAATTTTTAGTAGCCTGCTTGTTAATTAACATAAAACTAATGTTAGATCTGCTAAATAATTTTTGTTGCATGGTAATTACAGAGTTATTTACAGTTGGGATTTCATTTTTAATATCCTCAGCAGTTTGCATAGTTAATACACCAATTCTTAAATTATTAGTAAGCTTTCCGCTTAAACGAGCACCAGCAATAATATTATTTTGAATATTGGCATCATTTAGGTCTTTGGCAATACCAATTCTTCTTGAGAAAAAAGGGTTTGCATCTCTATTATTTCCAAAATCGCTAAATAAATCGCTATTTTCTATAAAGAATTGCCTTCTTTCGGGTAAAGATATTTCGAAACGTGTTAAGTTAGTAACTTGTTGGTCAACTTCAACTTGAGAGAAATCGGGGTTAATTGTAAGGTCTAAGTTCATACTATTACCAATAGTCATTCTTGCATCTCCTCCAAATTTAAAATCAGAAAAACGTTCTTTATTTTCAAAGTCTTTAGAAGTAATTCCGTTTATGTAAGGTATAATAGCAATTGGAGACTTTGATTTTCCTAAAGGTTTTTCGAAAATCATATCTCCCATATAAGCCAAGTTAAAGATAAATTGATTTTGAGGAATGTTTACCCAGGTATTTCTTTCATTGTCTTGGGTGTCGAAATGATAGCTATTAAAACGCCATTTTGTTTCTCCTTCTCTGTATTTAAAAGCAGATAAAGGGATAATCATTTCTATGATATAATGGTTTTTTTTAATGGCTGTTTTACATTGCCATTTTGTGTCCCAAGCTCCATTAAATCCTCTTAAATCAGAACCACCTCCAGAAAGTAAAATTTCTCTTTTTACTCCATACGGATTTGTGCCAAATATTATTGCATTTGTGCCATCGTTAAACGTGTCGAAAAGTAAAGTTATATTATCACTGCCTCCAGCTCTAAAATCTCTCCGTAAAGACGGTGTAATGTAATTATTGCCAGATGAGTTTACTTTTATACCAACATATAAATTATCATCATCAAAAAGAAATTTTATGTTTGCCTGTTGCTTGGCTTGTACAGTGTCTGATGGGAAATATTGCCAAAATTTATCTGCACCTTTGGCTTTTTTCCATGCTAATTCATTTAAATTGGCATCTAAAGTTATCGGGTTTTTTATATAAGAAACAAAAACAGATTTCTTTTTTGTTTGCGAAAAACCATTTGTTAAAAAGAAAAAAGCAAAGAGAAATACTATTTTTTTCACAAATCTTTGGTTGGTTGAGAATCAAATGTAATAAAAAAGCTTCATTAAATACTAACGAAGCTTTTTTGTAAAAAACGAATTTTAATTTTATCCTAAAAAAGGATATTTATAATCTTGTGGTGTCACAAAAGTTTCTTTTATCAATCGTACTGAGGTCCATCTTAATAAGTTTTGAGCAGAACCTGCTTTGTCATTTGTTCCTGATGCTCTTGCACCTCCAAATGGTTGTTGACCAACTACTGCCCCAGTTGGTTTGTCGTTTATGTAAAAATTACCAGCGGCATTTTCTAATGCTTTTGAAGCTTTTTCAACAACGTATCTGTCTGTAGAAAAAATAGCTCCAGTTAAGGCATATTCTGTAGATTCATCAACTAATTTTAACGATTCGTCAATTTTGTCATCTTCATATACATATATAGTTATTACTGGCCCAAATAACTCAGTTGTCATAGTTGCGTAAGTTGGCGATTTTGCCAAAATAACAGTTGGTTCAATAAAGTATCCTTTAGATTTATCATGATTACCACCAATAATAACTTCTGCATCTTTATCTGCTTTGGCAGCATCAATATATTTGGCAATTTTATCAAAAGAACCTTCGTGAATAACTGCATTTATAAAGTTTGAAGGATCTTCTGGAGACCCCATCTTTAATTCTGATGTTTGTGTTTCTAAATGTTTTTTAACATCTGCCCAAATTGAAGCAGGAATGTAAGCGCGAGAAGCAGCAGAACATTTTTGACCTTGATATTCAAAAGCACCTCTTGTAATAGCTGTTGCTACTTGTAAAGGATTTGCAGAGTTGTGCGCCCAAATAAAATCTTTACCACCAGTTTCTCCAACAATTCTTGGATAGGTTTTGTATTTGTGAATGTTAGCACCAATTTGTTTCCATAATTCTTTAAAAACAAAAGTAGAGCCTGTAAAATGTAACCCAGAGAAATCAGGAGATGATAAACAAGTATCAGTAATCATAACAGGATCTCCATAAACTACATTAATTACACCATCTGGCAAACCAGCCTCTTTAAATAAATCTACAATTACTTGTGCAGAATATGCTTGATGGTCAGAAGGTTTCCAGACTACAACATTGCCCATTAATGCAGCAGATGCTGGTAAGTTGGCAGCAATAGAAGTAAAGTTAAAAGGCGATATTGCATATACAAAACCTTCTAAGGGCCTGTACTCAACTCTGTTCCAAATTCCAGGTGCACTTTGTGGTTGATCTTTAAAAATATCAGTCATATATTGCACGTTGAATCTAAAGAAATCTATCATTTCACAAGCTGCATCAATTTCTGCTTGGTGTACGTTTTTTGATTGCGCAATCATAGTTGCTGCATTCATCTTTGCTCTATAAGGGCCTGCTAACAATTCTGCAGCTTTTAAAAAGATTGATGCTCTTTCCATCCAAGAAACAGAACTCCATGCTTGTCTTGCAGCCAAAGCTGTAGCAATAGCCTCATCTACGTGTTTTTTTTCTGCTGTATGGTATTGTCCAACAATGTGTTGATGATCGTGTGGAGGTCTTATGTTTTTAGTGTTTCCTGTTCTTACTTCTACACCATTAATGTGCATTGGAACATCAATAGTACTGTTAAACATTTTTTTATAAGTAGCTAATAATTCTTCTCTTTCAGGAGAATTAGGAGCATAACCTTTTACAGGTTCGTTAGTTGCTATTGGAACATTAAAAAATCCTCTTGCCATTTTGTGTGTTTTTTAAATTTGAATCGACTAATTTTGAAAGCAACAAAGTTACAGTTTTTGTTTCAATAAATTTAAATGATATTTGTTGTCTTTTATTGCAATAAATTCAATAAAATTAATAAAAAATAAAGTTTATCATAAATTAGTAGTTATATATTGTATGTGTACAGTTACCTATCTTCCTTTAGGGAAAAACGATTTTATTTTAACCTCTAATCGCGATGAAACTCCTTTGAGAAAAACCATTCATCCAAAGAAATATAGAGAAAATGGAGTAGAACTAATGTACCCTAAAGATGAGTTGGCAGGGGGAACTTGGATAGGAACAAGCAATAAAAATAGATTGGTTTGTTTGTTAAATGGAGGTTTTACAAATCATAAAAGAAAATCTTCTTATAAAATGAGTAGAGGTATTATTGTAAAAAAGATTTTATCGGTTGATGATGCAATTGCTTTTATTAGAGATTTTAATTTTAATGCTATTGAGCCATTTACTTTAATTCTTGTTGATTGGAATATTACTTTGCGTACTTATGAATTGGTTTGGGACGGAAACCAAAAACATTTTAGGCAATTGTTACAAGAGCCACAAATTTGGTCATCATCTACTTTGTATACAGAAGAAATGAAACAAGATAGGCAAGATTGGTTTAAGAATTGGTTGTCTAAAAATAAAGAATATCAACAAAAAGATATTTTAGCATTTCATCTACAAGAAAATTTAGGCACTCCACAAACGTCTATAAAAATGAAACGTTCTTTTGTAGAAACGGTGAGTATTACATCTGTTAAAAAAGCAGTTTCAGAGGTTAAAATGGAGTATTTAGATTTTAAAAAAGCGCAAAAGAAATTAAGAGTACAAATGTAACTCCTATAGAAGATATTATCATGTAGATAAAATTAAGCAAAGAAAATTTAACAAAGGTTTTAAAATACCCTTGATTGTAAAATTTTCGCATGGCAATAAATAGATAAACGACAAAAAGTAATGTAAAAATCCAAAGCTGAGGGTCTATGCCAAATAAGTCTATAATGTAATAGATAGTTAGTAGCATAAAGAAAACGGTTTGGGTATGAAATACAAATACTAAATGGTCTACATAAGTATAATTTCTTCTGATATAAAAAAGCTTTAAAAACAATGTAAAAATTGGTAAAAAAATAAACAAAGCTATAGAGCCATAAGACAATATTTGATTTAAAAATTGCTCTCTTGCATCTTTTTTATCGACAAAAGAATTGGCAACTTTAGCTCTATTGTATACAAAACGATTAAAGAATGTTTTCTCAAATTTTAAGCTATCTAAGGCCTCATCTATGGGCATGTCTTCGTTCTTTTTTTGAAAAGCAATAAATTTGTCTAACCTTGTATCTCCTCCAAAACTTATAGTTCCTGGAATTTTTGTTTTTATGGTGTCTTTTGCTTCTTTAGCAACTGTATTTACAATTTCTTTTCTTTTTAGCGAATCTATAGGAATCCAAGAGTTTTTGAGTTCTGTATTGACTACGTTTTTTAGCGAATCAATATCTATATCTTTATTCATTTTCTCTTTCTTATTAAAAGAAACAAGATTGGTTGTTTTTTTTGAGCTACCGTTTTTGAGTTCTTTAAATTTATCTATACTTTTAGATAGCCCAAGAATTAAAAAAAAAATGATAGATACGGTTAAATAAAAACGAAAAGGGTTAGAGTATCTTTGGCGTTTTCCTGAAATAAAATCTTTAGAAACTTTACCGGGTTTAGTTAAAAGTGGAATTAAAGTGTTCCAAAATTTTGCTTCAAAATTAAATAGACCATTAAAAATTTCGTAAATAAAACTTTTAAAGGTAATTTTATTTCCTTTGTTGGCTTGTCCGCAATCTGGACAAAAATTTTCATTACCAGAAAAAGGATGTCCGCAATTTAGACATTCTGGGTCTTTGTAAACGACTACTTTTTTCTTTTTAGATTTTGTTAGTTTAATAACGTTTGAGTTGTAAGTTGAAAAGTTGGTATTATTACTTTAAATTGCTCAAAAGTATCCATATTAATCATCGTATAAAAACCTTTCATTGCGCCAATGTTAGATTCTAAAAAGCAACCAGAACTATAGGTGTAAGTATCATTGGGTTTTAAGATTGGGGTTTGCCCAACAACACCTTCTCCAGAAACAATTTCAGTTTGATTGAGAGAATCGAAAATTTTCCAAAAACGGTCGGTAAGTTTTACGGTTTCTGTAGATTTATTTTCTATAGTAATGTAATAACTAAAAACATAGTATAGCCTATTGTTTCTATAGCTTGTGCCATTTGTTTTGGTTTTTACCGAAATTTTAATGCCTTTTGTTATTTGTTGAAACATACTGAGTAAATGTAGTTTTTTTAAGTAAAAGACACAAATTATTTTTTACTATCTATTTTGATTAAAAAAACCTATGCCTACACCAATAACTCTTTCATAAAAACTCCCAAAAGGTTTGTAGTAAACGATTACTGTGTATTCGTTTTCAGTTTCAAAAAAAGAACCATTAACTTCATTGGTGTTTACGTTACCATCAGAATTTACAGTTGCATAGGTGTAATTGTAAAAACCTTGTTTTAAAAGAATATTGCCTTTATATGTTTTTTGATTACTGTTGTAAACCATTTTATTTTCTTCAGTAATAGAAAAATCATTAAAAGCACCATAAACATAAACTTCTTTACCTTTAAAAGGTTGGTCTACCGTTAAAGAAAAATGCATCATTGCATAATCTGCTTCTGTTTTAGAATCATTTGCCTCAATTGTTCTAATAATAAACTGCCCATTAATATCAGGATTATAGCGATATTCTAAATATTCATTATATAAAAAAGGATATAAATAATGATGAAAAATATCTTCTTTGATTACTTTTACGACATTTAAACTATTGTTTCTAATAATTTTTGTATCGAAGTTTAAGTATTCATTACCACCCCAAAAATTTGTTTTATTGATGTATGTATATAAAAGTTGATTGGGTTTAAAAAAGGTAGGTTGTAAATTGGTAATGGCTTCATTCCAATTATTGTTTTTCATTACCACAACATTTACTTCTTGTTGTGGATTGTTAATTTGAATTTTTGGATGATTAATTGAAAATTGAACTGTTTGGTGGGTATTTAGTGTTTTTGTTTCTCTACTTCTAGTAACAGAAACACCAACGATTGAAGCATTTTCATACAAAACAAAACGTCTTGTAAAAACCACTTCATCATATTCGTTTAAAACAGATAAAAGATAGTTTCCACTTTTGGTAATTACGGTATTCACATTCGGAATTTTAACAGAATAGTGCGTGTAACTTTGAAAAGTATTAAAAGAATTTGTAGAATTAATTATTGCATTTTGGTCAAAACCATCTATGTACTGACTCGATAATAATCTGCTCGATTTCCAATCGTGTGTCATGTGTTCTATTTTATACTGGTAGTCTTTGCTGTCAGCATCCAAATCATCAAAAGACAATTCTAAAACAGTACCTAAAGGAACAATAGTTGAAAAATTATTTTCTTGTTGCGTTCTTAACTGTATAGATTTTATGTGTTGAGAACATATAGTAAGATTTGAAAAAACAAAAAATAGAAGTAATACTTTTTTTAACATTTTACAAAAATAACATTCATTTTATATACTTTATCAAAATGTAAGCCAAATCTTTAGAGTAAAACATTTTCAATTGCTTTTATTATTTAGAATAATTATAAATAAGATTTTTTAACGAACTTATAAGATGTTTTAGCTTTAGAATAAATGTTAAAAGCCGTATTTTTGCATGATTTTTTTAGATAACTAACAATTCCAAATTACTATGTCAAAAGACATTCGTATTAAAAAAGGCTTAGATATTAAGCTTGTTGGCGAAGCAGAAAAAACAACTACAAACGTTTCTTTAAGTAGTGTTTATGCGGTTAAGCCAGAAGATTTTCATGGAATTACACCTAAACTTATAGCCAAAGAAGGAACTGCAGTAAAAGCTGGGGAAGCACTTTTTCATTCAAAAAGTGATGAACGCATTTTATTTCCAAGTCCTGTTTCTGGTAAAGTTACTGAAGTAATTCGTGGAGCAAGAAGAAAAGTGTTGGCAGTGAAAATTGCAGCAGATACAAAACAAACTTACGCTGATTTTGGTAAAAAAGATGCCGCTAAATTATCTGGAGACGAAGTGAAAAACCACTTATTTGCTTCAGGTTGTTGGCCGTTTATCAAACAACGTCCTTATGATGTTGTGGCAAACCCAAATCAAGCACCAAAAGCTATTTTTGTTTCTGGTTATGCAAGTGCACCTTTAGCAGCAGACTTAGATTATACTTTATCAGGTAAAGAAGCTGAGTTGCAGACTGCTGTTACAGCTATAGCTAAATTAACAGCAGGAAAAGTTCATGTTTCTGTAGGTAAAAACAGTAATTCTCCATTAAGTAACTTAACTGGTGTAGAATTGCATAAAGTTTCAGGACCACATCCATCAGGAAATGTAAGTACTCAAATTGCAAAAATAGACCCTATCAATAAAGGAGAAGTGGTTTGGACAGTAACACCACAAGATTTGGTTATTATTGGAGAGTTGTTTTTAACAGGTAAGTTTAATGCAGAAAGAACAATTGCCTTAACAGGTTCTAAATTTGAAAAGCCACAATATGTTACTGCAATTGCAGGTGCAACTATTTCTGATATTACTGCTGGTAACTTGAATAACGATAATACAAGAATCATAAGTGGTAATGTGTTGTCTGGAAAGCAAGTAAAAGAAGATGGTTTTATAGGATATTATGATAATCAAATTACAGCAATTCCAGAAGGAGATGATTACGAATTTTTTGGATGGAACAAACCTGTTTTTAATAAAATATCAGCTTCAAGAGCATTAACGTTTTCTTGGTTAAATCCTAAGAAAAAATATGATTTGAATACCAATACAAATGGTGAGCATAGAGCGTTTGTAGTTACTGGTTCTTACGAAGATGTGTTTCCTTTAGATATTTATCCAATGCAATTATTAAAAGCATTTATGTATAAAGATTTAGATGAAATGGAAGCTTTAGGAGGTTATGAAATTGCTCCAGAAGATTTTGCACTAACAGAATTTATTTGTGTGTCTAAACAACCTCATCAAAAAATAATTCGTGAAGGTTTAGATTTAATGAGAGAAGAATTAGGATAAGATTATGGGCTTAAAACAAAATTTACATAATTTAAAAGAGAAATATAAAGGTACTAAAATGGCACCTGCATTTAATGCAATCCATACCTTTTTATATTTACCAAATGAGGTTACTCACGGAGGAACCCATATAAAAGCAGCAGACGATTTAAAGCGTACAATGAATATTGTAATTATGGCTTTAATTCCTTGTTTAATTTTTGGAATGTTTAATGCAGGTTATCAGCACTATGCAGCTATAGATGGCTCTTTAAGAGCTGATGTTTTAGCAAACTTTTTTACTTGGGATAATTTATGGATTGGTATTATTAAAGTATTACCATTAGTAATTGTTTCTTATGGAGTTGGTTTAGCAGTAGAATTTGTATTTGCTGTAATTAAAGGACATGAAGTAGAAGAAGGTTACTTAGTTACAGGTATGTTAGTACCTTTAATTGTACCTGTAGATACACCATTATGGATGTTAGCAGTAGCAGTAATCTTTGGTGTTGTAATTGGTAAAGAAGTTTTTGGAGGTACAGGAATGAATATCTTAAATCCTGCGCTAACCATTAGAGCTTTCTTATTTTTTGCATATCCAACATGGATGTCTGGAGATAAAGTTTGGGTATATGATGCCGTAAATAGAGCAGGAACTGCTGATGCAATTTCTGGAGAAACCATTTTAGGTAGTTACGCACAAAACCAAGAAGTAATATACTCTACTTGGGATAAATTTATGGGATTCATTCCGGGTTCTGTTGGAGAAACATCAACTTTATTAATATTATTAGGAGCAGCATTTTTAATTTTTACTAAAATAGGAAGTTGGAGAATTATTGTTTCTACTTTCTTAGGCGCAGCAGTAATGGGATTGATTTTTAATCAAGTTGTTGCTGCAGATGTTATTACAGAATCAAGTAAATTTTACGGATTAATGAACACTGTTTGGTGGGAACACTTAATGATTGGTGGTTTGGCATTTGGTGCTGTATACATGGCAACAGATCCAGTAACTGCATCACAAACAAATAAAGGAAAATGGATTTACGGTTTCTTAATTGGTTTTATCTCAATTATGATTCGTGTTTTCAATCCTGCATATCCAGAAGGAGTATTCTTAGCAATCTTATTAATGAATGTATTTGCTCCAACAATAGACCATTATGTGGTTCAAGGAAACGTAAAGAAAAGATTAAAACGTACTAAAGTTAAAACTGCCTAATTATGAGTAAGAGAACAGATGGTAATGGTTATACAATAATTTTCGCTGTTATAATGGTGTTAATTGTTGGTTCTTTGTTAGCTTTTTTAGCGTCGTCTTTAAAACCTAACATTGATGAAAATAAAAGAATAGAAAAACAACAGAACATCCTATATGCAATGGGTGTTAATGAAAACGATGAGTCAAGTGCAAACTTTGTTTCTACATCGGTTGCTGGTCAAGAATTTGCAAAATACATTAAAAAGCAAATCGTTATAGAGGGTAATAAAATTTCTGAAAGTGACGAAGCTTATTTAATAGACGTTAAGAAGCAACAAGCAAATGCCAAGGCTGGTAAAGTAAGAAAGCTACCTTTATTTATTGGAGAAAAAGATGGTAAAACATTTTATGTAGCTCCAATTAGAGGTAAGGGTCTTTGGGATGCTATTTGGGGTTATGTAGCTATGGACGAAAACATGGTAGTTCAAGGTGCCTATTTCGACCACAAAGGAGAAACTCCAGGATTAGGAGCAAATATCAAACAACGTTTCTTTATGGACGATTTTATTGGAGAACATCTAATGACTCAAGGTGGAGAATTTAAAGGAATCACGGTTAAGAAAGGTAATAACGACCCTAAAAATGATGAGAAAACAGATTTTGAAGTAGATGCAATTGCTGGAGCAACAATAACTGGTGATGGAGTTTCTGCAATGATTAAATCTGATTTAGCGTTGTATGTACCTTATTTTAAAACATTAAAAAAATAATTTATGGGACTTTTATCAAAAAAAGACGCAGCATTAATTAAAGATCCATTATTCGACAACAACCCAATTACAATTCAAGTATTAGGTATTTGTTCTGCTCTGGCAATTACTGCAGAATTAAAGGCTTCTATCGTAATGTCAATTTCGGTAATGTTTGTTTTAGGATTAGGAAATGTAGTAATCTCTTTAATGAGAAACATTATACCATCAAAAATTAGAATTATAGTACAGTTAATTGTAGTAGCAACTTTGGTAATTATTGTTGATTTGGTGCTAAAAGCTTTTGCTTACGAACTCAGTAAAACGCTTTCTGTTTTTGTGGGATTGATTATTACAAACTGTATTATTATGGGGCGTTTTGAAGCCTTTGCTTTAGGTAATGGTCCTTGGAGGTCTTTCTTAGACGGTATAGGAAACTCAGTAGGTTATGGTGTTATCTTAATTATTGTAGGTTTCTTTAGAGAGTTATTAGGTTCTGGTACTTTATTAGGATTTAAAGTGTTAGGAGACCCAATAGAAAAAACAGGATTGTACGCAATTGGTTACGAAAATAACGGATTTATGTTATTATCACCAATGGCATTAATAGTGGTAGGAATCATTATTTGGATTCAAAGAACTAAGAACAAATCATTAATAGAAGAACACTAAATAGTTTATAGTTGATGGTTTTTGATAGATAATAACTAAAAACCATCAACCAAAAACCAAAAATATATGGAACATATAGAATTATTTTTCAAATCGATATTTATAGATAACATGGTTTTTGCAACCTTTTTAGGAATGTGTTCTTACCTTGCTGTATCTAAAAAAGTATCTACGGCTGTTGGTTTAGGAGCTGCTGTAATCTTTGTATTAGCAGTAACTGTACCATTAAACTGGTTGTTAGATCAATACATTTTAAAAGAAGGCGCATTAGTATGGTTAGGCCCAGAATATGCTGAGTACGATTTAAGTTTCTTATCATTTATCATGTTTATTGCAACTATTGCTACTATGGTGCAATTGGTAGAAATTATTGTAGAGAAGTTCTCACCTTCTTTATACAATTCATTAGGTATTTTCTTACCATTAATTGCAGTAAACTGTGCCATTTTAGGAGGTAGTTTATTTATGCAATCAAGAGAAATTCCTTCTTTAGGGTTAGCATTAACTTACGGAGTAGGTTCTGGAATTGGTTGGTTTTTAGCAATTTTAGCAATTGCTGCCATTCGTGAAAAAATTAGATATTCTGCTGTGCCACCTGCTTTAAGAGGTTTAGGAATTACCTTTATTATTACTGGTTTAATGGCAATTGGGTTTATGAGTTTTGGAGGTATGTTAACTGGTGGAGATGAAAAGAAAGAAGAAAAATCAAAAGTAGAAGCTCAGGTAGAAAAAGAAGAAGTTAAAAAAGAAGCTAAAGAAATAGTAGCTCAAAACACAACTATAAATTAAAGAAGAATGATATTAGCAGCAGGTACAACAGGTACTATCATAGCAACAGTAGCAGCTTTTTTATTATTAACGCTGTTATTGGTAGCCTTATTATTATTTGTAAAACAAAAACTATCTCCATCTGGTCCAGTAACCATTACTATTAATGGAGAAAAGAAAATAGAAGTGGGTTCTGGTAGCACACTGTTAACAACCTTAGGAAACGAGAAAATCTTTTTACCATCTGCTTGTGGTGGTGGTGGTTCTTGTATTCAATGTGAGTGTCATGTATTAGAAGGTGGAGGTGAAGCTCTACCAACAGAAGTGCCTCACTTTACAAAAAAAGAATTAAAAGCAGGAGCACGTTTAGCATGTCAAGTTAAAGTAAAACAAGACATGAACATCACCATTCCAGAAGAAGTTTTCGGAATTAAAAAATGGGATGCAGTTGTTGTAAGAAATTACAATGTAGCTTCTTTTATTAAAGAATTTGTCGTAGAAATACCAGAAGATATGGGTTACAAAGCAGGAGGATATATTCAAATCGAAATTCCTCCATGTACAGTAAACTATAAAGACATAGACATTACTGCACATCCAGAAGAGCACGAAACTCCAGATAAATTTCAAGCAGAATGGGATAAGTTTGGTTTATGGCCATTAGTAATGAAAAATGATGAAACTGTAGAGCGTGCTTATTCTATGGCTTCTTACCCAGCAGAAGGTAGAGAAATTATGTTAAATGTACGTATTGCAACTCCACCTTGGGATAGAGCCAAAAACGGTTGGATGGATGTAAATCCAGGTGTTGCCTCGTCATATATTTTTAATTTAAAAAAAGGGGATAAGTGTGTAATTTCTGGTCCTTATGGTGAATTCTTTATCAACGAGTCTGATGCAGAAATGCTGTATGTAGGTGGTGGAGCAGGTATGGCTCCAATGCGTTCTCACTTATATCACTTATTCAAAACATTAAAAACAGGAAGAAAAGTTACCTATTGGTATGGTGGGCGTTCTAAAAGAGAGTTATTCTATTTAGACCATTTTTATCAATTAGAAAAAGACTTCCCTAACTTTAAATTTTACTTAGCATTATCTGAACCTATGGAAGAAGATAATTGGAAAGTAAAAGAAAATATTGATGCTCCCGGAGATGGTTTTGTTGGTTTTATTCACAATTGTGTAATCGAGAACTATTTAAATCATCACGAATCACCAGAAGATATCGAATTGTATTTCTGTGGACCGCCATTAATGAACAAAGCAGTTCAGAAAATGGGAGAAGATTTTGGAATTCCAGATGAGAACATTCGTTTTGATGACTTTGGAGGATAAGCAAAATGGCATTCTGAACTTGTTTCAGAATCTCACAAAACAAATAAATTATAAAACCGATTCAGAAATGAATCGGTTTTTTTAAGCTAAAAAAGTTTCTACATGATATACTGGTTCTCCATTTTCTTGTTCAAAAAGTTTAGAATAATCCATTACATTATCAATATAATCTAATTGGCACAATAAATCTACCACAGCAGACAGACCGTTAAATAAATTATCTTTTGAAGTAGGATTTATAGGTTTGGGGTTGTAATGACACAAAGGTGTTTTAAATCCACAGGCTTCTAAAAATACTTTTTCAATTTGTAACAATTCTTGAGGGGTGTAACCATTAAATTTTCTTCCTAAATTTTGATGAACCCTACCTACATAATTCAATTGTAAAGAACCATGCTCATTAGACAAGTGTTTCCAACTATCATGATTATCTAAAATATTACCCACAGCACAAGCAGCACAATCTTCAGGGTTTAATCTGTTATTATGATACGCTTTGTATAGTTTTACCAAAGCATCTTCTAATCGTTTTGTTGTTTTCATAGATTAAAATTTTTCTTCAACACTTAAAAATAACGAATTATAAAAACGAAATCAATTTTAGAATGTTAAAGTTGATTTTTTTTTTCATTCCTTAAATTTCAGTAGTTTAGTAAAATTAAAATCTACAAATGAACTGGACTAATTACCTCATTATCTTTATTTGCATTGTTGCAGGGGTTAGTTTATTTCTGTATTTCTTTCAAGAACAATTTTTATTTCACCCAGAAAAATTACCCAAAGACTTTCAATTTCAGTATGAAAATCAAGAAGTAAAAGAATACAATTTAGAAATTAAAGACGGAGTTACCATAAACGGATTGCATTTTAAAGCCAAAAACTCGAAAGGCTTAGTTTACTATTTAAAAGGAAACACAAAAAGCATTAAAGGGTGGGGAAAGTTTGCTGTAGATTTTACCTTACATAATTATGATGTAATTATGATTGATTATCGTGGTTTTGGAAAAAGTACAGGAAAAATGAGTCAAGAAAGTATGAAACACGATGCTTTATATGTTTATGATAAGTTGAAAGAAGTAGTTAAAGAAGAAAATATTATTGTTTATGGACGTTCTTTAGGTACGGGTTTAGCCACCAAAGTGGCTTCTATGAATAATCCAAAAATGTTAGTGTTGGCTTGCCCTTATTTTAGTATGAAAAAGAATGCAAAACGTTATTTGCCATTTATCCCTTTAGGCTTGGTAATGCGTTATTCGATGCCAACTTACAAATGGATTAAATATGTAAAATGCCCTATAAAAATTATTCACGGAACGAATGATAAAGTAATAAAATTTGCGTCAAGTCTTAGGTTGTCTAAAATGAAACCAAATCAAACAAAATTGTTTCCAATAATTGGTGGTGGACATAAAGATTTGCATAATTTTGAAAGCTATCACAAAACTTTACGAGAAATTTTAACTTCTACAGAAGAACATCAAATTGATAGAGAAAAAACAAGCATCGATTTTATAAGAACTAAAAAAGGAAAGAAAAAGTGATTAAAAAAATTATTGCTTCCATCAGTTTTATATTGATTATTGGAATGGTGTTTTTCTACTTTTTTCAAGAGAAATTCATTTTTATCAATTGGAAAAAATTAGATAGAAATTATCAATATAAATTCTCGAATCAATTTGAAGAGGTTTTTGTAAAAACGGATGGTAACAATGAAATCAATGCACTGCATTTTAAATTACCCCAACCAAAAGGTGTTATTTTGTTTTGCCATGGAAATAAAGGCAACTTAACACGTTGGGGAAACAGAGTATCCTATTTTTTAAAATACAATTACGAAGTTTTGGTTTTTGATTACCGTAATTATGGAAAAAGCACAGGAAATTTTGATGAAAAAGCAATGTATAATGATGCTTTATCTGTGTATAACCATTTAAAAAATAGTTATAAAGAAAATCAAATTGTGGTTTACGGTTTTTCTTTAGGAGGTACTTTTGCTACAAGAATTGCAGCTAAAAACAAACCCAAAGAACTCATTTTAGAAGCACCTTTCTACAATCTAAAAAAAGCGCTACAATGTTATTCTAAATTGGCTCCCACTTTTTTATTAAGATACAAGTTTCGTTCAGACTTAGAGGTCTCAAAAGTAACTTCACCAATTACGATTTTTCACGGAAATGAAGATAAAACGACCTCATTTAAGCAATCTAAAAAGCTTTTAGAACTTAATATTAACCCGAAAAATCAATTCGTAGAGATTAATAAAGGAACACATCATAACATCAGAGAATTTGAAGAATACCACCAAAAGCTAAAAGAAATTTTAGAACGATAGTTTAATGTTGCTATTATAAATCGTATTTTTGATGTTCTGAAAAATAGAAGATGAAGAAACTTGAAAAGATTTTAAAGAAGAAAAAATACATCAAAATAAAACTGAATAAAATTGCTACAAACCATTTAGAATTAAAAGCAAAAATAAACGGAGTTAAAGGTAGTTTTATTTTAGATACTGGTGCTTCTAACTCTTGTGTGGGTTTAGATTTAATTGAATTTTTTAATTTGGATGCTCAAGAAAGCGATACCAAAGCTGCTGGTGCAGGAGCTACAGATATGGAAACACAACAATCTGAAAATAATTCATTAAAAATTGGAGATTGGAAAACGAAAAAATGCCATTTGGTACTTTTTAATTTATCGCACGTAAATACTGCATTAACCCAACACAATGCTAAAGAAGTTCACGGTATTATTGGTGCAGATATTTTACAAAAAGGAAAAGCATTTATAGACTACAATAAAAATGTATTGTATTTAAAAAAGACAAAGAAATAATTAATTTAAAATAGAAAAGAATGAGTTTGCAAAAACAAGTAATGGAGAAAATGAAAGAAGCAATGAAAGCAAAAGATACAGTTGCTTTACAAGCTTTACGTGCAGTAAAATCTGCATTTTTATTAGCAAAAACTGAGACTGGTGCTGGAGATGATTTAACTGAAGATCAAGAAATAAAAATTATCCAAAAGCAAGTAAAACAAAGAAAAGATAGTGCAGCTGTTTTTTTAAAACAAGGAAGACAAGATTTAGCAGATCCAGAATTAGCAGAAGTTGCAATTTTAGAACAATTTTTACCAGAGGCATTGTCTGAAGAAGAAATTGAAGGTGTTGTTATTGCTACAATAGAAGGAATTGGTGCATCTGGAATGAAAGATATGGGAAAAGTTATGGGAATAGTGTCTAAAGAATTAGCAGGACAAGCTGATGGTAAAATCATTTCACAATTTGTTAAAAAACATTTAATGAGTTAAACATCAATAAAGGCTCCATAGTTCAACTGAATAGAATATCAGATTTCGGCTCTGAGGGTTGCAGGTTTGAATCCTGCTGGAGTCACAAAAACCAAGAATTATTTAATAATTCTTGGTTTTTTTATTTGGTAACTGACAAAAATCATCTTTTAAAAACTTAAAATTGATGAACTTTGAAATAGATTTAAAAATGAAAAGACGATGAGAAGAGATGAGCCTATTTCGAAAATAATGACAACAGATTTGGTAACACTAAGCATTACTGATGATTTAGTAACTGCCGAAAAACTTTTTGTTGAACATAAAATTAAACATATACCTGTTGTAAAAGGAAAGAAAATTATTGGAATGTTAAGCTACACAGACATTCAAAGAGTAAGTTATTCAGATGTATCTGATGACGAAACTTCTGTAGATAGTTTTGTTTACAATACCTTTTCTATAGAACAAGTTATGGCAAAAAATATAATTGTAGTTCCTCCTTACACTCCTATAAAAGATGCAGCAGAATTACTCACAAAAAAAGGATTTCACGCTTTACCAGTAGTAGAAGATTCTGAGTTGGTTGGTATTGTTACCACACGAGATTTGGTAAAATATTTGGTAGCGCGATTATAGTGGTTTTTATATTGGTTAGTTCGAAAAAGAGGCTTTTTTTAAGGTCTCTTTTTTGTTTAAAAAAGCAGCTAAAATTCGTTGAATATCTCTATTGTCTTTTTTAGGTTCTACAAAAAATTGATAATCTTCAGGGTTTTCTAATTCTTTAGATTGATGGATGTCTACATAACCAAAACCTTTGTAAATTCCATCTAAAATTAGAGCAAAACCAATTTCGTTTTTAGTTCTTCCTTTTTCTTTAATAACTAAATTATCTGCTCCAATTCCTATAGATTTTATTGCTTCTTTAACTCGTTTATTATAATCTTCTACAGATTCTTTATTGCAACAAACACCTTTACATTCTTTAATTTGATAATGAAAACAACTCGAAACATTGGTTTGTAAATGGCAATACTTAGGGCACAATTCAAACTCTTTACACAAATGTGTTAAGTGATTTCTAACTTCTGCAACAGAATAATATTTAGTTAACGCGTTAGGCACTAATTTTAACCTATTGTATGCCAAATGTAAAATCCCCTTTTGGTCTTCATAAGAAAATAATCCTACTGCCTCTCCAGCTCTCCTTTGAGCTCTGTTGTATTTTGGGTATATTTTTTTTATTTCTGATGATTCTAACAATAATGCTAATAACTCGCTACCCGTTTTTACAAAAGAAATATCTGCGGTTTCCATACACATATTTTGTTCTTTCTTTTTTTTATCGTAAAAATGACTGATAACGCGTTGTTTAATATTGTTGGCTTTACCAACATAAATAACTTCTTTTGTAGTATTTTTAAAATAATAAACACCAAAAGTTTCTGGTAAATTGTCTACTACTTTTTTGTCTAACAATGGAGGTAAGGTGGCTTGCCTTGAACGTGTATTTAAAAAAGAATTAATGATAAAACGATCATCTCTTTCTATTAACCTTCTGAATAATTCTGTGGTTGCTTCTGCATCGCCTTTGGCTCTGTGCCTGCCATTTATAGGAATGTTTTCGAAGGCGCAAATATTACCCAAACTATACGATTTTAAATTGGGAATAATTTTTCTGGATAAACGAACAGTACACAATTTTTTTCGTTTAAAATCGAATCCTAAACTTTTAAATTCATCTTTAATAATGTTGTAATCAAAGTTTACATTATGAGCAACAAAAATAGTATCCTCTGTAATTTCTGCTACCTTTTTTGCAATTTCATAAAATTTTGGTGCATTTCTAACCATGGCATTGGTAATGCCTGTTAAATTGGTAATGAAAGGCGGAATGTTTTGTTCTGGGTTTACTAAAGAAGTAAACTCATTTACCACAACTTTTCCATCAAAAACAAAAATGGAGATTTCGGTTATTTTCTGACCTCTATACCCATTTCCTGTGGTTTCTATGTCTACTACACTGTACAATTACCCAACAATACTTTTTAAATCTGCAATAGTTGCTGTTGGATTTTCTGCACCAAAAACATAACTGCCAGCCACCAAAACATTGGCGCCTGCTTCTATTAAAGCATTTGCGTTTTTGTTGGTTACACCACCATCAATTTCTATTTGACAATCAGATTCAGCAAACTCAATTAAGTGTTTTAACTGACTTACTTTTTTATAAGTATTTTCAATAAAAGATTGTCCACCAAAACCAGGATTTACACTCATAATACAAACCAAATCCAAATCAGCAATAATGTCTTCTAGAACTGCTATGGGGGTGTGGGGGTTTAGTGCAACACCAGCTTTCATTCCTCCAGCTTTTATGGCTTGTACTGTTCTGTGTAAATGTGTACAAGCTTCATAATGTACAGTTAAAATATCTGCACCTAAATCTGCAAATGTTTGTATGTATTGGTCAGGATTTACAATCATTAAATGCACATCAACTGTTTTTTTTGCGTGCTTGCTAATGGCTTTTAAAACAGGCATTCCAAAAGAAATGTTGGGTACAAAAACACCATCCATAATATCAATATGAAACCAATCTGCTTCACTATTGTTTACCATTTCTATGTCTCTTTGCAAGTTAGCAAAATCTGCCGCTAAAATTGAAGGTGCAATTAAATTACTCATTTGATTGAAGTTATGTTTTTGTTTCAACAAAAATAATGATATAAAAAGAAAACTCCCGAATTTGATTCGAGAGTTTTACAAGTTTTATTTACAATTTTAAGTATAAGTGAGATACGTAAAAAGGCTTAAAATGATTAACCTAAATAAGTCATTAAAATCTTACTTCTGGAAGTATGTTTTAATCTTCTTATTGCTTTTTCTTTAATTTGACGAACACGCTCACGAGTTAAATCGAAAGTTTCACCAATTTCTTCTAAAGTCATTGGTTGGTGTTCGCCTAAACCAAAGTATAGCTTTACAACATCTGCCTCTCTTGGAGTTAATGTTTCTAAGGCTCTGTTAATTTCTATTCTCAACGATTCGTGTAATAAAACACGATCAGGATTTGGAGATTCTCCAGAGTTTAAAACATCGTATAAATTAGAATCTTCCCCTTCTATTAAAGGCGCATCCATAGATACATGACGTCCAGAATTTTTCATAGATTCTTTTACATCATTAACAGTCATGTCTAATTTCTTAGCAATTTCTTCAGCACTTGGTGGGCGCTCATTTTCTTGCTCTAAAAACGCGTACATTTTATTGATTTTATTGATAGAACCAATTTTATTTAATGGCAAACGTACAATACGAGATTGTTCTGCTAAAGCTTGTAAGATAGATTGACGAATCCACCATACAGCATAAGATATAAATTTAAAACCTCTGGTTTCATCAAAACGTTTTGCTGCTTTAATTAAACCTAAATTTCCTTCGTTAATTAAGTCTGGTAAAGTTAATCCTTGATTTTGGTACTGTTTTGCAACCGATACAACAAATCTTAAATTGGCTTTCGTTAATTTTTCTAATGCTCTTTGATCGCCCGCTTTTATAAGCTGCGCTAATTCTACTTCTTCATCAGCTGTAATTAAGTCTACTTTTCCAATTTCTTGTAAGTATTTGTCTAAAGATGCAGTTTCTCTGTTAGTAACCTGCTTTGTAATTTTAAGTTGTCTCATCTAATTCTCTATAACTTTTAAAGGATTAATGTATTGCTACATTTTATTATACGTAAGAATATATGTTAATGTTACAAAAAGTTTTAATTTTTTTTAAAAGTGATTTTTTTACCACTCATCGAACTAAAAGAACGACTAAACTTTTTTTTTAATTTATGTGTGACTTATCAAGTTAATTTGTGTCAAAACAATAACTGAATTGAAAACGATTGATGTTAAAACTTTAAGTGATGAAGATTTGGTCTTTAAAATAGTAGCCACAAATAATACCCATTTGTTTGCTGTTTTATATGACCGATTTTCTAAAGTTGTTTACAACAAGTGCTATGGTTTTTCTAAAAGTAAGGAAGAAGCAGAAGATTTAACACACGATGTTTTTATCAGGTTATTTGTAAAAATAAAAACCTTTAAAGGTAACTCTAAGTTTTCTACTTGGTTGTATTCTTTTACCTATAATTTCTGTGTAAATTATGTACAAAGAAACGCACACAAAAAGAAAGAAAAAGTTACGGTTGTTACAGATAATATAAAAGATGATGATCTTTTGCAAGAGATTGATGATGCTACTCTTTTTGAGTTAAAATCAGAAAAATTAGCAAAAGCATTATCGTTAATTGAACCAGCAGACAAGATGATTCTTTTAATGAAATATCAAGATGATATGAGTATTAAAGAGATTCAGCAAGTTTTAGAAGTTGGTGAAAGTGCTGTTAAAATGCGAATTAAAAGAGCCAAACAGAAAGTTGTAAGAACCTATGAAGAGTTATAATTATGGACAATCCTTTTAAGAGAATTATACACCACCACACAGTGCCAGAAGTTCTCAAGAAAAAAGTTTTGAGCGACATTGGGATGATTAAATTAACTCTTGATGTTGCTGATTTGTTTTTGGTTAAATATCCTAATACGATTGGAGATATTTTAGGAAACAGCAGTTCTAAACATAAAAACTAAAAAAATGATCTCCAAACCACAGCTACTCAGTCTTCAATCTGATTTAGATTTTAGTTTTTTACAGAACTTATGGATTAGTTTTGTAGATTTTTTACCGCAATTATTAAAAGGGATTCTCTTTTTAGTAATTGGATGGTTATTCGTAAAATTCATGCTATTTTTAGTAAAAAAAGCACTTGGGTTTACGAATATCGATAGCTTGCCAGAAAAATTAAATGTTGATGAAATTTTTGGAGAATCGTCTTTAAAAATTCAACCTTCAAAAATTATTATCACTACCATAAAATGGATTTTAATTTTATTGTTTATTATAGTTGGTACAGAATTTTTAGGGTTAAAAATGGTTTCTGAGCAATTAAGTAATTTAATTGCATATTTACCAAAATTAATCAGTGCATTGGTAATTTTTGCAGTTGGTATTTATGTTGCTAACATGATTAAAAAAGCCTTAACTTCTGTGTTTAAATCTTTAGATTTAACAGGAGGTAATTTAGTTGGCAATATTGCTTTTTATACAATAGCAATTATTGTTACAGTTACAGCATTAAATCAAGCAGGAGTTAATACAGACTTAATTACTAACAATTTATCAATAATATTAGGTGCAATTTTAGCGTCATTTACTATAGCTTTTGGATTGGGGTCTAGAGATGTAATTCAAAGATTATTATTTGGCTATTACACCAGAAAAAACTTACAAGAAGGAGATAAGGTTGTTATAAATGAAATAGAAGGTTTTGTAGAAAGTGTAGATAATATTAGCCTTATTATAAATACCAAGAATGGAAAAACAATACTACCTATTAAAGAGATTGTAAATAATAAAATTGAAATTATTCATTAATTTTGTTTTATAAAATTGATAAAGAGTTGGGGGACAATTTATCAATAGTGATGCATTTCACAAAAAAGAGACCGCATTTGCGGTCTCTTTGGTTTTTTTATGAATATTTTATTTTAGAACAAGCCATTTATTTGAGAGTCTATTCTGTCTATAATATAGCCTAAATCTTCTTGATTGTCTACAAAATCTAAATTATCTACATCAATAATTAATAGCTTTCCTTTTGTATATTTAGAAATCCAAGCTTCATAACGTTCATTTAATCTACTTAAATAGTCTATACTAATAGAGTTCTCATAATCTCTACCTCTTTTATGAATTTGACCAACTAATGTAGAAATATCTGCACGCAAATAAATTAATAAATCTGGTGGCGAAACTAAATTCTCCATTAGTTCAAATAGAGAGCTATAATTGCTGTAATCTCTATTAGTCATTAAACCCATTGCATGTAGGTTAGGTGCAAAAATATGAGCATCTTCATATATAGTTCTGTCTTGAATGATGTTTTTTCCAGACTCTCTTAATTCTAAAATTTGACGGAATCGACTGTTTAAAAAATAAACTTGCAAATTAAAAGACCAGCGTTCCATTTCTGCATAAAAATCATCTAAGTAAGGGTTTTCATCTACAGATTCAAAATGTGGTTTCCATTTGTAATGTTTGGCTAATAACTTGGTTAAGGTGGTTTTACCAGCACCAATGTTTCCTGCAATTGCAACGTGCATATTTTAAAATTAAAAAGATTAAAAGGGATGCTAAAGGTAGTAAAAAAACTAAAACAGAGGGTATGCTAACAAATCAATTTATAACCAAAACCCCTACTGTTAATAATTTGAATAGTTGTATCTTTTTTTAACTTTTTTCGAAGTTTGCTTATAAATACATCCATGCTTCTTGCGTTAAAAAAATCGTCATTTCCCCAAAGTTTATTCAGAATAAAACTTCTGTCTAAAATTTGATTTTTCTTTTCGAAAAGATGATATAATAATTGGGCTTCTCTGTGAGTTAGTTGCTGAGTTTCTTCTAAAAAAGTTAGAGTTTGTTTGTTATAATCAAACAAATATCTTCCTATTTTAATATTATTTAAGTTAGGTTTTATATCAATTCTATTCAATAAAGATTTTATCCTAACAATTAACTCTTCCATAGAAAAAGGTTTTTTTAAATAGTCGTTTCCGCCCAAATTAAAACCTTCTAAAACATCACTTGTTTGCGATTTTGCAGTAAGAAAAATAATAGGAATTACTTTGTTTATTTGTCTTATTTCTTTGGCTAATGTAAACCCGTCTTTTAAAGGCATCATTACATCTAAAACCAAAATATCTGGTTTTTCAGATAGATAAATAGATAGCGCTTCTTCTCCGTTTGCTGCATGAAAAACAATAAAATTTCTCGATTCTAAACTCTCTTTTACAATCATTCCTAAACTAGCTTCGTCTTCTGCTAACAGCACTTTTATCTTACTCATTTGGGATACTTATTTTAAAAATTGTGGTGTTTTTAGTAGATGTTAATTGTAGGCTTCCATTATGTTTTTCTATAATTTTCTTACAATAATACAAGCCAATTCCAAACCCTTTTACATTATGAGTATTTCCCTTAGGAACTCTATAAAATTTATCAAAAATCTTTTCTTGCTGATTTTTATCTATTCCATTTCCATCATCAGCAACAGAAATTTCTGTAGAATTTAAAATTGAATTGATGTTAACTTCAATGTTTTTCCCTCCGTACTTAACTGCATTGTCAATTAAGTTAGAAATGCAATTTTCAAAATGAAAAACATCGACATTTAAGTAAATAGGTTCTAAGTTAGTCGAAAAATTAATTTCTTTATCTGTAATTAATAATTGATGTTTTTGTACAATTTTATGTATTAAATCTACAACATCTATACTTTCTTTTTTTAATAATAAATTTTCGCTATCTAAAGTCGCTGTTTCCAATAATTTTTCTACCATTTGATGTAGTTTTTTTAACTGCAAACCTGCCATAGACAAATATTTCTTTGTTTTTGCTTTATCTTCTAAAACATTAAAATTTTCTATAGCTTCTATTGCTGTAGATACAGTTGCAATAGGCGTTTTAAATTCGTGAGTAATGTTGCTAATTAAGTCGTTTTTTATAATGGCTAATTCTTTTTGCTGATGAATAATTTTTAACAAATAAAACAGACAAGAAATAATTAGCAAAGAAAGAAAAAGAGATAGTAAAATTCCAGAACTGCTTCTTTTTAAGGCATCTAAATTTGGGTTTTCGAAAAATAATTTAAAAGTTTCATTGTTTTTTACATAAGTAGATTTAGAACTTACAAAAAGTAATTTGTTAAACTCTAAAGTATCTTTTGTTTGATAAAATGTGGTGTCAGATTTTAAATGAAAAAAAACAGAATTTGTAGATATTTTTTTTAGCAATAACTGATTTTTAATAAGCGAATCTATTTTATTGTAGTTCAATTCTTTTTCTAAAAAAGAAATAAAAATAGGTTTTAAGCTTTTAATTAATTTAATGCTATCTGCTGCTTTTTTACCTCTAAAATACTTAATACTTTGTTTTTTGCCGTCAGGAAAAATATGAACTTTATTTTTTAAATCACTTAATTTTGGATGTTGTTTTGTATTAAACTTATGTTGAATTACCTCAAAAAGAGAATCCATATCTTTTTTACCAATCGAATCGTCAGTAGTAATTTTTAGATTCTTTAAAGTAATGTTTGTTTTATTTTTAGAGAATAAATTCTTTTCGTTTCTAAAAAAACTAGAATCTTTTGTATTGATAATATTTTCAGGATTTTCAATAATTGTTAAAAAATTTCTTTTCGCTAAAGAGGCATAATATTCTTCTACAGCATTATCTAAACTTAATTGAATTTCGTTAACAATTCTTTGTTTATTTTGCTCGTAGTTTTTAAAGTTCCAAAAAAACTGAACGCTAATAGTTGCAACTATAGTAATTAAAATTAAATAGAGAATCCATTTATGTTTCTGAATATTCATATTTCAAAAGTACTTTCTTTTTTTAAGAAATTTAACGACTTAACATTCGTTAACGTTAGTTAACTTTATAGAAAAGGTTAATATTAGATATTTGTAAAGAATTTAAAAACTTTAAAAATGAAAACTATTGTATTTATAACCGTATTCTTTTTATCATTAGTAAGTTATGCACAGAATTTCTCTGGTAAGGCAATTTATAAAACCAGTAGAAAAAGTAATTTTAAAATTAACAACTCAGATATTTCTGAAAAACAAGCAGAAGATATTCAAAAAAGAATACAAAAGATGAATCAAAAAACGTTTACACTTCAGTTCGATAAAACTTCTTCTGTTTACAAAGAAGAAGCAAAAATAAATACACCTAAGCCTAAAGTAGGAAGTAGTAACAGAGTTATGGTAATGTCTTTTGGAGGTTCTGGAAATGGAGATATATATTATAAGAATCTTCAAGAAAAAAGATTTGCCAACAAAACAGAAATCATGGGAAAAGTTTTTTTAGTAAAAGATTCGTTGCCAAAATTTAATTGGAAATTAACTTCAGAAACAAAAAATATTGGTAACTACTTGTGTTATAAGGCAACTTTCGAAGATGAAGTTGAAAATAGAAAAGTTTCTATGGTAAATGGAGAACTAAAAGAAATTACAGAAAAAGTAAAAGTAATAACAAATGCTTGGTACACTCCGCAAGTGCCAGTTAGCAACGGGCCAAGAGATTATTACGGATTGCCTGGCTTAATATTAGAAATAAACGACGGAACGAATACTATTGTTTGTACAGAGATTACAATAGATTCATCAGAAAAGAATACAATAAAAGAACCCATAAAAGGTAAAGTAGTAAGCCAAAAAGAATATCAAGAAATAAATAGAAAAAAATCTAAAGAAATGTTAGAGCGTTTTAAAAGCAGAAAAGGAGTAGATATGGGTAATGGCACAACAATTAAAATGGGCGGTTAATTAATTTTTGTTTAATAAAAATGAAATTACATTAAACTTTTAAGTTTTTTTTAAGTCTAAGGTAAAGTCAATAAGACTACTTTTGATTCTTATAAAAACTTATTCCATGAAAACATTACACATTGTACTAGTATTATTTTTTGTAACGTTAACAACAATTGCTCAAAAAAAATTCCAAGGAAAAGCAACTTATATGTCTAAAACTACTGTAGACATGAGCAGGTTTGGAGATAAAATGTCAGAACAACGTAAGAGGCAAATTCTTAATAGAATGAAAAGCTTTTTAGAAAAAACGTACATCTTAAGTTTTAATAAAAATGAATCTTCTTTTAAAGAAAATGTAAAATTAGAAGCACCAGGAACAAATGGACCAAGATGGGGAAGAAGTAATGGTAAAGGCTCTATTTACAAAAACTTAAAAGAAAGAAGAATGATTGAAGATACAGAGCAGTTTAGCAAACGTTTTTTAATTAAAGAAAATATGGAGCAACCTAAGTGGCAGTTAGGAACAGAAACAAAACAAATAGGAAATTATATTGCATACAAAGCAACTTATGTTAAAGAAGATAAGAGTATAGATTGGGGTAGTATTTTTAGAAGAAGAGAAAATGATAAAAAGAAAGATTCTACAAATGCAAAAGAGAAAAAAGAAAAAGTAAAAACACTATTAGTAACAGCATGGTATACTCCACAAATACCAGTTAGTGCTGGTCCTGCAGACTATTGGGGATTACCAGGTTTAATTTTAGAATTAAATGCAGGTAGAACAACAATGTTATGTACAGAGATAGTACTTAACCCAGATGAAGATATAATAATTTCAGAGCCAAAAAAAGGAAAGAAAGTAACAAGAGAAGAGTATAATAAAATTATAAAACAAAAATCTGAAGAACTAAGAGAAAACTTTAGAAATAGAAGAAGGGGTAGTGGTAGAAGATTTTAATCTTTCCCAAACTCAATAATTAAATCACTTACCAAACACATGAAAAAAATAGCATTCATTCTTATCCTATTATCATCAAGTTATATATCATCTCAAATAAAACTTACAGGAGTAGTTAAAGATACCATTGGAAACCCTTTAGAAATGGCAAATGTAATAGCTATAGATACTATTACTAAAAGCATTTCTTCTTATGGATTTACGGATGCCAAAGGAAATTTTAAATTAGACTTAAAGAAAAATACAGTTTATAATATTAAAATTAGTTATGTAGGTTTTAAAACAGTAAGTGAGTTTTTTAAAACCAAGAATAACGATATGATTAAGAACTTTAACCTATTAGAAGATACGTTAAACGAAATTAAAATTGTGTCTAAAATGCCAGTTACTGTTAAAGGAGATACCATAATTTATAATGCAGATTCTTTTACAAACGGTACAGAAAGAAAATTAGAAGATGTAGTTAAGAAAATTCCTGGAATGGAAATAAATGAAGCTGGCGAGATAGAAGTAGACGGTAAAAAAGTAGAAAAAGTAATGATAGATGGTAAAGATTTTTTTGATGGAGACACCAAATTAGCTACAAAAAATATACCCTCTAATGCTGTTGATAAAATTCAGGTTTTAAGAAATTATGGTGACGTTAATCAATTAAGAGGTGTTCAAAACAATCAAGATAGAGTTGCTTTAAATATAAAATTAAAAGAAGGAAAAAAGAATTTTTGGTTTGGAGATGTAACAGCAGGAGCCGGAAAATCGCCAAACGAAGGATTATATCTTTTACAACCCAAATTATTTTATTATACACCTAAATACACATTAAACGTTATTGGAGATTTAAATAATTTAGGAGAAGTAGTTCTAAACAGATCAGATATTCGAAATTTTAGTGGTGGTTTTCGAAGTCAAAGCCCTTCTAACGGAACAAATTTAAGTTTAGCCAGTGCTGGTATTGGGTTTTTAAATGCAAATATTAGAAACGCAAATAGAATTGAAACAAAACTTACCGCCTTAAATTTTAGTTATTCTCCCAATAAAAAACTAGATTTAAGCGGATTTTTAATTTTTTTGAGCAATAGTAATGGGCAACAAAGTAATGTAAATAAGAATTTTATAGACAACCCAAATAGAAACGATTTTGTTCAAAACATAACAGATCAAACAAGTAATACAGGTTTATTTAAATTTAGTTCTATTTACAAGAAAGATTTTAATAATCAGATGAATTACGATGTTATTGGTCGTTTTTCTAACGAGTTTAGAACAGATGATGTAAACTCAAGAGTGTTAAGTGATATAACCGAAACAGAACGTGCCACTCCTTTTAGAATTAATCAGAATTTAAGTTATTTCTATACCGCAAATGAAAAAAACATTTTTGCATTAGAAATGCAACATTTGTATCAAGATGAAGACCCATTTTATGTTGCGTCTTTAGAAAACAATCCCAACAATAACAACGACCCTAACCCAGATAATAGAGATGGTTTTGATGACGCAGCAAATGTTTTAGGATTAGACAGAAGTCTTAATTTTTATACATTAGAGCAAGATAGAAGAGTAAAATCGAACCAGTTAGATGCTAAATTAGATTACTATCACATTTTAAATCAAAAAAGTAACTTAAACTTTGTTGCTGGAACAATTTTAAGTAGACAAAATTTCGATTCTAAGTTTTTTCAAATCTTAGATCCTGCAAATGGTACAACTTTAAACCCTAATCCTAATATTCAAGGAATTAATGATCCGCAAACAACAAATGATACAGAATACACTTTTGCAGATTTGTATGGTGGTGTTAGATACAGGGTAAAATCAGGTATTTTTACATTTACACCTGGGTTTACTGTACACTCTTATGTTGCCAAAAACGTACAATATCAAAATGAAAAATTTACAGATAGGTTTCAAAAATTTCTTCCAGAAGTTAATATTATTGCCCAATTTAAAAGAAGCGAAAGTTTAACGTTTAGTTACAGACAACAGGTTAATTTTACCGACGTAAATCAAATTGCAAGAGGACTTGTAGCCAACAATTACAACTCTTTTTTTACAGGTAATAACGATTTAACAAACGCCCATGTGCACAACCTAAACTTAAGATATTCGAGTTTTAATTTGTTTAATTACACCAATGTTTTTGCAAGAGTTAGTTATACAAAAACAATAGATCAAATTAGCGCTAACCTTAATTTTATTCCCAATTCTGTGGTGTCTACAAGATCTAATTTAAACTCGCCTTTCGATAATGAAAGATTTAATGCTTTTGGTAGAATAGGTAAAACCTTTAAAAAAATAAGAACATCGTTATTTAGCAATTTTACGTATAGCAATATATATCAGTTTTTTGGAAATAGTAACACCAAAGTAACTACTTATAATCATTCATACAGAACAAGCATAGGTACAAATTTTAATAAAGCACCAAATGTAAGTTTAAGATACAATGTGAGTTTTACAGATCAAACAAATGTAAACACAAATACTATATCGAATACAAATTCTACTTCAAAATTTAATGGTGTTACTCATTCACCTTCTATTAATTTTGACGCCTATATTTGGAACTCTCTAACTGTTAAAACAGATTTTACTTATAATGAAGTTAGGCAAAATGGAACAACTCAAAATTCATTTAAAATTTGGGATGCAACACTTGGGTACAGAAAAGATAGAGATGCAAAATGGGAATATGAAATAGAAGCAAGTAACTTATTAGGCACAGGTTCAAGAACATCTGTAAATGCTGGGACTATATTTACATCTATAAACGAAACTTTTATTTTACCAAGATTAATTAGTTTTAGAGTTCGATATCAATTGTAATTTTTAGTATTATCATAAAATTCGCCTATTATTTGCTCTTTATATTACGAAGTAAATAGTTAAAGTAGTATAAATTAATAGAAAATGTATTTTTTTTAGTAAGTTTGTTATCTAACTTTATTAAATACATAAAAATGAAAAAAAATTACCTTGTTTTATTGATGTGTTTTGCGGTAATAGCTGCTTACGGTCAAAATAAACTTTGGACCCCTAAATCTTTAGAAAAAACGTCCTTTTCTGATAACGAACTTTATATAAGAAAAGCAGCACCTGCTACTTATAAAATGTATACTTTACAACTTCAAGAAATTCAAAGAGTTTTAAAGAAATCATCAAAAAATTTAAGCCAAATTATAGAATTACCAACTATAAATGGTAAAACAGAAAAATTTAGTATTAGAGAAGCAAGTGTATTAGCACCAGCGCTTTCTGCTAAATTTCCTATGATAAAATCGTATGTAGGGCAAGGTATAGAAAACCCCGATATGATTGCAAGATTTAGTTTAGGTACAGATGGTTTACATGCAGTTATCTTTTCTTCAAAAAATGATACTTTTTATATAGATCCATACACAAAGAATAACCAAAATTATATTGCTTACAGTAGAAGCAGTTTAGGTGTTAACAATGTAGATTTTGAATGTTTATTAGGCAGCAAACAGGTTTCTAACACTATAAACGCTAACAACAATACAATCGAAAATGCTGATGATGGTAAATTAAGAATATTTCGTTTGGCTTTAATATGTAGTGCAGAATACTCAGAATTTCATTTAAACAATCAAGGTGTAGAAAATTCTATCACAAATATAGCTAATATGAAAGCTGCTGTTTTATCTGCAATGAATACTTCTATGACAAGAATAAATGGAGTTTACGAAAGAGATTTGGGTGTAAGAATGGTTATTGTAGCTGATAACGATAAAGTTATCCATTTTCAAACAGGTTCAGATGGTATTTCTGATGTTAATGAATCTGGAATTGCAAGCACTATAATAGATCAATCTCAAACAATTGCAGATAGAGAAATTGGTGATGCAAATTATGATATTGGGCACATATTTACCATAAATGGTGCTGGTTTGGCAGGTCTTGGAGTAGTTTGTGTAACAGGATCTAAAGCAAGAGGAGTTACTGGTATAGCAAATCCAATAGGAGATTTTTACGATATCGATTATGTAGCTCACGAAATGGGACATCAGTTTGGGGCTACTCATACATTTAACAATTCTTGTGGAGGAAACAGAACAGGTTCTACGGCAATAGAACCAGGTAGTGGATCTACTATTATGGCTTATGCAGGTATATGTGCGCCAAATGTTCAAAATAATAGCGATGACCATTTTCATGCTGTAAGTATAGCACAAATGTGGAGTACAATTCAAAGTTCTGCTACATGTGCAACTTTAACAGATACAAATAATGCAGCTCCAACTGCAAATGCTGGAGCAGATTTTTCTATTCCAAGATTAACACCTTTTGTATTAAGAGGGCAGGCATCAGATGCTAACGAATCTAATGTGTTGTCTTATAATTGGGAGCAAATAGATACAGAAATTGTAGCAATGCCACCAGTAGAAAGTAGTAATGCAGGGCCAACATTTAGATCTTTACCTTCTAAATCTTCTCCTAATAGGTATATGCCAGCATTAGCAACTATTGTTGCAGGAAATACTGCCACAACATGGGAAGTTTTACCAGGTATAAACAGAGACATGAACTTCTCTTTTACGGTAAGAGATAATAACCCAGGAGGAGGTAGTACCGCAAGAGATGATGTTAAAATTTCTATGGTTTTTGGTAACGCATTTACAGTAACTTCTCAAACTACAGCTGTAACTTGGGATAAAAACACCACTCAAACCGTAACTTGGAATGTGTCAGATTCAGATCAAGCCCCTGTAAATTGCCAAAAAGTAAATATCAAATTATCTTTAGATGGTGGAGTTACTTTTCCAATACTATTAGCAACCAATACAGATAATGATGGTACAGAAGATATTACAGTTCCAGATAATGGAACCTCGCAAGCAAGAATTATGGTAGAAGCAGCAGATAATATTTTTTACAATGTAAATTCAACAGATTTTACCATTAATGGTGCAGCTGCATCTGTAAAAGATTTTTCTTTTGATGGATTTAACCTTTACCCAAATCCAACTAAAGGAGCTTTTAAACTAAATTTCGAAGTAATAAATACAGAGAAAGTTTCTGTGCAGTTATATGATATTAGAGGAAGGCTAATTAGTCAAAAAGATTTTTTAAATACCAAGACTAATTTCTCTGAAGAAATTAATTTTAACAAGGCAACAGCAGGTTTGTATTTGGTTAAAATTAGTAATGGCAATAAACAAACAACAAGAAAATTAATTATAGAGTAATTTTTAAAAAAAGAATATAAAAACCGATTGGTAAACTCAATCGGTTTTTTTATGAACTAAACCTAAAAGAGTTTCGTTATCATTATAATTCAAATTACATTTGTAAAATGTCGATAAGAGTAACATCTGTTTCTAAAGTTTATAATACACAAAAAGCACTAAATAAAGTTTCTTTTTCTGCAGATAAAGGGCAAATTATTGGTTTTTTAGGCCCAAATGGTGCAGGAAAATCTACTATGATGAAAATCTTAACAGGTTTTATAAAGCCAAATTTTGGTGAGGTTTTTGTTGATGAAATAGCGGTATTAAAAAATCCGATAGAAGCTCAAAAAGTTATTGGCTATTTACCAGAACATAATCCTTTGTATAAGGATATGTATGTGAGAGAATATTTGCAATTTCAAGCAAGTATTTTTAAGGTCGATAAAATCCAAATTGAAACTTGTTTAGAAAAAGTTGGCTTAAAAACAGAAGCGCATAAAAAAATCAATCAATTATCTAAAGGATATCAGCAAAGAGTAGGTTTAGCAGCTGCAATTTTGCACAATCCATCTGTATTAATTTTAGATGAACCAACTACTGGTTTAGACCCAAATCAATTGGTAGAAATTAGAGAATTGATTAAAGAGTTGGGTAAAAATAAAACGGTACTGTTTTCTACACACATTATGCAAGAAGTAGAGGCTGTTTGTCAAAGAGTTATCATCATAAAAAAAGGAGAAATTTTAGTTGATAAGAAATTAACAGAACTCAAAGAAAACAATCAGCAAATTATAGAAGTTACATTTGATTATAAGATTGAAGAACAATTTATAAAAAGATTGCCAAACATTATTTCTTACAAAAACAATTATGATACTACTTGGTATATCACTTTTGAAAGTGAAGAAGATATGCGCCCAAAAATCTTTGATTTTGCACAAGAAAACGGGCTCAAAATCTTAGGGTTAAATACACAGAATAAAAATTTAGAAACCTTGTTTAGAGAGGTTACAAATTAATTTAACTTATATTTTATTTGTTGGCTTTCTAAAGTAGCTAATAATTCGTTTGTAATATGAATTTTAGTATTTCTACTTGGCAAACTCACTTCAATTTTTTCTTTTTCATCCCAAATTGTAAAGTTTAAAGATTGCTTGCCTGGTTTATTTTTTAAAATGGTTTCTAAATTTAAAATGGTATCTTCTTTTACGTCATCTAAAGGAAGCTGAATAGTTACTTTTTTGCACAACTCATCCATAATATCGTGCAACAATTTCATTTCTGTAAATTTTAATCTTGGTTCTCCTGTAACTCCTTCCTTATTTGTCCATCCAGGTTGAATTGTACAACGTACAAATAAGAATGAATTCGGCACTAAAAAATGTTTCATTTTTAGGTAATCTTCGCCAAAAATTCTGAACTCATTACTATCTCCGTAATCTTCAATGGTAAACGCAGCCCAACCTTTTCCGGCTTTAGAGACTCTATGTTGCACATCTGTTACTATTCCTGCAAAAGCTAAATTCATACCTACATATTTTGCAATATCACCTTTAAAATGTTTTAAAGTTGCGTTGCAAAACTTCAATTCATTTTTAAAATCGTCTAAAGGGTGGGCAGAAATATAAATTCCGATGACTTCTTTTTCTTGAGATAACAATTCCATAGTTCCCCAAGTTTCGCATTGTGGAATATCGGGTTCAGGAAATTGCACGGAAGATGTTTCTCCGAACATAGAAACTTGAGCTGAATTTTGATTTTCTTGGTATTTACTGCCAAATTTCATGGCACGTTCTAAAAAGGTTAGACCTTTTTCATCAGTTGCAAAATATTGAGCTCTATGTGTATCTGTAAAAGAATCAAAAGCACCAGCTTTTATCAAACTATCAAACGATTTTTTGTTAGCAGCTCTTAAGTCAACACGTTTTGCCAAATCAAAAATGGAAGAATAATTTCCATTTTCTTTTCGTTCTTTAATAATGGCTCTTACTGCTGCAGCCCCAACTCCTTTTACGGCAGCCATTCCAAAACGAACAGCTCCTGCTGCATTAACTGAGAATTTTAAATAAGATTCATTCAAATCTGGGCCTAAAACTTCTAATCCCATTCGTTTACATTCTTCCATAAAAAATGAAACTGATTTGATATCATTCATATTATTAGAAAGTACAGAAGCCATGTATTCTGCAGGATAATGTGCTTTTAAATAGGCTGTTTGGTAAGCGATCCACGCATAACAAGTAGAATGCGATTTGTTAAAAGCATAACTTGCAAAAGCTTCCCAGTCTTTCCAGATTTTTTCTAATTTATCAGCATCATGACCATTTGCAGCGGCTTGTTCTATAAATTTTGGTTTCATTTTATCTAGAACCGCAATTTGCTTTTTACCCATTGCCTTACGTAAAACATCAGCTTCACCTTTGGTGAAATTGGCCAATTTTTGCGAGAGTAACATTACCTGCTCTTGATACACTGTAATTCCGTAAGTTTCTGCCAAATACTCTTCCATTGCTGGTAAATCGTATTCGATATCTTCTGTTCCGTGTTTTCTATTGATAAAACTCGGAATGTATTCCATGGGTCCAGGTCTGTACAGAGCATTCATTGCAATTAAATCTGCAAAAACAGTTGGTTTTAAAGAACGCATGTGTTTTTGCATTCCTGGAGATTCATATTGAAAAATACCCACAGTTTCTCCTCTTTGAAATAACTCATAAGTTTTTACATCATCTAAAGGGAAATTCTCTGGATCTAAAGTTACATTGTGTCGTGCTTTTACAATTTTTACAGTGTCTTTGATTAAAGTTAAGGTTTTTAATCCTAAGAAATCCATTTTCAACAAACCAGCAGATTCTACTACAGAGTTGTCAAACTGAGTCACGTACATATCAGAATCTTTTGCCAAAGCAACAGGAACATAATTAGTAATATCTCCAGGGGTAATAATTACCCCACAGGCGTGAATACCCGTATTTCTAACAGAACCTTCTAAAATGGTGGCTTTGTTTACCGTTTCTGAAGCTAAATCATTACCATAAGAAATGGTTTTTAATTCTTCAACCAATTGTTTTTCTTCTGCTCTTAATCCATCAACTTTACTTTTACTTTTAGCATCATCACCAAAAATATTTTTAAGCTTAATTCCGGGTATTAATTTCGCAATTCTATCGGCTTCAAATAAAGGTAAATCTAAAACTCGGGCTGTATCTCTGATTGATGATTTTGCTGCCATTGTTCCGTAAGTGATGATTTGCGCTACTTGATTTGCACCATATTTATCAATTACATAATCCATAACTCGTCCACGACCTTCATCATCAAAATCGATATCGATATCTGGCATAGAAACACGTTCTGGATTTAAGAAACGCTCAAAAAGTAAATCGTATTTAATAGGATCAATATTGGTAATCCAAAGACAATAAGCAACTACAGAACCTGCTGCAGAACCACGTCCAGGGCCTACTGCAACATCCATATTTCTGGCTTCTCTGATAAAATCTTCTACAATTAAGAAGTAACCAGGATATCCTGTTTTTTCAATTACTTCTAACTCAAAATCTAAACGCTCTTTAATGGATTCTGTAATTTCTCCATAACGTTTTTTAGCGCCTTCGTAAGTTAAATGACGTAAGAAATTGTTTTCACCTCTTTTGCCACCATCTTCTTCATCTTTTGTATCTTTAAATTCCTCAGGAATATCAAAAGCAGGTAATAAAACATCTCTTGCTAGTGTATAAATTTCAATTTTATCGACAATTTCTTGAATGTTGATAATGGCTTCTGGTAAATCTGCAAATAAGGTTTTCATTTCATCTGAAGATTTAAAATAATATTCCTCATTGGGTAAACCATATCTATAACCTCGTCCTTTTCCTTTTGGAGTAGCTTGTTTTTCACCATCTTTAACACACAATAAAATATCGTGTGCATTGGCATCTTCTTTATTGAGGTAAAAAGTGTTGTTAGTGGCAACAACTTTAATATTATGTTCTTTAGAAAATTTTAATAAAGTTTCGTTTACAATATTTTCGTCTTGTTGATTATGACGCATCAACTCAATGTAAAAATCATCTTGAAACTCTTGTTTCCACCATAATAAAGCTTCTTCTGCTTGTTTTTCTCCAAGATTTAAAATTTTACTTGGAACTTCACCATATAAATTTCCTGTTAAAACGATAATATCTTCCTTGTATTTTTTAATGACTTCTTTGTCAATTCTTGGAACATAATAGAAACCATCCACAAAAGCAATCGAAGACATTTTTGCTAAATTGTGATACCCATTTTTATTTTTCGCCAACAAAACCACTTGATAACCATTGTCTTTTTGAGACTTATTGGTATGGTCTTCACAAACATTAAATTCACAACCAATAATTGGCTTTATTGGTGTTTCTGCATTTTTATTATGATTTAAAACAGCACTTACAAAATGAAAAGCAGCCATCATATTACCAGTGTCTGTCATAGCTACAGCAGACATGTTATCTTTTGCGGCAGTTTTTACAATATTGCCAATTTGCATGGTAGACTGTAAGACAGAAAATTGTGTATGGTTGTGTAAATGTGCAAATTTTACATCTTTTAATTCAGCTAAACCTTCTAAAGTAGATTTAGTTTCTTCAACGTCTTTTAATTTCTCAAGACGTTTACGAATCTTATCGCTTTCGTTTTTTAGGTTGATGTGTTTTAGTCCAATTACTTGAATTGGTTTTGGATTTGCTTCAGAAAAGTTTTTAAAATAATCAGCATCAACATCTAATTCTTCTTTGGTAAATTCTCTTAATCTGATTAACTCTAAAAAACAACGTGTTGTTGCCTCAACATCGGCAGTTGCGTTATGAGCTTCACCAAAACCTACACCAAAAAGATGATTGTGTAACTCTGTTAAAGTGGGTAGTTTAAACTTTCCTCCACGACCTCCAGGAATTTGACATAGTAAAGCAGTTTTTTCCGTACACGTATCTAAAAGTGGGAGAGAGGTTAGGTTATTTTCTACTCCTAACCTATGGAATTCACATCCCATAATATTAATATCGAAACCTACATTTTGCCCGACTATAAATTTTGTTTTTTGTAAGGCTTCATTAAATAAAGCCAAACCTTTGTCTAACGAAATTCCTTGTTCTTGAGCTAATTCTGTAGAAATTCCGTGAATTCTTTCTGCGTCAAAAGGAATGTTAAATCCATCTGGTTGAATTAGAAAATCGTTATGTTCTAAAACATTTCCCATTTTGTCATGCAATTGCCACGCAATTTGAATACACCTTGGCCAGTTGTCAGTATCCGTTATTGGTGCATTCCAGCTTTTGGGTAAACCTGTAGTTTCAGTATCGAAAATTAAGTACATAGATGGGTGTAGCTGTTGAAGTGTTTCATTGTTTAAACGTGTGGTAAATTTACATTTTTTTAAAGAGATTTTTGACTTAAGTTATTAACGATTGTTGATTGATTTTTAGTTTTAAAGTTGGAAGTTTTTCATTTTTACCAACAACTAATTGCGTTAGGGATTGAATGGTCTGTTTGAGCTCTTTTTGAAGAATGAAAAAAAGCGAGTAATGAAAGCCCGTTAAAGCGCCCTAAAAAATATTGAAAATTAGTCTTTTAGATTAAAAAAGGTTTTGTATTTTTGCGCCCACTTATCACGAGATGGTAAGATTTTTAATAACCAAGGTCGAGAACCTTAAAAAATTAACAAATTATGTCTGTAAAAATCAGATTACAAAGACACGGAAAAAAAGGAAAACCATTCTATTGGATTGTTGCCGCTGATGCCCGTGCAAAAAGAGATGGTCGCTATTTAGAAAAAATAGGAACCTACAACCCAAATGTTAACCCTGCAATTATTGATTTAAACGTTGATAAAGCTGTAAAATGGTTACAAAACGGTGCGCAACCAACTGATACTGCTAAAAACATCTTATCTTACAAAGGTGCAATGTTAAAAAATCATTTAGCTGGTGGTGTAAGAAAAGGTGCTTTAACTCAAGAACAAGCTGATGCAAAATTTACAGCTTGGTTAGAAGAAAAAGCAGCTAAAATTGCTGATAAAGCAGCTGGTTTATCTAAAGCAGAATCAGAAGCAAAGGCAAAAGCTTTAGCAGCTGAAAAAGCGGTAAACGAAGCAAGAATTGAAGCAGCAAAACCTGTTGTAGAAGAGGTTGCAGAAGCAGCAACTGAAGAAGTTGAAGCAGCAGCTGAAACTACAGAAGAAAAAGCAGCAGAATAATTATATCTTTTCGATAATGCGTAAAGAAGAATGTTTTTATTTAGGCAAAATCGTAACAAAGTATAGTTTTAAAGGAGAAGTTGTTATCAAATTAGATACAGACGAACCTGAGTTGTATAAAAATATGGAATCAGTTTATGTCGAGTTTGGCAGTAATCTGGTTCCATTTTTTATTGAAAAAAGTTCGCTACATAAAGGAAATCAATTACGAGTTCAGTTTGAAGATATCTATTCTGAAGAAGAAGCAGATGCTATCTTAAAATGTGGTATTTATTTACCTTTAGATTTATTACCAAAATTAGAGGGAAATAAGTTTTATTTTCATGAGGTTATTGGTTTTACTGTTGTTGATACTAATTTTGGTGAAGTTGGCAAGATTGTACATATTAACGACAAAGCTGCACAACCGCTTTTTGAA
Organism: Bacteroidia bacterium; assembly: GCA_030427865.1. Taxonomy (GTDB): domain Bacteria; phylum Bacteroidota; class Bacteroidia; order Flavobacteriales; family Flavobacteriaceae; genus Polaribacter. Next base: position 25,564 of record JAUICK010000001.1, on the reverse strand, counting down.
ATTGATAGAGATGGAAAAGAAATTTTTATTCCTATGATAGATGATTTTATCAAAAAAGTGGATAGAAAAAATAAACAAATACACGTTGAAACTCCAGAAGGACTAATAGAACTTTATTTATAATTAAAAGTATTTATTCATCAAAATTAGAGAGGTGTCTGAGTGGTCGAAAGAGCTACCCTGGAAAGGTAGTATATGGGTAACTGTATCGAGGGTTCGAATCCCTTCCTCTCTGCGAAAGAAACGCTAAATTAAACTAAAATCCTACAAACACTATATTTGTAGTTTTTTTGATTTTTTAACATACTATTTAATCTATTTTAGTTCGTTTTTGTACCTTTGTGTATAATGACAAAGATTTCTTATAAAATATTAGCTGTTTTAATGTCGTTTGTAGTTTTATTTTCTACAACTTCATTTGCTATCACAAAACATTTTTGTGGGGAAACTCTTGTAGATACTTCTATTTTTAGCAAAGCTTCGACTTGTGGTATGGAAAGTCAGAAAGATACTTCTGTAACTATTTCTGGTTGTTCTATAGTTAAGAAAGATTGTTGTACTGATGTTCAAATATTAATTGATGGTCAGGACGAACTACAATTACAAGTTGATAAAATTACTTTTGAGCAACAAGTATTCATTACTTCATTTGTTCATACCTATATTAACCTTTTTGAAGGTTTAGATAATAATGTATCTTCTTACGAAGAATACAAACCACCACTCGTCGTCAGGCAAATCTTCAAGATTGACGAGACGTATTTGATTTGATTTTTAAACAATAGACTGTGTTATCCTATGGCTTTATGCTATGTGGATAATTTGTTGTATACGGTATTTTCTCAACACCAACGTCTAACTGTTTAATAATCAAACTATATGCTTAATAAAGCAATCAAATTTCTTATAGAAAATAAACTCGTTGCAGTACTACTACTCGTTCTTTTCGTAGGATGGGGAACAGTAAATGCACCTTTCAATTGGGATACAGGATTTTTACCAAGTAATCCTGTTGCTGTAGATGCCATACCAGATATTGGTGAAAACCAACAAATTGTATTTACAAAGTGGGATGGTCGTTCACCACAAGATATAGAAGACCAAATTACCTATCCGTTAACCACGTTCTTGTTAGGTATTCCTGGAGTAAAAACCATTCGTAGTTCATCAATGTTCGGCTTTTCAAGTATCTACATCATTTTTGAAGAAGACATTGAATTTTACTGGAGCAGAAGTCGTATTCTCGAAAAACTAAACTCATTACCAAGTGGTTTATTACCTGAAGGTGTTAATCCTGCTTTGGGTCCAGATGCAACAGGATTAGGACAAATATTTTGGTATACTCTCGAAGGACGTGATGAAAACGGAAACGTTACTGGTGGTTGGGATTTACAAGAGTTACGAAGTATTCAAGATTACTATGTAAAATATGCGCTATCCTCTGCAAGTGGAGTTTCTGAAGTTGCATCCATTGGTGGTTATGTTCAAGAATATCAAGTCGATGTTAATCCTGAATTGATGCGCCAATATAATATTGGATTGCATCATATTGTAAAAGCAGTTAAGGAAAGTAATAAAGACATTGGTGCACAAACTATTGAAATTAATAATGCGGAATATTTAGTACGTGGTTTAGGGTATGTAAAATCTATTGAAGACATAGAAAATGCAGTAGTTACTTCCGAAGATTATACAGCAATACGAATTAAAGACATCGGAAAAGTATCATTAGGTCCTGCAACCAGACGTGGATTATTAGATAAAGAAGGTGCAGAAGTTGTAGGTGCTGTTGTTGTGGCTCGTTACGGAGCAAACCCGATGGAAGTCATTAATAATGTAAAAGAAAAAATTAATGAATTAAGTGCAGGCTTACCTTCAAAAGTATTATCTGACGGAAGAATATCACAAGTCACAATAGTTCCATTTTACGATAGAACAGAATTGATTCAAGAAACATTAGGCACACTCAATGAAGCCTTAACTTTAGAAATTCTTATTACCATTTTGGTTATTATCATTATGGTATTTAATCTTCGAGCTTCTATATTAATTTCTGGCTTATTACCTGTTGCAGTATTGATGGTTTTTATAGCCATGAAATTCTTTGGAGTAGATGCAAACATCGTCGCTTTATCTGGGATTGCCATTGCCATTGGTACAATGGTAGATGTTGGTGTCATACTTTCAGAAAACATTATAAGGCACTTGGACGAAGATGATGGAACACAATCCATTAATACAGTAGTTTATAATGCCACAGCAGAAGTATCTGGAGCAATCGTAACCGCAGTAATGACAACAATAATTAGTTTCATTCCTGTATTTACTATGATTGGTGCAGAAGGAAAATTGTTCAGACCATTAGCCTTCACAAAAACCTTTGCGTTAACAGCATCTATTATTGTAGCTTTATTTTTAATACCACCGTTTGCAGCATTTATATTCAGAAAGAAACGCATTAAAAACACTTTTAAAACTATTTTAAATGGTGTTTTAATAGCTTTAGGAATCGTAGCAATAGTCTTTGGGTATTGGTTAGGATTGATTTTGATAGCTTTTGGGGTTATAAATTTTCATAGACAATTCAATTTTCTTCCCTTTGGGAAGATGCCGAAGGCAGATGGGCTTATTTCAGTAACAGCTATCGTATTCTTGTTAGCAGAATATTGGCGACCATTAGGCGTTGATAAAAGCATCTTTTGGAATCTCATTTTTGTAAGTGTTATATGCTTTGGTTTATTAGGTGTTTTTTCGCTATTCATCAAATACTATACGCGTATTTTAAGTTGGTGTTTAGATAATAAATTATTGTTTCTATCTGTACCAACAGCTATTGTAATTGCAGGGTTTTTCATTATGAAGAACACAGGCAAAGAGTTTATGCCATCCTTAAATGAAGGCTCATTTCTACTTATGCCAACATCAATGCCACATTCTGGCGTAGAAGAAAATAAAAGAGTTTTACAGCAATTGGATATGGCAGTAGCCAGTATTCCAGAAATTGAAACAGTTGTAGGTAAAGCAGGTAGAACAGAATCAGCGTTAGACCCAGCACCTCTATCAATGTACGAAAACATCATTCAGTATAAGCCAGAATATATGCTGAATGCAAATGGAGAAAGGCAACGCTACAAAGTAAATGATGATGGTTTGTTTGTGTTGAAAAGCGGAGGTGTTTGCTTAAATAATAATCAAAATGAGACCTTACAGACCTCACAGGTTTTTAAAACCTGTGAGGTCTCGAACCTGATTCCAGACAAGGATGGCGAATTTTTCAGAAACTGGCGACCAAAAATAAAATCACCAGATGATATTTGGAAGGAAATCGTGAAAGTCACCAAGCTACCCGGAGTGACTTCAGCACCCAAATTACAACCCATTGAAACCCGATTGGTAATGCTTCAAACAGGAATGCGAGCACCTATGGGCATTAAGGTGAAAGGTCAAGACTTAAAGCAAATTGAAGCATTTGGAATTCAGTTAGAGGATATTCTAAAACAAGCCAAAGGTGTAAAAAAAGAAGCTGTTTTTGCAGACCGTATCGTTGGGAAGCCTTATTTGCTCATCGATATTGATAGAGAAAAATTGGGGCGTTATGGTATTTCTATACAAGATGTTCAGGATGTATTAAAAGTCGCAGTTGGCGGAATGGTATTAACGCAAACGGTTGAAGGTCGCGAGCGCTATGGTGTTCGAGTAAGATACCCAAGAGAGCTACGAGCAAATCCAACAGACTTACAACAGATTTATGTGCCAGTTGAAAAAGGCAGTCCCGTTCCATTAAGCGAATTGGCAAGCATTCGTTACGAACAAGGTCCACAAGTCATTAAAAGTGAAGATACCTTTTTAGTAGGTTATGTACTGTTCGATAAATTAGATGGTTTTGCAGAAGTAAGCGTGGTTGAAAATGCACAAGCATTGATCCAAGAAAAGATAGATTCTGGTGAGCTAATTGTGCCAAAAGGAATCAACTATGCATTCACAGGAACGTATGAAAATCAATTACGAGCAGAAAAAACACTATCTGTTGTTGTGCCATTAGCCTTGGCAATCATTTTTTTAATACTGTATTTCCAATTCCGTTCTGTTGGCACATCATTAATGGTGTTTACAGGTATTGCAGTAGCGTTTGCAGGTGGCTTTATAATGATATGGCTCTATGGTCAAAATTGGTTTTTAAATTTTAATGTCGCTGGCGAAAATATACGAGAAGTATTCCAAATGCATCCCATTAATTTAAGTGTAGCGGTTTGGGTAGGCTTTATTGCACTCTTTGGTATTGCAACAGATGATGGTGTAGTCATGGCAACCTATTTAACGCAAACTTTTGATAGAAACACACCAGAAAATAAAAAGGAAATTAGAGCATCCATAGTAGAAGCAGGAGAAAAACGTATTAGACCTTGTTTAATGACAACAGCCACAACCATTTTAGCACTCTTGCCTATACTAACATCAACAGGAAGAGGTAGTGATATAATGATTCCAATGGCAATCCCAAGTTTTGGTGGAATGTTAATCGCTTTAATCACCTTATTTGTAGTGCCAGTATTGTACAGCTGGAAATCCGAAGTTCAACTTAAAAGAGCAACAAAATGAAATACATAAAAATCAATAAAAAAACAGTCTTTGTTCTTTGTTCTTTATGCTTTGTTCTTTCTGCACAAAGTCAAGAGTTAGAAACGCTTATTGATGTAGCATTAAATAACAATCCAGAAATTCAAAAATTTGAGTTGCAATACAAAAGAGCTTCTGAAAAAGTAAACGAGGTCAATACCATTCCCAATACCGAATTTGGTGTAGGTTATTTTGTGAGCGAACCAGAAACGAGAACAGGAGCGCAACGATTTAAAGTATCTGCCAAACAAATGTTACCGTGGTTTGGTACAATTACTTCACGAGAAAATTATGTCAGTTCATTGGCTGATGCAAAATACGAAGACATTGTTATTGCAAAGCGAAAATTGATGGCTTCTGTATCACAATCTTATTTTAAGTTATACGCCAACAAAGCGAAACAAAAGGTGCTAACAGAAAACATTAAACTATTAAAAACCTATGAAACATTAGCATTAACTTCTGTTGAGGTTGGGAAAGCATCAGCAGTAGATGTGTTGCGATTACAAATGCGTCAAAACGAAATGCAACAACTAAAAGAGGTTTTGAGTCAACAGTTTTTAGCAGAACAAACAAATTTAAATAACCTTTTGAACAGAGAAAATGATGTTGCTGTTACTGTGGTAGATAGTTTAAGTATTCCAATAGAAGATTTTGAAATCACTACTGAAAATTTAGCATTACATCCAGAATTGTTGAAGTACGATAAACTATTTCAATCCATAGAACAATCAGAATTGCTAAACCAAAAAGAAAGTAGTCCTATGATTGGTTTTGGTTTGGACTATATCAATGTTTCCGAAAGACCAAATATGAATTTCAGGGATAATGGGAAAGACATTGTTATGCCAATGGTTTCGGTGTCTATACCAATATTCAACAAAAAATATAAATCAAAAACGAAGCAAAACGAATTGCAACAACAGGAAATAACAGCTCAAAAACAAGAACGCTTAAACACTTTGGAAACGCTTTTAAGTAAAGCAATTAATGAACGAATTTCTGCAAGAATAAGTTACGAGACTCAAACCAAGAATTTAAAACAAGCCAAAGATGCAGAGGACATCTTAATCAAAAGTTACGAAACAGGAACGATTGATTTTAATGATGTCTTGGATATTCAAGAACTACAACTAAAGTTTCAAATGAACCAAATTGAGTCTGTAAAGGGCTACTATGTGCAAAGCACAATTATTAATTATTTAATACAATAGTAATGAAATGAGCAGATGTATTATTATAAATCTATTCCAGATTTCTATAAGCGAATTACATCTATCCATTAAGAAAAAATAAATAACAACAGATGAAACACACTTATCACATACACGGGATGACCTGTAACGGTTGCCGCAGTCACGTAGAACAAACACTTTCAAAAGTAAAAGGTGTTTCAAAGGCATCGGTTAATTTAGAAAAGTCAGAAGCTACAATAGAAATGAAACAGTATATTCCGTTAGAAACATTTCAAGACGCTTTAAAAGATGATGGTGGAAGATATAGTATCCATAATCAAGGCGAACATCATCATCATTTAAAACCTAAAACAGAAAAAACTCCAAAAGGTAAAGGTACAGGTACATTTTATTGTCCAATGCATTGCGAAGGTGATAAAACTTATGATAAAGCTGGCGATTGTCCTGTGTGCGGAATGGATTTAGTTGAAGAACAAAATCTTTCTGCAACATCATCAGAACAATGGACCTGTCCAATGCACCCAGAAGTTGTAAAAGATGAATCTGGTAGTTGCCCTATTTGCGGTATGGATTTAGTACCAATGCAACCTGACCTTTCAGCAGAAGAAAAGACCTATAAAAAATTATTGAAGAAGTTTTGGATAGCAACTGCATTCACATTACCAATATTCTTAATGGCTATGAGCGAAATGCTCAATAACAATCCATTGTACGATATAATGGAACAGAAATATTGGAATTGGGTTCAGTTTGTGCTTTCTATTCCTGTGGTATTCTATGCAACGTGGCTGTTTTTTGAACGGGCTTATAGAAGCCTAAAAACGTGGAAACTTAACATGTTTACCCTTATTGGGATTGGAGCAGGTGTTTCTTGGTTGTTTAGTGTGTTTGGTATGTTATTTCCAGATTTTTTTCCAGCACAATTCAAAACCGAATCTGGTGCAGTACACGTCTATTTTGAAGCAGCAAGCGTTATCCTTACCTTGGTTTTAATGGGGCAAGTTCTAGAAGCAAGAGCACATAGTAAAACCAATTCGGCAGTAAAAGAGCTATTAAAATTAGCACCTAATAAGGCGGTACGTGTCGTTGGAGAAAACGAAGAAGAGGTTTCAATCGACCAAATTAAACTGGGCGATACATTGCGGGTAAAACCTGGCGATAAAATTCCTGTGGATGGTGTAATAACTGAAGGTGAAACAACCATTGACGAATCTATGATTACGGGAGAACCTATTCCTGTAAACAAATCTCAAGATGATAAAGTAAGTAGCGGAACAATTAATGGGAATCAATCATTCTTGATGAAAGCGGAAAAAGTAGGAAGTGATACGTTACTCTCTCAAATCATTCATATGGTTAATGATGCCAGTAGAAGTCGCGCACCTATTCAAAATTTAGCAGATAAGGTATCAGGTTATTTTGTGCCAGTTGTAGTTCTTATTTCTATTATCACATTTATTGTTTGGGCAATTTGGGGACCAGAACCAGTTTATGTGTATGCGTTTGTGAATGCAATTGCAGTACTAATCATTGCGTGTCCTTGTGCTTTAGGTTTAGCAACACCAATGTCTGTAATGGTTGGCGTGGGTAAAGGTGCTCAAAATGGTGTTTTGATTAAAAATGCAGAAGCTCTTGAAAAAATGGATAAAGTAAATACACTTATAGTTGATAAAACAGGAACAATAACCGAAGGGAAACCAACAGTAGAAACCGTAGGTGCTTTTAGTGATGTTTTAAACGAATCAGAAGTGCTTCAATACATCGTTTCATTAAATACCAATAGTGAACATCCTTTGGCAGAAGCGACAGTTAAATATGGAAAGGAACATAAAGCTGAAATAATAAAATCTGAAAACTTTAGTGCTGTCACAGGAAAAGGTGTTGAAGCTATAATAAACGATAAAAAAGTAGCATTAGGAAATCCTAAAATGATGGAATATGCCAAGGCAGATATTACTTCTAAAATGAAAGACGAAGCTAAAACGTATCAAAAGCAAGGCAAAACAGTTTCTTATTTATCATTAGATAAAACCGTTGTTGGGTATGTGGTTATAGGCGATAAAATAAAAGAAACGAGTGGCAAAGCTATTAAAACACTACAAGCTAAAGGCATTGATGTTGTAATGCTTACAGGCGATAATCACGATACAGCACAAGCCGTAGCATCAGAATTGAATCTCGCAGGTTTTAAAGCAAGTATGTTGCCAGAGGATAAACTCAAAGAAGTAGAGAAACTGCAAGAAAAAGGAAAAGTAGTTGCAATGGCAGGTGATGGTATTAATGATGCACCAGCATTGGCAAAAAGTGATGTAGGTATTGCAATGGGTACAGGAACAGATGTGGCTATAGAAAGTGCTATGATAACCTTGGTAAAAGGTGATTTACACGGCATTGTAAAGGCTAAAAATTTAAGTCATTCCGTAATGAAAAATATTAAGCAAAATCTATTTTTTGCTCTAATTTACAACACCTTGGGTGTGCCTATAGCAGCAGGTGTGTTATTTCCATTTTTTGGAATACTATTGTCTCCAATGATAGCAGCTTTAGCTATGAGTTTTAGCTCTGTTTCAGTAATTGCTAATGCATTGAGATTGAGAACAATTAAAATATAAAAAACCCTAACCAGACCTAACAGGTTTTAAAAACCTGTTAGGTCTAAAAATAAATAGATTTTAGAAACCTATTAGGTCTACAAAACAAAATAACAATGAAAAAATACATTATATATACAGGAGTTTTAGCTATAGGGCTATTATTAGGGTGGTTGCTATTTGGTGGTTCATCATACAAAGAAACAAATCATAATTACGATACCATTTCAGAAAAAAAGCAGATGTGGACCTGTTCTATGCATCCACAAATTATGCAACCAGAACCAGGTGATTGTCCTATTTGTGGAATGGATTTAATTCCTGCCGAAAGTGGAAGTGATGGTTTGCTGGCAAACCAATTCAAGTTAACTAAAAATGCGATGGCACTTGCAAATATTCAAACGACTGTTGTAGGCAAAGGAAATAATGAAGGCAACACCATTAAATTATCTGGTAAAATTGATCAAAATGAAGAAGCAAATGCAGTACAAGTCAGTTATTTTTCGGGTAGAATAGAACGTTTGAATGTCAGTTTTACAGGTGAGGAAGTTCGTAAAGGTCAATTATTAGCAACCATTTATTCGCCAGAATTGTATGCAGCACAACAAGAGTTAATTACAGCATCATCTTTAAAGGAATCACAACCTGCATTGTACAAGGCGGTTCGTAATAAATTGAAGTTGTGGAAGCTATCTGAAAATCAAATCAATCAGATTGAAGAAACTCAAAAAGTAAAAGAAAACTTTCCAGTCTATGCTACGGTTTCAGGTACAGTTACCGCAAAATTAGTAGAACAAGGCGATTACATTAAACAAGGTCAACCATTGCTTAAAATTGCAAACCTCAATACGGTTTGGGCAAATTTTGATGTCTATGAAAATCAAATCGATGTATTTAAAAAGGGACAAGAAGTTTTAGTGACTACAAACGCTTATGCTAATAAGGAGTTTAAAGGGAAAGTAGATTTCATTGACCCAATATTAAATACCAAAACAAGAACGGTAACCTTACGTGTGGTGCTTACTAATAAAAACGATGTATTTAAACCAGGAATGTTTGTAACCGCAAATATTGAACGAGTTTCAAGTAGTAATGATGCGGTATTAACAATTCCAGCATCTGCTGTACTTTGGACAGGTGAACGTTCCGTTGTCTATTTAAAAACCAATCCTGACCAAACCGTTTTTGAAATGCGTGAAGTTGTTTTAGGTAATCAAATTGGTAATGAATATGAAGTTTTAGAAGGATTATTTGTTGGAAATGAAATCGTAACTAACGGAACTTTTACGGTTGATGCAGCAGCTCAATTACAAGGTAAAAAATCAATGATGAATAAAGATGGTGGTAAAGTAATGACTGGTCACGAAAATCATCTTGGAACAGATAAAACAACTTTATCCGAAAATATTAATTTTATCAAAAATGAAAGAGTTGAAGTATCTAAAAAGTTTCAGAATCAACTAAAAACAGTTTTTAATAATTATATCGAATTAAAAGATGCTTTAGTTACAAATGATACTAATAAAGCTGTATCAGCATCAAAAATGATATTAAAAAGTGTATCTAAGGTAGATATGAAATTGCTAAATAAAAATGAAATTCATAAAAGTTGGATGTCTTTAGAAAAAGAAATAAAAATGACAGCGACTTCTATTTCTAAAACTACAGAGATTAAAACTCAAAGAAGTCATTTTAAAGAGCTCTCCTCTAATTTAATAAATGCTGTACAATTGTTTGGTGTTAATGAAAAAGTGTATATGGAATTTTGCCCAATGGCAGATAGCAATAAAGGAGGATATTGGTTAAGCAAAGAAGAAGTGGTAATGAACCCATATTATGGAGAAGCGATGTTAAAGTGCGGAGAAGTAAAACAAGTTATAGAATAATAAAAATCAATTAATAATTAAATTTTAAACAAATGAAAAAAGTAATTTTAAGTTTAGCAATTATTACAGCAACTGTTTTTACAAGCTGTAAAAATGAAGGTAAAAAAGAAACAAATACCAACAAAACTAAAGTATCTAAAGAAATAGCAATAACAGATGTTTCCTTTGGTGTTAGAGGAAACTGTGGTATGTGTAAAAGTACCATTGAAAAAGCAGCGAATAGTGTTAAAGGTGTAGCAACTGCAAGTTGGGATGTTAATAAAAAGAAAATAGACGTTTCTTTTGATAGTAGTAAAACAAATGCAATGGCTATTCACAAAGCAATAGCAGCTTCTGGTTATGATACAGAAAAAATAAACGGCAGTTTAGACGCTTATAATAGTTTGCCTAATTGTTGTAAATATGATCATAGTATGCAAATGAATCAGTAAATAAAGTAATAATAAAAACCTTTCTTCTCTGCAATAGAATTATAAAAAATATCAAAATAGAAAAGCATCATTCAGTTTCAAATGATGCTTTTTTTATTCTAAAATTATTTTCTTTGTGTTTGTAGGAAAAGTAAATAGAAATACCTACAATAAATAGGAAGAAAGGAAATATTAAATCAGTAGGTGTTAATCCATGCCATTGTGCATGCAATAAAGATGGATAAACAGCATTCCAATTTCTGGGAGTATTTACCAAAATCATGGCAACAATTGTAAAACCCCTTAAAATATCTACAGATTCTATTCTTTGTTTCTGCATATGGCTTAGGTAAAAAATTATGTTTCTTTTAATCCTACTTTATGCCCCCATATAGCGTAATACAAAATAATGATGTAACAAGGTAGTAATATCCAATACCCAAATGACGATGCTTCAATTAAAGCAACATTTTCAATGATGCCAGAATGTATTAGAGCTTCTTTTTTATAGTCTACTAAAAAACCGTAAACTGGCGGTAAAATAGCACCACCAGAAATTGCCATAATTAACAATGCTGATGCAGTTTTTGTAAATTTTCCTAAGCCTTTTAATGTAAGAGGCCAAATTGCCGGCCAAACCAAAGCATTTGCAATACCCAAAGCTGCTACACAAAGTACAGAGATAAATCCTGAAGTAAGAATGATACAAAATGATAATATAATTCCTAATATTGCGCTGGCTTTTAATGCGAGTTTTTGACTGATATATTTTGGAATTAAAACAACTCCAACTGCATAGGTAAACACCATAGCCAAAAGTGTGTAAAGTGTAAAGTATTTAGATTGTTCTACAGGAATATTTAGTGAAATTCCATAAGAAATAATAGTATCGCCAGCAATAACTTCTACACCTACATACATAAATAAAGCGAATACGCCTAACCACAAATGAGGAAATTGAAAGATAGTTGTTTTTTCTTTTCCTCCAGTTTCAGAACTTTTTATAGGTGCTGCTTCTACATGAGGTAAAGGTGCTTTTCTAATTAAAATACCCAATACAAAAAGTACAGCAGCCATAATAATGTAAGGTGTTACAACGCTATCTGCCATTGTATTTAAAAGAACTTTTTTTTCTGATGCATCTACAATACTTAATTTTTCTTTGATATTACTAATTCCTGATAATAAAATAGCTCCAAAAATAACAGAACCCAGACCACCTGCTATTTTGTTTGCAATTCCCATAATAGCAATTCTTTTTGCAGCACTTTCTATAGGTCCTAAAATAGTAATGTATGGATTAGAAGCCGTCTGTAACAAAGTCATTCCTATACCCTGTACAAAAATAGCAGTTAAAAACATCCAGTAGGTTCTTGCCTCAGCAGCAGGTATAAAAATTAATGCACCAACAGCCATTATAACTAACCCCAAAGACATCCCTTTTCTATATCCTATTTTATTAATTATAAATGATGCTGGTAAAGCCATAACCACAAAAGAAATATACGATGCAGATGCTACTAAGTAAGATTGTGCATCTGTAAGTTCGTTAATGGTTTTCATAAATGGAATTAACGCACCATTTATCCAAGTAACAAAGCCAAAAATAAAAAATAAACCAGCTATTATTATAATAGGTATAAGTTTCTTGTTTTTTGTATTGGTAGAAATATGCATTGTTAGAAATTTAAAATTTTCTATAAAAATAGTTGAAGATATCTTTGTAGAAAATAAATTCTACCAATAACATTTAACAAGTGCTAAACAGTTAGAATTAGACTAACTAATTATAGGTTTAAGATAATTTTTTTGGTGTGGTTTGTGTATTTTCTACCAATAGGTATTCTTTTATTATTAATTTCGATTAAATTACCTTCTAAGCTGTTTACTTTTTCTATTGCAATAGTGTAAGATCTATGAATTCTTAAAAATTTATCAGAAGGCAGTTCTTCTGTTATACTTGTTAAAGATTTGTGTACAAGATAATTATCAACCTCTGTAAAAACTTTTATATAGTCTTTTAAACTCTCTATATATAGAATGGTATTAAATTTTATTTTTACCAACTTTTTATCAACTTTCAAAAAAATAAAAGATTCAGAATTATTTTTACCTTTTGTCGTTTCTTCATTAATATTAGAAATTTTTTGAGTGATTTTATTTATAGTTTTTAAAAATCTATGAAAAGGAATTGGTTTTACTAAATAATCAAGTACGTTCAAATCAAAACTTTCTACTGCATACTCTCTGTAAGCTGTTGTAATTACTACAGCTATCTTTGGGTCTAAAGTTTTTGTAAAGTCTAAACCATTCATTAAAGGCATATTAATGTCTAAAAATAAAACATCCACCTTTTGTTGTTTTAAAGCATCTAATGCTTCTACTGGGTTGTTAAATTTTCCAATAATTTCAAAATTTTGAAACTCTTTTAAATGGTTTTCTATTACCTCTATTGCTAAAGGTTCATCATCTATAATTAAACAGTTTACTCTCATAAAATATTCTAAGTTTTATATAAGGTGTAATTTATAACTGTAAGGTTAAATTTACGAAATATTTTTCATTTTCTTTTTTCATAAGAAGTGTGTAATTATCTTTAAAAAGTAGTTCTAATCGCCTCTTAATATTTTTATTACCAATACCATGTTTTGTATTCTGAAAACTAAATTTGTTGAAATTATTTACTACTGAGAATATTAGCTTGCGGTTAGCTGTTTTTTTAAAACTAATTTCTATTAAAAGGTTATTGTTTTCTCTTGTTCCGTGTTTAAAACAGTTTTCTATAAAAGGTAAAAATAGTAGTGGGGGCACATAATCGCTTTCTAAATCTCCTTGAAAATTAAAAGAGATATTTACCTTGTTTCCAAACCTCAATTTTTCTAAATCTATATAATTTTGGATGTAATTAATCTCTTTTAATAATCTTATTTTAGATTCTTTTGCATCATATAAAATATACTCCATAATTTCTGATAATTTTAAAACAACTTCTGGAGCCAACTTAGAATTTGTTAAGGTAAGAGCGTATAGGTTATTAAGAGTATTAAAGAAAAAATGCGGTTGTATTTGTGCTTTTAAAAATTGAAGTTCTGTTTTTAATTGAACTTCTTGTAAACTTTCTACTCTGTTTTTTTCATAAAGCCATGCTATAATTAGTTTTATGGTTAATACAAAAGTAATTACATAAATTTCTCCAATCATTACTGCTAAAAGATGATTAAAAGTAAAAGCTTCTTGTACACCTTCTGCTTCTGGCCATATGTTTTCAGATACTAACAAATAGTTAAAAGCTGTTCTTAAAAGGTAAGAACATATTAATGATAGAAATAAGTAAATAAAATACCGTTTGTATTTCTTTTTTATGATATAATTAGGAAATAAATAATAAATATTAAAATATACGATTAGAATATGTAGAGGAAACTCTACCAAGTTAGATTTTATAGAATACCAATAATCGTTAAAGTAGCTTCCCCATCTAATAACGTTTATAATAAAATAACTACACCAAAAAATTATATGGTATTTTACAGCTATTTTATAACTAATATTGGTAAAGTTAATTTTCACTTCAGTATTTCTTTATGATACAATCGAGTAAATGTAATAAAAAAAGAAGCGACTTTTTTTTGATAAGCTTTTAACATTTAATTAGTAGATTAAATAATGCTATTCATTGTTCTTTTAGTGTTGTTTGTATATAAAATTTTTTTTTAGAAAATTTAGAAAATACTTTTACTAACAATTAATTAATAAAAATTTAAACTCTTACATGAAAAAAACTTACACAATACTCTTTGCTGTTTTTTCTTTGTTCTTTGTATTTAGCTTACAGGCACAAGATAAAACTATTTCTGGTACAGTAACCGCTAAATCAGATGGAGCTGAATTACCAGGAGTAAGCATAATTGTACAAGGTACAATTAGAGGTACAGAAACAGATTTTGATGGAAAGTACTCAATTAAAGCATCTGTTGGAGATTCTTTGGTGTTTTCTTACTTAGGAATGCAAACAAAAACACTACTGGTTACAGCAGAAATAAACATCATTAATGTGGTTTTAGAAGAAGCTGCAGATCAATTAGATGAGATTGTTGTAACTGCTTTTGGTGTTAAAAAAGAATCTAAAAAATTAGGTTATTTAGTAGAAGAAGTAGATAGTAAAAAAATAACTAAAGCTGCAGATCCAGATTTAGCAAATGCCCTAAGAGGTAAATTAACAGGTGTAGAGATACAGTCTGGTGCAACTGGTCCCGGATCTTCTGCAAACATTACTATAAGAGGTATTACTTCTTTGTCTGGAAATAATCAACCTTTAATAGTGGTAGATGGTGTTATTGTTAGTAATACTAATATTTCGCAAGGTGATTTTGCTGGAGGTTTTGATCTTGGAAATGGTTTATCTAACTTAAACCCTGATGATATAGAAAGAGTATCTGTTTTAAAAGCTGGTAATGCTACAGCATTATATGGGTATTTGGGTGCTGGTGGTGTAATACTTATTACAACTAAATCTGGTAAATCTGGCAAAGTAAAGGTATCTCTAAGCTCTTCAGTTTCTTTCGAAAATGTTTTGGTAGCTCCAAAATTACAAAATCAGTACGGTCAAGGTAGATTTAATACTGCAACAAATGTTTTAGAATATAATATAGTAGATGGTGGTAGTTGGGGGCCTAAGTTAGATGGAAGTCAACGTCAACGATTTGATGGTGTAGGTACAGCAGCATATTCTGCAAACTCTGGAGATTACAAAGATTTTTACTCTGTAGGTACTACATTTAATAACTCTGTAATTGTTTCTCAAGCAAAAGAAGATTTTAACTATAAACTGTCTTATGCTCTTTTAGATAACAACTCAATACAAAAGGGTACAGAATTAAAAAGACATAATTTTGGATTAAAAGCAAGTTTAGATATTAGTGATAAAGTTAAAGTAACGGGTAAGTTAGATTACATCAAACAAAATGGAACAAATAGACCAGAGTTAACAGATGGGCAATCTAATACTGTAAAAGCATTGTCTTTAAAACCAAGAAATATTTCTAATAACTTACTTGCAGAAAATTATACAAAACCCAATGGAAGTCCGAATAATTGGGCAGGTAGTTTTATTATGAATCCATATTACACTACTAATACATTGTTAAATGAAGATGAGGTAAACAGATTTTTAGGATTGGTGGGCATAGAAGCAGATTTGTATAAAGGATTAAAGCTAAGTGCAAAAGTATCTCAAGATGCATCTTTTACAAATGCTTTTATTTATAGAAGACAAGGAGCATTCGACTTAGCACCAAATGGTAGGTTAGACGAGTTTAACACTGTTTCAAAACTTAATAGTTACGATTTATTACTTAGCTACAACACAAACTTATCAGAAAATTTCAATTTAGGAACCACACTTGGGTTAAATCATATTGATAATAGTTTTAAGTCTATTGTTAATACAGGTGAAACTTTTGTACAAGAAAATATTTTTTCTTTTAATAATTTTGCCTCAAAAAATATAAACCCTACATTATTAAGGAGCAGATCAAACTCTATATACGCAACTGCAACATTAGATTATAAAGGTTTTGCTTTCTTAGAACTAACTGCTCGTAACGATTGGTCTTCTACTTTACCAATAGACAATGCATCATTCTTCTACCCATCAGTAGGAGCAAGTATTGTGTTAAGTGAAGCTTTTCCAAACATTATAGAAAATTCTCCATTAACATTTTTAAAGTTTAGAGGAGGATATGCAAAAACGGGTAATGCTACAGAACCTTATCAATTACAAAACACTTATAATATATCTTCTTCTCAATATAATAACCAATTGTTTTACTTTTTTGGAGTTACAGAAGAAGGAGCAGGTGCAGGGGCTTCTTTAGCAAATCCAAATTTAATGGCAGAACTTTCTACTAATTTAGAGATAGGTTTTGATGCAAGGTTTTTTAACGATAAGTTAAGAATAAATACCACCTATTACAATGTAGATACAGAAAATCAGATTTTACAACTATCTCTACCGCCTTCTGGAGGTGCTAATGAGCAAGTTATAAATGCAGGTCTGGTTAGAAACAGAGGTATAGAATTAGGGATTTCTGCAGATATTGTTAAAAACGAAAACTTCACTTGGACGTCAGATTTTAATTTTTCTAAAAACAGAAGTGAAATCGTAGAATTAGCACCAGGTATAGAAGTGCAAGTTAGAGAGCGTCAGTTTAATGATGTTGTGCAAGTAGGGGCAAAAGTAGGAGAATCTTTATGGACATTATTTGGTTCTACTTACGAAAGAGATACAAACGGAAATGTAGTTTACGATTCAGATGGTTTACCAAAGGTAGGAGCTATAGATAAAATAGGATCTACAAACCCAGATGCTTTAGCAAACCTTAGAAATACATTTAATTATAAAAATTTCTCACTTTCAGTATTATTAGATGCTAAATTTGGTGGAGATGTATTTTCATTTTCAGATTTATCCAGAGCTACAGCCGGAACAGATGCAATAACATTAGAAGGTAGAGAATTTTTTACTGGAGGAAATGGTATTATGGTTCCAACTGGAGCAGTAATAGATGGTACTCTAAACCCAACAGTTGCAGCAAGAGGTGTTAATCCTCAAAATTACTGGGGGCGTTTAGGGCAAATATCAGAAAGATGGGTGCAAGATGCTAGTTTTGTAAAATTAAGAGAAATAACGCTTACTTATAATTTCTCTAACAAAGTGTTAGAGAAATTAAACTTAACCAGATTATCTTTAGGATATTTTGGTAGAAATTTAGCAATCCTTCATAAAAACACTGACAATTTTGACCCAGAGACAGGTTTCAATAATAGTTTTAGTGGAGTAGAATTTTTTGGATTTCCATCAACTTCAAGCCATGGATTTAGATTAAACTTAGAATTTTAAAAAACTAAAAAAGAACAAATGAAAATATTTAAATATTTAACAGTAAGCCTACTTGTACTAACATTGCTTAATAGTTGTACAGAAGGTTTTGAAGAAATTAATAAAGACCCCTACAACCCAGTAACAGCTCCAATAGAAGGTGTTATGGCTGGTGTGCAATACTTTGAGTTTGCAGAACCAAGATTTTTAACTTGGAGAGGTAACTTAATTTACTCAAGCCAATTTGCGAACCAATTTAGTTATAACTATGCAGGGGCTTGGTTTGGTGCAGATGCTTATCAAAATAACCAAGGTTGGACCAATGCAGTTTTTGATAATTCCTATAAAAAAGTTACTCTAAATGCTAGAAATCTTCTAAATTCTTATACAGAGATAAACGATGCAAATGGTGTAGCTGTTACTAAAATTATGATGTCTTGGTTTTTTCAAAAAATGACAGATATTTATGGAGATGTGCCTTATAGTCAATTAACTGGTACAGATTTAATTCTAACTAATCCAAAGCCAAAGTATGATTCTCAAAAAGAGATTTATAAAGGCATTATGGAAGATTTAAAAGTGCAAATAGATGCCATTGGGAGTTCTACAAACATCATTGCGGGAGGAGTAGGAGATTATGTCTATCAAGGAGACCCTCAAAAATGGAAAGCATTAGCAAATACTTTACGTTTGCGTATGGCACTTAGAAGTAGAGATGCATTTAATGCAGAAGGAGAGCAGGCTTATATAGATAGTGTTATTAATGATTGTTTAGCCAATACTTTAATAGATGAATCTAATCAAGCATTATTAAAGCGTTCTTCATCTCCTTTAATTTTATCTTTTTTAGATGGAGGTTTCGAGGATGTTTACCATGGTTTTGGAGGTATAGGTTCTAAGTTTACATTTTCTAAAAGATATATAGATTTATTACAAGATAATAATGACCCTAGATTGCAAAAAATAGCAGTACCAACTACAAATGGTAGCCTCTATAAAGGTTCAGCAATTGGTTCAAGAACACAAATTGCCAGAGATGATTTATCTAACCCTTCTTCTTTGATAATAGGAAAATCTACTACAGATGTAGCAGATATAGTACCTGTAAAGGTGTTTTCTGCCGCAGAATCTTACTTCTTGCAAGCAGAAGCAGCATTATTAGGTTATGGAGGTAATGCTAATTCTTTGTATCAAAACGGAATAAGAGCTAGTATGAATTACTGGAAAGCAGACTCAGCAGACATAAATGTTTTTATAAACAATGAGTCTATAGCAACTTTATCTGGTTCTACTACAGAGATGTTAAAAATGGTTTGGAATCAAAGATGGTTAAATGGTTTAATGAATGGTTATGAGAGTTGGGCTTTAGTAAGACGTACAGACATCATTCCACCATTAACAGACAATACAAAATTCTGGGTTACTCAGCCAAATAATGGTAATGTTCCTAATAGATTACCATACTCTGCAACAGAGGCTGTTGCCAATGCAGATAACGTAAAAGCAGCAATTGCTAATCAAGGAGCAGATGAAATGAATACTAAAATTTGGTGGGATAAAAATTAATTGTTTTTCATATAATTAGTAATTTGTTTTAATAACTCAAAAGAGAATGCTGTATGTATTCTCTTTTGCTTTCTGTATGTAATTCTTTGTTTTTTGTCGAATAAATTTGAGTTTATTTCCTTCTAACAATACTTTTAGTAAAAATTTTAATATGCTGTATCAAATAGAAACTAAACACCAACCTGTGGGTCAATTTGAAGACACAAGGTTCGAAAAAATTCATAATATAATTTATAAATCTTCCTTAGAAGCATCTGCAATAGTAGCAAAAGAAATTGCTGCTTTAATAAAACAAAAACAAAAAGAAAATAAAAATTGTGTTTTAGGTTTAGCAACTGGTTCTTCACCGATAAAAGTATATGAAGAGTTGGTTCGTATGCACAAAGAAGAAAATTTAAGTTTTTATAATGTAATAACTTTCAATTTAGATGAATACTATCCAATGGAAAAAGATAATGTACAAAGTTATTTTTATTTCATGCACGAACATTTATTCAATCATATAGATATTCATCCCGAAAATATAAATATACCAAGTGGTTCTGTAGATTTAGATGAAATAAGGCAGTATTGTATAGATTATGAAATGAAGATAAAAAATGCTGGAGGTTTAGATTTTCAACTTTTAGGAATTGGTAGAACAGGGCATATTGGTTTTAATGAACCAGGTTCTCATATAAATTCTGGCACAAGAATTATTACATTAGACCACATTACAAGAGTAGACGCAGCGCCTGCTTTTTTAGGAATTAAAAATGTTCCAAGAAAAGCAATTACTATGGGCATTGGTACTGTAAAAAGTGCTAAAAGAATTGTGCTTTTAGCATGGGGAAATAATAAAAGTGAAATTATTAAAGAAACAATAGAAGGTAAAATATCTTCAGAAGTTCCTGCCACTTACTTACAAGAACATAACAATACAACCTTTGTTTTAAACCAAGAAGCCTCTGCAGAACTTACAAGAGTTAAAACACCATGGTTGGTAAAATCTTGTATTTGGAATGAAGATTTAAAACTAAAGGCAGTCGTTTGGTTAAGCGAATTGTTAAATAAATCTATATTAAAACTAACAGACAAAGATTATAACGATAACGGAATGTCTGGTTTATTATCTGAAGAAGGCACTGCTTACGATATTAACATAAAAATGTTTAACAGACTTCAGAGTACAATTACTGGTTGGCCGGGAGGAAAACCTTTTTCAGATGATTCAAATAGACCAGAAAGAGCAAATCCAGCTAAAAAAAGGGTGTTAATTTTTAGTCCACACCCAGATGACGATGTGATATCTATGGGAGGTACTTTCGATAGGTTGGTAGAACAAGGACATGAGGTTCATGTTGCATATCAAACTTCTGGAAATATTGCAGTTTCTGATGAAGAAGCATTAAAATTTGCTGAAATATCTAAAAACATAAAAAGCTCTAAAGAAGTAGATGAAATTATCAAATTTTTAGAAAATAAAAAGAGTAACGAAATTAAAGATTCTATTGCAGTAAGAAATTTAAAAGGATTAATTAGGAAAAGTGAATCTTTAGCAGCAACAAGGTTTTTTAACCTGCCAGATAAAAATGTGCATTTTTTAAATCTTCCTTTTTACGAAACAGGAACTATTAAAAAAGGCAGCTTAACCCAAGAAGACATAGATATTGTAAAAAGTATTATTTCTGAAATTCAGCCTCATCAAATTTATGCAGCAGGAGATTTAGCAGACCCACATGGTACACATAAAATTTGTTTAGATGCTCTTTTTATAGCTTTAGAACAACAAAAACACGAGAAAGAATTTTTAAAAGATACATGGGTTTGGTTGTATAGAGGTGCTTGGCACGAATGGGAGTCTTACGAAATTGATATGGCTGTACCTATGAGCCCAGATCAAGTGTTAAGAAAAAGGCATGCTATTTTTTATCATCAATCACAAAAAGATGGAGTTATGTTTCAAGGTGATGACCATAGAGAGTTTTGGGTAAGAGTAGAAGATAGAAATAGACTTACAGCAAACAGGTATAATCAATTAGGATTAGCGGATTATGCTGCTATAGAAGCATTTAAAAGACACCATTTTTAAATTATGAAAAACTTTAGTTGTTTTATTTTAATAATTTTTGTGCTTTCACAATGTAAAACTACAAAAAACGACAAAGAAAGTCTATTAGAAGGTAGCTGGAAAATGGTCTATGCAGATAGTAAAGAGAACGATTCACTAAAAATCAAAGACCTTTCTACAACTACCTTTATTAAGATTATTAATAAAACACACTTTGCATTTTTTAATCAAAATGCAAAAAATGAGAATGCTTTTTATAGCGGTGGAGGCACTTATATTTTTAATAAAAATAATTACAAAGAAACACTTTTGTTTACCAACTATAAACCCATTAGAAATCAAAAATTTTCTTTTACAGTAGAACTTAAAAACGATACATTAATTCAAAAAGGTGTAGAGGAGATTAAAAGTGAAAACAAAAAAAGGTTTATTACTGAAAAATATATAAAATCTAACTAATGAAAAAACATATCTTAATTATTCTAATTGGCTTGTGCCATCAATATATACTCTCTCAACAGCAATTGTCTGAGAAATATAACTTAATGCCTTGGCCTAAAGAAGTAAAAGAGAATAATCAAAAATTTGTAATCACTAAAGGTTTTAGTGTTGGCATACAAGATATTTCTAACCAAAGAATTCGTAAAGCTACAACTCGCTTTTTAAGAAGATTATCTGGTAGAACAGGTGTTTTTATAGAAGATGGGTTTGCACAAGAGTCATCAACAAAAGACAGCTTTTCACTTCTAATTAAATATAAAAGAAAAGGAAATTTAGAATTAGGAGAAGATGAATCTTATCAACTTAAAATTACCAATAAATATATACACATAGACGCAGAAACAGACATTGGTGTTTTAAGAGGTTTAGAAACGTTATTACAATTAACTAATTATAATAAAACGCAATATTATTTTAGTGGAGTAAGCATTAAAGATACCCCAAGATTTCCTTGGAGAGGATTAATGATTGATGTTGCACGTCATTATCAACCTATAGGGGTTTTAAAAAGAAATTTAGATGCCATGGCTTCTGTAAAATTAAATGTTTTTCATTGGCATTTAACAGATGATCAAGGGTTTAGAGTTCAGGTAAACTCCAGACCAAAGCTGCATCAGTTGGGTTCAGACGGGCAATATTATACCCATAATCAAATAAAAGAGGTTGTTGCTTATGCTGCAGATTTAGGAATCCGTGTTGTACCAGAATTCGATGTTCCTGGTCATGCAAGTTCTTGGTTAACAGCTTATCCAGAAATAGCCAGCAAAGACACAATTTACAATATAGAGCGTTATGCAGGTATTTTTAACCCAACTTTAGACCCAACAAACAATAAGACTTACAAGATTTTAGATGATGTTTTCTCTGAAATAGCTCCACTTTTTCCTGATGTTTATTTTCATATTGGAGGAGATGAAAATGAAGGGAAACATTGGGATGAGAACCAAAACATACAAGCATTTAAAAAGAAACATGGCTTAAAAGATAATCATGAATTGCAAAATTATTTTAACATAAAAGTTCAAAAAATACTTAAAAAGAATGGTAAAATAATGATGGGATGGGATGAGATTTTTCAACCAGAACTGCCTAAAAATGTTGTAATTCATTCTTGGAGAGGAAAAGAAGCCATGTTAGAAGCCGCAAAAAAAGGGTATAAAACCGTACTTTCTAAAGGATTTTATATCGATTTATTAAAGCCTTTAAAACATCATTATTTAAATGAACCTTTAAAAGATAATCATGGTTTAACAGATAATCAATTAAAAAATATTTTAGGAGGAGAAGCTACAATGTGGGGAGAATTAGTAACGCCTCTTACTATAGATTCAAGAATTTGGCCAAGAACTGCAGCAATAGCAGAACGCTTTTGGTCAGATAAAAATATTACTAATGTTTCTAATATGATGAAAAGATTAGACGTTGTTAGTCAAAGATTAGAAGAGTTAGGGATTACACACCTAAGAAATCGAGATGTAATTCTTAGAAATATCAGTAATCATCAAAATATATCATCTTTAATAACACTTACCAGAATTTGCGAGCCTTTAAAAGCTTACCAAAGAAATAAAGGAGGTAAAGAATATAAATCCTATTCGCCATTTACACAATTTGTAGATGCCTGTGGTACAGATGCCAAAGACGCATTTTTATTTAATGAGGCTGTAGAAGGTTTTTTATCAGACAATAATCAAAATAATTTGCAAAAAATTACACCATTTTTAACTAAATGGATAGATAATCATAAAGCTTTTATAAAAATAAATAACAATCCAACATTGGCAAAATTAGAGAAATTATCTAAAAATATAGCAAATACTTCAACGATTTTAAAAACCGCTTTAATTTCTGGTAAGATGTCTAAAAACAAATTAAACCAAGCCAAAATAATTATTAAAAATTTAAAAGAGCCAACTGCAGATACAGAATTAGCTATTGTGGATAGTTTGCAAAAATTAATTGAATATTTTGAGAAATAGCCCCCCCTTTTTTTTATTGATAAAAATAAGCACTTCAATAGTGTCGTGCTTATTTTTTATCAGCTGTTTTAATAAAAAAACAAATTTTAGTAAAGATTTTACCAAAGAGCATTTATTTACCAGAGGCATAGAAGGACCTGCAACCAATAGTCTTGGAGAAATTTTTGCAGTAAATTTTAAGTCAGAAGGTACTATTGGAAAGGTTGATAAATATGGAAATGTAGTTTTATTTACGGAATTACCAAATGGTAGTGTTGGTAATGGAATTCGGTTTGATAAAGATGATAATATGTTTATTGCAGATTATGTAAAACATAATATTTTTATCATAAAACAAGGAACTAATCAACCTGTAATTTATGCTTCAGATTCTCAAATGAATCAACCTAATGACCTCGCAATTTCTAAAAATGGAACGCTATATGCAAGCGACCCAAATTGGTCCAATAATACTGGTAATTTATGGATGGTACAAGACAATAAAATGGTTTTGTTAGAAAGTAATATGGGTACAACTAATGGGATAGAGGTGAGTCCTGATGGAAAAAAACTTTATGTAAATGAGTCTATACAGCGAAATATTTGGGTGTACGATATTTTAGAAGACAATTCAATTACTAATAAAAAATTGTTAACAAATTTTAAAGATTTTGGCTTAGATGGTATGAGGTGTGATGCAAAAGGTAATTTATATGTTTGTAGGTATGGTAAAGGAACCGTTGTGGTTGTGTCTCCAAAAGGAAAATTACTTAGAGAAATTACTTTAAAAGGGAAACAACCAACTAATATAACATTTGGAGGTAAGGCTAATAAGCAGTGCTTTGTAACACTGGCAGATAGAGGTTGTTTAGAAACCTTTTACTAGCAAATTTACAATTTGGTAATTCTTATTAACAGTAAAAAATATAAATTATGATATTAGTTGCAGACAGTGGTTCTACCAAATGTGATTGGATGGTGTTTGACGAAAATTTAAAAAAAATTAAAAAAACACGTACAGAAGGAATTAATCCAGTATTAATCTCTAAAAACAAGATTGCGCATATAATTAGTACAAATAATGATTTGAAAGAGCTAAAAAATAGTATACATAACATATATTTTTATGGATCAGGTTGTGCTTCCGAAGAATCTAAAAATAGAGTACATCATATTTTAAAAACATATTTTGTAGAAGCAAAAGAAATCACTGTAGAAGAAGATTTAACTGCTGCAGTAAGAGGTGTAACATCTAACCCAGGTGTTATTTGCATATTAGGTACAGGTTCTAATTGTTGCTTTTTTGATGGAAATAAAATTCATTTAAATCAAGTGTCTTTAGGGTACTCTGTAATGGATGAAGGAAGTGGTAATTATTTTGGGAAACAATTGTTAAAAGCATATTTTTACAAAAAAATGCCAGAAAAACTAAGAGAGAAATTTTCTGAAAGTTTTAATTTGTCCCTCAATAATGTTTTAGAAGGTTTGTATGAAAGAGATAATCCAAGTGCTTTTTTAGCTTCATTTGCAAGTTTTCTAATACAAAATAAAAATCATTCTTTTATAAGAAAGATTATTAATAAGGGTATTTCAGATCTTTTTGATAACTTAATAGCTTGTTATAAAACAGAATTACAAAATAATTCATTACATTTCGTAGGTTCTATTGCATTTTATCTGCAAGCTGAAATTATAGAAGAAGCAAAAAGCAGAAATTATAAAGTGAGATCTTTTGTAAAAAGACCAATAGATAATATTGTTAAAAACTATAAAATTTCCAAATAACACCACCCCATTCTAATGAGTAATTACCACATCAAGCATTTAGAAGAATATTATCAAGTATATAGAAAATCTGTTCGCGAACCTGAAAATTTTTGGGAAGAAGTCGCAGAAGAGCATTTTTTAT